>JAPLJF010000005.1 GCA_026388715.1 Deltaproteobacteria bacterium
ATAGAGCATCGAACAATAGGAACAAGACGGCCGGGAAATAAAAACGCATAAAAATAACCAACCACAATGAAAACGGTGAAAAATTCACTCATTTTTCATTCGGATCATTATTGTAATTCGGGTTTTTCTACAGACTCGTTGGGGCGCATTCATTGGGCCTCACAGTTTTCTGTGACAGGATGTGAAAATGAAACTTTTCATGCGCGTATTTGGAATTATCCATGGGTTGATGGCATTTCTTTTTGCCTGCGCCGCACTCATGCTTATCACAATTGCCGCCCACATGGGCTGGGTGGCCTTCGTCGGCGGTTTGGATCGAGCCGCAGCGCAAGTGATTATCGAAGCCGTGGGGCTGTTAGCTGCTGCTGTCGTCGCGTTGCAGATTGCCGAAACTATTGTTAAGGAAGAGGTTATTCGTGAGGCTGATATCAGCGCGCCCACTCGCGTACGACGATTCCTGTCAAGATTCTTCGTGGTCATCGTGGTCGCGCTGGCCATTGAGGGGCTCGTTGCGACGTTCAGGGCCATACATGAAGATCCGGCACAACTTCCGTATGCGGCGAGTCTCGTGGTCGCGGTAGGAATACTTCTTGCCGCCTGGGGCCTATTCGTTCACTTCAACCGTTCTGCTGAAGAACTTGAGCCAGAGGCAATGGCGGACGCAAAGCGGGAAGACCGAAAGCTCAAGCAACCTCCTCCCGATTAATCTTCACCTGATGCGCCCTAACTCTTTGGTCAAGGGTACAAGTTGCCGGCAGGCCGGCGCCTGTCCGCTACCTCGAACGTTAGAGAGTGCACCGGGGTCGGCCCAAGTCAACATTATGTTTTTATAGGGAAAATTATTGGAAAAGAGGCAATTTCAGTCCTTGGAAGGCACTTTTGGGGTCAAAAACAGCGCTCTACCAAAAAATACACCGGACGAACCGGTGATTTCCCCGTTATGTGGCCCGTCGCCCCAAGAAATATCATCACAATCCGCTATGTTCAGTTGAAGACGCTTCACTATCGGCCATTTCTATCTTCCAGCCCTGAGAGGCCAGAAACCCGCGGACTATATGGGCCTGCTCGTATCCCGCCCGGCCAGCCATGCCATCCACGATCGGCTTGAGACGAGAGAGCCCGTGCACCCTGAACAGTTCGGTCATCTCACCACGCACGGCCGGATCGACGTAATGATCCACATCCAGCCCCTTGCCCTGCTGCAGGAGTTCTCCAATATGGGCGGCGATGGTCGAGGGTTTCAGCTCCCGCGCGGCGGCAATCTCCTCGACGCTGAGTCCCGACTCCGCCAGTCGTAAAGTCTCATCAAGGGTCTGACCACCCGTTTGCTTCCGGGCCTCTTTTCGAGCTTCTGGCGGTTCCGCCACCTTTGCCATTTGTTGCGGACGGACCTCCGGGTTAGCGGCCAGATAGTTGATGATGGCGTCAAGAAAGGGCTTGCCGTACCGTTCCAGTTTTGTCTGCCCCACCCCGTTGATACCCAGCAGGCCCTCAGGGGTCTGCGGCATGAAACTGCTCATCTGGTGCAGGCTCTTATCGGAAAACAAGACATACGGCGGTACCCCGGACTCGGCCGCCATGTCGCGCCGCAGCTTTTTAAGAAGAGCGAACAAAGGCTCATCGTACAACGGTCTCTCCGCCTTGCTGCTCTTATCCTCCAGCATCCGATGGGTGACAAATTCCGCCCGGCCAAAGAGGACCTCCTCCCCGGCGGCCGTGATATGCAGCATGGGATAGGGTTCCCCTTCACTGGTGAGCAGGCCCTGACTGAGCATGCTGTCGAGTAGCTGCCGCCAGAAGCGTTTTCCCTTGTCCCGTCCCACCCCATAGGTCTTGAGCTGGTCATGACCAAGGGCGCTGATCCGTGTCGTCCTGGCCCCACAGACGATATCGACAATATGGCCGGCGCCAAAACGCTGGCCGGTACGATAAATGGCCGACATCGCCATCTGGGCCTCAATGCCGGCATCAACGGTTTGCACCCCGTGGACACAGACATCACAGGCGCCGCAGTTCTCTTGGACGTACTCCTCATCAAAATAGTGGAGCACCGCCCGCCTACGGCAGACCGGCTGTTCGGCAAAATCCATCATCCTGGCGAGCTGGGCCAGACCGGCCTGACGTTCCCGCTCATCCGTCAACTGATCGACAAAAGGCCGCAGGCGGAAGTAGTCGCCCCGCGAGTAGAGGAGCAGACAGAGGGCAGGCTCACCATCCCGCCCGGCCCGGCCCGTCTCCTGGTAATACCCCTCCATACTTTTGGGCAGGTCCCCATGGATCACAAAACGGACATTGGACTTGTCAATCCCCATGCCAAAGGCCACCGTGGCCACCACCACCTGCACCTCATCCCGGTTAAAGGCCTCCTGATTCTCTTTGCGGATCTGATTGTTCAGACCGGCATGATACGGCAGGGCCTTGACCCCTTTTTTCTGCAGCCAGGCGGCCGTCTTTTCGACATCGGCGCGGCTCAGCCTATAGACAATACCGGCTTCATCGGGATGGGCGCGCACGACGGCCTCAATCTGACTGTTCACCTGATCCCTGACCTGCACCTGATAAAAAAGATTGGGCCGGTCAAAGGAGGCGCGCGTCATCAGCGGCTGGCTCAGGGCCAGACGGCGGATAATATCCTCCTGCACCTTGTGGGTGGCAGTGGCGGTAAAGGCCGTGATCGGCACCCCGGGCAGCTCCTGCTTCAGACAGGAGAGGGCCAGATAATCAGGACGGAAATCATGGCCCCACTCCGAGACGCAGTGCGCCTCATCCACGGCCACAAAGGAAATGGTTGCCTGCCTCAGACGCCCCAGAAACCCCGGCAGGGCCAGCCGTTCCGGCGAAAGATAAAGCAGATCATACGTGCCCTCCTGCAGGCGGGCCAGGACCGCATGCTGCTGAGCCGTGGAAAGGGTGGAATTGAGGAACCCGGCATCCAGGCCAAAGGCATTGGCGGCATCCACCTGATCTTTCATCAGGGAGATCAAAGGGCTGATCACCAGGCAGGTGCCGTTCATCAGCGAGGCCGGCAGCTGATAGCAGAGGGATTTCCCGCCACCAGTGGGCATGACCGCAAAGACGTCTCTTCCGGCCAGGATGGATTGGACAATTTCCTCCTGATTGGCACGAAAGGTGGAAAACCCAAAGATCCTCTGGAGTTGTTCGGTGTAATTCAAGATAGAACCTTGGAGCTGGCAAAATTTGATGGCGTCACAAGCCATCCGGTTGACAACTTTCTTCGAGACAATAAAGTAAGCTATAAAGTAGAATGGATCGCATTCAATCAAGGACAGGGAATTCATGCAACAAAAAAAGAAGACACAGCAGGAAAGGGTCGCCGGAGGCCCCTGCCTCGATTGCCACAGGGAACACTCGTTTCATGAAGGCGACGCCCGCATTCATTGCCTGGAGCTCATGCAGTTCCTGGAACAGGAAAAACGGATAGACCTTGTGGCCAAGAGCGGACAGGCTGATCCGCGGCTGAGCACGGCCAGCCTTTTTGGTGAGGCCCGGGGCAAGATGTTCGGAGTCATGGTCTGCCGGGCCGCTGACGGCAGTGAGCGGATACTGCGCGCCTTTTCCGGCCAGTACAATGAAAGATGGGAGGTAGCGGGCTGGGCGCCGCCCCTCTTCCAGGTGGAGGCATTCACCAGGATCTATACGGACATTGAGCCCCGGATCAAGAATCTTGGCAGGATGCTCCAGCTCACGGATCACCACTCACCGCAGTGGACCGATCTGACGCAGCAGCGCCGGCAACTCTCCCGGCAATGGATGCGAGACATCCATGCCCTCTACACCCTGACCAACTTTCGTGGCCGGCAGCGCCCTTTAACTGAGGCCTTTATCGGCAACGGCGGGATCCCCACCGGCACCGGTGATTGCTGCGCCCCCAAGTTATTCAACCAGGCGGTCAAAGAGGATCTGACGCCACTGGGACTGGCGGAGTTCTACTGGGGCCGGGAGAATGCCTCCCAGACCCGCCGGCATGGCCGTTTCTACCCGTCCTGCACCAGTAAATGCATGCCCATCCTTGGCTTCCTGCTCTGTGGCCTGGACGAGCTACCGTGACAGGTGGGATAGGAAAATGGAAATTATCGCTATCGACCCGCTGTTCCTGGTGGTCAATAAACCCAGCGGCCTCCTGTCGGTACCCGGCAGAGGCTTAGACATGCAGGACTGTGTGGTAAGCCGGATCAAAGCCATGTTCCCTGATTGCATCGACCAACCAGCCGTGCACCGCCTCGACATGGACACCTCCGGCCTGATGGTTGTGGCCAGGACCAGCGCGGCCCATCGGCATCTTTCCCTCCAGTTTGCAGAACGACTGGTGGACAAGCGATATATCGCCCTGCTGGAGGGAACACTCGGCCAGCAATCAGGTGAGATCGCCCTACCATTCAGACTGGACCCGGACAACCGGCCCCACCAGATCCATGACCCGCTGCACGGGAAGATGGGCATCAGCCGCTGGCGGCTCATTGGCATCGAAGGCCAGCGCAGCAGGGTCGAATTCACACCCCTGACCGGACGCACCCATCAACTGCGCCTGCATGCCGCTCATCCTCTGGGCCTGGGCACCCCCATCGTTGGCGACCGGCTCTATGGCCAGGGACGGCAACCGGGAGAGATGCTGCTCCATGCCACGTATCTGGCCTTCCAACACCCGGCATCCGGCCAGAGAGTTATCTGGGAATCAACACCCTCTTTTTAGGTGCCGTTATGAAATAAACAGTGTTTTTTTGCTTATTTTATTACGGCACCTTATGCCTCTTCCAAGAAACAGCCAATCTTTTCCGGCTGTTTCTTGGAAGAGGTGCCTGGCAGATACCATATACAAGGGCTGTAGAAAAATTATGTCAAAATGAGAAAATACCCGCCATTGTATTTTTTCAATCCGATGTGATATTCTTTAAATAAAGAAGCGCCACTGACACTCTTCCGTTCTTCTTGAATGCAGCAACTGACAACAGAAACATATTTCAAATATTATCAGAAAACACCCTGCGACTCACGGCTAGACAGAAGACCAAAAACATCTATTATGGGAGGTTTATCATCCATGGACGAGAAAAAAACTTCATTGAAAAAAGAGGTTGAGGACACCTTGGCGTGCAGCGCTTTTGCTGAGGAAGGAGAGCCATGCCCCGAAAATATCGGGGAAGAATCAAGCGCTACAGCACAAACAAGTCCAGAAGAGGAAGAATCAATATTGGAATCAGTCGAAGACACCTTGGCCTGCAGCGCCTTTGCTGATGAAAACGAGCCATGCCCCGAAAATATCGGGGAAAAAAGCAAATAAAATCGAATCCGCAATAAAAAAGCTGGAGAAGAACCTCGAAAATCGAGGTTCTTCTCCAGGTAAATGGCTTGACCATTCGACAAGATCAAGGTTGGCGATAATTTTACCCCAGGCATAGGCCTGAATCTCTAACAGTTTTTGAAGCAAGGGTTCAGGGCACCGAATTGTGGTAAAATTGTACGCGGCCTTGCTCTTGATAGCCAGTCAGGGATAATCCTTTGATTCTTGTTTACCCCTGTTTTGTGAAACAAGGACAGACCGTCCTCTTTTCATCTCTTTTTCTTCCGCTCTCCCTTCTGGTTATCGGCTATGGAAAGAGAGCCTTGCTTCCCGCGGCAGCGCCCAAATCGTCATTCATAAAATTACCCTTTGCAAAGATAGTAAGGATCGTGCTATCTTCGGCGACATATTATTCTGGGAAATACTCTTTTGCCTTAGGCAACAGAGTTTCGCCCTGTATTTTTTTTCCTGCTCTTCATCCAGTATCACTGGAGTTTTTTCGCTATGACGGATGCAGTCTTGCACAAAAAACGTATCTACATCCTTGATGATGAAGTCATCACGGTTCGACGCCTGGTCCATGCCCTGTCCAAGGATGGCTATGAACTGGAAGGATTCGTTACCGCCGCCGAGGGCATTGCCCGCATCAGCAAGGACGCTCCGGATCTGCTGATCACCGATGTCCGCCTGACTGACGCGAATGGCGTGGAGGTGCTGCAGCAGGTCAAGGGCATGGCCCCGCAGACCATGGTCATCCTCATGACCGGTTACGCCTCCATCGATCAGGCGGTACAGGCCATCAAGTTCGGGGCTTTCAATTATATAGCAAAGCCCTTTCGCTTGGATGATCTGCGCCAGGTCATCCGCGACGCCTTGCAAAGCGCCAGTAACGCCCAGCTGGCCATGGATCAGACCACGAACAGCTCGGACCGGTTTGGGGAGATTATTGGCCGCTCCCCTGCCATGCAGGAAATTTTCAAGACTATCAGACAGGTTGCCGCCCTCAACTGCAATATCCTGATCCAGGGAGAAAGCGGCACCGGCAAGGAGCTGGTCGCGAGAGCACTCCACGCTCACAGCGACCGGGCCAACCATCCCTTCATTCCCTTCAACTGCGGGGCGTTCAGCGAAGAGCTCGTCGCCAATGAACTCTTCGGTCATGAAAAAGGCGCCTTTACCGGCGCCGTCAGCACTAAATTTGGCCTGCTGGAGACCGCGAACGGCGGCACGGTTTTTCTCGATGAAGTGGGTGAAATGCCTATTTCCATGCAGATCAAGATGCTGCGGGTGATCCAGGAACGCAGCCTCCTGCGGGTAGGCGGAGTCAGCCCGACGACGTTCGATGTACGGATCATCGCCGCCACCAACCAGGATATCGAAAAAATGGTGACAGCAGGCAGCTTCCGCCAGGATCTCTTTTATCGCTTGAAGGTGGTGATGATAGAGCTCCCTCCTTTGCGCGACCGGCAGGAAGACATCCCCCTCCTGATCCAGCACTTCGTGACCCTTATTGCCACCCAGTTCGGGAAACCGGTACCCAGGATCGAAAGCTCCTTTTTCGATGCCCTCCTCTCCTATCCCTTCCCCGGCAACATCAGGGAGTTGCAGAATATTGTGGAACGCGCCGTGGCCTTGGCCCGGGAACCGGTGCTCACCGTCAAGGACCTGCCCCCCGATCTCTTCCTTGCCGGTACGCAGCCCCTGCCTCCGGAAAAGACCAGCAACCAGCTAAAAATACTTGAGCAGGGACATATCTATGAGGTGTACCGCCGCACCGGCTTCAACCAGACGGAAACGGCGCAGCAACTCGGCATCTCCCGGACCACCCTCTGGCGGCGTCTCAAGGAACTCAATCTCGTTCCCGACAAAAAATAAACCGCATCCAAATCATCGGATTTCAGAAAAAAACACTGTTCCATTTGACTTTGTTTCAAATTGAAACTGCTGTTTCAACAAAAAAGTCATTTAGTTTCGGCATGTTATATGAAAAGTGTTTCAAATGTTAACAACGCCCCGTTGTTTCATTCCTTTAATTTTTGCAAAAAATACGCATTAACAGTAAGATAAACAAACTGGCACAGTCAATGCATAGAGGCCAGCACAGTGATGATGCCGCATAGCGTCGTAAGATGGAATAAAGGAGCAATTATGAAGACAGGAATTGCTCTTCTCCTGAGGGGCTCCCCTGCTGATCTCTCTGCAACTCTCCATGCCATTGAGCTTGCAAAACGAACCACCGGTATCGTGCATGCGGTTTTTATGGAACAGGGAGGGATAAACAAGGGAAAAAATCCTGGGGAGGAGGCAGAAAACGATACCCAGACCCTGGCTGGGCAGTTTATCGCGCTGGCAAGCTGGCTTGGTGATGTGGCAGAGGTAACCATCCACATCCATCGGCTGGAGAGCATGGCTGATGAGCTGCTGGTCCGGTTTCTCTGCGAATATCGCATCTTCTGCCTCATCCTGGGGGCCGAAGACCGGAGTTCGCAGAAGCGCAAGACTGCCTGGATTGCCAGGTTGCGGCGGCGACTTTGCGAAAAAGGGGACTGTTTTCTGCCCCAGCTCTGGTCGGTGATTATTCCGCCTTGGGACGATCTCGTATTTGCACGTATCATTGCCGGATTTACACGGGCAGCATGGAGCACCTCTGCTATCAAAATACTGATCAGCAGTCTGCAAAATGGCCTGAAAGGGAGTAACACAGGGAAGGAATCAAAGAAAAAAAGTGTGAAAGGAGGAAAAAATGTACATGTACCTTCCAATAGCCCTCACCAGCGTTAATTATTTTCTGGTGATTGGCTTGGGACTGGCGGTCGGACTTTTGTCCGGTCTCTTCGGCGTGGGCGGAGGATTTCTCATGACCCCGCTGTTAATGATGGTGGGCATTCCACCGACCATCGCGGCGGCAACCGACGCCAACCAGATCGTCGCTGCTTCGGCTTCGGGCACCTTTGCCCACTGGCGCCTTGGCAACGTTGATGTTAAAATGGGAGTCTATCTCCTCATTGGCGGTTTCCTGGGCGGCGCAGTCGGTGTCCAGGTTATCAAACTCCTGCGCGCCACTGGCGGCGCCGACTTTCTGATCAAGATGACCTATGTCGTCATGCTCGGCCTGGTCGGCTCGTTCATGTTCGTTGAAAGTATACACGCCATGCGGAAAAAGAAGGTTGCAAGCGCTGCCCCTGTTACCCAGGCGAAAGTGGCAGCACCGGAAAAGAAAAAAACTGGGTTTTTCGCCTCTCTGCCCCTGCAGATCTATTTTGAAAAATCCGGAGTCACCCATTCCGCCCTGGTTCCCCTGTTCCTTGGCACCTTTGTTGGCGTCCTGGCTGCGATCATGGGAGTTGGCGGCGGTTTCCTCATGGTGCCGGTAATGGTTTACATGCTACGCATGCCCATGCATGTGGTGGTGGGCACCAGCCTTTTTCAGATCCTTTTCACCTGCGTCGAGGTTACCTTCCTGCAGGCCTATTCGAACCGCACCGTCGATTTTTTTCTCGCCCTGCTCCTCCTGTTCGGTTCCGTATTCGGCGCCCAGATCGGCACTGTGCTCGGTAAAAAACTCCATGGCGACCAACTGAAGATCCTGCTGGCAATCCTTGTTCTGGCCGTGACCGTGAAAATCGTTCTCGAACTTGTATTGCAGCCCTCTCTCCTTCTTGCCTACGCGGGAGGTCATTAATATGAAACTATCTTTCTTAACAGTCATAACACGATGGACCGCTGTGACCGCCGCCTTTTGCGGACTCTTCGCCTTGAGCGCGCCGGCAGCCCGGGCCATCACCTGCGAGGTGACTCCTCGAGAGATCCCTATCTCCATATCATATCATGGCGCCAAACTGACCATCACTGGCCAGACTGACCCTAAGGACGATCTGATCCTGAAAGTCTCATCGGAACCACACGACACCGCCATGAAACACTATGGCAAGGTCGGGGGCCTTGTGTGGATGAAAACAGGAGGCCTGGAATTCAAGGGTGTACCCGGCGTCTATCTGGTGAACACCACCAAAGATCTGAACCTCATCCTTTCCGAGACTGAGCGCGGCCAGTATCAACTCGGCTACGACGCTATGGCCAAGGCCACCAAGATCGAAGACGACAAGGGACAGCCCGCCGAGAGGAAGTGGTTTGACGAGTTTACCCGCTTCAAGGAAAAAGAGATGATCTACAAGATCCAGCAAGGGACGTTCACCCGCCAGCACGGCGAGAAAGGCGATACCTTTGAAATCGTCGTCAACTGGCCATACCAGGCGCCTCCCGGGATTTATAACGTCGATCTTCTTGCCGTCAACAATGGCAAGGTCGTTGATAAAGCCGCAACCACCTTTGAGGTGAAACGGGTCGGTATAATCGCCGCCCTGTCGAAAATGGCTGTTGACCAAGCGGCCCTGTATGGGATAATGTCCGTTCTCATCGCCTTGGCGGCAGGTTCTGCCGTTGGCGCGATCTTCAAAAAAGGCGGCGGCAGCCACTGATAACAGGCTTTTCACCATTGGCGGCGCAACTCACATTGCGCCGCCAGCCAGCCTGAATGCGAGCAAAAACGCGCAAGAGAGCATCCAGAGGCTCTTGTGCGGCCCCTTTTTTCTTTTGGCCCATCCTTCTGCACAGGCGACGGTAACCCGTCGCTGCCGGAGAAGGAGCTGTTACAAGGAAATGAGATGGCTTTTTTTGACTCCCTGAAAAAACAGTTTCTACCAGCCATGCTTTGGAGAAAAGGCCCCCCCAAGACCTGTCGGCCCATCTCTCTGATTTTTTCCCAGTTCCGCGCGGTACTCAAGGCCAATAATCAGGCCCTGGAGCTCATTGCTGATATGGGGGAAAAGCTCAGCGGCGACTATCTTTTTGACCAGCGTTATGTGGAAAGTTCGGTTGAAGAGATGATCGACGCCATGCACCGCTCCATTGGTGCTATCAATATTCTGACCGAAAACCGCTGGATCTCACTCTCTGAGGTCTTTGCCGGCATGGAAGCCCGAGTGCGGGCTATCGCCACCGGCCGGGATGACCGGGAAGGTCCGGTCCTGCTCTGGCTGGGCGAGATCCGCCCTCAGGACTGGCCGCTCATCGGCGGCAAGGCCGCGCACCTCTCCGAGCTGATGGTGAATCCGCACGTCCTGGTTCCCGACGGTTTTGTCATCACCACGCGCCTCTTCCATGATCTCATCGACTTCAACATCCTGCGCACCGACTTCGACCGTTTTGAACACTACCTGAGTGAGTCTGAGGTGGCGGAAGATGTGCTGGAAACCTTGCGCGACTCCCTCGAAAAGAGGGTTCTGGCCGCCAACCCCCCGCCCGACCTCCTCGCCGCTCTCGACCAGGCCCTGCAGCGACTGGCGGCAAAGAACCCTGCCCCCCTCTTTCTTGCCGTGCGCAGCAGTGCCCAGGAAGAAGATATGGATTTTTCCTTTGCCGGCCAGTTCCATTCCGAGTTGCAGGTGACACCGACGGCCACTGCTGTATTTCAGGCCTACCTGCAAGTGGTCGCCAGTCTGTTCGGGGCCAAACCGCTCCGTTACCGGCGGCAGGTTTTTCCCGAGGGCAGCCACCTTTCCATTGCCGCCTGCTGCCAGCGCATGGTGAATGCCAAGGCCAGCGGCATCATCTATACCGAGGATCCGATGGAGCCTGGACAGCAAACCATGCTGGTGGTAGGCGCACTTGGTCAGGGGCAGGCAGTAGTAGAGGGACAGGTCCCCACCGATCTCTTCAAGATTACCAAAGGCGACGTTTTCCGGATCACCGACAGCACTATCGCCTACAAAAATGAAGCCCTGCTGGCAGCAGGCCCGGACGGCATACTCACGCCCACGCCCGTGGCAAAAGAGAGGGCAGCGGCACCCTGCCTGAACGAAAACCAGCTCCTTGAACTGGCCGCAATCGCCAGCCACCTGGAGACCTTTTTCAAACGGCCCCAGGATATCGAGTGGACCCTGGACGAGACGGACACCTTCTCTATTCTCCAGGCCCGACCCCTGCTGCTCAGCACCACAGATCAGGGTAAAAAACCGCTCTCAGAAAAGCTCGCCGGCTATGAGCTCATCGCCACCGATGCCGGACGAGTCGCGCAACAGGGAATCGGCTCCGGCCCAGCCTTTCGGGTGGAGACCCTGGCCGATCTCAAGGATTTTCCGGAAGGAGCGATACTGGTCAGCCACCGGGACTCCTCCCAGTTCGTCCAGGTCATGCAGAAAGCCGCGGCCATTGTCACCGAAGTGGGTACCCCGGTGAGCCACATGTCCACCCTCTGCAGGGAGTTCAAAGTGCCCTGCCTGGTGGGTGTTACCGGCATCTTCAACGCCATCATCCCCGGCGAGGAAATCACCGTCGATGCCGAGGACCGGCGCATCTACCGGGGAAGGGTTGAGGAGCTTCTCACCTACCAGGCCGCCACTGCCATGAATGTGCAGATGGCCCCGGAATTCAGGATGCTGCGCCGGATCCTCCACGAGGTGTCCCGCCTGCATCTGGTGGACCCGCTGATGCAGGAGTTCCGGCCCGAGGGCTGCCGAACCTTTCACGACATGCTGCGCTTCATCCATGAAACCGCGGTCCTGACCCTGGTGGATATCGGCCGGGATGACTCCTGTCTGCGCGGACAACAAAAACTGGCAAGGAGGCTCGATCTTCCCATTCAGGCGGGCATCCTTGTCATTGATATCGGCGGCGGTATAGCGGCGGACGCACCAGCCGACAACATACCCTTTTCCGCCATCCGCTCACAACCCTTCCGGGCCATCCTCCAAGGAATGCTCTTCCCGGAAGCCTGGCAACAGGGAGCAATGACGGTGAGCTTTACGGACATGATGCACAGCATACTGACGACGCCCCAGGATACCCTGTCCGGCCAATACACCGGCCACAATATCGCCATTATCAGTGAGAATTATGTGAATCTCTGTTTCCGCTTCGGTTATCATTTCAACATCATCGACGCCTTCTGCCACGAGGTGGAAAGGGATAATCATATCTATTTCCGTTTCCTGGGCGGCGCCACCGACCTTGCCAAACGTTCACGGCGAGCAACCCTGATCGCCACGATTCTTGAGGCCTTTGACTTCAGCGTGCGCACCCGGGGCGATCTGGTCATTGCCCGCACCAGTAATCTGGCACAGTCCGAGATGATACGAACTCTCGACATTCTCGGCCGACTGGTCGGCTTCACCCGGCAACTGGATGTGCAGATGGCTGATGACCAGGCCGTGGCACGCTACGCCGAGGCCTTTCTCATGGGCGATTACAGCTTCGTCGTCAGAGAAGGATAAAAGTAAAAAAAACAATACCTACCCGAAGGAGGATTATATCATGAGCAACGAAATCTGCCGATTGCTGGTAGTGGATGACGAAAGCATCGTCGGCAAACGCCTCAAACAGGTGTTCAGCAAGATCGGCTTCGAAGTCGAGACCTATACCGAGGCGGCCCCGGCCATGGCCGCCATGGCCGAAAAACCTTTTGATATTGTGGTGACGGATCTGAAGATGGATGGCATGGATGGCATGGAAGTACTCAAACGGGTACGAGACATGAATCCGCGCACCCAGGTGATCATCATCACCGGCTATGCCTCGCCGGAAACGGCGGAACTTGCCCAACAGCAAGGAGTTTTTGAGTTCCTGGCCAAGCCCTTCCGCCTGGACGAGCTCAAACAGGTTATTTTCCGCGCCCTGGAACAGCAAAAAGGCAACAACTAAAAACAGGATAGCGTTATGAGTATTACCCCACCCTTTCCGCCTTCTCTCCAGAAGGGCAACCAGCAACAGCCCGCCGAGCGATGCTGCCCCTGCCTGCCTTTTCTGCCCCGCTCCATCAAAGGCAAGCTCATCTTCTCCCTGATCATCATTTCCGTGCTGGGCATCACCGCCACCGCCTCCGCCATCTACGGCATGTTGCGCATCGAAGAAAAGGTCCGGATCATCGAGTCCTTTTTCGAGCTGAATCAGAACGTTCTGGAGATGCGGCGTTACGAAAAAAACTACCTGCTGTACAACAACAAGAAAGACCTGATAAGCGCCCTGGACTACATCGATCAGGTGCGGGTCTCCATCGGCATGGTAAAGAAGTTGTTTCCAGGCAGCGAGGAAGATCTGCAATCCTTTTATAATAAGGAATTAGGCAAATACGAATCGATCTCCCAGCAACTGATGGCAGAGGATCTCCTCCTGAGCAGCAAGAAGCAGCTAAAAGAGACCTTGCGTACGCTTGGCCAGGACATTACCAAACGCGTTTTTGACCTCGATGCCCAGGCCCGCATCCAGGTCGAGCGGGAGGTGGTCACTTACCAGAAAACCGGGGTGTTGATCCTGGCCCTGACCATCCTGGTGGGCGGGATCCTCATCTATTTTTTGCTGCGCTGGATCATCCGGCCGCTGACAGCGATCCGCGAGGCCGCCGCCCAGATCATGCAGGGCAAGATGAACTCCATCCCGATCAATGAGGCGGTCAGCTGCTCGGAGGAGGGTGTCGAACTGGTCAACTCCCTGAACCTGATGCTGAAAACCCTCAACACCAAGCAGGATCAACTGGTCCAGTCGGAAAAACTGGCAGCCATCGGCAAGGTCACTGCCGGCATCGCCCATGAAATCAATAACCCCTTGAACAATATCTCGCTTACCGCCGAGGCCATGCTCGAAGACCTGCCCGATCTTAGCAAAGACGACACCCTGGAAATGATCCATGATATCCTGGCCCAGTCAGATCGAGCCAGGGAGGTGGTGCATCATCTGCTCGAATTCTCCCGCGCCCACAAGAATAACGCCACGGTCAGGGTCGATCTGGTCAAGCTGGTGACCGATTCCATCGCCCTGGTGCGTAACCAGTTCCGCCTGGGCGAAATCACCTATAACTACCAGCACCCGGACCAGCCGCTGCTGATAACCGGCACCCCCCCCAACTCCAGCAGGTACTGGTCAACATCATGCTGAACGCGTTACAGGCCATGCAGCCGGGCGGCCGCCTCGATATTGGGATAACAGCGGAAGACAAGGATGCGGTCATCACCATTGCCGATACCGGCGCCGGGATTTCCAGCCAGATGTTACCCCATATCTTCGATCCTTTCTTTACCACCAAGAACGACGGGACCGGCCTGGGCCTTTCTCTCAGCTACGCCATTGTCAAAGAACACCAGGGCGATATTGAGGTAGAGAGCGAGGAAGGCTCCGGCACCACCTTCCGCATCAAACTACCACAAGCACCGGAGGAAGGGGCATAGGCACCATGAAGATCTTCGACAAGAGCGGGGATACCGCCGCATTTTCCGCGACCTTTCAGCAGTTCCGCCACATCCTCTCCTTGAACAATGAGGTACTGGAAAAAATTGCCCACATGGAAGGGGCACTTTCCGGCGAATATGTCTTCGACCGGAAATTTCTCTCCGAGGCGGTGGCAGCCTTAAGCGAGCTGGTGCGGGAGGTGATTTACGGTCTGAACAACCTGGCTGACAACCGCTATCTGAGCCTCTATGAACGTTACGAGGAGATTGCCGACAAACTGGCAGTGCTGGCCTCCGACTATGCAGGGCCCTACGACCGGAACCTCACCCTGGCCTATGATCTGATCAACGGTGATTTCGAGGAGCTGGTCGGCGCCAAAAATGCCACCTTGAGCGAGATCCGCAACCGCCTGAATCTGCGGGTACCCGATGGCTTTGCTATAACCGTGTCTGCCTACCGGCAATTTATGGAGGAAAACGATCTCTTCGCCCAAATCGATGCCATCTCCTCTGAAACCGCGAGCAGCCGGGAACGGAGCAACCGCATCAATAAACTGCTGCAACAGGCCCGGTTTCCGGAACAGCTGGTGGCGGCGGTACGAAACGAGCTGGCCGAACTGCTTGCGCGCGGCAACATCCTGATGGCGCTGGCGGTCCGCTCAAGCGGGGTGGGTGAAGATGCGGAGACCCGCAGTTTTGCCGGGCAGTTCCATTCGGCGCTGGATGTGAGGCCCGAGCTTTCCTCGGTGCTTGCCGCCTACCGGCAGGTGATCGCCTCCCGCTTTTCGGTGGAGGCCCTGGAATATCTGGGCGCTGCGGCCAGCAGCCGGGACATCCCCATGGCCGCCGGAGTCCAACCCATGATTGCGGCCCGTATTGCCGGCGTGACCTACAGCCGCAACCCGGAACAACCGGACGAGAACCACCTGCTCGTTACCGCAGTGCGCGGCCCGGCCCGTGACCTGGTCGAAGGCAATAAAACAGCAGACCGTTATCTGATCAGCCGCACCTGGCCCTTTGCCCTGCTCGAAAGTGAACTGGTCGCGTCCACAGACTTTTCCAGCCGCAAAACATCCCTCGATCTTCTGCCCAGCGGCCTGCGTCGAGGCTCAGCCTTCCTTACCCCCCATGAGCTGGCCCAGCTCGCCGAACAGGCCCTGCTTCTGGAAAAAGCCTTCGGCGAGACCCAGGATATCGAATGGGCCCTGGCCGACGAACTCTTTATCCTCCAGAGCCGTCCTTTTTTCCTGCCGGCAAAACCAGCGCCGCTGCCAGGCGAGCTGGCCGCCGAGCTGGCCGCTGCCACCCCGCTCATGTACGGCAAAGGCCAGGTCGCCCAGCTCGGCATTGCCACGGGCAAGGTTGTGCATGTGGATCAGGACACCGACCCCAAGCTCTTCCCGGTGGGCGCCATCGCCGTGGCTCGCTTTCCAAGCCCGCAGCTCAGCCCTATTGTCTGGCGGGCCGCCGCTATCATCACCGATGTGGGCGGCCCCACCGGCCATCTCGCCACCATCGCCCGCGAGTACCGGACGCCGGCCCTGTTCGGCACCGGTGAGGCCACACGCCTTCTCAACGAGGGCGCGGAGATCACCATTGATGTGGAAAACAAACAGATCTACCCGGGGATCATCAAGGGTCTGATCCGGTTGCAGGCTACGGAAGAAGACCCTTACCGCTCTTCAAAGGAACTGCAGATCCTGCGGCGGATCCTGCGCTGGACGGCGCCCATTACCCTGATCGACCCCACGGCCAGAGATTTCACCGCCGAAAACTGCCGCACCTTCCACGATATTCTGCGTTTCGCCCATGAAAAAGCTATTGAAGCGCTTATCCATTTTCATGCCGCCAAGGGCGGGAGAGAAGAGATGCGCAGCCGGCAGGTAAAGCTGCCGGTACCGCTCAAACTGCGAGTCATCGATATCGGCGCCGGCATTGCCAAGGCCGCGCCACGCCAGGGCGAACTCACCCTGAAAAGGCTGAACAGCCGGCCGCTTCTGGCCATCCTCACCGGATTTCTCAAAGACACCGAGGGTGGCAAAGAGCCGGTGGCCCTCGGCATCAGGGATATCCTCTCCGGCCTCGGCAAACCGATGGCCCTGCTCGGCGGGACATCCTATCCGGGCGACAATCTGGCCATCATCGCCGAAGAATACTGCAACCTCAACCTGCACCTCGGCTATCACTTCAATGTGGTGGACGCCTACATGTCGCCCGATCCAGACAATAACTACATCTATTTCCGCTTTGTCGGCGGCCTGGCTGACAGGAGCAAGCGCGAGTGGCGAGCCCGACTGATCGGCGCCATTCTCGCCGGTCTGTACTTCAAAGTGGAACGCACGGGCGACCTGGTGATCGCCAAGGCCAGGAACCTTGACCTGTTGCAGATGGAGCGGGTGCTTGGCCGACTGGGCGAGCTGATCTCCTTTACCCGCCAGCTTGACGTGCAGATGCGCGACGAAGCGGCCATCGAACAGTTCTTCCTGCAATTCCTCTCCTCCCTGAAAGAAGAGCAGACAGGAGAGAGGCAATAACCATGCGGCGCTGGCTGACAAAACAGTTCGACCGGTTGCGGGAAGGTCGCGCGCAACGCAAGGTTGACGCCCAAAACATGCTCAAGGCACGCTACCACGTGTTTCGCTCCCTGCTGGCCAGCAATAACCGGGCAGTGGACGGTCTCACCGATATCTCCATCCTCCTCCGCCTGCAGGGGGATCCGACCGGCCTGGTCCGGCTCATAAAAAAGCTCCTCACCGAGACCGGAGAGATGGTTAGCCGCCTGGAAAACCTGACCCAGGGCAAATATCGAGGGCTCTGGGTCGTGCAGCAGCGCCTGGACGACACCATCACCGAAAAGCTGAAGGCGCTCGCCGGCCCCGAACAGGTGCACTTCACCCTGCCACTCGCCGGGATCATGGCCGGACATAAGACCCTGATCGGCAACAAGGCCGCCACCCTGGCCGGCCTGAAAAAAAAGGGGGGTTTCCGGGTGCCGGACGGTTTTGTCATCACCCTGACCGGCTGTCGTTTCTTTCTTGACTACGAAGGGCTCTCCCTCAAACTGGTACACCTCATCGCCAGGCACAGCGCCACGACTGACCAGCACATTTCTCCAGAAACGGCGCACCAGGTGCAGGAGCTCATCCGGGAAGCCGCGCTCCCCCCTGCCCTTGCTGAGAAAATTGCCGCCACCGGCCGCCCGTTTCTGCAAAACGGCAAGGCCTTGGCGGTGCGAAGCAGCAGCAACAGCGAAGATGGCCGCCATCATTCCTTTGCCGGCCAGTTCAGCTCGGTACTCAATGTCAAAGATGAGCCCCAGCTCTTTGCCGCCTTCAAAGAGGTGGTGGCCAGCAACTTCAACGCCCGCAGCCTTGCCTACCGCCTCAACGCCGGTCTCGATCCTCTCTGTTTTGACATGGCCGTCCTCTGCCTGGAGATGGTGGAGGCCCGCGCCGCCGGCATCCTGCTCAGCCGCTCGCCCCAGGTACCGGAGAGCGACATGCTGCTGATCAGCGCCGTGCCCGGCCTGGGTGAGGCCGCTGTGTCCGGCAGCGCCGCTGCCGACCTCTACCATGTCCACCCTGACGGCAGCGTCGACTGGCAGCTCTCTGCCATTGCCGACAAGGAAAGGCTACTGGTCTGCAACGACGGGGGCGGCCTCGTCTGGCAGGATCTCCCTTCGGAAGAGCGGCAAAAACCGGTTCTCACTGCAGAGGAACTGCGGATCCTTGCTTCCTGGGGAAAGGCCCTGGAAGCGGCCGAGGGCATGCCGCAGGATCTTGAATGGGCGGTAGATAAAGAGGGGCAGCCGCTCATCCTCCAGATGCGGCCGCTCACCAGCATGGGCACCCAGAAAGGAGATGGCTGGCTGGCCACATCGCCGCCACTCGTCGAAGGGATCATTGCCTCGGGCGGCAGGGCCACTGGCCAGGCCCTGCTGGTGAAAAACAGACTGGACCTGGAGGCAATTGCGCCGGGACCAAGGGTCCTGGTCATGCCCCAGAGCTTTGTCGATGCGGCCAACCGCTTGGGGCTGGTCGCGGCGGTCCTTGTCGATCTGGGCAGTCCAGCCGATCACCTGGCCTGCGTGGCCCGCGAACAGGAAACCCCGATGATCTGCGGGCTGGGCACGGCGAGCAGCTCCCTGACCGATGGTCAGTGGCTCACCGTGGATGGCAGCCACGGCAAGGTGTACGCGGCAAGCGCCGAAGAGATTGCAAATGCGGAGGAGGCTTGGCAAAAGGGGCCTCCTGTTGCCAAGGCAGCTCCGGCAAACCTGCCCCCTCTCTATCTGGAACTACGGGAGTTGGTCACCGCCCTGCACCTCACCGATGCCTATGGCCCGACCTTTTCCATCATGGAATGCCGCTCACTCCACGACATTATTCGCTTTGTCCACGAAAAAGGGGTGCTGGCCATGTTCGAGGCGGGCGATACACTGCTGGAGGAAAATCTGGGCGCCGTCCATGCCATCGACTCGCCGGTCCCGTTTTTCATCAGCGTCATTGACATGGGCGGCGGCCTGGCACTCGGAGACGGGCCGCGCCGTAGGAGAATCCCACCGGCAATGGTCATTTCCCGCCCTTTCCAGGCCCTGTGGCAAGGAATCACCACACCCGGCCTGCACTGGGGCCCGCCGCCGGGCGGGTCACCCATGGGTTCGATCATGTCCTCCTTTCTCACCGACCAGAAATCGGAACGGCCCATCGGCATGCCCAACTACTGTCTGGTCAGCCGCGATTACTGCAATATGAACGCGCGCATGGATTTTCACTTTATCATGATTGATACGGTCTGCTCACCTTCGCCGCGCAGCAACCATATCAAATTCCGTTTCAAGGGCGGCGGCACCAATCTTACACGGCGTCGCCGCCGAGCCCTGTGCATCGGCGAGATCTTTGAACGATATGGCTTTGCCGTCGATGTCCGCGAAGATCTGGTCAACGCCGCCCTGCAGGGGGCCACGGCCGAGGCCATTGAGGAGAAACTGGTGATAGTCGGCCGGATCCTCGGCTTTACCCGCCTGCTCGACGCGGCCATGGCCGATGATACAATAATTGAGAAGGTAGCTAACGCCTTCCTGGCTGGCGATTATGGACTTTCCAGCCTGGAGAAAAACAAGGAACCCGTGCAGGTCGGCAGATGAAAGAAAACAGGATAACAGGTCTAAAAAAATTGCAGGCGTTGAAGGCGCTCAGTGCCCGATATGGCTGCCCGTTCATAGAATATCAGGAGTCGGTGACCGGCCCCCAGTTCCTGCTGTGGAAATTAGACATGGAGCAGCTCCGGGCCGAGGGCTGGTTTCCGCGGACAGTTAGCGATGGCCGGGCAACTGTGATCACCATTGATCCCGGCCCGGCCCTGGCTGAGATAGTCCGCAAAACACTGGCGGTCACGGAGGTGGATTTTCAGGTCACCCTGCCCTTTGATCTCACCCGCATCATCGAGCACAACCGGGATCTCAACCCGGGATTTCCAGCAACCGCCGGTCGCACGCCGCTGGCCAAGGTGCGTACCTATCTGGCCGGACGTCGTTCCCTGTTCGCCCATTACCGGACTCTGCTGGCCAAAAGCCGCACCGGCCTGGCCTTCATCCGCACCGGACTTTCCTTTATTACCATTGCCCTGCTCTTTCTCCGCCTGATCGGCGGCGGGTATTACCTGCTGCTGGAGGCGCCTCTTCTGATAAGCGGCATCATCATGGTCTATGACGGCCTCAAATGGTATCTGCCGGCCCGGGCGATCTACGCGACCCTGCCTCCCTGTGTCGATACCGGCGCCACAGGCGGGACCAGTGTGCTTGAGGCTGGCAACGAGTACATTGCCCCGGAGTTCCGGCGCAGCAATGTGGTACCGGGAGCCGCCGCGTTGCGGGCCTCCTGGACCAGCCTGTCGCCGGTGATGCGACGGCGCTATCTGGCCAGTGACCGGACCGATCTCGCCGAAGAGCGGACGGTACTTGCCTGTTTCCGGACGAGGATGGCCAAGGTCAGGACCGGCCTGGCCTTCACCCGCACTGGATTTGCCTTTATCAGTCTCGGCCTCGGCCTGTTGCGTCAGTTTGAGACCAGCCGCTGGCTGGCCTTTGACCTCGGGCTCATCGGGGTCGGCACCCTCATGGCCCTGGAGGGATTTTTCTGGTATTTCCGCGGTCGGAGGGCAGGGGTGGAGGGACTGGCCTCGGTGCGGGAAAAGACGGGGATGTCCACTAGTTGGGATTATTTTTTCCCCCACCGTCATGTCTTGCCCGGCCCGGACAAAAATCCCATGACCCTGCCGGTCCGCCGCTCCCATGCCCCAGGGATCTGGGCCACCACCGGCGTTGCCCTGGAGCGCACGGTGCTGGCTGAACGCCGTAATGTTATGGCCCGCCTGCGCACGGTCATGGCCCGGGCCCGCACCGGTTTTTCCTTTATCCGCACCGGACTCAGTCTCTTTTCAATCGGGGTAGCCTTTTTGCTTTTCTTCGACAATACCGGCGGCAGCGGTTGGGCCGTGTTCAACTATTTGATGATGACAATCGGCCTCTTCCTGGTGGCAGACGGCTTTGCCTGGAGTATTCCGGCCGAGCGGATGCGCCGCCAATTTCCTTACTGTTACGGCGACATGGAGATCACCATCCCCGATTACGGCACGCCAACCCGATTCTGGAAAACCGTGGTATTCAGCAATGATAAAGGTTAACAATGAAAAATCGATAGAGCCCTTCCGGGATGTTGCACTGCTCCGGACCCAGCCACTGGCAGAAGCAGCCGAAGCAGCCAGCCAGCGCCGGGTGCCGCTGACCCGGATTCTCCATGCCGAAGAGGGCGTGTCGCGTGAGGTTCTGCTTACGGCTTTGCGCGACTATTACCAGTGCGCCGCCATAGAATACGATGAGCGACTGCCTGTCCCGCCCGAACTGCTTACCGGTCTCAAGGGCAGCAAATTGGCGCCAAACGGCTGGTTTCCTGTGATCAAGGACGCCGATGGCACCATCGTTATCGCTGCCGCCGATCCTTCTGACATTGCCATGCGTGCGGAGGTGGAAGGGATTTTCGGTACGGCTCCCTATGAATTCCGGGTAGCCCTGCCCGACGACATCTCCTGGTTTATCCAGGACTTCCTCCATGACAAGCCGGGCCTGCTCATCGGCACCGAACGAACGGGACTGGCCTTCTGGCGCAACACCATGGCTCATTGGCGGACCAGGCTGGCCTGCTACCGCACCGATCTGGCCAAGGCCCGCACCGCTTTGGCCTTTGTGCGAACAGGCCTCGCCCTTGCCGCTATTTCCCGGACTCTCTTGAGCAGCCAACGTTTTGCCACCCACCCCTTCCTGGACTATGGTGTGCTGGCCGTTGGCCTGTTTCTTCTTTTCGGCGCCCTGCCCACCTACCTCCGGGTGCGACGCTCACGTCTTTCCCCGCCGCAGCACCAGACTCTGGTCGAGGTAAGCGGTGCCACCCTGAGCTTTCTTGAAAACTACCAGAACCTGGAGCATGCCTGGATAGAAAAGAAAACCAAGGAAACCATGTTGGCCCGGCTTGGCGATCTGCTTGCTAATTACTGTACTATTTTGTACCCTGCCCCTGCCAGCCGGGAACGCACCCACCTGGCGCGAGAACGAAATGTGCTCGCCGCCCAGCGCACCATCGCCGGATGCTACCGGACCATCTATGCTCGGGCCCGAACCGGTCTGGCCTTTATCCGCACCGGTGTTTCCTTTGTGAGCATCGGCATCGGTCTGATCGGCTACTATGGTATAGGGGCCAAGACCTTCTTTGATGGGATGCTGATCGTCGTCGGCATGTTGATGATTATCGATGGGGGTCTCTGGTACCTGCCGGTTCGCAAGGAACAGGCAGAACTACCCAGAACTCGGAGCGCCGTACTGGCGGGAGGAAAAACCGGATGAAAATCGAACATAAAATCTATCTCTCCAACGCGGTCCATATCCTGCTCATCGTCCTGATCGGCATGTTTGCCTTGCAGAACCTCAGTGAGATATTAACCAAGTTCCGTTTCACCGTAATCGCCGAAGGGCTCAATGCCAACTTTCTTGAGATGCGGCTGGCGGAAAAAAATTATTTTTTCTATGGTGATGTCGAGACATTCAACAATATCAAGAACAGAATCGACCAGACTAACGCGACCCTCCTGCAGGTGCAACCTGACATCATCCTGGCCGTGGGCACCGAAAAGTACACAACGCTGCAGAACTATCTCCACGTCTATGCGCAACTGGTCGATTCGATCAGCAAGACCAGTCACCGAGACGTCACTGCCCAGAAAAAGCTGCGGGAGGCAGGCCAGAAGCTTGAGACATTTTCCAAAGATATCACCGCCCTTGAGATTGAGAGTATCGGCGCGATCATTGTCCGCTCCAAGAATATCCTGCGCTTTTCCTTCTGGGCGGTGGTCCTTTTCGCCTTTCTGTTCAGCAACTTCATCGTCCGCAACATCGGCCAGTCATTGCGCAAGGTTGTCGATCTCACTCATGCGATTTCCAGTGGCAACTACCGGAAGATTGATGAGAAACCCTCCACCGACGAGATGGGCGCGGTGATCAGCGCCATCAACGCCATGGCCGAGGAACTCCATAATCGTGAAAAGGAGATTGTTCAGTCCAAAAGGCTCGCTTCCATCGGCGTGCTGGTGGCAGGCGTTGCCCATGAACTCAATAATCCCCTTAATAATATATCCATGATCGCCCAGACCTATACCGAGGTGTATGATGGGCTGAACAAAGAGCAGCGGATCGGTTTTATGGAACAGATCGATGAGCAGACCGAGCGATTGCGGCTGATCATCCACAACCTGCTTGACTACGCCAAGCCCAAGGAGCAGCATCTGGCCAGGGCGGTCACCAATCAGGTCATCAAGAAGACCCTGTCCCTGGTGCAGAATATGCTCGATATCTCCAACATCAAAATCACGCTTGCCCTGGCCGAGGATCTGCCGGATATCTACATCGACGAACACCAGATCCAGCAGGTGCTGGTCAACATGGCCACCAATGCCATCCAGGCCATGGACAAGGGCGGTGAACTGCGGATCGTCTCCCGCTATCTGCCGGACGATGACAAAATCGAGATCGAGATCGGCGACAACGGCAAGGGCATTGCCCCGGAATTCCTCGATCACATTTTTGATCCATTCTTCACCACCAAGGAGGAGATCGGCACCGGACTCGGCCTGTGGGTCAGTTACGGGATCATCAAAAACCATCAGGGGAACATCCGGGTGACAAGCCAGGCCGGAGTCGGCACAACCTTTATCATATCCCTGCCCAGTAGCAATAAATTGGGGGTCGCATAGCCAGGTACAGAATTGCAGGCAACAATCATTATTGGCATCGTAATCAATTACGATGCAACTAAAATTTAACGAGGTGGAATGATGGCAAAACATAGCATTATGGTCATTGACGATGAGAAGATCGTGGGGGATATGGCAAAACTCTCCTTCGAACAGGACGGCTACGAGGTGGAGACCTTCCTCAATGGCGAGTCGGCCCTGGCACGGCTTGTGGAGAAACCCTTTGACGTGGTGATCACCGATCTGAAGATGAAGGGGGTGGATGGTCTTGAAGTGCTGCGCACCGTCAAGAAGCTCTACCCCGGCATCAAGGTGATCATGATCACCGCCTTCGCCAATCTGGATGTGGCCATCGAGGCCTTGCGGGACGATGTGCACGACTTCTTTCCTAAGCCGGTCAAGATCAAGGAACTGAAGGCCTCAGTCAAAAGAGCCTTGGGGGAAGAATGATTCGAGGGAGCGGCATGGTTAACAGCAGGAATTCCTGACATGACAGGCTCATTGTTCCAGCGGTTCAAGGGGATAGTCGGGGGCAAGCAAAACCGTGTTCCCGACCTCACAACGCGCTTCAAGGCGTTCCAGGCGATGCTCGACGGCAACAACCGCACCCTGGAGGCCATGACCGAGATGGGGGAAAAGCTCGGCGGCGACTACCTCTTTGACATCAATTACATCCAAAGCGCCTATGCGCGGCTATTAGCGGCGATCTCCGATTCGCTCAGCAATTTCACCCGGCTCACCGATAACCACTATCCCCAGCTCGTTGCAATTTTAGCCCGCATTGACGGCCAGGTCCAGCGGATGCTGGCCAGCGACGGGTCCGTTTCCAACCGCCTGGTGGTCATTTATCCGGAAATCACCTGGGACCTTGCCGCCGAGGTCGGCGGCAAGAATTACCACCTGGCCGAACTGGCCAACACCCTGCACCTCCGGGTGCCCGAGGCCTTTGCCATCACCACCGCCGCCTTTACTGCCTTTCTCCGCCACAACGGCCTGGAAGAGCGGCTGAACGGGCTGGGCCAGGCCGACAGCACCACCCTGGCCCAACTCCGTGGCGCCATTCTCGCCGGCGGCTTTCCAGATGATTTCACGGCTGCGCTGAGCACCACCCTGGAAACGATGCGGTCCCGGCTCGGCAGAAACGGGACCCTGGCGGTCCGCAGCAGCGCCGAAGAGGAGGATGGTGAATTTTCCTTTGCCGGCCAGTTTGAGACAGTGCTCAATGTACCCTGCACCCTCGAGGCGGTGCAAGCCGCCTATAAAGAGGTGGTGGCCAGCCTTTTTCAGGCCGGCGCCACCAGCTATCAGCGGCAGCTTGGCTATGATCTGGGAAAATTAAAGATGGCAGTAGGCTGCGTGGCCATGGTTGAGGCGAAGGCCAGCGGCGTAATCTATACGGCGGCGGCAGGCAAAGACCGAAGCAAAATGGCAATCAGTGCCGCCTGGGGTCTGGGCAAGGGAGTGGTCGATGGCCTGACCGATGCCGATCTCTACACCGTTACCAAGGGAGACAAGCTCCAGCTCGTCGAGCGCCACATTGGCGGCAAGGCACAGATGGTGGTCAATTGCGGGGCAATCGGCATCGAGACAAGAGAAACCCCGGCAGAGCTGCGAGATCTTGCCTGTCTCAGCGAAGCGGAGGTACTGGAGCTGGCCCGGCAGGCCCTGACCATTGAGGAACACTTCAAGACGCCCCAGGATATCGAATGGGCCATGGACAAAGCCGGTCGTTATTACCTGCTCCAGGCCCGGGCCCTGCGGATGGACGATCCGGCGGAGGAGGAAGCCTTCCGCAACCAGGAACCAGCACCCACAGACTATCCGGTGCTGCTCCGCAACCAGGGGGTGGTAGTGCAGCGGGGCGCCGCAGCGGGCAAGGTCTTTATCCTCCACCATCTTAACGAGCTGGAGAAGATCCCCCAGGGCAGCGTGCTGGTGGCCAGCCACGACTCCCCCCATTTCGTGCAGGCCATCCCTTTCCTGCACGCTATCATCACCGATGTGGGCGTGCCCACCAGCCACATGGCCTCCATCTGCCGGGAGTTCAACCTCCCCACCGTGGTCAACACCGGCCAGGCCACCGCCCTGCTGACGCACGGACAGGAGATCACCCTGCAGGCCGGGGAGGGCAGTGAATTTGTCGTTTACGCCGGGATTGTCCAGAGTCTGCTCCAGAAAGAGCGGCAGACCGGGGCGAAACTCCGGGAGCTCTATGAGTTCCGGAGGCAAAAATACATCATGCGCCATATCGCGCCGCTCAATCTGATCAATCCCCTTGAGCAGGAGTTTTCCCCGGAGAAATGCAGGACCGTGCATGATCTCATCCGCTTCATGCACGAGAAGGCGGTGCAGGCCCTGGTTGCCTATGCCGAGGTACAAGGACGCGGCCTGGCCAGGTTTTTCGGCGGCAAGACCGCCCTGCACCGGCTGACACTCCCCATCCCGGTTCAGCTTCTACTGATCGATCTTGGCGGCGGCTTACAGGAGACGGCAAGCAAAAAGGAGGTGGATTTCACGCAGGTCGGATCAGTGCCTTTACGGGCGGTGCTTGCCGGCATGCTCTTTCCCGGGGTCTGGCAGAAAGAGGGGGTGGCCCTGCAGGGCCGCGACCTGCTTTCCGGCATGATCAGAGCGGCAGACATCACCAACGGCGGGGATGGGCTGGCCGGGTACAACGTGGCCCTGGCCAGCAGGGAGTATATGAATATGAGCCTGCGCTTCGGCTACCACTTCAACATGCTGGACTCCTACTGCAGCGACAAGCCGCGCAACAACCACATCTACTTCCGCTTCGTGGGCGGGGCCGCCGCCATTACCAATCGTTCCCGCCGCATTGCCCTCATGGCCCAGGTGCTGGCGGAACACGGTTTTGCCCTCAAGGCCAAGGGCGATCTTCTAATCGGTCGCCTCTCCGGCCTGAACCGTCAGGAGATCGAAGGGATCCTCGAACAGATGGGCCGGCTGATCGGCTATACCCGGCAGCTCGACGCCCGCCTTGATTCCGACGAGATGGTGAGCATCCTTGCCCGCCGATTCCTGGCCGGTGATTACCACCTCGAGCCCTGATTCTCCCTCTCACAATCAAAAAGAAAATACGGCCCCCCACAAGGGAATACCAGGATGCACGATCAGGCAGCAAGATCACTGGCAGGTGTAGACCATTCAGGCCACATGATAAAAACGAAGGCTCGGCAGCTCCACGGCAGTCAACAGATTGCCATAGACGGCACCGGTGTCGATACCGATCTTGTTGGCGGTGACAAGCGGCGTAACAAAGGGGGTATGACCGAAGATGATTCGCTTGCCGTAATCCCGTTCATCGGAGAGGAAAGGGTCCCGCACCTCGCAGAGATCAGAGATATCCTGCTCGCTGGGAGGTTGTCCAAAACGGAGACCGGCATGGACGAAGATGTACGCCTCGGTTTCCCAACAGGGTAAGAGAGAGGCAAGAAAGTCACGATGTTCTCTGGGCATGAAGGCAAGGGCTCCAAGCTGGGAAAGGTTTGCATCCCCGTAACTTTCCAGGGTTTTTTCCATGCCAAGTCGCCGCAGATAGGGGAGCAGGACCGCATCCTTGCTGCGATGGTACTCAAGAAGCAGATATTCATGATTACCCATGAGGGCCTTCAGACGGACGCCCTCAGTGCGCAGGCGGCAGAGCTGGTCAAGCACCCCTTTGACATCGGGGCCTCGATCCAGATAGTCACCCAGACAGACGAGGGTGTCACGGGCCGCATCAAAGGGCAGCCGCTCCAGCAGGAGCCTGAGTTTGTCTGCACAACCATGGATATCGCCGATGACGAATATTTTCCCGTTCACCATGAAACACTTGCCCTCGAGGTATGGATCAAACGACTGCTATCCAGATAACGACATTATTTTGTGGCAACGGTTTCTATTCCCAAGCGACTCAAAGTCGGCGCCGTTCACCCATTCACCACCCTGAGCCCTTCAAGCTTCCACGCCTCAGTGCCAACCGGTCTCGCCCAGGTCCACTCTTCGGCAAACTTGACCGGATCCGTCATGCTGCCTGACACCAGGGCGCCGCTGCGCTCATCCACGGTGTAATCAAGGAGATTGGCGGTAAAGAGCACGGTAACAAAATCCTCCCCATTCTCTTTACCTGCAGACACGATCTCCACCTTGCGAATAGAGATGCTCTCCAGTTTATTGATATGCCCAAGCTGTCGCATCTCGGCAAATTGACGCTCATACTCACCGGCAAGCTGATCTCCCAGCAGATGGCGGTAAGAGGCGATATCACGCCGCATCCAGCCGGCCTGCACCTTGAAAAAGACATCGGAGGCCACCTCGACGAAATTGTTCGCATCAAAAGAAGGATCTGTCTGGCGGATCATCGCCAGTCCCTCCTCAAGGGATCCCGGCAAAGCGCCGGGTGGCGGTGGTGGAACACTCCCGTCCAGTCCCCCTGGCTGATTACCGGAAAAAAATGATCCCAGAGATGTGGGTGGCTGATACCCCTGACCCGGCCCAGAGGTAGTGGGCTTGATAAAACGTTTATAGACAAAATAACCAATCCCGCCCAGCAGAAGCAGGGGGAGAATCCCCATGCCACTGCCGCCGCCCGCGCCGAACATACTGCCAAAAAGCATGCCGCCCAGGGCGCCACCCAGCAGGCCGCCTGCCAGGCCGCTGCCAAATCCGGATCTATTAGGGGTCGAACTGCCGGGAGACGACTGATTCGTGGCCGGCGGCCTCGAAGTCGGCGTGCTGCGGCTGAAAGAGCGGCCGCCTGAACTGGAACGGGCATCGGCAAAATCGGCGCTCATTCCCGCCTCAATAAACATCAATGCGATCAACACCAGGAAAAAAGGGGTCAACCGGGTGAAAAAAGAAAACATAAGGACTCTCCATCAGATAAAAGATTTTTTGAACTTCTTTTCTTATTGTATGGTATAAATTACTGCTCTGGTTCGCATCAGGTATTCGTTACTTTAGCAAGCCGAACCAGGGTTGTCATCTCTTTTCGGCGCCCGAAAACTTCAGGAAACATTCAATCCCGACCGCAGCCATGCTCCTCATCTATCCTCCCCTGGCCAAACCCTGTGAAGCCCCGGCCGGCATTGCCAAACTGGCCGGCGCCCTGCGTGGCCATGGCCTGACAAGCTGTTCCCTGCTCGACGCCAACCTTGAGGGGCAGCTCTCTCTCCTTGGCCGGCAACCACCGGCTGATGACACCTGGACCAGACGCGCCTGCCGGACCATAGAGACAAACCTGCACCGGATGCGTTCCCCTGAGATCTACACCAACCCAGCCCGCTATCAACGGGCCGTGGCCGATATCAATCGCGTGCTGGAGCAGGTGGGACTGGCACAACATCTTGGCCTGAGTCTCGCCAATTATCAGGACCCCACTGTTTCACCGCTCAAAAGCGCTGACCTGCTGCGCTGTGCCGAAGATCCTGAACACAATATCTTTTTCCCCTGGTTTGCCGAGCGGTTGACCCGGATCCTGGAGGACACCAATCCCAAGATGGTGGGCCTGTCCCTCAATTACCTGAGCCAGGCCCCCACCACCTTTGCCATGATCGGCTTTCTCAAAAGGATCGCACCGGGACTGCCCATCGTCGCCGGTGGCGGCCTCATCACCTCCTGGCTGCGCAACCCGGCCTGGAACAATCCCTTTGCCCGGCTCATCGACCACCTGGTGGCAGGTCCCGGTGAAGAGCCGCTGCTGGAACTCCTGGGGCTCCCGAACAACGGCCGGCACCACCCGCCCGACTTCCAGGATCTCCCCCACAACGAATATCTGGCGCCGGGCTTCATCCTGCCCTACGCCGCCTCATCCGGCTGCTACTGGAACCGGTGCTCGTTCTGCCCGGAAAAGGCCGAGGAGAACCCCTATCATTCCCTGTCTGCGGACAGGGTCATGGATGATCTGGCTGCCCTGTGCCAAAAAACACAGCCTGCCATCATCCATTTTCTCGATAATGCCATTGCCCCGGCCCTGATGCACCGGCTGATCGAAACGCCGCCCGCCGCTCCCTGGTATGGGTTTGCCAGGGTCAGCCCCCTGCTCACTGACCCGGAATTCTGCTGCAGGCTGCGCCTCTCCGGCTGCCTGATGCTCAAACTGGGCATCGAATCCGGCGACCAGTCCGTGCTGGATGCCATGGACAAGGGGATTGATCTGCAGATGGTGGCCCAGACCCTGAACGCGCTTGAACAGGCAGGCATAGCCACCTATGTCTATCTCCTCTTCGGCACACCGACCGAAGGGCTGCCCCAGGCCCGGAAGACCCTGGATTTTGTGGTGACCCACCAGAGCGCCATCACCTTTCTCAATCTGGCCGTCTTTAATATGCCGGTATGCAGCCCTGAGGCCCATGATCTGCATACACAAGATTTCTATGAAGGCGATCTGTCCCTGTACAGCGACTTTGTGCACCCGCAGGGCTGGGGACGCAAGGAGATCCGCACCTTTCTGGACAAGGAGTTCAAGCGCCATCCGGCCATTGTCCCCATCCTCCAGCGGGATCCCCCCATCTTTACCTCAAATCACGCGCCATTTTTTGCTTTGAATAAATTTCAAAAAACCAATGAACAGGAAAGAAAAAATGAATAAACGAAAAGTCATAGTAATTGGCGGCGGCGCCGCAGGCCTGATGGCAGCGGGACAAGCGGCCGCAGCCGGAGCTGATGTCCTCATCCTTGAGAAGATGAAACGTCCCGGCCGCAAGATCTGCATCACCGGCAAGGGCCGCTGCAATATCACCAACATCGCCGAGACCAAAGAGTTCATCGACCACTTTGGCAAGAATGGCCGCTTCCTGCGCCAGGCCTTCTCCCGCTTTTTTGCCCCGGAGCTGATGGCCTTTTTCGAGCAGCAAGGGCTGGAGCTGGTAAGCGAGAGAGGTGGACGGGTCTTCCCGGCCAGCGGCAAGGCCCCGGACGTGGTCAAGGTCTTGCAGCAGTGGCTGCAGAAATGTGGCGTCCAGATCAAAACTGAGGCGCGGGTTGAGCTCCTGCTGACCGCCAATGGCCAGGTCAGCGGCGTGCTGTGCGATAATGAGGCCCTGGGCTGCGATGCTGTCATCCTCGCTACCGGCGGCGCCTCCTATGCGGCCACCGGCTCAACAGGGGATGGCTATCGCCTGGCGGCAGCGGTCGGGCACACCATCGTTCCCATCAGGCCGGCGCTGGTGCCCTTGGAAGTCGCAGGCGACCTGACCGCGCCAATGGACGGTCTTGACCTGCGCAATATCAATGTGCGTCTGATTACCAATGGCAAGCGAGGCCGACAGGCCTTTGGCGAGATGAGTTTTACCAAATTCGGGGTCACCGGGCCGGTGATCCTCACCCTGAGCGGCGAGGTGGTGGACGGCCTGCGCCGGGGAGACAGCATGGTCCTTTCCATCGACCTGAAACCGGCACTCGATGAGCAGAAACTGGACGCCCGGCTGCTCCGTGATCTGGAGAGCCGCAGCAAAGAGAAGATAAGCAGCGTCCTGCGCGGCCTGCTCCCCCGCGAGATGATCCCGGCCTGCCTCAAACTCACAGACATCCCTGAAGATCGTCTGGGTGGTCAGGTCACAGCCACGGAGCGCAAACGGCTGAAGAGCTGGCTCAAGGATTTCCGCCTTACGATCAGCGGCCATCGCCCCTTTCCCGAGGCCATCATTACTGCGGGCGGGGTGGATCTGCAGGAGGTGGATCCCCGAACCATGGAGTCTCGCAAGGCCCGTAGACTCTACCTGGCAGGAGAGGTCCTTGACATCCAGGGCGATACCGGCGGCTACAACCTGCAGGCCGCCTTTTCAACGGGCTGGCTGGCAGGCCATGCAGCCGCCCTTGGGCCGGATAAAAAATAACTACCTCCAAAAAGGCCATCCTTGATTTGTTGATTAACTTTTTTGTTACACTCTATAAGAGCTTGTCCGTAAATAAGCTTTTCAGGGATCGCGCCGGATTTTGAGACGAATTTGGCCGAGACGATTGAGTAAAACCGCAGCCGTAGCAGCGCTACGGCGAGGATTTTGCGATTGAGGAGCGGTCAAAGACGGCCAAAAGCCGGATGCGAGCTATTATCACCTTGATCTGATTAAAAATTCACCCGTGCACCCAACAGGAAGTTGTGACTGGAGAACTCAAAATCAGTCTTACCAGCAAAATCATCAAATGATGGATCAGAGGCGCCGACATAACGATAGGAAAGGTCAATGGCCACGGTCTTGTTGATGACATAAGAAACGCCTGCCATCACCTGATAGGCAAAAACGCCATCATCATTATTGTAGGGATAATTGTCCCATGGGCCACTCTTCACGTCATTGAGCTTAATAATGGCATAGCCAATACCTGCACCCAGATATGGCACAAAAGGGCTTTTATTTTTGAAATCGTAATAACCATTGGCGAAAAAAGAAGTCGATGTCATATCCCCATCAGCAAATGACCCTGTTCCCCTAGAGTAATTGCCGAACCTGTCGGTTTCCTGCCAGTCTGTTTTATCAAAATTATTCTTCTGATATCCAATTTCAGCTTCAGCCCTGAAGTTATCAAAATCGTAACCAAAAGCGGCATTGATTGCCATCCCCGTATTGAATGAAATATCATCAGCCCATGTTCCCCAATAATCATTTCCACTTAACGTTAATGTGGGAGGCACGGATAGTCCCAATTTACCACTGACATACATTCCGGCAGCGGATGCAGACGTCGCGGAAAGAGCGATAACACAACATGACAAAACAAACGCAGACTTCTTCATTGCATTCTCCTTCTTATGTTGAATTTTATCAAAAAAACAACTTAACTCCTTATAAAGGATATACCGATATTGTTGATTTAATCAATAAAAAAATATGGCTCTGCCCTATTTTCAGTTGAGTGATTATCTTCTTAACAAGACCAAGAAACCAAGCAAATAAAGGAGGTTTCGTTATGAAGATGCCAGAACTCTCTCTTATAGAATGGCAACGTCGATTTGGTACCGAAGAATCTTGTGCCGAGGCTTTAACCCGAGTGAGATGGCCAGATGGATTCATATGTCCAGTCTGTGCGGGAAAAGCTTACAGCTACATAACTTCTCGC
>JAPLJF010000035.1 GCA_026388715.1 Deltaproteobacteria bacterium
AACGAGCCATGCTGCAATATCTCTCTGAAGTGGATGGTTAACCGCTTTACTTGCTTGATATTGCAGTAATTATACTGCTACTGTTCTTGAAATTACAGGAAAAAATTACAATAATTTGCGTTTTCCTACAGGCTCAACGACCAGCCTCACCAGCGGCGGCCACTGAAATAGTTTCGAAGAACGCTGCTCCCCGCCGTCTGAGTGTAGGCGTTTGTTAGCTGGTGATGGAAAGACCATGGGAAAGAAAACCCCCATTTTTGCAACCATACTCCATTGCAAGTAGTCCCTGACCTACGAATGGGCATGCACAACTTTGGCAAGTGTGTCGGCTACCCATTTATTGACGCTTTTCCCGGCATTGACGGCGGCGGCGACAATCTCACCGTGCAGCGAGGACTCTACCCGAATGACAAATTTACCGGAAAATGGCTTGTCGGGAACACGCCCGGATTTCTCGCAACTCTCAAGGTAGAAATCAACTGCCTCCCGGAAGGCGTCTTTAAGTTCGGCCACCGTCTCACCATGAAAGCCAACTGTGTCACGGATGCCGACGATGTTGCCAAACAGAATGTTGTCGTCTGGGTCAAATTCAATTTTGGCCGTATAGCCTTTGTAAGTGAGTGTGTTCATGGGGTAACTCCTGCTCTGTTTAGAAAATCCCTGGCGTTTCGCACTTGGTACCGCTTGGCGTCCTTGCCCGGATGAGGCCGGTGAAAGTCGGCCTTTTCGTTATTGAGAATAAACGAAACCCGTGACCCATCGCCTTCGATAAGCGTTGCACCCAGCGCCATCAATAGCGCCTCAATCCTCCGCCATTCAATAGCGGCCGGGGTAGGCTGGGAAAAAATAGCGGCAAGTGTCTTACGGTGTGTGCTGTTCATGCTTAAAATGATACTGGATTTTAGTATCACTGTCAAGGGGGCCACTATACAAAAATGTGGGGGCAGCTTAACGTAAAAATCACCAGTTTATCTGGTGCATTTTCTGGTTGGAATTAAGTATCGTGTTCCGGAAATTCTTGGAAAAATTTATGATTCCTTTAGAAAGACCTAAACCTTTATTTGGCTGACCACATAAAGCCGATTTCTTCAAGCAGCAGTTTACGTTCCGGCGAAAGTTTTTCCCGCCTTTGCCGTTGGTTACTGACCCACCAGCCTAACTGGGAATTTTCAGGATAATTGAATGGTATATCACAGTGGCCGTGCTTCTGTCTGAACTCAATCAATTGGTTGTATCGCAGATTCCACTGGTTGTATCGCAGATTCCACGGGTTGTTTTTTCCCATTTCGCGGAGATCCGCAATTGTCCAGTTAAAATCAATTTCATTGAGTATCTTTTCTCTTTCTACTAAAAGCTGACCTCTTTTCCTGCGATATCTCTGCTGGTTGACCCAGTTAGCTAACTGCGGATTATCAGAATAATTATATGGCACGTTGCAATGTCCATATTCATCTTTGAAATACAGCAATTGAACGTAACGCTCTTCCCAATCTGTATTGACTGCCCATTGAAAACCTATGAGTTCGAGCAGCTTAATTCTCTCATCGCTCAAGGTGCCAGCAGTTTTTAAGCTACGCACAGTATTGACGAATGGACCGAGCTTTGGACTATCTGTATAGTGCAATAGTACATTGCAATGACCATAATTTTCTTTGAATTCAAGCAGTTCCTGATAACGGTCTTCCCAAGTTCCACGTTCTCGATGCTGCCAGGTGAAACCAAGTTCATCCAGCCGTTCGATTTGTTCGTCGACGATCAACCCGTTTTTCCGCCGTGCCCGCTGATGGCTAACCCAAGCAGCAAGTTTGCCGTCTGCTTTCCATTTGTTAGGCACATCGGCATTGCCGTGCTCGAAATGATAGTTCTTCAAGCATTCAAACATTTCCCCCCATTTGGCATCTATCACATTACTGACCCATAAAAAGCCAATTGCATCTAACTGCTCTTTTCTCCCCTCATCTAATTTGCCTTGCGCCATCATTAAGCGTTGCGTTCTCACCCAGCTCAGCGAAGTGTCTTTTTCCTCAGCAACTTGTTCAACGTTACAATGACCGTGCTTCTTTTTAAACAGCTTGAGTTCCTCAAACTGTTCCTGCCATTTTTCTTCATGCACTTTCCAGCGAAATCCAAGCGTATCCAATGACTCAACCTGCTCTTTTGTCAGCTGCGCTTGTCCAAGATAGTCTTTATCACGCCGAACCCGCTGAATCCACACCCAGCTTGCCAGCTTTGTGTTGGTATCATTAGATGGAACATGTGGATTTCCATGTTTTTTCGTGTATTTTTCCAACTCCAGATACCACTTCATCCAAGTTTCTTGTCGCTTTTGCGTTTGGAAATCCCAGGTAAAGCCAATTCCATCCAACAATTGAATCCTTTCCAATGAAAGCAGTCCCTTATTCCGCCTTGTTCGTTGAGAGCTTACCCAACTCGATAGACCAGAATCTTCCTCCCAGCCGGTTTCGACGTTGCAGTGTCCAAAACGCTCCTTAAACACTTTCAGCTTACCGAACCAGATGTCCCACAATGAGGCTTGGAAAGCCCAAACAAAGCCGATTCCATCCAGCAATTGAATTCTCTCCAGTGAAAGTAGCCTCTTACTCCGCCTTGTCCGTTGAGCGCTTACCCAACTCGGCAGACCGGGGTCTTTCTCCCAGCCTGTTTCGACGTTGCAGTGTCCGAAACGCTCCTTGAACGCCTTCAGCTTACCGAACCAAATATCCCATGACGAGCAGAGACTGTCCAAGCAGCGGGTCGCGACAGCCGAACGGAGCATTTCCAAACTGAGACGCGGCCCGCCGAAGTCTACATGTTCGCTGAACCGGCTATCATCAAAGCCCTTACAGCTACCTTTCTGTTCGCCAAATTGGCGGATCAGTTCGGCCAGCACGTCATCCTGCTCTTGAAGCGAGTTTAGAACATCCCAGACTTCATCAAAATCCGAACGATTGACAGCAGCCTCGACAGTTTCACCGGCGTTCAACTCCACATAGAGTGGTACCAGGACATAACCAATATTTTTGCCCGGTGCTTTGCGCATCGCACGACCAGTAGCTTGCACGATATCCACCCGGCTACGCCTCGGTGAAAGAAAGGCGACCATATCCACAACAGGAACATCCACCCCTTCGGTCAAGCAGCGTGCATTAGACATAACCGCGCGGTCCGCTGCCTTGAAATCACGCAACTCTCGCTCGCGCTTAGCGGTCGGCATTTTACCGTTGACGTGAAATGTTTCAAAATCCGGCAAATGGCAGCTGACACCCTCGCTTCCCTCAGCAACAAAGGACTCTGCAGATTTCACTGTCTTGTGAAATGTAAATATTTTATTTGCCCCGTACTGTCCAATAGCATCGTGCAGAGCAAGCTGATTGGCAACTTGACGGGCATGCACAGCATCCCCTTGAACCATCACTTCACCCCGACTGAGTAGTTCATTGGTCACCATCTCTGAGGTGATGATTGAAATGATAACCTTATAGCCGCAGATGATGCCAAGCCGGGCGGCTTCGGCAAAGGTTAGCCGAATAACCTGCGGGCCATACACTTCCGGCCGATCCATTGAAAAAATCAACTGAGCTTCGCCTTCACGGTCGCGTTGGTGCGGATTGTAATGGCGTGGTGTAGCAGTGAGAAACAACCGTTTGCGAATGGACAGATTGGCATCAGTCAAGGCAAAAGCATAATTGCGCCCCTCCCGGCCTGCTGTCTTGTGCGCTTCGTCAAACACCGCCAGATCAAACGATTCGCCCGACTGCAAGGCTGCACCTACCACCTGCGCCGACTGATAGGTAGAGAAGACGATTTTCTTGCCGGAAAAAGGTGCATCAAGAAAGCCGCGTACCGCAGCCGCATCAGTGGAAACTGGAAAATCCAGATCAGTCTGAGCGGTGGAAATAGAGTCTACCCCCTCTGTCACTGAAGTATCTGAACAGACGCAGAGATAAGCAAGGTTTGGTATCTTAGTTTCACGCAACCACTCATGAAGGAGCTGCCGCAGCAGGGCCAACGAAGGAACAAGCACCAGCACTCGGTCAGCCTGGATCTGTTCAACCACCCAGAGTGCAACCAGCGTTTTGCCGGTTCCGCAGGCCATGATTGCTGAAGCCCGATCATGCTGCGCCAGTGCAGGCAGCAGTAAGGCCAAGGCTTCCTGTTGATGTGGCTTCGGCGTTTTTTGGGGGGCAGTGTAGACAGCACTTTCAATCCATGCGGTTATGGCTCGGAAATCGTCCTCCTCCAAACGGTCCAAGTCTGATCCTCGAATGCAAAAGAAGCCCTGCCTGTCATTGAGAACCGAGGAGAGTGAGTCGCAGTTGGTGATCAACACCCGGCTACGGATGTGAGGACTATCTGCAAGACCGATGAAAGTGGACAGTTCGCGCCATGTTAGATCTGGCCGATTTGTGCGGAATTTAACTTGGTATGCGTTGTACTGTCCGAGCTGTGTACGAAATATACCATCAATGCCGTAATCTTTAATCCCCAGATCAAGCTGCTGCAGAACAGATGTCGGAACAGCGTTTAGCGGCCAGACCTGCTCGGCCTCATGTCTGCGTTGGGTGGCTAAATAGGCTTCCGCAAAGACTTCAAAAGCGTCACCGCGTGACTGTTTATCCGGCAGGGCAGCAATGCGGCTTTCCAGTTTAGCAAAGGAATTAAGGCTATCGAAAAGCTTTAGACTCGCAAAAGCAGCGGCCTTTTGATGAAGGGCTTTGATTCTTGGCATTGCTAAATGAAGAAGATTATTATTCTCTCCTGCGGTACCTCAACGAGAACATCTGCGGCTTGTCCGCAGAATGTTTTTGTTGGGATTGTTATGGGGCTGACGAATTTCCTTAAAGTCGCCATTTTAGCTTTAAAACTGAAATTGTGCCCTTGTAATATCAACTAGTTACAATCACGAAAACTCAGTGTTTTTATATGATATCCAATACTTATTTTGGTCCGACCCCAAGTCGAAAGTCGAGAAAGTCGAGGTTTTGTTTTCACCGACCCCAAGTCGAGGTTTCAACGTGATCTATGTAGATGCCGGACTTACACTTTTTAATGATGAAATTGTGAACTATTTCATACTTACTTCTTCCACGTTGGTTCCCCATTGACATCGTCTCCCAAATTGTCGATCGGCAAGTCAGGAAACTCAAACGACTCGTCTGGGACCAGATCCCGGATAACTATTTCGTCGTATGCCTTTTGCGACTCTCTTTTATCGTCTTTAAATTCTTCGAATGCTACTGGCAATTCAGCCACAAGCTTTGACAACAGTGTCAACCTATGCCGGCCAATGCCTACAAATGCTTTGCCGTTCCGGATATAGAACGATGGAACGCAAAAAAGATTCTTCTCAATATGGATCCAGTTCTCGTGATATTTGATCTCCAATTTTTTGTCCGAATTTTGACGACGGGCTAAATCTGTTTGATCGAAATGTGTTGCCACTGCAGAGGCTCTAATCATAACCAGTTTGGGACTATGGTAGTTATACGGTTGTAATATCATGATAAATTCGTTCCTTAAAAGTATTTCCTCTAGAAGCGACCAACAAGTTATTATCCAGTTTCTGTATACCACTCTAAATGAGTGATATACAGAAAGATGGCAATATTTCAGGCCCCTTGATCGGAGTCCTGCTATGGCCAACATACTTCAAAATTATTGACAGCGAATAAAACCGTCCCCCGGAACACCCTTGACAGGATGGCACGCGTCCTGTCACAGCCCCCTTTTCAGCGCCTCCAGGTATTCTTCCCATTCCAGGGGCAGCATGTTTTTTTTTCTGGTATTGCACTCCTTGCAGGAAGGCACCAGGTTGTCTCTGGTGCTGCGCCCGCCACGGGTCAGAGGGACCAGATGATCCATGGTCAGTTCCTGGAAAGAAACTATCTGCAGGCAATAATAACACTTGCCGGAAGCGGTCTTCTGCTGCCACCATCGGGTCTTGCGCATCTCCCTGGCCTTGGCCCGCTCGGTGCGGATTTCAGCCTCGTCCATCCCATCAAAACCAAAAGAATCCATCATCCGCTCACCAGCTCACTCAACAGGATCTTGCGCACCGCCCCGACCAGATATAAGGAACCGGCCACCACAATCAGGTCTCCGACCTCGGCCAGGGCCTCAGCCCTGGCCAGGGCCTGATCAACCTGGGCAAGACATTCGCAGCGTTTCCGCGTCTCGGCGTCAAGATTCTCCAGCAACTGCTCAGGCGTGGCGGCCCGTTCTCCCTCCGGTTTAGTCAGCAGCAGAATCGCGGCCAACTCGGCAATCAGCGGCAGGGTATTGCCCAGGTCCTTATCCAGCATGGCACCCCAGACCACGATCAGCCTTTTATACTCATATTCCTGGCGCAGAGTGAGCACCAGGCTCTCCACCCCCGCCGGATTGTGCGCCCCGTCAAGGAGATAACAGATGGTGTCTTTATCCGTTGCCTGCACCTGTGCAACCGCGGTCCTGCTTTGCCGGTCCAGGCAGATATGCTCCAGACGGCCGGGCCACCGCACCGCCGCCAGGCCTGCGCGAATCGCCGCAGGCGAAAGCATAAACCCGTGCGCTCGCAGCAGGGCCAGCACAGCCAGGGCCAGGGAGGCGTTTACAACCTGATAGCTGCCGCGCATGGAACAGCGCAAAGAATCAAGACGCTCACCAGGCATGACACCACTCACCGGCAGCCACGACCAGAGGCGATCCTTGCCCGGTTCGGCATGGAAATCCTGGCCATATAGATACAGGGGCGCGTTACGCTCCTGACAGGTCCGCCGCACGACCTCTAGGCCCTCGTCCGCCGCTACCCCGGCCACCACCGGCACAGCGTCTTTGACAATCCCGGCCTTTTCAGCCGCCACTGCCGCCACGGTCGTACCCAGATAGGCCTCATGATCCATGGTCACATTGGTGATCACCGAGACCAGCGGCGCAACCACGTTCGTGGCATCCAGCCGGCCGCCAAGCCCGGTCTCGAGTATCACTAGATCAAGTCCTGATTCGGCAAACCAGAGCAGGGCCAGCGCCGTGGTAAACTCAAAATAGGTTATTTTTTCCGTGCCCAGCACCCCTTTGATCCGGGTGGCCAGTTCCGCAAATTTTTCCCTGCTGATAAATTCATCGTTGATCCGGAACCGCTCCCGGACCGAGCTGAGATGAGGCGAGGTGTAGAGGCCGACCCGATACCCGGCCTGCGCCAGCAGAGTCAAAAGCGTGACACTCACCGAGCCCTTGCCGTTGGTGCCGGCCACATGCACATAGCGCAACTGCTGCTCGGGATGGCCGACCCGGGCCAGAAACGAGCGCATGGAGTCAAGGCCCAGCTTTATCTTATGAAACTGCAGACCTTCAAGGTAGTTGTGTGCTTCCTGGTAGTTCATTACAAGTTAATCCGTCACTTCAATCAGTTACTTCAGTCAGTAACAACAGTCAATTTCGCATAGTCAAGATGCAGGGTCTTCAGGCCATGGCGCTCAAAGAGGACATCAACGGTGCGTACGCTGCCAAGGTTCACCACCATCCCGATCCCAAAAAAAGGATGGCTGACCTGGGTGCCTTTCCCCAGATCGCTCATCGAGACCCTGTCCCTGCTTTTCCGCAATGGGGTAATACCAGCATCCCTGGCAAACATCCCAGGAGATGGGGACGACTGCCGCTCAGCCTCGATCCGCTCAAAAAGCCCTCCCTTGAGCTCGGAGAGGAAGGGGGACATCCCCACCCGCCGAAACTGCCGGTCCGGGGTCATCAGCTCCTTGGGATAACTCAGATAGAGATATTTCCTGGCCCGGGTGGCAGCCACATAGAGCAGCCGCCTTTCCTCTTCCCATTGCTCGCCCAGTTCCGCCTTGGCATGGGGAAACCTCCCCTCCGCCAGACCAATGACAAAGACCGCTTCCCACTCCAGCCCCTTGGCGGAATGGATTGTGGACAGGACCATCCGGTCCACGTCCTCCTCCCGGTGCGAGGTGGCGGATTCAGGGGGATCAAGGGTGGTGTCATCGACAAAGGCCTGCAGGTCCGCGTACTCGCTGATAATCCCCTGCAACTGTTCCAGGTCCTTCTGCCGCTTGGGATAATCGTCATGGTACAAGCGCTCGAAGATTGGCTGATAGTAGATCATGATCAGTTCATACATGGCCGCCGGCCGTGTTTCCTGGAGCAGATCGTCAAAAAGTCGGGCCAGACGACGCAGTCCCTCTTCCCAGGTCTTGCCTGCCGGATACTCGGCCAGGAGCTGAAAGGGCTCCGGCGACTGGCCGATCTGGGCGGCAATCTTCTGGGCGGTCTTGGGCCCCACCTTATCCAGATGGAGCAGCACCCGGTTCCAGGAGAGGTTATCCCGCGGATTGGCAAGGATACGCAGAAAAGAGAGGACATCCTTCATGTGCGCCGCCTCCGTCAGCTTCAGGCCGCCCCGCTTCTCAAAATCCACCCCGCCGCTGGCCAGCTCAAGCTCCAGTTTATAGGAATGGAAGCCGGAGCGGAACAGCACCGCGATATCCTGGAAGCGGATACCGGAGGCAACCAGTTCACTGATCTTGCCGGCGACAAATCTGGCCTCCTGCCGTTCATCATCGGCGGCAAAGAGCACGGGCCTGGCCGTCCCTTCCAGACGGGTAAAGAGGGTCTTGCTGTATTTTTCCGTGGCATGACAGATAATATCATTGGTCAGCGCCAGGATCGGCTCGGTGGAGCGGTAATTCTCCTCCAGCTTGATGATATGGGTGTCAGGAAACGACTTGGGGAAGCGCATGATATTATAAAAATCGGCGCCGCGGAAGGAGTAGATTGACTGGGAATCGTCACCCACCACCATCACATTATCATGGCCGTAGGCGAGCAGACGGACGATCTCCGCCTGCACCAGATTGGTGTCCTGGTACTCATCGACCATGATATGGGTAAAGCGGGAGGCAATGGCCTGACGTGTCTCCGGGACCTCGGCCAGCAGCCGTTTCCAGTTGACCAGCAGATCATCATAGTCCATCAGGCCATGGGTAAACTTGAACTCCTGATAGTGCCTCTGCAGCCGGAGCAGATCATCGGTATGCTCACTGAGATGGACGTAGTGGGCAAAGACCAGATCTTCCAGGGGAATGGATTTATTCACCGCCCCGCTGATCATATTGATGATGATCCGCTTGGAGGGAAACTGCTGGTCACGTCCGGTGAGGCCAAGAGAGGACTTCAAAAGGTTGATGATCCCTTCGGCATCGGAGCGATCAATAATGGTAAAGGAAGAGCCAAAACCAAGGGCCGCGCCATGTCGCCTGAGCAGCAGATTGGCGGTCCCGTGAAAGGTGCCGCCGACTACCCGGCTGCAGGAATCATTCAGGAGCCTGCCCGCCCGCCACAGCATCTCCTGGGCCGATTTCCGGGTAAAGGTCAGCAGGAGGATATTTTCCGGCGCCACCCCCTTTTCAAGGAGATGGGCCACCCGGTAGACAAGGGTCCTGGTCTTACCGCTGCCGGCCCCGGCTATAACCAGCAATGGCCCTTCGGTCCTGATCACGGCCTCATGCTGGGCAGGATTCAGGTCAGCCAGGCCTATAGCCGACAGACCACGACTGATTTGGATGTTAGATATATCAGATTGCATAAGGCCAGACTTTACCATAGTGGCGCATCCGCTGCAACGTCGGTTGACAAAGACGCAACGCCGTTTATAATAAATCTCCCTTAGAATAACTTGTGTCCAAGGCATCATATTTAACCATGGGCAACAATCATTAACTCTTAATAACAATAAAACATCATGGACACAAAAACCATTGACGCCCTCTTTACCCCGGAGATCCTGCTGCAACTCTTCCCCAAAGAACGTTCCCATGACTTCTTTGACGCCCTGTTCGGCGATGCCAGCGAAGGGGCCTATGACATTGAACTGGCCTATAATGGCACCGATGGCAAGAGCATCACCCTGGAGTTGCGGCTGCACGAACGTCCTGGCCGCTGTCTGGCCTGCAACCTGACGCAAGGCCTGCCCCAGGTCTTCGCGCGCCATCCTGTCATCAATGTGGCAGGAGTGGTTGAGGCCGTGGACAAGATGCTGGCCGGACAGGCCAGGTGCCGGGAATGGTCATTGGGGCACACCGAACAGCGGCGCAAAGAGATGCACCTCGTCCCTCTGATTATCCGACTGGACAACTAAAAACCAGTGTTGTCCGGTTAGAATATTGCATTACTGTTCTAAAAATCCCTCCCCCTTGGAGGGGGGAGGGTCAGGGTGGGGGGGAAGTTTCCAAATGAGGTTATATTGGCACTTTCACCCTCCCCCCAACCCCCTCCCATCAAGGGAGGGGGAGTTAAATGCAAAAACCTAACCGGACATTACTTACTAAAAACACGACAAATACCTCATGAACCTCGAACAAAAGATCGGACAGCTTTTTCTCATTGGATTTGAGGGCGACAGCATTGATGAATCCCATCACGTGGCCGCAGATATCACCCAGCGCAACCTGGGTGGCGTCATCCTCTTTGACCAATCCCTTGCCAAAAAGCAGGGCCACAACAACATCCGGTCTGCAGATCAGGTCAAGGTCCTCACCGCCACCCTGCAGGGTCTTGCCCGCACTCCCCTGCTCATAGCGGTGGACCAGGAGGGCGGAAAAGTCCGCCGGCTCAAGCCGGAAATGGGCTTTCCGGCAACGGCAAGCGCCGCCGAACTTGGTCAAAAAAATGACAGGACACTGACCACGATCCATGCCGCCACCACTGCCGACACCCTGCAAGCGCTGGGTATCAACCTTAATCTGGCGCCAGTGGTTGATGTCAACTCCTTTCCAGAAAGTCCGGTTATCGGCAGACTTGGCCGCAGCTTTTCACCCGTTCCCGCCACGGTCAGCGCCCATGCCGGTGAGTGGATCATGGCGCACCGGGCCAGGGGCGTCCTCAGTTGCCTCAAGCATTTTCCTGGCCATGGCAGCTCGCGGGCCGACTCCCATCTGGGATTCACCGATATTACCGGGACCTGGAGTCCCGAAGAACTCCAGCCCTATAAAGATCTGATAGCCGGCGGCCTGGCCGATGCGATTATGACCGGGCATCTTTTCCATAAGGAACTGGATCCCATCCATCCAGCCACCCTCTCCCCCCGCATCATTGGCAATCTTCTGCGCCAGGAGCTCCAGTTTACCGGCGTTGTCATCTCGGATGATCTGCAGATGAAGGCCATAGCCGACCGCTATGGCCTGGAGGAAGCAGCATGTCTGGCCCTGGCGGCCGGCGTTGATCTGCTTATAATCGGAAACAATCTCGCTTACGACCCCGATGCCCTGACCCGGATCATTGCCGCCATCCAGCAGGCAATACACGCTGGATGGCTCCAGGAAAAACTGATCCACGAGGCCTGTGCCCGAGTTCAACAACTTAAAAAAGTTTTAAGGAGCCATAAAAAATGACCCAATCACAAACACAAACCCACACCCCGATAATTGGCTATCTCCTGTGGATCTTCGGTTTTATTGGCGCCCATCGTTTTTATTATGGCAGGCCCATCTCCGGCACCATCTATTTTTTTACCATGGGACTCTTCCTGATCGGGTGGCTGGTGGATCTCTTTCTCATTCCATCGATGAACAGGGACGCGGATATCCGCTTTCATGAAGGGGCAATTGACTACAATCTGGCCTGGATTCTCCTCACCTTTCTCGGGCTGCTCGGCATCCATCGCTTCTATATGGGGAAATGGATCTCAGGAATCATCTACCTCTTGACTGGAGGAATTTTCGGCCTGGGATACATCTATGATTTCTGGACCCTCAATGACCAGATCAGTCTCTTAAACGGCAGCGACCGCAACTAAGAGCTTGTCCGTAAATAAGCTTTTCAGGGATCGCGCTGGATTTTGAGACGAATTTGGCCGAGACGATTGAGTAAAACCGCAGCCGTAGCAGCGCTACGGCGAGGATTTTGCGATTGAGGAGCGGTCAAAGACGGCCAAAAGCCGGATGCGAGCACCAAAGATTTATTTACGGACAAGCTCTTGGTTATTGAGTTTCGGCTCCTGAGTTTCCTCATGTTTTCCCGTCAATGACCCGACGCACAACCTGGGCCAGCCCCTGCAGGGTGACCGGTTTCAGAAAGTATTCATCAACACCTGCCCGCTTCAACACCTCTTCACCGATCTGCTCCGAATATCCGGTACAGAGGATGACCGGCATATCAGGCCTGATCTTCTTTATCTGCGCGCACAGATCCACCCCGGTCAGCAAGGGCATAATGTAATCCGTAATCAACAAATCAAAGTCATCCCTTATCTCCATGAAAAGCAGCAGGGCCTCCTGAGAAGAAGATTTACTCGTCACCCTGTATCCAAGCCCAGTCAACATACTTGTTATAATATTGAGCACCTGCTCTTCATCGTCAACAACCAGGATATGCTCCTTGCCGCGGGCGGGCAGAGGAACTGCCAGCACGCTCTCCACTGGACTGGATTGAGACGCGGCAACGGGCAGATAGACATAAAATGTCGTCCCTACACCAACCTCACTTTGCACCTCCACCCTGCCGCCATATCCGCCGACAATACCGTGCACCATGGCCAGCCCCATGCCGGTGCCTCGGCTTTTGTCCTTGGTGGTAAAATAGGGCTCAAAGATCCTGGGTAACACGGCAGGATCAATACCGGAGCCGGTATCAGCGACACTGATGACCAGCCACTCTCGGCCATCCTGATCTACTTCACCCTTGGCCAGACGCACCGTCAAAGTTCCGACACGCCCTTCCATGGCATGAAAACTATTGGTACAAAGATTCATCAAGACCTGATGCAACTGGACAGGATCCATCAACACCTGCCCGCAGTTCGTATCAATCTCCTGATGAATCTCAATGGTGCTGGGCAGGGCCACCTTGATCAGACTCATCACCTCCTTGACGATGGGATGGACATACAAGGCAACCCTGTTCTGCTCCTGACTCCTGGCAAAGGTCAGAATCTGACCCACCAGACTCTTGGCCCTTTTAGCGGCCGTCAGGATTTCGCCAATATATTTTTCAAGTTCCTGATCCTGCTGCCCGCTTTGGCGCAGACGAAAACGTATAATCTCCGCGTGGCCAATGATCGGGGTCAAGACATTATTAAAATCATGGGCAATCCCGCCAGCCAGCGAACCTATAGCCTCCATCTTCTGCGAATGACGCACCTGCTTTTCCAGCTGCATCTTTTTCGTAATATCCCGCGAGATGGCCACCACACTCGTGACCTTCCCCGACGCATCCTTGACCGGTGCCGCTACCACATCAAAAAAATTATTTGCCCCACTGTCTGCATCGATCTCCGTTTCATGTATTCCCGACTCGATCTGCCCACTCAAGATACTGCGACGGACAGCGCAATCCACACAGGGGGCTTTTCGTCCATGCAAGAACTCATGACAACTCCGAGCCTTCGAGGCCATGCAGCTTACATCCTCCTTCTTATTGTCTCTATTGGACCAGATAACCTGCAGGTCACAATCCAGTAAGGCCAGTGTTCCCGGGAATGCGTCAAGGATTGCCTGCTTTTGCGACTCAATCTCTCCCAGATTCCTCTGGGCCTCTTTCAATGCCGAAAGATCAAAAAGGGTAACAACAAGCCCCAAAACTCGTCCCTTTCTATCATGAACCGTCGACCTGGTGAAAAGGACAGACTGATCATGACCGTCTCTTCCTGCAACCAGCCCTTCAAAAAAATCCCGTCCCCCCCCGGCCAAAAGCTCCGCGTCTTTCTGCCGACATTCTTCTGCCAAACTAGGCAACAGAAAAGGATACACACCCTGCTCCAGGAGTATTTTCCGCTCGACCCCCAGAAAATCAGCCAAGGCCCGATTCACACCAAAATAGTGTCCGTCGGCATCCTGGAAAAATGCAGGGAGAGGAATCGCATCAAAAAGCTCTTGCTCAAAGGCAAGACAATCCTTATGGGTTGCCGCCCGTTTCACCAGAATATCCTCAAAAAGAGAACGGGAGCCTCGAGACACCTTCTTTATATCAGACATTTTTTCACCAGATTTTTACCATATAGAAGTTGTAATTGCAGATCAGGTTAGCGCAGCATAACCCGATCTCCAAGCTGTTCCCCTTGACTCTTACTCATCTCCTCGGTAAAGTTGCATGCCGTCGTTCAAAAATAACCATAACATTGAAATGCCATGGCCGGCATAAGGAGCACCAACAACCTATGCAGATTGATGCACAAACACAACAACAATGTACTGCAAAAAAGCCTGTGATCACCTATCCCTGTCTCTGGCTGTACAAGGTTATCGGAGAAGATGCCACTACCCTTGCCAGGGCAATCAATGCGGTCTGCCCGGCTCCCGCCGTCATCGTCCCCTCAAAAACCAGTTCCAGCGGCAAATACTGCAGCCTGAATGTGGAAATTGAAGTTGCTGATGAGGCCACCAGGCTTGCCATCTACCAGAATCTAAAGAACCATCTTGCCGTCAAGATGGTTCTTTAAGTGACGCATATGGATACAAAAAAATCAAAAATTCCGGAATCACGATTGATTCCAGTCTTGCGGGAGGGGATCTGTGTGGTGCAGATGGTCCTGTTCAAAGAACTGCGCTCCCTGTTGACCAGAAAATACCCTGACCGGGACTCGCTCTCGGTTGCCATGCTCACCGGCGCTATCACCAATGAGCTGTTCGGCACCTTGAATCTGGAAGAAAAATTTCAGGACTTTCGCCGACAAAACCGGGCAGAGATTGAGCAGGAACTGCTCGGCCTTGCCCGGGAGCTTCCATCCCTGACCGCACCGCTCACTGATGCCCTGCGCATGCTGGCGCTGTGTGACCTGCAGGAGGAAAAGGAGTGCGACAATAAAGCCAGACTCCTGACCCAGGCTGCCGACATCGGCCTGCTGGCACCGGAGCGAGAATTGCCGCTCCCCTCCACCTTTATGGCCATGACCCGCAGTCTTGGCGACGCCCATCATTTGATTATTGCTCCGGCAGAGACACATCAAGATGATGACCAGGGCCTTGTTCAATAAGCCGCTGAGACCACACCATTGACCGGAGAACAAAGCAAATGGGACGCAGAGGATTTATATGGCCTATACGTCCCATCAAGCATGCCAGGACATCCACCCCTTTGATGGTACTCCCGCTTACTTCATTCCATGCTTATGCAGGAAGGAGCCATACTTCTTGTCTGTCCCCTCAATCTGACGCCACTGATCGAACCGTGGCATTCAGCAAACAGCACCATCTTTTTATGGCGGCGAGCGATCAACAGGAAAATGTTAAAACCGAAAACAAATACGATGCAACCTGTTACCAACAATCACTCTTTACCGTGATTCAAAGCCTGCTGTCACCTGAACAACCCCCCGCACTACATTACAGAGAAACACAGCATCCGCCTGGCGCAGATCATCAAGCGTCAACACCTCTTCCCGCAGGGGAATCTGGGTATCTGCAAGCAAATATTTCCTCATGATACCTGCCAGTAATCCACAACGCAAGGAAGGGGTAGAATAAATTCCTTGCTGGCAGAGGATAATATTGGAGATACAGCCCTCGGTAAGCTCGTTGCGTTCATTCAAAAAACAGCAATCAAACAATCCCTTCTCCCGCACCCGTTGCAACTCGCGGTCATACACTTCTCGTCGGGTAGTTTTATGAAAATACCAGGGTGAAGACGAGTCTGTCGGCACCGGTGAGATCTCGATCAACGGCAAATCAGCACGCCGCAGATCCGGTGCGCGGGGCAGGCGGCGAGCAATGGGCAGCGAACAGGACTGAGAGCTGATCGCAACCGTTCCATCCTTGGAGAGTGTCAAACGGACCCGCATGGGAACGCCTGCAAACAGGCGGCTTTCTTTTTGCAATGCCTGTTCAATCGATGCCGGATTGCCGCAAAAAAGAAAATAATCAGCAGAGGCACAAAGGCGCTCAAGATGCTCGGCCAGGAGCCAGTAGCCTGACCCCGGCTCCCACAACAGGGTCTCGATGAGCTGAAATGCCGGGACAGAAGAGGTCAGAAACTTGCCCTTGAGCAGACACTCCTGCCACTCCTGTTCAGGGACCGAGTCCGCAACAATACCGGAACCGATACCCATCTCCCCTTGCGCGCCGCAAAGGGTGACGGTGCGAATCGGCACATTAAAAAGCGCCGCCCCTGACGGCGCCAGATAACCAATGGCCCCGGTATAGACCCCGCGCCGCCCGGACTCCAGCTCATCAATAATCTCCATGGTCCGAATCTTGGGGGCGCCTGTCACCGAGCCGCAAGGGAAGAGGGACTGGAATAGTCGCCGCAGGGGAAGGGACGCAAGACCGTCCTGGCCATAATTCTTACCGATATCAGCAATAACCGTGGAGGTCATCTGGAGCAGGGTCTCATAGCGCTCCACATCAAAGAGGGAACGTGTGCTCACCGGACCATCGCCCAGATCATGCATCAAGCGCCCCAGATCATTGCGCAGGAGATCCACAATCATCACATTTTCGCTGCGATTTTTTTGGTCATTCCTTAACAGACGCCCCTGCTCCTGATCCTCCTCCGGAAAGCGCCCCCTTTTCATGGTGCCTTTCATCGGTCGTACCATAATGCCATCCGCGTCTTTTCTGAAAAAGAGTTCAGGAGAGAAAGAAAACAGCCGCTGTTCTCCAAGGCGGAGATAGGCCCCGTAGGCCACGGATTGATTCCGCCTGAGAGTTTTGTAGAGGGCCTCCGGCGATCCGCAGAAATCAAAGAGCAATTTCAGGGTATAGTTGACCTGATAGGTGTCTCCAGCCAGGATATATTGCTGAATGGTCTGAATGGCCTGGAGATACGCATCACGCCCCTGACTGGGACGGATATTTTGCACCTGACAGTCGCCCCCAGTGCCACGCGCTCCAGCGATCGCCATGGCCTTAGCGGCAGCATGACTGCAGAAGACCCCGGGAAAATTGGTCTTGCCTGAATGGTGGTCAAAGAAACAGGGTTCGGGAAAAATCCCGAGATCAGCCAGCAAGAGCGAGGCGTCACTTTCACGGCAGAGCAGTCCCTGCAAGCTTTCCTCTAAAAGATAGCCGAATTCATAACTGAACCAGCCGGCCACATAGTATCCAGCGGCCAGGGCTGATTCAACCTGGGCCAGAAACAACTGACTGTCATCACCGCGGCGGCATTGCAAACGACTGACCGGATCCAGGAAGAGGAGTGAGGTAGAATTGTCAGCGTCGGGTTTTGCGGTATCCAGAAAGACGAACTGCTCCCTTTCGGCCAGGAACATGAGCAATTGATCCAGATCCAGATCTGAGAGAACATTCATGGGCAGCACATATCAATTTCATTCATACCTTGCATCAATATTTAAAATATTTTATACTCGCAAATTGTTTCTATTAAATTCAATTTCAGATTAGTTATACATTTCAGTCTTGACGCATTTCTCCATATCCCATGCCGTCCAGACACGCTCATCCAAAGGAACACCCATTATTCCATTTTTTATGATTTGCGCAACCATTTACGCGATCCAAAGGAGGCATTTATGTTAATAAAGGACTGGATGGCAACCACGATTCTGACTGTGGATGCCAACACCTCGGTCATGCGGGCCACCCGCACGATGAAAGAAAACAATATCAGACGCCTGCCCGTCCTGTCCCATGGCAAGCTCGCCGGCATCATCACCGACCGTGACCTGAAAGATGCATCACCATCCAGCAAGACCGACATGGATCTCCACGAGATGTACTACCTGCTCTCCGAGATGAAGGTGAAAGATGTCATGACCGGCAGTCCCGTCTGCATGAAGAAGGATGACACCCTGGAAAAGGCGGCGGTAGTCATGCTGCGGGAAAAGATCTCGGGGCTGGTGGTCATTGACGACAACAACAACCTGGTGGGCCTGCTTTCAGAATCAGACGTTCTCCGGGGGTTCATCCACGCCACCGGGATCCAGGACGGCGCCTATCAGTTTGTCATTGACATGCCTGACGCCGGTGGTTCCGTTTCCCGCCTGGTTGAAATCCTGCGCCAGCATAACGCCCGCATCCTGTCCATTCTTACCTCTTTTAATGATGCCCCTCCCGGCTTCAAACGAGTCTCAGTGCGTATTCTTCCTGAACAGGATATTGATGCCCTGGCCAGCGAGATCGCAGCGATAAGCGGGTACAATATCGTGAGCCAGAGCATTGATGACCTCAGCAATCTGCCAAAAAAATAATCAAGGCCCCCATACCAATAAATTCATAAATAGACAGAAACATATTTTATTATCCAAGGAATAAAGGAGATTCTTTCCATGTCACGAAAAATGGTCACCATCGACGGCAACCAGGCCTGCACCCATGTTGCCTATGCCACCAGCGAAGTCATCACCATCTACCCCATTACCCCATCCACCCCCATGGCGGCTGAGGCAGACACCAAATCAGCCAGCCTACAGGAGAACATCTGGAACTCCGTCCCTGTTGTCACCCAGATGCAGTCTGAGGCTGGCGTTGCCGGCTCCCTGCATGGCTCGCTTGCTACCGGTTCCCTTTGCACCACCTTTACCGCATCGCAGGGACTGTTGTTGATGATCCCCAACATGTACAAGATAGCCGGTGAGCTCACCCCCACCGTTTTTCATGTGACCGCCCGCTCCATCGCCTGCCAGGGACTCTCCATCTTCGGTGACCATGGCGACATCAACGCCGTCCGTCAGACCGGCTGGGGCCTGCTTGCCTCCCAGAACGTCCAGGAATGTATGGACATGGCCTTGATTGTAACCCAGGCTTCTTTGGCCTCCCGGATTCCTTTTGTCCATTTCTTTGACGGCTTCCGCACCTCGCATGAGATCCAGAAGATCGAAGAGCTGACCCGCGAAGATATGGCCGCCATGATTGATGAAGATCTGATCCTTGCCCACCGCGAGCGCGCCCTCACTCCTGACCGCCCCACTATCCGCGGCACGGCCCAGAACCCTGATGTCTATTTTACCGGTCGTGAGACCGTCAATAAATATTACAATGCCCTGCCCGGTATCGTCCAGGATACCATGGATAAATTCGCCGGCATCACCGGCCGTCAGTATCACCTCTTCGATTATTATGGTGACGAGGACGCCGAAGATGTCGTTGTCATGATGGCCTCCGGCTGTGAGACCGTAGCCGACACCATCGATTACCTGATGGCCCAGGACAAGAGAGTGGGCATGGTCATTGTCCGCCTGTACCGGCCCTTTGACTGCAAGGCCATGGTCAACGCCCTGCCGCCAACGGTTGAGCGCATCACCGTTCTTGACCGCACCAAGGAGCCTGGATCTGCGGGCGAGCCACTCTATCTTGACGTCCGCACCGCGGTTGGCGAGGCCACTGAGAGCAATATCGCCGCCTACCAGCCGCTGATCCTCTCCGGCCGCTACGGTCTTGGTTCCGCCGAATTTACCCCGACCATGGCCAAGGCGGTTTTTGACAACATGGCCTCCATGGCCCCCAAGAATCACTTCTGCGTAGGGCCCAACGATGACGTGACCGGCTCAAGCCTCAGCTACGACAAGGACTTCAGCATTGAGGGCAAGGACGTTTACCGCGCCATGTTCTACGGCCTTGGTTCTGACGGCACTGTCGGCGCCAACAAGAACAGTATCAAGATCATCGGTACCGAGACTAACAACTTCGCCCAGGGCTATTTTGTCTATGATTCCAAGAAATCCGGATCAATCACCACTTCCCATCTCCGTTTTGGCAAGAATCCGATTGTGGCGCCCTACCTCATCAACAAGGCTAATTTCATCGCCTGCCACAATTCCAACTTTCTCGACCAATATGACATGCTCCGCAACCTGGAAGAAGGCGGTACCTTCCTCCTGACCACCCATTTCAACGCCAAACAGATCTGGGGCGAGCTGCCGAACAAGGTGCAGAAGACCCTGATCCAGAAAAAGGCCAAATTTTACATCATTGACGCCATCGCCCTTGGCCAGGCCCTGGGCTTAGGCGCTCGCATCAATATGATCATGCAGACCGCCTTCTTCCTGATCTCAGGCATCCTCACCGAAAAAGAGGCCGTCACCGCCATCAAGAACGCGATCAAAAAGACCTATGGCAAAAAGGGCGACAAGGTAGTGGAGATGAATTATGGCGCCGTCGATGCCGCCATCAAAAACATCGTGGAGGTAAAGCTGGGTAAATCCACCAGCGGCCATGAGATGCCGCCCACCGTTCCCGAAAACGCGCCTGACTTTGTCAAAGAAGTAACCGCCACCATGATTGAAGGCCGGGGCGACGAGATCAAGGTCTCCCAGATGCCGGACGATGGCACCTGGCCCACCGGAACCACCCAGTACGAAAAACGCAACATTGGGGTCCAAATCGCCGAATGGATCCCTGAAAACTGCATCCAGTGCGGCCGATGTTCTCTTGTCTGCCCCCATGCCGCCATCCGCCTGAAGATCGTCCCTGACCTGAAAAAAGCACCCAAGACCTTCAAATCTGCGGATGCTGTGGGTACACAATTTAAAGGCCAGAAATTTGTAGTCCAGGTCTTCACCGAAGACTGTTGCGCCTGCACCCAGTGCGTTGCTGTCTGCCCGGCCAAGACCAAGGCCCTGCAGATGGTCCCCAACACTGATGAGATCCGCAAGACCGAGGGCAAGAATGTGGAATATTTTCTCAGTCTGCCCGAGGTCAACCCCGCCGATATTGATCCAAGCACCATCAAGGGCAGTCAGCTCTGTCGTCCGCTCTTTGAGTTTTCCGGCGCCTGTGCCGGATGCGGCGAGACCCCCTATATCAAACTGGTGACCCAGATGTTTGGCGACCGGATGCTGATTGCCAATGCCACCGGCTGTTCCTCCATTTATGGCGCCAACCTGCCCACCACCCCTTACTGCAAACGCGCCGACGGGCGGGGACCAGCCTGGGCCAACTCGCTGTTTGAGGATAATGCCGAGTTTGGTCTGGGTATGCGGGCCTCCGTAAACAAGCTTGCCTCCCAGGCGGCAGAGCTTGTCAATCAGGCCGTTACCACCAAACTCATCACCAAGAAGATGGCCGACGAAATCCTGAATGCCGACCAGAAATCTCAGACCGCCATTGAACTGCAACGGGACCGCGTGGCCCAGTTGAAGAGCAAGCTTGCCGGCAGCAAGGATGTCATTGCCAAACGCCTTTTGCCAGTGGCCGATTATCTGGTGAAAAAATCAGTATGGATCTTTGGCGGTGACGGCTGGGCCTATGACATTGGGTACGGCGGCCTTGATCACGTCCTGGCCTCCGGCGAGAATGTGAACGTCATGATCCTCGACACCGAGGTGTACTCCAACACCGGCGGGCAGATGTCAAAATCGACTCCCCGCGCCGCGACCGCCCAGTTTGCGGCAGGCGGCAAGAAGATGCCGAAAAAGGATATCGGCATGATCTTCTCCACCTATGGTAATGTCTATATTGCCAAGGTCAGCATGGGTGCAAATCCCATTCAGGTTGCCAAGGCCATTGCCGAGGCCGAGGCTTATGACGGACCATCGCTCATCATCGCTTATGCCCACTGCATCAACCATGGCATCAACATGACCAAGGGGCTGGATCAGCAGAAGAAGGCGGTTGAATGTGGGCACTGGCCCCTGTACCGCTACCACCCTGACCTTGAGGCCGCGGGCAAGAATCCGCTGACCATCGACTCCAAGGAACCCACCATCACCTTTGCAGAATACGCCATGGCTGAGAACCGCTACCGTATGCTCAAGATGATGAATCCAGCCCATGCCGAGGAACTCATGGACCTGTCACAGAAGGATGTGACCAAGTCCTGGAAGTTCCTGAAGGCCCGGGCAGCGGCCCTTGAGCCGGAAAAATAATCGGCCCCATTGAGCCTGCTCTTTCAAGGAGCAGGCTCAATGCCCTTTACCCATAAAAAAAGGGGTTTCGGAATTGACATTCCGAAACCCCTTTTTTTTATTAACTTTCAGCTTTCAGCCGTTTTTTTCCATTTCCCGCTGCTGTTTGATCTTCTCATATTCCTGAACCGACTCAATAACGGACTCATCCTGACGCTGCTTGATCTCCACCACCTTGGCCTGGATCTTGTCCTCTCGTATTTTCATACCCTGGGCGCCAAAGAGGGTAGCGGCCAGATATATGAAAGAGAAGAGCATGAGCTCCACATCATCTTCTTTAATCTTGGCAACCGTCTCATCATCAATAATAAAGGTGTCAAGAAAGGAACTCTCAAAGACAAAGGTGCGAAAATGATCGATATCGGTTGAGGCCATGAAAAACATGCGTTTAGCCTGCTCCGAGAGGGTGGCCTGGTGTCCGTAGGATTTGCGCCGCATGACCAGGCGCAACCACTCCTTGTTCATCTCATCACGCACATCAACACCTTGATCTGCGCGCCATTCACGGACCGTCCACTCCTTGTCTTCCTCAAACCCTTTGCAATGCTCCTCCTTGACGATAAAGAAAAATTTCTCTTCGTCGTTCTGGTCTCCATCCTTGCTCTTGGCATCGCCACCCTCATGGAAATCGGCCATACCCACAGGATAATAACGACAGGCAGAAGGCCGATCACTATAAACCGTGCAGCCCTCCGGGGTCACAAAAGGACATTTTTGATCATCTTCACGCAACTTGATGGCCACACCCGGCATGTCGGTCTGCTCGAGATACACAGGTGTCGTATACTGATGCAGAAACTCATGAGCCGGCATATTTAACCGTTTTTTCAACTGCATGATATCATAAGGGGTCAGGATAATCTTGACCCCCCCGCAACAGGCAGTAAAACATTTCACCCCGGGATGACAGCGGAACTTAATCTTGCTGTCCAGGGTCAATTTCTGGGGAAGGATATTGGATGGATTTGTTGCCTTACCAAAGAGAACCTTCTCTTTGCCGCTCATATTTTGCTCACTCATATTCTCTCACCTTATATCAAATTTTGATTATCAGATTGCCGGATTAGCAGACAATAAAAAAAAAGGAAAAACTCCTCCACAGAATTTTAAATAGTAAGCATATACCCTTTCACTGTCAAACCTATTTCATGGCCGTTATACAATGACACCTATGCCCCTTGCAGTTTACTGCAAAAATCCTTATAGTCGATTTTACAAGTACCCCATTGTACTCACTTTGCAATTATCAATCACAGTAATTAAGCAACACAGGTATATTCAATGAAGCTTTTTGTCCGACCCATTAATTATGCTCAGGTTCAAACCCTGATCTACCATCTACCGGATGGCCCGGCCTTGTCCTTGAACATTGGCGGTATCGGTGAGTTTCTTGATCTGGAGCTGGACCTTGGTCATGTCTGTGACACCTCAGAGATTGATGGCATTGTCCATTTTTTCCCCAAGGGAAACGCCTGAGCGCCAATCCTTAGCAGCCCCGATGTCAGCACACCTGATTGATATCTCCTTCGATGGTCATATGCACACCCCATGGTGCCACCATGCCACTGGCACCATGGAAGAGTATGTGCTGTCAGCAATCGCCAAAGGCCTGAGCCATATTGTTTTTCTTGAGCATATGGAGGCAACGGGGGTCAATTATTTTGAGACGACCTGGCTGACTGACCAGGATTTTGATGACTATTTCGCGGAAGGACAGAAACTGCGGGAGAAGTATGGCGACCGACTGAGTATCGGTTTGGGTGTAGAGGTCGGATATAGCGTCACCCAACATCAGGAACTGCAGGATCGCCTGAGCAGACGTTCCTGGGATCAAATAGGGATTTCCTACCATTTCATGCCGGTTCCTGATCAGGCTTTTGACTTGAATCTGGTCAGCAGACAAGAAAGAAACGTGCGGGCTATTGCCGAAACAGGCTGCGAGAAAGTCCTTGATAACTACTTCAAGACCCTCATCGAAGCAGTACGCGTCCTCCCCGGCACAATACTCTGCCACCTGGATGCCGCCCTGCGTTTTCAGACAGGGCTGCAACTCACCCAAGGCCACTGGCAACAGATCGAAGAACTGCTTGACACCGTCAAGGCCAGCAACATGGCCCTTGAAATCAACACATCAGGATTTGCTATCCGCGGCACGCCTTTTCCAGCACCGGCTATTATCCAGATGGCTATAATCAGAGGGATTCCTCTGGTTGCAGGATCTGATGCCCACCGACCAGAGGACGTGGGCAGATACTTTCACCGACTTCCAGAACTTCTGGATTCACTTTCAACTTTCATATAAACTCCGCCAAAGCCGTTTTCAATGATGCCGCGTTAAGAGACTTCTTAGTACTCTTGTGTCGGCAGATAACTGACCAGAAATACTTGCCTTTTATTCAAATGTAGAAATCCACCCCCTCAGGGGGTGGATTCTTTATTCATGAACTCGAAAAATTCACTCCTGCCTTTAAACAACAACCTTATTCGGGATACCAGGCAACCCCAATCTTCCGCACCACATTAAAGCCACCACTCAAGACCAGACTGTTGCGCAGGCCCACGCTGTCTAAAAAGCTCTGTATCTCAAAGGAACGGGTTCCGGCATCGCAAAGCACAATCATGACCTTGTCACTTGGTAACTCATGATATCGAGCCCGCACCTCATTATAGGGAATCCCCAACCATCGCTCTCCCCCAAATTTCTCCACAAATGGCCCGACCTCTTTCGGATGTCTGATATCGAGAGCAACCCAATCCGGTTGCATGGCAAAATCAGTCATCCACTGCAGAAAAGAGGCTACGGAGAGCTTGCGCAGACGGCCATCGCAAATATTATCCGCCACATAGGCTGCAGCATTGATGGAATCAATAGCCGCTGAAAATGGCGGTGCGTAGGCCATTTCCAGGGTCCCGAAGTCGTCAATGGTTGCCCCCATGCTGACAAGGGCCGCCGCCGCATCAATGCGCGCCGAGATGCCATCCCCCATGGGCCCAAATCCCTGGAGCCCCAGGACCCGCCGGGTCCGTCGGTCAAAGACCATCTGGAAGACCACGGTGTCCACAGTGGGAAAGAAATGAGCACGGTCGGATGGGGCGGTCAAGGCCACATCCGCATCATAGCCCTCAGCCAGTGCCACATCATGACTCAACCCGGTGGCGCCGATACAGACATCAAAGGCCTTCATGATAAAACTGCCCACCGCCCCCTTGAAAATGGACGGAATGCCTGCCATATTATCACCAGCCACCCTGCCCTCTTTATTGGCCAGGGAACCCAGAGGGGCGTAGAATTTCTTCCCCGAAACCAGATGTCGGATCTCGATGCAATCTCCGGCGGCATAGATAAACGGATCGGACGTTTGCATCCGCTCGTTGACCACGATCGCGCCCATGGGTGAGAGCTGGAGTCCGGCATCACGTGCCAGTTCTGAACGGGGACGCACACCGGCGGCCATGATCACCAGATCAGCATCAACGGTGCGGGCAGAGGTGCGGACACCGGTCACCTTCCCCTCCTGACCCAGGATCTCAGCGGCGCCCTCACCCAGATGCACCGTCACCCCTTTATCACGCAGGTGCTTAGCCAGCATGGCAGCGAAGGGAAAATCAACAATGCGGGGCAGAAGCTGATTCATAAACTCAATCAAGGTTGTCTCCACTCCCCACAGATCAGTCAAGGCCTCAGCCATCTCCACCCCGATGGCGCCGCCACCGATGACCATCGCCCGCGCCACCTTGCCGCCGGCAATCCGTTTCTTGATTTCAATGGCCTTATGCAGATTACTGATGGTAAAAAGACCATCAAGCTCCACACCTGGAATAGGCAGGACAAAGGGACGGCTGCCCGTGGCCAGCATCAGTTTATCATAGGCAATATTCTGCTTGGCCCCAGTTTCCACATGCTCAACCTGCACCACTTTCTGCTTGCGATCAATGGTCAAGGCCCGGGTCCGGGTCAGGGTATTCACTCCTTTGGCGTCCTTAAAAAAGGTCTCATTGCGCACCATATGAAAACTGGTCGAACGCAGCTCCGACTCATCAGACACATCACCCGAGACATAATAGGGGATACCACAACCACCATATGAGATGAGACTGTCTTCATCAATAATGGTCACCTCCGCATCCTGCATCAAACGCTTGACCCGACACGCGGCCTTAGGGCCTGCTGCCACCCCGCCAATAATTACAATTTTCTCGCCCATGTTTTTTCTCATAGTTTTTTTCTCCATTTTTCGTAACTATTTAGTATAAATACCCAATTATAAAAATTCTATATCTTACACATTCTCTCCGCGCTCCAAGGATGGGTAAAGCGAGACCACAGAGAAAGACATTTTTCAAGATCAATTCTTGTAAATTCCTGATCTCTTCTCCGCCTCAGCGTCTCAGCGCGAAATCAATTCATATGAGCATCAACAATCAAACTCCGGGCAAAATAATGGTAAACGTTGTTCCCTCTCCCTCTTTGCTCTCAACAGCAATCGTCCCATGATGATGCTCGATAATATTCCGGCTGATGGCAAGGCCAAGCCCGGTCCCACGATTTTTATCGGTAAAAAAGGGTTTGAAGATCTGCTCTACCTTATCGGCAGACATCCCTTTACCATTATCGCGAACCATAATCTTCACCGCTCCCGCCGCCCCTGGCTCCCGCGGATCCAGACCATCCCTGGCAGTCGATGAGCCGGCAGTTTCTCCACTGGTACTCGTGACCTGGAGTATCCCCTGATCATTCATGGCCTGCAGGCCATTCACCAGGATATTTAACAGGGCCCGATAGAACATATCCTGATCCAGATCAATTGGAGCAAGATGAGAATCAAGCTCAGCCCGGACCTCCACATTTTTTTCACGCGCAGAGGGTTCAATAAACTGCAAGGCCCGCCGAACAACATTATTGACATCAACCCTTGCCAATTTTGGTTCCTGGGGTCGAGCAAAGTCAAGAAACTCCATAACAATGTTATTCAGCCGCGTGGTCTCATCCACAATAATCCTGGCTAACTGCTCATTGCCAGGGGCCACTTTTTTAATTCTTTTTTCAAGAAGTTCGGCAGTACTCCTGACGATACCTAACGGGCTCTTGATCTCATGGGATACCGTGGCCACCATGGTGCCGAGATGGGCAAGCCTTTCGGACTGGTTCAACTTTTCTTCCAGACGAAGCCGCTCCGTGGCCCGAATCTCCATGATCCGATCGCCACGACTAACAATAGTCCGCAGGACAAGAAACAGCACCGCCATAATAATGCTGGAAACCAGGATAATCCGTCCGTGCAATTCAACGATGGCGCCATATTCCTTGGACAGATCCTGAGTAATCTCAATAACCCCCATTATCTGGGGACTGGAAGCGCCGCTATTACTGACCTGACGAAAAGGGATATAGGTCTTGAGCTGACATTGAACCGATGGCGCGCCAGGGATAAGATTCCAGAGAGAACCACTGAAAACAATCTGGGAATTGGAATTGTTTTTCAGGGCCTTCTGATATTCAACCCCTCCCATATCTTTTTTTCCCACAAGTTCCGGTCGCGTCGAGTAAGAAATAATATTGATACTGGAGTCATAGATGGTGACCGATTCGGTTTTCAGCCCCTGCGTGGCATTTTTTACAATGCGATCCAACAACTCAAACTGATCAGGATGGCTGAGGGCAATTTTCCCAAAACGGACGACTGTTGGCAGGACAAAACTGCGAAAAACCTGCTGATTCAGATTTTCCGCCAGCAGCAGGGAGTAGTCCTCGCTCTGCTCAAGCATGATTTTCCGGGCATGGTTTGAAATAACCCAAGAGAGAATCAGGGTAAAAACAAGAATAACCCCCAGGCTGGTAAAAGAAAAATACTTAACCAGCCGGAAAGGCCGCAATCCAGCCTGAACCTCCTCCTTATGTAAAGGTTTTTCAACTGCCAGCGAGACCATCTTGCCAGGCGCGATATCATCAGCCACCACACACCCCACAACGTCGGCAAACCTTGGTATCGCAGGCTATGGTTGGCTTTTCCGCAAAGGCCTTCATATATTCATCCCACAGATATTGCTGTTTGATCCCGTGATCGACAATATTCCAGGGGACAGGTTCATCACACCCATATCCACGGATGGCAAACTGTTCCGCCTCAAGCCGGTTTTTGCGCATAGCCTGTTTCCACGAGAGGCCCTGTACCGCCATATCCAACAAAACCGGGGCAAGCCTGCGATCCCCCCGCGCCAGTACCGCCTGGAACAAGACGTTCTCCGGTTTGTCACAGGTCATACGGACATTGGCCTCTTTTCTCAGCCCATTTTGTAAAAATTTTATCTTGTCCTTAAGGGTCCGCACAACGTCTGCCGCATCTCGCGTTTCTCCCTGGTTCAATCGTTCACTCACCCCAAAGGCATGAAACTGGAACGGGGTCCACGGTTTGGGAGTAAAGCTGTTCACCGAAAGGGTAATTTCACACAGCCGCCCGCGGCTACGTCCTATGGGTTGGATCCGATCCTTGATCTTTCTGATAAGCGCCAGCATCTCCTCAATATCTTCCATCGTCTCGGTGGGCAGTCCAATCATCAGATACAGCTTCAACTTATACAGACCAGCACGAGCCAGGGCTTCAGCGGCCGTGAGAAGATCATCTTCGATCAAACCCTTGTTGATTACCCGGCGCAAACGCTCGGAGGCGCCATCAGGGGCAATGGCCACGCTCTTGAGCTGACTTTTTTGCAGAAGATTCAACAATGGCCCGGAGATCCGGTCCGCGCGCAGAGAAGAAAAGGAGAGTGAACAACCACTGTCAAGGAGATACCGGGAAAGAAGGGCCAATGAGTCCTGATCAGCCATCTCCATCCCCAACAGCCCGATTCGCTTGACTGCTTCGGGACGTTCGGCCAGACCTTGAAGGACGGCATCAACATCCCACAGTCGTGGCGGACGATAGATAAATCCGGCGGCACAGAATCGACATCCCCGGGAACATCCCCGGCCAAGCTCGGTAAGATACAGGTCAGAAAACTCCGCCTGCGGGGTCAAAACCTGGGAATGCGCCGCCCGGTCACAGGTCTGAATTGTCACCTTGCGAATACGCCCAGGTAAGCCAGGCGCAGGAAGATGTCCGGCAAAGGCCCCATTCTTGTTATAACACGGGGCATAGAGCGCCGGGGCATAACAACCGGAGAACCTCAGACTCACCTCTCTTAACAGATCGGCACGTCTTCCGCCTTTCTCTCCTTCAAGATGGGCGGCAAGAAAGGTGACAAGGGCAACCAGAACAGGTTCGGCCTCGCCAAGGACGAACAGATCGATAAAAGGGGCCAGAGGCTCGGGATTCATAAAGGTGGCGACACCTCCACAAATAACCAATGGTTGCGTGGCGCGCACCTGCTCTTCCCGATTTTCAGCAAAAGGTGGAAGGGACCCGGCCAGAAGGAGACGAACCAGGTTCAGATAGTCATGCTCAAAACTGATGGAGAAAAAAACCAGGGGAAAACTGCCAAGGGTTCGACCAGACTCCAGAGATCGCAGGGGAACATCTGGCCCGGAGAAGAAAAAACGTTCACAGACAATCCCTTCCATTGCGCCCAGCAGATCATAGACCAGTTGAAATCCCAGGCTGGACATTCCGACCGAATATGAATTGGGATAGATCAGGGCAACTGGCAACTGCCCTGTCCATTTCTTGAAATAACTCCCTCTTTCCAGATCAAGCAGTAAACGACGATCCATGTCAGAGGACACCCTAAAGGAAGCGCCCCGGGGATACAGATATCAAAAGCCGTGCCGTTTCTAAAGATTCCGGCATTAATTTGCCTTTTTACGAAGATACGTCGGGGTCTCCAGATAGTCCTCATTCCAGGGTCGTGCTTCCTTCTGATTGCGCGCCACTTCTTTACGGGGTGAGGAAACACCGAGGTTATCAAAACCTTCAAAATTAGATTGCAGCAGAGGGGTAACAAAAGTTGGCCGCGGGTTAGCCGGAGCTGGTGCGGCCGGGGTCTCCTGCGTAGTCATAATTTTCACTGACTTGCGCGCTTCCTCCAGCAACGTGATCGGCTCATTTTTCTTGACCACATTACCTATTCCCGTTGCAATAACAGTAACATGCAGTTCATCACCAAGTGTTTCATCATAGAGCACACCGAGTACAATTTTAGCATCCTCATCCACTTTACTTTGAATAAGGGCCGATACCTCCATATACTCAGCCAAGGTCAAACTCTCTTGTGTTGCCGAGACGTTGATAATCAAGCCACGAGCGCCATCTATCCCCACATCTTCAAGAAGTTGATTATCAATGGCCCGCTTGGCGGCCTCAGTCGCCCTGTTTTCACCAACAGCCGAACCAGCCCCCATAATGGCTGGCCCCACTTCCCGCATGACCGTACGCAGATCAGCAAAGTCGGCATTAATCATCCCTGGTACATTGATCAAATCCGTGATCCCTTTAACCGCCTGCAACAGAACAAGATCGGCCATGACCAGCATGTCAGAAAGCCTGGTATTTTTCTGCATAAGAGAGAGAAGTCGATCATTAGGAACGGTAATGATGGTATCCGCGTATTTTCGCAGTTCTTCCCAACCTGCCTCGGCGTTGCGCATGCGGGCTTTGCCTTCAAAATGAAACGGTTTGGTCACCACTGCCACGGTGAGCGCACCTAACTCTTTGCTCACCTTGGCCACAACAGGGGCGGCACCTGTTCCGGTTCCCCCACCCAGTCCTGCCGCAACAAAGACCATATCACTGCCCTTAAGGACTTTCTTGAGTTCCTCCAGGGACTCATGGGCGGCCTGAGCGCCGATTTCCGGGTCAGTGCCAGCACCCAAGCCTTTGGTAATACTGGGGCCAATCTGCAGACAGGTATCAGCACGAGACTGGTTCAAGGCCTGCATATCCGTATTGGCCACAATAAACTCAACACCCTGAAGCTTATTGTTGACCATGGTGTTTATGGCATTCCCGCCGCCACCGCCAACACCAATAACCTTTATTACAGCAACCCCTTCTGTTTCCGCCATTCTAAACGGCATAGTCATAAGCTCACCCCTGAGTACGATTCGCCAAAGCCCCCTGTATGAAGGCCTGTTAACAAGATATCAGCAAATAGAATATAGCACCTGCTGATACTCGCTTAAACAAAAAACGTCTGGATCACATGATTTTTTTCATCCACGACTTCATCCGTCCAACCATGGAAGAATCATTGTTTATCTTCTGCCCCCGATTCTTGCGGCCATACATGACTAAACCGACAGCAGTCGTGCAACGCGGGGTATGCACCTCTTCAACACGTCCTCCGATCTTTACCGGATACCCGATCCGTACCGGCAGATCAAAGATCTGCTCGGCCAGATCCACCAGATTGGCAAGCAATGCGGTTCCCCCTGTAATCACTACCCCGCCATGGATCTTGTTTTTCTGCCCGGAGTTGATTAGCTCCTGGTTGACCATCTCAAGAATCTCGACAATGCGGGCCTGCAAAATATCCACCAGAACCTTCTGGGTCACCTTGCGCGGCTCCCGGTCCCCTACCGTCGGGACATCAACGACATGATTCGGCTTGATCAACGAGGCAATGGCGCTGCCATAATCCTCTTTTAACCGTTCTGCCTCCTGGAGCGGTGTCCGTAACCCCACCGACAGATCATTGGTCAGGTTATGTCCACCAAGCCCTATTTCACAGGTGTGCCTGATGGTTCCATCACAAAAAACCGCAAGATCAGTGGTTCCGCCACCAATATCAAGAAGGGCCACCCCCAGTTCCATCTCATCAGCACTGAGCACGGCGTAGGCTGAGGCAATGGATTCCAGCACCATATCAAGCACCTCGAGTCCCGCCTTCCGGCAACAGGTATAGAGGTTATGCACGGCACCCATATCAGCGGTCACGATATGGACATTCGTGACGAGACGGACACCGGTCATCCCCAAAGGGTTCTGAATCCCCGTATGATCATCAACCATATACTCCTGGGGCAGGACGTGGATAATCTGCTGGTTTTCCGAGATCTTCACGGTCTTGGCAGCCACAATCACATCTTCTACATCAGCCTCTTTGATCTCCCGGCCATTAATAGCCAGGATTCCAGGGCTGTTAAACCCTTTAATATGATTCCCGGCAATCCCGGCATAGACACTATGCAGTTCACATCCGGCCGCGTCTTCCGCCTGCTCTACAGCCTGCCGTATGTTTTTGACGGTGGACTCAATATTGACCACAATACCTTTTTTCAGCCCCACTGACGGCGCAGTGCCGACACCAATAATATCTACCCCGTCATCGAAAACCTCACCCACTACACAGCATATTTTCGTGGTTCCTATATCAAGGCCAACCACGACTTCACCTGGCGCTCGCGTCCCTGCGTCCTGCTCCACCTCAACCACTGGCTCTATCTCTTTTATATCATCCATCAGTTTTCAATCCGATCCGCTGTGTGCAACCAGCACCTTGTTTTCCAGATAATCCATACGAATATAGACAACATCCGCAATGGTCATTCCCTGCCCTGTATCTTTATACAAAACCTCTAACACTCTTTTCAAGCGACTATATTTCGTTCTGACATCCCCCTTGCCAAAATAAATAGGAAAGGGATAATCAACCAGATAGATGGTCATTCCCGTATCCTGATCAAGATGAATCTCGGAAAGATTCTGAACCGGAAAATTAGGATTATTCTGTTTTACCAGTTTAAGCAAGGCCAGAGACTCACGAATCATCGCCCTCCGGTCTCCATCGCCGCTCCCATCACCCCTGGATCCTGCGGCATTAGGCCGTCTCTGGCCATCATCTCTTTTTGCATCCAGACCGGTTATAATGGGAAAGTCCATATCCTGTCCCGGCTCAACTGGTGCAAACGCAACCCCGCTCTTATCCAGATAAAAAAACTGCTTGCGGCCGGAAATCTCCTGGGCAATCAGGGCCTCTGCTTCATACTCCTTAATGGAGATCACCAGCACACCTGGCCAATCACGTTTGACCACAGCCTCCGATATCCATGGATGTGCCCTGAGAATTGCCTCAATATATGTCGGCCTAAGGGTCAGCAGGCTGGTCTGATACCTGACCCCGGCAAGTTCACGAATCAACGTGGGAGTAGTCTTCCGACAACCGGTGATCGTGATCTCCCGTATCTTAAAAAAGGGCAGATCAGACACAGCATTCACAAGTGGGCCATATGCCAAAAACGCCATAAACACTATGCCCGCCAGAAAGCACAGTGAAATCAAAAGATTCCTGACCCTGCTTTTTGCCACAGCAGGAGACCGTTTCAACTCTTTACGTCTGGCAGCCCTTTGAAACCAGGCCCGTATCCTGCTGACCAGCCCACTACGCTTCTGAACCTGAGCGGCGGATCTTGAGGTAAACACCGGCTGATCACTGCGACCAGCAACAGAACCAGCACGGACAACTCTCTTTTTCTTTTTGTGCAAACAAAAAAGAGAACCGATCTTTTTAATAAAGTTCACCACGTGCCCAAACCATTCAGAGAAAATGAACTTCCGGTTCAAGGACAATTCCGCTATCTGTCTGTACCTTTACCTGCACCTTTTCCATAAGTTCCAAAACATTGGCAGCCGTTGCCCCCCCACTATTAACCAGAAAATTGGCATGAACAGGTGACACCATGGCGCCTCCAACCCTGAGTCCCTTCAAACCACTGACCTCAATAAGGCGGCCGGCCGCATCCCCTTGTGGATTCTTGAAAAATGATCCGGCATTGGGCACGCCCTTGGGTTGCTTGATCTGGCGCTTTTGATGATACGCCTGGCAGAGACTGCGGATCTGATTCTGATCCGCCACCACACCTTGCAGCTCTACCCCGATAAGCACCCATTCTTCCGCGGCATGTTCATGATCATGCCAGATCCGATACCCAAATTTCAGCTCTGAACGGGACAGGGTGCAAACTTGCCCCGATGACGTCACCACAGTCACGGAAACAATCACATCCGCAAGTTCACGACCCCAGGCCCCGGCATTCATGATGACAGCGCCACCAATCGTCCCGGGAATTCCGGCAATAAACTCCAGACCGGAAAGGCCCTGATCGACGCACCAGCCGCCAAGTCGGGCCAGACTACAGGCCGCTCCCGCCTGGATGACAACATCGTCATTTTTCACCGTGTTGCCACGGACAATACGGTGAAGAGCTCCAAATCCTTTGCCAAGAAGGAGGATAACCCCTGCAAAGCCGGCATCACTCACCAGCAGGTTGGTTCCCTTGCCGATAATACGCCATTGGATTTTGTGCTCCCCAAAAAATACGAGCAGGCGTTGCAATTCCGCCAGTTCCTCGACCACAATCAGGGCCGTAGCCGGACCACCTATGGCAAAGGAGGTATAGTCACGCAAAGGGCAATCCCAAAGCACAGGGCTGCTTGCCAATGACGCCAGAGCCTGTTTCAATATGGCATCCATGACCGTGTTATGAACGTTTCATGACTTTTGTTTCCTGAGCAGATCCAGCAGATCCTCCCCTGCCCGTACGATATTTCCAGCGCCAAGGGTCAATACCAGATCATCTACGGCCAGCAGCGGCAACAACGTTTCCGCCAGCCCTTCCACTGCCGGGATAAAATGGATATGACGCTGACCATGCCGTTTGATCTCCATCAACAGATTCTCACTGCTAATGCCCTGAATCGGTGTTTCACTGGCAGCATAGATATCAGTCATCACCAAAAAATCCGCCTGATGAAATGCGGTCTGAAACTCTTTGTATAAGGCCTCCGTCCGGGTATAACGATGGGGCTGAAACAGGACCACGAGCCGTTTATCGGGCCAGGCCTCCTTGATGGCGGCCAGGGTTGCCCTGATCTCAGTGGGATGATGACCATAATCATCCATGATCGTAATTCCCCGCGCTTCCCCCTTCAACTGCATACGCCGCTGCACTCCCCCAAAACTGCCAAGGGCTCCGGCAATAACCGCAAAAGGGATCTCCAGCTCAAGCCCGACACACACCACGGCCAGCGCGTTATAGACATTATGACGGCCGGGCAGAGAAAGATGGATTTCGCCCAATTGCGCGTCACCTTTCCTGACCATAAAGCGGGTCCTTCCCCCTGCCGCCTCCAACTGTTCGGCATGAACATCCGCCTGAGCGGTGAGTCCATAGGTGATCATTCTTTTCCTGATCGCAGGCAGGAGATCGGCGATGTTGGCATCATCCAGACAGAGGATCACGGCGCCATAAAAAGGAATTTTGTCAATAAACTCCATGAACACCGACTTGATATGCTCAATATCCCGGTAATAATCAAGATGTTCCAGATCAATATTGGTGACCACCTCAAGCACAGGCGAGAGCTTCAGGAATGAGCCATCACTTTCATCAGCTTCAGCCACCAGAAATTCACCTTCCCCAAGCTTGGCATTGCCGCCCAGACTGTCAACCTTGCCGCCAACCACAATGGTGGGATCAAGTCCGGCCTGGGTCATCATCCAACTGACCATAGAGGTGGTGGAGGTCTTGCCATGGCTGCCGGCAATGGCAATACCGAATTTCTTCAGACGCATCAGCTCAGCCAGCATCTCCGCCCGCTGGATCACCGGGATATTGGCTTCACGGGCAGCCACCACCTCGGGATTATCGACAGCAATGGCCGATGAGGTCACCACCACATCGGCGCCGCTCACCCACTGCCCCTGGTGGCCGCTATAAATCACCCCGCCCAGGGCTGCCAGATTGGCCGTGATTGCCGAAGTGTACAGATCAGAACCCGACACCTTGTATCCCAGGTTCAGCAAGAGTTCGGCAATACCGCTCATGCCGATACCGCCAATCCCGACAAAGTGGATATGTTTGGTTTTTTTATACATGATAAATTATTAATTATACTTTATTTCCGCTCATTATTTCCAGACAGACATCGACTATCCTTTCCGTGGCATCAGGACGGCCCTTGGCCCGCATGGCCTCGGCCATTTCTTGTAACCGACCTGGATTGCCGACAAGCTCCGCCAGGGTCTCAGCCAGTTTCCTGGCCGTCAGTTCCCGCTCCACCAAAACGAGAGCTCCACCACTTTCGGCATAATAACGAGCATTTTTGTGTTGATGATCATCAGCGGCAAAAGGGTAAGGAATCAATACTGCCGGTTTTCCAAGAACTGCCAACTCGGCAAGGGTTGTGGCTCCTGCCCTTGAGAGAAGCAAATCACTCCTGGCATACACCTCAGCCATATCCGTAAAAAAAGCGGCCACTGTGGCCTTGATTCCGGCCTGTTCGTAGACTGATTTCACCCACTCCTCATCCGCCGCGCCGGTCTGATGAATAACCTGGATACCTGCCGGCAACAACCTGCCATGCACGGTCAGGGCATCCACTACCAGTTCATTGACCCGGTGCGCGCCCAAACTGCCTCCCAGAATCAGAATCGTTACCTTGTCACCTATTTTTCTGGATGGCCACTCTTCGTTCATCCCTGCAGAGAGCGGCACTCGGACATCCATGTCCTGCAGCTGTCCAGCCAGTTCCAGAATCTGGCGCCGCACAGGATTGCCGGTCAGCACCGTCTTTCCTGCCGGGAAAAAGACCTCACTGCCCGGGATAGAAAGACAGATTCTGGTAGCCAGGGCCCCTAATTTTCTATTGGCAAGCCCGGGTACGGAATTCTGTTCATGAATCACGGTTGGCCGCCCCAAGATCCTGGCCGCAGCCACCACCGGCCCGGTCACGTATCCGCCGACACCAACCACCAGATGAGGACGAAAACGGAGGATATACCAGAGGGCCTCGACAAAGGCAACCGGGAGCAGAATAAGGGCCTGAGCCAAAGCCGGCAGCCCCTTTCCCTTTAATCCCTGACAATGAATGGCCCTGGCACTGAAACCATGTTGAGCAAGGCTGGTCGTATCCATCTTCCGGCGCGTCCCCACAAAAAGAACCTTGGTTCCAGGAAGACGCCGACACAGGGCCTCGGCTGTGGCAATGGCCGGAAAGAGGTGTCCACCAGTGCCGCCGCCAGTCAGCAACAGACGTATGGGCTCTCCTCCCTTCCCCATCAGGCGCCACCAACCTTGCATCCAACCGGCTCTGCCTGAACGGGCAGGGACGACCTGATGCCGCAGGAGACAGGGATGGCGGGAACGGCCTCAATCGCCTTCCGCACCGCATCAGCAAAGACCTTGCCGCGATGGCCATAATTCTCGAACATATCAAAACTGGCGCAGGCCGGAGAAAGTAGCACCACATCCCCTGCTCTGGCAATGGACGCCGCCAGAAACACCGCTGCCTCCATTGACGCGGCCTTCTTTATCTCAACCATACCGGCCAGGGCCTGTGCAATCAGATCTGTGGCCTCACCAATCAGGATCAGACAGCGCACCTTATTACCAACACTCTCTCGCAACAGGGTATAATCATCACCCTTATCTCGGCCTCCGGCAATAAGGATCACGTTGCCGGCAAAATTGGCCAAGGCGCTGAGAACGGCCCCGGTATTGGTGGCCTTGGAGTCATCATAATACAAGACCCCTGCGCCTTCCCCAACCAGGGCCATCCGATGCGCCGCCACCTGAAAGGCCGCCAGGCCTTGCACTATCGCCTCCGGTGCGCAACCAAGGGTGCGCGCGGCAAGGATGGCCGCGGCGCTGTTCAATCCCCCGGTAGCAGTAGCAAGCATCGATCCCGCGAGGTCATACCGCTCTTGTTTCCCCTGCCATCGCAAATGAATGCAATGTCCAACAACTTGCGCCTGACAATCGCCGTCATGGCCGAAAAGCAGCAGTTGCTGCCCCCCGTCAAGTCCAGCCGCCAACTCTCGACAAAACGTGTCATCACCGCTCACAATCGCGGTATCCTGCGGCCCCTGCCCGGAAAAGATCTTCATCTTGGCGGCGGCATAACCTGCCATACTACCGTGGCGATCCAGATGATCCGGGGTCACATTGAGCAGAATAGCCACATCGGCCTTAAAGGCCCCTGCAGACTCCAGTTGAAAACTCGAAAGCTCCAGGACCAGCACATCAACATCATCAGGACTGCTCAGATAGTCAAAGAGTGATGTCCCAATATTGCCACCAACAAAAACCTTCTTCCCCGCCCTTTGCAGCAACTCACCAATGAGGGCCGTCACCGTGGTCTTGCCATTGGTGCCGGTGATCGCCACCACGGGTTTATGCACAAGTGGAGCAGCCATGGCCAATTCACCCAACACCGGAATCCCAAGGTCTCGAAGCTGCTGCAGGATTTCCAGATCCTGTCTGATCCCCGGGCTGACCAGGATTTGGTCAGCCTTCCGAAGAAAGGTCAGGGTATGGCTACCACATTCGTACTTCACCCCATACTCAGTAAGAAAGGCCAGATCTGCAGCCGGCAACTGTTGAACACTCCTGGCATCAGAAACCGACACTTTCACTCCCTGCGACACCAGATATCGCATCGCCGCCCGACCGGAGACCCCCAGTCCCATTACCGCGACATGAGTGCCGGCTTTTTTTTCATCTTGCATGTTCATCAGCGCAGTTTCAAGGTGGCAATGGCAAAAAGCCCCAGGATGATCGACACGATCCAGAACCTGACCACCACCTTTGATTCATGCCAGCCTTTTTTCTCAAAATGATGATGAAAAGGGGCCATAAGAAAGATCCGTTTACCTTTGGTCATCTTAAAATACCCCACCTGCAAGATGACTGATAACGCCTCCATGACAAAAATCCCGCCAACAATAGCCAGCAGGATCTCCTGTTTAATAATAATGGCAACCGAACCCAAGGCCCCTCCCAGGGCAAGGGAACCCACATCACCCATGAAGATCTGGGCCGGATAGGCATTAAACCACAAAAAACCAAGACAGGCCCCAACCATGGCCCCGCAGAAGATCGCCAACTCTCCTGCTCCCGGCACAAAAGGGATCTGCAGATAATCCGCCAGTACTATATTCCCGGCTATATAGGAAAAAATGAGATAGACTGACCCGGAGATAACCGTTGGACCAGTGGCCAGTCCATCCAGACCATCCGTGAGATTCACCGCATTGGAGGCTCCGACAATCACGAGTACCGCAAAAACAAGATAGAACCAGCCAAGATCAGGATGAATATTCTTAAAAAAAGGCACACTCAACTGCCCGTCAAATCCTGGATGCAGCAGGACAAAGAGACCAACCACCAAGGCGCCGCCAATCTGCAATACCATTTTTCCTTTAGCACTCAATCCTTTGCTGTTTTTCTTGCGCACCTTTTTCAGATCATCAATGGCACCAATCATACCAAAAAAAAGGGTCACAAAGAGCAGCAACCACACAAACGAACTGTCCAGCCTGGCCCAAAGCAGCGTCGAACTCGTAATGGCGGAAAGGATCAGCACCCCGCCCATGGTGGGCACCCCCTGTTTTGCCAGATGGGTTGCCGGACCATCATCCCGCACCACCTGTCCTATCTGAAAACGGCGCAAGGCCCTGATAAAGATCGGTCCAAGAATAATCATCAGGAGAAAGGCTGTCATCGCCCCGCCAATAGAGCGCACGGTAATATAGCGAAAGACGTTAAACCCGCTAAAGATCGTGTGCAGAGGATAGAGGAGATGGTAGAGCATAGTTAATTGTAAGTGTTAAATTAAAAGAGGATCCCTTGAACTCTTCAAGGAACCATTAACTGCTCAACCACGGTTTCAAAACGCATACCCCTTGAACCTTTGACCAGTAACCAGTCGCCAGCCTGCAATTGACCCGCAACCAGCAGCCCTTCAATCCAAGGCACCATATCTTTCTTCTCCTGAAAAACCCTGATCCGCTGACTATCCATGCCTGCCATCCTGGCCCCCGTGGCAGTGTCATCGGCGAAATTTCCGACCAGTGCCAGATAATCAACACCCTGACCCGCCGCGTAACGCCCTGCCTCCCGGTGCGCGCTGGCACTTGTCGGCCCCAGCTCCAGCATATCTCCCAGAATGGCCACCCGTCTTCCTCCATCCTGCTGGCCAAGGGTCGCAAGCCCTGCCCGCATGGAGGCCGGATTGGCATTATAGGTATCATTTAAAATAAACAATCCGCCCTTTCCTGTGACAATCTGCATGCGTTTATCAGCAGGCTGAAAGTTCCCAAGGCCTCTGGCAATCTCACTGATGCCAATTCCTGCGGCATAGGCAATAGCGGCGGCGGCCACAGCATTAGAGATATTATGAACGCCCGGCACATGCAGAGTCACAGGAATTGCCTCCCCGGCGGCATGGAGAACAAAACTCTGGGTGACGCTTCCCGCTTTCTGCACGTCAGAGGCAAAGACCTGAGGCGCAGAGCCCATACCTTCTTCAGCTGCGGCATATGAAATCTTTTTTTGCGGGTACTTTTCGGCACAGGTCCGCACATGGGGATCATCCAGATTTACAACCAGCGTAGTGCCTGCACCGCTGCTGGCAAACAACTCCTCTTTGGCTCGGGCAACCCCCTCCAGAGAATGCAGGCCCTCCAGATGGGCGGCATGGACATTGACGATACAGGCGATATCAGGATCAGCGATCTGGGCCAGCCTTGCGATCTCTCCGGGCCGGTTCATCCCCATCTCCAGAATGACTGCCTTCTGTCCCGGGCCAAGGGGTAAGAGCGAGAGAGGCAACCCGATAAGGTTATTAAAATTGCCTCTGGTCTTCAGTACCTGATCAGGCGGCGCATCCTGGTGGGAGGGCCAATGCTGTTCAAAAATTGCTGCAATCATCTCCTTGACCGTGGTCTTGCCGCAACTTCCGGTAATCCCCACCACCAACGGATGACTGACCGTCTTCATCACCTGCCGTCGATACGCGGCCAGATCACCAAGGGCCCGCAAGGTATCATCCACCAAGAGACAGGGAATGGCGGGAAGCATCTCTTGAGGTGTATCCTTGCCAACAACAAGACAACCTGCACCCGCAGCCACTACCTGTTCCAGAAAATCATGGCCGTCAAAGCGCTCACCGGCAAGGGCCACAAAAATATCGCCCACCGCCATCTTCCGGCTGTCCGTGACCACTGCCCCAAGCTCTGCAGCTGCCACCAACGGACCAGAAGTCAACACGCCCTTGGTAGCCAGCTTAAGACTCTCAAGCCTCCAGGCAGTCAGTGCCTTTTTTGCCTCAAGACTGTCATCAAAAAAACGCTTGCCATCCTGACTGAGCTGATACAGCTCATGCCCTTTGCCGGCAATGAGCACGATATCCTCTGCTGTTGCTGCAGCAATGGCCGCAGCGATAGCCTGGGCACGGCTATGGATCACCAGAAAACCCTTCTCGTTCCCGGCTGAGGTTCTGAGCCAGGAAGACGGCCGCTCGGCCAGTCCACTCAAGCGGACACCGGACACTATCTGGGCGACTATATCCTGAGGCGATTCACTGCGCGGGTTATCATCGGTGACGATCACCACATCGCAGCGATGCCCGGCAATTTCACCCATAATCGCCCGTTTTCCTTTGTCCCGGTCACCACCACAGCCAAAGACACAGATCAATCTCTGATGCGCAAGTCGGGCAAGAGTCGCTATCACCTTTTCCAAGGCATCCGGGGTATGGGCGTAATCGACAAAAACCGCAGGCCGAAAGTGCGCCTCCTGCTCTGCTGGCAGCACCCTCTGCAATCGCCCCGGGGCCCCGGACGCATGCCCCAGCATAGAGGATAAAGCCGTTGCCTTAACTCCCAAGGCCAATCCAATCCCCATCACGGTCTGCAGGTTTTCCACATTGAAGTCACCCACCAGAGGGGTTGTAACCTGCACTTCATCTGCTGGAACGTGCAGGGTTATAACAGTGGAATTCAGACCTGACTGGACTGTCAAGGGATAGATATCACAGTCACCGCTACCGACAGGCAGGCGAGGCGACGCCGAGACCCCAGCCATGACTCCCGCAGCTTGGCCGTCACCACCCCAACCACACTGCAACACCTGAGCGTCCTGAACTCTACACAATTCAACAAGGTGCCGCATCCTTTTCTCTTCTTCAGGGTCATGACGGACGGTACGGGTAATAACGGCCTTGCCACCCTTTTTCAGATGATCACGAAATAGCAGGGCCTTGGCCGCAAAATAATCATCCATGTCCTGATGATAATCCAGATGATCACGAGAGAGATTGGTAAAGGCGAGCACATCAAATTGCAGATCACCAAGGCGGCGCTGGACCAGGGCATGAGAAGAAACCTCCATGACCACATGGGTCACACCTCCGTCTGCCATCTGCCGAAGGAGGTCCTGGAGCAATAATGGCTCAGGAGTCGTAAAAGGGGCGGGAATTATAACATCCTGCCCCTTGGCATCACGGTAACGATAGTTGACTGTGCCGATGACCCCAACTGGCAGCCCGAGCTGTCTCAAGACGCTCTCAAGGAGGTAGCTGACCGTGGTCTTGCCATTGGTGCCGGTGATGCCAACAAGGGTCAAGCCCTGTGCTGGTTGCCCATACAGATTGGCCGCGATCTGCGCATAGGCCAGATGGCTGTCCGCAACGACAATCACACACTGGCCACAGTGATCACACCCCGCAAGCTGTTCTGCGGTCAATCTGCCTTCTTCCACAACCAATGCCGCGCAGCCACTGGCCATCACCTGTTCCAGATAGGCATGACCATCAGTCCTGCTACCGGCCAGGGCCACAAAGAGAAACCCGGCCTGGACCTTCCGCGAATCGGCCGTCACCCCAGAAACCGTTATCCCGGCTGGCATTTTTACACCCAAAACAGAATAGGCGACCGAGCCCAAAAGCGCCTGCAGAGAATATTCGCTGCTCTCACTCTCTTGAACAAACTGCTTTTCAGGTTTTACATGATTCATGAAGAATGGTTGAGAGATAAAAGTTGAATGTCGAATGATAAAACCGAAATCAATGGCCAAAGAAGACTACCTGATTTTTTTACTTTTTACTTTCAACTTTATTCTTTATTTTCCCATCACTTGCTGCCTTACTTTTAGTAAGCGCTACCTTATCAGTTTTTTCATCTTTTTTCAAAGTGAGCAGACACTCTTGCACACTATCCAGAGATATCCCTGCTGACGGGCTCTGAGCCACAACCCGGCCAGTCCCCTGAATCCGGATCTTGACCTTTTTGTCCTGCAATAACCGCAAGGCCCGCCTCAAACTCATGCCGACAAGATCAGGCATGAGAGGAGGATGCAATTCCAGCATGGTCTCCAGCCCGGCCAAGGCTTTTTTCTCCTGTTCCTGCTGGTAATTACTCTCTTTTCTCTCAGACATGCTCATCATATCCGAGAGGTTTTTATGCACCTGCTGCAGGGCCACCATCGACGGCAGAATCTTACCGGCTGGTCCGACAAGATCCAATATATCTTTGGCAGAGGCAAGGGAGGGTTCCAGATATGGCTGACGCACCATCACCATGAGGATCAGCTCTGGTTTCTCTGCCGGTAGCAGAGCAAACATCATTCTGTTCCTGAGATATTCGCCGCCTCTGGTCATGCTTTCGCCATCCCTGGCTCGCATCCCAAGAGCACTTCCTGCGGGGCGCACGACACTTGGATCCCCATGTCCTGCTTCAACCGGCTGGAAAGAAAGCTCCCGGGCATCAACAAAAACGGAATCAAGCACCCCTTTATGCCCTTTGGCCTTGAATAATCTCCAGATTTCTGCCGATGCAGGATGCGACTCCTGCGGCGCGCTTATTGGCGGCCGGAAAGAATACTCGCGCTCACCGTTTCGTTCCAAAACACGATCAAGGACATGCGGCAACACCTGATGACTGCCATTCAAGAGATAATTCATTCCAAGAAGTATCTGTATAGGCGTTGCCTCAACCGGCATGGTTCCTTTTTCATCTCCCGATACCATAGGTTTTTTTTCAGGCCCAGCAATATCGCCTCTGCCATTCTGCACTGAAAAATCCAGATCCGGCATAGCATTCAAACCTAACCGCTTCCACAAACGAAGCTCGCTGCCGGTATCTGCGACTCCTGCCGTAATACTCCAGGGATAGCCCTGCTCATACTTGTCCCAATCTGCCTGAAGCAAGGCCGCATCATGAAAAAAGTCCCGTATTTCCAAAGGGATAACCACTGGCTCAAGCAAGATATCAACAAGAAGTTTTTTATTATATTGATAGAATATATTCGGGTCAAAAGAGGGGAAATTAGCATTGGCAACAATAGCGCCCGTTTCTGTCTCCATAAGAAGGGCTGCAATCTCCGCGCCCTCATGCACTGCCCCGAGCGCCGCCACGTATTTTTCAAGAAAATCCTGTATTTTTAGATCGATGCTCAAAACAAGATGCTGACCGCTAATGCCAGTCCGAGCATGTCCCGCCAAATCAACATGGGGAAATTCATCCTGACTAATGTTGGCCTGATTAAGGAGGCGATTATAATAATGCTCGACCCCGGCCAATCCCATATTCTGATCGGCAAAACCAATCACATGAGCAGCAACACCCTTATACGGGTAATAACGAACCTGTTCCCGATCCAGAAAAACACCAGGAAGATGAAGATCCGTCACGGCCTTTTCTTCTTCCAGGCTGATATTTTTTGCCAACCAGATTCGCTGCGCATCCTTTTCTAAACGCCCCAGCAACTCTTGCTCGTGCATCCCCAGAACAGTGGCAAGTTGCTCAGCACTCTCGTGAATATCTCCCAACTCTCTGGGTCTTACATAGACTGAAACCCGGTCAAGAGACAGGGCCATCTCCTTGAAATTCCGGTCATAGATTATACCGCGCCCATTCTTTTTCGTATCCTGCGCCTTTCCCTGCCAAAAAAATACCTTGCGAGCAAGGTCTGTTATTTCCTGTTTATACAGAACACCGCCCACAACTCCGGCAACAACCAGGGCCATACACAGAACCACCAACCTGCTTCGTCCGCTCTTTTTTGCATTTCGACGCGACTGTATGACCATATTAACCCTGATTCAGCCGCTGTTAACAACAGTCAACAAATAATTGACAACCCTAAAACCGAGTGACCTGTCCTTTTTCAGGGACATACAGCGCAAGCTGATTTGCCGCCATCGTATTAAGATATTCAGGAGAATAAAGATGGGCCCGTTTAGCCCTGAGCTTGATATTTTCATCCATAAGGACAGAACGACCTTCCTCGGCAGCCAGAATTGTTGCGGCATTCCGCTCTGCAGAGGAAGAGAGCCAGAAATGAGCCAGAAACAACAAAGGGAAAAAAAGGAGCAACACCTTTCCTACAGCTATCCATAACACTTTTGGGCCAATCAGGCCCAAGGCTTTTTGACGTAACTGTTGACGCATCGGAGATGACATCATGGGACGACAATATGTTGGGGCAGAGTGATTGATCAACATGATATGCTCCTGTGTTCATTTATTAGGGGCCATAACAAAAGAACCATTACATTTTTATCCATTTCGTTACGACCCCTTATGCCGGTCATGGTGTTACACTATTATTACAGCTATTTTTAAACGACGGCCTAATAAATACACTGATACGATAAGACTCAAACTGTCACTTCTTGACCGCTACCCTCAATCGTGCACTACGCGACCTGGGATTTGCCGCTATCTCCGCAGGTGTTGGCATTATGGGCTTGGAGGTAAGGATCTCCAGATCTTCCTGTTCTCTCAATTTTCGTTTCACCAACCGATCTTCCAGAGAATGAAACGAAATCACACACAACCTAGCCCCTGATCGAAGCAGTGGGGCCACATCATCAAGGATCCGGGCCAGATTCTCCAGCTCACTATTCACCGCGATACGCAAGGCCTGAAAAACCTTGGTCGCCACATGAATCTTCTCTGGATGAAAACGCCGAGGGATAGCCCGAGCCACAACAGCGGCCAGTTGCCCAGAGGTCAGAATCTTCTCAGGAAACCGGGCGCGCACGATCTCACGGGCTATCGGTCTGGCCTGTTTTTCATCACCATAATAAAAAAAAATATCTGCCAGCTCTTTCTCGGTACATGAGGCCAGCAGCGATGCTGCCGTCACTTCTCGCCTCGTATCCATCCGCATATCAAGCGGCTCATCCCGCTGAAAGCTGAAACCACGGCCGCCCCATTCCAGTTGCAGGGATGAAAGACCGATATCAATAAGAACGCCATCTACCTGTTCCACTCCAAGCTCAGTGAGCCCTTCGGCAATTTCGGCAAAATTACGTCTGACAATGGTCAAACGATCAGCAAAAGGCTGTAACCTGACCCGACTGCTCGCAATGGCGGCCTCATCCCATTCAAAGGCGATGACCCGACCATCCGGCGCGGAGTGGCGCAAAATCGCCTCGGTGTGCCCGCCAAGACCTAAGGTGCCATCCACATATACTCCACCTGAACAGGGAGCGAGATACTGAAGGACCTCTTCGAGCAGAACCGAGCAATGGATTGGCGTTTCCGACCAATCAGACGCCATCAGAAAATCCCCAATCTGGCCAGGCTCTCCTTGTAATCCCCAAAGTTCTCACGGGTGGCCTGATTCTCCAGCTCCCAGGCGTCTTTGTCCCAGATCTCCACATAATCAAGCATTCCAGCCAAGACCACATCCTGAACAATGCCTGCCTCACTGCGCAGCGATGGCGGCAGTAACACTCGGCCCTGTTTGTCAGGAAGGCAGGGAGTAACACCAGAGACCACCAGACGAATAAAATTGGTCAGACCTGGCTGCTCACGGCCATTAGTCAACAACTTGTTTTCCAGGATCTCCCACTGCGAAAGCGGAAAGGCGCGCAGATGGGCACCCCAATTGGTCACCATTAGCTCCTCGGACTCATACTGCGCAAGGACGTCCCGAAACCGGCTGGGGATATTCAATCGTCCTTTGATATCGAGCGCGTGTTCCGACCTGCCGCGAAATCTGCTGGTTGTCAAGTTGCTGTTTTCCATGGCCTCCCGCCACCCATTTCCACCACACTCCCTTCTTCACCACTTTACACCACTATTTACCCTTTTATAGCAGGAGGAGACCACTTGTCAAGATTTTTCCCAATTTTATAAAAAACGACTCCCTTCACATACTTAAATCAAAAATACTACAGAATGTACAGCACCAAAACAAAATACGCAACAGAAGACACAACAGCAACGTTATTCAAAAAATGGCAACAGGATGGCCCTTCGTGCCGAAAGACCATCCTGTTGAAATAACGAATTAAATCTTGCAGGTTTTTTTTTGATTTAAGGAACAGGATAGAAGAAAAAAATGGAACAAGAAAAGAGGGAGGGTGTTTTGATATTTTGAGAAATGGGACTCTGCGCCGGGGTATTTTTACTCTAGAAGCTTACTGAAATCCACCTGAGTTGTAAAGCTGTGCGCTGCATCAGGGAATGACCCCTTACGCACTTCCTCAGTATAACAAGTCACATTTTCTTTGATCAAAAGAGCCAGGCTGGTGTAGGTCTTGACAAAACTGGGGATAAATTTTTCAAACATCCCCAAAAGGTCATGGGTGACCAGTACCTGCCCGTCACAATGGACACCGGCGCCAATGCCAATGGTAGGAATGGAGAGACTTGCAGAAATAATCCGGGCCAGTTGATCAGGGATACATTCCAGAACCAGGCCAAAGGCCCCGGCCTGCTGCAAACCCTTGGCCGCTTCGACCATCTTCCTGGCCGATTCCAGATCCTTGCCCTGCACCTTATAGCCACCAAGCTGGGTGGCTGTTTGCGGTGTCAGTCCGATATGACCCATCACCGAAATCCCGGCAACAACCATGGCAGCCACAGTCGCGCACACCTCCAGACCCCCTTCCAGCTTCACCGCATCACACCCCGCCTCTTTGAGAAACCTGCCGCCATTGATAATGGCATCACGCGGACTGCTCTGATACGAACCAAAGGGCATATCACCAATAACAAAGGCATCATGCGCCCCCCGCCTGACCGCGGCCGCATGATGAATCATCTCATCCATAGTCACCGGCACCGTGGAGTCGTAGCCAAGCACCACATTACCGAGCGAGTCCCCAACCAGCAGGGCATCCACCCCGCAACCGGCAAGCAAAGCAGCCATGGAGGCATCATAGGCTGTCAGCATAGAGATCTTCTCACCTGCCAACTTCATGGCAATAAAATCAGCTACGGTCTTTCTTTTGGCCATGAATTATTCTCCAATATCAAAAAGTGAAGGCTGACAAATATTCTGTTTGGGGATTTTCCGGTTAAAATGCTGATAGGCCTTGATCGTGGCCACCCGTCCCCGTGAGGTTCTGGCCAGAAATCCGGACTGGATCAGAAAGGGTTCATACACATCTTCCAGGGTGCTTTTCTCTTCGCACACCACGATTGCCAGGGTCTCCAGCCCAATAGGACCACCCTGAAAGGTATCAATAATGGTCAGGATAATCCGCCGATCCATCTCATCGAGGCCAAAACCATCCACATTCAACAGATTCAGGGCCGCGTCCGCAACCTCGGCATCAATGACCGGGTGATTCCCAACCTCGGCGAAATCGCGCACCCGCCGCAGCAGCCGATTGGCAATCCTGGGGGTGCCACGGGACCGGCGTCCAAGCTCAAGGGCGCCGCTGGCATCAATCCGCATCCCGAGAATGAGGGCTGAACGCTGGACAATGACGACCAGCTCTTCAGGCGCATACAATTCAAGGCGGAGAATAACCCCAAAACGATCTCGCAGCGGCGGGGTGAGCAGACCAGTACGGGTGGTCGCCCCCACCAGGGTAAAACGGGGCAGATCCATGCGCACCGACCGGGCGCCAGGCCCCTGACCAATAATCAGATCAAGCTGAAAATCCTCCATGGCCGGATAGAGGATCTCTTCCACCGCGTGATTCAACCGATGGATCTCATCAATAAAGAGAATATCCCCTTCCTGGAGGCTGGTGAGGATGGCGGCAAGGTCCCCCTGCCGCTCAATGACCGGACCGGAGGTGACCTTGATGCCGGCATCCATCTCATTGGCAATAATATGAGACAGCGTGGTCTTGCCTAAGCCCGGAAACCCATGAAACAGGACATGATCGAGGGGCTCGCCGCGCCCTTTGGCCGCGCGGATAAAGATATCCAGGCTCTTGCGCAAGGGTTCCTGACCAATATAATCAACCAGCCTTTTAGGCCGCAGATCATACTCATATAAGGGCTCACGGCTGACAGCCCTCGGAGTCACCAGCCGCTCTTCTACGCCTATTTCTTCCTCAATATTCATGCCAGTGTCCGCAAGGTTTCCCGAATAAGTTCTTCAACCGGCATGGCGGCAAAAGAGGCGTCCCCTACCCTTTTCTTCACCGCTGTCAGGGCCTGCGTGGCCACAGGGTCAGGATAGCCAAGATTGATCAGCACCGACAGGGTATCGGCGACAGCGCCACCTGGGGCCAAAGAAGAAACTGTTGTTTTCCCTACCGCCCCCTCACGTCCATCAACCACGCCCTGGAGATGCCCTACCTTGTCCTTCAACTCCACACAGAGCCGCTCGGCCGTCCGCTTCCCCACCCCCTGCAAGGTGGTCAGACGACTGATATCTTCACGGACTATGGCCTGACACAGATCCGCCACCCGCATCCCGGACAGGATGGCAAGGCCAAGTTTGGGGCCAATACCGGAGACAGTCTTGAGAACAAGAAACAACTCCTTCTCCTCTGCCTCCAGAAAACCGTAGAGGACAATGGCATCCTCCCGGACATGGGTATGAATATGGAGAAAGACCTGACTGTTTTTTTCAGGCAGACGGGCAACGCCGTCCGTAGAGAGAAAGACCTCATACCCCACCCCGCTCACATCAATCACGGCCCGGTCCGGTCCAGTCATCAGCACATTTCCTGTCAGGGTGGCAATCATGGTTTTTACAGGGAAGAAAAAGAGTTAAAAAGAAAAGAAAGAAGAGAACCAGCTTTACAGATGATGGGCATGGCAGATGGCAACCGCCAGGGCGTCTGCGGCATCGGCGCTGGGCAGAGATGAAAGCCCCAGCAGCACCCGGACCATATGTTGCACCTGTCCCTTTTCCGCCTGACCATACCCGACCACCGACCGTTTTACTTTTTTGGCGCTGTAGTCATGGACACCCAGGCCATTCTGCATGGCGGCAACCACCGCCGCCCCCCTGGCCTGGCCAAGCTTCAGGGCGGAACTGGCGTTGCTGGCCATGAACACATCCTCCACCGCCGCGACCTCAGGGGTGTGAAGCTGGATTACCTCATTGACCCCATCAAAGATCTCATTGAGACGATGGGCGAAGGGAAATTGCTGCGTCGTCTTCACCACACCGCAGGCCACAAAACGGATCCTGCCGGCGACAACCTCGACAACGCCGTACCCGGTAATCCGGGAACCAGGATCAATGCCGAGGATACGGGTCATCGAAAAAGGCTGGAGGCTGAAGACTCAAGGCTGAGAGCTTTCAGCCTATCGCCAGTGCCTACGACAGCTTCTCCATCAGATCATTATCAATATCAAAATTGGCATGCACTTTCTGCACATCATCATGGTCTTCCAGACTTTCCAGCAATTTGAGCAGGGATATGGCGATCTTCTCGTCCGTCACCTCGATGCTGTTCTGGGGAATCATGGTAATGGCGGCCTCAATGAACCGCACCTTGCTGGCCTCCAGGGCATCGTGCACCGCGTCAAAGACTTCCGGGGCAGTGATCACCTGAAACTCGTCATCCTCCTCCATCACATCCTCAGCACCGGCCTCAAGGGCCATATCCATTAACTGCTCTTCCGTAAGCCCTGCCTTTTCCACCTGCAGCAGACCTTTCTTGTCAAACATCCAGGCAACACAGCCAGCCGCACCCAGATTTCCGTTATTCTTGGCAAAAAAATGGCGCACATCAGCCACGGTCCGGTTCCGGTTATCGGTCATGCATTCAACCAGAACGGCCACTCCGCCCGGCCCATAGCCCTCATAGAGGATCTCGTCGTAAATAGCCCCTTCCAACTCACCAGTTCCCTTCTTGATGGCCCGGGTAATGTTGTCTTTCGGCATATTCTCGGTTTTGGCAGAGGCAATGGCAGAACGCAGCCGGGGATTGCCATCAGGGTCACCGCCGCCCATCCTCGCTGCCACGGTGATCTCTTTGATCAACCGGGTAAAGATCTTGCCCCGCTTGGCATCGGTTGCGCCTTTCTTGTGTTTGATTGTTGACCACTTAGAATGTCCTGACATAATATGTTCCTGAAAAAAGTTAAAAGGAATAATCAGAAAGTTAAAATCTGAACGATAAACGACAAAGATTAAAGGTTAAAATCTGAAGACTTATTCTTATTCGACAGCCTGAGGCTGCTGACCATCCTGCCCACCGAGGACTTTTAATTTCTTAAACCCCAACCCCATGACAAAGACTTCCCGGCTCTCGGTACGGGAGCTCTTGGGTTTAACCACCTTGACCTGCTCAAAACGGGCCTGCACCTCCTCCACAAAAGCCGGGAAGTCCTCACCCTGAAATGCCTTGCAGAAAAAATTCCCCTTCTCATGGAGCAGGGTATCGGCCATCAGCAAAGTCTGACGCGCCAGATTCAGCGACTGCTGATGATCGGCCCAGCGATTGCCCGTGGTTTTAGGAGCAAGGTCAGAGATCAGGACCTTAAAGGCCGGCCTGATCTTCCGCACCTGCAGCACCAGCTCAGGGGCCATGATATCGGCGATGATCCAGTGAATGGGAGCGCCACCGGGCCGCGGCGCCTTGACGGTCTCCTGCAGATCAACACCCACGACAATACCCGTTTCGCCAACAATCTCTGAAGCATAAAGAGACCAGCTTCCAGGGCAGCAACCCAGATCCAGCACCGAATCACCCCGCCGCAGAAGATGATATTTCTTCTGTGCCTCCTCCAGCTTATAAATGGAGCGGGCCGGATATTTGTCCTGCTTGGCCTTCTGATAATAAAAGTCTTTTATTTTACGCATAATTTCAACACACTTTATTCCATTTACAGCTCTTTGACAAGATGGAAATCACCGGACAGCATTGAAGCAGGCCGCTCCCGTCTTACTGCTCACGGGCCAGATACTGCCGCACCCAGCGGCGCGCGTCCTCCTCACTGGCCACCTCGCCTTCCACCTGCGCCACTTCCAGCGCGGCGAGGATCTTTGCAAAAAGAGGACCCGGCGGCAAAGAAAAGAATGAGATCAGGTCCTGACCGTTCAGCAAACGCGGGCCTTTGAGAGCAGGCTGGATATACTGCTCATAGATCGTCAACACCTCACCCAGCAGCCCCGACAGTTCCGTCTCCATCGTCGGCGGCTTTTTCTCACCCTGACCGGCCAGGCTATCAGACATGGCCAGGAGAAACAGCCCAATCAGATCATCTCCCGCCTTTTTGCTGAGATTCAGACAGGCCTTGCGACTCAGGGGTTGTTCCCGCCGCACATTGCAGAGATGAAAGGGCTGCATGTGCATCCCGATCAAGGCCGCAACCCGTTCCCGGTTTTCATTGCTCCATCTCAGCTCCCGGCCCAGGTTCAACACCAGCTCCTTGCCCGCCTGATCATGACCGTAAAAGGTAACCCGGCCGTCCTTATCCTCGCGCACCGCCATGGTCACTGGCTTACCCAGATCATGGAGCAGGGCCGCCCATTTCAACCGCACCTTCGTCCCCGGCCGGGCCACATACTCTTTAATCCTCATTGCAGACTCGGGATAAAACCGGGCTGGCTCTGCCAGGATCTCCTCCATGAATCCCAGGGCCGCCAGGCTGTGATGAAACACATCCAGATGATGAAAACCCGGTTGTTCCATACCCACGCCCCTGGCAAGATCCGGGATAATCTGCCAGAGCAGACCGGATTGCGCCATCTCCCCCATCACCGCGTGGGCCTGATCAGAGGCCATGATCAGATCCAGTTCATGACTGATCCGCTCAACCGAGACCTTGTGGATTAGCAGCAAATGCTGGGCAATCTCAGCCTTCGTCGCTTCCTCCATCCTGAGACCGAGGATGGCGCTCAGCCGGTACCCGCGGAGCATCCGCAGGGGATCGGCAACAAAGGCATGGGGGCAGGCCCGCAGGGTCTTCTCTTCCAGATCGTGCAGACCGTGCAGGGGATCAATCAAGCGCAGAACCACAGAGCTGTCCAGCAGCGACGCAAGGGAGACCCCCATGGCATTGACCGTGTAATCACGGAGGCACAGATCCGCTTCAATGGATCGCGCCCCTTGACGAAAACTGGAAAAATCGATAGTCAGCCCCTGCCACACCACCCGTCCCGCCTCCTCCCCGGCGCAACCAAGGGGGACAAAAGCGCCGCCACCCAACCCGGCAATCAAGGCCCGGCAGCAGGCCACGGCGTCATGGGCCACCGTGATATCGAGATCGCCAGGAATCCGGCCCAGCAGCCAGTCGCGCACCGTGCCACCAATGACAAAAAAATCCAGCGCCTGCGCCTCAGCCACACGCGAAAGGACGGTGATCAGCCGTTGCGGGTAGTTAGCCAGTCGCTCACGCAACAATGCCGGATCAGGGAGGATGTCGTTTCTTTCTTCTTTCATCTGCCAGCGCTTCAGGAGCCGTTACGAAATAACTTGACTCTTTATGACCATTTCGTTACGGCTCCTTATGCCGTTTCATTCATTCAGGTGCCCATCTTTATTAAAAACGGAGCCTTTTGCAAAATGAGGATTTTCGTTCAAAATCAAGGCATGCGAAAAATTTTACCGCAGGCATATAGTTGATATTCCGAGGATAAAATTTTAAGCATAACGCAGAGTTTGGGCGAAAAGACCATTTTTGCAAGAGGCTTAAATAATTTTTTTCTCATCCCCTTGCCGGATTCAATCCAAAAAAAATCCCCATGTCAATGCCAGACCCACATGCACTCCTGTTTGAAATCCTGGACAACCTCAATCAGGATGAGCAACGGCGCCTTTCTCCTGCCGCCACTCTGAGCATTCATGCCAAAAGAAGAAAGAACGAGACGAGAAGGGGTTACAGACAGGCCTATGCCCTGGATGCAGACCGCATCCTCCACTCCCGGGCCTACACCCGCTACATCGACAAGACCCAGGTCTTCTGCCTGATCGCCAACGACCACATCACCCACCGTGTCCTGCATGTGCAGCTGGTCTCCCGCATTGCCCGAACCATCGGCCGCTTTCTCCATCTCAACGAGGACCTTATTGAGGCCATCGCCCTTGGCCATGACATCGGCCACCCCCCTTTCGGTCACGATGGCGAACATTTCCTGGCCGCACTCTGTACCAAACACGGCCTGCCACCCTTTCAGCACAATATCCAGTCGATACGCTTTCTCGATCAACTGGAACGCCAGGGACGAGGATGGAATCTCAGCCTGCAGACCCTGGATGGCATTCTCTGCCACGATGGCGAGCTGCACGCGCGCCACTTGACCCCTTTGCCCATAGACGATTTCACCGCTTTTGACCAGAAGCTGGCCGCCAAGCAGGCAGACCCCGCCATCAATCTGCACCCCGCCACCCTAGAAGGATGTGTGGTTCGCATGGCCGATACGATTGCCTATATCGGCCGCGACATCGAGGATGCCATCACCCTGAAGCTGATCAAACGGGCAGATATCCCAAAGCCTTGTCGGCAGATTTTAGGGGAAAGCAATGGCTCCATTGTCTATACCCTGGTCACGGACCTGATCACCAACAGTCAGGTAGCAGATCCGGGCATGCAAGACAACCCTGCAACCAACCACATCGGATTCAGCGACGAGATCGCGGGCGCCTTAAAAGAACTCAAGCAGTTCAATTATGCCAGTATCTATCTGCATCCCCAGATAAAAATCAACATGCCCCTCATCAGAAACTGCTACGAGACGCTCTTTGAGTCCTACCTTGGTTGCCTGGAAAACAACGGCGCGACCATAGCAGCACCAAGTGATCTGATAAGCAACATGGCAGACTCACACCTGAATAACCAGACACCGGCAACCATGGCCCGTGACTATATTGCCGGCATGACCGATGACTTTTTTCTGAAACAGGCCAGGGCTGCCGGCTGTGAGGTACCGCACAAACAATGAAGCTCACTTTACAGAAATTAATCCCCGGCGAAAATGTGCGGATGATGATCATTGCCACCTGTATCGGGTTGATGACCGGAGTCAGCATTATTCTCTTTCGAAGCGTGGTCGAAGGGGTAGAGACGATTTTCTTTACAGGCGGCAAAAAACTGCTTGGCATCCACCTGGGGGGGTGGCACCTGCTGCTCCTGCCCCTGATCCCCATGACCGGCATGGTCCTGCTGATCCCGCTGTCCCTGCTCTTTCCCGGCGAGGTGAACGGCTACGGCTTCACCAAATTCCTGCGCAAGGTGAACCTGGAAGGCGGGTTCATCAAGGCCAGGACCATCTTTCTCAAGCTCATATCCACTGCCCTGACCATCGGGACCGGAAACTCCGCCGGCGTCGAAGGGCCGATTGCCGCCATCGGCGGGGCCATTGGCTCGCAGATTGGCCAGATTTCCAGGGTATCAGGTGCCCGGATGAAGGTCTATATTGCCGCCGGCTGCGCCGGAGGTATTGCCGGTATCTTCAACGCCCCCCTGGCCGGCATCTTTTTTGCCTCGGAAATTGTCCTGCTCGGCACCTTCGAGATCTCATCCTTTTCCGCCCTGGTCATTGCCTCAGCCATATCCACGGTGGTCACCAGGGCCTGGTACGGTGAAAACCCGGCCTTTCCCATCCCGGCGTATCACCTGGTCAACCCCTTTGTCGAGCTGCCGATCTACACCGTCATGGCCGTCATCACCGGCCTGATCGCCGTCTTTCATATCCGCATCTTTTACTTTATCCGCGACCAATACCAGGCCCTGCCCATCCATCCCCAGCTCAAACCACTGACCGGGGCCTTTATCATAGGCTGCATAGGCATGGCCTATCCTCAGATCATGGGCAATGGCTATCAGTTTATCGAGTCGGTTCTCAATGGCAGCGGCACCCTCCCCATCCTGGTTGCCCTGATCTTCCTCAAGATCATCGCCACCGCCATAACCCTTGGCTCCGGCGGCGCGGGCGGGGTCTTTGCCCCTGCCCTTTTTATCGGGGCGATGATCGGCGGCGCCTTTGGCTACCTGGCCAATATGCTCTCGCCCACCATGACTGCTGACCCGGGCGCCTACGCCACTGTAGGCATCGGCACCTTTCTGGCCGCAGCGACCCACGCGCCCATGACCGCCACCTTCCTGCTCTTTGAAATGACCGGCAACTATACGATCATTGTGCCCATCATGCTCACCTCCATTATCAGTACCATGGTTGCCAAGAGATTAAATAAAGATTCCATCGACACGGTTGATTTCACCCGTGAAGGCATCGACATCCATGAAGGCCGCGAAACGGCCATCATGAAATCCATCCGCGTCGGCAAGGCCATCACCGAAGATGTCGATTTCATCAGCGAAAAAGCCAACATCAACCAATTGTTGGAGATCTTTCGCATGGCCAAGAGTGGCTTTTATTTCCCCGTTGTCGATGACTCAGGGAAGATGACCGGGATCATCTCCATGCAGGATGTGAAGAATATCCTGCAAAAAGACGAAGCAGAACGGGTCTGTTATCTGGTAGGGGGAATATGCAGTCGCGACGTGATCATGCTCACCCCCGATGACTCGCTCTATACGGCCATGCAGCTCTTTGACATCAAAGGCCTGGAGGAGATCCCGGTTGTTGAAGATCTGGAGAATAAATGGGTAGTGGGCATGCTCAAGCGCCGGGACGTGATCGCCGCCTACAATCACGAAGTGCTGAAAAAAGGGATCAGTGAAAAGGCCGAAACGATCAGGATAACCTGTGGTGAGTGAGAACCGGGTTCTTCTCGTACTCCATCATTTATTTATACAAACAATGCCAAAATCATGGTAGATTAGTAATTGATTTACTGACTTAGATTAGAGACAATTTATATCCTGTTTTATTATACGCGCTCGTAGCTCAGCTGGATAGAGCACTGGACTTCGAATCCAGGTGTCGGGGGTCCGAATCCCTCCGGGCGCACCAGTTTCAAGCACTTCCAAAAAGCAACAAAGACCTGCTTTCTTTATTTCCCCACCCTTGAACGATTTTCTCCTCCATCATAGCCTGACAGCGCTCTTTGTAATCAGTTTTCTGGCGGCAACCATCCTGCCGCTCGGCTCCGAATGGCTGGTGGTCACCCTGATCCTGCAGGCACACCAGGTAGAAGAGGTGGTGATGGTGGCAACACTGGGCAACTTTCTGGGAGCCTGCACCACTTACGGCATTGGATTTTGGGGCTCTTCTTTTCTGGTAACAAAAATCCTGCGCATTGATGAGGCCCGGTTCAACAAGACGGTTCTTCTTTACCGGAAATACGGTTCCTGGTCTCTCCTGCTCTCCTGGGTACCCATCATCGGCGACCCACTGTGCCTGGTCAGCGGATCATTCCGTCTGAACTTCCTGTTGTTTTCTCTTCTCACATTCAGCGGCAAATTAACCAGATATATTGTTGTTGCCACCGTCACTGCCGGCACTATGGGATAATCGCATTGCCATCATCAGCAACAATTGACATAGCCGGTTCCTCGCTGTTTCAGATGGGTAATACAGGATACCCCAGTAATTCCAGCCATAAGAACTATAGCGGTATCCACTGTCAAGACACAAAATCTCCAAGATAAAGGTAGCAATTCTCGGAGAAGGACTTAAGGACTCAATTGCGTAGTGGCAAGAGGATTATTGGGTAGCACAGCATAACCCGACAACCATGGTTCATTCCCCCGTCACCATCGAAAAATGATATGATTAGCTTGCATATTCATAAACAAATTGATACGATTAGTCCATGCAAACGAATCATTGGATATGGCAACACCGCAACTGGCCTGCATTTTCATATGATGCCAGTGTATTGCTCGCAGACATAGGCGTTGTTTCTCGACTGGCAGGAAGATTGGATACGATCTATCGCACACTGAACAACAAAGAACAGATGACCGTTCAGGAGCAGGTGCTGGCAGATGATGCCATGGAAACATCTGCTATCGAAGGAGAAGTCCTTCGCCGCAGCTCAGTTCGGGCATCAATCCGCAGGCGACTCGGTCTGCCCGGAGATTCCGCAGACTGGGACGCCCAGGCGGATGGCCTTGTTTCCGTGCTGCTTGATGCAAGAAACAGGCAGTACCAGTCATTAACAAAAGAAAGGCTATGCGGCTGGCATGCAGCCCTGTTTCCTTCCGGTTATTCAGGGATGACAAAAATTCGGGTCGGTCACTACCGCGGCGAAGAAGAAATGCAGATTGTGTCCGGCCCATTCGGCAAGGAAACGGTTCATTACATCGCTCCACCACAAAAAATCCTGTTCAACGAGATGGATCAATTTCTTTACTGGGTTAACAGTAACAATGAACAAGAACCCCTGATTAAGGCCGGAATCACTCACTTGTGGTTTATTATGATCCATCCTTTTGACGACGGCAACGGACGAATTGGCAGAGCCATTACCGATTACCAACTAGCAGGAAATTATCCGGCTGTCATACAACTCGCCTCCTTCTCCAAGCATATCAGCATAGACAGAAAAGGTTATTATCGTATCCTTGAGACTACCGGCAAAAACGGACTGGATATAACCGGCTGGCTTCTATGGTTTTTGCAGACCCTTAAAGCTGCCATAAATGAATCAGAATGGGTCGTTGAAAGAGTTGTCCGGAAAGCTGATTTTTGGCAGCACCATAAGAACACTTCCCTCAATGCAAGACAACATAAGGCAATCAACCGGCTGCTGGATGCCGGAGAAAGATTTGAAGGAGGCATGACAACCCGAAAATATGCAGGAATGACGAAGTGCAGCAAAGTAACAGCCAGTCGTGACTTAAGCGATCTTGTCGAAAAATATATTCTTCAAAAATGTCCAGGAAAAGGAAGAAGCACAAGTTACGAACTTTGTCACATCAAAGGCTCAATGAACCGAAATCACTAACCTTGAACTGCTACAATAAACGGGGGAAGGTCAATTTCATGTCTTCCTCCTTTTTCAGGTTTTTAGACCGAAATCGCTAACTTTACAATGGTACAGTTTTAAGGGGCAAAGTCAGTTGCATTGATCAAAAGGAATCACTTCTTATTCCAAAAAGCATTCAAGTTGACACCGAGAAGGCAAGCGAGCAGCGACGAAGCAGAGAAGTCACAAGGTTGGGCCAGGCACGTCTTTTTTGTACCGTAACCAAACAAGCCCTCTACATCGCACCTTTCCCTGTCAAAACAATCCGGATCGTCCGCAAAAAATCATGAGATCCAAGATCACGCAGCGGTTCTTGACAGAGTAAAAATCGTACATCATCTTCTGGCGCACATCTTCGATGCAATTGCCGTAGGGGTAATTGATCTGCGCCCATCCCGTGATCCCCGGCGTTACCATATGCCATCCGACGAAGTCATTCATCCCCACTGAAGGGCAGATCCAGCCCAATGACACCCGCGCTTTCGCAATATCCACCAGCAAAGAACCGCACAGCCACGACACTCATGCCCGCCGCCTCAGCCTGGGTTCCCATACCCCTCGGGATTGTTCTTCTGCCAGCGCCAATGGTCCCGGCACATCTCCTCAAGCCCCAATTCTGCCTGCCAGCCCAGCGCCTCGCGGGCCAGGGTCGGGTCGGCATAGCAGGCCGCAATGTCCCCCGGCCTTCGGGCCGTGACCACATGGGGAATCGGACGCCCGGAAGCCTGGGCGAAGGCCGCCACCATCTCGAGCACCGAATAGCCACGGCCGGTTCCGAGGTTGCAGAGCACAAGCCCTGGACTTTCCGCCAGGGTCCGCAGGGCATGCACATGGCCCCGCGCCAGGTCCATCACATGGATGTAGTCACGCACCCCGGTGCCGTCCGGGGTCGGGTAATCACCGCCGAATACGGAGAGCTGCGCCAGCCGGCCCACCGCTACCTGGGCGACATAGGGCATAAGGTTGTTTGGGACACCAGCCGGATCCTCGCCGATCCGGCCGGAGGGATGCGCCCCCACCGGGTTGAAGTAGCGAAGGATGGCGACCTGCAGGGCAGGGTCCGCGACCCGCGCATCCTGCAGGATCTGCTCGACCATCAGCTTTGTCTGGCCATAGGGGTTGGTGGGGCGGACCGGAAAATCCTCGCGGATCGGCACGGAATCCGGGTCGCCATAGACGCAGGCCGAGGAGGAAAAGACGATCTGCTTCACCTGGTGCGCCGCCATGCATTCAAGGAGCACCAGGGTTCCGGTCACATTGTTGTGGTAGTAACGCAACGGCTCGGCGATGCTCTCACCCACCGCCTTGAGGCCGGCAAAATGGATCACACCGGAAATGGGATAGGCCCGGAACACCGCGTCAAGAGCCGCCCGGTCGAGCAGGTCCACATCATGTACGGCCACGGGCTTGCCGGTAAGCAGCTGGACCCGCGCCAGGGCTTCGGGGCTCGAGTTGACAAAGTTGTCAACCACCACAATCTCGTAGCCGGCCTGCTGCAGTTCCACGATGGTATGGGAACCGATGTAACCGGCGCCGCCGGTTACGAGTATATGTGCCATTGCCTGTCCTACCTCTCTCTTTTTTAATTATACATCAATATCGACCTCGGTCGGCTCAAACGTGACCATCATCTTATATCAATCAGTGGGTCACGCCTTCGCGCCGAATTACCCTCAAAACAGTCTGAACGATAATTTTGATGTCCAGCAGAAAGGACTGATTCACAAGATAATAATGATCAAACTCCACCTTAACGGGAATAGGCAGCTCATCCCTGCCGTTTATCTGCGCCCATCCCGTAAGGCCTGGAGTCAGCCTGTGAATCCCTTTTTGAGTTCTCAGCTCAATCAGATCATCCTGGTTGAAGAGAGCAGGCCGGGGGCCAACAATCACCCGCCATACCCGGAGGCAAGCAACGGCTACTATTTCTCTGTTACCACCGGGAAGGAATAGTAGCCGGTTTTTCATCGGGAGTCTGTTTGTTGGGTTACGGTGCTAAAAGACTCACCTAACCCAACCTTGTATTCTACAATAAGGGGATAAACGGTAGCGTCCCCTTTTCGCTTTAGGGTCGGGACACACCAGTAAAACTTGTCACATGAAGATCGGGGATAGCTTCGCCAATACTTCATCCATGATCGACTCTGGTAATGTGTCCACCTTGCGTCCATTGCGAGAACCAAGATCAAGTACACGGGGCTGATCGCAACGAATAATGCCGGATGTCTTGATGCCAGTGATAGGGACAGCAAACCCAATGCGGCGAGCGAAATCACCACCGTTTGTGATTGGGCAGATCACTGGCAATTTGGTTGCCTCGTTGAACTCGGTTGGAGATACAACTAAAACAGGACGACTGCCACGCTGTTCTCGCCCTTCGGTCGGATCAAGTGAGACCAGATAAATGTCGCCACGCCTCATATCAACTCACCACCCACGGCAGGTGCATCAACCCATTCACGATCTTCTGCCGATTGCGGTTGTGAATAGTCCGAGGCGGCAAGGAGTTCAGCGAGTGTGTAATGCGGCCTATGCCTGGGTTCGACCACCAGGCAGCCATCGCTGACGATCACGCCTACTGTAGCCCCTGCTTGCAGGTGAAGTTGATCGAGGAATGCCGGGGGAACGGCCAACATGACCGAACCGCCAACCTTGCGTAGATTGGTTGTGTACATGATGCACCTCCATTGGTTAAATTATATATAAATATAACTTTTTCCAGCCTTGATTGCAAGTTCTTTTGCAGACGAACAGAAAAGTTAAAAAGAAGAAGGAGAAAAATGATTTGCCTTGATATACAAATGGAGTGCGTAAAGTCCGAGAGAAATCGGAAGGCATTTCGGCTGGACAGATGGAGAAAGTCAGGATGAGGTTGAACGAAACACCCATTTGTCAAGACCCCATTTGTTTCCGGATTGGCCACGAAGCCTATATTGTCAAGCTGTAACCCAACCCACGCTCTTTTGGTGGATAGTTCCAATCAATTTCAGTAGTGCCCGGTTTGGAAATTGCAATAGCCGTCCAGAACGGCCAAATCCCCCCTAACCCCCCTTTTTCAAAGGGGGGACTTTTTATGCTTCCCCCTTTGAAAAAGGGGGATTGAGGGGGATTTACTGTACACGGAAGCAACATTTTTACCGGATGCAATTTTTAAACCGGACAATGCTGAATCAATTTGACTACAACAACATCAATCTCGCATCCTTCCACCCGGTAACACTGATCCCTTTGTGCTGATAGGTATCAGCTCCTCCGTAAATCAGGGTCGGGCTGAAGGACAGGTCTCCAGCCATCGCAACCCACTTTTCCAGGCCGGTGAAAAAATCACGGGCAATTGTTGTGCCCGATTTTATCTCGACGGGCATAAGCTTTTGTCCCTGTTCAATAATGACATCCACTTCATTTCCGTTACTGTCGCGCCAAAAATACAGGTTTGGTCGTTCGCCGCTATTGAGACGAGCTTTCATAAGCTCAGCAACAATAAAGGTCTCAAAAATGTTCCCCCTGAGCGGATGCGTTTCCAGTTGCTGTTGCGTCTGAATGCCCAAAAGCCATGATACAAGCCCTGAATCATAAAAATAGAGTTTTGGTGCTTTTATGAGCCGTTTATTGAAATTTGCATGATGCGGACGGAGCAGGAAAAGGATATAGCTTGCCTCAAGTACCGATATCCAGGACTTAGCCGTGTTATGGGTTATGCCGCAATCGACTGCAAGGGAAACAAGGTTCAGTAGCTGCCCCGTACGACCTGCGCAGAGTCGCACGAAACGCTGGAATGTTTCAAGTTCCTGCACTTTCAGGACCTGCCGCACATCCCGCTCAATGTAAGCCGTCACATAAGACCCGAACCATGCGCGGAGCGGAATATGACGATCATAGAGCGGCGGGTAGCCACCCTTTATCAACATATCGTCGAGTCTCTTCGGCAGTTTTCCTGCCTGCTCCAACTCGCCGAGCGAAAACGGAAGGAGTTCCACAAAAGCGGTTCTTCCAGCAAGAGACTGAGTTACACCAGACAACAGCCCAAATTGCTGAGAGCCGGTCAGAATAAACCGCCCCATGCGGCCATCCTCATCCACCATTGTCTGGAGATACGAAAGGATGTCAGGACAGCGTTGCACCTCATCAAGCACTGCGCCGTCGGGGAAACGCGCCAGAAAGGCCCTGGGATCGTCCCGGGCAATAAGCCTGACATCCGGGTCTTCCAGCGAGGCATAAGGCTTGTCGGAAAAAATTGCCCGGGCCAGAGTAGTCTTACCAGACTGACGAGGTCCGGTAATGGTTATTACTGGAAAGCCCTTTAACAAGGTGCGAATGGTGATTTCTGCTGCACGTGTAATCATATTTTAACGGTATATAGCATTATGCAATTTGTCAAAACAATTCTCGATACACATGAACTGAGAGATGGTAATGGGTAACTCTTTTCTTTGATAACATTCTCTTTCACCACATCTTCTTTCATTCAAAAATATAACTATGCACCATCTACGACTGGCAAGACAGGGGAAACTTGTCATCCGGTATCGCCCGCGGGGGCGATACCGGAACGATCACGAAGTCCATATTGTCGGGCTGTAATCTAACCCCGCTCTCTTTTGGGGGATAAGTTACTCCAAAATTTATCATAAAAATTATGCCGGTATTTTTGCCGGCTGGTTTGTTCGTGAAAACGGGACGCTACCCTTTGTTTTCCTTTCCCCCGCCTTGACCGTCAGCTCGCCTCGCTCATCACCTCTTTCAACACCTTGCCGGTCTTCGCGATTTCTTCATACGTCAACGTAGGATGGACCAAAAACATCAAACTCGTCTCACCCAGCTCCTTGGCAACGGCCAAGCATTCTGCAGGGCGCCAGCCACTGCCATCAAAGGCCTTCTCCAGATACACCTCCAAACAAGATCCGGAATAACAAGGCACTCCAGCAGCATTTACCTCAATCATGATGCGGTCACGGCTCCAGCCGAGTGCAAGCGTTTCGGGCCGGACAAAAACATAAAATTTGTACCAGGCGTGCTCCACATCCACCGGCGGCAGCGGCATCCGCAACCCCGGCAAGGTCGAAACGACCGCAGCAAGCCGATCGGCATTGGCCTTGCGGCGCGCATGCCACTCCGGCATGCGCCGCAACTGGATGCGGCCAATCGTACCCTGAATCTCCAACATCCGCCAGTTGGTGCCGAAGGATTCATGCAGCCAGCGGAATCCGGGCGGATGCTTCCGCTCGTACACCGCCGACCAACTCTTGCCATGATCCTTGTATGCCCACGCCTGCTCCCACCAGTCCCGACGGTTGATGGTGAGCATGCCGCCCTCGCCCCCCGTGGTCATGATCTTGTCCTGGCAGAACGACCAGGCACCGAAATGGCCGATCGATCCGACTGAACGTCCTTTGTAACTCGCCCCATGGGCCTGGGCGCAATCTTCGATAACGTACAGGCCCTTTTCTACGGCCAGTGCCATGATCGGGTCCATGTCGCACGGCCATCCGGCCAGATGGACACAGATCACCACCCTGGTGCGGGGAGTGAGCACGGCCCGGATCGATTCCGCCGTAATATTCTGAGAATTAGCGTCCACCTCGGCAAAAACAGGCACCGCCCCGGCCGTCACCACACAGGAGGCCGAGGCGAGAAAGGTGCGCGGCGTTACCACCACCTCATCACCGGGACCGATAACACCTTCTCTGGGCCAGCTCCTAGACAACGCTAACGCCCGAAAACCGCAAAAATCGTCACAAAAATAATACGCAAATCACCAAAAAAAGAGCGATCCCTCACATACTCAACATAATAGCGCTGTTTGATAGGCAACACCTCCTCGATATAAGCCTTTTCAGCATCCGGCGCACGCCCAAGAATATCGTTTTCATCCTTGAACTGGATCGAAGCCCAGTCGGTAATGCCCGGCCGAACAGAAAGAACTTCCGCACGAACCGCTGCGGGGTAACAAGCAATATACTTCGGTACCTCTGGCCGAGGACCGACTAGGCTCATATCGCCTACGAACACATCGATCAACTGTGCCAGCTCATCCAGCTTGTATTTGCGTAACACGGCACCGACACGGGTAATTCTTTGATCCGGGCCAACCGTGATCTGCAAGCCGTTGCGCTCTGCATCCGCCGCCATGGTACGGAATTTGTGAATCTGGAAAACACGGCCATTAAGCCCCACTCTCTCCTGCCGGAAGAAAACCGGTCCTTTCGATTCGAGCGTGATCAGCACCGCAATCATCAGGAAAAGAGGAGAAAGGAGCAACAGCCCCAGGCCACTACAAACCAGGTCAAAAATCCGTTTGAGTTTCACAACAAATCCCTCAAGCCAATGCCACCCTGACTGCGTCCACCACTCGATCGACATCGGCATTCGTCATCCGGGTGTACAAGGGCAAAGAACAAGTCCGTTCATACACCCGCTGACTCACCGGGAACATCTCAGGCGACAACTTATAGGTATCACGCCAATAAGGATGCAAATGCAGCGGGATATAATGCACGCTCATGCCAATACCCTGGGCGAACATGCGCTCGATAAACGCATCACGGGACACTCCCGCCTCATCTGCCAACTGGATTACATACAGGTGCCAGGAATGGCAATCGCCATTTTCCGCATGGGGCGGGCAAATAATCGGTAAACCAGCCAACGCAACATCGTAACGCGCAGCAATCTCGGCCCGGCGCTGCCGAAAAGCGTTCGCCTTCCTGAGCTGGTGTATGCCCAGCGAAGCCGCGATATCAGTCAGATTGTACTTGAAACCGGGTGCAACAATTTCATAATACCAACTCGGCGCCGTGGCGGTAAAACGATCAAATGCATCCCGATTAATGCCGTGCAAACGCATTATCCGAGCCCGTGCAGCAATTGCCGGATCACGGGTCACCAACATCCCCCCTTCGCCCGTGGTAATCGTCTTGTTGGCGTAAAAGCTGAACACCGTCACATCACTCTCCAGCGTACCCACCAGCTTACCGCCACAGGTAGTGGGCAGAGCATGGGCAGCATCTTCCACCACGCGCAAGCCATGCTGACGGGCAATGGCCAGAATGGCAGACATATCCACCGCCCGGCCTCCAAAGTGAACCGGGATAATCGCCCTGGTACGCGGAGTAATCGCGCGCACCACCGCATCCGGATCGATACACAAAGTCCCAGCCGATACATCCACAAACACCGGGTCCGCCCCCATATAGCGAATCACCTCGGCGGTGGCTGTAAACGTATGCGTTGTGGTAATCACCTCATCGCCCGGACCGATGCCTATGGCCTCCAGGGCAAGATGCAGGCCGGCTGTCGCCGAATTCACGGCAACAGCCTCCACGCCACCGCCCATAAATTCAACAAAATCCTGTTCAAAGCGCTTGGCCTTTGGCCCTGTCGTAACCCAGCCTGAGCGCAGGCTATCGACAACCTCAGCGATTTCATCCTCGCCGATATCGGGAAGGGCAAAGGGAAGGAATTTCATGAAATTTTTCCTATATTATCATCATTTTTCGCTCGTTTTTCCATAAGGTATTCTTCGACAACAATCTGGTCATAATAAGTTTGACGGACTTCGGGGTTTTTAAGAAACTTCCTGTCAAGCTTCCTCGTATCCCCAATTATTTCAGCAGGGTTTCCGGACACAATTGCATAATCTGGCACTGCTTTCGTTACCATTGACCTGGCTCCTACAATGCACCCCTTTCCAATTTTCACATCAGGCAGGACAATGGAATGCGCGCCAATGAAAGTATATTCGCCAATTTCAACAGATCCTCGCTGATAGCCCACTCGTCCATGTTTATCAAGCTGTAAATAATTCTCCCCAAGTAGCCTAATTGAAATATGGCTCCCATGGGTAAATATACCAACCCAAGCACCAATCTGACAACCTTTCCCAATTTTCACACCATTACTGGAGTCGATAATACTATGGTGCCAGATCCATGAATTGTCACCAATATCGAATTTGGATCTATCAGTTATCACAACATTTGAACTTATTCTTGTTAATTTGTTGAACTGTTTAGTGACCTTATTGTAGTAACCATATACCATGAAGGGTCTCGAAATAAATGACGCTAAATTCAAAAAAGTGGAGATCATCCTGCCGATGGGAGATAGATATATTTTCTTTAACATGAATTACCTTCACTATTTAATTGGCACATGTTTTATCTTCGGTAAACCCTTTTGCACGGTCAGTGACAGCAGTAAGGACCAACTGTGCAAGTCGCTCAACTCCGTGAGATTTTGAAAAGTTATTAAGGCCGAAGAGTTGACCGTTTCGTCCACGAATCATCAATTCATCTACAGAAATTGCAGCAACTTCTCTCATTTTGCTGGCCAGCCAATCAAGGTCTTCCGGCACGCCAACCCAACCGCATTCCGCTTCTTGTATCAGCCGGGCCGTATCGCTTTCAGGATCGACCGTTGCAAGTACCGGTTTTGATGAAAACAGGTACGCAGGGAGTTTGGACGGGATGGAACTCATTCCCGCCCAGCGCTTCAACGGCAACAGGCATATATGGGCCATGCTCTGCAACAGGGCCACGTTGGCGGCATCGGGATCGGATACGAAATGAACATGTGCCGTATTCAGGTGGTCGACCAACTTGACACAATCCGCCTTTGCTGAGCCGTCACCCACGATCACCAGTTGTGCCATATCAATTGCTGCCTCGTGAAATGCACGAATCAGAAAATCCACTCCGGCAACCGGGCCGATGTTTCCCAGGTAAAGAAACGTAAAGAGGTTGTTGGGTATACCGTAGCGACGGCAGACATCGATCCGGTCAGGAACGTGCTCAAACAACGCATCATCCTGCCATGTGGGTATGGTGGCGATCCGATCCGCAGGAATCCGTCGGCTTTCTGTGTACGAGCGCCGCATGTTGTCAGAAATGACCACCACGGAACGGGCCTGTTGGGCAATCCATGTATCCAGCTTCAGAAGCGGCAGGGAAACAATGTCACGCAACATAGCCGGAAGTTTGCCAAAAAGCGCTTCCGGATAGATGTCCATGATTTGGAGTATCACAGGGATCCGGTTCTTTTTCGCGTACCAGATGATCTGCGCCTGGGCCAGCAGAGGCCAGGCATTGACGTACATGACGTCAGGTTTCTGCATGTTCTTTGCAAGATATTGGCAGGCATGTCTGCCAAAACTCCAACTTTCATAAAGGCGCGGCAGCAGACGGGAATCAGGAGCGGCGAAAGAAGGAAGCCGCACAACCTCAATTCCGTCTTCATGGATCACAACCGGTTCTTCGGGATTTTCATAGCGGCTATAATCGGCGTTTGCAGGCCGCGATGGCTGCGGACAGATAACCGTTATCTTGTTCCCGCGATCAGCCAGAAAATGTGCCAAATCCCATGCCATACGGGCAGACACGACCGGTTCGGGAGGATAAACGGCGGTGATGATGACGATATGTGATAGGGATACATTCATAAGAATTATTTCTTGTCTCTGCTGGAAAGCTCACGATGTATTATTTGCCGTAGCACATTAGCATTGCCAGTATTCTGAAAAACATCAGATAGTTATCATTTCTATGTGTCATCACCTGGCAGCAAGCTGTTTCCAAAGCGCAGAGATTGACTTCATTACAACAGCAAGACTGTAGCAGGATACAGCTTTTTCATACGCCCGGGAGCCCAAATTATCTCGCAAACTTTCATGTGTCATCAATTTGGTTAGTGCCGCTGCAAGTGCACCGACATCCTTTGCCGCCACAATCTCTCCACATCCGCCAGCGAGCATTTCGGGGATTGCACCAACCTGAGTCGCTATAATCGGTTTGCCGAGTGTCATAGCCTCCAAAACTACATACGGGAAAGCTTCGGTATGACTCGGCAGAATAAAAAGATCACAGCCGGCCAACAGTCGCATTGCCTCATCGTTGGGAAGTTCACCAACAAAACACATCGAGCCGGATTGGTAGCGACTGACGAGCATATCATGGTATGCGGGATTGTAAGGCCCGGCCAGCACCAGCTCCCAAGTATCCAATGCGCATGCAGTCCATGCCTGAAGCAGTTCCTCAACCCCCTTGGTTGGCAACACCCATCCCAAAAAAAGAGCTGTTTTTTTTTCAGACTGAGATACTACAGGGACCGGGAGCACATCCAGACCAATGGGGTTCGGCGCTGTTTCCACCCGCAAACCAGGCAGATACTTCCTGACTGTGTTGGCGGTAGCGTTGTCAATAGCCAGCACGATATCGGCCAGCTTCATTGCCTTGGTAAGAAAGCGCCATTCACGAGTCCCGGCACGAGCGATCTCGGGTATCCTGCCAAAATGCAGGTGATAGACTACCGGGACTTTTAGCAACCTGGCTGTCGTACAGATGGCAATATCGCGTACCGTGGCAAGACGTCCTGAAGTTGTTAGGTGCACAACATCCGCTCCGCATACGGCTTTGAGAAATATTCCGTAATCGCGCAGGAGTTGCATCCCACCGCCGATCACCCGCTTCCAGACAGCCAGATCATCAATGGCTCGCCATCGGGGAGATGTATCCACCTGCGTGATACTAACCATCGGCTCTCCGGCTGCCCATTGATGCACTAAAGTGGTCCAGCGTCCCATCCCCCCAAGCGGAGGGGGTACAGGCGAAACAAGGCATATTCGAAGGATGGAATTGCCTGCAAGCTTTACATCTTCGACATTCGTTCCAGAGGCAGGAGGCATGATACTAGCATCTTTGTTTTTAGACACACTAGAGAGCATTATCACATATATCACGTTCGATGGTTTCAACCGACAACCTCTTGTCAGGAGGATAAAGTAATGCCTCGTGTCGTTGTATCTCCTCGCTGTTCCAGCGCACCTTCAACCGCCGGGCCGGAACTCCTCCGACAATGGAATAGGGTGGTACATCCTTGATGACCAGCGCACCGGAAGCGACAAGGGAACCTCTTCCTATCGTAACCCCCTTCAGAATGGTGACTCCCGAGCCGATCCAAATATCATCTTCAATAACAACCGGAAGGTCGTCTCCCGGTTTCTTATCCCGCACGTCATACATGAAGCGTCCGACCTGGGAGGTATTGTGGTCACCCCCCATAATAGTCACATTTGGCCCGATCAATACTTTGTTTCCGATGGTGAGTGAACTGTCGTGAGTCCACAGAGTCGCCCCCGGTCCGATCCAGATATCGCTGCCGACACTGATGGTGCTGTATGAGAAGGAACTTCCTGCCGGGTCGAACTTGAAGTTCCGCCCGTATGACCTAAACAGAGGCCGGAGAAGATACATCAATAACCGACCGTACGCCAAACTGAAAAATGTATATATCCGTGCCAGATAATACATCAGTTATCCCTCCGTTCACCATCGTCGGCAAGTCTCGTATGATAGACTTGCAGGGTCTTTCGTGCTACGATCCGTGGGTGAAACTGTTCACGGGCATAAGACCGTGCCGCTTTCCCCATGGTGCGATTCAGATCCCTGTCCCGAAGCAGTCTTATTAGATATCCTGCAGCCTCTTCTGGATTGTCGGTATCCGTCAAAAACCCGTTTTTCCCGTGCCGAACCATGTACGGTAGACCTCCCGCCTTTGATGTGACAACCGGAACCCCGGCGGCCATTGCCTCCGCCACCACCAGTGGTGCCGTCTCTTGGAACGACAGAAGAGCAACGACACTGGCGCCAGCAAAGGCGGATTGGAGCTGTGGTAGATTCAACTCCCCAAGGAACTGGACCTTGTCCTGAAGTCGATGCGACTCCAGAAAGGCACGACATTCGATCAGATACCCCGCATCCGGATGGCTGCCAGCAATCCGCAGCAGTGTATTCGGTACCGCCCGGGCCACCAGCCGGAATGCTTGCAGTAGGCCCAGGACGTTCTTACCCCGAACCACATGTCCACCGTAAAGAATGACCGGTCGCTCCACCTTCCGTTCGATGCCGAAATATCCTTCGTCCACCGGGTTAGCAATCATGTGGATCCTGCCAGTGAACTGACCCGCCAGTTCTTCGAGCACAAAGGGTGAGATGGCAATCACGTCCCGCATCTGCCGCCTGCCGACACGCTCGATCAACTTCATAATCAAGCGCTGCACCAACACGAACGACCGTGAAGAATAGAGCAGGTTGTTTTCCGGGATACCGTGCACCGTGAATACGGCCGGCACCGGGCAATTGATTCCCCAGGCTGCCAGCCCCTGGAAATGGACTATGTCCGGCTGCAGCCGGCGAAGCAGCCGGAACAGCCGCCACCGAAAGATGGTCGCATTGGCAAACAATGCAGGGAGAGGTTTCCCCACTGGCAGGTAATGGACTGTTACCGGACCGACGCTGCTGATGTGATAGTCCCCAGAAAACGCAGGGACAACAACAGACAGCTCTATACCGGCATTGATGGCGAAAAGAGCGTTGGCCAGATAGTAGGACACCCCCGCAACACCTCCTGCAATGGTCTTGCTGTTATCGGGATATGGGGTGACGAATACTATCTTCATAGAAATTTATGCTCCCGGATATCTGCCCGGTTGCAGACTGTGACAGACGCAGACGCCCCTCTGATTGGAAAGGCATCATTCCTCACTGTGCCAACAGTACCAAAAATTGCAAACAGTGAGTACACGAACCATGTTATTTTCGTGTACTCCAATGCAAGCATCATGCTTCCCATGAGCCATATTATTCCACAAGATATCAGCATAATGCGCTGATCGCGTTTAAGATGCAAAATCCCCCTGATGCACAAAATGATTACTCCCACAAAGGCAATAAATCCTTGGATACCAAGTTCGCTCAGGACAGAAAGTGGCGTGTTATGTGCCACACCCTTTTCATAATATTTGGCGATAGCTACCCTTAATGCGCCAGCTCCAACCCCTATATAATTAGAATCATCAAATACAGACACAACTGCTTGCCAAATATTTCCACGATCCGAGAAATTACCCGATCGTATTTCCCCTCCTGTATCGGCAATACGCTCATAGATACTTTCCGGAAGCAGACCGGCAGCAATAAAACCAATAATTGCTACAAAGACAAGCATACTTAACAGGGTAACAAATCTAATCCGCTGGCCGGAGAGCGGAATCATAATCAGCGCCAGCAACATGCAGATAATCCCGGTACGGGAACCAGTGAGCAGGATGGCCACTGCGGCAACCGCCAGAAAGAAGATGATTATTCTTTTTAAACTCTTCGACTGATTTGCAGTTTTGGAAAAATACCACGCCAGCGGGATCCCCATAGCAATGATCATCGCCATTTCATTCGGGTCAGAACCTGCTGCCGCGTATCGTTCGGCTGTAGAATAGTAGGAAAGCTTATAAGCATAATCCCAAAAAGTTGAACCACAGGCAACATAACATCCGAATATATATGCCAACATGAGGATTTCCAACTTTTTGGGTGTATCGAAATACTGGTATATAAGCCAGGTCATCACAAAAAGTTGCAAGCAGGTAATAATCTTTTCCTGACTCAAATCCTCAGAAGCTGTCCAGAAATAACTTATTATGACACAGGCAACGAAGAGAATCAGAAACTTGAATAACAACGGTAGTTTCTTGATCTTTCCTGTTATTGCGATATCAAAAAAACTCAAAAAAAGTGCGGTAATTCCGATTAAACGGCTCACGGTACCAAAACCAGGAATAGTAATGACACCCTCCCAAGGAATGGTAAAGATGTACAGTGCTATGAGATAAAAAGCTATTTTTTCCATTCAATACTCACAGGTACCCGATCATGAACGCGATTCTCTGCACAAAGGTATGTGACGATGAAGCCGCCCGCTGCCCGGCATCGCATATCTCGCGAAGAGTTGGCTGGTCGGCAAGAAGTTGCTCCAGCCGCTCTACGAGGCAACCGCTGTCGAACGGCACATACTCCCTTTCGGGCTCCAGCCAGGTTGCCAGATACGGTCTGGCCTCAGCCACCTGACAGGTCCCCGCCCCCGGAATTGCGAAAAACATGGGGTTGACCGGCTTCCCCCCGTCATCCTGGTGGACATTGATGCAGACCTTAGCCCGGGACAAATAGCCCGCAAGGGCATCGGGTGAAAGGTACGATGCAATACATGGTATCAAAAGCTGTTTTCTGAGCCTGAAATCACCCAAGTGCGTTCCCGTCGTCCCGATAAATCCGCAGTGGTACCTATCGGCCAGCCCCGATGCCGACAACTCCAGCAGGCACTCCCGCCTCACAGTGTAGTCATTTGTCAGAGCACCGGCAATGGTTCCGGTGAACAGAATATCGAAATCTTTTTCCTCGAACCGGCACCGCGGCCAATAGATGGCGTCGTCATACCCCACCGGAAGCCAGGTACCATGGACTCCCATCCGTTCCGCGTCGGCACCGTCGATACAGAAGGCATGCCGGGCTATCTGGGCGATATCCATCTGGCCGGGACACCGTTCAAGAGAATCGTACACCCAGCTCAATAGGGGAACCTGCAGCCCTTGCAATTGCTCCATCGTATCTTCTTCAAGCTTCTCGCCTTTTAGCACCAGGAGAAGGTCAGGCTTCCGCTGACGGACAGAAGGGATTACTTCATCACGCAGGACTGTGTTGAACGAATGACCCAAATGACTGCCGTTCGTATCGGTCAGTTTGTCCCACTGCCTCAGCACGACATTCCGGGGAGGGGGGTCATACAGGAACGGCTGGACATCCCACCCCAGTGTCCTGAATGCACTACAAACACTGTTGGTAATGCCGGCGAAGCTTAATCCCACGATTGCGGCAGTTTTGGTCATGCGGTTCATCCTTGTTCTGTTCCGACGCAGTAATCGATGAATTGCCGGATATCCGGCCCGGACAGAAACGGTATCGCTGACCGGACGCGCGCTTCGTCCCATTCCCACCATTTGATCTCAAGCAGTTGTGCAACGGTCTCAGGATCAAACCTCGACCGTATGACCTTTGCCGGCACACCTCCCACCAGACTATAAGGGGGGATATCCCTGGTAACGACGGAACGCGCTGCTATCACTGCCCCATGACCGACCGTAACGCCGGACATGATCATGACGTCCGCACCTATCCAAACATCGGAACCGATGACGATATCACCGTTGCTGGAGGGCATGCCGTCCTCGAATGCCCCCGGCAGGTTCCACTGGTACCGAAACGGGTAGGTGGACACCCAGCCCACCGGGTGTATGCCACCGGTAACCAGGACGACATTCCTGGCAATGGAGCAGTAACTACCGATGATGACCTTGCGCTCGCTGCCCTTATAGGCATCGATAACCGGTAGTCCGTAAGTATGCTTCCCAACCTGCAGGGTGCCGAGGCCACGCTGCCTCTTGTATTCGTAGTACTGGTTCTGCCTCATGACGAAATCACTCAGGAGATGGATGCCCTTCTGGATGACGTCCTTTATCATGATACCTCCATCGACTGTGCAGCCGGGGCCGACCCTAACATGCTTCCGGTTCTTAGTGCAGCAACGATGTTGTCTACCGCCTCACTGCCGAACGCCGTGTAATTATCCTTAACATATTGCTGCAGACGTTCCAAAAGTCTTCTACGATACTCCTCATCACCCGCTATGTGCTGCAGTTCAGCAGCCAGGTTCTGACTGCTGCTGACCCTTGGGCATCCTGCCGAGTCCACCAACTCCAGCCCCCCCCGGAGAGGAGTTGAGAGGACATCCAGCACAACCACCGATTTTCCCTTGATGACCGCCTCATGACCAAAGCTGCTGTCATGACAGCAGACGACGTCGCTGACCGCCATTGCCTCGTCGATCGTCAATACCCCGTTTGCCAGAAACCGTACCGCTGGATATGCCCGCGCCAGGTTTGCATAGAACTCCAATTTTTCCGACGGATGCAACCGGACCACCCCGACCAGTATAGTCTTGGTCAATGCCTCGCAGAAAGTTTCTGCAAGTATTCTACGGTCAATATCCTTGACCGGGCTGGTAGCAAGCATCACCACGGGGGTGGAAAGGTCGATCCTCATCCTTTTGCGAACCAATAGGCTGTCGACGCCAATAAAATTGGAAATATGGGGTGCACCGGTCTTCAGCACTTTTCGCGGACTTGTTCCCATCTCCATCAACTGGCGCCGCTGGTGTTCTCCCCAACAAAATATCTGGTCGGCAAGCACTGGTGTATATCCGTGAGGGGGGTTGATCACTCCATGTACCAAGGTACTGGTCCGAAGCCCACGTTCGCGGGCCGCCAGCACCAGACATGAAGCCATAGCATTACGGTCAAACTCCGTCACCACCATCTTTGGCCGCAATTGATCCAACAGACAGCCGCACGCCAGCACCCTGCGGGAATGGATTACAAGATACTTAACGAGTAGTGGGAGGATTCGCAGCGTCACGCCGTGGCGCCGGCACACGGTCACCATTTTCGGTAGCCAACTCCGGAGACACCGCACAAACTCACGGCGCCACGGCCCTGTATCGCTTCCGGGGACATCGCTCCATGCCAGGAACATCGCCCCGGCAGGCAGTTTCTCCCGCATTACCGGATTGCTGCCGAAGACCACACAGTTTTCAGGTCCAATCGCCTGCACCAGCGGCAGCACCATGTCCCGCAGCGACTGCCTGTCATAAATCCAGGTAAACAGCACCTTGTCCTGCATCCCTTTACCATCCATAGGACGACCACTGGAACGTGCCATGAAATGGAAAACACACCCCAGCAGGTCACGAACCATGTTTTTAAGACTCCAGTCATAATTGCCATCCAGCAGGTGGATTGCCAACATGTCCCCCAGGGTGAAACCAATGGGCACTCCGGCAAACCGCGGCTCGGCCAACTCCCGCTCCATCTCGAAGAGCATGTCTGCCGTTATGTTGTTAACCGCAAAAGCTGGCATCAGTGTATATACTGGTGCGACGTGAAAGGTACAATCCATCGAACATGCTGTGCAAACAAACTGATTCGAAACATGAAACTACTCCTTTTCAATTCCACAACGGTAGAGAAAAATTACTGCCAAGTAACTTGTCACCAAAAAAAACACCCTTCCCGCCAGCATTGCCTGGGGAAAATGCACCAGGGCGACGCCCCCACGGTTCAGCAACAGCAGGACTCCGTAATAGACCACCATTCCACCGATCACCGCAGCAAGATATAGATCCTGCCGCTTGACCACATTGAACACGTTGTTCACCGGGGCAATTGCCATCGTCGCCGCCACCACCACCGCCCACCGGGAGGCCTCGATCCCCTCGGCATAGTTGGGCATCAGGAGGTTGACCGCCAGCGGCAGCAGCAGCCAGCAGATGGAAACAATCGGTACCATGCAGAGGATCGTTGCCACCACCGGCTTGACTGACAGGGCAACCAAGCGGCGCACCGACCTGGTACGGCCATACTCCTCTGACATCTTCGGATAGAGTATCTGGGAAACGGCCATCGGCAGCGTTTCCACCGCCAGTCCCGCCATAACAGACAATTGGTACAGCCCGAGAGACTTCACCCCCGCAAACTTCAGCACTAGGGTACAATCCAGCACAATCCACCAGGCATAGAGCTGCCCCACGAGAAAAATCGGCGCACCGATCTTCAGCAGGTGCACCAGATGCCTCCGGTCCCAGTGAGGCCCCACCTTCAACGGCCGCCAGTACCAAAGCAGCACCATCCCGGCCGCCCCCATCAAGGCCAGCCGCAAACAGAGGCCGTAAAACCCGAACAACCAGACCAGCCCCACCAGCACGAATGCCAGGCCGTTCTGCACCACATTGATGGCCGACAGGCGGGCGAAATCGCCCCCCGTCCGATAAGTGGTCTGGAGATACAGCTGGGAGTAAAACAGCAGAAAGAGGCTGACCGCATAGGTCACCCATCCCGCTGCCAGTTTGAGCTGGCCACCCGCGGCATACCAGGCCGCCAGCACAAGCAGTACCCCGGCTCCGGCCCCACCGATCAGCAGAGCCCATGCCTGGCCGGCGGCAGCCAAAGACTCAGCCCGCGGCCGGTCATCCTGGCCGATGTAGTAGGGAAGCTCCCGGTTCAGGCCGTTCAGGATACCCAATTGCAGAAACGAGGCATAACCCAGAATAAGTCCCATGCCGTTGAACAGGCCCAGTACCGCCGGTGCTGCATACCTGGCCGTCAGGACTCCACCTGCCAGTCGCAGGACCATATTCAGCAGGTTTCCTCCCGCAAACACCGCGACAATGACCGATATTGACGATCTGCTACCAGCCATATCGGCCAGCGCTCCAATCTCCTGTTGTCGGCGACATCAGAACTCCGACCAGTCTACATTCAACTGGTGGGCGTAGCCGTCAGTGAGCCGTCGCCAGCCGTTAGGACGCACCCCACCCCCAGTATTGAACACCACATCCCCCCGCGTGAAGTACCCGGACGTCGGCATGGTAGATGCCCCGGTGACCGCCACCCCATCCAGTTGCCTGGGGGTGGTGTTGCCTCGCATGAGACGGGACGCGTCGGTGGTATCACTCAGGGTTATGCCGGAGATGATGCAGTAAGTGTCACTCCCGACGGTCTTGTCGGCAGGAGCCAGCGAGACGAAGATATGTAGCTGCTCAGCATCAGCGGGAATGGACACCGAACCACTAAACCAGTTCCAGGTATTATTCTTATAAATCCGCGAGTGGTTGTACGAGCCGGAATATCTGTTACCGGTCTTTGCCTGAATGATCAAACGCGGATAGGAGGCCGGCGCGGTGAACGTCCCGCTGTCGGGAGTAGCCGGCACATAGACCCAGAACCCGTAACGGATGGTTTTGCCCCGTGCCCAGTTCAGGTACTTATCGTCAAGGTTGAGGTAGACCAGCGGGGCCTTGTAGGGCGGGACAGCGGATATCCTGATTCCCCCTCCCCCGTAGGTGTTTTCCTCCTCAATCCCGACGGCAGCATTTATCCGAACCTCCGGCTTGAATCCCTTAAAGGTCCGGGGGTAGGGATTTTCGAACACATTGTAGTCCGGCACGAAGCTCTTACTGCTGTCCTGGATGTTTTCCAAGTTGGCGTCCGCGTATGCATTGACCAGCGTACCGGAAAATGTACCAATTTTGGTATGTTCAGTTGTCTCCAGATTGGAAGAGAGATTTACACCCAGTATATTAATATCAGCCTTGTCGAACCGCAGGATGCCGTTATCCCTGTCGAGACAGGAATACGTTCCGCCGATGATATTCATTTTTTTAACGTCAGCATTGGAAGTGTGATCATATCCTGCCAGAATGTTGTATTTTTGCTGCTGATTATTCGCCTTCAATCCCACTTCCATATATACGTCCTGCAGTGTCACGCCGGTGGCGCTCCTGATGCGGATACCCGCATACTCATTGTCTTCATACACACCTGAAATCGTCGTTGCAGCGCCGCTGTCGAAGTCCAGACCGATGTAGTTATTTTCGCAGAACGCCTGCAAGCGGTTGCCGTTAAACTGGCTGACATACACACCGGTGCGGTTGCCAAAGGCCCAAATATTTGACACCTCGGCAATCCAGCCAAACAGGGAGTATCCCTTGTCAAAACCAATTACGAATAGGTCCCTGAGGCAGAAATGATAGAAAGGGTCATCTACCATGATGCCGACACTGCCTGGTGTTCTCCCGCTTCCGGAGACCAACATTTTTTCCAGGTACCAACGCCGGTAAGCGTCACCGGATATCTTCAGGGCCGGCATTGAGAAACCTGGCGGAGTACTAATGCGGGTTTCGTTATCGGCCGAGCCAACTCCCCGCATCGAAGCCTTGAGCATAATTGTTGACTTGATCAGATAATTGCCGACCCCCAGACTAACTACTCCACGGTGCACATCTATGGCATCGTGGGCCTTCTGGATGGAGCTAGTGCAGTCAACGGTTCCGTTGCCAACGGCCCCCCACCACTCGGGGTACACATCAGTAACGCTGCCCGGTTCGAACTTGACGATACCCGGCCCGTGAAACACCTGATAGCGCCCCACCTCAAAGGGGGACTTGATCGTGAGAATTCTGTCGGGGTCGATGGAGATGCCTCCGCCCCTAACCACGGAAAGGGACAACGATTCCGGAATAGTCAGGTTCTCTGATACTGTTATGGTGCCGGATATTAATATAGTAGCCGGTTTAGTGCCTATAGCTGCCACAGCCTCAGACAGATTTTGGTATTCCCCGGCATCCACGAATGATGGAGTGGTGGTCGCGTGCGCAACCACTATCGCGAAGCAGAGAAAAAAGAACTGCAGCAACATCTGTTGTGAAAGTGTACGGAACATCATAATATCTCGCTTTTATATGGAGTAAATCAAAGCAGATCCCAACTGACCGGGGTCCCTTTTTTCACGTCCATGGTCACAGAACGTCCCAGGAACGTCTCAAAATACTTTGGAAGCAGTCCGAGTCCAGGCCGAACCACTCGCAGATTTTTTTCTGTGAAAACATCACCTGCCTTCATATCAACTGCCACATAGAGTGAGCGTCGGAACTGCAGCGACGCCTTTTCCTTCTCTGTCGGGCCGTAAACGACGCTCCCCAGTGCCTGCCAAGCGCGCTCTGTTTCAACGACAAGCGCTTTCAGCTCGTCTGGCTCTAGGGAGAATGATGCATCCACTCCCCCATCAGCCCGTGAAAGGGTGAAATGCTTTTCAATAACCGTTGCGCCCAAGGCCACGGCGGCAACTGAAACACCAACCCCCATCGTGTGGTCCGAAAGTCCGACTTCGCAGCCGAACAACTCGTGCAGATGCGGAATAGTCAGGATATTGGTGTTCTCCGGCTTTGCCGGATAGGTACTGGTGCATTTGAGCAGGATCAACTCCTCGCAGCCGGCCTCTCGAGCGGCCGTTACTGCCTCGTCAAGTTCAGCGATAGTAGCCATGCCGGTTGACATGATAATAGGCTTGCCCGTAGCTGCTACCTTGCGGATCAGAGGGAGATGAATATTTTCGAATGAAGCGATCTTGTAACACGGCACATCCAGACTTTCGAGAAAGTCCACCGCCGTGTCATCGAATGGCGTGCTGAATGGAATGATGCCCAGTTCACGAGCGCGATCAAAAATCGGCTTGTGCCATTCCCACGGAGTGTAGGCTTTGCCGTAAAGCTTGTAAAGAGATGTGCCAGCCCAGAGACTGTTGGGATCGCTGATGTGAAACTCCCGCTCATCCAGATCAAGCGTCATAGTGTCGGGTGTGTAGGTCTGGATCTTCAGCGCATGGGCCCCGGCCTTGGCAGCGGCCTCGACGATTTCCAATGCGCGCTCTAACGACTGGTTGTGATTGCCGGACATCTCGGCAATCACAACGGGTGGATGATCTCGCCCAATTGATCGATTACCTACTACTAGAGTCATCGTTAAGCCCTTTTTTTTCCAAAGCAACGAATCTTGAATGTTTCACGTTCTGCAGGCCAGGTTGCGCCAAATTTTGCCAGACATACAATGTCTTCGTACTTACCATTTTTCGCATAATGCTCAATAAACTTACCCTCATGAGCAAAGCCAAATTTTTCATGCAGCCTTATTACACCTGCGTTAAATATAAATACTTCAGCACACAATTTTCTGATCTTAAGAGTCGAAAATGCGTAATCAAGTGCTATAAACTCCATTGCCGAACCGGCACCACGTGGCACGTCCGTTTCGCCCAAATAAAATGCCCAAGAACAGCGTCCATGCTGACGATTAATATTTGTAAAAGAAACAAAGCCAATTGCCCTCCCTTCATGCAAGAAAAGAAAAAATGCGGCGGTAGTATCAACCAAAGCACGACCGTACCAAGCGTCATGTTCCTGTTGTGAGATGACATGGTCACTATACATATTGCAGCGAACCCTTTCAGAGTTTCGCCATTCCAAGATGCGGTCCTTGTCATCCAGTTCAATGGGTCGTAATGAAAAGCTTTCGTAATTAAGCATTTTAACCAACCATTATTTCTGCAACATTATTTTTCCTTGAAAGTGATACAAGTTCTAAGGAAGCCATTGATAACTCAGAGCGCAATTTTTCATTCACAACTAACTCTCTAATTTTATCGACTAGCTCTTTAATAGTTACCTGTATAGCATCACCAAGATTGATTTGAACCCCAGCCATCTCCAAGTCTTTAGCAGCTTTACTCTGATTTTCAGCAAGCACTAAAACGATTGAAGGCAAACCCATGCAACAACGCTCCCACGTCGCCGAACCACCCGCACCTATCGCCAGATCGGCTGCTGCCATCAACTCCGCCATCTTGTTGGTTTGGACATGGCAAATAAATCCGTGCTGTGCGCATGCCATCTTGATTTGCTCACGACAAGGATGCTGTGCGCCTATCACCACATCAACACGCAGATCAAAAATGTTAATTTCGGCCAGCGCCTCAATTGCACGGCCTGTGTAGTTATCCATATCTATACCACCAAAGAACACCAATACACGATTGACTGGTCCGCTGCGCGGCTTGATCTGTTCGTGCAGTTGACAAAACTCATCACGCAACAAAGCATAACGTGGCCCCAGCAATAACTGGCAGTGTGCCGACACTTTGCCGGTGTAGCGAGTCTGCATGTCTGCATAGAAATTTTGATCCAGCAGTACATCACAATCGTGCTGACGATCAGCGATGTCGTCAATAACCATGATCTGTTTCACGGTTCCGCGCAATGCACTTTCCCAACGCGCATCCAGTGCATAGTGATCAACGATGAGCCACTCCCAAGTCTGATTGGACAGTGCATGAATAGTATCTTGCGCATCTTGCATTTGACTAACACCCAACCAATATGCATGCGCCAACTCATCCCCGGGTGATTTTGCTGCATCTTTACCCAGTGAAACGAACTCTATGTCTTTAGTTGCCAGCATGTCACGCAAATGCATGGGCAGTTCACGGCTGAGAAAACGAATATGTGCTCTGTGCTGTTTCAACCCATCCGCCAAAGTCAGACAGCGCATGAAATGTCCCGTGCCGATTTGTCTAGAGGCATCTACGCGAAATGCAATTTTAATATTATTTTTTTTCAATACATCACCAAATCTTGCCGTTTAAGGCATAAACGATTTTGCGAATTGAGCAATTTCTATATTTAAAAAATATAAACCGACAGTATTACTGAATTCCGCTGTCGCATTGATTCATGAGTAAAGCTTATACACCTTGATTCCAAATTCCTCTAAAAAATTAATTTGATTAAATATTTCATCTTCTGATGCCTTAGAAGATATAACGATAGCGTCAACTAACTTAGCTACATCTTCCGGCTTTCTTAGGCCAATTATTTCAATTCCCTTTACATGTCTGCCATGTTTCTTTGGATCATTTTCAAAAATACAAGCGATACTTTCAATTGGTAAGTTTGTGACGGAAAGCAACAAGGATGTATGTAAACCGCCCCCCCATATACCCAATCGTCCAGGCTTCGTACTCTTCCTAATAAAATCTAATTTAGATTTCAATTTACTCACTTCTTTACCAGATGTTTTTTTATAGCCTTCAACGGCAGCGCAAGCGGCTTCAAAATCATTTTTTATATAACTCAACTTTCTCGCGGATTTCCTCCCAAAAGCCCCTATTACAGGATAGAAAGGTTCAATTTCTACGGAGTTATCAAATAATTTAAGTTCAACATGAAAACCATTTAATTCCATTAGCGAGGACAATGTCGTCGGGGTAAAGTAATTTAAATGTTCAAACATAAAATAGCCCATTGGAACGAAAGGACGGATCAAATTAGGCACCTCTATATAAACTAAGCCATTCTCATTAAGCAATGGCACCAACTCCCGTATCAATATTTCTGGTGATAGAAGATGCTCAACAACATGGGAGAGAATAATGACGTCAAATGGCGATCTATCAGAAATAACCTTTGGGTCAAATAATCCATTAATGACTTCAATATCATACAGCTCACGTGCCAACTTCACTGCTTTAGGACTTGGCTCTATACCCAAGACATTCCATCCTCTTGATTTAAAAAGAGACAATCCCGTTCCAGTTGCACATCCAATTTCTAATACATTGCCTTTAAATTTTGGCGCAAACCTTTTTTCTATCAAATCATAAGTTCGTTGCCATTTGTTAAGCATCGCTTCTGATTCTCTTCCACCTCGCTGAGGATTCTCATAATTTGAAAATGCGCCATAATATTCAGCAAGCGCTTCAGGAGATGGCGCGGGATTATTGTAAGTAAATCCGCATGATTTACATGTAACTATTTTCTGCGTATATTCTATGTCGCCAAGACCTACTATCGATTGATACTTTTGGTTAAGCATTTCAACAAATTCTTTCGAAGCACAAACAGAACAATTTCTCTCTAACAATTTCATAACAATCCTTTAAAAGGAATAAAATATTGAGTCAAATGCGGAAGGCGATGTGGTGCATGCCCCTGTTTAACCCTTATGCCCCATGATGATGGACGCCAGTATCTCGGCCCGCTCCCAGTCATCCTGTGTGTCTATGTCTTGGACTCGCCAACGGGGTATTATCACTGGTTTAGAGTGCCGATCAAAAATACGCTTGCCCTTCAGCCATGCCGTTGGCCGCCCCCAATAGAATTGCCCTGCATCATGTAACGCGGTGGGCAAATCTTGCGAACGTGTGCCGAAATGCTCCGGAAAGAACATCTCTATCCCGCCTTCGGTAGTTTGCTTGAATGACCGAAAGATCGGTGCAGCAAAATCTGTCACGGTAAATACGTAATCCCAACCGTCTGAATTCAATACCTCCAATCCGCGTTTGAGATCAGCCACCTGAACAAAAGGCGCAGTCGCATAAATGCAGCATACCGCAGACACATCAAATCCTTGATCCAAGGCCCATTGCGTGGCATGAGCAATGACCGGTGTGGTTCCTGTGTGGTCGTTAGATAGTTCTTCAGGACGCATAAAAGGGACTTCTGCACCCCACTGTATAGCCACTTCAGCAATCTCCACATCATCTGTCGAGACAATGATGTGCTCGAACAGCCCAGAGGACTTGGCTGCCTCGATCGACCAAGCGATCATCGGCTTGCCGCAGAAGGGTTTGATGTTTTTGCGCGGGATGCGTTTACTGCCGCCGCGAGCAGGAATGATAGCGATTCTCATTTTGCAGTAGCTTGGCATAATGCCTTGATCACTTTGTCTTGCTGCATTTCGGTCAGCCCAGGATACATCGGCAGGCTGATCGCTTCAGCATAATACTGCTCTGCTTCCGGACAATGCCCCACTTTGAACCCCAATCCCTCGTAGTAGGGTTGGCGATACACTGGGATGTAATGCAGGTTGACGCCGATGCCTGCTTCATGCATCCCTTCGAACACTTGACGATGTGTATTGCCGATCTTTTCAAGCTGCAAACGAATTACGTACAGGTGCAAACCGGAATAACTGTCCGCGTGCTGCCAGGGCGTGATCACCGGCAAACCAGCCAAAAGCTGGTCATATCGCTTGGCGATAATGTGGCGCTTAGCAACGAATTCGTCCAGTCGCTGCATTTGGCTCAGGCCCAATGCAGCTTGTAAATCGGTCATACGGTAGTTATAACCAAGGTCGATTTGCTGGTAGTACCAAGGTCCGTCCGGCGCATGGGTCATCTCGGTCACATCACGTGTGATGCCGTGGCTGCGCAGTAGCTGCATGCGCTTAGCTAACTGTGCGTCGTTGGTCATAGCCATGCCTCCTTCACCCGTGGTAATGATCTTGACCGGATGAAAGCTGAATACGGTGATGTCGCTGTAACGGCCGTTGCCTATCGGCTCACCGCGATACTTGCCACCAATGGCATGCGAAGCATCTTCGATAATTTTGAAGCCGTATTGCTGGCTGAGCACCTGTATGCCAACCATATCGCATGGTTGGCCGCATAGATGCACGGGAATCACAACCTTGGGTAGATTGCCGATCTTTTCTGCGTATGCCAGTTTTTCTGCCAGTCGCTCCACGCTCATGTTGTAGGTGCGCTGATCAATATCCACGAAATCGATACTCGCGCCGCAATAGAGCGCACAGTTTGCACTGGCCACAAAGGTAATCGGGGTGGTCCAGACCAAATCGCCTGGCCCCACGTCCAGCGCCAAACAGGCAATATGCAGGACGCTCGTAGCACTGTTCACCGCAACACTATGTTGCGTACCGCAATAGTCTGCAACACTCTTTTCAAAAGCGGGAACGGCCGGACCTTGGGTCAGATAGTCGGAACGCAGTACATCGACAACCGCCTGGATATCTATATCAGAAATGTCTTGCCGACCATAAGGAATCATCGTTGTCATATCTTGCCGACTTTATCACGATGTTGGGCGATCCATGCCTGCAATGTTTTGATACTCATCCATTCGGTGTTGTTGTTCGAACAATAGGTAAAATCTTCAGCCACCTTCTTTCCATCCTTGATTCGGTTTGAATCGTTGCTCCAGTTGTGTATGGCGGGCAATATTTTGAAGTGCTCGGGGTATTCGTAGGTGTAGTGCGCATCTTCTGTACCGATCATTTGCTCATGAAGCTTCTCGCCGGGACGAATGCCAACGATCTCGTGTTTAGCATCAGGGACGCAGGCAAGCGCGACATCGGTTACTTTCATTGATGGAATTTTTTGGACGTAAATCTCTCCGCCCACCATGTCTTCAAAGGCATGCCACATTAGCTCGACACCTTGTTCCAGAGTGATCATGAAGCGTGTCATGCGAGCATCCGTGATCGGCAATGTGCCTTTGTCCGCAATCGACAGGAAGAATGGTATAACCGAGCCACGCGATCCCATCACATTGCCATATCGTACAACGCCAAAACGGGTGCCTTGAGCGCCTGCATAGGAATTACCCGCCACAAACAGCTTATCGGAAGCAAGCTTCGTCGCGCCGTAAAGATTGGAAGGACTGCTGGCTTTGTCGGTCGAGAGCGCGACAACGCGTTTGACACCCCGATCTATACAAGCATCAATCAAGTTCATTGCACCGATCACGTTGGTCTTGATGCACTCAAACGGGTTGTATTCGGCAGTGGGTACAATCTTGGTTGCGGCTGCATGAACCACGTAATCGATACCATCCAGCGCACGGGATAAGCGGTCCTTGTCGCGCACATCACCGATAAAGAAGCGAACACGCCGATCATTGGCAAACAACTTGGCCATTTCCCATTGCTTCATTTCGTCCCGCGAAAAAATAACAAGACGGCGGGGGTTATATTTAGCCAGTGTCATCGGTACAAATGTATGACCGAATGAGCCAGTTCCGCCTGTAATAAGAATAGATTTACCTGCTAGCATTATTGATCACCAAACTTTAAATTTAGAGATTGATATAGAAATTTTGGGAGTACCTGAATTCATGTCGGTATCCCCCTCATACACCCAGCGCCTCCTGAGGGAGGGTGTATAGATTATAGGCTTATTGAGAAGTGTGACAATCACCCACAATCCAAGGATTGTCATACATCTAACATCCTTGGTTTACACCAATTCTACTCACAATTTCAACACCTCGCTGCTGCAAACAAAAAAACAAGTAACCGATAGCTAAACAAGCAAATAGATTAACAAATAGAAAAATACAGTTGTTTGAAAAAATATTCCGTACAAACTGACTGAACGTCCAAAAGTAAACCATCTGAATCAAGAAGATGTGATAAGATGCCTTCCCAATTTTGGTCAATAGGGTTCCAATATATGTAATGTAAGGAAATACTTTCCATAATAGAATCACTACAAATATCGTAAAAAAATAAGCTGGCGCATGCTGAAACCCCCATGCTGGATAAATAATTCCAGGACTGTATTCAACATATGAAGTAATTCCAATATATATAACACTTAACAATGCCATAACTGCTATTTGATTGAACTTGAAATTATGCCTTACCAAATAAGCGCCTAGAACTGTGGCGAAAAAATATCTTACATACAAAAGTCTATAAAGACTTTCAGGAACATTAAAAACTACACAAGCAAATTCTGCCATTAATGCAAGCACACAAAATAACGCAAGTGTTAGATAGGGATTAATCTTATCACATTTGATTACTATTAATAATATTACAGGGAAAAATATCAAATGCTGAACATAAATTGGCGTAAAATAACTACCTGGACCGATCCCACCAAGAAAGTACGAGGTAATAACTTTTGCATATGTGGCTTTTCCAGTAATTACAAGCGCCAAGACCTCCACAAGCCACACTACAGTAAATGGTATTAATATTCTGGTGAAAGATTTTTTTATCTTTTTGGGTGAATATTCTTTCAGTAAAACAAATTCTTCTTCTTTTAAAGAGGATAGTGCACTGTTTATTCCTGCAATAACCATAAAAACAGGAACAGCGTGCCAAATATGAAATGGTGCGAATATTTTCAAAAGTATATATGGCGGGATTGTGTGTAGTAAAATCACAGATATTACAGCAAGCCCTTTAATGAAGTCAATTTCATCAAACCGGCCTTTTGTAGCACTATCAAACATGCCAGAAAGCGTAACCATTTATATGGTTCCTAAAATTTAAAAAGAATTAGCATCATATTATTGCCATAAATAAATCGTCAAACAGGGCCTGATCGCAACTCACTATGCTACCGTTTTATATCGAAAAGATAAATGAGCGAGTGCCAGAAGTAGACAAGACCCCAAAAAGCCCTTAACCGCTAAATTTCAGATGCAAGCCAAGTCCCTTAACACTGGTGCCCCAGAGAAGAATCGAACTGAAAAAGTTGATTCAAACCATACAGAGTAAACTCCTCAAACCTGACATTGACATTCGGTTCACACGCCATTAGCTGCCCAATCCCGCAGGCCATCAACTACCGCACAATCTCCAAAGCACGCGACTCCTGCAAATCATCAATATTCGCATTGAACTCCAACCCAAAGCAGCCAATAACTGGGCTCCTGAACCGCTCTGTCTTGGCTTGGTGCCAAAAAATAGTCATTATTTCAATGATGCCTTCATCAAGTATGTTTCAAAAACAAATACAATGCCATCTCGTAATGAGGTCGTTGCCTTCCAGCCCATTTGATTCAGCTTGCTCACATCAAGTAATTTCTGCATCGTCCCATCCGGTTTAGAGGGATCAAAAATAAGGTTGCCATTATAGCCGACCACGTCCCTGACCAGTTCCGCCAACTCGCGGATGGTCAGGTCTTCACCGCAACCAACGTTTACCAGCGGCGGTTGTTTGTCACTGAACAGCGGTTGCAACTTTTCTTCCGGCTGTTCCAGCAAATAGAGGCAGGCTTCCGCCATGTCGTCGCTGTAGAGAAATTCGCGCCGGGGTGTACCTGTGCCCCATAACGAGATGCAAGGTTCAAGGGGTAAGGTACAAGGTTCAAGGCTCAAGGGGCGAGGTTCAAGGGGTAAGGTGCAAGTTGCGAGGAGGCGTTCTTTCAAGTCGATAGGTATGGGGCCGTGGAGCTGTTCGTCTGCTTCGATGCCTGCGTGGTTGTTTTCACTTGCCAGTTTGGCGAGGTGGAATTTGCGGATCATGGCAGGCAGGACGTGGGAGTTGTTAAGGTCATAATTGTCATTGGGGCCATACAGGTTGGTGGGCATTACGGCCATGAACTTGGTGCCGTATTGCCGGTTGTAGGCCCAGCACATCTCGATGCCCGCGATCTTGGCCAGGGCATAGGGCCGATTGGTAGGCTCCAGCGGGCCGGTAAGGAGGTATTCTTCCTTCATCGGTTGAAGACAATCACGTGGATAAATGCAGCTCGAGCCGAGGAACAGCAGGCGTTTGACGCCGACGCGGTAGGCCTCATGAATGACGTTGGTCTGGATGGCAAGATTGTCGTGGATGAATTCTGCCGGATAGGTATTGTTAGCATGAATGCCACCCACTTTAGCGGCCGCCAACAGGATGTACTCGGGCTTTTCCGCAGCAAAGAAATGACGCACGGCAGTTTGATCAGTCAGATCCAGTTCGGCATGGGTGCGAGTGATGATGTTGGTATATCCCCCTGTCGCTATGCGTCGCATGAGGGCGGAGCCGACTAGGCCACGGTGACCGGCGATGTAGATTTTATTCTGAAGATTCATAAACAGACCCCTATTCGTGGCAATTCAGGACCGAATAGCCGTGTTTCTTGACCAGTTCATCCCGCTCAGCGGCCTTCAGATCTTCGCGCACCATTTCAGCCACCAGTTCATCGAAGGTGATTTTGGGTGTCCAGCCGAGCTTCTCTTTGGCTTTGGTGGGGTCGCCGAGCAGGGTTTCAACTTCGGCGGGGCGGAAGTAGCGCGGGTCGACGGCGACGATGCATTTGCCGGAGTGGTCATACCCTTTTTCATCCATACCCACACCATCCCAGCGGATGCTCATTCCCAGTTCCTTGGCGGCGGCATTGACGAAATCGCGCACACTGTACTGCACGCCGGTGGCGATGACAAAGTCTTCCGGCTTGTCCTGTTGCAGCATGAGCCACTGCATTTCGACGTAATCCTTGGCGTGGCCCCAGTCGCGCTTGGCATCCAGATTGCCGAGATAGACGGCATCCTGCAGCCCGAGTTTGATGCGCGCCAAGGCACGGGTGATCTTGCGGGTGACGAAGGTTTCACCCCGGACCGGGGATTCGTGGTTGAAAAGGATGCCGTTGCATGCATACATGCCATAGGCTTCGCGATAATTGACCGTGATCCAGTAGGCGTAGAGCTTGGCGCAGGCGTAGGGCGAGCGGGGATAGAAAGGAGTGGTTTCCTTTTGCGGTGTTTCCTGCACCTTGCCAAAGAGTTCTGAGGTGGATGCCTGATAAAAGCGGCTCTTCTTCTCGAGGCCAAGGATGCGGATCGCTTCCAGCACGCGGAGCGTTCCCAGGGCATCGGAGTTGGCGGTGTATTCGGGCTCTTCGAACGATACCGCGACATGGCTTTGCGCCGCCAGATTGTAGATCTCATCCGGCTGTACTTGCTGGATGATACGGATCAGACTGCTGGAGTCGGTCATGTCGCCGTGATGCAAAAAAAAGCGGCGATCTTTCTCGTGCGGGTCCTGGTAGAGGTGGTCGATGCGATCCGTATTAAAAAGCGAGGTACGGCGCTTGAGACCATGGACCTCATAGCCTTTTTTTAAGAGAAACTCGGCAAGATACGCGCCATCCTGACCGGTGACACCGGTGATTAATGCCACCTTCGGTTGCGACGAGGGGTGATGTTTTGGTTGGGTCATTTTTGATCTCTTTGTTTTTGAATGACAGTGCGCCAGCCACCTGAAATTCGTAAATATTCGTAACTATCCAGCTAATCTCGGATTGAGGACTAATCTCCCGCAGAGACGCTGAGGCGCAGAGAAAAACTTTTTTGCCCTTTTCTTTACTGGTTGTGACCTCAACAATCAAGGCATAAGATGCCTGATTTCTTTCCGGAAGATGGGTTTTTTGGAACAGTTATCATGTCATAAATTCTAACAACTTCTAATAAATTCAAGCACCCGGGTAATGTCTTCGGCAGACATGATCGTTCCGGAGGGCAGGCAAAGGCCCCCGACCTCTGGCGGCCAGAAGATGACTCACCCGATGATTGATTTTGCCTGTAAATCAGATGTATATTCGGGAAGTATCTTCTTGAATATCTCTTTGATTCCGGGCGCATCATAGGATGTTGCCATTCCGGCCAACTCATCAAGAAGCTTTTCCATTTCATGCAAGGATTTGCCATTACCACACAGCACCATGATTTTTTCATGCTGGGTAGGGACGATACCTTCACCTTCGGTGATGAGTTCTTCGTAGAGTTTTTCTCCGGGGCGGAGGCCGGTGCAGGTAATCTTGATGTCGGTTTCCGGCTCAAATCCCATGAGTTGAATGAGATCACGAGCCAGATCGGCTATTTTTACAGGGGTTCCCATCTTCAGAAGAAAAATTTCCCCACCGGCACCCATCGCTCCCGCCTGGATGATGAGCTGGGCAGCTTCTTCAATGGACATGAAATAACGGGTGATATCCGGATGGGTAATGGTTACCGGGCCACCCATTTCAATCTGCCGTTTAAAAAGAGGGATGACGGAACCAGACGAGCCAAGGACATTACCAAAGCGTACCGCCTGAAAAATAGTATGATGGTTGTCTGAAGCCTGAGAAGAAGCGCTATTGATAAGTGTTTTACCGTAGGCTAACATCAGCAGTTCGGTGATGCGTTTGGAAGCGCCCATCACGTTAGTGGGCCGAACGGCCTTATCGGTTGAGACCAGAACAAAACGGTGCACCCCGTGGGCAATAGATGCCTCCAGCAGGTATTTGGCCGCAAGGATATTGTTGGTCACTGCCTCCCAGGGATTAATTTCAACCAGAGGAACATGTTTGTAGGCAGCGGCATGGAAAACAACCTCCGGTTTATATTGACTGAAAACTTTCTTGAGCAATTCCTTATTCTGGACCTGACCGAGGACAGTAACATAGTTATTAAACGAATATTCATGCTCCATCTCCATCTGGATAGAATAGAGATTCTCCTCACCAGAATCAAAAAGGATGAGCCGCTTTGGGTGAAAGCGAAGCAGTTGACGGCACAGTTCTGAGCCGATCGACCCGCCTGCTCCTGTGACCATCACTGTCTTTCCGGTCACATAGCCACCAATTTTCTCCTGATCAAGTTTGACCTCTTCTCTGCCCAACAGGTCATTATAGGAAATATCACGGATGGCCTTAACGGATACGGTGCCATTAATAAGCTCGCCTAGACCAGGCAATACCTTATATGGAAGTCCTGTTTGCTGACACAGACCGACAATACGTTTCATCTGCTGACCAGTAATAGCAGACACGGCAATTAACAACTCTTCCGCGGCTGCCTGATCGACAAATCTCACCAGATCATCTATACCGCCAAGAATGGGTATGCCATGGATCCACATTCCGGTTTTTGTCGGATCATCATCGACAAATCCGACAACTTTATAGGGCAGTAATGGATTGGCCGCGATTTCTCGTACCACCTGTTCGGCAGCATCCCCGGCCCCAATCAGGAGGAGCCTTTTTTTTCGGACCTGCCGTTCCTGTTGCCGAGAATGATTGTGATGAAACAGACAGCGGATTGAGACCCGGCTGCCACTGATGAACAATAAGGTAAGAATAGCGTCCATAATGAAGACCGACCGGGAAAATCCCTGGAAACGGTTAACAAATAACATTATGGAGACAATGATGGCCGAAGAAAGGAGAACCGCCTTGATTATATTCTGCAGATCGCGCAACCCGGTATAGCGCCACATACCGTTATAAAGCCCCAGCACATAAAATACTGGAAGTTTTACACCCAGAATGACAGGTAAGACAAAAAGATAAGAGAGCGGATCATGAGAGTTCCGGAGTGCCTCAAAACGAAGATAGTGAGCCAATACATACGCCAGCATGATGAACAATACATCCGTCACCACCATGATCCAAAAATGAACACTCGTGCTTTTTTTCTTGAATCGCAACATATGCTGACTCAGGAAATATAAATAATAAGACTTGAGTTTATCAAGAGTTCGGGCAGGCATGGAATATTACTCCCTCTATTAAAACGAAAAACCGCAACTATCTACATTGGGTGTTCATGTAACCATCCCAATAGTGTCGATCCTAATGGTCTCGCAGGTTCACTGATCAAAGCTGTAGTTCATTTTCTTCACAAGTAATTTTCCATGATCAGCGACGAGCAGGAAATCAATTTTACCGCGACCATGAACGACTTCGGCATTCTGGTACACCAGATCGATTTTAAACCTGGCTTTGAGGGTGATCTGCCCTTTTGGGGATTCCTCCCATTTCAGCGTTGAAATCCGCAGCCCAATAGTTTTTGTGGATTCGAACAGATTTGCATACGTGCCAACGAGTTCTGTAATCAGTTTACCGTTTTCTGTGGCATCAGATTCAAAAAACCCAGTGAATTCCTTAAGGTTTTTTTCACCGTAGGCTCGGCAATATTCTAACAAAAATGAATCGATGCGCTGTTGCACGTCAGGTCCAGAACGAGAATCCTCTTTGGGAATTTCTTGCACCCGAGGTGGTTCAACAACAGGTTGGACCGCAATTTCTTGTTTCACGGCATCCTTTATTGGCGCAGCGCTTATCTGTTTATCCTGCCGGGCGACATGCTTTACCGCTGGTTGACGAAGTTCAGTAGAATCCTCTTTCTTGATATCTGGTACGATGGTGTTTTTCGTTGTTTGAACCGTATTCTTCTTTGCGTCTCCAGCTTCATGCATTGTTTTACCCTTGGCTTTTTCCGCCTTGGTTTCAACAGAATGCAGCTCTGTCGTCTTTTTTACTTTTTCAGCAGGTTTCGTCTTCGGGGAATCAACTTCAGATAGAGAAGGTATTGCCTGTACCACCTCTTGCGGAGGAATAGCAACCGTCTTCTCCTGTTCTGCAGGAATACTCGCCTTGACAGCTTTTAGCTCGGGAGATTCAACGCTCTCTGCTCTTTTAGCATGGTCAGCTTCTGATTCTTTTTGTCTGGCGGCCTGCTCGGCCTTTTCCCTTGTTTCGGTAATCTTCATCTTTTCGGCAAAGGTCATTGCCACAACAGGAGGAGCAACCCGAGATTTTTTTGCCGTAGGCACAAACGCGGCTCCGTTATGCTGAAGCGTCGAGACCATCACTTTTTGGGAATATATCTGAGCAATCAGACCGCAGGAGAGAACTGATCCCAGGACCAGGACTAAAATCCACACCATTGATTTTTTGTTTACCCTGCCCGGAACGCTTTCTGTCTTTCCATAACGCCAGAAATGCGCTGTGCCGGCCGATATTTCATCGACAGATTCCTGTCTTTTGCTGGTGGTGATGGTATGGTAGGCCTTGTTAATCCGGATAAATTGTTCCGTTGTATCTCGGCCTGCGTTACCGGCAGTATCCGGATGATACTGGACAGTCAATTTGCGGTATGCCTGTTTGACTTCAGCTAAACTGGCAGAAGAGGGAAGGCCAAGGATCCCATAATTATCGTCCTGTTTATCATCCGACTGAAAAATCTGAAGGATCTGACCAGCTTCCTGGAGAAACCAGCCATATTGAACGCCATATTTGCCACACTCTTTTTGTACCCATTCTCTAATCTCTTCACTCCCATCCCGGCAGAGGGTCAGGATTTTTTTACAAGATGAAAGCATGCCGCCATTATCAGCGACAAAGGCAATGGTATTCTCTGTAGAATAATCCCGCGAGAGCTGTTTCAGCAATCGAGATATATTATCCGCATCTATCGTTGCAATCATGGGTTATTAGTGCCTGAAAAAGAATATATCGCCCCTGAGTCACGTATCTGCAGATCGTGAAGCAAAAGTTTCGTGTCTGAAGAAGACTCTATCTCTCCGGTGTTGTGTATCTCCAGATCACGAAGCCAGAGATCACCGGCCAGGAGATTATCGAGATGCTTACTGGGATCTCGTCGCACTCGCACCTGCACGGCTTCACAATCTTCAGAAACATTGAAAGAAAGAGTAAAAGGGGTCCAGGGTTGGCTCTTGGCCATAATCTCAGTTTTGGCCGGGGGAATATTGCATTTATAACCCACTACTTCCAGATAAGGACGTTGATCCGTAGTCAATTTTTCCGTCTTCAGCCAACCGGTAAGGCTGTATTTTCTGGCGGATGCAAGTGGTACGATTTGTGATAAATGAGTGAATGCAATATTCTCAGTTCCTGAAAAATGGAGACGCATAGCCTGAGACTTCTCTTTTCCCTTGCCACTTTCAATACGCCATGTGCTCCCCTTGGGCTTCTCCACTCGCCAGCCAAAGGCTGTGTTCATTGGCTCGTCCTGAAAACTGCCATCATAAAGCAGGGACTGGCTATTAAAATATTTTTTCCAGATTGTAGCGGCTATGTCTATTCTTTTATTCAATATCAGGGCGTTCAGGAACGTGAGCACATCCTTTTTATTAGCTTCCACTCCCATTTTTTCTATATATGGCCAGAACGCCAGCGCTGTATCAATCTGTGTGGTTTGTGCCGCATAATTAAATAGATACAGCACATTCTGTGTACCCATCCGGCTCAGGAGCTCCTGCGGATCGTCCCAGATGGAGAAAGCCATTTTCAGGGCGCTCTGTCTTGATTTCCCCGGTATCTTTTCTATAACGTAAGAAAGATCACGGGACAGAATATCAAGCCTGCCCAACTGATAGGCGAGCAGAGCCTTGTCCCAACGCCAGCGACTGATATCCGCGCTGAGTTGATCCACATACTCCAGAATAGCCTGGCTCTCGGGTTTTCTGCCCTGATCATTGCGCAACTCTGCCAGCCCCAGCCAGGCAGGGATGAATAAAGGGTTTTGCACCAGGGCCCGCTTGAACAACCCTTCCGCCTTGGCCATCTCACCTTCGAGCAGATGAAAACGTTTTGCATGCCAGGTGAGCAGAGAAGAGCTGTACAGAGACCCAAGCATGGCAGCAGAACCGCTGGTGCCGCTATATGCGGTTTGCTCCTGCCGGGAGATGAATAACTGCAACACCGCCAGGCCGAGTAAAAAAAGAAAACAGACGATGCGGAAAGTCCAGTGATATGTATATGATGAAAATCCAGCCACGTTTATCCGGCATTCTCCTCGCCATATTTATAATTATAGGCGTAATATTTATAACTGCCGTATGAGGTGAAGCCCTTCTTTCTTCCCGACTTATTGATGATGGCTCCAAGAATACGACCACCGACATTGACGACGGCTTTTCTGAAATGCTTGACACCTTCGCGAGGCGTTTCTCCCTCAACAGTAACGAGAATAACACCATCGACCATATGAGACAGGACAAGGATCTCCGCAAAACCTTGATACGGCGGGCCATCAAGGATGACACGATCATAGCGCCCTGAGACGACAGCCAGCAATTGGCGCATACGTTTAGAGCTCAACAGTTCTGCCGGATTAGGAGGCAAAGGCCCACTGGCGATAAAATCGAGGCCAGGAAACTCAGTCTTCATGATCACATCACTGAGTTGGGCCATACCACTCAACACACTGCTCAACCCCATTTTTTTTCTCGATGTTTCAAAAATTTTATGCAGGCTTGGCTTTCGCAAATCCACGTCGATAATCAAACACTTTTCCTCCTCTGCCAGATAAGAAAAAGCGGCATTCGTCGCCAGTGAACTCTTACCGGCTTCAGGCAGAATACTGGTCAGAAGAATAGTTTTGGGTGGATTGTCAGCAACAGACAGCCGCACGGAAGTCATGGTTGTCCGAAAGGCCTCAGCGACCGGAGATCGCGGGTCATTAAAGAATTTCATGGCCATTTTACCTCGATTATCAACACCTTCCTTATCAAAGGGAATAAGGCCAAGGACGGGGATATGAAAACGGTCAACCAACTCGTCCGGATTTTTTATGGTGTTATCAAAAGCTTCGAGAGTAAAGGCAGTTCCTGTTCCCAACATCAGACCAAGGACAAGAGCCAGCAGCAGATTCTTGGCCACTTTCGGTTTAAAAGGAAAAAGGGGTACAGTCGCTCGATCAATGATCTGAATGTTGGTGACCGCGGCGCCGACCGTTGCCTCGATTTCCTTGGAGCGCTGCAGGAGGCTCTGGTAGATGGATTTGTTTGTTTCTACTTCCCGCTCCAGAATTTTATATTGCGTAGATTTTTCTCCTAATTCCAGAGCTTTATTTTTTTGCGCTTCAGCGTTTGTTTGAAGATATTGTTCTGTTTTTAAGGCTGTTTCATAGTTGTTTTTGATGGAGTTGATGATCTGTTGTTTTTCCGTATTGATCCGCGCCGCGATCTCTCCCATTTTCGCCTGCAACTGCTGCAGTTTAGGGTAGCCCGGCTTAAAGGTAACACTCAAATCCTTGTATTCTGCCTCGAGCGTCGAATATTGAGTTTTCAAACTCTGGATGAGTACATTATTGACCACCTGATCCAGCGATTTATCGTCAAGCAGCATGTTTTGTTTATACATGGCCTCTTTGGCAATTCTATCGGAAGAGGCCTTGGCCAATGCGGCGTTCACTTCCTCCAACTGCTTCATCACCAGATTATGTTCCGGGTTTAAATCAACGATACCTATCTTCCTGGCGAATTCGTTGAGTTGCAGTTCGGATTCCTCAAGCTTGATCTGCGCTCCTCTAATCTGCTTCTCCAAGAACTGACTGGCGGTCTTGGATGCATCCAGATTGCTGTCCATATGCATCTGGATAAATTCATCCATGGCGGCATTGGTAACGCTGGCGGCCAGGGCCGAGTCAGGAGATTCAAAAGTGACGTCAATCAACTCGCTGTTTTTTACCGGCGACACATTGAATCTTGCCTGAAATGCCTTAAGGACATTATAAGCCAAAAGCTGATTTTGAGCATCTTCATTCAAGACACTGATCTGGTCTTGTTCCTGATCTGCACGGATAAAATTTTTGATGGAAGCGAACAGGGATTTTGACTGGTTCTTCTTTTTCGGGTCCACTGCCTGAGTATTAAATTTATTCATCAGATCAAGCTTCTCAATAACCCTGTTTGCCAACTGATTACTTTGCAGGAGATTCACCTGGGTTTGCTGGAATTCCTTGGTCTGCAAGGCATTGGGATCCAGAGTGTCAAATTTAGTCACTGTTGAACTCTGGGCGGAAGCCCTTATCGTCCCTTTCGCCTTAAACTGCGGAGTTGCCAGAAAGCTATACAGGGCGACCAGAACAAAGACTATCAAGGACACTGATAGTACTGCTGTTTTTCGGCGAATCAGGGTATCCAGATAATCCCGGAGGTCAATTTCATCCTGAAGTTCAGGGACAAGCTCCCGCACCTCAACACTGGGAAGATTTTTCTGTGCTTCGTCCCGTATTACCAGGCTGTTATCTGCTTCCGAAAATTTTTCGTCTTTATTGTCTCTCATTTTATTTTTCTGTTTTGATATTTATTGTTCAAAATTCACAACGTTAAGATTGTTTTCTCCCGCAGAGGCGCAGAGACGCTGAGAAAAACATTTTTTGTCTTTCTCCGCGCCTCTGCGCCTCTGCGCGAGTTCAGTTTTTATGCTGAAGAGTTCTCACTCTTTTTCCGCAAGTAGTTGAGCAGGATTAATACAGCACAGTTGTTCGAGTACATCTATACCGAGAATTATTCCCAATTGCGACCATTCCTCTCCAGTTGGGGGTCGGCGTGAGTTTACCCCATGGGCATCAGAGGCCAGATAATGGACACAATTACTTTCAATGAATTGCAACCCGACATGTTTACTTTCTGCACCAAATTTACCAAGTAAGCTACCAGTATTAATCTGGATTTTGAGCCCTTGCCTGACAAGTTGGTCGATGGGATTTCTCATTTCCCGAAGTCCGGGTATTCTTTCCGGATGGGCCAGAATAATCTTCCGACCTTGTTCCAGAAGTTGGTCAAGACAATGAAAAAGAGCCTCCGCAGAATCAGTAAAGGATGGCTCGAGTAAATAATGAAAACTGGTGCCCAGGGGTAGAAAAGTTTGAGTCTCCAGATGTTCCTGTAATTTTTTGTGATACGCAATTTCCATACCTGGAAATATTGCCAAAGGAATACTGTTTCTTTGCAGATACCCCTGTAACTCGGCAATTTTCTCAAGGATAAGCTGGCTGGAAGCTGCCCAGGCAGTGCCAGGGATATAATGCGAAGTGGCAATTACCTGCGTAATACCCATATCAGTATAGCATCTGGCCAGAGCCGCGCTTTCTTCCAGGTTTTGGGGTCCATCATCAATACCCGGCAGGATATGGGTGTGGATATCTATAAAATCAGACAGAGACATAGAGCGTATTTTAATAATTATTCAGCATAAAGAGTAATTTCATGACATTTTTTTCTCCCGCAGAGGCGCTGAGACGCTGAGAAAAACCTTTTTAGTTTTTTGTATTTCTCTGCGACTCTCCGTCTCCGCGCGAGATCAGTCTTCAAGGCCGTTAACACACCGGGTAATCCCGGATTTCATCAAGGCATCGCCGAAATTCAAGAGGTACCCGAGTTTACATCCCGTCAGCCGCAGGTACGTCTGAACTTGCTTCTTGTGGGCCGGCGTCACCCGTTCTACAGACTTCAATTCCAGGATAACCTTACCATCGACGATGATATCTGCCTTGAACCCTTCGTCGAACCTGATGCCCTTGTACTCGATCGGCACGGAGACCTGCCGCTCAACCTTCAGCCCTCTATCCTGCAACTCCCTGACCAGAACAATCTCGTAAACCGTCTCGAGAAGCCCGGGACCAAGCTCCCGATGAACAGCAATGACCGACTCGATCACGATTGTTCCTATCTCATTTTCCGTCATTCTCTGGGCATGTCCAGTTATATTTTTATCTCCCGCAGAGACGCTGAGAAAAACCTTTTTAGTTTTTTGTATTTCTCTGCGGCTCTGCGGCTCTGCGCGAGATCAGTCTTCCGCCGGTAAGGGATGATCCTGTATCGCATAGGAAATTAATGCGACCAAGGTGACTGCATACAAGGCATTTGCCGGAAGCCGCCACCCGAAATCTACCAGGCCATGGATCAAAAAGCCTAAAAGCGAACAGAAAGCAGCACAGCCCACTATTATTGATGTCCTGTACTCTTCGTGAATGACACGGCTTTTTTGTACCAGTTTTTTCCCTGTTACCATAACCCCGCCCAAGAGCCAGACAAAAAAGAGGAGCGCCATAGGTAAACCCAATTCAATGGCCAATTCGAGATAGTCGTTGTGCACTCTATCAAACAGGAGATTTTCTGGAAATTCTTTAAGATATACGCCAGATAGCAATTGGAACGAACCAAATCCGATACCCGAAAACCAGTGGTCCCACAACATGGGAAGAGTGGACATATAAATATGAAATCGCGTTAATCCAGAACCATCGATGGTAGCGAATCTGCTGAAAACTCCATCAAGACCTAAAAGCGAACCATATCCCCCGAGGAAGACAACCAGCAAAATAGTCAGTAACAGGTTTATCTTGCGCGAACAGGGCATAAATAAATTAAGAAAAACAACCAGCATTAACATTGCCAGTATTCCGCCCCGGGAAAATGAAAAGACTACTGCGAGAATCATTACCCCGGCAGCGAAAAAGAAAAACGGAACCTGTATATTCAGTAGAGATAAAGATTGCAAAAAGTGTTGCAATTTGCCTTTGGCGGGTCTTCCTTTTGCTGTATCCTTTAAAGATTCAAGAAAAATCAATCCTCCAGCAAGGGCTAAGGGCCAGCACATATTCAAGAGAGAAGCATATTGATTTTTATAAATAATGGTGCCATGCGCAGCCCCCTTAACTGTTATGGGTAGCCACAAGATCCCCATATTTGGATTCATCACCTGGAACAGTCCATAGACTCCTTCAAAGAGTCCGATGCAAGCGGTAATGTAGAGCAATCCTATAACTATTTTTTTGTTTCTTCTGAGCAGCATTGTGAGAACAAAATAATAGAGGAGCAGAGAAAAAACAAAGATTGCACTCTGCATCCCTGCGATTCCATTATCACTTATGGAAGCGGTGGTCAGTCTTGTCTGAGCCAGGGTGTTTACCATTTGAATTCTGGCTGCCCTGGCAGGAGATACAAATTCGACAACAGATAAGGGTAAAGGAAGTGACTGCAGGGCTATATAACCTGTGAGAACAATCGGGACAATTAACCAGAACCAGGAAAGATCTTTCCACGGCAACTCCGGCAGAGCATAGAGCAACCAGCCGCCAAGCCCAACCAGGATAAGGAGGGTATAGACACCTTGAACAATGGGATGAACCGCGCCAAAAATTAGAGGAAGAGTGGCCAGAAGAAAAAAAACCAGCATTTGTGCTAATTTTTCAGGTTGCGACAGCCTATCCACAAGCTGAAGAGATATTGCCTTTACCATTATTTCTTTGGGTTCGTGAAACTGACACCTGTTCCCAAAAATCCAAGCGTAAAACCAGAACCAGAGAAAAGAGTGCCACTCGCACTGGACTCTGCAAAGATTATATCTTGATCCTTGATCAAAAGGGTATCACCGACCCCGCCCTGAAGATCACTAAAGCTCAGACTCAACACCTGCCTTTCCTTGCCATTTTCGATGCGGCGGATAAGTTTAATCTTGTCACTGTCAGCGTACCCTGCCAGGCCACCGGCAAGGGTGATGACTTCCGTAATGGTCATACCGTTTCTCAGAGGATAGGTTCCTGGCTTACGGACCGCGCCATCAACAAAACATTGGCCTGTTTCGGGAATGAAAATGACATCACCACCCATGACCACTATGTTCTGTGCCATATTCCCCTTTCTGACAAGTTCATCCAGATCTATGAAGTAATTTACATTTTTTTTTGATTTGTTATCAAAGCGAGTAATATATGCCGCCGATCCTGCTTTTTCCGACAAACCTTCGGCAATGGCAATAACATCAAGCAGTTTTCTTTTAGAGACATAATCATATGTTCCTGGCTTTTTAAAAGAACCAACCAAGGTTATTTGTTTGCTGACATGCTCTTTAATAGAAATAGAAACATGAGGATTCTGAAGATACTTAACTTTAAGGTCTGCTTCAATTTTTCCTTCTGCCTCTGCGGCGGTGAGGTTGCTGACTTCAACATTACCGAGGAGCGGTAGACTTATGAGCCCTCTCGAAGATACTCGAACCTCAGCATTTAATGCTTCAGTTTCAAACACCGTAACCGTAAGGAGATCTCCGGGGCCTAAAAGATAATCTCCGATATCCGCTGTTGCCAGGACCGCAGCTGAAGGCTTCTGCACATTGTCGATTGTCGCGGCTTTTTCTTTTTCTGTTTTTTGACTGACGTCCTGGAACTTTTTGAGATCCGTATTGGCTTGAAATTGTTCCGAAGCGCATCCGGATAAAAAGAGACCAACAAAAACAAGTAAGAGAAAACGAACCATTCCAGTAGATGACATTGGCATTCCAGTAAGACGACTTAAGAGTTTAAACCATAGAATTACTTTTCTTGTGCTAAAATTCAGAAAGAGGGCTGCCATAAAAAGCAGCAACCCTCTTTTGCACGCTTACACTCTATTCAGCTTAAGCACTTGGACTAGGTGTTGGTGGTGGTGTTGGCCTTGGAGTTGGCCTTGGAGTTGGGGTTGGGGTTGGGGTTGGTGGTGGGACAAATCCCCCATCTTCATCTTTCTGTAACAAATAAATTGCTGCAACCACCCCCGCGGCCACTGTACCAGCTATGAACACGCCTCTATTACTATCAGTGTCAGTGTTAGTGTTAGTGTTATTACCAGCACCAGGAATAGTTGATACTGCCAGGACAATTTTTTCATTTGCACCAACAGACTTCATGCCGTCCGCCGTTGCAAAAGTCAACCGTCCTTCCTTGACACTGACTTCCGTTTTTCCATCTTTATTTACTTTTACACTACCGCGCACAACAGGGTTACTTGCAGCGTTAAAAACTATATCAGCAACACTATATACGCCTTCCGGAGTATGAAACGCTATCTTGCGAGCTTTATCGGTGATAACATAATCCACACTGCCTTCACGTAAAAACAGCCTGAAGGTATCCGCTTCATTTTTAATAGCAAATTTTGCCTGATCAGCAGCTACCAGAGAGATCCCTTCTGACTTGATCATGCATTTACCGTCACAAACCAGCATGGACTCATCTTGAAGTGGATTTTGGCCTGAAAGCTTATCAACCAGCTTATCACCTTTCATAACCGAAAAATCCCCTTGACCAATACTTCCACCCTGTGCTGCAAATGCTGCAGTTGTTGCCATTCCAAAAGCCAGCACAAAACACAGTGACACTGTACTTATTTTTTTTCTCATACGCCCTCCTTTCTGGTTCATTTAATAAAATCCCTATCAGCATAGGGTGTAGCTTTGACCAATCAATCAAAACCAATGAAGAATAACCTGCGACTCTTACAAGTCACACTCCTTTTTAATTTTCTTCCAATAGAAAAAGCACTGTAACTACTGAAATGAACTTAATAATACTGGACAATCAGCTATTATAATAATATTTATACCACATTAAGGATACCTGTGACAAGGTGTACCTATAAAAAAGCATGGTACACTTTTTTCAATGCACAGTTGAAATGATATGATAAAAAATGAGCACTTGAGTGATTTAGATCTTCCGTGGAGGCACTCAACAACAAAGAAGAGGCATAACTTTTCATAATAATACATTAATTACCTGACAAACGTTTGCGAATGGAGTGTGAAATCTTAAAAAAGCCCCGGCCTTCCCTTTGTCGAATCCTCACAAGCTCGCTTACCTGCAAGAGGCTCTGTTACCTCTTTTTTTTAATCAGATACCCACAAAGGAAAACTCAATAACCATCATGACCTTTCTCAAGCTTAGAACACTTCTTTCTGTTTTCCTAACCATTATTGTCCTTTTTATTCCGTTTGACGGCATTGGTGCGGAAAACATTGATGCCAGGACAGCAGTACTGATTGATACGGCGGAAGCATTTCATGCTGTCACCCAGAAGGCCAAACCTGCTGTTGTTTATGTCTATGTGAAAAAAGTGACAACGGACAACACCGCCGAGAAACAAGCTTCGGATAAATTCTTCAACGACCCCCTTCTTCATAATTTCTTTGGAGAACAAAATAACAGCAAGGAACATGACAGTGGCGATAGACAAACGACCTATGCCCATGGATCTGGATTTATTATTAATAAAAATGGATATATCCTCACCAACTCTCATGTTATCAACAATGCGCAGGAGATATCAATCCGCCTTACAGACAAGCGAGAATTTACGGCAAAAGTAATCGGCCAGGACAAAAAATCGGATGTGGCTTTGATCAAAATCGACGCAGAGGACCTTCCGGTAATATCCCTGGGGGACTCATCGTCGCTCAAGGTCGGGGAGTGGGCGATAGCCATAGGATCACCTTTTGAGATGATACAAACAGTTACCGTCGGAATTATCAGCGCCACAGGACGAAGCAGTGTCGGTATCAGCGAATACGAAGATTTCATCCAGACCGATGCGGCCATCAATCCTGGTAATTCAGGCGGTCCGCTTCTCAACATTCATGGCCAGGTTATTGGGATAAACACGGCCTTTCTGACGCAAACCGGCGGGTATATGGGAGTTGGTTTTGCTATTCCGATCAATATGGCAAAAGTAATTGCGGAACGACTGCAAAAAGACGGCAAAATGACACGAGCGTGGCTGGGGGTAGCGCTCAAGGACATTTCTCCTGATGAGCTCAAGGCACATAATCTGACCACCGATGCCGCCAATGCCGCCATCGTCAGCAAAATTGAGGCAAATGCACCAGCTGCAAAGTCTTCTCTGCAAAAGGGCGACTTGATTGTGTCCATGGATGATGTCAGTATTGCCGGAGCGGCCGATCTTCGCAATCGAGTTGCCCTGAATGCACCAGGAGCAACCATCACACTGCAGTTTTTCCGGGACGGTCGAAAGCTATCAACGACGGTAACTTTAGGTGCCAAGGAAGAACAGGCAGTTGAGAACTAATTCCATTTCTAAATCAGAAGTGAATTTATTATCCACAGCCAAGTGATAACAGAATGTTTTCGCGCAGAGACGCGGAGGCGCAGAGAAAAACTTTTTTGTCCTTTTCAGCGCCTCTGCGCGAAACCAACTATCCTCTTTGATTTCAGTAGTGTCCGGTTTGAAAATTGCATTATCCTTCAAAGCGGCTAAATCCCCCCTACCCCCCTTTTTCAAAGGGGGGACTTTATGCTTCCCTCTTTGAAAAAGGGGGATTGAGGGGGATTTGCTGTACACGGAACAATATTTTTACCCGGAAGCAATTTTCAAACCGGACAATGCTGATTTGATTTAGAAATGGCATAAAATTGCTTCGGGGTTATTGCTCTGAATCTACAAAAACCTTCACTTCCAGGGGCAGAAAATCAATCTGCAGGGCACCATTGACCGCCATCGCCTTGCTGCCATCAAAGAATTCCCGCCAAACTAATGTCCCCTCTATCGGAAGTGACAGAGATGCTCTGGTGTACGTCGGCAATGTATTCACACACAAAAGCATCTGTTCGGATCCATTTTTTTTATATGCACAATGGACAGCCGGGTTCCCTTTCGGATCAAACCTGTTCGCGGACAGCATTTCAATGGCAACGGGTTCCGGGCGGTTCATTCGTTTCAGCCAGGGAAGAATCTTTTGCAAACGTCCAACCACTCGCTGAAAATCCTTTTTCCCCTGTTCATCGGCAGTGATAACTGGAAATGTATAAAAATACACCCCTCTGCTGCCATGGATGATGGACAGAAAGGTGAGACAGTTCATTTCCTCAAAGGTGGGCAATCTCGGCCAGCCGGAAGAACTCGACTCACTCCCGCCAAATGCCTGGATAACCGATTGCAGACGATTCCTGCTGACAGAAGCCGCCGCTTGATCCATTGACTCGGAAAGCCAGGTCATGGGCATAAAAGGAACGGGATATTGATCAAGCATGAAGAGATCAGCACTTCCGGCGTAATCCGCAATGTTCTGCGGCCGAACGATTGCCATGGATGTTGGAATCTCGGGAAATCGATCATGCAGAATCCTTTGGATATCCTGGGCCTTCCACCGCGGGAAAGAATGGATCTCCGGTTCATCATTGACATAAAAGCTGAATCTGCCCTTGGGAAAACGATCGGCCAAGGTGTCGACAGCTATGAGCAGCTCTTCAGGATCATGCGGCACCGAGAGAAGACAATGCATGTCATTATCAATACACGCATCGATAGATTTCTCACTCATGGGCATAAATGCACTGTTTAAGCCCATTTCTTTCATCAGCGAGATATTTTCAACACTCGCCCCGTAGGCGCCAATCGGGAAGAAATTGGGGTCACCTGTAGAATCCTGCCTGACCGGCCGGGGAACATCTTCAACTAATTTAGGATGTTGCATCCAGAACGTCATACCCGGAGCATTGTTTTTAAAGGAAAAAATTTTCTCAGATTCCTTCAGGTCTTGAGGACAGTGGACGGAGACGCGAAGGTTTTGAAACTGCCCGACACCACGATGGGTGTTGAGCAAATAGTGCTGGCCCCACACCTCAATCTCCGGGTAAGCAGATCCCTTGAGATCCTCCCGAAAAAAGTCTGCGGAAAACCGGTACGTTTTCCGGGGATCACACGAAGGGATAGCTGCCTTCCATGCTCCCTGGCGATCGAGACCGGCAGTTATCCCCAGCATTCCGCCGTTCTTTTTAGTATCAGGTTGAAAGAGATATTTGGTGTCAACAGCATCATTGCCTTGTTGCCAGAAAGTCGGCGCCTGCTTGCCTCCTTCTGAACCCATCATCAATTCCGGATTTGGGAGAAGATTTTTCTTCGCGTCGAAATCCTTCAGCAACGGCCACAAGTTCTCTTTCATATCAGGATAAGTATAGACCAGAAGACCTTCAGCTCCGCTTTGGGAGACTGACTGTACGGATTTTGCAAATTCATCCGCTGGAACATCAGCTGACTGAATGATCGGCCAGACAGTTTTTTCAGTCATATCCAGAAAATATTCACTGATATCCCTGACCCATTCCACAGGCTGACCGACCATAACATGATAGACCATAGGCGATACCACATCCGCATAAGGGGCAATCTGGGTTGCATCCTGGGCTAATTGCCTTAACACAGCGCCTTGCCGTTCACCTTGTGTCCAGGGGACAAGAAAGACACCGAGTTTAACATTTTTCGTTGTCTGTATCTTTTCCACCATGGAACGGGCTTCACGGACAAATGAGGTGATCTGTTCCTTTTTCCATTGCCGCCATTTTGATTCTGCATGTTTATGAATCCAGTCAGCCGCCTCGGCGGTAGGCATACTATCAGGAACATCAACTCCCTTTTCAATCTGGAAAAGCTTAAGACAACGCGGACAATAACAGGTATCCGGGATTTCAGGTTGTTTCTCTTCCCAACGTCCTGGATATCTGACGAAATCAAGCCACACACCGTCAATACCGTCAGTCCCCCCATATTCCTGCAGCCAGGAGGCGAGAAGAGCCAGTCGTTCTTCACGCCAGACAAAGTGTGTCGGGCAAACCCCGCCATATTGAGACGAAACAGCCTTGCCCGAAGCCGTGATTGGGATTGAATCAGGATATTTTTTCCAGGCCTCAGTGCCGCCGAAAACATTCAGGGTCAGATATACCTGGAATCCTGCTTTACTTAAGCGCGAAATTGTCTGCTGATGAGGAGGGACAAAAACAGTTCGAACATGAGCATCCAACAGATGTTGCATCGTATTTTCAATGTCGTCAGCAGGAACCCCGTACATTCCACGAACGGTTTCCGTTCTGCCAGTAATAACATCACAGGAAAAGACAAAGAAGAGAATCAAGAGCGACACTGTACCAACCCATTGAAAGAACTCCAGTAATAGATGCCACTTAGGGCTTATGTGTTTCACGGTTTCAAGTCTATCAATAAGGTTCGTCTCTGTTTCAATCATAAATTCTCTCTTTACCCTTCTTATCCGGTCTGCCATACTCTGAGTATAAGGCCAAAGTATAACAAAAAACAACATGTGAGACCGTCTTCAAACCCTAACAGCCTTCGTTTCTCGTTAGTTCTTTTTTTGTCGGCTTGGTTACCAAGATTTTCATGAAGATAGGACGCCATTGCCGCGCCATAGCTGGCGGCGCCCAGCAAGGCAGCATCTTTTCAGGTGATCATAAGACCGGGGGATAGTTAATAAAAAGATTGGTCGCTATCCCTATTTTATTCAAAATCAACACGCATTTGAAATGAGCTCATTTTGACACCTCAACTTTTATGATTGATTTTGGTGGAATAATAAAATTGCCATAGCTCTGTCTCGATTCAGGATATACCCTTATGGAAATTGGAACTCCGCCTGTTATCTGAATACCATATTCAATGACATATTCAATGAACGCGGCTAATGCCTTGCGGTTATTTGGATTATAAATGCTAAAGTTGACTTTAGTATCATGATCTACATATGTCTCCAATTGAGTATGGCACTCTTTTATCGTTGAACATATTCCAGTTTCTATGAGGTGTTCATTTATTTTCTTTGACAACTCTCTTCCTTGTTTTGAGTATTTATCTCCACACCCAACCATAAAACAGCAAAGAAAGAATATAACAGACAAATATTGTATTTTTTTCACATGTAACCTCAGATTCAGTGAATACATCCTATTTAGGTTCAATCTGCCATTCGTTGTCGATCTTCCGTTCCCCTCTTCCATCCACCATTCATATTTTCCGTAAGGGCTGCCAAGGCCGGTATGACCTACCTCAACGGCATCGTGACACCAGAAGAGGAGGCCATTGCCGCGCCATAGCCGGCAGCGCCCAGCAAGGCCGCATCTTTTCTGGTGATCATGCGCACCGGGATCGTCGCCATCAGCGCCGCCATCTTCTCTTTGTTGTTGAAGGCCGCAAGCAGAGGGGCAAAGGAGATCCGGCCGGCAAGACGCGGCATGATCCCGCCGCCAATGTACAAGCCGCCGGTGCTGTACAGTTTCAGGGCAAGATTTCCGGCCTCGGCCCCCAGGATGGTCAGAAGGGTCTCCACGGTCTTCCGGCATAAGAGGCAGGGGTTCTCATCATCGAGGGCACCATTGACAATCACCGGGGTCTGATCCCCGGCCTTTGCCAGCGCCGCACGGACCGCCGGCGTCTCTGCCATCCCCGATGCCTTGAAAAAAGCATAGAGAGTGGGAATCCCGAGACCGGAGCAGAGCATTTCATAGCTTACAGGGGCAGGCCCTGGATGCTGCCGGCGCATCCAGTCAAGAAGGGCGGCCTGGGTGGCGTCGGTCGGGGCGAAATCACAATGACCGCCCTCTGTCCCCTGGGCCCAGGTTGCCCCTCCGGTCTGCACCAGAAAACCCTCGCCCAGACCGGTTCCGGGAGCAATCACCGCCCGAACGCCGCCCGGGACCTCTTGTCCAGGCTGTAACTCTATCCAATCATTTGTCTGCAGGAGGGGAAGGGAGGAACAGAGAGCGGTCAGATCGTTGATCAGCCATGCGCCGGTAAAACCAAAGCGCGCCACCAGCAACGATTCACTGATCACCCACGGGAGGTTGGTCAGCTCAGCCTGACCATTACCAACCACCCCGGCCACGGCCAGGCAGGCATATTCGGGAACGTATCCGGTTTCTCCCAAAAAGGAGCTGACAAGCTCCGGGACGCCGGTAAAATCGCGGCTGGCATAAACGCCCTGGACCAGTGGCGCTGACCTCAGATCGTCCTCAAGGTCAAAAACCGCCAGGGCGGTCTTGGTTCCGCCTATGTCTGCTGCCAGAAGAAGAGTCATAAGACATGCGTACCTCAAAAAGGGGATGATGATACCGAACACCTTACATATTTAATTCATACACTTAAAACTGGATTTTCCGGGAAGAGGAAAAATTTTTCTATTTATTTCATAACATCGTCATGATTTAATCACAGAAATTCAATAATTGGAAATTTCACCCATCCATAAAGAGTGAAAGAGATGGACACGAGTCTACCTATCGACGTCAGATGCTTCCATATGAAGATGTTAAACCAGCCCGTCTTATGGCGCAAATCCGATCTCTGTGTTATAGTTTACTTTAAAGAAGATAAAAAAAAGAAACTTCCTCCTTCTCTCCTTGTCGGAGGGTTTCACACAAGACTCAACAAAAACATTATATTCCTTTCCATGGCCATACGTACAATTTTAGAATTTCCAGACCCGGTCCTCCGTCAGCAGGCACAAGCGATCACCGTTTTTGACGAAGGGCTCATGGAGCTGGTCAAGGACATGACCGAGACCATGTATGACGCGCCCGGCATTGGTCTGGCCGCACCCCAGATTGGCGAGTCCATCCAGTTGATTGTGGTCGATGTGGCCAAGATCGAAAAGGAGCAAAAGGTCCTGGCCATGATCAACCCCCGCCTTATCGGTTATGAAGGAACCCAGGTCGACGAGGAGGGCTGTCTCAGCGTTATTGAGCTGACCGCCAATGTCAAACGGTACAAAAAAGTCACTGTCTCCTACCAGAATCTGAGCGGAGATCCCAGAGAACTGACCGCGGAAGACCGCTTTGCCGTTGTCCTCCAGCACGAGATTGATCACCTGCACGGGATTCTCTTTCTCGACCACCTGAGCGCCTTAAAACGCACCCTTTACAAAAAAAAGGTCCAGAAGATGCTGGCCGAAAAAAAGAAATAAAAATGGCAGACAAAAGCTTCCGCATCATCTTCATGGGTACCCCGGACTTTGCTGTCCCTGCCTTGCACAAACTGCTGGACGGACCGGACAGGATCGTGGCCGTCGTTACCCAGCCTGATCGTCCCAAGGGCCGCGGCAAAAAACTTTCGGCCCCGCCGGTCAAGGTGGCGGCGGAACAGGCCGGCATCCCGGTACTGCAACCCACCAAGATCCGCACCGAAGAATTTATCAACATCCTGAAGAGCTACAGTCCAGACCTGATCGTCGTCGCTGCCTTTGGCCGCATTCTTCCAGCCTCTATCCTCGAGCTTCCCCGGCTGGGCTGCATCAACATCCATGGTTCCCTGCTGCCCAGACATCGTGGGGCCGCCCCCATCCAGTGGGCAGTCATCAAGGGCGACGAGCAGGCAGGCGTCACCATCATGCAGATGGACGTGGGCATGGATACCGGTGACATCCTGTTGCCGGCAGCAATCCCCGTGAGCGAAGACGAAACGGCGGGCAGCCTCTTTGGCAAACTTGCTGACCTGGGCGGAATCACCCTGATCCAGGCGCTCGACCTGCTGCGGCAGGACAAACTTATCCCGGTCAAGCAGGATCACAGCCTGGCTACGGCGGCCCCGCCGCTGACCAAGGAAGACGGCTGCATTGACTGGGACAGACCCGCTGCGGAACTGCACCGCCTGATCCGCGGCCTTGATCCGTGGCCTGCCGCCTACAGCTTTATCGACGGCCAGCGTTTCCGCTTTTTTTCACCGGAAATTATCCATAAGAAGTGCCAGCAACCAGCCGGGACCCTCATCCTGGCCGACAGCCAAGGTCTGCTCATCGCCACCGCCCACAACAGCCTGCGGATCAAGGAGATCCAGCCGGAGGGGAAAAAGCGGATGACGGTTGAGGCCTACCTCTGCGGCCACCCCCTGGTGCCAGGCCTGCAACTCACCAGAGGGTAAACACCTTTGCCGCTCCCGCTGGCAAAGGATCCCTCCTCGGCTATGACTACTTCCCAAAAAACTATAAAGATTGCCTATGCTGACTGCTTCTCCGGGATCAGCGGCGATATGTTCCTGGCCGCCCTGCTGGACGCAGGCCTTGACGAAACGTTCCTGCGGCTGGAGCTGGGAAAACTGGACATTGGTCCGTTCGATCTCGCGGTCACCACCACCAGATCCTCAGGGATCAAGGCAACAAAGGTCGAGATCAGCGCCAGGGCCGATCAGCAGTTTCGCAACCTGGCCACCATCCTCGAGATCCTGCAGTCAAGCGCTCTGGAGCCAATCGTTATCGCCAGGGCCAGCGCCGTGTTCCAGACCCTGGCCGAGGCTGAGGCCCGAGTTCATGGTCTGCCCATCGACCAGATCCATTTTCACGAGGTGGGGGCCATCGACACCATCCTTGACGTGGTGGGCGTCGCTGTCGGCCTGCATCATCTGGGGATAGAGCGCCTGATCAGCTCGCCGCTGCCCTGGGGTCATGGCTTTGTGGAGTGCGCCCATGGCCGCCTGCCACTCCCTGCCCCGGCCGTCTGTGAACTGCTGCAGGGGGTCCCGGTATATGCCGTCGACATGACGCAAGAACTGGTAACCCCCACCGGGGCGGCCTTGCTCACAACCCTGAGCCAGGGTTTTGGACCGCTGCCTGGGATAACCATCGACGTCACCGGCTACGGGGCCGGCACCCATGACTTTGCCAACCGGCAACCCAACCTGCTGCGCCTGATTATTGGTCATAAGACACAGGAAGTCCAGACCGTTGAGGTCATCGAGACCCACCTGGATGACTGGAACAGCGAAGGATTCCCCTATCTCTGCGAGCTCCTGCTCAAACAGGGTGCGCTCGATGTCAGCCTGACCCCAATGCTGATGAAAAAGGGGCGGCCCGGCCAGCAGTTGCGCGTCATCTGCCATCCGACCCATGGCATGCAGCTGAAACAGACCATCCTCTCGGAGACCACGGCCATTGGCCTGCGCTTCCGCACAGAAGCCCGGCTGACCCTGGAGCGTGAACAGGTGACGGTGGAGACCCCATGGGGGAAGGTAGCGGCCAAGAAGGTGCAGACCCCGGCCGGGCCGGTGATCTATCCGGAATATGAGGCCTGCAAACAGATTGCCGAATCGGCGCAGGTCCCCCTGCAGCAGGTCTATCAGGCCGTGTATATGGGAACAGAAAAGAAGAAAGAAGGGAAGGAATAAATATGGATCGCGTGATTATCGCCCTGGCAACAGGATTCTATACAGGCAAACTGCCGATATGCCCCGGAACCTGGGGATCACTGGTTGCCATCATCCCCTGGCTGTTCCTACGCAACCTGACCCTGCCGACCTACCTTCTCATGCTGGCCCTAGTCTTGGTGCTCGGTTTTTTTGTCTCCGGCTCTGCCGAAAAACTGCTGGGTCAGGCCGATGCCGGTCCCATCGTCATTGATGAGATCCTGGGCATGTTCATCACCCTCACCTGCGCCCCTGATCATCCGGCAGCCTGGGTCCTGGGTTTTTTCCTATTCCGCTTCTTTGACATCACCAAGCCCTTTCCCTGCTCCTGGTTTGATGAGCGCATCCATGGCGGCATCGGCATCATGATGGATGACGTGATCGCCGGGATCTATGCCCTGGCCAGCCTGCAGCTCATCTGGTTTGGGGTGGCAGCAATCAGAGGATAAACACCATGTCTGCCGTTGATATCACCGGCCCAATCGCCCAATCTCCTGCTGCATGGCCTCAATCACCCTGATCGGGTCATCGGCTTTGGTGATCGGCCGTCCGACCACCACGTAATTCGCCCCGGCGGCAATGGCTCGGCCCGCGGTCACAATCCGTTTCTGGTCATCTTCACAGTCCGTCACATTGTCCCCCGGCCTGATACCGGGGGTGACAATCAGCAGTTTTTCGCCCAGGCCATCACGCAGCCGACCGGCCTCCAGTCCGGAAGAGACCACCCCGTCACAGCCAAGTTCCAGGGCCCGTTTTGCCCGGAAATAAACCAGATCCTCAATCGACTGGGTCATGCCCATGGCCCGCAGATCCTCCTCGCCAAAACTGGTGAGCACGGTCACCGCCAGCAGCTTCATATCGCCGCGCGCTGCCACCGCGGCCCGGATAATGGGATCATTGCCATGGATGGTGGCAAAGGTGACCCCCCGGTTATTGACCTGCTCCACGGCCAGTTTCACCGTCTCCGGGATATCAAAAAATTTCAGATCGAGCATCACCTTATGGCCACGCTCAATGATCCAGTCCACCACCTCAAACCAGCTGGCCATAAAGAGCTGCAGCCCAACCTTGTAAAAGCCGACATGGGACTCGCAGCGTTTAACCAGCTCTTTGGCCTGCTCGGGCCGTTCCACATCAAGGGCCACAATAATACGATCCTGCAAAGGAATTTCTGTTGTCATCGCACTCTTTCCCGTCTTATTTTCTCATATAGAATATATACCATTGCAGGGCAACAGAGAGTGACCTGCAAGCATTTTCCCGCCAACTCCTTTTTACCTGTTCAGCCCCTCTTCCGCAAGTGATCTATCTGCCCCTGTCACTTCAGGCTGAAGGTCACCACCAGAGGTAAATGATCAGAAGCAACCTGAGCCAGTTCATTGGCCGGCACCTCACAATCAACAACCTCTATCCCGGGACTGGTATACACGTGATCAATACGGGCTACCGGATAGCGGCTGCAGAAGGTGTTCATCGGCCGTTTATTGAGGCCCTGCAACTGGGCATCCACAAGACGTCTCTGCAAAAGCTGGCAGACCGGTGATCCAGGTGTGGCGTTAAAATCACCGCACACAAGCGCCGGGAACCGACACTCAGGATCGGCCAGCCACTCACTGCCCAGCAAGGCCTCGGCCTGGAGCAGGCGTTCTTTAGAGAAAAGGCTGAGATGAGTATTAATACACTGAATTGCTCTATCCCCCACCGTAATCACAACCCACAGCGCCCCTCGCGGCTCAAGATGCGATTTTCCCGGCAGACCTGGCAGCGGCCCGGCCTTGACAAGCCGCATGGGCAAATGGGTAAGAATGGCATCGCCATAGAGTTCTTCTTCCACCCGCACTGTGGGAGAAAAATGATAGGCCATTTCCAGACACTCAGCAATAACCCGGGCCTGATCAACACCACCCGTCCTGCCTTTGCCCACATCCACTTCCTGCAAAGCGACGATATCCGGATGATGCTGGGCGATGACCCGGGCAATGCGTTCCGGCGCTAATACGCCATCCATACCGAGACAGCTGTGGATATTATACGACATGATTCGCAGGGTCTGTTGCCTTGCTGGCCTTATGGGGCGTGGCACAATCCTTCTCTCAGGATGGTCGAGAATACGACAGGCGGCATAACGCAGGTCATAAGGACGCAAATACCCGCACCCTCTCTTTGGCAAAATAACATCACCTGGCAGCAGGGCGAATGCGCCGGTCTCTTCCGGTCCAGCACCGCAATGGGAGCCGTTTTCAATGGCAAAGGTGATCGACGGCGAGCCGGCACGCCAGCCACAAAGAACAAAATCACCGGTATTCTCATGCTGACACAGGGTGATCATGTCAGCACAGACCTCAGCAAGAAATGGGTGGCGAGGGCCGAAAATCTTTTCCTGCTCGTCAGGAAGGAGAGAGCTCCCGTCACTGGTCCAGGCCCTGACCCGGCCAGGCACATCACAAACCAGTACCAGGGGGACATGCCCCTTAGCGACCAGTTCCGCGGCCATGACATCACGCCGGGCCGCAGCCAATGCATAGGGCGCATAGACAAAGGCCAATGGACCCATAGCGGTCACAACCAGACCCTGATTTCCAGCCTCCCTGTCATTCGCCTTGAATACCTGAAATATTTTTTGAAGGCGCTTGCCACCGAGCAATCTGACCCGGTGCGATTGGATACCCCGATGATTCCCGTCATCCTCAACAACCCAGTCATCCTCATGCTGAGAGAAGAGAGAAGATACCGCCTCCTCGATTGTCCGGCCATATTTCTTGATATACGATTGGGATTTTTCCTGGCCATGATCGGAATAGATCCAGATTTCATAACTGCGGCGCGTCGATCTTTTGGCTGCCCGCCAGATACGGGCAATGGAGTCATCTATTCCTTTGAGACCCCAATGGGCAAACAGGGAGGAAGGACCGCGGCGATGCGCCTGTTCATCATAGCCGACAAAGTTGAGGTGGATGATCGGCAGCCCTCTGGCAACATCGATTTTGGCGCCAATAGTAACCAACTCCCTGAGAAGAACACAAATCCCCACCCGGGTCGGCACAAACTTGAGTTCCTTACCCAGGTTATGACCATCAATGAGGCCGGAAACACAATCAGCCAGGGCCAGAAAAAATTCAACAATCAACAGGATGAAGACCCGGATAAAACTATAGGCATTGGAAATCAGGAAAGAAATGAGAGCAAAAGGCCTGGCAGCACGAATCAAGTCGCCCCATCCCATTGCTGATGGACAGAAATGCGATTCCTCTGCCCCGCCGGTGAAGATATCAGAATAGGCACTGCCGCCAACAAGAAGGGGAATGCCTTCTTGTTCCAGATGCCGCTCAATCTCGGCCGCTATGTCGGGATCAAACATCCGCACAACCCGTCCTGACTTTTTATCCATAAAGCTGAAGGCGGGTACCGCTCCTTTCACCCCATAAAAAAGTTCCGCCTGCACCGCCGGGGTACTGGAAGGCATGCCGGAATAATGGTGATGGAGCTGATAATGCTCTTTCTTCAGCAAGCGGCGGAGAAAGGGCATCTTTTTCTTCTTCAGGGCCTGCTTGAGCTGATTATAGGAAAGACCATCCACCTGGATCATGACAATACCGGGCGACAGGCTCTCTTCCTCTGACTTCGGCAGACACAAAAGACGGATGGCCCGTTCACTGCGGCTTATCAGGCGGCGAATCTTTCTAACAAAAAGCTCAACACGCAAGATCATGGCTGTTTTTTATCTTGAGGATCTCCACTATGGAGAGCGGCATCAGCGGCATCAAGAACATTTCTAAATATATCCCACTCGATTCTGATCCGGCGCACCAATCCCTCCCAAACGCCATACTCCTCCTGACGTTTGACCGCCTGACGCTCACCACCCTCTCTCTGTCTGACGCCTGCATACAGCGCCAGAGCCTTGGATGCCATCAATTCCTGAGAAAAATTGCGGGCAGTGCGCCGGGCGCCCTCTTTAAAAAGGGACATCTGTTCATGCGAAAGTAGGGCCATAGAATGCAGGGCCACAACAAAGAGAGCAACGGATTCGTCCTGGAGCAGAGTGCCGTTTATGCCATCGGCTACAACCTCACGGACTCCGGGGGCATCGAGGGCCACCACCGGCACCCCGGCGGCCATGGCCTCAGTCAACACCATACCCTGGGTTTCACTCTTGGAGGCAAAGACATAGAGATCCATGGCCTGATAGCCGCTGGCCAGCAGGGGCTGCTCAAGCAGGTTGACATGGTGCAGACGAGGGGTCAGATTCTCCCTGGCAAAAATATGCCGGATAATCTTTTCAGAAGGGCCGCTGCCGATCACCAGAAAATGGGCCCGGCTGTCCGTTTGCAGATAGGCGGCAACGGCCGTGGCCAGAAACTCCAGATTCTTCTCCGGGGCCAGCCTGCCCAGATGGCCGATGACAAAGGCATCCGCAGGAATTGCCATTGCCGCCCGGAACCCAGGGCCTGAACCCTGGGCAAAGGCCTTGACATCAACACCGGTGGCGACAACTTCAATGGGAGTAAGCACTCCCCGTCCCCTGAGCACCTCGGCAACACTCTGACTGGGCGCAAAGACCAGATCACAGAGGTTAGCATAACTTGTTGACAGCTGAATCACAAACTGCTTCATGGCCTGGGAATCACCCGGCACGTAATGGGTGTACTGCTCATACATGGTATGATGGGTAAAAATCAGCGGCAGGTCGTAGCGACGGGCCATACGCAGAGCTGTGCCGCCAAGGAGAAAAGGATGATGCGAATGGATAATGTCCGGGCGAAAATTCTCAACCGCCAAAGAGAGAAGACCATGGACAGGCAGCACCACCGAAAAATCACTGCCGTTGAAATGCTGAATAGCCGGGATACGGACGACATCAATCTCATCTTCGTCCATTTTTTCAAATTCCGGGGCCACCACCATAACCCTGTGCCCCTGCCTTCGATAGGCGACAGTGAATGTTTCCACTGAACGAGCCACCCCGCCAATATGGGGAGTAAACGTATTGGTCATCATCATAATATTCATGAAGCGTGTTCCTTTTCTATTTCAATGGACTGCTGCCCCGGCCTGACGGAGTGGGGGGCAAGGCCAGGCAGACGCACCTCAATTGGTGGGGGATCCGCATGCCATTCTCCCTGCCATGTCACCAGCACCTTCTCCCTTGTCCCTACTTGCATACTCTCTATAGTCACCTGAATGGTGCCAAACGAAGTAGGGGCCGGGCCGAAAGAAAGTGCATCCGTGCTATCAAGCCACTGCGGCGCAATTCCTGCCCCTAAAATAAGACAATTCCCTTCTTCGCGCACAAAACAGTTCCTGATCATCACAATCCATTCGGCCGCGGCCCAGCTGTGCTGGCCATCACCCATGCAGCCGCCCAGGGTGCGGGGATGGATTGCTTCCGGCCACTGACCGGTCGGCGATGCCAGCCCTGCCACCACCTCCATCAGCTCAAAATAGCGGGAGTCGCCGGCCCGCAGCAGTACCTGAGCCATATGCAGGGTCAGATAGGCATTGATCCCGGAATGGATCATATCCTGAAAAAATCCACCCTGGACCATGCAGTTGTTCAAAAGAAAATTAACGGTATTAAGCAGACGGGGATCTTCGGGGGCACAGAGCTGCAGGGGATACCCGATCACGAGAGAGCCAATGGCGCCGGCATCAAGACGCCGGTACGGCGAGGCAGGCAGCACCTGTTGATGCAGGCGGAGAGCCACCTGACGCAGGCTGCACTCAATTGCCAACAGGAAGGCATCAGCCTCCTCGGCAAACCCTGCCGCGGCCTTACCGTCTCCAGCCATATGCATGAGGCGGCTGGCAGCCTGCAAACCGGCAACCCCCCAGAAATCATCCCAATAATAATAGTCATTGGGTCCCAAATGTTCAGCGCTGAAACCAGCCGGCAACAGACCGGCATGCAGAGACTCCTTTTTCTCATCCGTCCGTTTACGGACAATCCAGCGGCCGCCACGGCGGATCGGATCCAGCCAATCGGGATGAGGCGGTCGGCCGGTCATCTCACAAAAACGGCAGAAAATCCACAGGGCCTCGCCATTGGAATCCCATTCCCCTTCCTGGGAAAGAAAATAGCCACCACGGGTCTGGCGTTGCGCAAAGAGATGCAGGGCCCGCTCTGCCCGGTCAATCATCCCGCTGCAGAGCAGTCCGTGAATAATAAAGGCAGCATCTCGGAACCAGAATCGTTTATAGGTATAAGGTCCGGGATACACCTCATTCGGGGAGTGCAAAACAAGGGTCCGTAGCGCCGCATCATACAAAAACTGAAATCGGTGATCCGTAATCCGCAAGGCGCAGTGTCCCTTCAGGCTGCTCTGCCAGGAAACAGCATGGACTGAACGGGTCGCCTTGAGATCAGCAAGAGGCACACTGACAGAAAGCATCCTCGGCTGTCCCGGCTGGATCCTGAAGAGGGCGGCACCGGTCAACATCCCCACATTACAGTCTCCCCCCTCTTCTTCTTGTCGATCATGGAGATGAAGTAAAACATCTCCGGCACAATAGGTAGAGATCTGATGGCGCTCGACGGTGTCACTGAAGATGACCTGCTGCTCGCCGTTCACGGTCCAGCCCCGACGATCCTTCGACAAGGCAAGATCATGGACAAAACTTATCCCTTCAGGATTATAAGGCCGCAGAGCCACTACCAGCCAGGCGGCGCCCCCGGCCTCTGCGCTTATTTCCAGAAGACACTGAGGGATGCCGGATCGTATCTGGACATAGGCCCTCGACCGGAGGATCAGATCATCCTGGACCATATCGGTCTGCACCGCCACTTCCTGCTCATACTCCAGGTGTTGCGTAACATTTTGCTGACGGGACGGCAGGAGCTGACGGTGATCGTCGGAGACAATCCAGCAATCAAGAGACCAGCCATCCCAGAAAGGGGTGACCAGCCCCCGGGGATCAACAATGGGAAGCTCCTCAAAATCGGGAACGCCTATGGCGGTCCAGTTTCTATGGGTGAGATTGATATGGGTAATGGAAAAGGCCCGGGGGATAAAGGCATCGTCTTCTGGATCAAACTGTCTTTCCACCCAGTAAGGCCACAACCAATCCAGATTATGCTGGATAATCCTGCTGTTGATGAGACCACGGGCATGGAGAACCACTCCGGCCCGCAGCAGTTCAATGGGTTCGCCCACCTCAGAGGGCTGGGCAAAGCGATGCAGACTGGCAAGCAGGGCGATCGGATCAATAAATCCATGGCTCCGGGCGGCATGACGGACCAGATATCTCCAAGGCAACCATTTCATCCACATTATTTTTTCCCTCCTGACACATAGACCTCAAGCATCCTGCGCGCCAGACGCGTGCCATAGATGAGCAGACCGAGGATGACCAGAAATCCGAGCGCATACAAGAACCACTGGGCCGGTGTCCTTTCCAGCCGTTGTGAACGCAGCATGGTCAGGTCGGCGGCAAGGGAACCCAGATAGACATTAAAAAAGGTGATGGGCATGATGCCCAGAAAAGTACCCACACAGAAATCGCGCAGAGAAAAGCCGGCAAGGCCAAAATAATAATTGGAAAGTTTAAAGGGGAAAAAGGGGATGAGACGGGTGAGAAAAACTACAGCCCAGCCCTTCCGTTGCGACAGATTGGCTATTGACTGAAAACGCGGATTGTAGAGGCAGTAGCGAGCAATTTTTGTTGTGGCCAGAAAGCGGCGGGCAATCAAAAAAGCAACTGTTCCCCCCACGGTGGTGGCAAGAATGACATAGATTCCACCAGAAATAATGCCAAACATGAAACCGGCGCCCATGGTGAGAAGGACTCCCGGCAAGACCAGGACTACAATCAGGGCGTCAACCAGAACAAACAGCAGCGGCGCCCACGCCCCTCGCAACTCAAGCCATTCAAGGAAACGCAATGCATGCTTGTCCAGATCAAGATGAAAGAAAACAGCGAGCCCTGCCATAACCAGCACGACAGTTATCAGCAGATGCCTTTCCTGATATACGAGATGAACGATCTTCTTTATCATGGCGATGCCACCCCTCATAATCAGCAAGATGAGGACATAACGATCCTTCCCTTCCCTGACCACAGATCAAACCTGCACCCGTTCAATATATACTGCAAGCGCACTCCATCCATGGATCATAATCAGTATACTACAGAAATCGCAGATATCAAAAAAGGGCAGGTATAATGAAATTGGATTTTCAAGGGAACACCTTTGATGCCTTCAGTTTGCCGGAAGATATCCGACAATGGGGTTCCATTAAAAACAAGAAGTGACCATCTATGACACATGCCGGAGGTGTCAGGCCATAAAGGGAGGAGAGAATCCAGCATAGGCTGGGCTCTCTATCTTTTTTGTCAGGCCCTTGGCTCAGGACCAGAAATGAGATATACTCAAAAAAAACTATAGATATCTTTTGGGAAGGGCATATTCCCTTATTCCCTTATTCCCTTATTCACTCAATCATCGTCAACAGAGAGATCAACATGGCCAGTCTGCAAGGAACCCAAACCGAAAAAAATATCCTGACCGCTTTTTGCGGCGAGTCCCAGGCCCGTAACCGTTACACCTATTTCTCGGCACAGGCCAAAAAAGAAGGATTCGTACAGATCTCCCAAATTTTTGAGGAAACGGCCAATCAGGAAAAAGAACACGCCAAACGGCTGTTCAAATTGCTGGAGGGTGGCGAGGTCGAGATCAAAGGCAGCTTCCCCGCCGGGGTCATCGGCACAACCGTCGATAATCTCATGGCAGCGGCGGATGGCGAACACTACGAGAACACCAGCATGTATCCGGGATTTGCCAAGGTGGCGAGAGAGGAAGGCCTGCAGTCAATCGCCGTGATCTTTGAGGCCATTGCCGTGGCCGAAAGGCAGCACGAGAAGCGGTATCTGAAGTTAAAGGCCAATATTGAGGCCGGCCGCGTCTTTCAACGGGAGGAAAAGGTCACCTGGCGCTGCCAGAATTGCGGCTATCTCCATGAAGGACACAAGGCCCCGGAGAAATGCCCGGCCTGCGACCATCCCCAGGCCCATTTTGAGTTACTGGCTGAGAACTGGTAGCCACTTGAGCCTGCATTCAAGCTGACACTTGCTTTATCAGTTAACTGAGCAATATGCCAAAAAAAAACACAAATCAACTCACAACCGGCTCAACCTGACCGCGAGAAGCAGGACCGGTTAAGCTGAAATGTCATCTTTTGATTGCGTGTGCAACTTTCAAGGCCCAGAAACATAACTTTTTACATCTCTGGGCCTTGAATCTATAAATCCCCCTCAAGCCCCTTTTGAAAAAGGACTTTGAGGGGGATTTTTGGCAGGCGTGACGTTATAATAAATCGTCGCACGCAGCAGACGAAGTGCGGTGTTAACAACTAAGAGCTTGTCCGTAAATAAATCTTTGGTGCTTGCATCCGGCTTTTGGCCGTCTTTGACCGCTCCTCAATCGCAAAATCCTCGCCGTAGCGCTGCTACGGCTGCGGTTTTACTCAATCGCCTCGGCCAAATTCGTCTCAAAATCCGGCGCGATCCCTGAAAAGCTTATTTACGAACAAGCTCTAAGCCTTCACGCAATCCATCGCGTACACAACCCTCCCCTCTTTCTCTTCTTTCACCAGGCCGTGGATGTCGGTTTCAAAACCGGGGAATTTCCCATTAAAACTGCGGGCGAACTTCAGATACTCGACGATATTCCTGTTCACCCGCTCACCGGGAATCAGCAGGGGGATCCCGGGAGGATAAGGAGTCAGGAGAATACTGGTGATGCGGCCTTCAAGATCATCGATCTCCACCCGCTCGATCTGATGATGCACCATCATCGCATAGGCATCAGCCGGCTTCATCGCCGCTTCCATGTGCGAGACATACATCTCGGTTGTCAGCCGCGCCACATCATTTTCTTTATACATGCCATGAATTGATTCGCACAGATCTTTTAAGCCAATACGTTCATAGCATGGGAATTTCGCGATAAATTTGGGTAGCACCCGCCACAACGGCATATCCCGGTCATAGTCATCCTTAAACTGTTGCAAGGCCGTCACCAGGGTATTCCAGCGCCCTTTAGTAATACCGATGGTGAACATGATGAAAAATGAGTACAAACCAGTTTTTTCAACAATAACACCATGTTCTGATAAATAACGGGTCACAATCGCCGCCGGAATCCCGGTGGCTGCAAAGTCGCCGTTGACCGCCAGCCCCGGAGTGATGATCGTGGCCTTGATCGGATCGAGCATGTTGAAACCATCGGCCAGTTTTCCAAAACCATGCCAGGGCTCACTCGCGCGCAAAATCCAGTCCTCACGCTCGCCCATACCCTCTTCAGCCAGCTCCTCCGGGCCCCAGACCTTGAACCACCAGGAATCCCCAAACTCCTCATCCACCTTGCGCATAGCACGACGGAAATCCATGGCCTCGACAATGGACTCCTCAACCAGTGAGGTTCCGCCCGGCGGCTCCATCATGGCCGCGGCCACATCACAACTGGCAATAATTGAATACTGGGGACTGGTGGAGACATGCATCAGATAGGCCTCGTTAAACTGGTCACGATCAAGGCGACGGGTTGGCGATTCCTGCACCAGTATCTGGCTGGCCTGACTTAAGCCCGCCAGCAGTTTATGGGTCGATTGACAAGCATAGACCATTGGTCCATCGGAACGCTGGGTATCGCGGCCAATGGCGTGCATGCCTTTATAGAATTCATGGAACGTGGCGTGCGGCAGCCAGGCCTCGTCAAAATGCAGATTTTCCACGGTATCGCCCAGAATCTGCTTGATGGTATCAACGTTATAGAGAATCCCGTCATAGGTGGACTGGGTAATGGTCAACATCTGGGGTTTGGTGCCCAGATCCTTGGCAATGGGATGAAGGGCAATTTTAGCGGCAATGGTTTCCGGCAAAAATTCAGACCTTGGGATCGGCCCGATAATACCATAATGATTACGCTTGGGCATCAGGAAGACCGGCACCGCGCCGGTCATAATGATGGCATGCAGGACTGATTTATGACAGTTGCGATCGACAACCACGATATCGTTATCGGCAACATTGGCATGCCAGACAATCTTGTTGGAGGTGGATGTGCCGTTGGTGACAAAAAAGAGATGATCGGCGCCAAAGATGCGGGCCGCATTCTGCTCCGAGGCCGCTACCGCACCGGTGTGATCAAGCAATTGTCCCAGTTCATCGACGGCATTACACACATCGGCACGCAGCATGTTCTCGCCAAAAAACTGATGGAACATCTGCCCCACCGGGCTTTTCAGGAAAGCAACGCCACCGGAATGACCAGGACAATGCCAGGAATAAGAGCCATCAGCCGCGTATCCGGTCAGGGCACGGAAAAACGGCGGCGCCAGACTGTCCAGATACACCTTGGCCTCACGGATAATGTGACGGGCCACAAACTCCGGGGTATCTTCAAACATATGGATAAACCCATGCAGCTCCTTCAGCACATCATTGGGGATATGGCGTGAGGTCCGGGTTTCACCATAAAGAAAGATGGGGATATCCTCATTACGCCGCCGGATCTCTGCGACAAACATGCGCAGCTTGTCAATAGCCGCATCCTTCTGATCCTCATCGGCAAACTCATCGTCATCAATGGACACGATAAAACAGGAGGCCCGGTTCTGCTGCTGGGCAATCATGGCGGTATCACCAAAACTGGTGATACCGAGGGTCTCCATCCCCTCATTCTCAATGGCTTCGGCCATGGCCCGAACCCCGAAACCAGATGCGTTTTCAGAGCGAAAATCTTCGTCGATAATGACGACAGGAAAGCGAAATTTCATCTATCCAACCTCAAGGGTAAATCGTAAAAAAATCAGACCAACTCAACACAGGAACCGCCCGTTCAACTCCATCTTTCGCTAAGAACAAAAGAAGAAAGATCAACTGAATTTTGCAATCAGCGATTATCCAAAAATATGCATGAATTCATTTATTTCAACCTCCATTTCCTGACGGAAAACAACAAATTTCTATACCATGAGAGAAACAACGGCACAAGTCACAAATCACGTCCACACCTACTCGATATGGATGTTGAGGGCACACTGGTACTCGCAGAACAGCAGATATTGAAGCACAAAAAGCGGGAGCAAAGCCTCATCGCCGTATGATGTCAAGAATTTACGTTATGGTTTCTTGACAAGGATCGTACCACCGGCTACAACAATCTTGATTTCGTCGATGCCTTCCACTTGGCATCAAGCCAGGTCAACAATACCATAAAATGTCGTAAAGCTTATTTATCTCAGTATGTTACCATGCGAGTAAGACAGAGAATGGTTTTACAAGAAGCGCATGGGTTAACTTCCTTATGACATCTTCTCCATGAACAAAAAAAAACAGATACAGATCATAGGTGGTGGACTCGCCGGATGCGAGGCCACCTGGCAGGCAGCACGTCGCGGTTGCGCCGTATGCCTCTACGACATGAAGCCACACCGATTCAGCCCAGCCCACAATTCCCCGCTTTTGGCCGAAATGGTCTGCAGCAATTCCCTGCGTTCTAACGCCCAAAACTCGGCTGTCGGACTTCTCAAAGAAGAAATGCGCCGCCTTGGCTCACTCATCATGCGGGTGGCAACAGAGACAGCCGTGCCCGCCGGCAAGGCCCTGGCCGTAAACCGGGAGCTTTTTTCCCAGGCCATCACTGAATGTCTCGAACAACATCCCTTAGTCGAAATTGTCCACCAGGAGCAGACAGAAATCCCAGCTTCAACAGACGCCCCCATCATTCTGGCCACCGGGCCACTCACCTCCGAGGCCATGACCAATTCCCTGGTTCAACTGACCGGGCGTGACCGTCTGGCCTTTTACGATGCCATAGCCCCTATTGTCCACAGCGAATCCCTGGATATGGATATTGTCTATCTGAAATCACGGTACGATGACGGCCCAGGTGATTACCTGAACTGCCCAATGAACAAGGAGGAATATCTGGCATTCATCACCGCGTTGAAAGGCGCGGACACCGTTCCGCTGAAGGACTTTGAGGAGGTAAAATACTTTGAAGGCTGCCTGCCCATCGAGGTCATGGTGGCACGCGGTGACAATACCCTGCGTTTTGGTCCGATGAAACCGGTTGGGCTTGATGACCCACGAACCGGCAGATGGCCCTATGCCGTGGTCCAGTTACGTAAAGAAAACAGACAAGGAAGCCTGTACAATCTTGTTGGTTTTCAGACCAAACTGACCTATCCGGAACAGAAACGTATCTTCCGCATGATTCCGGGAATGGCCCAGGCCGATTTCGCCCGTTTGGGATCTATTCATCGCAACACCTTTGTCTGCGCACCAGAACTTTTAGAGCCGACCCTGCAACTTAAATCAAGACCAGACCTGTTCCTGGCCGGACAGCTTTCCGGGGTGGAAGGCTATGTGGAATCAACAGCCATGGGACTGCTGGCCGGCATCAACGCCAGCCGGTTGCTGACTGGAAAGCCTTTAGTTGTTCCGCCGCCAGAGACAGCTATGGGCGCCCTCATCACCCATCTAACCCAATCAGATCCAAAACATTTCCAACCCTCCAATGTCACTTTTGGTCTTTTCCCGGAATGGAACCAAGGGGATAAGAAAGATCACAAAACCGCAAAAATGCCTAAAGCTCTTCGTGGCGAGCTCAGGGCAAGCATCGCCCTGGAAGCCTTGACCAGATGGCAGAGTGAACACGAACTGCAATAAAAAAGGCCTGCCAGCAACACGCTGGCAGGCCTTTTTTTGTTCACTCTTCTTAGGTGCCATTATGAAATAAGCAGTGCTTTTTTGCTTATTTCATAATGGCACCTAATACCGCTTCAAAGAAACAGCCAATCTTTACCGGCTGTTTCTTTGAGAAGCGTCTGGCAGATAACATACAAGGAGTGGTTACGAAACAACCTCTATTCCTCTAACCATTAGAGGAACACGGTTCTGGCAGAAAAACTATTCCTTTTTTTGATCATCCTGATTTTGATTAGGGCAAGTACGTTTCAACAATTTATTCACACTGATCCGCAACCGATCAATGGAATTGGACAAGGTACCAATTTCATCCTTGGTATCAGAGTGGGCGCTGTCACAGAGATTTTTCCCAATACTGATATTCTTAGCTATCTCAGAAAGACGAATAATCGGTCCTACTACCCCACGATCGAGAAAGATCCAGATACAGATAATGGTCACCAGCAGACAACCAATACCGATAAAAAAGATCTTCAAGGCCGACTGCTGGGCTGTGGCCAAGGCCTGAGTAATAGAGACATAGATCATGGAGGCACCGACCGTATCATGCAGCTTCCAGTTATAGCCATGATCTGTCCCATAAATATTCTGCTGATCTTTAGGAGCGGTGTCCGGAAGGCCATGACAGTCAAGACAGAAATCCTGATCGACCCTGACCGGTTTGGCCGCATAGAAAAACTTTTCCCCGCCCCGCTCAATAATCCCTTCCTTATCCTTGATGTTCGGATTGTTTGCAAAATATTTAATAATTTTCAGTTCTTCGACATCCGCCTTATTATCAGGCCAGAGCGGATCAATGGTTGCCTGTTTGAATTGATACCCCTTTTGAGTTTCTGCAAACAGATCATATTCCATACGTGTCACCACAAACCGTGACATCAGCTCAGGAATAAATTTATTCTTGTCAGTCACCAGCTCATCAACCCTCGGTCTCTGATATCTGCCAAAAAATTTTGCAGTTGCCTCAATATAATTGAAAAGCATCTCCCCTTTACTTTTGGCATCAGCAAGGGCGTTCTGGCTACTGAGTATATAACTGGTATAGCCAATAGCAATCGTTGCCAATAAGCTCAACACACTGATAATGATAATAAATTTTGCGCGAATCCCCATTTCTTCCTCCAATAAAGCATCATTAATAAGACTGCAATCACAACAGCCACTCATCTTTTGACCTTACGGCCTTTTACAATGAGGAGCATAGCATGCCTTCAAACGAAAAGGAAATCGAAAAATAAAACAATCTATATGAAGATGACTCCATTTCTATAAAGAAAAATCTTTACTATCTGATTACACAAGATTTTATCGTTGATAATCCTTGACAAACCCATAACAACCCTATAAAAATTATTAAGGAAGGAGTAGAGAAGAGTTTTTTCAACAATAAAGAGACACTATCCTGTAATCACAAGAGAAGAAGACGAGATAGGTTTCTTAACACATGTAGGAGGCGTACATGATCAAACGTTACGGACTTGCAAGCTTAACCACACTGCTGTTGTCTTTCTATGGTCTGCCAGGCGATGCCATTGCTGGCAGACCTAACTCCAACCAGGAGCTCGCACAGGAAGTCGAGATGTTAAAAAACATTGTGACCGATCTCAACGCTCGCCTGGCAAATGCAGAAGAAATGTTACAAGCATCAATGAAAAAGGAAGATAAAAAGGGCGGTCAGGAAGTGCAAGATGCGCTCGACGACCTCGACAAACGGGTATCAAGTACGGAACAACATACCACTCTGGACAAACTGAATCTGGGTGTCGAGTTGGAGACGAAACTCAACTCCCTGCACATGGAAGCCAAGGGAATGCCTGTGGCAATGCAGAATGGTATTATGAGCCTGGCTAATGGCACCCCTTTCACCAAGGCGGCACTGGGCGCCTTTGGCCCCCTGCCGCCACCGGAAGATCAGAATATCGACAATAATACCATTTTTGACACTCGAATCCGTATCGAAATGAAGGCCAAGCCTACCAACTCCCTGTCCTTTGTCGGCAGACTTTCCGCCAATAAGGTCTTTGGCGATTCCAGCGGCGTCAAATGGTATAATGGCGGCCCCAATGCCGTTGCCATGGATGGAAATGTGCACTCCACCGGCAGCGACTCAGCCCTTCGTGTTGAACGTGCCTTTTTCACCTATTTTGACACTATTGGTGACATCCCTTATCATTTTTCTGTTGGCCGCCGCCCTGCCCTTGATGGGGCTCCCGCAGATTTCAGCAAGGCCACCACCGTTGGTGGCTCTCCTATGGCCCACGCCATCAACTGGGAATTTGACGGGGCTTCTCTGGGATTTGATCTGGCTGAAAAAACTGGTATAGAAGGATCGGCCTTTAAACTTTGTTGGGGAAATGGATTTGAATCGGGAGCCGGTTCAGGAAACTCCTACTCCATGTCCTCTTCCTCGAATGTTGATGATATGCAGTTTGCGGGCTGGATTGCTAATCTCTACGAGAATGACAAAACAAAAATCATCAACATGTACGCCCATGCCTTTGGTGTAACTGACAGCTTTACCGGACTTGTGGTCATGCCCTTTGCCATGTCTGGCACGGACATCAATGGCGATGGTCGCTATGACCAATTCAGTATGACTGCCAATACTGGCGGCTATATCAGTCGGACTGAGCCCACAGCCAACATAGGTGATCTTGATATCGTCACCCTGCTCGGCCAGTCTGAATATAAAGATGTAGGCTTCTTTATGGATCTGGCACTCAGCCATGCCCGCCCATCCGGCATTTCCATGAGCCCTATGATGCAATTTTTTGGAACGGACGCCCTGCTCAACAGCAACGGCGAACAATTTGACCGTACCGGCTACTCGGTCTGGGCCGGCATAAAAACTCCGATCGCCTTGACCAACGGTACCATTGGCGTCGAATACAACTGGGGCTCCCAATACTGGTTAGGCTTTACTGGTGGCGAGGACAACATTGCGGGCAGCAAACTGGCCACCCGAGGAAGCGTGTATGAGCTCTTCTACAATCAGCCTCTTATTAACGACAAACTTGTACTCTCTCTGGGCGCCCAGTATTATGATTACGACTATTCAGGGAGCGGCAACCCCATGGGAAATCCAGTCAAAATATCGGAATTAACGTCTCTTGACACCTTTCTGCCAGTGGTCGACACTATGTGGAACTATTATATCAATCTGGCTTATCGATGGTAGGCTAATAGTACAAGATACAAAGAACACCAAAGAGAAAGGCCTTTTTACCAGTTGGTAAAAAGGCCTTTCTCTTTCACTCTGGACATCTCCATGTCCAAAACTAAAACTCTCCTGACTACTCACAAGTCTTGGGTTTTTTTGCATCCAGTGCATACTGCTGAACAAACTTATGCATATCTTCCATCTGAGTAACAGTAAAACCATAGGTATCAAATTTAGGCATATCCTTTTTAAACTTCTTGAAATCATCAGCAAAATAACGATCCCATGCAGCCATAGTCCGATCAGCAGGACTGATGATTTTACCGTTATTTTGCTTATGACAGGTCAGACACTTACGAAAGACATACCGTCCCCTCGCGCTGTCCCCGGCGGCAGGATTGAAGACCCCTCCTGCACCCTCGCTCGTGGCTCCCTCTGCTGGCGTGGACATCTTTTTCGTCGTGGCCTCAATAGTTTGAGTAGCAGAACCTACGCCCCCTTTTCCCCCTGATTCTTCAACGAGATAACGATGAATATTTTCTAACTGACGTTCATTGATCCCCATTGCCGAAAAATCATGTTTCAGATCCCGTAGTTTTTTATATTTATCTGCAAAAAAAGATTCCCACTCTGCGGCGCTCTTTTCGTCCGGCGCCAGACTGCTCAAGCCTTTTTCCTTATGACAGGAGCTACAGGTCTGAATAGCATATTTACCCCAGAGAGCATTCCCTCCTTTTTCATCAAAGGCCTGCGCATGATGAGCGCTTAACAGGAGCAGACCAGCCACAATACCAGTAGTCATTCGTCGCATTTGTGATTCCTCTCTTTTTTCATTATTTTCTGTAACCAACTCAATACAAAACGAAAAAGCATTGAGAAGACAAAACGATACCCTTTTTATTTACTTTATCGCATCACAAAAAAGAATACAATGTGTATTTAGACACTTTCTTCATGAAATCCTCATTGACTATCCATACCTGAAAGCACCATTTATTCAACCAGTTCGACAAATCCCCAATAAGGATAATCCAGACCATACCTTCCAACAAGGCCGGGAGTATGTTCTCGACTGGCCACCAACCACAGTTTATTCTGCCGTTGCTGTCGCACTGCTGAATCTAAAGGATCCCATTCCGGGAAAAGGATCAAGGCATTATCGGCGCTGTACTCTATATCTCCGGAACCTTTAAACATTCCCATATGGGGCGTATCTGTATAACCATCCTTGCTGCCACGCGACAGTTCCGAGATAATCAGAAAGGACACATGCAACTCATCCCGTATGGCCTCCAGTTGCCGCAACCAGGCGTCAATCCCTGTCCGTTGTTCGGTAAAATCTTTAAAAGGCAATTTATGGAGGCTGTCTATCACCACCACCGTGTATTCGCTACGGGTCTCATGACGAATAAAATCAATATGACGACGCATAATTTCCGGGTTGAGTTTACGATCATTAACCACTCGAAAAAAAACAAGCATGTCTTGAAAATCATGACGTGCACGCTCAAGTTGTTGCTCAATCGCACCGGTCACAACACTATTCTTGATAGCGCCAATAGTCATACGGCTCAAACGACTCAAGGTTCGCTGATAGATTTTTTGCCTGCCGTTCTCAAAATCATAGTAGAGTACCGGCACTTTACGTCTCGCCATATCGGTTGCAATCTGGATGGCGAAACAGGATTTTCCGGCCTTGGGGGCTCCACCAATGACATTAATTCCATGAACTCCATCCAGGGCCTGATCAAATTTAGAAAATCCAGAGCTGAGTGCCCCATAAGCAGAACCCGACTCCAGCGCCAATTGAGCAACAAAAGAACCATACTCCCGCTTGGGACTGGCAAACGGGGAGAAGGCGCTGGACGCCTGAATCATGGACAAGACAGTAGTCTTAAAATCTTTTCCTTTGTCACTGGCCAATTGCCAGAGATTATAATTTCTGGCAAAACCGGCAGGCCACCTGAACAGACGAGCTTTATAGCCAATTCTGGCAGCAATAGCGCGCGCCGCAGCCTCTGCTTCGGCGGTATTCTCCATGACTATAAAAACTGTATGCACAAAGGCAAAAAGATCAGGATCAACCATTTCCAGACTGTGACAGTCAGGAACAGCGACACCGGGGAAACCAAGCTGTTTGAGGGCCAGCAGGTTTTCCTCTCCTTGACAGACAAAAAGCGCGCCGTTTTCACAACGCTGAATATCCTGGAGATTAAAGATATGGTGCTGATCGGTAAAAAACTGCTCATCACCATGCCAGAAAAAATCTTCTTTCCGCTCGGGAAAGACACAACGAGCGGCATAACAATTGCCATTCTCCTGAACATAAGGATAGACAAGATACCGACCATTATAGCCAATCTTCAGCTCAGCAAGAACATCCTGACCAATCCCGGCCTTCCGAAACCAGACCAGAATCTCTTCACTCATCCGGGCCTGATACAAATTAATTTCATTATTGATATTGACTAGGGGATAATCAATCTTGCGCAGAAAAAATTCACGATCAGGGTCATAACCGGGGGCATCGTCAAGGCTAATCCCCATCAACCGGGCAAACCAGAGCGAAAAGCCACCAGGCACACAACGATTCAGACAGCGGAAATATCCATAAAAAAAACTGGTCTTATTCAGATAAACGACCAAACGGCCAGCATACTCCCTACCCTGCTTTTTACAAAAAGGGCAGTCAGCACTCAGATGCGTTTTCTCTTCATGGATATTTTGCAGATGCTTGAGATAAAAGAAGGATACGGCCTCACTTTGCTCCATGCCAAGGCAGCTCCTGTAACGAAAGAATAAGAAATCAAAAATAGCAATCAGCCATTGTCGAAAAATAATTATAACATTGGAAAATCATAATCGGCATAAGGAGCCATAACGAAATGATCAATAACGTAATGATTATTTCGTAACGACTTCTAACATCAAACTGCTCCGTTTAACCTTCACAGACTACTTTAGTCAGATCAGTTTCTCGCAAGGGCTGATCAAATTGGACATGTACTGCATATTGGGTATAGGACGCCAAGTCTCCATTGGTAGAATCCTGCACATATATTGCCACCACAACACCTGCCACCCCTGATGTCAATGGGCTATCAGGCGGTCCACCTATCAGGCTGACAAGAATTTTTCTCCCCAAAAGTAAACGAACATGTCTTTTTTGTGAAATATGGATTGTGAAAAAAATACCCCCAATTGAGACATCACCCATATCTCCCTGCAAAGCAATACCTGTCCCCTTGCCCATATCGTCAAGAACGGCCATGACCAGCCTACCCGCACAATTCAATCGTTCCATCACCCGCCGATCAATGGCCATAACTTTCAGTGAGTCATGCTCCACAAATTGCTGACAAAAATCATTCAGCTTTGCCTCCAAGTCAGGGAAAGTATTCTGCCATTTTCGTAATGCTTCCTGAGTCAGGACAGAAACATCAACCGTACCAACACTTGCCACATCAACAGTCCAGACCGAGGTCTTAAAAAAAGAATCTATGCCGAATACCTCACCTGACCCTACTATTTTCAGCAGGATATCATTCCCGTGCGAATCTCGAGAAAAAAGTTTAACCCGCCCCTTGTTGACAAAAAAAAGCCGTTGCTGCGGATCACCTTGAACTACAATATTCTCATTTGCAGCATACTTCACATGCTCCATGGAGGAATAGAGAGCATTAAATTCTTCCGTGGTGAGAAAGTCATAGATCTCCACCCAGTTCGTGGCCTGTGCCTGATCCATAGCGGCATTTCTCTGCTCTTCCAATATCGCTGTTGCCTTAAGAATATCTTCCAGGGCCAAAGGGTCAATCTCAGCCAAACGCTGACACAGGACTTCGGCCTGGTCAAACTGTTGAAGACTGGTCATGGTGGAGATCAGGTCAAGGAGAAGTGCCTTTGCGGCCGCCTTTTTGTTCTGGCCAAGCAACACATAGATCTCCTGTTCCTCAACCAGATTGGTTATCGGTACATACTCTTTTTCCGGCCTGTCTTGCATAGACTGGGCCTGCCTGACAGCGTTCTTTGTGGTCTTCTGGAGCTCGACAAACCTTTCTTTCTGTTGCCGGCGACTTACGTCGAGCAACTCCAGTCCTCTCTGTGCCGACTGCCAAACCTCCTTAGCCATATTTTTAGGAGGTACATCCCTTTTTCCAGAAAACAGTTGCAAAGCCTTCTGTGCCTGTAGAGACCCGCTTCGCCCCAAGGTCTCACAGATACTGACAAGAAGCATCGTTTTGATATCTGCTGAGAAATACTTCTCATCCTTGAGCAGATCCACCAGCACCCCGACGACCTCTTCATCCACCACTGAGGCCAAAGCCTGTACCACTTGAAATTTTAATTTTTCACTGATCAGGGGCAACGCGTCAAGAAGATACTGCTTCTTCTTGTGCTTACTGAGCTTATAGATACAGGACAAGGCCTCACTCTGAACTCGTAAATCATCATGAGGAAGATACCCTTGCACCGCACTGACATCTCGTTCATCCCCCGTTTCACCAAGCAGCCTGAGCAGATTACGCTTACCATACCAGGGCATAGGTTCCTGCAATCGATCAAGAAGAAGAGAGGGCAACTTTCCACCGACGCTGGCCAAAATCTTCAGGAGCCTGATCCGCTCCGACCTTTTGTTATTCATGAGCAAGGCATCGAGCAGAAACTGGATGCCCAGCGGGCCATACATGACAATTTTCTGACAATATTTCTCATCAATCGGCTTTTTTTCAAAACACCGCTTGAGACAGGACTCAAGGACATTTCGCTGCACGGCCTTATCCTGAATCTGGCCCACCATATTCCTCATCTCTACCGTTTTCCCTAATCCTCCAGAGCGAATGACATAAAAAAGAGAGAGGATCTTCTCAGCTATTTCCTCATTTCCTGCTGTTTGCGCATGGGTCATAATTTCCTGTAAAATTACAACAAACCGACAACAGGAATCATCCGCATTTTCAATTCTTTTGAGCCAGTAGAGAAATGTGGGGGTTAATTTTTCCAGCCACTCCCAATAATCCAAGGAAACGAGTTTTTCTCCAATCAAACCAAGGCCCTGCCCTGAGCGAAGACACAACTCTTCATCGTCCAGTTTGAGTCCCCCCACCAGGGTCTGGATAATAGCCGCAGCAATACTCTCCTTTTTGTTGAGTATCAGCCTCTCAAAAGTGGCTGGGAGATGCAGCAACACTTCGTGATTTCTTAAGCCATCCAGATTTCCTTGCGCCAGTGCCCCTAATCCCGCCTGCAACCTTTTGCTTTGCCGCTGTTTTTCTGTCATGCCCATGATTTCATGGGCATACAATTGCCGACCTTTTACCGTTTCCTGCAAGCGCTGGCAAGCCTCTTCCACCAGACGCCGCTGCTCGGCATCCTCCAGGCTGAGAGAATCTGCAAACCTCTCCTTTTCCTGCCTCAAAAAATCAACCAGAGTACTAAAACTATCCTTATTAATGGCAGCTATAAGACTTGCAAACAGCGCTACCCCAAAATCAGTCGCAAAGGTCTGACAAAAAAGTAAACTCAAGGACTGAGTGTCCAGATTGACAAGCAGCAAGATAGCTACCCTGTCGGCGATGATACGAAGTTCTTCATCCTTCAACACAGCACTGACATTTTCAAGTAACTGATTAAAATCAGGAGAGGCACCATAAACCCCTTCCTGTTGCAAAGGCTGCAGGACAAAACAAACTGCGGCAGCAAGGAGCGTAACGCCCTTATCTCTTTTACTCAGGTCACGCTGGATCTTGTCATTCTGCTGCTGTCCGCCCTGACTTGGTAAAAGAAACGACGAGATATCGTCCCGGCGTATGCCAGTATTCATTATTTGTTGCAATAAATCGGTAAAGTTACGAACAACAACTTGATTCTGATTTACACTTTCCCCGTCATCTTCCAGGAAGATTGCATTCAAGCCAGCATTTTTCACAAACGCAGCTCCTCCGCCAGCCTTGTGAAGCTGTTCAGGGCTTGCGGTAAAAAAAGACAACACCTGCTTAAATCTCTTCCGGTCCATTCCCGGAGTCAAGTTCATCACCTGCAAACCAGCCTTACCCAAGGCATCCACCAAGAGCAAGGCATCCAACTGCTCTCGTTCCTTTTTCTCAAAAATAGTATCATTGAGAGTCGGCACGCCTTTATGAAGACCAAAACGAAGAGACTGATAAAGACGCAAAAAAATCTTTAAATCTGTATAAGCCTTCTCTACTGCATTGATAACCTGGACACTCTGCTCAGGATAGAGACGAAGATTAGTGATAGCCTTATTAATACACTTTAAGACATCTAAAGCATGCTGTTGCTGTTCAATGCTTGCCATAAGAAGCACCTTGTCTGTTTTTTTCAAACACTCGTTGCTTATGCACTACTTCAGAAACATGCCATCCACAAACCATCAACATCTCAACCATCTATCCACTCCAAAGAGGATTCGATTATCTTTAGTGGCCTACCATAAACCTGACGCAAAAGTCAAGGAATGCGGCATGTTATTTAGGAACAGTTCAGATACATACTTTTTCAAACTGTCTATTATGGCTCATTGCCATTCCTGCCTTGTTTTCTCTCTTGAAAAAATCACATTGAGACAGCAATGAGATCATGCTCTTCAAGCATGACCAGAAGTTCACACAACGGCAACCCCACCACGTTTGAATAAGAGCCCCTGACCTCTTTGACCAGAAAAGCCCCCTGCCCCTGAATCCCGTAAGAACCAGCCTTATCCAGAGGCTCACCGGTTGCCACATACGCCTGGGCTGTTCTTTCAGAAAAAGGGCTGAAAACAACACAGGTATGCACCGACTGAACAACTACAATCCCCTCCTGGCAACAGGCAAGGCATATTCCGGTCTGCACCCAATGTTCTTTTCCGGAAAGTTGCATCAGCATAGACACGGCGTCCGCGCAATCTTTGGGCTTTCCCAGTACCGAACCAGCAAGATTCACCACCGTATCCGTTGCCACAATCCAGCTTCCGGGGTAAAGATCCATAACCGACTCGGCCTTCTCCACCGCCATGCGTTTGACAAAATCTTGCGGCTTTTCTTCTAGCAACAACTCTTCGTCAATATCAGCCGGATGGACTCGATATTCCAGCCCAAGATCCTGAAAATAGCCCTGCCTTCGAGGTGAAGCTGACGCCAGGATCAAAGGTTTACGGGCATGATAGATTGGTCGCATTTCCCTCTTTCAATAACAAATTTCATAGTTCATCATTCACAGGTGTTGATCTCATAAAAAGTCATCAAGGATGATAAAATCGCCCCGCCCATTATCCCCTGATAGCCCGCCCATTATCCCCTGATAGCATAGCCACCATCAACCGTAATCACCTGCCCCTGAATCATCGCGGCCAGATGTGAACAGAGGAATAATGCCGTATCCGCGACATCATCGGGAGTGGTAAGCCGCCCCAGCGGGGTACGCCGCAGGGCCGTCTCCAGAATCTCATCCCGATTGGGAAATTTCTTCAAGGCATCGGTATCCACTGCGCCGGCACTGATCGTGTTCACATTGATCCCGACCGGCCCAAGCTCAACAGCCAGATGCCGGACCAGAGACTCAAGGGCAGCTTTAGAGGCACCTACGGTTGTATAATTCTCAATGGCCCGAGTCGCGCCCAGACTGGAAACTGCCAGAATCCGGCTGCCCCTGCCCATAAGAGGGTAGCCCTTCTGTACCAGAGTCAGCAAAGCCCTAGCATTGATGTCCATGGCCCAATCCCAATGACGCTCGGTAAGTTCCATGATCGGCTTCAAGACACCAGATGCTGCATTGGAAACCAGGATATCAAGCGTGCCAAATTCCTTGGTAATAACCGCAAACATCTCTCCGACATCAGCCTCTTCAGCAACATTGGCCTTAACCAAAAGACAACGACCGCCATGTTTTTCTATGACATCCGCCGTCTCTTCGGCATCGCGCTTATGTCGCACATAATTCACCACCAGATGTACACCATTTTCGGCCAGCCGGATGGCGATTGCCCGACCGATTCCACGTGATCCGCCTGTGACCAGAGCGACTTTTCCTTGTAAATCAAACATGATACGTCCCTGTTAGAAGTAGAATAAGTTTAAATAATAATCGTTAATCCGGATTTCCCCCAAACACTTGCAGCTATTACTATTCCCGACGCAAAGCAAGAACAACTCGCCTCAAGGAGTTAAAGACGTATCGCAATGGCCTGAATCGAACCGGGTTCAATATTTCCGTTGCCATAAAACCTGAACCGGAAAAATCAGACGGTGTCAATAACGGAAATTCTATCCCGCAAAGTTGCGCGCCAGGGAGATCACGCTCTCTTGCGGCACACCACAGTGGACTCCTCTCAGCTTCCAGCTCAAGGAGTGCAAGCATAGCCGTATCAAGTGCCACCGAACTTCTTGATCCCGCCAGACACCCCAGAGCAAGCAAATCTCCATGCATGGGGCCATGCCTGTGCATAACCTCAATGCCATCAGCGAGAGTAATATTTTCTGGCAATAATCCCTGCAGCCCCAAGATAATCCGGGCAAACTCAAGATGCGAATCCCCATAGCGCATATGGAACCAAGATTTACGCACCCCTGCCACTATACCAAAAATATTTTTCACTGCCATACTTACATACATCTGATCATGGGCCTTAATCTTGGGCAAGTTGACCAAAAGATCACAATCAAGGGCCTCTGCGGCAACACCAACGGAAATTCCTGACGGTAAACGCCTGGGCACAACAGATGCAAATTCAACAACCCGGACCTCCATCCCCCGCACCGCCCGAGCAATGCCCTGACGCGCCATAACACTTATGGCACTACCAAAAGCAGGCGAATCACCAATCGAAACTCGACAACCGTGATCAAGAAACCACGCGGCCACCGTAGCAATAAACTCAGCATGGGTACAGGCAAGGGGCGGAGCGCTGGCGCTGATCAGATTGGGTTTGAGCAAAACCCTGGCACCAGGCGAGAGATTGAATGCGCCAAGACGCGGAATGACCCGTGCAAGCGCAGAGTGAAGAGACCTACGCATATACCCCTGACAATGATCAAGGCAAACAGAAACAGATGCGACCATAAAGAAAAAGAAAGAGACAGTGAGAAACAGGAACCCTGAAAATAGAAAAAGCCAGTCACGCAAGAGCGGACCGGCTTTTTCCAGGAGAGAAGAGAAGAGATGCCTTACCTAATGCACATCTTGTGCCATTCATAAAGCAAAATATCTTCTCATATAATATCATTATGTTAGACACAGCAACCCATCCTGCCATCCTTGATAAGAGCGCAAAAAATAAAAAAAATTATACCTTTTACAACAAAAAATCTCAACAATTAGATATTAAAACATAATATCAAGCAATTAAATCAACAAGTATTTGAACTTGCACCTGGACAACCACATCCAATCACACTTCTCATCACTTCCTCCCCCCAAAAAAACTCTCTATTTTTTGTTGTTTTTTCCATCTTCTGTTATGCTTTGGCAGACTACACTCTTTTGAAATATAATATACTTTTTTCTCCCTTCACTCAGAACTTACATGATACCAAACGCTGGCTCCACCAGATTTCTCTACAGCACCATTCGCAGCCTTTATTCATATGGCCCCCATATCCAACTGGCAGCCTTCATGGCAGCCCTTCTGGAAATGACCATTCTCTGGAAGGCATTCCCGAAGCCGCTTCTTCTTTCTGGATTATTCTGCCATTTCTGCCTCACATCTTGTTATATCTTTTTAGTTACCAAGGCCCGCAAGTCCAGCAAAGGATCATTATTAAAGGTCAGCAAAACCTATCGCCGCCTGCTTTTCATCTATCTGTGGCAAGCTCTCTGCTGGGGAGGCACTGTTTTATTTATCGAAAACGGCACCCCGCTGCTCTATGCCATACATGCCCTCTTCCTCTATAGCGCCTGCGCCCTCTTGACCGCCCTCCTCGCTACCATTCCAACAACGGCTTACTGCTTTCTCACCATCAGTCTTGCACCAACATTGTACACCATTTTTTTCAAAACCCCTGCCGACACGAGACCACTTGCCTATTGCCTGCTGGTGCTCACAATTTTACTCGCCATCGGCATTTATTTCCGCTCAAAAGCGCTTCATGCCTCCATCCACAAACACCTCAACAATCAACGCATAATCCATAGTCTCAGGACGCAGCTCAAAAAATGCAATACGAAGCCAGACTATTCTTTAGTTATCAACACCCTTAACGAATTCAGGAAGCAGTTACAAAAATTCACAGAAAAAAGAACGGCCCTCACAGTGGACCGCAACGAGGCCATATGGAATGCGATTCTCACTGTCACCGACCAATCCCGTCTTCAGAATAGCTTCAGCGGTAAGCTCTCAAGCCTCTGCCAACCCCTGGAGACAGACCGAATATACATCGTCGAGGCGGATAAAAATGTCAGAGAGGCATCCCCTCATCCCAAAAACAAATACCAGGCGACTCTTGATCACAGCTGGATATTTAAAAATCCTAACTGTGTTGCCGCCCTGAAAGCTGGAAACATTATCCACAATCAATCACCACAAGTGTCAGATCTTGAACAAAATTCCCTGAAAGATATAGGCATCCAGGCCTTTCTCGACATCCCGATTCTGTTAAAGAGTGAAATCTGGGGAATCATCGGCATGGACAGACTGACATCAGCAACACCTTTTACCACTCAACAAGTCAACGGCCTGAAATTAATCGCCAATATTCTGGCCATGACCATTAGCAATCAACAGGACCGTTTAGAAAGAGATCGCCTGGTAACAGCAATCGAGCAATCAAGTGATTGCACCCTTATTACCGACCCCGCAGGCCAGATTCTCTATGCCAATCCAGCCTGTGAGACCGTCACCGGCTACTCACAACCAGAAATCATTGGCACCAACCTCAAGGATCTCTATTCCGAGGGCGTCGTGGATGACAACATCTGGCAACAAATCATAACAGCCATGAAAAATGGTGAAAAATGGCAAGGGCAATTCCCCAACTATCGCAAAGACCACACCCTCTACGAAGAAGAGATGCTCGTCTCACCAGCGCACAATCACAAGGGAGAGATAAGTAATCAAGTAATCATTAAACGGAACATCACCGAAAAAAAACGTCTTGAATCAATTGTGGAGGCCGCAAACCTCATGGACAATATCGGCTTTATTTTTTCCAGCATTCGCCATGAACTGGGCAATCCGATCAATTCGATCAAGGTCTCGCTCTCGGTTCTCGATTCAAACCTTGAGCTCTATGACAAAAACGATATCAAACGTTTTGTCAATCGTAGCCTTTCAGATATTGGCCGCGTTGAATATCTGCTCAAAACACTCAAAAATTTCAGCATATTTGAACGCCCAATCATCGAAAAAACAGACATGACGACACTGCTCAACAAATTCATCACCCTGATTACAACAGAGCTCCAACAAAAAAGAATTAAGCTTACCGCCAACATCCCTAAGGAACCCAAGTTCGGTCTGATAGACCCTCGCGCCTTCCAGCAGGTTCTACTCAATCTTATAGCCAATGCCGCCGACTCTCTGATCGAGACCTCACATAAAAAAATTTCTCTCTCCATGCTCACAGAAGAAAATGGCCAAATCAATATCATTATTAGCGACAACGGCTGTGGCATCAGTGACGATGAACAGACCAATCTGTTCAAACCTTTTTTTACCACTAAACCACAAGGAACCGGCCTGGGGCTGGTTATTGTTAAAAAGATGCTTGCCAAGATGAACTGTTCCATTTACATCAACAGCAAAAACAACATGGGGACCAAGGTTCTTATAATTATTCCCGGCCCATGACAGCTTTTAGTGGACAGAGGCCGACCACGCATGGTAAAAAGAATAAATTAAGATTACATTCATTTTTTATTCACATCTCATCAGGTTAACAGCTCAACAGAGTTGAAAAAAGAGAAATTTCTTTTCTTTTGCACTTGATGACCAGTCACATTGATCACCCGGCAAAAGCCGGTATGGGAGCCGACATGAATACCGTTCTTATTGTTGACGATGATGAAAGCTTTTTGCTCAGCCTGATTGATGGATTTAAATCCTACGAAGATCAATTTGGCATCATCACCGCCCATAACGGCGAGGAGGCCGTCGCCATCCTCGATGAACAGGAAATCCATCTAGTCCTCACAGACCTGAAGATGCCCAAGATGGACGGCTTTGCGCTGGTCGCCCATCTCAGTGCCCATCACCCTGATCTCCCCGTCATTGTCATGACCGCCTTTGGCACTCCAGACATGGAAGAGAACCTGAAAGAAATCGGTGCGTTCCAGTATATCGAAAAGCCTATCGATTTCAATCTACTGGTCACCAAGATCCTGAAAGGGCTTGAAGGCCGCTCCAAGGGATTTATCACCGGAGTCTCTCTGGGATCATTTCTCCAGTTACTGGAACTGGACAAAAAAACATGTACCCTCACCGTTCGTTCCGGAAAGAATCAAGGAACAATATACTTCAAAAACGGAGATCTCATGGATGCCAGCACCAATGATCTCACTGGGATCGATGCCGTCTTTGAGATCATCAGATGGAAAAACGTAGAAATTATACTGGCGAATTCCTGCGACATTACTGAACAAAAAATCTCCGAATCTCTCGGCTTTATCCTGCTTGAAGGCAGCAGAAGACAGGACGAACGAGATACATCAACCGTAAGTCCTGCCCTCCCAAATAGCCCTGACGCCTCTCTTGGCTCCATAGATTTAACCGGCATAGACTTGGGTATTGATGATTTTCTCCATGATGACAACGTCCCTCCAACTTCATCACCAGCCGAGGTCATGACGTCTTCCACCATTGCAGCCTCAATACATGCCTCCAATCCGCTCTTGAAACAATTTATTGCTACGTTAGGAGCAATGCCCGAGATCAGCAACTCCATTCTTGTCTCCAAAGATGGGAACGTAATCCATACCGCCAAAACAAATGATGACCAACTTATTAATTTTATAACCTATCTCTCTGTTGTCAGTGAGCAGCTTCAAGTGGCTATGGGGGCCGGAGAACGGCAGTATGTCCTATTTGGCTTGAACAGTGGGAAGAAGCTTCTTGTCCTCTGCGGCAAAGAGGTCGTGGTCGGCCTGGAAATCAGCAATACTACAGCCCCCGGTCCAATAGCTGCCGGATTACGACCCGTTTTAAACAGAATCAGTCTGCAATAATAAAGAGCTGTTACGGCTCAACTGTTGTTTTTTGAACTCTTTCGTTACGACGGCCCCCGCAGAAACTATTATTGGGGTATCAATGAAGAGCGACCGGCTTTTTTTATGTTTCTCTTGCCATTTAAACGGCAAAGTTTTTTTTCAGCTACTTACGACCAAAAGAGTATTTTTCAAAAAAAATACCCATAAAAGAACTGGGACACTGACCATCAAAGGAAATGCGCCATGGATTCACTCCTCAAAGAAATCAATATGCTTCCCGGAGTTTTTGGCTGTTTTGTTTACACCGGCAATCAAGAGTTAGCGGCCGCAAAGCTTCCACCAATCTTCAAGGACAATACCATAAAAACCATGGGCAATCTCCTCACCCGTACTATCAAAATGGGAGCCTTGGCCAACCTGGACATAGAGACAATTGAATTCAAATTCGATGTGTCACTGATCATTATCAAGCCCTTGGAACAAGGAGCCATTTTGGTGATGGTCTGTGAACCTATCGTTAATAAATCTCTCATCAACATGACCACTGCAATGTTGATAAACGACATCCAGGCCGCAATCAACAGAGGCCCTGTGCAAGCCCAGAAGAGCCAAGCTCAGGTTGCAACTGCACCCCGGCAAGAACAGCCAAAAAAACAGGAAGCCGAGATAGACGCGGCACTAGCCCCTATACTGGAAAGCATCAAAGACGCTCTGGCTTATGCCATTGGTCCAATTGCCGGACAGGTCATGCTCGCCACCATTGAAACCTGGGCACAGCAAGGCCCGACATCCAAGCAACGACTGCCAGACCTTACCGCTCTGCTCTGCAAGGAAATCAACGACAAGGAACTGGAAAAGGAATTTAGGACCCAGATTAAGCCCTTCTCCTGAGCCCTTGGAATAAAAAACCGTTCCATTTATATGACAAGGTCGGGATAAGGATCCGTAACGAAATCGTTAAGAATGTAACAGTTATTTCGTAACGACTCCTAATCCGAACACCAATATCTACTGCAGGCAACTACTCTTCAACTGAGAGTTGATTGCTGACTTTACTGAGGCTTACGACCACACTCTTCTGCAAACGATACAAACGTGTCTCCCGCTCCGGTAAAAATATGATCACCGCCTGCTCTCCATCCTGCCTCAAGCCAAGCTCCCTCAGACACTGCCCTGAAAAACGTAAAAAGAAACCTTTTTTAAAAAACTGATTTCTGTTGCCATGGTCAAAGAGACCAGTAAGCTCTGTTGGTGTCTGTTCATAAAGAGCATTCTTGACCGCTTGCGGCTGTTCTTCTGGGAGTGCAACCTGCAAAAACAATGGCAGAAAACGATGTCCACAACGCAGCCAGTCGTAACGCAAGATTTCCTGGAGCAACGGCCCATCATCCCTCCCCTCAATCAACTGACTGAGCAATTGCCCCATAAAATCCTGGGTAGCCGCCAATCCAAAGAAATTTACCTGCAGGCAGATATGTAGCAGTTCCTGAAAAAAAGAGAACACATCCTCTTCCTTCCGCCGCAGGTAATCCCAGAACGAAGGGAAATAACGGTTATTGACAAATTTTTCCACACACTCGCAAAACCAGTAAAGTTCCTGCAAGGTGGCATGATCCAGCCATTGATTGACCAATACCGCATAAGGCGGCTGACGGCAGTTCCTGTATGAAAAGATCTCCGCATCCCTGCTGATCGCAGTCCCTGGAAGGAGCTTCAACAACCCCATTTGCAGATAATGCGCGCCTGTGGCAAAAAGCTCCGCAAATGAGCGGCCAAAATCCTCTCTGGTCTCATAGGGAAGGCCAAGAATCAGATCCGCATGGAGATGAATGGAGTCAAGCGCCACAAGTCTTTTGATATTCCGCAGGGAACTTGTCACATCCATCGTCCGCCCAACGGCCTGCAGGGTTTGATGATGAGTGGACTGAACCCCGATCTCAAACTGAAAACGGCCCACCGGCACGGTTTCAAGAAAGTCAAACATCTCTTCGGTAAAACGATCCGGGGTTATCTCAAAATGAAACAGGGTCTCGGTTTCTACCCCCAAGAGAAACTTCCAGATGGAAAGAGCCCGTTCCGGTCTGTCATTGAAGGTTCGGTCCACAAAACGCAGCGTCGCCGGCTGATGACCCAATATCTGGGTAAGCTCTTGCTCAACCTGGATAAGCTCCTTGTGATAGACCCCTTTTTCCGCCGAAGAGAGGCAGTAGGTGCAGGAAAAAGGACACCCTCTGGAACTCTCATAATAGACATTCCTGTTTTGCAGATGCGACCTGAAATCCTCTTCACGATAAGGTGACAACAGGACACGATCCCGCATCTGCAGAAATGATCCTCCATATAAAGGCTGAAGCGTCCTTCTTTCCAGATCTCGATAAAAAGCATCACTGACGGCCTCTATATCACCACTGACCACTGTACACGGGAAAGGAGAAAGATTGCGGCCAACAATCACGGCCTGGGGTCCGCCCACCACCACCCTGCAATCTGGCAGACACCCCCTCAGATCCCGGATCAACTGTTCCACCCGATCAGAGTTCCATACAGCTACCGAAAAAAAGATATAATCCGGACGGCCCTGGCTGAGACGCAACAGCGTTTCATAGTAGGAATCATTGATAGTGAGCTGACACAACTCGGTTTTCACATCCAGACAATTCTTTTCCAGCTCGTTGCGGACATGGAACAAAGCCAGACAGGAATGGGTAAAACGGGCATTGAGGGCCACGATTTTGATATGCATTATAATCTTTCTTAATAATTGAAGGTTATCTCTACGATATGGTAATATAAATAATTACAAATCATCTTTATTAGAGGGTAAAACAGTACCATAATAAACACTCTGGAGAAAGTCTTGCTCTCATCATCCACCACTTCTCCGCTCTCCCTGTCTCTCTTTCTGCTCGCGTCCCTGCCGCTTTTCCTCTTGTTCCTGGCAGATCCCGCAGCAGCAAGCGTCCCATCGTATGAACTTGCCATTTCCTTTCAGCCTGAGAAACAGACAATGAGCGGCACCGCCCATATCTCCCTGCCGGCTGGCCAGGAGCTCGTCCTGTATCTGGATGAAATATCAATTACCGCTATCATGATCAACAAGAAGGGGCAGGAGACAATGCCCGTACGCGTCCCAAACGAGAACCACCTCCATTTCCCGGTCACCAATGAAGCACTGGAAATTTTCATCTCCTATACCAAGCAGATCCCAGATAACGCCCCTGACAACATGATCAGTGATCAAGGTATCGTTCTCACCAGCATGTGGCACCCAGTCCCGGACCGGGACATGCTGTTCAAACTCACGGCCATGATTCCCAAAGGATTCAAGGCCATTGCCGAATCAGACACCCTTGCCTCTGCTTCATCCAATACTCAGCACTCCTTTTCCTTTTCACAGCCTGTACAGTCCATTCATTTTGCCGCCGGCCCCTACGTTATAAAAACAGTCAAGATTCGAGAAGATCTCCTGATCTCCACCTGGTTTTTCAAAGAAGATGCCTCCTTGAGCAACGGATATCTGAACGCGGCCGCCCGCTATATCAAGCGCTATGAACAGGAAATCGGCGCCTTTCCTTACAGTCACTATGCCATTGTCGCCAACCGCCTGCCCAGTGGGTTCGGGATGCCCACCTTTACCCTGCTGGGTCAGCAGGTGCTTCGTTTGCCGTTTATCAAGGGCACCTCACTGGGGCACGAAATTCTGCATTCCTGGTTTGGCAACAGCATCAATGTTCGTCCTAATTCAGGGAACTGGTGTGAGGGCTTGACCAGCTATCTTGCAGACTACGCCTATGCCGAGGACAAAGGGCAGGGTGCAGCCCACCGCAAGGAATCCATCATCAACTATCTGAGCTATGTCTCCCCGCAGAACGCGATCCCCCTTGACGATTTCCAATCCGCAGGCCACAATCAGACCATGGCCAAGGCCATACGGGCCGTGGGCTACAACAGGGGGGCCATGCTCTTTCATGAATTGAGAGGGGTGGTGGGTCCAGAACCATTTTCGGTGGGACTGCGTCAACTCTACCAGAAACACCGCGGTCAGGAGGTCTCATGGAAGGAGATCAAGGCAAGTTTTGAACAGGCTTCAAGCCAGGACCTCCATGAATTTTTTCAGGAAAGACTGACTCGTCCGGATATCCCTGATCTTTCCATTTCTAATATCCAGACCGGCAACCGTAACGCCCAGAGTTTACTCACCTTTACCGTAGAGCAACACAGCAAAAAACCATTTACCCTGGCCCTGCCCATAGTGGTCAAGACCCCACAGGGTGAATATCGGTTTTTACGTACCCTCTCCCAGCCACAAACAACTATTGAACTGCCAGTGGACGGTCCGCCTACGGAACTTATCATCGATCCCGCTCACGATCTGCTGCGGGTGTTGACCCCTAAAGAAATGCCGCCTGTCTGGTCCCGTTTTCTCGGGGCTCCTGACAAGACCATCGTTCTTGAATCTGAAAGCGCCGCCAAGATCTTTGCGCCCCTGCTGCAAACCCTTGCTGACGACTCCTGGAAGATCATGAAGGGGAATCAGGTACGCAACCAGGATCTGGGCACAGGAACCTTCCTGTTTCTGGGCATCAATGGCCCAGCCAGCCGCTCACTCTTTGCCACACCGGATCATCCGCAACAGGGATTCACCCTCGATGTACGCGCCAACCCCCTAAACCCCAGCCAGGTTGCCGTCCTCATGAGCAGCAGCAGCGCCGCCGAAACAACAGCTGTCCTGACGAAACTCTCCCACTACGGAAAATATTCCTGGCTCCATTTTCAACAAGGGCAGATCAAAGAAAAGACCATCCGCGAAAGTGAGTCCGGCATCCATTTTATCCTGGAACAATTACCATCAGGCGGGTCGGTTCCCATGCTCAACTCTTTTGACGCCATCATCGACCAATTGAACCAGCGCCGGGTCATCTATGTCGGAGAAAACCACACCTCAATGGCAGATCACCTGCTCCAGTTCAGGATCATCCAGGCCCTGCACCAAAGAATCCAGATCTGGCCATTGGCATGGAGATGTTTCCCCGGACAAGTCAATCTGCCCTTGATGCCTACATCAATGATGACACGATCAGCGAGCTGGATTTCCTCCGCCACTCGCGCTATTTTGAGGTATGGCGTTATGACTGGCGCTTTTTCCGGACTATCTTCAACTATGCCCGCAGACACAAGATTCCCGTGATCGGACTCAATCTGGAAAGAGAAATTGTCAGCAAGATCTTCGCCGACGGCCATACTGACAGTTTGGGTGCTGAACAAAAAAAGGCCCTGCCCGAGGACCGTAACCTCGACCTCCCGGGATACACCGAGAGATTGGGTGAGGCGCATGAATTTCATACCCAGAACCAACAGGCAGAGAAGGGGATGTTGACCGGTTTCATCCAGTCCCAGGCCATATGGGACGAGACCATGGCCGAAACAGCAGCAAAGTTTTTAACAGATCACCCTGCCACCCGGATGGTGATTCTGGCAGGTTCCCAACACACCCGCAAGGATTCGGGGATTCCACCACGGGTGGCAAGCAGGCTGAAGGTAAGCCAGGCATCGGTACTTAATCTCAGCGCTGAGGATACACCGGCAGACATTTCCCAGACTACGGATTTCTTCTTTCTGGCCCCCCCTGTTACCCTTGAACCGGTCGGCAAGATGGGTCTGGTGCTTGCTGAGGTTAAAAAAGGTGAGAAAAAAGGATTGAAGATCAAAGATATCAGCCCTCTAGGCAAGGCCGGTCAAGCAGGAGTACAAAAGGATGATATACTAATTGCCATAAATAACTCTGCCATCAGTTCAATGGAGGATATGCACCTGATTCTCATGGATAAGAAGGCAGGAGACCATGTCAAATTGCGTATCCTGCGCCAAAACGAACGACAGCAAAAAGAAGAGAAAGAGGTGGACCTGGAACTCTCCAACCTGGAGATGACCAAACCGGCTCCTTGATCACCCCTAAAAAACCCCTGTGGTTCTTTCACTAACGGTTTGAGCCCCTTTCTATGACTAAAATTCTGCTTACAAAACACATATCCTGCATCTTAAGGCCGATCCTGTTTCTGACAATCACCCCACCAACAGCAACGAGTCTGAGTACAGGCAACAATACCAGTTTCATAACAGGGCGAATTTCCTTCCTTGACCTGGATTGCCCTGATCAAATCAGCCTTGAGCATTCTGGCGCCATTGATTCCTCTTTCCTTTGCTATTTTTTTGATTTCTTTGACAGTCATGCCGATATCCTCCTTGCTAACATATTGTGAATATTCCTCTATTGCCCCAATCTTGCACCCATTACAAAATCAGCAGGGTATCTGCCATAATTATTCAACAGACAGCTGCAAAAGTCAAATATTCAAGCAGAATCCATCCTTGCTCAGACCCATTAACATCTTGTATATTCATCATTCTTTTATCCTGGCAACAATACCAGGGCATTCCTTGCCGACCTGCTGCGAACACGTTTTAAAATGGTCCCAGAAGGGATAGGTACGACATCCAGATGGTCGCACCGCATAGATGGAACATTTTTTTTCTATGCCCTGAAAAAAGATACATTCCAGGCCATGCTGAGTGACACGTTCCTTACAAGAGAACCTGTTGTCAACACGCTGAAGATATTTCTCCATGAAATCAATACAGTTCATCCGCAAGACCTCAGAAATCCGGCTCATCTCTTGTTGACTCACCCAGACATTACCCGATTCCCCGCAACAACAAGAACCCGAACAGGTATCACAAGCACTGGGATTAAATGCAAAATCAAAACCATCCATCTGGACGATATCCACTTTTCTCTTACCCTTTATTAAATTTCGCTCTCTTCCATGAGACGGCTTCTTCATCATGAAAAGCACATGCAGAATTTACCATATTCAGTTATATTCAAAAAATCTTGCACATTACAACTTCGGCTATTTTATTTCATAGCCCATAATCAGGAGACAACAGACAAATGGTTACTACCAAGAAACAAAAGCAAGCAACCACTCTCACAGGATTATTCCTTTTCCTCCATCTCCTTCTTATCCCGCCGACCTTTCTGATCTGTGCCACAGCGGCGACAGCAACGGCGACTGATCGCTACACTGTTGTCAGCGATTCGGAAGTACCTCTCAGAGATGGCCAGGGAGCCAAACACAAGATCCTGACTCACTTGCAAAATGAAGAAACCGTAACCGCTCTCGAAGACGCTGGGGTCTGGATCAAGATTCGTACGGCAACAGGCAGCGAAGGATGGATGCCTAAACAATATCTGAGTAGCACTCCATCCATTGACGACGCCTTTACCTTACCAACCAAGAACGATCAAACAAGCGAACAACCTGCCCCCCCTGCAAAGCCCATCCCTTCAGGCGAGCAAAATATTCATGCTCCCCAGCCTGAAGCACAGGTCCCACAAAAAAAAACAGAGCCCCTCCAATCTAAAATCACCAATTCCCTGCCGACTGAACAAACACTCAACGAACCGGGTACAGAAGCAAACGAATCAGCAGAGGAATTGAGAAACAAGTTGGCAGCAGTAACACTGGAGAACAAGGAGCTCCGAGAGAATGAGCGGATCAAGTGGTTTCTGGCAGGAGGGGGGGTGCTTGTCTGCGGCTGGCTCATCGGACTCATAACTTGCAGATCACGAAAACGGAAGCTATCACTACTGTAAGCCGTTGCAATTTTATTAATCAATCAAGACAGGAAGACAAAAGCAGTGGGTGGTGCAGACCCATCGACGAGCGGGGGTGACGCTTGGTTCAGAACGAGACTTATACCGCGTCAATCGCCTCAGCTATCTGAATTGCCTGTTTGCTCGACGCCACATCGTGAACACGGACAATAGACACCCCTTGCATCACCGCAAGGGCTGAGACAACGGCAGTTGCAAGATCCCGCTCCCCCTCCTGCCTGCCGGTGATATTGCCGAGAAATCGCTTCCGAGAATGACCAAGCAGAACAGGTTGCCCCAGAGCAGAAAAAGCAGACAGTTTTTTGAGAATGAGCAGATTATGGCTAAGTGTCTTGCCGAAACCAATCCCGGGATCAAGGATAATACGGCGGCAATCGACCCCTTGCGCCCGCAGCCAGGAAAGCCGTTCTCTGAAAAAATCAAGGATCTCACCCACCACATCCTGATAATAGGGTTCAACCTGCATATCTCCAGGTGTCTTTTGCATGTGCATAATGACGACCGGAACTGTGCTGGTGCGTACCAGATCAATCATAGCCGGATCATGACGCAATGCCGAGACATCATTGATCATGTCGGCACCGGCCATAAGGGCCTGACGCGCGACCTCGGCCTTGCAGGTATCAATGGAGATGGGTAAGGAGTACTTCTTACGAATCGCCACAATGGCAGGAACGACCCGACGCAGCTCTTCTTCTTCGGAAACGGGCAGCGCAAAGGGACGGGTGGACTCGCCGCCCACATCCAGAAGATCAGCGCCAGCCGCAACCAAGGCATCAGCCTGAGCCACAATGCCATCCAAAGTACAATACCGACCACCGTCAGAAAAAGAATCCGGGGTCACATTGATGATCCCCATAATCCGCACGCCAGTCCGCACTTCAGTCAAGGGAAATTATTCCTTACCCTCTACCAGACTAGAAGTTTTCACCCTGTCTGCTTCTTCCCCGGCATGTTCACTCCCGGCCGTCTTCTCAGTGGCGGGTTTTATTTCTTGCCCTTTTATTGTCGGCTTTACCGGCTCCACAACCACCGGTTCATATTGTCCCGGACGTAGTTCAGCAAGAATCCTTTCAATATCATCAAGCACAATGGTCTCTTTCTCCAGTAACTCTTCTGCCATCCGAGTAAGGACATCACGATGTTCAGTTAAAATAGACGTCGTTTGGACCGTAGCCTCCACAATAAAATTCTTTACTGCATCATCAATCTTGCGGGCAGTATCCTCACTAAAATCACGATGTTGAGCAATTTCCCGGCCAAGAAAGATCTGTTCTTCCTTTTTTCCATAGGTGAGAGGTCCCAGTTCATCGCTCATCCCCCACTCACAGACCATCCTCCGAGCCATATCGGTGGCCCGCTGCAGATCATTGCCGGCACCGGTGGTGATCTCATTAAAAATGATCTTTTCAGCAATCCGTCCGCCAAAAAGGATGCAAAGCGAATGTTCAAGAAAACTCTTGGAATGGGTAAATCTTTCTTCGGTCGGCAACTGCATGGTCAGCCCAAGAGCCCGACCCCGGGGAATAATCGTTACTTTATGAATAGGATCGGTATCAGGCAGCAATCTGGCAACCAGAGCATGACCAGCCTCATGGTAGGCCGTAACCTCTTTTTCCTTATCGGTAATGACCATGGAACGCCGTTCCGCACCCATCATAATTTTATCTTTAGCCCGATCCAACATATCCTTGTCAATCTTTGTGGCGCCTTCCCGAGCCGCCATAAGGGCAGCTTCATTGATAAGATTTTCCAGATCAGCACCAGAAAAACCAGGGGTTCCCCGAGCAATGACGGCCATATCCACATTTTCATCCATGCTCTTTGTCTTATTGCCGTAAATCTCAAGAATCTTCTGTCTGCCCTTCACATCGGGAACCGGCACAATCACCTGGCGGTCAAAACGGCCAGGACGTAACAGGGCAGGATCAAGAACATCAGGTCTATTGGTGGCGGCAACGATAATCACACCTTCGTTTTTATCAAAACCGTCCATCTCCACCAGCAGTTGATTCAAGGTCTGTTCCCGTTCATCATGCCCACCACCCAGGCCAGCGCCACGATGTCGGCCCACCGCATCGATTTCATCGATAAAGATGATACAGGGGGCATTTTTCTTCCCTTGTTCAAACAGATCCCGTACCCGTGAAGCACCAACTCCAACAAACATCTCCACGAAATCAGAGCCGGAGATGGTGAAGAAAGGAACATCCGCCTCACCGGCAATGGCTTTGGCCAACAGGGTCTTTCCAGTGCCAGGCGCCCCAGCCAGCAACACTCCTTTCGGAATGCGGCCACCAAGTTTGGTGAACTTCTGGGGATCTCGCAAAAAATCGATAATCTCCTCCAACTCTTCTTTGGCCTCATCAATACCGGCGACATCGGCAAAGGTTACTTTGCTCTCACCTTTTTCCATAAGCTTGGCCTTATTTTTCCCAAACGACAGAGCTCCCCCTTTACCACCCATCTGCATCTGGCGCATAAAGAAAACCCAGACACCAATCAACAGTAGCATGGGAAACCAGGAGACAAAGATTGTCATCCACCAGGAATCTTTCTGCACTTCCTTAACCGATATGTCCACACCATTTTTTCGCAATAGAGAGATCAACTCATTATCATTGGCTGGATAGATGGTCTTGAAAGGTTTCCCGTCCTGAAGCACTCCTGACAGGGTATCCCCATCTATCCCGACCTTTTTTATGGCCTTACTCTCCACCTGAGCCATGAACTCGCTGTAGGTCAGGGAGTTCGTGTTGGTCTGAGGCTTGTTAAAGAGATTAAAAAGCAGGATCATGGTCAGACCAATCACCAGCCACATAGATAAATTTTTATAGAAAGTATTCAACGAAACCTCCGGTGGCTTCTCATTTTTTTCTCATTTAACATCCCCATCCTGGAAATGACAGGGACTATTACCAATTTCAGGAACTGTCACGAAGCAACTTGTCTCTTTATAACCCTTTTGTTACGACGGCCATGGATAAGATAGCATTGTGTCGCTCGCTAAGTGGACGCCCCGAAGGAAATGCCCTTGGGGTGCGGATGAAGAGCGACCGGCTTCTTATGCCGTTTTCGCCATTCAGATGTCCATATTATTTACAAGGACTTAAAGTTACATCGTATCATAGTAAGACTAAACAAGACATTGTCGAGACAGAATCGTTCTTTTTCGACAGACCCATTTTCACATTATAGTTCTTCATCCCCCAAGAGCACTTCCTTCGGGGCATGTCCACCTTGGAACGAGCGACACTGGGGCAGCCATGTCCTGTATTTTTTCAAGTAAAATATTGAATAGGCTGAACGCCCAAGGCACTTACCCGCAGGGCCTGTATCGCCATGACCACCGACACCGCTCCGCTGATCGTTGTCGTATAGGGAATATGCAACTCAAGGGCGGCCCGACGAATCAGATAGGAATCCTCGGTAGTTCGTCTTCCCATGGAGGTGTTCACCACCCAGGCCACCTGTCTGTCCCGCAGTTTATCGAGGATATGGGGCCGCCCCTCAGCAATTTTATTGACCTGATCACAGACAACACCATGCTGCTGAAGATAGCCTGCTGTGCCCCTGGTGGCAAGAAGTGAAAAATCCATCTCCACCAGATGTCTTGCCGCTTCAAGGATTCCTTCCTTGTCTCCATCACGCACACTGATAAAGACCGTACCCGATGCCGGCAGGGTTACACCTGCTGCAAGTTGCGCCTTGGCAAGGGCCAAACCCAGATTGTCATCAACACCCATCACCTCACCGGTAGATTTCATCTCGGGCCCGAGCAGGGTATCAACGTTTTTAAATCGGTCAAAAGGAAAGACAGCCTCCTTGACCGCCCAATGTTTGATCATAACCTCGGTGGTCAGGCCAAGCTGTTCAAGGGTCAGACCCATCATCACCTTGGTGGCCAGCTTTGCCAGGGGCACACCGGTTGCCTTGCTGACAAAGGGGACTGTCCGGGAGGCACGGGGGTTCACCTCCAGGATATACAATTCCTCATCCTTGACTGCGTATTGCACATTCATCAGACCAATCACGCCAAGCTCTGCGGCCATGGCCCGAGTGGCCTCTTTGATCTCGTCAATGAGCCGCGCCGACAGGGTATGCGGCGGCAAAACACAGGAAGAATCGCCGGAATGAATACCGGCCTCCTCAATATGTTCCATAATCCCGCCGATAATGGTCTTTTGACCATCACAGATGGCATCAACATCCACCTCAATGGCATCCTCCAGAAACTTGTCGATCAAAACAGGGTGCTTGTTGCCTGCCATGCCCGGCTTGGCCATGAATTCACGAATGCCCTGATCGCTGTACACAATCCGCATATCACGCCCCCCCAAGACATAGGAGGGCCGGACCACCACGGGATAGCCAATGTGCGCCGCAACACCGAGGGCCTCTTCCAGGGTATAAACCGTATCGTTATTGGGCTGACGCAGATGCAGCTTCTGAAGAAACTGTTGAAAACGTTTGCGGTCTTCCGCCCGATCGATGGAATCCGGTGGAGTTCCAATGATCGGCACCCCCGCCTCTTCCAGGGCCACGGCCAGGTTCAACGGAGTCTGGCCGCCAAACTGGACAATAACCCCATCCGGCCTTTCCAGATCAATGATGTTCAGCACATCTTCCAGGGTCAGGGGCTCAAAATAAAGTTTGTCCGAGGTATCATAATCGGTGGACACGGTCTCGGGATTGGAATTGACCATGATGGACTCCACATCGATCTCAGCCAGGGCAAAGGCCGCATGGACACAACAGTAATCGAACTCTATCCCCTGACCAATCCTGTTCGGCCCGCCGCCAAGGATCATGACTTTTTTCCGATCCGATCTGCTGGCCTCATTCTCCTGTTCATAGGTGGAATAGTAATACGGGGTATAAGATTCAAACTCGGCGGCACAGGTATCAACCAGTTTATACACCGGCAGAATCCCCTGTTGTTTACGTAGCGCGCGAACCTCCTGGCTGGACATGCCCGTGAGGAAAGCAAGCTGTTGATCAGAGAACCCGTACTGTTTGCATTTTTTCAGAAAATCACGATCCAGCCCACGCCCACCTTGTTGCCGGATTTCCTGCTCCAAAGCCACAATCTGCTCAAGATTACGCAGGAACCAGGGGTCAATCTGGCTCATCTTAAAGATCTGCTCAACCGCTATTCCCCGCTTGAGTGCCTCATAGAGATAACAGATCCGCTTGGAACTTGGGATCCGCAGGCCCGATTCTATCTCGAACAGTTCCAGGTGATCAAGCTGTTCCTTGCCATCAGCCCCAAAACCAGCACGGCCGGTCTCCAGCGAACGCATGGCCTTTTGAAAGGCTTCTTTGAAGGTACGGCCAATGGCCATGGTCTCGCCCACGGATTTCATGGCCGTGCTCAGTACATCCTCCGCCTCCGGGAATTTCTCAAAGGTAAAACGGGGAATCTTGACCACACAATAATCAATGGTCGGCTCAAAGGCGGCATAGGTCTCGCGGGTAATATCATTTTTGAGCTCATCGAGGGTAAAGCCCACAGCCAGTTTGGCGGCAATCTTGGCAATGGGAAAACCGGTGGCCTTGGAGGCCAGGGCTGAACTCCTGGAGACCCGGGGATTCATCTCGATGATCATCAGCTCGCCGTCCTGCGGATTGACCGCAAACTGGACGTTGGAGCCGCCGGTTTCAACCCCGATCTCTCTGATGATGGCAATGGCCGCGTCCCGCATCTCCTGATATTGACGATCGGTAAGGGTCTGGGCTGGGGCCACGGTGATGGAATCGCCGGTATGCACCCCCATGGGATCCATATTTTCAATGGAACAGATGATAACCACGTTGTCCTTGCAATCGCGCATCACCTCAAGCTCAAACTCCTTCCAGCCAAGCAGACTGCGCTCAATCATGACCTCGGTAGTCATGGACAGATCAAGACCGGACGCAGACAGAGCCTCCAGTTCCTGGCGGTTATAGGCGACGCCGCCACCGGTTCCGCCAAGGGTGAAACTGGGGCGGACAATGACCGGAAATCCTATGGCATCACCGGCTGCCATGGCATCCTCCAGGGTATGGACAATGACTGACTCAGGCACCTTGAGACCAATAGCCTGCATAGCCGCCCGGAACTCTTCACGTCCCTCCGCCTTTTTAATGACATCAACCTTGGCGGCAAGCATCTCCACCTTATACTTATCAAGGACACCACTCTCGGCCAGCTTGATGGCAACATTGAGCGCCGTCTGCCCGCCAAGGGTAGGCAGGAGGGCGTCAGGCCGTTCCTTTTCAATAACCTTGGTCACCATCTCCAGTGTAATGGGTTCGATATAGGTCCGGTCGGCAAGTTCCGGATCGGTCATAATGGTGGCAGGATTGGAGTTAATGAGAACGACCTCATACCCCTCTTCCTTCAGCGCCTTGACCGCCTGAGCGCCCGAATAATCAAACTCACAGGCCTGACTGATAATAATGGGACCAGAGCCAATGATCAGGATCTTATGGATATCGGTTCGTTTTGGCATGGGATACTCAAGAAAGTTTTAAGTTTTCAATGGTAAGTTTTCAATGTATAATCAGATAGTTAATTCTATTCAACTTCGTGCGGGTTCACCGTTCCACAACGCCATCAGTTTGCCTTCCGCATCATCGCGACAAACTGATCAAAAAGATACAATGAATCGTGAGGCCCAGGGGCATGTTCGGGATGATACTGAACGGAAAATGCAGGAAAGTGCCGATGACGCATCCCTTCAAGGCTGCCGTCGTTCAGATTGATATGGGTCACTTCAATGACCTCTTTGTCCAGACTGTCAGGATCCACAGAAAAACCATGATTCTGTGAAGTGATCTCCACATGCCCGGTGGCCAGATCCTTAACCGGTTGATTGCCGCCGCGATGGCCAAATTTCACTTTGTAAGTAGAACCGCCGTAGGCAAGTCCCATAATCTGATGGCCAAGACATATCCCGAAAACAGGTATTTTCCCAAGAAGGGCTCGCACCATCTCCACCACCCCCTGAATACCGGCAGGGTCCCCTGGCCCGTTTGACAGAAAAACACCATCCGGTTTCATGGCCAGAATGGTCTCGGCATCGGTGGAGGCTGGCACCACCTGTACCTGACACCCTTTCTCGGTCATGATACGGAGCTGATTAAATTTAATCCCGCAGTCAAGGGCAACAACCTTCAGGGGATTGTTCATTCCGGCCTGAGCAGTGGAAAAATTGGTGCCGGGAACAGGCCGGTTATCCGCCCAACCATAGGGCTGATCACAGGTCACCTTTTGGACCATATCCTGACCAAGCAGACCAACCCAGGCCTTGGCCCGTTGCACCAGAGACTCCTTGTCCAGATCCTCGGTGGAGACAATGGCCTTCAAGGCCCCTACCATCCGGATATGGCGCACCAAGGCACGGGTATCAAACCCTTCTACCCCCAGAACACCAAAGCGGCTCAAAAAATGGGCCAAGGTCTCTTCGGAACGAAAATTAGAGGGTACCGCATTATACTCCTTGACCAGAAAGGCCTTGGGATGCACCGCAAGCGACTCCATATCGTCGCTATTGACTCCATAATTGCCAATAAGGGGATAGGTCATGGTCACAATCTGACCAGTATAGGAAGGATCAGTCAAGATTTCCTGATATCCACTCATGGAGGTGTTAAAGACCATCTCACCTACGGCCTCACCTCTTCCGGTAAAGGACTCACCTTCAAAAATGGTACCATCTTCCAAGGCTATCAATGCTTTCATATAGTTTCCTATCCTTCTCCATCTCTAATAGAGGAGAGAATTATATTTATTCTGGAAGGCCCATGACCCCATAAAAACCCGCAAGATCTCGTGTCTTCCAAAAAGCGCAAATTAAAAAGACAAAACCATAATATTTAACCCGGAATAGGACATCAAGTCAATCAGAATCGGGAACGAGAGCTGAAAAGGGGAGCGGAAAAACAGACACAATACCGCCCCATCAAGCCTGTTTTATGATTGACAAGTTGCAACCGCCTGATTATTCATTTTCAATTCTTATAGTTAAGGGTTATTACGGGATAAGCAGCATTTTCACACAGGAGAAACCATGCCTAAAATCAGATTTTCTTTATTCTATACCCTTACTCTTTTATTCCTTCTATCTGGAGAAACACTCATGGCAGAGACACAACTGAAAGATGGCCTGTACGCCAAATTTATCACCGCCAAGGGCAATATTATCTGTGCCCTGGAATTTGAGAAGACCCCCCTCACTGTGGCTAACTTTGTCGGCCTGGCCGAGGGCACCAAAGAACTCGGCGGTGGCGCCGGCAAAGGAGGCGCCAGATTTTATGATAATCTGACCTTCCATCGGGTTATCCCCGACTTCATGGTTCAGGGCGGCTGCCCTCTGGGTACTGGCACCGGCGGCCCCGGCTACACCTTCCCTGACGAGTTTGACCCCACTCTCAAACACAGCGGCCCGGGTATCCTCTCCATGGCCAATGCCGGACCTGACACCAATGGTAGCCAGTTTTTCATCACCCATGTTGCCACCCCTTGGTTGGACGGCAAACACACAGTTTTTGGCCATGTGGTTGAAGGCCAGGACGTTGTCAATAAAATAAAAGGTAATGACAAACTGACGTCAGTGGAGATCATTCGCGTGGGCGCCAAGGCCCAGGCCTTTAAAAGTGACCAGGCAGCCTTTGACAAACTGCTGGCCAGCATGGACAAACGGGCTAAAGAAAAAGAGCTGTCAGCCGTAGAATCACAAGTCAAACAGATCAAGCAACGGTGGCCTGATGCCATCACCACCCCCTCCGGCCTCCAGTATGTCATCGTCCAGAAAGGCGATGGCACCGCCACCCCATCCTCTGGCACCATGGTCAAGGCCCACTATACAGGAAAGCTTCTGGACGGCACCAAATTTGACAGCTCCTATGACCGCGGCGAGCCCATCAGCTTTCCCGTTGGGCAGGGCCGGGTGATTAAAGGATGGGATGAGGCCTTTCTGACTATGACAAAGGGCGAGAAACGGGTTCTCATCATCCCGGCAAAACTTGGCTATGGCCCGTCAGCACGCGGCCCTATCCCTCCCAACTCCACCATGGTCTTTGACGTAGAACTTGTTGATTTTTAGATGCCGTTACAAAAAGAGCAAGGCTCTTATTGCTCTTTTTGTTTACGGCACCTTATGCCGCCTCCAAGAAACAGCAATCTTTTCAGCTGGTTCTTGGGGTGGCGTCTTGCATATAACACATAAATAACAGACAAGGAGCCGTTCCTACCAATTCAAACGCCAAAAGGCTCTACTGTTTTCAGATAGAGCCTTTTGGCGTTCAACTGACAAATGATCTTTTCTTTTCCGTCTGCCTGTCTTTTTCAGTACTTCAACCCCACACGCTCACGCACCAGTTCCAGAGTCACCATAGCCTTCGCCCGTGCCTTATCGGCTCCCATTTTCAGAATCTCTCGCAGCATGGCAGGATCAGCAAGATATTCAGCCTTTTTCCTCCGTGCCTCGGCAAAATAGTCACTGATAAGATCCAGCAGTTCCAATTTGATATACCCATAGGCCGCGCCCCCACCCACATAGAGATCACGCACCTCCTGCAAGCGTTCTGGCGTGGCAAAGAGTTTCAACATGGCAAAGAGGTTACATTTGTCAGGATCCTTGGGGACCTCCACCGGCGTGGCATCCGTCTCAATGGCCATGACCCTTTTCTTCAGGGCTTTTCCTTCCAGAAAGATCGGAATGGTGTTCCCATAGGACTTGGACATCTTCCGCCCGTCCAGGCCGGGAACAATGGCCATTGCCTTATTGATGGCCGGTTCCGGCACGACAAAGGTCTCGCCAAAGGTTTTGTTAAATTTCTGGGCCAGGTCACGGGCCACCTCCAGGTGCTGTTTCTGATCCTGCCCGACAGGAACCTGATCTGCCTGATAGAGCAGGATATCAGCGGCCATGAGCACAGGATAGGAAAAAAGCCCATGACTGGGCTCAATACCATTGGCCACTTTATCCTTATAGGAATGACAGCGTTCAATAAGGCCCATGGGCGCGATAGTGGACAGGATCCAGGTCAGTTCACACACCTCCGGCACATCCGACTGCACCCAGAAGGTACATCGTTCAGGATCAAGCCCCAAGGCCAGAAAATCAGCGGCGGCTTCAAGGGTGCCGGTGGCCAGACGATTACGGTCATGAACCGAGGTCATGGCATGCAGATCAACGATAAAGACATACAGATCCGAGCTCTCCATCTGCGAAATCATGGTCTGCATCATGCCAAAGTAGTTGCCGATATGAAGCTGACCGGACGGTTGAATTCCAGATAAAATTTTCATGATAATAAATAATTACAAAGAGATATGAAGTCAGAAAATGCGGACGGCACCTTTAAGAACATTGAAACAAAGCACCATACCGTAAAAACAAAAAAAAAGGGAGTGAGAAAAACCTCTTTCCTCACTCCCTTTTTTCAGCCTTGCTTCCAAGTTGATTGGCTTGGGCTACAGCCCTCGCCCTTATTTCTTGTCGTCTTTGACCTCTTCAAAGTCGGCATCGACCACATCGTCATCTTTTGCCGCACCGCCAGTCGCACCGCCTGCTGCATGGCCCGTATCGGTCCCGTGCTGAGAGGCCTGGGCATACATGAGCTCAGCCAGCTTGTGCGAAGCAGTAGTCAGCGCCTCAACCGCACTCTTCAGGATATCAATATCATCCCCGGCAGCAGCCGCTTTTACCTTCTCAATCTCTTTTTCAACATTGCCCTTGGTCTCGGCATCAACCTTGTCACCAAGTTCCTTGAGACTCTTCTGGGTCGCGTGGATCATGGCATCGGCATTATTCCGGGTATCAACCAGCTCCCGCCGCTTATGATCCTCCTCGGCATGCAGCTCGGCATCCCGGGTCATCTTCTCAATATCATCCTTGGAAAGTCCCGAAGAGGCAGTAATACGGATGGACTGTTCCTTGCCGGTCCCCAGGTCTTTGGCCGAGACATGGAGGATACCATTGGCATCAAGGTCAAAGGAGACCTCAATCTGCGGAACACCACGAGGGGCCATGGGGATATCCGACAGCTCAAAACGCCCGATGGTCTTATTATCCTGGGCCATTTCCCGCTCACCCTGCAAGACATGGATGGATACTGCCGGCTGATTATCAGCGGCCGTTGAGAAGATCTGACTCTTCTTGGTGGGGATGGTGGTATTCTTCTCGATCAGTTTGGTGGACACCCCACCCAGGGTCTCGATGCCAAGGGAGAGAGGAGTCACATCAAGAAGAAGCACATCCTTGACATCACCACCCAGAACACCGCCCTGAATAGCCGCGCCGATGGCCACGACCTCATCAGGATTCACGCCCTTATGCGGTTCCTGGCCGAAGATCTCCTTGACCTTGGCCTGAACCTTGGGCATGCGGGTCATACCACCCACCAGGATGATCTCGTTTATATCCTTGGCAGTCAGTCCGGCATCTTTCAACGCCGTGCGGCAGGGGGCAACAGTACGCTCAATCAGGTCATCGACCAGGCTCTCAAGTTTTGCCCGGCTCAGCTTGATATTCAGATGCTTGGGACCTGAGGCATCAGCCGTGATAAAGGGGAGATTGATATCGGTCTCCATCGTGGTGGAGAGCTCCATCTTGGCCTTTTCGGCCTCTTCCTTCAAACGCTGGAGGGCCATTTTATCCTTGCGCAAATCAATGCCCTGACTCCGGTTAAACTCATCGGCCAGCCAGTTGACAATCCGCATATCAAAGTCTTCACCGCCAAGAAAGGTATCACCATTAGTGGATTTTACCTCAAAGACACCTTCGCCGATCTCAAGGACGGAGATATCAAAAGTGCCGCCGCCAAGATCAAAGACCGCAATCTTCTCCTCGCCTTTTTTGTCAAGGCCATAAGCCAGGGCAGCTGCTGTCGGCTCGTTGATGATCCGCAACACATTCAGTCCTGCGATCTTGCCGGCATCCTTGGTGGCTTGACGCTGGGCATCGTTGAAATAGGCCGGAACCGTGACCACGGCGTCCGTGACCTCTTCTCCCAGATATTCCTCAGCGGTCTTCTTCATCTTGCCCAGGATCATGGCTGAGATCTCGGCCGGGGTATAGCTCTTGCCGTCCACTTCAATGTTGGCCGCACCACCTTTTCCTGACACAATCTTAAACGGGCTGATTTCAACAGACTTCTTCACTTCAGCATCATTAAAATTACGGCCGATCAAGCGTTTGACCGCATACAGGGTTCGCTCGGGATTGGTGACGGCCTGACGCTTGGCGACCTGCCCGACAATACGTTCGTTATTATCGCTGAAGGCCACAATCGAAGGGGTTGTCCGGTTACCCTCGACATTAGCAATTACCTTGGGATCGCCACCTTCCATAATTGCCACGCATGAATTGGTCGTTCCCAGATCTATTCCAATTATCTTTCCCATGATAGTATCTCTCCTTGTCTCAAGATATAAAAAGAGGTCATTTTGTCCTCTTTGTTCAAATAACCTTTGTTGTCAATTTCATCAATTGCCTTTGATTCCAGCACCAAGCCATCATCTTTCAGGCAGAATTTATAATGTGCATTATCCTGTTTTTGTCAAGAGAAGCGCGCATCCTTTCCCAGTTCAAAGCATAAATCAAGACGCGGCCTTGCCTGATGAGACAATCACCTTGGCAACACGCAGCAGACGATCTTTATAATAATACCCTTTTTCAAACTCACTCAACACATGACTGGCCGGGACAACATCACTGGCCTCCATGGCCAAGGCCTCCTGGACATTTGGATCAAAGGGCTTACCAACACTGTCAACAGACCTTACCTCGAACTTCTCCAGTGTCGCCAACAGGCTTTTCAGGGTAAGCTGTACCCCTTCCAACAGGGCAGCCAGATTCTGCTCCGCAGCGACTCCTGTCACCACACCCTGGGCCAACGCTCGTTCCAGATTATCAACAACGGGCAAAAACTCTCGCAACACAAACTCACCAGCATACTTCATGGCCGCATTGCGATCCCGCTCCATCCGTTTTTTATAGTTGTCAAAGTCAGCGGCGGCCCGCAATATCTTATCGCGGAATCCAGCTATTTCTTCCTGGGCCGCAATCAGCTTGTCCTCAGCCGACCCCGCATCCTCGGCGGCCCCCTCTTCTGATTCTTTAGCTGCGTGTTCCATTTTTTCCAGAACCTCTTCCTTCCCTTGCTCTTTACCCACCGGTTCCTCCACTTTCTCGAGATAACAAGACAGACACAACCACACCAAAGCATCCAGTGCTTCATGAACGCCTGCTTTTATTGATTTACAACACGTAATGAATAATAAGTAGCCCCATTTTCATTGTCAAGACAGGAAAGAGACGAACATCTTCTGTTGCCATTTCTGGTTCTTCTTTACACAAAATTCACTTCCACCTCCGGCGAACGGTCAAGCCGTCCCTCTGAAACGCACTACACTTCCATATTGCGGTTCCCTTGAAATTTGCGAAAAAAGACAATATAGTGTCGTCACATGTCAAAAATATCTTTCCAACAATAAGGCTACATTTTAGCGGAGCAGCAACATGGATTTTGAACCTAAATGGATAGCCTGGGAGATCACCCGGCGATGCAACCTGAAATGCGTCCACTGCCGCTCTTCTTCCACCCTTGAGGCGGATGATCATCCAGACTTCCCTTTCACCGAGGCCACCCGTATCCTCGACGATATCGTTTCGTATGCCAACCCGGTTGTTGTGCTCTCCGGCGGCGAACCGCTGTTGCGCAAAGATGTATTTGAGATCGCCAGATATGGCACTGACAAAGGCCTGCGCATGTGTCTCGCCACCAATGGCACCCTGGTAACCCAGGATATCTGCACTAAAATCAAAGACGCCGGAATCAAGATGGTATCCCTCAGTCTGGACGGGGCCAAGGCTGAGACCCACGACAATTTCAGGAATCAGGCTGGCGCCTTTGCCGGAACCATGAATGCCATCCGCCTCTTTAATGAAAACAAGATTCCCTTTCTGATCAACTCCTCCTTTACCGCCCGCAACAGGGAAGAGATCCCGGAAATCTATAAACTGGTCAAATCCCTTGGCGCCTCAGCCTGGTATATGTTCATGATCGTGCCCACCGGACGCGGCGAAGATATCATGGACGAACTGATCCCGGAAAAGGTATATGATGAGATCCTGGAATGGCATTACCAGGTGGAAAAAGAAGAGAATGAACTCCTGATGCGACCAACCTGCGCCCCCCACTACTACCGGATCGTCAGACAGAAGGCCAAAGAAGAGGGCAGCGTCTTCAAGCGGCGCAATCTGAAATTTTCGACAGGCGGCTCCAAAGGCTGCCTGGCCGGCCAGCTCATCTGCCTGATTGACGTGGACGAGAACATCCTGCCCTGCAGCTATTTTCCCAAGTCTGCCGGCAATCTGAAAGAACTCTCCTTCAAGAAGATCTGGGAGGATTCCTCCCTCTTCCATGAACTGCGTGACTTCAAGGGCTACAAAGACAACTGCGGACGCTGTGAATATGTGAACGTCTGTGGCGGCTGCCGGGCACGGGCCTATGCCATGACCGGCGACTATCTGGCCCAGGAACCTTTTTGCAGTTATGTGCCTGGAACAAGGCTTCCATAGTGTAACTCTTCACCATATTCATACCGAAACGAACAAATTCCTCGCGCAGAGGCGCAGTGACGCTGAGAAGGACAATAAAGGACTTGCTCAGCACCTCCGCGTCTCAGCGCGAAAAATATTCACCCTTCACCTTTTAACTCAATTATGAACGATACATTCCTCAAGGCCTGCCGCGGTGAAAAGACCAGCTACACCCCCATCTGGATCATGCGCCAGGCGGGTCGCTACCTCCCTGAATATCAGAAGGTACGCGGCAACGTCACCTTTCTTGAACTGTGCAAGACGCCAGAACTGTGCGTGGAGGTAAGCCTGCAACCTGTTGATATCCTGGGTGTGGACGCGGCAATCCTCTTCTCAGACATTCTCATCCCCATGGAGGCCATGGGCACGCCCCTTACCTTCTCTGAAGGCCATGGCCCCATCTTCCCGGAACCCATCCGCGACCAGGCCGCCATTGACCGACTCATTGTGCCGGACCCGGATATCCACACCGGTTTTGTCATGGAGACCATCCGTCTCCTGCGCAAGGAGCTGAAGGTGCCCCTGATTGGCTTTTCCGGCGCGCCCTTCACCCTGGCCACCTATCTGATCGAAGGCGGATCCTCCAAGGTCTTCTGGGAGACCAAGAAGATGATGTTCACAGAACCCCAGCTCTTCCATAACCTGATGGAAAAAATCACCGCCTGCACCAGCCTCTACCTCCAGGCCCAGGCCAGGGCCGGTGCTCAGGCCCTGCAGATATTTGATTCCTGGGCTGGAGTCCTGGCCCCCTGCGATTTTGAAGAATTTGCCCTGCCCTATGTGCAACGGATTATCAGCGACCTGCAGGATACCGGTCTTCCCATCATCTATTTCGCCAATAACGGGGCGACCCTGCTTGAGCTCTCAGTTCAGTCCGGCGCCGATGTCCTCGGACTGGACTGGCGGATCAACATCGGCGATGCCATCAAACAGGTGGGGGACAAGGCAGTCCAGGGCAACCTTGATCCCTTTGCCCTGATGCTGCCCAAAGACAAACTGCGCCAGCGCATCCAGAACCTGTTGAATGGAGCCAAGGATGCCCATGGTCACATCTTCAATCTGGGACATGGCATCCACCAGTTTACCCCGCCGGATCAGGCCAGAATGGCTATCGATGCCGTCCATGAACTGAGCGCCAGATAAGAAAGGATATCTCAAGAACAACGATATGAGCGAACCGATTCCCTCTATAGCCCAATGCCTGGCCCTGATGGATCGGTATGCCATGTTCGACAATATCCGGGCCCACTCCCTGACCGTGGCCAGCGTAGCTGAAGCGTTATTGACTGGTATGGCTGAAACAAGGATATCCGGCACGAACGTGCCGGACACTGATCTGGTAGTGGCTGGGGCCCTGCTCCACGACATTGCCAAGACACTCTGCCTGGGAAACAAATGTGACCATGCCAGAACAGGGCGCGATATCTGCATGGAACTTGGCTATCCAGCCATTGGCGAGATCGTCAGAGAACATGTGACACTCAAAGATTTCTCAATCGACCGTTACACCCAAGGGATCTTTTTTGCAAAAGAGATTGTCTACTATGCCGACAAACGGGTCCGCCATGACAGCATTGTCTCTTTGCATGAACGGATGGCCTATATCATTGAGCGTTATGGCAACCAGGATCAGCTGCGCCATCAGCAGATTGAAGAGAATTTTCAACGCTGCCGGATCCTGGAGCAGCATCTCTTTTCCCATATAAGCTTTACCGCAACTGAACTGGCAGGCAAGGTTGCAACAGAGAGAAAACCTCACGACTTAAACCTGGCGACAAGAGAATGAATAGGGTCTTCGCTATTCCAATTGTCCAGCACTAAGCCTTCCCGGCATTGTTCATGGTAATTCCTCCTGCCGAAATTTTACCATGAGTTCTTAAATCTTTCTTTTATCAATGACCCGCTGACCTTTTCCTTCAAAGCGTTCCAAGGTCTTCTCCTCCACCAGTTTCACCGCCACACTGATACCAAGTTCTGAGGCCAGCCGGGACTTGATGGTGTCAATGAGAACACCCTGTTTCTTCATCTCATCGAAGAAATAGGATTCCTTGACCTCGACCATAACCGTGGCCTTGTCCTGATGATTCTCGCACTCAACCACAATACGATAATGGGGCGCGGTGCCATCAATATCAAAGAGCACCGACTCAATCTGGGTGGGGAAGACATTGACCCCTTTGATGATCAAAATATCATCTGTCCGGCCAAAAATCCGGTGCATCCTTGTGAATGTGCGGCCACAGGGGCAGGGTTCCGGCAACAGACGGGTCAGACCGCGGGTCCGGTAGCGGATGACCGGATAGGCCTCCTTGGTCAGGGTGGTGATCACCAGCTCTCCCTGCTCGCCTGGTGGCAGAACCTCACCGGTATCGGGATCGATAATCTCGGGCAGAAAATGATCTTCAAAGATGTGCATGCCGCAATCTGTTTCCAGACACTGCATGGCAACTCCCGGCCCCATAACCTCAGAGAGACCATAGATATCAACGGCCTTGATATTCAGCTTGCGCTCCACCTCATCACGCATGTTTTCATTCCAGGGCTCGGTGCCAAAGATCCCTACCCGCAGGGAAAGGCTCTTCGGTCTTCGGGTCAACACCCAGCTCTGCCATGGCATCAGCGAGATTCAGGGCATAGGAAGGGGTGGCCAGGAGAACGCTGGAACCGAAATCCTGCATGATGGTGATCTGCTGTTTGGTATTGCCGCCGGGCGGCGGATGGCCATGGTCCCCAATCGCTCCACCCCGTAATGGGCGCCAAGACCACCGGTAAACAGACCATAACCGTAGGCATTATGGATCATGTCCCGTGACGTGGCCCCGGCGCAGGTCAGAGCCCTGGCCATGACCCCGGCCCAGGTCTCGATATCCTTTTTGGTGTAGGCAACCACAGTCGGCTTGCCGGTGGTACCGGATGAGGCATGCACCCGCACCATCTGATCCATGGGCACCGTGAAGAACCCAAAGGGATAGCTATCCCGCAGGTCATCCTTGACCGTAAAAGGCAACCTCTGCAGATCAGTCAAAGTCTGGATATCCGCAGGCTTGACCCCGGCGGCATCCATCTTGGCCCAATAGGGGGCAACCATATTATAGACCCGGGCCACCAGGTGTTTCAGTCGGGTCAGTTGGATGGACTCAAGCCCGGCCCGAGGCAGGGTCTCGATTTCTTCTTCCCAATAAAGAGTTGTCATTATTATCCCTGACTGACCTTTCTGCCGACGGCAAAGGCCTGCAGATTCACATCCAGAAACCGTGCCGGCACCCGGGCGCTGATAATCCCCTCATACACTGAAGCGTCCATGGGCAGAAAGGTGGAAGCAGCGCCGACCATCACCACATTGGCAGTTCGCACCTCGCCCACCTCCCGCGCCAGATCAAAGGCATCGACCAGCACCACCTTGATCCCCAAGGAAGTGATATGATCCAGCACATCCGCCGGATAGCTGGTCTGACCGGTGGCCACAGCAGGCGGCAGGATCTTCTGGGTATTGACGATCACCGTGCTGTCTTTGTGCAGATACGGCAGATAGCGAACCGCCTCCATCATCTCAAAGGCCACCTGAATATCGGCCCGCCCCGGCTCAATAAGGGGGGAATAGACCTTGTCACCATAACGCAGTTGGTCTGTTACCAAACCGCCACGCTGGGCCATGCCATGGACTTCACTTTTTTTGGCATCATAGCCTGCCGCCAACAGGGCATAGGCCATGATCTCACTGGCCAGCAGAATGCCCTGGCCGCCGACTCCCGAAAACAGGATGTTTCCTTGCGCTCCCATCCCTATGCCTCCCGCCGGACTATGGCGTCAAATTTACAGAGCGCCTGACACTGACCGCAACCGTTACACTGCACTTCACTTATCAAGGCAAAGCCTTTCTGCTTCTCCTTGTACCCGAGCGCCTTTACTTTCTGGGGACTCAAGGGGTTCCAACTGATGGCCGGACAGCCAAGCCGGACACAGGCCATGCAGCCGGTACAACTGGCAAGCCGGGTACTGTATGGGATATGTTTCGCCTTTTTCATCTCGGGCAGGAGCACACAAGGCGCCCTGGCAATAACCACCGAGGCCTCATCACGCTCCAGCGCCTTTTCCAGCACCTTGCGGCAGCCATTGATATCATGGGGATTCACCACATCCACATGCCTGACCCCGACAGCCCGGCACAGGGCCTCAAGATCAATGGCATTGGCCGCCTCGCCCTTAATATTACACCCGGACGCAGGATTATTCTGCTGACCAGTCATAGCAGTTATACGGTTATCGAAGATGATCAGCAGCGAACTGGAACCATTGTACACAGTATTGATCAGGCCGGACAGACCGCTATGGATAAAGGTGGAATCGCCGATGACCGAAACGATCTTCCCCTTGGCTTCCGTCCCAAGGGCCTTGGCCATGCCGTGAGCAATCCCCACCGATGCCCCCATACAAACGCAGGAATCCATGGCTGACAGAGGCGGCAAAAAGCCCAGAGTGTAGCAGCCGATATCCCCGGAGACAAACAGTTTCATCCTCGACAGGTTGTAAAAGATGCCGCGATGCGGACATCCGGCACACATATTGGGCGAACGCATGGGCAGCGCCACCGGTGCAAAAAGCTCAGTAACCGAGGCGGGATCAACAGACTTGCGAACAATGGTGGTGTTCAGTTCCCCCTGATTGGGGATCAGGTCCTTGCCATGACACAGGATCCCCATGGCCTTGATATGCAGTTCCAAGAACGGATCGAGTTCTTCGACAATAACCAACTGATCAACGGATGCGGCAAAATCACGGATCTTCTGTTCGGGCAGGGGCCAGCACATGCCAAGCTTGAGGACAGCGGCCTCGGGAAAGGCCTCTTTCACATAGAGGTAGGAGACACTGGAGGTAATAAAGCCACGCCGGGTATCACCCGCTTCCACCCGGTTATAGGGCGCGGTCTCGGCCATCTCCCGCAGACGGCGCATCCGCTCTTCCACGACCACCCGGCGCGAGCGGGCATTGCCAGGCAGCATGACAAACTTGGCAGGCATCTTTTCAATCCCAGGGCTTACCGAAGAACTCAGCTTCTTCCCCTTTTTGACTACACACTTGACATGGGCAATCCGGGTCGTGGTGCGAAAAAGAACAGGGGTATCAAACTCTTCACTGATGGCAAAGGCCAGTTTGAGCAACTCTTTGGCCTCCGCCGGATCAGAGGGCTCCAGCATGGGCACCTTGGCAGCAAAGGCATAATTACGGCTGTCCTGCTCATTCTGGGAGGAATGCATCTCCGGGTCATCGGCAACAATCACCACCAATCCCCCCCGCACTCCGGTATAGGAGGCAGTAAAAAGAGGATCAGCCGCCACATTCAGGCCCACATGTTTCATGGTGGCAAGGGCCCTGACGCCTGCAAACGAGGCACCGACAGCCACCTCAAAACCCACTTTTTCATTGGGCGCCCACTCGGTATACACTCCCTCATAGCACGACAGGTTTTCCAGAATCTCTGTGGAAGGAGTACCAGGATACCCGGACGCGACCTTGACCCCGGCCTCGTAAGCGCCCAAAGCAATGGCCTCATTGCCGGACATCCACACAGAGTCATCCCCAAAGTCTATCACGTTAACTCCTGAATTTTTAGGTGCCGTTACTAATCAAGCAAGGTCTTTTTCTTGCTTGATTAGTTTACGGCACCTTATGCCGCACCAAAAAAACAGCCAATCTGTTCCGACTGTTTTTTGGGTGCGGCGTCTTGCGGATAACATGCAAAACAACAGACAAGGTACCGTTAACGACTTTGAATTATAGTAATTATTGAACAACACCTTAAAATGTTACATCTGTAGATAATCACTTCAAAGTTTACTTCTCCGGCGCCTTGAACTGCAAAGGATACACCAGCAGCATTGACTCATCGGCGGTCAGCACATCGCCAAAATTCCCTTGGGCAACAACACCGACATACAACTGTTCGACGCCATCTTTGAGTGGCAGATGATGGGAACGGGCGTCATAATCAACCACATATCCGCCAATCTTTCTGGTACGCCAGAGCTCCTGAAGCCCGACGCCATTCCACTTCATCCCAATCATGGTCCCGGACTCAAAAATCTGGCTACTGCGAACCAGACTGGTCCAGGTAGGGGTATTGGCGTTGATGATGATATCATCAACGCCATCCCCATCAACATCAGTAACCAGGATCCGTGAGGGAATATATGTCTTTTCAAAAAGGATATCCGTCGTCCCCCCATCAGCCATTTTGGTGACCCCCCTGCTGGGGCCAGTCTGTTGCGTCATTTGTATTGCCGACATCCCACCGATAAACCGTTTAGTGGCGCCATAGCGCTCTTCGCTCTTCCACAGCACCTTGCCGCTTTGTTTCATCACCAGCAACTTGTTCCATTTATCAATAACTACAACCTCCCACTCACCATCACCATCAAGATCCGCGAAAGCGAAATCAAAGATATTCACCCCGGCAGGCACCGGCAGACGCTCCCCGCCAACAAGCTGCGAACCTTCCTGGGACAGGATATAGATAGGGCCGCTAATGGCCACTCCCTCTGGTCCCGCCTTCTGACCAGCCAGCACCACCCCGAGTCCAGGCACCTTGACCGGACGGATATAATAGCGGGCATCATCAAAAAGGGTAGCAAACTCCTTGCCGTTCCATTCCACACCCATGGAGCCGGGCATGGTGGAATCAGCGGCGCTGATATAGATCTCGGCCTTGCCATTGCCGTTGAGATCGGCGACATTCACGGCATGAATCTTGTAGCGGGCAAGGGGTTTGATCTGGGCAAACTCCACAAGACGCCCTGCATTTAATTTATAGACAATGACCTTTTCCCGATCCGCCATAACCACTTCCAATAAACCATCACCATCGACATCACCAATAGACATCCCTTCCAGAGATAACGGCACATTGCGGGTCTTGAAAAATTGACTGGAGCCTTCACTCCACAGCAGAGAGGAGTTTCCGAGACCGGCGGAGGCCCTGAAGGTGCGATCCGGATGGGCTGTTTGCAGGGCCCCTAACTCCGCATCGGCAACCGCCGCCTGTGGAGCCGCCCCACCCCCTGGCCGCTTTTTTCCGAAGGTTTTCTCCAGCACTGACCAGGCCAGGTTATCAATGGCGGTCATCACATCCCCTTCCTTGACAGCTGTCGCGTAAAAGGTTTCACTGCTCTTTGTCGCCGTCGAATAAACGCGGGCATCAAAACTCATTCCACCGCCCAGCGAGGTGACACTCCCATACAGGAGATAATCCGCCCCCATCTTTCCAGCCAGAGCCTCCACCTGATTTGGATCTACCTTGCCCCCTGCCCCCAAAGCGGCATTCACTATTTTTTTATCAACCGCAACAACCCCGGCCTCCGCCGACAAACGACTGGCCAACATCTCACCCAGGCCATCACGAAGATAAGACATATCCTTGGAGGCATTCACCGTAAAAGGAAGAAAGGCAACTGCCGAATGCTTTTCCGCAGCATGAGCCGGAATAAAAGAAAGGAGGAAAGAAAACAGGATGCACAGACAAGAAACACGACACGGTGAATAGTTTTCCATAATTTATCCCATGCAAGAGAGGATGAACAGGGTATGCAGATAACTAAAGCTGCGGTGAATGACAATACAAGCAGTACCTTTTTCCAGAAAAGGCTCTGCTAATCCTGATACTATAAGAAGCCATTCTGAACAACTGACATCTTTCTGAACATTACTTCATAAACGCCGCTGTTCCGCCAGGGCAATCCCTGGAGCAAGTGGCACTATGCCAGACAAGCGAGACGAAAACGAAACTCCGTCCATGGCCGTCAACTGCACAGGAAGAGGGCCGCATATCTGAGCTTGCCCAGAGAAAATAAGGTACCCCGAAACGGGGAAAGCTGACAACTATTTTTAACAAAGGGCCTGTAAAGAATTACAGAGACAAAATTGCGCTCAGATTTAGATCAAATTTAAGCGAAGTGATCGTCAATAGGGCGCTTGCTCTCTGAATAAATCGCAGATGCAGAGATACCTTCTCGTGTTTTCTGAGTCCTCAAATCAGGTCGTCAAAAAACCGGCCTCAATGTCCTCAATCTCCGCCTGCGCCTCTTCCCACTGACCGTACCAACGCTCCAGATGGCTTTTACATTGGTCGTATTCTGTACTGGTCCTGGCCCAGGCCTGCTCATCGTAATAGAGCTCCGGATCGGCCATCAGTACCTCTAATTCCTCCTTGCGGCCTTCTAGGGCAGCGATCTGTTTTTCCGCTTCTTCCGCCTTTTTCTTCCAGGGAGCAAGTTTACGGCTCCGCTCCTTCCGCTCCAGTGCCTCCTGCTGCCGCCTCTCCTTTTTGGATTCCCGTGAATGTTCAACCCCGCCGCCATCGGCAAGTACCTGGGCCTGAGGCACCGAGATCTTCTTTTCTGCATCTTCCAGATCTACCTTGTGCAGATATTCAGTTATATTCCCTTCATATAGGACGACCTGACCATCTTTGACCAACAGCACCTTATTGACAAAGCTATCAAGGAAATAGCGGTTATGTGAGACCACCACGATACAGCCGTCATACTGGGCCATGGCCTCCTGCAGCACCTCCTGGGAGCTCATATCCAGATGGTTAGTCGGCTCATCCAGGAGCATCAAATTGGCGGGCTTGGCAATCATCCTGGCCAGGGCCAGCCGGCTTTTTTCGCCGCCGGACAGCACTGCCACCTTCTTGTCCACCTCTTCACCCCTGAACAGAAAGGCTCCCAGCAGAGAGCGCATCCTGGTGATGGTCAGATCGGCGCCGGAAAGCGCCATGGTCTCCAGGGCGGACAGAGTGGGCGATAACTCCTGAGCCTGATGCTGGCCAAAATAGGAGAGCTGCACATTATGGCCCAGCTTGATCTCACCCGCGTCATAGTCCAGTTGACCGCCGATGATCTTGACCAGGGTTGACTTGCCGGCGCCATTGACCCCCACCACCGCCACCTTATCGCCACGCTGCAGTTGCAAATTCACATCGTGAAAGATCTGCCGCCCCTGATAGCTTTTGCTCAATCCCTCAACCTGCAACACATCACGACCGGATGGGGGGGCGGGCGGAAAGGTGAAGCGAATCTGCTGTTCATCGTCGGACAACTCGATCATATCAATCTTGTCAAGCTGCTTCACCCGGCTCTGCACCTGTTTGGCCTTGGTGGATTTGGCCCGGAAACGCTCGACAAAACGCATGGTCTGCTTGATCTTGGCCTGCTGATTATCATAGGCCCCCTTTTCGATAATCCGGCGCTCCGCCTTTTCCTTGACATAATAGGAGTAATTCCCCTTATAGACCGACAGCCTGCCCATACTCAGCTCCCAGGTTGTCTTGGTGATCTTGTCGAGAAAGGTCCGGTCATGGGAGATCACCACCATGGCCCCCTGACAGGAACGAAAGAACTCCTCCACCCAGGTCAGTGACTCCAGATCCAGATGATTGGTCGGCTCATCCAGGAGCAGCAGAGAGGGCGAAACCAGCAGCATCTTGGCCAGCATCAGGCGCATGACCCAGCCGCCGGAAAAGCTGGTCACCGGCGCGTCCATATCCGTCTGCTTGAAGCCCAGCCCCAGCAGCACCTTTTCCACCCTGGCCCGGATGGTATAGATATCATGCCCTTCCAGCTGATGCTGCAGCTCCCCCTGCCGCTCCACCATGGCCGCAAAGAGCTCGGATTCCTGATCCGTCACCGCCAGCTGGTCATGCAAAAAATCCGCCTCCTTCTGCAAGGTCAGGATCTCATCAAAGGCGCTCTCCGCCTCCTGGTACAAGGTGTTCTCCGAAACCAGGGCACTGCTTTCCTGGGGCAGGTAGCCCACGGTAAAATGTTTGGACTTGGTGATCACCCCGTCATCACAGGCGGCGACCCCGGCCATGATCTTGAGCAGGGTTGACTTGCCGGCCCCGTTGACCCCGATGAGACCAATGCGGTCACCGGCATGGGCCCGTTGGGAGAGATCCTTGAACAGATGTTTCTCGCCAAAGCGGACATCCAGATGATTAATTGACAGCATAAACCAAAGTTCCTCGTTTCATTTTCGTATCCGTTATAATTTCTAATCGGTCGGCCAATCCCAACCGCTCAAATCGTTGCATATTCAATCGTTTCATTCCGATAACCGCAGAGAGATCACGCGGGGAGATCCGCACTGTCACCCGTTTGCCAACCGGGCATGAGGCCAGCAAGGGCCGAATCCTCTTCAGCCAGATCCTGCTCGCCACCAGTTCACCAAAGGCAGGATGATACGGCCCGGCCAGCAGCTCGCGTTCCAGAGACAATGAGGGTTGCAGACCAATGCGCACCACCCGGATGGCCGCCGCCGTAAGCATTTCTTTGGCACGAGAGGTCAGGGCAATGGCCCGGTTCATGGACAGAGGCCGATACTCACCGCGCCGGTACATTGCAGCAAGCCCTGCATGTTCAACAACCAGGACCGGATAGAGACGGACAAAGGCGGGCGCCAGGGCAACCACCTCCCGCACCGTCCGCAGGAAGGAACCCGTCGTCTCCAGAGGCAGGCCCGGCATCAGTTGGATCCCCACCTCCAGCCCCGCCTCGTGCAGCAGGGCCACGGCCCGCCGGGAATGATCCGCATCATGGCCGCGCCAGGATGCCTGCAGCACTCGATCATCGAGGGACTGCACACCGAGTTCCACAATGCGCACACCCCGGGACAGAAGAAAGGAACACACCTCCCGGTCCACACAATCAGGCCGGGTAGAAACCCTGACACATCCCACCTGACCTGATTGCAGAAAGGGCTGGACCGCCGCCAGCAGCTCCTCCTGACGGGCTCTGGACAGACAGGTAAATGAGCCTCCGAAGAACGCCACCTGCACCTGCGGGACGGGCAACACTCGGTGTCTCGCTTCCAGCTCGCTATCCTCGGCATCCATGCCCTGCGGCCGCGCTTTCGCCAGTCGCTCTTCATCCATCTCCTGTGTCGGACGTCGGCGAGGCCGTGACAGCCATTCCCGAATGGTGGCAGCCACCTGCATGGCCACTTCTACCCGGCCTTCCTTCTCACCCGTGATCGAATGCTGATTGCAAAAAAGACACTGCTGCGGACAGCCCTGGTGCGGAATAAAAAAGGGAATAACTAAAGGCATATTTAAATAAATAGAGGACAAAAAGAAAAACTACTGCCTGCAACCAGCAAAAATGTCACGTTCCTTATTATACATCACCGTCTTGACCCCCATCAGTCCCAAAACGGAAGGAAACAGATTGTCATGGGACAGCTTCTCATCCACTTTTTTTTGCAGACAGCTCTTGTCAATGTGATTCCCTTTAAGAAAAGAATCTGCAAACCAGACGATGAAAGGGATATGCTTCTGTTCATCCGGAGCAATTATATAGGGAAGCCCATGGAGATAAATATTCTTTTCACCAAGTGATTCACCATAATCCGAGAGATAGAGCATGGCGACATTGAACTGATCGCTGTTTTTCTTCAGGAGATCAATCACCTGGGCCAGAAAATAATCCGTATAGAGAATCGTGTTGTCATAAGCATTCACCAGTTCCTCGGCCCGACACTCCTGAAGCTGATTCGTTGTACACTCCGGGACAAAAGTCTTGAAGCCTGGCGGCGACCGGCGATAATATTCCGGCCCGTAACTCCCTTTCTGGTGCAGGACAATAAAGGTATCATTGCCTGTTTGATTGATGTATTTCTGCAGGCCTTGCAACAGGATCATGTCCTGACATTCACCCGAGGCACAAAAATCCGCCACCTGCAGACCTGCCATATCCTCAGTTTCCACCCGTTGGCACACCCCTCTGCATCCCGAGTTGTTTTCTCGCCACAAAACCTGAACACCCGCGTGCGAAAGCACATCAAGGAGTCCCTCATGACGATCAGCTTTGGAATCACTGAAGGACTCCCGACCGAAATGGGAGAACATGCAGGGCACAGAGGTACTGCTCACTGTCCCGCAAGAATAGGTATTGGTAAAGTTGAGAATATCCTCTTTCTCCAGGAACGGGTTGGTTTTCCGGTCATATCCATTGAGCGAAAAATTGCGGGCCCGTGCCGCCTCACCGACAACCAGAATCACCAGGTTTTTTTTGCCTCTCTCCTGCCACGTTTTTGCCATTCTCGCATCTTCACCAATGGGCCTGACCACAACCTTGCCACCAGTCACCGTCCTCTTTATGTACGAAGCCACCTCATAGATAGAGCCCACCGGATTAATCAGATGGCGCACATAATTATAATTGTTCCCCAATGAGATATAATCCTTATAAAAGAGCACCAGAACGACCACCACGACCACCATGCTTGTGAGCACGGCGCCCGATACCATAAACAGCTCTCTCACAAAAGGCTTGTACCGGATCTCGGAGCGCAGAACCAGAAAAGACGGAATCACGCCAAGTACCACCAGATAATAGAGCATCTTGACATTCAATAATTCAAAGGCATCTCCCATATCTATTGCCAGGACATTTGTGACCATCGATCGATCAATCATGATGCCATAGGTTTTCATGAAATAGGCAGCAAAGGTGGCAACAAACAAAATGAGAATCACAGAAGGTTTGAGAATATATTTAAAACTGACCAGGGAAAGACAGAGATTGAAAAAGGCCGCAAGCAGGAGAAAGATGGAAACAAGAAAAAATCGATTTTGTTGAGAATCAGCGGCAATCTTCAGGATCTCTGACCAGAAGGCATTATTATAGAATGTGACCAGAAGCAGAGAGATCAGCAGGGTCAGCTGAATGCTGTGCATCTTTGGATGCAGAACAAACGCCATGACCCTCTTGAAAAAAGAAGGCTTACCATGTTTATTGATTTCCACACCCTGTTTCATGCTACCATGCTACCTTTACGGGAAAAATGAACAAAAACAATCACAGAGAATCAAACAGCACAAGAGCCCAGACCATCACCGCCAGAACAAGACTGACAAAGACGGCGGCAGATCCCAGATCTTTTGCCGCCCCGGCCAAAGGATGATGCTCCATGCCAATACGGTCAACCACGGCTTCAATGGCTGAGTTCAACAGTTCAACCACCAACACGACCAGACAGACACTGACCAGCAAGGCTCGCTCCACGCCATTCTTCCCCAGCAGCAGGGCGAGGGGCAGCAGGATTACCATCAGCAGGGCCTCCTGGCGGAATGCCGCCTCCGTCCGCCAGGCGGCCTTCAGGCCGCACAACGAATAGCCGGTGGCATTGACAACACGGCGCAGGCCGGTCTTTTTGACTCCATCCATGATCTTCTCCGTTATTGTATCAAGTTCAGCATTCATTCTCACTTTACACTTTGGAATCCTTGTCATTTTTCCCGCAGGGAGATTAATCGTTTATCCCGACAAATGAATATTTAAAATTAATTCAAAACATTACGCCATCTTTGCAATCATTTGATCATTATTGACAAGGGCAACAGCTGCGGCCCGCTGCTCGGCTTCTTTCTTGGAACTGGCAGCCCCTGTCCCAAGGACAATCTCCCGAAAGATAACCGATACCGTAAACACCTTCTGATGGGACGGCCCTTCCTCCATATCCAGTCGATACGATGGGGCCTCGTTAAACTGTTCCTGCAAGACTTCCTGCAACCGGCTTTTGGCGTCCGCGATCAACAACTCCTCTCTCTTGGTCTCAAAGGCCGGGACAAAGAAACGAAGGACAAAGTCTTGCACCGTCTCGTATCCGCCATCTTCAAAAATCGCCCCGACAACTGCCTCATAGGCGCAGGCCAGAATGGACGATTTGTTTCTCCCGTTAGAGGCGTCCTCACCCTTGCCCAAACATAAAAATTTACCAAGCTCCACATCCCTGGCCATGGTAGCCAGATGGGTTTCATTAACAAGCGCGGACCGCAATTTGGTCAACTCCCCTTCGCGCATCGCCGGAAAGCGCTGGTATAAGGTATGACTGACAACCAGATCAAGAACCGCATCTCCCAGAAACTCCAGAGTTTCATTATTGTGACCGGGAAAAGAATGTTCAAAGGCAAAGGAGGCGTGGATTAAAGCCTTCTGCAACAGACGCAGATCAGTAAAGCGATATCCCAGTATCTGCTCAAGGAAAGAGAGTTCTTCCTTATTCTTCCGCGCCAGTGAATCGAGATCCATACCCATTTTCCCCTTGTCAAAAAAACAAACTGTGGTATAAAGTGGCTCGCATACTTTTTCAAGTCTGCTCAAAAAGGCGGCGTAGCCAAGCGGCTAAGGCACTGGTCTGCAAAACCATGATTCAGCGGTTCAAATCCGCTCGCCGCCTCCAGTAAATTCAAAGGGTCACAAGCTATTCAACTTGTGACCCTTTTTTTATCAACTTTCGTAACGCTTTAAATACCTGATATTCGCTCCAAGGTCAAGTCACATCCTGCAAGAGATGTAATCAAGTAACTCCAGATATCAACTCCTTTCAAGCGTCCTCATCTTCCACCGGCACTCCCCAGATCTCTCTGGCATATTGCTTGATGGTCCGATCAGTGGAAAATTTCCCCATGCGGGCCACATTCAACACAGCCTTCCGGTTCCATGCCACGGGGTCAAGGAAAGCCGTATTCACCTGATCCTGACAGGCAAGATACGACTCAAGGTCGAGAAGGAGGAGATAGGGATCATACTGATCAAGCAGACTGTCAACAAGGGGAAGGAACAATTCCTTATCACCCCGACTGAAAGAACCGTTCCGCAGACTGTCAATGGTCTGACCGATCTCCTTATTACCTCGGCAAATAGCCATGGGCGTGCGACTGACATTCAACTTCTCATACTCGGCCTCTTCTGCCGTCATCCCGAAGATAAAGATATTTTCCCGTCCCACCTCTTCCAGGATCTCAATATTGGCCCCGTCCAGGGTGCCTATGGTGAGTGCGCCATTAAGCGAAAACTTCATATTGCCGGTGCCCGAAGCCTCGGTGCCGGCGGTGGAGATCTGCTCGGACAAATCGGCGGCAGGCATTATCACCTCGGCCTGGGACACATTATAATTGGGAAGAAAAACAACCCGCAGACGCGCCCCCACCCGTGGATCATTATTCACGACCTCGGCAATGGAATTGATCAGCTTGATAACCAGTTTGGCCTTCCAGTAACTGGGGGCGGCCTTGCCGGCAAAGATGACTGTTCTGGCAGCAAGATCCAGATCAGGCCTCCTGAGGATCTTGTGATACAGGGTGATAACATGGAGGCAATTCAACAGTTGCCGTTTATATTCATGAATGCGCTTCACCTGGATATCGAACATGGAATCCAGGCTCACCTCAACGCCACATTTTTTTTGGATCAGGGCCGCTAAGCGCTCTTTATTGGCACGCTTGATCGCCTGCCATTCTGTCTGAAATCCCCTATCATCAGCCCATGTTTCCAGCCCCCGCAACTGATCGAGATCCGTGATCCATCCCGAACCGATCTTGCTGGTGATCAGCGCAGCAAGTCGGGGATTGGCCTTCAACAGCCAGCGCCGCGGGGTAATGCCGTTCGTCTTTGAATTAAACTTACCTGGAAAGAACTGATGGAAAAATTTAAAGGTCTTCTCCTTCAACAAGCGGGTATGCAACTCTGCCACCCCGTTTACCGAATGACTGCCGACAATGGCCAGATGGGCCATACACACCTTTTTTACATCCCCCTCCTCAATAATGGACATGGCACGCAGCCTGCCGATATCGCCAGGATAGGCCAGGGCAACCAGCTCCAGAAAACGCTTATTGATCTCATAAATGATCTCCATATGCCTGGGCAGCACCTTGGCAAGCAGCTCCACATGCCATTTTTCCAGGGCCTCGGGCATAAGGGTATGATTGGTGTAGGCAAAGGTCTTGGTGCAGACATCCCAGGCCTTTTCCCATATCAGACCCTCAACATCAAGCAGGAGACGCATCAGTTCAGGAATGGCAATGGATGGATGCGTATCATTCAACTGCACGGCGATAATATCACTGAATAGAGTAAAGTCTGAATACTTCTTTTGATAGCGACGCATAATATCCTGCAAGGTGGCCGCCACAAAGAAATATTGCTGTTTCAACCGCAATTCCTGGCCTGCCAGATTATGATCCGGCGGATACAATACCTTGGAGATGGTCTCAGAACTCACCTTGTGCTGGACCGCGCCGATATAATCACCCTGGCCGAAAAAACTCAAATCCAGATCACGGGAGGCGCGGGCCGCCCACAATCGCATGTTGATCACATGATCATTCTGATACCCAGGCACCAGAATATCACAGGGCAGGGCCATGACATCTTCCGTCTCCAGCCATTGGGCCCGATAGTTTCCGCCCGCATCCAGATAGCTGCTGACCCGACCATAAAAATGGATGGGAAAAGCGGGCATGTTCCGCTGAAAGACCCAAGGTGTTCCATAACGCATCCAGTTATCAGGACTTTCCACCTGATAGCCATCGATCAACTGCTGGTAAAAAAGACCGTATTCATACAAAATACCATAGCCGTAAGCCGGGATTTTTAAGGTGGCAATGGAATCCATGAAACAGGCGGCCAGTCGTCCCAACCCGCCATTGCCAAGGGCCGCGTCCTCCTCTTCCTCCCGGAGCAGATCCATATCAAAACCAAGCTCTTCAACTGCCTGCTGCACCTCATCATAAATCCCCAGATTAATCATGCTATTGCCAAGGGAACGACCAATCAAAAATTCAAGAGAGAGATAATAAACCCGTTTTTTCCCTTTGGCGTAAGAGGCCTTCTGGGTCTTGATCCATTTTTCCACCATGATATCGCGCAAGGTATAGGCAACTGCCCTATAGATATCACTCTCACCTGCCCGCTGAGGGTCGCGCCCCTGAAAGCTCATCACATGATGCAGGATATTTTTCCTGATATCTTCAGCGGTTGTGGGGGAAAAAAGACTCTCACAATCACTGTCAGACAGGTGATGTTCTCTTTTTTCATTCTCTGATTCTTTCATAAAAAAATGTCCCTTCTCGATAGAATGTACATGATCAGGATAAGTCATCGTTCAAAAAAACCGCAATTTTGAGGGCACCTTCAAAAATCAGGGCTTTCGTTAAAGCTCAAGGCGTGCAAAAAATTTTAATGCAGGCATCTCTTTAATATTCCGATAATAAATCCTTAAAGACAAAACAGAGATCGTCGAACAATCAAACCATCCCACTGAACAAGAGACTCCTCCTTGCGTTACAATAGAGAGTCGCTTATACTTTATTTTTCGCTCAGTTCAAATATCTCTTGAGTTTGGTGGTCGTGTACGGTTTTTTGTAACAGTCTTCAGCCTCTCAACCTGAGCAGGTACTATTATTCATCAATTGTACAACAATGCCCCATCACAACACAAACAAAAAGCCCCTTTTTCTTTTTGCACGAAGACACTCAATCATTTTCGGAGGACGACCATGACAACTACCGGAAAAATGGTAAAAAAAGAGACCATGCTGATAGCCATCGTCATCAGCTTACTGCTGGGATTTCTGACCGGAATCATTTTTACTACTTACAAGCTCAGCCCATCAAAAACTACCGCCAGCCAGCCTGATCATGACCATGAACAACAAGGCGTCACCATGAATAATGAACAAAGCAAGAATATTGCGGCACTCGAGGCAGAGGTGGAAAAGAATCATGCCAATGGTGAGGCATGGAATAAGCTGGGCAATCTTTACTACGACACCAATCAGTTTAAAAAAGCCATTGCTGCCTACACCCACACGCTTGACCTTGTCCCCGCAAATGCCGACATCCTCACCGACCTTGGCGTCATGTACCGGCTCGACAAGCAACCCGAAAAGGCCATAGAGTCCTTTGATAAAGCCATCCAGACCAACCCCCGGCACGAACCCGCACGTCTGAATAAGGGAGTCGTTCTGCTCTATGATCTGGGCCGGATTCCCGACGCCCTGCAGACCTGGCAGGAACTGCTGGGCGTCAATCCCAATGCGATGACCGCCAACGGCCAGTCGGTACGTGATCTGGTGGCGGAAGTGACAAAAGAGGTTGAAAAATCAGGAAAACAGGAACCCAAGACCAAATAAGCCACGATTTACAGTGATCGCCCATGTCAATCCCCAAAGACAAACAGAGCGCCATCCCCACCTGTGATTCCTGCGACCAGGATCATGGCGGCAACATCTGTCTGCATAACCAGATCCCGGCGGTGGTCAAACAACTTGTCGCCCTGTGGCAAACAAAAACAGGCCAGAGCGGCAACTGTTTTGACCACATCGGCCCGGTGCCCATCCCCTCACACCAGGCCATCATCGACATCATCTATCAGGCAAGACAACTCCTCTTTCCAGGATACTTTACCCAGACCAAACTGCACGCCTCCAATCTGGAATATTACATCGGCCAGGAGGCCACCGAGCTCTACGAACGACTGACCGAGCAGATCACCATGGCCATCCGTCATGACTGCCGTCGGACCAATCTCGCCTGCACCAACTGCGAGGAACGCGGCCACCTTCTGGCCCTGAGCTTCATCAAGACCCTGCCGCAGATCACCGAGACCCTGGCCGCCGACATCCGGGAAACACTTGCCGGTGATCCGGCCACCAACAGTGCCGATGAGGTGATCTTCAGTTATCCCGGCCTGCTGGCCACCTCCATCTTCCGCATGGCCCACGAGCTGTTTCTGCTGAAGGTGCCGATCATCCCACGGATCATGACCGAGCACGCCCACAGCCTGACCGGAATTGACATCCATCCCGGCGCCACCATCGGTCCCGGCCTCTTTATCGATCACGGCACCGGCGTGGTGATCGGCGAGACCACGATCATCGGTGCTGATGTCCGGCTGTACCAAGGAGTCACCCTGGGGGCCCTGTCCCTGCCCAGAGATGCCGGGGTCAGAATGCAGCAGGTGAAGAGGCACCCCACCATTGAGGATGAGGTCATCATTTATGCCAACGCCATTATCCTGGGCGGGGAAACGGTGATCGGCAGGCGGTCGATCATCGGCGGCAACATCTGGCTCACCGAAAGTGTGCCGCCGGACACCCGGGTGATGCTCAAGCGGCCGGAACTGATTTTTTCGGGGAAAAAAGAGAAAACAGGCAGAAAATAAAGGAATATTTCATGACCAGCATGCCGCTCACCGCCACCATCGGCAACACCCCCCTGCTCACCCTGACCCGCATCAGCAAGGGATGCCGGGCCACCATCCTGGCCAAACAGGAATCGAGAAACCCCATGGGCAGCGTCAAGGACCGCATCGCCCTCGCCATGATCGAGGCCGGAATCCGCGACGGACAGATCAAGGCCGATACCACCATTATCGAGCCCACCAGCGGCAATACCGGATTAGGATTGGCCTTTATCTGTGCAGCCAGGGGACTGCGCCTGATCCTGACCATGCCCGAGAGCATGTCCATGGAACGACGGATCCTGCTCAAACACCTGGGGGCCGAACTCGTTCTTACCCCGGCGGCAACAGGAATGAGCGGTGCCATTGCCACGGCCAGAGAACTGGCCCAAGCGGACAAAAACTCCTTCATGCCCAATCAGTTTACCAATCCGGCCAATCCAGCCATCCACCGGGCGACAACAGCAGAAGAGATCTGGACGGCCAGCGAGGGCAAGATCGATATCTTTGTGGCAGGAGTAGGCACCGGCGGCACGATTACCGGCGTGGGCGAGGTGTTAAAGAGCAGAAATCCACAGATTAAGATCGTGGCCGTGGAACCGGCGGACTCACCGGTGCTCTCAGGAGGGGCGGCAGGTCCTCACAAGATCCAGGGGATCGGCGCCGGTTTTGTCCCCGAGATCCTCAACACCGCCATCCTCGATGCCATCATCACCGTCTCCAATCAGAACGCAATGGAGACGGCCAGACGCCTGGCCGTCGAAGAAGGCATCCTCTGCGGCATCTCGTCCGGGGCCGCCGTCTGGGCCGCCCTGCACCTGGGGGCCAAAGATGAAAACAAAGGCAAGACCATTGTCACCATCCTCCCCGACACCGGAGAGCGCTACCTGAGCACCGAACTCATGACCAAGCCATAAAAAGAGTGTGAGGCAAGTAAATATTGGAGAGAGTCTTTCAACGGCCAGCGTCTGAATTTACTGGATGAAACGCTACAACGCTGCAGGATTTTTGCACCATTCGAGTATCTTGCAGAAGGGAACAATCCGGACATCGGGCTTGGTGAGAGCGTAGTTTATAAATTCTTCAATCACCTCTCTCATCTCCTGTGATGATATATTGGGCGGGCTGATGTCTACGCCCATTGCTTTTGCCGTATAAAACGTAGTATGCGCCCCAAATAACATCGGCGCCCTATTTCCTTTGAGTCTCTGGTCTAATGTATATTTCAGCGTACATAAATACTCTGTCTTCGTCAGGCCAAGGCCACCCTCAGAATAGCCCGCAACCAAATTCCAGTCCAGTCCTGTAATTTTTCCTGTTTTATCGTCAAAATCGGGAACTTTTTTCTTAATTTGTGCGCGTAATTCAGGAGGCACTATAACCGCATAAGCCGGCATTTCCCAAAGTCCGGGGTGTCCTTTTATCGTTTTGTCATCCGGGCTCCCCCTGTCCAATCTATACGGCCAGGTAAAATTTGTTCCCTCTGCTTGCTCATCAAAACCGCTCTCAACAGAACAATCATACGAAAACCCTAATTTTTCCAACACATTAAACATTGAGTCATTATATAAAAGGAAAGGAGCCCTGAAACCTGCAATTTTGTCTGATGGAATATTGAGCGCTGCCAATTCCTTCCTGCAGTCAGCTATTTCTGATTTCCACACCTTTTGTTGAGTAGAAGCAGAGGTGGTATGCGTTTCGGTGTGGTTTCCGATTTCATGACCATCGTTGTATGCATCCACATAGGTGTTGGCCAACTCTGTCCCCGGGATTACTTTCTCGACGTTATTCGTGTTGTTAAAAAATGATACCCGCACTGGTGTCCCGTCAAATGTTCGGGGATTATGCCTACCTGCAGGATTTTCTCTCTTTTTCAGATAATTGAGGATCCAGACCATCCCGTCAGCGTAATAATTATCATCAAATCCGATGCTGACAAATTGCGGCGTTTGCTCTGGGACCAGATTTCTAGGGATTTTTGGGGATGCTGATACCTCGCCGAGCGCCTGAGAAGAACCACTGAATACTATCAAGAAAAATAAAACGATGTGCAGCATGTCCAGAAGTGCGGCTTTCATTATGATTTTCGCCAACGCCTCAAAAGCCAGAGTGTGAGAATTGCCGCCGCGCCACCACAAGTATCTATAAAAATATCCGAGATCAGCGGCGTTCTATCCGGGACAAAAGATTGATGGAATTCGTCAAGCGCCGCAGAGAGAAAAACAATTAATATTGCCAGTCCCGCTTCGTTCCATTTCCACGAGCTTTGAACGCTCTGCCGGGGTTGTGCCTCTGCCGGTTGGCGCCGGGTATTGCCAAGAGCACGCCAGAGAAGCAGGGCAAGCACGGCATATTCGCTCAGATGTCCGCATTTGCGAAAGACGTAATGAATTGCATCGATCCGGGTTCGCACCAGATGGGGAAAGAGCCAGTGGAGTATCGGCTCAAGCAGGTGCGACGTGTGTTTATAAGAACTCGAATCGGATGAGGCCAAGAAGATCAACGCCATCCACAACAGGACCGGAAGCCAATATTTAACAAATACTTTGGAATTGCACACGCGGGAATCGATGGATGAGAATAACAGGAAATGAGTTTTGAAAATTGGCCCCCAAATTGGCCTTCCCAATATTGAGCGACTCTAACCAGAGTTTATCTATACCTGGCTCATGCCAACGCATCAACATTTTTCCCCAAAAATGCTGGAACGGTCGACAGGAGATATCTTGACTACTGTAAATCAGAGATACAGTAGACTTCTGAGTTGTTCCGTCAATAATTTAAACAAATCCCAACAAAGGAGAATTTGTTCTCTTTAATGTTTGTATGTATTTAATCTCATCATAGGGTGTCCTGTTCTTCCAACAGCAGTACATGATTCTGATCCACTTAAAAGCAAGAGCTCGAATGGCTGTATGATGGGATTTGCCTCGTTTTCTTAGCATTTCATAATATGCTTGAGCCCATATTGATGACCTGCGTGAGGAATTTGCAAACTCATGAAAAGTTTGTAGTAAAAATTTCGGACATGCAAGGCGGCGTATGACCGTTTTTGATTGACCGCTTGCCTTTGTCACAGGCGCTATGCCTGAATATTGTTGCATGCTGTCTGCGGAATCATAGCGTTTACGATCAGTACCCCAAGCACAAAGGAGACGCGGACCCAAAGCCTCGCCTGAGCCAGGGAAAGTGTCAAAGATACTTTTATCTTCATGGTTGTTATAGAGTTCCCTGAGCGCCATATCAAATTCATCAATTGCACTATTAAGCTCACTAAGCTGACCAATGAGCATCTTTACAATAATGAGACAACTCTTTATAACAGCTTGATCAGAGGTAAGTGGTATTGTTGAACGAATAAGTTCCTGACGTTCCTTGATTCGCGTTGCTGACCGCGAATTATGTGCAGAGTAAAAAAGTTGAATTGTTTTATTTTCTGCTCGTTGCACATCACTTAGTTGTGGCCATTTACTGAGAAAATCCAAGGCCATTGTTTTATAAAGTGTTCACCCAGCAAGCTTTATAGCCTGTGGGAAATACATCTTAAGGGTGGAACGGAGTCGATTCGTTAGCCTTGTTCGCTCACCCACTACTTGACGACGTCCCTGGGCAAGAAAAGATATTGTCCGGGTTTATTCGTCATCAGGTTCCCAAGGACGTAATCTTTCATAATGAACAGCCACAAGTTCTCTCAGGTAATCGGCATCAGATGGATCTCCCTTTGCACCACTACCCGTAAACGCCTCGCGAAAACGAGCAAGATTTTTAGGGTTCACAGGAAAGAGGGTTAAAAAATCATACCCAAGCAGGTGAAAGATCAGCGCGCCCCTTGATTGTTCTCAAGGCACAGGGCAATTTGTCCATCAGGAAACTGTTGGCGCAAGGAAAGCAGCCATTCATTTAACGCTTCAGGGGTATGGGTTATTACTTGATGAACCAGCTTGCCTCCATCACCAGAAGAGATGCTTACATTATGTTTTTTATCAGCCCAGTCAACCCCAACAAATGCTGCGAAATGAAGTGCTTTGTTCTTCATAGTAGCCACCAAATGAGATATTTTGATTACAGGTTTCAAGAAACGCATCGCTGGTTTATCGAGGTCCTTATAGCAAGATCAATTTACATGATCGGCTTCTGAGTATTCGTTTAAACCAGCTACTCTCACCCGCCCGAAAGTCTACTGTAAAACGTTCAACGTTTAGTAAGCTCTAAAGTGGACCCCTGAGTCAAGACAAAAATCCACTGAGTTTAAGCTGTACATTCGACTTCAATCGCAGCTGGACGGCGCTGCCCCGGTTTAGCCATTGCTATTACTTCTGATTTCGACTCTGCAGTTGAGGGAACCCCTGTGGAGCATAGCGGAACAGGGGTTCCCTCAACTGCACGTGGGTACTTATCCACGATCATCGCACCGCCACCCATCCCGGTTCGATACACGACATCGGGCGTCTTTTACCCCAACGACTGATGCGGTCGCTCACCGTTATAGAAAGTGAAGTACTCGGTCAGTCCAGCCATCAATTCACCCATCGAGGCATAGCCCTTCAGATACACGTCCTCATGTTTAACATTACGCCAGAGCCGCTCGACGAAAATGTTGTCGAATGCTCGTCCCCGTCCATCCATGCTGATAGCAATACCTTCCCGTTTCAGCACGCCGGTGAAGACAACGCTTGTGAACTGTGAACCTTGATCGCTGTTGAAAATTTCCGGCTTGCCGTGCCTGCGCAAGGCTTCCTCCAGGCAATCGACACAGAACGCTACTTCCATGCTGTTGCTGATCCGACAGCTGAGTACTCGGCGCGAATACCAGTCAATAATCGCCACCAGATAGGCAAAGGTGATATCCGTGCTCCAGACCTGGTCCGGTCTGACCACGAAAACACCGCGCAATAGATCAGGATAAATCTTGTGATCAGGGTGTGCACGGCTGGTGTTGGGGCCTGGCGCCATGCCAGCCAACCCCATTTTCCGCATCAAACCTTGTACTCGTTTGCGATTAACGGTGTGGCCTGCAATCTTGAGAAAGACCACCATTTTGCGGCTGCCATAGAAAGGGTGCCGCGTGTATTCTCTGTCAATCAGGCAACTGAACATCAGATTGCTCTCATCAATCGGCCTAGGTTTTTGCTGCGCATAAATTGTGGAACGAGAAACTCCCGCCAGAACGCATTGCTGGATCATTGACACCGCATCCCCTTTGTCGATCCAGGTTTGTCGAATCATGACTGGCTGATGCCTGACTTTTTTTTCAGCCAGTCGAGTTCCACCTTCAGCTTGCCAATCTCGCTGTACAGCAGCTCCGGCTCCCTGTGTGCGGCAATCTGCTTGGGGCCTCGTTTTCCTTCAAACAGTGTTTTTGCTTGATCTTGAATTTCCTTCTTCCAATGCCCGACCGTAACAGGATGAACACCATATTCCTGGCCAATCTCATTAATCGTCTTTACCCCTCGCAATGCCTCCAGACCGACCTTTGCCTTGAACTCGGGAGTGTGGAACTTCCTCTTCTTCGTGTCGCTCATCGTTTCTTGTTCCATATGATTGCGCACAGCTTAAACTACTGTCTTGAATCTGGGGTCCACTATAACCATTCGTAACGAGGAGAGGCGCATTCTCTTAAATCACACAGTAATCATTTTATATTTTTCTCTCTTTGGAACAACTATAAGTAAGGTTAACCCGAGGGCAGTTGGATAAAATCAGATATTCGATGTGGCAATATTAACGCCAAGTTGAGCCGCAGTATAGCTGCCTTAAAACTGGGGTTCACTATAAACCATCAAAAGTGACAAACAAACTTTTGTTGAATTTTCTGTCAACGTAGGTAAAATTCGAAACTATTCGTTAAGCTAGCAGAACTTCAGAATTTTCTAGCTGAGTTTTTGTTAAGAGGTGCTGAAGGGAATGGTTATTCCCTTAAAAGGAAACACTTAAGTTGTCGAAATTGTGCGTTATAAATTTTTGCATTTATTGTCAGCTTTAGGCAAAAATTGGCGATATGTTACTCCATGATACCCCCCGTTCGTCCGTAGGGCAGTGTGGAGCACTAATGAAGATGTCAGTTTTGATGCATGAATTTTAGCTGCCGGGAGAGAATAGAAGCTATGGCTGAAGAAAAGAAAGAGCCTTGGTTGAATTATTTGGCACTCACGACCGTGATACTAGCAGTGTGCGCCACTCTTTCAACATTTAAGGGTGGTTCGTATTCAACGCGGTCTGTGATAAGTCAAACCGAAGCGGCCAACCAATGGGCCTATTATCAGGCAAAGAGTATAAAAACTTACCTCTATGAAATCCAAAAGGAACGCCTTGAGCTTGAACTTGAGGAAGGCGATGAATTATCATCCAAAGCAATTGAGTCCCATAAAAAGAAGATTTCAACCTATGCTGACAGGATCGAAAAATATAATTTAGAGAAAGTTGCCATAGAAAAAGAAGCAAAGCGCCTCGAGACAATTCGTGATGATGCCAAGAAACACGCTCAAGTTTTCGGTATCGCAATTATCTTTCTTCAGATAGCGATTCTCCTCTCCTCGATTGCGGCTTTAATGAAAAAAAAGCTAATCTGGTATATAGGAATTCTAATGGGAATGGCAGGGATTACCTGCTTTGCCAACGGCTTTTTACTTATAGTTATATGACGTTTTTTTCTAGACTTTCTTCAAGTAGTAGCCGTTGTTTGACCTTACTTGATTATAAGTAGAGCTTCCGCAGAAAATCATTTTCGGCTTGGTGAATCCTTGGATGAACCAGCCCAAGGATTGCAGTTCAAGCAGTATCCACGAAAATTGATCTGTCAAATATCGTGAGAAGCTATTTTTTATGACACCTGTTCTCTGGACACACAAATTCCTGAGCAGAACCAGCAGGTTCATCACCAAGAAGATGGCTTTAATCCATGTCTCAGAGGTCTTTGCCGTCTTGGCACGGATGTAATTAAGTCGGTAGCCGTGTTTTTGCCCTGGCCAAATTTTCCTTCAATGGGAATACGCTCCAGGGCATCCTGTTTCCGTTGTGTCTTTGCCTTCTTAATTTCTTCAGCATTCATCTCTGTATATTTTTTAGGCCGACCAAGCAGTTTTCCTCGAAAACGAATTCCCTCTTTCTTTCAAGTAGGTTCTGTTTTCTCTGGTGCTGTAAATTCTGTCAGCGAGAACAACCTCAGCGAAATAGCCGTATCGTGTTTTGTATCGTTCAGCTTGGTCCTGTAGGTCATGGCCTTTATCCGTCTCAAAGGCATCTAAGAGAATCGGGAGCGGTTTGCTGCCAGCTTAAAAATCTCAAAGCCCGTTATACTCAACAAACCTGTTGCAGTACAGAGGCTGATTTCCAACAAACTCACCTTTTCAAAAAGAAATATGTCGATCAGAAATGGAACATTTAATACCAGTGCGAGGAAAAGTATTGCTCCGCCAACTATCCATTTTACGGTTGCGTTGGGAGTAATCAGAATCTGGAAAATATTTCTCGTCCAAGACCGGTTGGACAATATTAAGACAATGTTCGAGGATATAAGGGTGATGAGAGAGAAGGTTCTGACCTCTTTTTCTGAATATCCCAGGTGCAAACCAAGTCCATAAACTGCCATGACAATGATTAATACGCCAACCCCCTGCAGGCAGCTGAGGAGAATCTTTCGTCCTCCGAAAAAGGGCTTGTCAATCTTTGCCGGTGGCCTGGACATAATGTTGGCCTCTTCCTTTTCCGCCTCAAAGATAATGGAACAGGCAGGGTCGATTATCAGTTCCATGAACACAATATGAACCGGCCAGAGGATCAGTGGGAGGTTGCTAAAAAAAACAGGGATGAGAGACAGGCCAGCAATAGGTACATGTATTGCAAAAATGTACCCCAGAGATTTCTGGAGATTGTCGAAAATCCGCCGACCCATCCTTACAGCCCCGACGATGGAGGCGAAGTTGTCATCCATGAGCACCAATGAAGAGGCTTCCCGAGCTACATCGGTTCCCTTTTCTCCCATGGCAATACCAATATGGGCAGCTTTTAACGCAGGAGCATCATTGACCCCGTCACCGGTCATAGCAACAATTTCATTGTTTTTCTTGAGGGCGTTGACAATTTTCAGTTTCTGTTCCGGCACAACCCTGGCGAACACATTGACATGTTGAATTTTCTCACACAGATCAGACTCGGACATCACTTGCAGTTCTTGGCCGGTTATACAGATATCATGGTTTTGCAGGCCAATTTCCATGGCAATATTCTTAGCCGTTACGGGATAATCTCCGGTAATCATAATAACCCTGATTCCAGCCCGATGACATTCTGCTACGGCTTCCGGCACATTTGGCCGGATGGGGTCGGACAGTCCGATGAGACCAACAAATTCAAAATCGAAATCATGTTGAACATCTGGCAAGCTTGATGATACGACTCGTGCCTTGCCAACGCCAAGGACCCGCAAACCCTTCATCGCGAGATGCTCAACGGCAGAGGCCAGATCGTGCTGTTTTTGCTCATCAAGGTGACAGAGATCAGAAATTGTCTCAGGAGCACCTTTTACGGCAATGGTTTTTTCGTCTGTCCCTGTCTGTCTGAACACTCTCGACATGGCCAGTAAATCCTTTGAAAGAGGGTATTCTTTCAACATCTCCCAATCGGTATGAATGTGATCAGTTCCATTAAGATGCAACTCACTCATCTGTAAAATGGCTTTTTCCATGGGGTCAAAGGGATTGGTCTGGCTCGAAAGCATTCCGTACTCGATAATTTCATGGAATTTTTCCGGGAAACTCTTGTCAGCAGCCGGGGAGAAGAACTCCGAACCGTTATACAGCCAGGTAACAGTCATCCTATTCTGGGTGAGGGTCCCTGTTTTGTCTGAACATAAGACAGTCGCTGCTCCGAGAGTTTCAATAGCTGCAGGTTTTCTGGTCAATACATTCTGCTTCGACATACGCCAAGCGCCCAGAGCCAGAAACACCGCAAGAACAACGGAAAATTCCTCAGGCAACATGGCCATTGCCAGTGTGAGGCCCGCAAGAAATCCTTTTAGTAAATCACCTCGGGAAATGGTATAGACCGCGATCACAAGCAGACAAAGGGAAATCCCGATAATCGCAAGTTTTTTGATCAGCGATCCCATTTCACGTTTGAGTTTGGTCTCCTCTGCCGTTACAGATTCCAGGGCCTTGCCGATGCAGCCTATCTCCGTATTCATGCCGGTAGCTGTAACCTTTGCCATGCCGTTGCCCTGAACAATCAAGGAACCAGAATAGACAAAAGGCAAATCGTCACCACCTGGATGTACTTTTTTCTCAAGTGAATCCCATTCGGTTTTTCGTACCGGCACCGATTCTCCGGTGAGCAAGGATTCATCGGCCAAAATATTTACGGAAGTTAAAACAGTAGCATCCGCTGGCACCCTGTCTCCCTCCTGAAGAATAATGATATCGTCGGTCACTACTTCTCGGCCGGCTATTCTCTTTTCTCTTCCATCGCGGATAACCAGGGCTCGGGGGCTCGCTAGATCCTTCAAGGCATCCAAAGCCTTCTCAGTCTTCTTTTCCTGGTAAAGCTCAATCCCTATTATCACGAAGACAAAACCTAACAGCATTAACCCCTCATGCAAGTCTCCCAGGATCAGATACAGTGTCCCGCAGGCTACCAGTAACAGGAACATGGGTTCCTGAACCACTCCCAAGGCGATTAAAAAGAGATTTCTTGGTTTGGATGAGGAGAGTTCATTGAAGCCTTCCTTTGCAATTTTTTCTTGAGCCTGAGTTTCGCTCAAACCCAAAGACATATCTGGTTTTGTGTTGATATTCATAGGGTATTTATTTGAGTAGATAATGAAAGTTGTCTTCTGAGAGTAGGCAAGGTCTCAATTAAAGAGATGGCTATGCGATAGGTTGTGTTATATTTACGGTTTGCAAAGTGTTTTATCGAGGAATCTTTACATTCTAATTGTCATAGCTGCCTTGTTTGTCGGTGCCAGATCATATTGACACCGAACAGTATTGATAGGTATAGTATGCTCAGTAAGTTTACATAAGAAAAGAGTGTCGGAATTACCAGTTTTCTTTTGTCTGTTTACAAAAAATTATCCATGACTGGAGATCTTGATGAGAGCTACAAGCTTTATTATCCTTGTTTTTTTATTTCTTGGCGGTTGTTCCCAAGAGGCACAGAATAAATTTGGCAGGGCTGTTCAGAATTGGACGGGCACCAACGGGGTGCTTGAGGTCTATGCTGGAGATAAACTGGTTAAGCGTTTTCTGAAAATCGATAAGCTAACCACTGCTACTGCCACCGATGGTAAAGAGGCTCGACCTTATCGGTATGGCTACGGCGTTTTGGACGAAAATCTGAACGGTGTGGCTGATGCAAATGAAAAGAAAGTCTATTTTGAGTTCAGTGATTACTCAACATCATATATTTTCTATGAAGATCCCAAATCATCAAAATAAATTTTCGTTTCAAGCTATGGTCTGGTGCTAATAACAGATAGAGCGGCTGATATGAAACTTGCAGAATGCCAGAAATTAATTCACCAGCGTTGTGGGTTGATAATTCTAAGATTTTTAACTTTTAAATACGATTGCTTTTAAAGACAATGTCGTTGACTTTTTTATTATTTGAGAGTATTTGATTTTTTTTTGAAAATATAGGTTACACTTCAAAAATATTGAAAGATGCCAATAGGCAGACTAAGTATTATCGGTTTAAGGCTTTTACTTAATACAGATAGTTCTTCGAATGTAAGTTGTGCATTGCCGAAAACTTACAAGTGGTGAATCAATGCATGTATCGTATTATGATTACAATCTCGTCGTGTAGTCATTTTTTTTATTAAATAGTAAGAATTGAGGTTTTTATTAACGTGGACAGTCATAGTAGTAGGTTACAAATTATAGTTTTTTCACTTCAGTAATCAGCCTTTTCCCTCAGTTCCTCCAGGTCAAGGTTGTTGCTGTAAATGAGCATTAACCATGACATGGAATCCCAGGCGTTTTCGCCATTTCCCACATCATATTACATTATAACAAACCAACTGCGCTAAACGTCAGGTTGAATTAACACGCCTGTCACGAACATGTGTGTCTTGGTGTAACTCTGTCAGTGGACAGAAATCCAGTGGTAGGAGGTGTGTTATGCAGAGGACAACAGAGCTATATATAAGTTCGGTTCTTAACAAGAAAGTTATTAACCCAAGTGGTCAGATCATTGGCAAACTTTGGGATGTCGCTATCGCCCCCGGTGATGCATTTCCGGTAGTAACTGGTCTTTTACTTAAACGGGGAAAGCATGTTTGCACAGTGCCATGGCAGTACGTTGTCTTATTTAATCCGCTGGTCGTTTCAGTTGCTGGCACAGCCGCAGATTACCCAACATATGAAGCCGGGTCAGGTTCAATCCTATTACGTCGAGATGTTCTTGATAAACAAATTGTTGATGTGAATGGCGCTAAGGTAGTCAGGGTAAATGATGTTAAGCTGGCTCCTTATGAGGATATGTTGTGCATATTTTCCGTTGATATAGGTTTCAGGGGATTACTGCGGCGGATCGGATATGAACGGTTATGGTCACTCGTTCAGAAGGATATTCCGCAAAGTGAAATCGGATGGCAATTTGTAAACCATTTGGAAATTAATGCTGCCGGACTTACGTTATCAGTGGCACGGGAGCAACTGGCGGATATGCACCCATCTGACATAGCAGAGATAATTGCCAACATTCCGAGAGATTCCATCCAGGGTGTTCTTAATTCACTTGACCATGAAACTGCCGGTGAAGCAATTCACGAACTGGAACAAGAACTTCGAACACACGTAATCTGCTGTATGGATAGCGAGCATGCCTCCGATATTCTCGAAGAAATGTCTCCCGATGAAGCCGCTGATGTTCTTGGAAACCTTCCCGAAGAAAAAGCCCAAGAGCTTTTGGGTCTCATGGACCAGGAAGAGGCCGAGGAAATTCAGGAACTAATGGAACATGAGGATGATACTGCCGGTGGCCTGATGAACCATAAATTTATCGCCATTTCTGCAGATATGACAATAGGCAAAGCATTGGATGAAATTAAACGCCAGGCTGAGGAAGTCGAAACAATTAATTATGCCTATGTCCTTGATGCTGCTGAACGGTTGATCGGCGTCATAAGCCTGCGGGAATTACTCATTGGCAACTCCGAACTTCCTGTCTCTGAAGTAATGTCAGAGCATCTTAAAACAGTGGATGTAGAAACAAAACCGGTTGACATCTTGGCTCTATTGGCAAAATATGACCTCATTGCTGTTCCAGTTTTAGATGAACAAGGTAAAGTGGCTGGCGTCGTTACCATTGATGATGTTGTTGAAATATTCCTGCCCTACGTCCTGAAACGAAGAAGACACCATGCATAATTGACAAGATGTCCATTGTCTTACAAAATTTTTTTAACCATTGCAAAGTCGCATGGAGACTTCCCATGAAATTGAACAAAAAAAATATATCGATGTTTCTTGCTGTCCTTGGGCCAGGAATTATTACTGCCAACGTTGACAATGATGCTGGCGGGATTACCACCTATTCAGTTGCTGGAGCACAGTTCGGATACTCTCTGCTGTGGACGTTAATACCGATTACAGTTGCGCTGGTTGTCGTTCAGGAAATGGTTGCCAGGATGGGTATTATTACTGGAAAAACCCTTGCTGACCTCATTAGGGAACAATTTGGCATCAAGATTACTTTTTACTTGATGATAAGTCTTTTGATTGCGGATTTGGGTAACACAGTGGCTGAGTTTGCAGGATGGGCTGCCAGTATGGAGTTATTCGGGGTGAACAAGTACATATCTGTTCCAATTGGTGCTTTTCTTGTCTGGTGGTTAGTGGTTAAAGGAACATACCGGATAGTAGAGAAAATATTTCTCTTTTCCTGCACCATCTTCATTACTTATATCATTTCAGCGTTCATGGCTGCACCACCTTGGGCGCAGGTGCTGATAGAAACGGTCAAGCCAACATTCAACATGAACCCTCCATATTTAATGATGATTATCGGTGTTGTAGGAACAACCATTGCACCATGGATGCAGTTTTACTTGCAATCCGCTGTTGTAGAAAAAAATCTAAAAGTCGAAGACTACAAGGCATCCCGCTGGGACGTAATCGTTGGCTGCTTGATGACCGACGTGGTGGCTTTTTTTATAATCGTTGCCTGTGGTGCCACGTTGTATGCCCATGGCATCAAAATTAATGACGCAGCCGACGCTGCAAAGGCGTTGAAACCATTAGCCGGGAAATATGCGTCCGTGCTTTTTGCTATCGGTCTGGCAAATGCCTCGCTGTTCGCCGCATCCATTCTGCCGCTTGCAACTGCCTACTACGTTTGTGAAGGTATGGGATGGGAATCAGGAATTGACCATAACTTTAAATCGGCTCCTCAGTTCATGTGGCTCTATACTGGTTTGATTGCTATTGGTGCTTTGATAATCCTAATTCCGAATGCACCTCTAATCGCTATCATGCTCATTTCGCAGGTAGTAAATGGTGTGATGTTGCCATTTGTCCTGATTTTTATGCTATTACTCATAAACAATAAAGAGTTGATGGGTGAATATGTCAACACCAAGACATTTAACAGAATTGCCTGGACAACGGTAATTGTTATGGTAGTACTTACGCTCTCATTGGTGGTTACCTCGGTTGTGTAAGTCTGTCTTGAAGATAAATGTCGGAAAAATGGTATTGTTATGGTGAATAAGGAAAAAACCAGAGCAGCTCAACTATCAATACTGTCAAATTTTGTACTGATTGTTATCAAGCTGGTTGTTGGCATAATGATGCAGTCAGTCAGTGTTCTTTCTGAAGCTGTCCATTCTGGTATTGACTTGATTGCAGCAATTATTGCCTGGTTTGCTGTCAGAGAATCAGGCAAACCGGCTGATGATGAACACAATTTCGGACATGGTAAAATAGAAAATGTGGCTGGTACCATAGAAGCTGTACTTATTTTTGGCGCAGCAATCTACATCATTTGGGAGGCAGTCCAAAAACTCATCAGTGGCAGTGTAGAGATAGAGAATCTGGGAATTGGGGCCGTGGTCATGGGCATTTCGGCGATTGCAAATTATCTGGTTTCCAGACATTTACTGAATGTTGCCATAAAAACAGATTCTGTGGCCCTGGAAGCAGATGCAATGCATTTGCGAACGGATGTTTATACTTCAGTTGGTGTGTTTGCGGGTTTGGCAGCCATCAAATTAACCGGCGTAACCATTCTGGACCCATTGGTTGCAATAGCAGTCGCCTGTCTGATCATAAAAGCAGCCTATGACCTGACGAAGAGTGCTTTTTTTCATATTCTTGATATCAAACTTCCAGATGATGAAGAAGCAATTATTCATGATGTGATGCAGGAATATTCCAGGCATTTTCTGGAATATCATAAACTCAGAACTCGCAAGTCAGGTCATATCCGGCATATTGACATGCACTTGGTTGTTCCAAAACAAATGACCGTCGAAATGGGACACAACCTCAGTCATCAAATCTCTGCTGATATAGAAAAACGACTCGACCATAGCCATATTCTTGTCCACATAGAACCATGCACAGATCTTTGTGATACCTGTAAAGTTGATTGTCCCTCGAAGACTAATTTTGAGGTAGTCAAGTAAAAATGGACCGCGGGTAAACACGCCAGTTGCGCTTACGAGTCGAATCCGCGCCCCATATACCAGATTGGACTATAGCTCGATTTTTTTGGACTCTATAATCTCTTCTGATTTCTCTTCCCGCTCAGTCATAGCTTTTTTGAAATCTCGTATGCCAGATCCCAGGGATTTTCCCAGTTCAGGAAGTTTACCTGGCCCAAAGACAATCAGAACGATCCCCAGTATCACCATAAGATGTAATGGTTGAAAAATACCTTCAAACATGGCAATAGCCTCCTTTTACAGTTTAAATAAAATAAGTGTATTTTTTTCGATAAAAGAAAAAATGACGCTCCGACTTACAATCACAAAATTTATTTAACCATCAGAAAGACGATAGTCAATGGAAAAAATAGCAATAGATAAAGAGATAGAATTGAAGAGGTATAAAAATATAGCTCTTTCATGTTTGGCAATTGCAACTATCGGTTTTATCAGCACAGCTTTTTTCCCAAAAGGATTTTGGGTTGATCTTACAAAAGCGGTATTTGAGGCTGCTATGGTTGGCGCTCTTGCTGACTGGTTTGCAGTCGTTGCTCTTTTTAGAAAAGTCCCTATCCCGCTATTATCATCACACACGGCAATCATTCCAAAAAACAAAGACAATATTGCCGACAACTTGTCCATATTCGTTCGTGACAAATTTTTTGATGTTCAATCAATCGCTGGGCTAATTAGAAACCACGACCTCGCACAAAAAATATCTGATTGGTTAGTCGAGAGTAGTAATACTGAACGCCTTGGACATCATCTGGTGAAATTAGCGGCTGGCATACTTGATTTCATCGAAGATGCGCCCGTTCGTAATTTCATTACGCAAGCTGTTCACGCTGCACTTGAAAAAGTGGACTTATCCAAGTCGGCTGGCGTAATTCTTGAAAGTTTGACAAAGGATGGACACCATCAAGCGTTGATGAACGAAGTGATTGATCAATTTGCAAAGATTTTATGCAATAAAGACACGCAAACTCTCATTGCGAATGGAATTGTTCGGTGGCTTAAGGTTGAGCATCCCTTGACGGAAAAGGTGCTCCCCTCTGAGTGGATCGGAAGAAACGGTGCAAAAATGGCAGTGAGTGCCATCAGTAGAGTTCTTAACGATATAAACAGCAACTCAAATCATTCTCTACGAAAGGATTTCGATATCTTTACGGAAAATTTTATTCATAGATTAAAACAAGACCCTGAGTTTATTGCCAAGGGCGAAGAAATTAAAAGTTATTTGCAAGATGATCCAACACTTAATGCATATTTAAAAGAACTATGGGGATCGCTTCGCGATTGGTTAAAAACTGATTTCAATAGCAGTAATTCAATTTCACATCAAAAGATAGTTTCAACAGGCCAGTGGGTGGGAAAAATTCTCGCAAGCGACCCTGATTTGCGCAAGTCACTGAATGATCATATTGAAGAGTCTGCAAAAAACATGGCTCCCGATTTTGCTCAGTTTTTAACAAAGCATATCAGTGACACTGTCAAAAACTGGGATAGTAAAGAAATGTCTCAACAGATTGAACTGAATATTGGAAAGGATTTGCAGTTTATCCGAATAAACGGAACCATTGTTGGCGGATTAATCGGGCTATTATTATATATAGTTTCGCACATCCCTGATTTCTTAAAGTAAAAGACTCATTGTCAATAAAAAATAGTAACTTTGTATCAAAGTCAGTACTCTTCCCATAAACTTTTCTCATATAATCTTATGATACACCTTAGGCGCATATGGAGCGTTCAATGTTCTAAAAGTTTGACTTAGATTTATTGTAAATAGCTGCGGCCTGAGGTACGTTGAAAAAATTGGATACCAACGTGTCGTTTTTTAACTGGTTTACTCTATATGACTCGATTTCTGAAAAGCCGCATTTTCTACCTTCTTTTTATCCTTGCCGGGGTTGCCATCATTACCCTCCTCTACGTACTCCAGCAGGACAACCTTTTTGGCAAGATCCTTTTCTATTTACAAAATTCACGGCAGCACGGGGAACAACTCAGGGAAACCATCCTGGCGAAAGGTGTTCTTGCGCCTCTCATCTTCATTGGTCTACAGATCCTACAGGTAGTTATTGCTCCTATTCCTGGTGAGGCAACTGGTGTCTTTGGCGGCTATCTCTTTGGCACCTTGCCATCTTTTGCCTATTCTTCCATCGGTCTCACCATCGGTTCTTGTCTGGCCTTTGTGATCGCTCGACTGCTGAGTGATCTGATCCGCCGTCGCCTGGAACAATCCACCATCTATCAACGATTCAACCATCTGGTCAGCAAGGGAGATTTTGTTATCCCTTTTGTGCTTTTTCTCCTGCCCGGCTTTCCCAAAGACTCCCTGGCCTATCTTCTGGGCATGAGCCATATGCCGTTGCCAGTATTTTTATTCATCACCGGCGTGGGCCGGATGCCAGGGACCCTGCTTCTTTCCTTTCAGGGGGCCGAAATATATCAAGGCAACTATCTGAAAATTGTGGTTCTGCTGGCATTTTCAGCCATAATCGCCATCCCATATGCCTTTTATCACAAACGGCTTCTTGCTTGGCTTACCAAGTATAGCAGACGGAAATTTGTCAATAATGATTCTAACAACCCTAATTCTCACAATAAGGATATTGACTCAGGTCTAAACCACTAAGTCACCAATATCTATATGACATTATTAAACATACTTGTTCTTGCCATCGTTCAAGGAGCAGCAGAGCTTTTACCGGTCTCCAGTTCCGCTCATGTCATCGTATGCGCAAAACTGATGGGGCTTGACCCAACGCGACCGGAGATGACGCTTCTTTTGGTAATGCTTCATACCGGCACGATGTTCGCGGTAATTTGTTATTTCTGGAATTCCTGGAAAATAAGTTTCTTTAGCTCAAGAAAGGTATTTTGGGAGTCGGTAAAGCGTATTGCAATAGCTACCATTTTAACTGGTATAGTTGGTATTGCTCTAAAAACCTTGGTCGAAAGATTCATGTTCAGGAATGTGCCACATGCTGAGATTGAGCTTCTCTTTGGCAACTTATTGCTGATCTCCTTAGCCCTTGCCGCCGTTGGTCTTCTCATCATTTATGCCGGGAGAAAAGTGGGCGGTGATCATCAGGAGACCTCGTTGGGCGTAAGAGAATCTTGCTGGATAGGAATTGTGCAGGGGTTTTGTTTGCCTTTTCGAGGTTTCTCTCGTTCCGGGGCAACCATATCCGTCGGGCTGCTGTTGGGGGTTGCCAGAACAAGGGCGGAGGAATTCAGCTTTGCTCTGGCCGTTGTTCTCACTCCACCAATTATCGTCAGAGAAGTTTTGCGGCTACTGAAGGTACAATCGACGCAAACTTTACAGGGAGCCGACATAGTAGGTCTCTTGTCGCCGAGCTTGTTCGGCATGGTACTCAGTTTCGTTTCAGGACTCTTAGCCCTTCGCTGGCTTTCTAACTGGCTGGAGCGTGGACGTTGGCATCTGTTCGGTATTTATTGCCTTTGCGCTTCGCTTGTCGTTTATCTGTTGTACCGGGGTGGCTATTAGCCATTACCTGACTCGTTAAATGCTTTATCAACGTTTACCTTGCCATTATCACCTCCACAAGATTAATGCCGCCTGATTATCTTTTAATTCCATCATTTAATGCCCCGTTACCCTAGCTTTATAACATCTCTTCTTCATAAATTTCTATTGATGAAATGGTCATTTATTTTACACCAGCATTAACCGACTCTTTCAAATCCTTACCCACTTTAAAAAATGGCAACTTCTTAGCCTTCACCACGGTCTCCACTCCTGTTTTGGGATTTCTGCCAGTGTAAGAATCGTAATGCCGGATTGTAATGCTACCAAATCCTCTAATCTCGATATTATCACCGTTGGACAATGCTTCAGTCATAGAATCAAGAATCGTACTGATGATACCAGCTGTTTCGCTGATTGAGAGATTCAGCTCTTTGGATAATGCTTCTGTCAATTCTGATTTTTTCACGTCTCTACGCACCATCTAATTATTTATTTTGTCACGCAGGATTCCAGCGGGTTTAAAGGTGATCACCCTTCGTGCATCAAGAGTCAGTTCTTCTCCGGTTTGAGGATTACGGCCTCTTCTTGAGTTTTTGTCTTTTACATTAAACTTTCCAAAACCACTCAGGAGGAGATCGGAGCCATTGATCAGGGCATTTTTTGAGATCCGCAGAAAAGCCTCTATTGACTCTGCTGCTTGGGTCTTACTGAGAGTGGGATGGGTTTTATAGATTTGTTGAACTAATTCTGCCTTTGTAAGTGCCATGTCGTTCTCCGCTAATAATAAAAAACAAGCTTATTGAATTGTTAACAAAATATCCTTCCATCAGGATGCAAGAAAAGCTACCTCCATTTAATCCTGTATAATCTATCGTGGGGGATGTTTCTTATTTTAACTATAGGACATATTGTAAATATTTGATAATAATTAAAAATAGCTTTAATCTTGTATCACGTTTCTAAAAGAGAATGAAGAAGAAATTATAACGGCTGGTTTTTCTTCTAATGCAGGCTCACCTATACTCAAAAAATGGAGGACAGATGAAGAAGAAAACAACGTTAAAAAAACGAACTGGATGGATAATTTTTGCAGCAACGATGATATTCTGCTTGGCAGTGGGAACAGTATTTTCTCAGGCAGCAGACAGGGTTGTGGTGATTCCTATGGAGAGTCACGGGGCTCCAGTAGCCAAAACTGGTCAGACGACGTTATCAATGCCTGGTGACGATGGGGCTTTACAAAAAGGTGTTAGCGTGTCGGGTCGATTTAAAGACAATGGCGATGGAACGGTGACAGACCATCTCACGGGGTTGATCTGGCTTAAAGTGCAGTAAACGTGGTGCTACAATGGCAAGAATTCACTTATCTTATGGCATTTTAAAAACGTCGCTAGGTGTGTTTCGGCGTCACATAATGAGGTCGTTCTTGACCTGTTTGGGAATCGTTATAGGTGTCGCCGCCGTTATTGTAATGATGGAAATTGGACAAGGATCATCATACATGATTCAACAAACCATTGCGACGCTGGGTGCCAATGTCGTGCAAATCGACCCTAGCGATGCCGTTAAGGCGGGTGTAAGCACGGGGAGCGGCGGCCAAGTCACCCTTACCATAGCTGACTGTGAGGCGATCCGGCGGGAATGCAGTGCGGTCCGCTGGGCGGCTCCCAGTGTAGACTGTCGGCAACAATTGATCTACGAACACAGCAACTGGTCACCTATGAACATACTGGGCTCAACCCAGGATTTCCTGGAGATTCGTAACTGGACAAATCTGACTGACGGGGAGCCGTTTACAGACATGGACGTTCGCAGTGAGGCTAAGGTATGCCTGATAGGCCAGACTATTGTCCGAGAGTTGTTCGGGGCCGAGTCGCCGGTTGGCAGGCAGATCCGTATTGGTAATATCAGAATGACAGTGATTGGCGTCCTCAGTACCAAAGGGATGAGCATGATGGGTAGAGATCAGGACGATTATGTCATAGCCCCATGGACGACGGTCAAACACCGATTATCCGGCATCAGGCAGGCAACGACACCCGATGCAACACCATCGTCCGTCGATCAGATAAATACCCTGAGCCAGCTCTACCCAAGCCAGCATGTACAGTTTTATCCACAGCAATCTGCCGTACAGGCAGAGGACCATCCTCAGATAATACGGTTTGAAGACCTTGACGATATATGGGTATCCGCAACTTCTCAGCAAGAAGTTCCGCTGGCCATCAGCCAGATCACAAGCCTGCTGCGCGATCGGCACCGACTTCGAGCCAATGATCCCGACGACTTCAGGATCCGGGACCTTACTGAAATTTCCAAAACCTTGGGTTCGACCCAAAAGGTGATGACCCATCTGCTGTTGTGTGTTGCATTGATCTCACTGGTAGTTGGCGGGGTCGGCATTATGAATATCATGCTGGCTTCGGTTACTGAGCGGACAAGGGAAATAGGGCTACGGATGGCGGTAGGTGCACGGGCGAAAGACATTCTTCAACAATTCCTGACTGAAGCGGTGATCCTCTGCCTGTTAGGCGGCATCGTCGGAATCTTACTGGGCAGAGGTGTTTCGCTGGCAGTGATGACGTTTTTGCACTGGCGCACCATACCATCTCTGTCAACGATTGTCACAGCCTTTGCCGTCTCTGCGAGTGTTGGGATTATCTTCGGTTATTACCCGGCATGGAGAGCATCACAACTGGACCCGATTGAGGCCTTGCGCTACGAATAGCACAACAAAACCGAGACTCCATTAACCTTGGGCTTTATCCAGCGCCAGAATATTTCAACAGGATTGTATCCTGGTGAATAGGGTGGAAAATAAAACAAATGCTATATTTTTAGTCAGTAATGTCATATTATACTCCTCTGGAGATAACGGAATATTAATCACGAGCCTTCCAACCGATTCTGCAGACTCACGATTCCACCCCGGCAAGTTATGGCTTCCGTCGCAATAGCGAGTTTGAGCCCGCAGCATGTTTACATCGATACCAAATTTTAGTTATCAGTAGTGATAAAAATGCCTTATCAATTGAATAAACCACTACATCTGCCTCCATTTGTTCCAATACATCCATTCTCAGCTGGCCATCAAAGGGAAAGTCACCATGACACGCAGGCCAGACGTCGATTGGTCGTTGGCATAGCCAAGACTGACTTTCGCACCAATTCTGGTGGAAATGGTTTGGACAATAGACAGGCCAAGGCCAGAACCAATTTCATCACTACCTAAGACACGGTAGAACGGATCAAATACCCGCTCCTGTTCTGCCTCTGGAATGCCGGGGCCGTTATCTTCGACCACCAGCGTTGTCCCCTCCTTAGTTACTAAAACCGACAAATCGACACGCCCGCCTACCGGGGTATAGCGGACGGCGTTGCCCACAAGATTTTTGACCAGAGTTATCATGTCAATCTCGTTGGCAGGAACGTGAGCATCTGTGTTACTCACGACACCAATATCAATGCTCTTCGCCTCTGCCAATGGCATCAAATCCTCCAGCACGTGCCGATAGACCTGCTGTATAGACACGGTGGTATTGGACGTGATTTCTGAGGTTTGTGCTCGTGCTAGTACCAACATTTGATCCAGCAATGTTCTGCCACGCTCGATGCCTTGACGCAGTGTATTTAGTCGCTCGTGCGCGTTGGCAGACATCTCGGCATCAACAAGTCGTTCGGCTTGTAATGACAGCGCCGTCAGCGGAGAACGTAGTTCATGCGCTGCATCGGCAACGAAGCGCCGCTGTACAGCCATTGACTGTTCTACACGCCTTAACAGTCGATTGATTGCGCCCACGAATGGTCGAATTTCAGCCGGAAATGGTTCAGGGACAATCGGATGAAGTTCTTGCTCGCTACGTTGATCAATTTCGATGGAGAGGGCGGCAATCGGCATAAAGATTTTACGGATGAGATAGGCCACGATAAGTAGCAGAAGCGGAACCAGTACCACGAACGGCATTAGGGTGTGCAAGGAACTGTCTCGTGCGATTTCGTCACGGACGGCCGTTTCTTGAGCCACGGCTAAGCGTTCTCCACTGCCGAGAGTTCTGACCAAGACACGATAAATTTCATTATTGGCATGGACAGTTTGCAGGCCATCACGGAGGTCTTGAGGCAGTGACAACGTTAGATTGGTATCGTTATTTGAATTGCTTGGCGGGGGTGTAGAGAGTAGTTGTACAAAAACACGTGATTCTGGATCGCTGTCTGCTCCTGTGCCTGAATTGCTTGCTTGAGGCACAGTCAAACCGTGCCGGTTGAACAACATAGCCACCTGGCGAAGCATATCATCCTGCAACTCATGTGCCTCATTGAAAGCTGAGAAGAAAGCAAAAATGCCGGCAATCAAGGCAACACTCAGAATCGCCAACGACAGCCAGAGAGACAGTCTGATCTGAAGCGAGTCTTTCACCCGTTTTTTGATACCATCCATCCTACCCCCCTGACATTTTTAATAATCTCGCTTCCTAGTTTTCTGCGCAGTGCGTGAATCAGGAAATCAACTGCATTACTTTCTACTTCATCGCCCCATCCATAAATTCGATCCTCCAGATCGCTACGGGAAAGAATCGCGCCGGGACGAACAAGCAAGGCTTGCAATAGAGAGAATTCCCTGCTGGAAAGCTGTATGGGCTCATCAGCATTGACCATTGCTTCTCGCGTTGCTGGATCAAGCGACACAATGCCATTGGTAAAATTGGGAGACGCAATCCCACCCTTACGACGCAATACGGCGCGCATACGGGCAAGCAACTCTGTCATCTCAAAAGGCTTGAGAACATAGTCGTCAGCTCCGTCATCCAACCCGCGAATTCGTTCATTCAGCCCATCACGTGCGGTGATAATTAGCAAAGGCACAGGGTTATCTTTTGCACGGATCACATTCAACACTTCCAGCCCATCCATGCCCGGCAAACCGAGGTCTAGCAGAATGATGTCGTAGTTCTGGCAAGCGAGCGTGTTGAGTGCGATTTGCCCATTCTTTACCCAATCAGTCGCATATAATGCATCCCTAAGTGCTTCTTGGATAGCCTTTCCGATCATGGGATCGTCTTCAACCAACAAAACGCGCATTTATCCTCCTTCAGCCAACCTGCCGCGCTTCAATGAGCCTTTTCTGCGGCCCTCTGTTTGAAAAACAAAATACAAGTCAACATAAATGCAAAAAGGGCTGCCGAAGCAGAATAGCGGCTTAATGCCAGCCCACCAGCACTAAGCGGCTTATCAAGAAAATCTCCAACCACGGCTCCAAGTGGGCGCGTAAGAATAAATGCCGCCCAGAACAGTATGGTACGAGATGTGTTTGTCCAGTAGTACACCGCAGCCACAAGTGCCAGCAAGGCACTGAATACCATCAAACCTCCTCCGTAACCAAGTCCGGCAGTGTCGGCGGTCCAGTCGCCGAGTGCAGTCCCCAAGGTCTGAGAAAACATGATTGTCATCCAATAGAACATCTCAGCCTTTGGAGAACTGATGGTATTGACTGACACTGTACCAAGTGAACGATACCAGATAAACAGTGAAGCCATCAGCAAGATAAACAGTAACGATGCGCCCCCCGCATATCCTATTCCAAGGGAACGGTCTGCAAAATCAGCCAAAGTCGTTCCAACAGTTGTCGTTGCGATGATGGTTGTCCAGTAAAGGAATGGGTGAAAGCTTTTTGCCTTTATTTGGGCAGCTACAGCGAATAGAAAGATTGCTGCGAAAATGGCCGTTCCAACAAGATAACCCAGGCTCATCGACATAGACACTGTATCACCACCGGTTTCACCAAGTGTGGTAGCAGCGATTTTAATGACCCAGAAGATCAAAGTAACTTCTGGAACCTTGCTCAAGGTACGTTCGGTAGTATTGTCCATACGACTTTCCTTTTTTCTTGTCAATTTTAAGACAGATATTCATTTATTGTTTTTGAGCAACTAAAAGGTACTCGTGAGGCCTTAAGAGAATGCCCCATTTCTCACTAGGAGTAAGGGAGCATTCTCCACCTTAGAGCTTAGTCCGCGTTAGGACCTTCCGGTATGTTTTCCAGCAGATTGCCAGTTTTGGCGTCCACGCCAACTTCCTGCGTGACCTTGCCTTGCTGGATGTCGAAGGAATAGCGCAGGCCGCTACCGCCTTTCTCCTGTTCCAGTTCCTCATCGGTAATTTTTCCGGGATGGGCCTTGAGGGCAATCACCCGTGCCTGTTCCAGACTGATCTTTGCCTCTCCGGCTAAATTCTGCCCCGTATAGGCGAACGCATTTGTAGCGGACGCCATCAGAAACAGACCCAACAAGGCCATTACGTAATTCTTAGATGCTTTCATGATAATAATCCTCTCGACTTGATTTTATTCGGTCAGGCGCGTTTTGCGTCCACCTTTATAATCACAATACACTGCGAGAATTAGCCCATAGTTAGCTAAGAAGAATTAGTTGATAATTTAGATCGGTAGCCGGTGGCTTCACAACAGTGCCAAAAAACTTAGCGAGACTTATTCTACGTTTCCTAAGACGACCCCTTTTACGTTCCAATACTCCCTAAACGCTGGGTTTGAGTTGTCCGCGAATTGCTATCGTATCCTGACTGGCTATGACTTTGCACACAAAATAAATCATTATGTATAATGGCGAAAATTGATATTGTAGATTGATGCGGGTTAGCGAGCTGCCAAAACAGTCAAACATTGGACAAAACGATATCTTCTGAAAAATGCACCAGATGAACAGGTGATTTTCACGCTACAAAAATCAAGATATCTATGGATTTTTACTCAAACAGAATTTCAGCAGAGAAAGATGTCCCTTAACAAGATTCAACTTCGAACAATACAGGGTGACTAAACCTTCTTCCTAACAAGTTACACCTTGCTAAAGTCAAGATATTTCCAAATATGTTGACTAAACGATGAGGACATTCCCCTGTCATTCAAAGCGGGACGATCAACAGCCGCAGGCCGATGATTTTTTCCCGGTAATCCTGGCCAACCAACTGTTGAGGATGTAGCGTGCGCAACCGCAGCCGTCATCGGGATTGACAAAGATGGCCCCGACAGGGCAGTTCCGGGCACACGCCCCGCATTCCATGCAGGCATCATAATCGACAATGGTCACCTTATTCCCCACGCACCTGAAAATCCGGTGCGGACAGACAATCTCACACATCCCGCAACCAACACAGGCCGCCTGATCAAGTTTGAGGATGGCGGCGCCATCTATGTATCTGAACTCTTTCATGGTCTTCTTTCTTAGAGGAAGAATGGCCCGACAAACCAGCAGAGCAGGCCTGACAGGGCAAAAACAATCTGGATCGCCAGCCCCTTGCGCATCTCCATCTCCACCCCGGAAAGCGAGGTAAAGGGGGTGGAACCAGTGAAATTCATGGCCAGATAGGAGCTGACAGCCATGGCCCATAAGGCCATGCCGATCACCGCCGTCCAGCCGGCAGAGGGCAGAAGCAGCAAACCGGTAAAGATCCCCACCGGAATCCCCAGGAGCACCCCCTTGCACCAGAACTGTCTGCCGGGAATCCACGGCAGCAGGAGGGGCGCCAGAATTGCCCCGGCAAGGACACTGGCAAGTGTCACCAGGGCGATAGTTCCACCCCGCTGCCATACCCACGCCAGGGAATAGATCTGCGGGCCGAAACCGGAGAAGAGGATCAGGCCGGCAAGGGTGAGCACGAGCGGCTTCAGCAGCAGGAAAATTTCCAACGGAATCAGGACCGCCCGCTCTTTCAGGGTGAAGGTGGCGCTCCGCATGGCCTCATCTGCTTTTTTCCCGTTCGCCACAAACGCCCTGATATCCACAGCCCGGATCGGGCCAAAGATCCCCTTGAAACCGCATGCTGCTTTCAGTTTCAAGGCCGAAACGCCAGGGGCGCTGTATTGCGGGAGAATGAGCTCACGGTGTTTGACCACCTCCGCCAGTCTTGCCCGCTGGACCTGATAGGCTACCTCTTCCGTGGAAAATGTCCCTTTTCCTGCGGCGCACCAAACGTTGATGCCCCTGGTATCAACCACCAGTATCCACACATCCATGCCCCCCAGTTCACTGCGCAGGGCATCGAATGTCAGTTTGTAATTGGCGGTAACCAGGACAGGAGACTCTCCGGTTGGCCTGCCGACACAGTACAGTCCGGGCGTTATGGTGTATTGGTCACGCCGAATACCGGTACGCGCTCCGATCGTCCCCATATGATCAGCGCGGCTCAGGATGGAAGCCACCTGCGGAACCAAACCTGCCTGTGACTCGACAAAACCAGTGACAAAAGGGAATAGAGTGTATCCTGCCCGTTCATGCTCCCCGGCCCGGGGTTCCGTTTTGGGGCCTCAGCAGACCCCGGTATCGACTTCCGGCGGCGGGACTAACGAAGATGCAGGATTTACCGATTTCGGCATGCTGGTAAGGGGTTGAAATGATTGGGTCTTGGTCATAATAATTGTAATTGCGGTTACGTCCGCAGAAGATTATCCAACGATCCTGGCAGCCAGAAACTCAACAAAAAGCTCACTGTCATTCTGCACCTGGCAGACCCGGTAATCCCGGAGACCAATGCGGTGGGCCAGTTCTTTATACTCAATGGCCAACTCCAGATCGGTCTCGGAATTATCAATGGTAAAGGAGAGGGGATAGACAATCACCTTCTCGCCAACCAGCCCCTTGAGCGTTGTCTCCAGGGATGGTTCCAGCCAGCGCATGGGGCCGACCTTGGACTGATAGGCCAGATGAACCTCCTTGAAATCCAGACCGGCATCCGGCAACAAGACCTTTAATAGAGCAACATGCTCATTGATCTGTCCTTCGTAAGGGTCATGGGCGGCAATCTTCTGCGGCAGACCATGGGCGGAAAAGACCAGATGATAGCTACTGTCCTGATACTGTTCTCGAATGCGCGCAACAATTGAGGCATTAAACAGGGGATCATCATAATAAGGGCCGATCTCCCTGACCTCCGGCCGCTGTCCATGACTCTTAAGCCCGCGATAGACATCTTCAAGACTTGACCGGGTGGTGGTTGAAGAATAATGGGGATAGAGCGGGATGAGAATTAACTGGTCAAACTTCCTTTCAGCAAAGAGATCCGCGGCCAGAGGGTAAGTATAACGCATGACCGGAAAAACCGCCTCACCCGTTCTTTGCTGCAGTTTTGCCACCAATCGCTCGGTATGCTGATAGATCCTGCTGCCGCCAATTAACTGATACTTTCGCCATATTTTTTTATAGCGCAGGGTTGAAATGAGGGGGGCGAGGAGAAACCGTACCGGCGAATAGATGATGTGCTGGTCACTGAACATATTGAACAGAAAAGACCTGAGTTCCTGTTCTGACCGCGCTCCGCCCATGTTGAGCAACAAGACCCCTTTCATTGTCTCTCCTCTGCCCTCTGATATCCGTATTCTGTTCAGCAAACACCATATCAGGAGCCACCATCACCGTGAAACCTGACATGGTGTCCCTGCTTACCATGTCATATATGGCCTCATTGTGTTTTAATAAGGTAAGATTCACCGCACCAATTTCAACTATTCTTACCAGATAAATCCACATAAAAAAAGGGGAGCCGGATGGCTCCCCTTTTTTCACCAGACAACAACGGCTACTGTTTACAGTTTAAAGAGCAGGTCGCTATAGGTCGGTACCGGCCAAAGGTCACTGGGCAGGATCGCCTCAAGGGCATCAATGTCAGCGCGCAGGGTTAGTGCCGCCGCCATGACCTTGTCGCGGTAAGCCGCAGCCTGTTTCTCCACCTTGTCAAGCTCTTGAGCCTTTTTGGTCTCATCCTCAAGCTTTGCCACCTTCTTACTGGCAGAATCAAGATGCTTGGATACCTTCTCCAGCAGTTCCTTCTGAACCGTCCCCAGCTTTCCGGCAGCACTCAGAGAGGCACCAAGCTCAATCACGAAACGGATAGCGGCAGGAATATACAGGCGCCGGGTCATCTGGATCGCAGTCAGGGCCTCGATATTGATATGCTTGGCATACTGCTCCACATAGATATCATAACGGGAATGCAGCTCATCCTTGGAAAGCACATTGTACTTGCCAAAAAGTTTGATCGCCTTGGGAGTCACAAAGGCCTTCAGGGCATCCACGGTGTTGCGGACATTGGGAAGGCCACGTTTCTCCGCCTCTTTGGCCCAGTCTTCTGAGTAATTATTACCATTGAAGATGATCCGGCCATGCTTGGTCATGACCTCGGTCAGAATGGCCAGGATCTCTTTATTCACATTCTTGGCCTTTTCCAGACGAGTCGCGATTTCATCAAGGGCCTCGGCAGCGATGGTATTCAACGTCACATTGTGACCGGAAATGGATTGGGCAGAACCGACCATGCGGAACTCAAACTTATTGCCGGTAAAGGCAAAAGGCGAAGTCCGGTTCCGGTCAGTATTATCCTTGGGCAGTTCCGGCAGGGAATCAACCCCGATCTTCAAGGTCTGACAGACATCTTTCTTGCAAATTTTCTCACCCTTGGCCAGTTTTTCCAGGACATCAGACAACTCATGACCGAGGAAAACAGAGATGATCGCCGGTGGGGCCTCGTTGGCACCCAGACGATGATCATTGCCGGAACTGCCGCAAGTGGCACGCATGATATCAGCATGGGTATCCACCGCCTTGAGCAGGGCAGAAAGGAAGATCAGGAACTGGGCGTTATCCTCAGGGGTCTGGCCCGGTTCAAGCAGGTTGATACCGTCATCGGTGGAGAGCGACCAGTTGTTGTGCTTGCCGGAACCATTGACCCCGGCGTAGGGTTTCTCATGGAGCAGGCAGACCATGCCATGACGGATGGCCACCTTCTGCATGGTCTCCATGACCAACTGGTTGTGGTCGGTGGCGATATTGGTGGTGGTAAAGACCGGGGCCATCTCAAACTGGGCCGGGGCCACCTCGTTGTGCTTGGTCTTGGAGGCGATGCCCATCTTCCACAGCTCGATATCCAGATCCTTCATATAGGCGGAGACCCGATCCTTGATCGCGCCGAAGTACTGGTCTTCCAGTTCCTGGCCCTTGGGAGCGGGAGCGCCAAAGAGAGTGCGGCCGCAGGTCATCAGGTCAAGGCGCTGCTGATAGTATTCCTTCTCGACCAGGAAATATTCCTGTTCGGCACCAACGGTTGACATGACACGGGTGGAGGTGGTGTTACCTATGGCCTTGAGCACCCGCATCGCCTGTTTGGCAACGACGTTCATCGACCTGAGCAGGGGGGTCTTCTTATCCAGGGCCTCACCCTTGTAAGAACAGAAGGCGGTTGGGATACAGAGGGTCACGTCGCCGGCGGTATCCTCTTTCAGGAAGGCGGGGGAGGTGCAGTCCCAGGCGGTGTAGCCACGGGCCTCAAAGGTCACGCGCAGGCCGCCGCTCGGGAAGGAAGAGGCATCCGGCTCGCCTTGAATCAGCTGCTTGCCGGAAAACTCCATGATCACACCACCGTCATCGGTGGGGGCAATAAAGGAATCGTGCTTCTCGGCGGTGATCCCGGTCAGCGGCTGGAACCAGTGAGTGTAATGGCTGGCACCTTTTTCAATGGCCCAATCCTTCATGGCATTGGCCACCACCGAGGCAACCTCAGGGGCAAGGGCAACACCGGTATCGATGGTCTTGCGCAGGGCCTTGTAGGTATCCTTGGGCAGCCTCTCCTTCATAACCCTGTCATTAAAAACATTGGCCCCGAACAACTCCGGCACGGGGATAGCATTCTGGCCATAACCGCTGTCACAACAGCAATTTGGATTATCACACATTCGTTGTTCCTCCTGATCTTTTTGAATCATGATTTTTGTACTTCATTACCCCACCATCACACAATGTGAACAAGCTTATCTTTTTACCATTCTGACCACATAAAGTAATCAAAAAATATTTTACCTACATATTTGTAACATTTTACGACACACGGGCCATTGCATAGAGCAGACCCGCCTTGATCTCAGCGGCAAAGGACTCATCCGTGATCTTCTGTCCTTCGCTATCAAGAACATAAAAAGTATCAATCAACTGCTGAACCTCAGTGGCAATAAAGGCACGATAGATGTTAATTCCAAAATCAGCCAAGGCCTGGGTAATATGATACAATTGCCCGGCCTTATCCTCAGCATGCACCTCAATGACGGTATAGCTGTCGGAAATATCATTATCAATGACGACCCGTGACTTCTGTTGGCCCAGCAACATCGCGCCCGGCAGCTTCCGTCGTTCATAAATCGAGGCCAGTTTCTGATAGATCCTGTGCTCAAGCCCCAATCGATGATTGAGTGCAAGATCCAGATCATTATTGAGAGCCTGCCAGTCTTTTTCAACAAAGCTCAGACCATCAAAGGAACGCACCTCCAGTACATCGACCGCTAAGGCCATCCCTGGCTCCCGCGGTATCAGGCCATCCTTGACCGCCACCACCTCGCCACCCTCCCAGGTAAAGATCTTCGCGCTCAACACTGAGAGGCTATGAAGCGTCAACACCCCACAGATCTTCGCCAGCAGACCGGAACGGTCTCTGGCCATAATCAATAGTGACCAATGTTGGCCCAGCTCCTGCGGAAAGATCAGGGCCTTCTGCCGTAAAACCTGATAATTTTCCCGATGGACACGGATATGCGAGGCAACCACCTCAGGGGTAAAGCTGAGCAGATAGTCTGGGGGCAGGAGGGCGACATCAGCCTGTGCCTCTTCATCCCCAGCAAGCAGTGTCGCAACCTGCCCCCGCAACCAGTCAACCCCCTGCTCTACCTGTCGCTGCACCGTGTCCGGATGGACAGCAGCGATCAGGCCAGGCTCCAGATAGGGAGAGATCTTCAGGAACATCTCATGGAGCAGGGCAGCCTTCCATTCACTCCAGGCTGAAGGGCCAGTGGCCCTGGAATCAGCAATGGCGAGGAGATAGAGCATGGCCAGCCGGTCGATATCTCCGATGGTCTCGGCGCAGCGCCTGATAAAGGCCTCGTCATTCAGATCACGACGTAAGGCATTTTCCGGCATGAACAGATGATACCGTATCAGAAAAACCAGACAGTCTCGTTCTGCAGGTTCAAGACCAAGTCTTGCCCCCACAGCCCCCACCATCTCCGCCCCGATCAGTGAATGATTACCACCCGCACCCTTGCCGATATCATGCAGCAGAGCGGCCAGAAAAAGGATATGTGGTGAGGCCACCGAAAGGTACACGCTGGCATCCTGTTCCACGATCAAACGCAACTCAGCCACGGTCTGCAATAGATGCCGGTCAACCGTGTAGATATGATAAACATCGTGCTGGGCCAGGGTACTGATCCGCGCGAACTCAGGAATATAGGCCGTAAGCAGCCCGGTCTCCAACATTACCTCCAAAACAGGAAGCGGATCAGAGGGGTGCAACAACAGCTCAAAAAAAGGCCTGGACATCCGTGGTGATACCCGCAACTTGTCATCGACCAGATCAAGACTGGCGCTGACAATCTTCCGTGTCCGATGATGAACCGGAGCACCTGTTCTGGCCGATGCCAGAAATAGACGCATGAGCAGATACGGCCTGGCTGCCAGCTCTTTGGCCGAGACAACCAGATGAACTCGATTATTGCGCAACTCAATCCCCTTTTCGAGGATCCGGTCACTGTTCGACCTTTCATCCTTTCCCGCCAGACCAAGGACCTCGTCCACATGCTCAAAAAAGAGATCCGTGATCACCGCAATGGTCTGGAGATGACCATGCAACTCCCGCATGAACCTCTCAACGCCCAACATCCCAGTACCTGTTTTGTATCCGAATGCCTGGGCCAGCTCTTCCTGATGTTCAAAATAGAGCTGATCATTCTTGCGGCCACTGACATAATGCAGGCGATTCCTGATTTTCACCAGCTCATTCCAGGAAGTCGCAAAGGCCTCCCGCTCTTCCTCAAGAAGAATACCCGCCTCCATAATATCCTGCAGGCTGTCCAGACCAAAAACAACCTTTGCCGTCCACAGCATGGCCTGGATATCACGCATTCCGCCTTTCCCCTCCTTGATGTGAGGTTCAAGCAGATAACTGTGACTGCCAAAACGCTGACGCCGCGCCGCGCGAAAGGCCCTCATGCTGCGTACAAATTCCTCGCGACCGCCTTCAATAAAACGCAACCGATACTGGGCCAGCAAACCATCAAACAATTCCTGTGACCCCACAAGAAACCTGGCATCAAGCATGGCGACCTGGAAGAAAAAATCCTGGGCGGCATGATCCATGGCCTCCTGGACAGTACGCACCCCATGTCCGACCTCAAGCCCCGTATCCCAGAGCGGATAGAGAATGGCCTCTGCCACGTGTTTGATTTCCGCCTGCTGCTCCGGCTGATAGAGGATCATCAGATCAATATCAGAATAAGGGAAAAGCTCCTGGCGACCATACCCACCAAGGGCCACCAAGGCAATCGAGCCACTCAGCTCACTGGCCGCAATCTGGAAATGCTGACGAATAAAGACATCGACCAGCCTGCTCTGCTCGGCAAGCAAGGCCTGACCACTCAGACCCTGCTGCCACAGTTTTTCCAAGGCGGCGCGTTGAGCACGGAGATGCGTTGACTTCATGGAATATTTTGCATGGTATTTGGCAGAGGCCACTCACAGAAACAGTCAGAAAAGATTGGCTGCTTCTGTGAAGTGGCATAAGGTGCCGTAAACAGAGAGAGCAAGAAAATGACCTTACTCTCTCTGTAACGGTACCTAAATAGCGTCGTGATCCTCTTCACCGGTACGTACACGCACAATACGCTCAACAGGCGTAACAAAAATCTTGCCATCACCAATCGTGCCACTATTGGCCGCATTTCTAATGGTATCAACCACCTGATTCACTTGATCAGCGTTCACCACGATCTCAATTTTTATCTTGGGAATAAAATCGACAACATACTCAGCACCACGATAAATCTCGGTGTGCCCCTTTTGACGACCATACCCCTTCACCTCGGTGATCGTCATCCCCTTGATGCCAATGCCATTGAGAGCATCTTTCACATCATCAAGCTTGAATGGTTTAATAATCGCTTCAATTTTTTTCATAACATCTCCTTTGCAAAAATCAGAGGACAGATTTCCAGTACACACCTTCTATATCTTGCTTCCGTATCTTGTTTTCATTTTCTCTTATTCCGTTTTTAAATCAAGCGTGCACATTGTCAACTTGACTTAAAAACGGAATTACTCTATGCCTTACAAGGTATATCCAACCTCACTGTGCTGGGTCAGATCCAGTCCTTGCGTCTCATCATCAGAGCTTACCCGAAGACCAATGATTACGTCTATGACTTTCAAGATAATAAAAGTTACAACGACCGAATACGCAATAGTTGTACCAACGCCAATGGCCTGAACTACCAGCTGATGAGGGTTCCCGTTAAGAAGTCCATTGCCGGCCGGATTCACAACAGATGACGCAAAAATACCGGTTGCCAACGCTCCCCAGATTCCACCGACACCATGCACACCAACGACGTCAAGAGAATCATCATAACCCATTTTGGATTTGGCAAGGACTGCAAGATAGCAAATAACCCCAGCCACGCCACCCATGATAATAGCCGAAATGGGACTGACAAAACCTGCCCCCGGAGTAATTGCCACCAACCCAGCCAAGGCACCGGAAGCGACACCCAAAGTGGTCGGTTTCCCCTGTATCTTCCATTCTGCAATACCCCAGGCCAAAGCACCGGCACCCGTTGCCACCTGGGTGGTAAAAAGGGCGAGAACCGCAATAGGACCTGCACTAAGCGCGCTACCGGCGTTAAATCCAAACCAACCAAACCAGAGCAGACCAGCACCCAAAACCGTCATTGGCAGGTTATGGGGATGCATGGAATCACGGCCATACCCTTTTCGCTTGCCAAGAACCAGGGCCGCAACCAGGGCCGCAGCACCGGAGTTGATATGAATAACAGTGCCGCCGGCGAAATCAAGGGCGCCCATCTTAAAGAGCCATCCTTCTTGTCCCCATACCCAATGACAAACAGGGAGATAAACCAGGGTTGACCACAAAATCGTGAAGGCCAGAAAAGCGGTAAATTTCATCCGCTCGGCAAAGGCCCCGGTAATCAGCGCCGGAGTAATAATGGCAAACATGAGCTGAAAAGCACAAAACAACAATGCGGGGATAGTAGCTGCATAAGGCCCTGGCTCAAGCCCTACACCTTTCAAAAAGACATTATCAAGATTGCCGATAAAATGGCCGACATCCGGGCCAAAGGCCAGAGAATAACCATAGACAACCCATAGCACAGAGATAATTCCCAGACAAACAAAACTCTGCATAGTCGTTGCCAGCACATTCTTACTGCGAACCAGGCCACCGTAAAACAAGGCCAGTGCCGGCGTCATCACCATCACCATTGCCGTGGCAATGAGCATAAAAGCAGTATCTCCAGTATTCATCATCTATTCCTTGTTAACACATTTAGTTATGTGGTTTTCAAAGATCATCAACAAAAGTTTCTGAATAGCTCAACAGGTATGAAGAAATTCAGAGGAAGCGATTTCCTGGCCAGGATCAAGCGTCAATCACGTCGAGGGCAGCGCAGCCACAACAACCGTTGCTGATAATCATTAAAAGCCACGATTGTTTATTGATTATAGGCCGTTTCCGAGTGTTCAACTGAATCAAGACCTACAACCTCATCCTCTTCTGTCAACCTGAGCCCCACGACTGAATCAATAACCTTCAAAAGAATCCAGCTAACAACCAGAGTGTAGCCTCCAACAACCACAACCCCTATTGCCTGCTTCCCAAGTTGAGAAAAATTCCCAGCCAGCAAACCATCAACTCCAGCGGGATTCACCTGGGTAGAGGCAAAAATCCCCAGACAGAGTGTGCCTACCACTCCGCCAACCCCATGGATTCCCACCACGTCGAGCGAATCATCAAACTTGAGTCGGCTTTTCAAGCGTACTGCAAGAAAACAAATGACCCCGGCAAGAAGACCAATGGCAATGGCCGCATTAGGACCAACAAAACCGGCAGCCGGAGTGATCGTGGCAAGCCCGGCTATGGCCCCGGAAGCTGCTCCCAAAGTGGTGGCATTGCCCATAACAAACCGTTCCATCACTACCCACATCAACATACCGGCCATGCCGGCAAGATGCGTGGCCACAAAGGCTGTGGCTGCAACCTCATTAGCAGCAAGGGCCGAACCGCCATTAAAACCAAACCAGCCGAACCACAACAGGCCTGTTCCCAGCAAGGTCATCGGCAAATTGTGCGGCATAAAACTCGTCCGCCCATATCCCCGTCTGGGACCAACAACCAGAACAGCCGCAAAGGCAGCCGCCCCACAGGTCACATGCACAACCAGGCCACCGGCAAAATCAAGCACGCCCATCTGCGCCAACCAGCCCCCCTTGGCCCAGACCCAGTGACAGACAGGATTATAAACCAAGAGTGCCCACAAGAGAGCAAAGACCAGAAAAGGAACAAACCGCACCCGCTCGGCAAAGGCACCGGTGATAAGAGCGGGGGTAATAATGGCAAACATGCACTGATAAATCATAAAAACCGTCTGCGGGATAGTGGTCGCATAATCAGGACTGGGGGCATTGCCCACCCCATTTAAGGCAAACCATGACAAATCTCCTATCACCCCCCCGACATCGGGACCAAAAGACATTGAGTAGCCCAGATAGACCCACTCTATGGAAACAAGGGCAATCATGAAAAAACTCTGCATGATCGTCCCCAAAACATTCTTTCCGCGCACCATCCCACCATAAAAAAGAGCAAGCCCCGGTGTCATAAGTAACACCAAACCTGCCGCTGCCAGGATAAATGCTGTATCCGCCTTGTTCACTTTCCCCTCCTTGATAATTTGAATAATACGCACAGGGTCTCCCGCCCCGCACCCTATCCCCCTTGACCGCTTCCTTACACCAGACAGGACATTCATAAACGATCCACAGAAATAATTTCATCATTATTCCTTAATACAAAAGGCATGCCAAGCATAATAGCAAACAGTAACTACCAGAAACAATACGATATCATACCAAAGAAACGTCCATCATCGACCATTATTTAATTACATTTTTGTCATGTATGGCGAAAAAAATATCAATTTTGTCAACTTTCATCTATTCTAATATAAAATACAATCATTTTCCCCAATGAAATTATTTGCATTTTATATTACGGCGGGTATTCTTATTAAAATAGCATATTCTTATTATCATTCCTACAGCTCTCATAGAGATGAGGATCTCCCCTGCCATGAATATTAATGGACATCACTTCAGGACCATTTGGCCAGACCCGGAGAACAAGCAGAACATCTGCATTATTGACCAACGCCAACTGCCACACCAATTTGTCATTGAGACACTGACTTGCCTGGGCGACTCAATAAAGGCCATCAAAGATATGCATGTACGAGGTGCCGGTCTGATTGGAGCTACCGCAGGTTTTGGCATGTATCTGGCAGCAATTAACGCCCCAGATCATGCCGTAAATGAAAAGCTGGAACAGGCAGCAATACTACTAAACATGAGTCGGCCCACCGCCAGAAATCTGGGATGGGCCGTTGCACGTGTTCTGACCGCCGTCAAAAAAATTGATGGCGAAGCAGAAAAAAAGCAGGCAGCATACAAGACCGCCTGCGAGATTGCCGACGAAGACGCCGCTTTCTGCAAACAGATAGGCCTCCATGGCCTCGACCTCATTGCCGCCATCAGCAGAGAGAAGAAGGGAGAGCCGGTCAATATCCTCACCCACTGCAATGCAGGATGGCTGGCCTTTGTTGATCATGGCAGTGCCACCGCCCCCATCTATGCGGCAAGAGACGCTGGAATTGCAGTCCATGTCTGGGTGGATGAAACCCGTCCCTGGAACCAGGGGGCAAAACTCACTGCATGGGAGCTGCAACAGGAAGGCATCGCTAATACCCTGATAACTGATAACACCGGAGGTCATTTAATGCAGAATGGCATGGTGGATCTGGTTATTGTCGGGAGCGACCGTACCACCCGCGCCGGAGATGTGGCCAACAAGATAGGAACCTATCTGAAGGCCCTGGCAGCCCATGATAACAACATCCCTTTTTATGTTGCCCTGCCTTCCTCCACCTTTGACTGGGAGCTGGAGGACGGTGCCAAAATTCCCATTGAACAGCGTTCAGGGGATGAAATCACCTCGATCAGCGGCATGAATGATACCACAGGAAAGATCGAGACCGTTCGACTCGTTGCAATCGGGACACAGGCAGTCAACTACAGTTTTGATGTTACACCAGCACGACTTATCAGTGGACTTATCACAGAAAGGGGAATTGTCCAAGCCAATAAAGAAGCGATTCACGCTCTTTTTCCGGACAAAAAAATAACTGACTCAAGGATAACTATGACGACATCAACAGAACACAGACATTTTATTCGAAAAAATTCCCTTCATCTTCTCGACTATCTTATCATCGACAAGGATGGTCTGCAAACTACATACTCCATGGGCCGAACCCTGGATGTAAGCGAGAATGGACTCAAACTGGAAACAACCCAGAAAATATCCAAAGGGGACACCCTGCTGATCACAGTTGGATTGGAGAATGATCTCGTAGACCTCCGTGGTGAGGTTGTCCATACCGAAATCGTTGATGAGCGTTATATTAGCGGCATTGAATTTCAGGATATACCTGCGGAGGGAAAAAGGATCTTCAAGAAATATGCCGAGGCCTTTCGCTCAATGAATACGAATAATACCTGATGTTAAATCGAGATGCTTCTCATTGAGGACAAGACACTGTGTGCGGGGCGACATCTTTCCCCGCCTCAATGACATTTCTCTCAATATAGCTATAGGCACCGATAGAAACATTTTCACCAAGTATGCTGTCTTTAAGAAAAACTCCGGTTTCCAAAATACAGTTTTCCCCTATAACAGAATGACCAGTGATATGTACGCCTGGATAGAGAATGACATCCCTGCCTATTTTCACCTCAGGGGCAATGGAGGTAGTTGCAGGGTCATGCATGGTAATCCCATCCAGCATCAATTGGCGATTGCGACGCTGCTGTAATTCCTTGTGCGCCTCTGCCAATTCAATCCGTGAATTAACCCCAAGGACATCCTGAGACAAAGGTGTCCTATATTTTTCAACAGAACGATTTTGTTCAGTAGCAATCGAGACGATATCAGTCAGATACACCTCTCCCTGACTGTTATTAGTTCCAACCTTTTTCAGGGTTGAAAAAAGAAAATCCGCATCGACGCAATAAATCCCGGCATTGATCTCTCTGATTTTTTTCTGCTCAAGGGTAGCATCTTTTTCTTCAACAATTGAGAGCACTTTACCAGCATCATTGGCAACAATTCGTCCGTAATTCGCAGGGTTTTCAAGCAGAGTAGTCATAATCGTAAGCGGTCCGCCATGGGCTAGATGTTGCACATATATCTGCTCCAGGGTTTCAGTCTGAATGAGCGGAGTATCACCACAAAGGATCATGACCGTGCCTTTTTTGCTGCCAATTATCTGCTCGGCGCAGAGAACGGCATGACCAGTACCCAGTTGTTCTTTCTGGATACACAGCACTACGTCAAAGCCGGCAATGGATCGTTTGACATTATCACGCTGGTGACCAACAATGACAACGGTTTTATCTGCCTTCAAGGGCTTGACAGCAGTCAGTACATGATGAAGCATCGGGGCATAAAAAACATGATGCAAGACCTTGGCTTTTTCTGATTTCATGCGAGTACCTTTACCCGCTGCCAGAATCACAAGAGAAAGAACTGATTGATCAAACACAATAATTCCTTTTTTTGGGTAAAGTATATCCTTCACTGAGGTAGCCTACGTGAAAAGAGCAAGATAAGTTCAACTCAATTATACAGAAATTAGCAATCTGTCAAGAAAAGGGAGGAAGACAGAAGGCCAAGGAAGGCAGGAAATTTTCGGACTTTCAAAACATTTTCTATCTATCAGACGCAAGAAAGCCCCAATCAGGGAAACTGATTGGGGCTTTATATAAAAAAATTCGGCGGCGTCCTACTCTCCCACATAGTCACCCATGCAGTACCATTGGCGCAGAAGAGCTTAACGACCGTGTTCGGAATGGGAACGGGTGGGTCCTCTTCGCTATGACCACCGAAAAAAGTGGAATTCAATTGAGAATATAAAGTATACAACTTTATAGGTTCAACTTATAAAAATCGATAATCGAATAGTAGAGTATTTCAGTAACATTTTAATCAAAAAAAATGGATAAGCCGCACGGCTTATTAGTATCGGTTAGCTCCATGCATTACTGCACTTCCACACCCGACCTATCAACGTTGTAGTCTTCAACGAGCCTTTAGGTGACTTAAGTCACGGGATATCTAATCTTGGAGTGGGCTTCCCGCTTAGATGCTTTCAGCGGTTATCCCTGCCGAACTTAGCTACCCAGCAATGCCCCTGGC
>JAPLJF010000016.1 GCA_026388715.1 Deltaproteobacteria bacterium
GTCGTAGTGACCCGCCTGGCTGTTCCTGATCCCCTGGTCGATGGAGCTTTGGACGTCCTGAGCCGGGCTTAAGCCCGGGAGCAGGAGCAAGATCAGTAGGACTAAAGGTAAATATGGCACTCGCTTCATTGCTTGGAGTCCTCCTATCAAAGATTAGTGACTATTATACAATAATTTCAGCCTGGCTCACACGGAGCCGAGACGGCATTACGGGCATTAATCGGATACCTGCTCTAAAAAAGGGAGATTCAGGTTCTGATGACCTCATATAATCCAGGATAATGCGGGCATATCTCCATATAGGGTTCGATCAACTGCTGAAACTCTTCGCTGCCGATAGCGGCTTGAAAGTCTGCCGCTGATTGCCATTCGGCAATATTGATAAAGTGAAACCTGGCCTCCGGCGACACGGCTCTATGTAACCGTGTGGAAATAAACCCTGGTTGCTGTTTCATATAGGCGGCAGCCTTTTCCCAGAACGCCAGACATTCATCCTCCTTGCCTTTGGGCACTTCGAACGCATTGATCAAAACCACCGGGGTCATGGCTTTCCTCCTCGCAAATCGCAGAGCCAAGCACGAAGCCAGAATGGCCTCACAAGATGCCCCATTTCTTGGCCCGCTCTTCATAGGCTGGCGGAAAACTGGGGGAGAAGTTTTGGTAGAACGTAATGGGGTAGCGGGCTCCGATCTTTTTGCCGGCGTCTTGCAGCCCCACCAAGAGGCCCTCCAGGAACTTGCCGGGAAAGGCCACCACCATCTCGTCGTCCTGGGTCATGGAAAAGATGCGGTCGCCCATGCCAGGAATGGCTACCTTAAATTCGCCGGTCCGGTAAGGGGCGATGAGGTATTCGCTGCATTCGACTTTGCCGCCGAATTCGCCGGTGACCCGTTCTCCCAGGCTGAAGGTGGCCGCCTGAATGAGGCGCATGAGCTGGGCCGGGTTACCGTAAACCACCACCACTTCCGGGTCCAGGGCGAGGCGTTCCAGGGGACAGAGGTAGATGGCCCCCACCTCCTGGGGTCCGAAGCGGGGCAGCGCTTCCACCTCTTTGAGGGCCGGGCCCAGGTCGGGGTGGTAGCCCACTTCGCAGAAGAGTTGGCCCAATTCCATCACGGGGTCGGTGGCCGGGGTGAAGCCGAAGACCAGCATGCCGGGCACGCAGAGGAGATCGTCCTGGGTCAGCCCCACGGGCCAGCCATACACCCGCGCCAGGGTGACCCCCTGGCAGATGGTCACTTTTTTGCCGAAAACCTTGGAAGGCTGCCGCGTCTTGGCCGGGAGACTGGCGGGGTCTTTAAGAAATACGACCCCGAAAGGCTCGGTCCTTAGGCGCATAGACTCTTTCAATTGGGCGGCGGCAGCTTTATAATCCATGGTCTCTCCTGGCAGTAATGGCGGCAGACTTATCTCGTGGGGGCTTATTTTGAAATTAAGAACTCGAGGGGCCGGATGCAAGCGTGCGGCTCGTTTTCTCTTGGTTCGGGGCAGGGTCGAGGATAGAATACCTAGCTAAGCTTAAAGATGGTGCGCTAAACTGTCTTTTGCCCTGGAGAGCGGGGAGACCCCGCCCCTTGGGTGGTGCCCAGGCAGAGCTTGGGCCGAAAGTGAAATTCCCATGTGCACCTTGGGAACAAGAGCACAAGGTAATCCCCAGGAAGATTTTTCCCAGATCATAAGGCTCCCGCTATGTCGACGGAACCCCGCCATTTCCATACCCTCACCCCGGAACAGGTCTGGACGGCTCTGGAGACCGGTCCCCAGGGGTTGAGTGACGCCGAGGCCCAGGAGCGTCTGGAGCAGTACGGCCCCAACGAGCTGACCGCAGGCAAGAAAATTTCTGCCTGGCGCATCCTGCTGCGGCAGTTTGCCAACCTTTTAATCCTCATCCTGCTGGTGGCCACGGTGATCTCCTTTCTCTTGGGGGAGCGCCTGGACGCCTGGGTCATTTTGGCTATTGTGCTGGCCTGTGTAGTGCTGGGTTTTGTCCAGGAATACCGGGCGGAAAAGGCCGCGGCGGCCCTGGCCAAATTGGCGGCGCCGGCGGCCGTCGTGATCCGGGCCGGCCGCGAGTTGGCCATCCCCGCCCGGGAAGTGGTGCCCGGGGATCTGCTGGTTTTGCATACCGGCGACCGTGTAGCCGCGGACGCCCGCCTGGTCAGAGAGGTTAATCTGAAGGCGGACGAGGCGCTCCTGACCGGAGAGTCCAGCGCCGCGGGCAAGAAGCTGGCTCCGGCGGCCAGTCCTGAGGTGGCCGTGGCCGACCGGAAGTGCATGGTCTTTGGCGGTACGGTGATCACCTATGGCCGGGGCCAGGCCGTGGTTACCGCTACCGCTATGGACACGGAGTTTGGCAAGATTGCCCGCATGTTGTCGGAAGTGACCGAGGAGCAAACCCCCCTGGAAGCCCGGATGGCTGGCATCGGCCGGATCTTGGGCATTATCTGCCTGGTGGTGGCGGTGGGGGCCTCGCTGTTGGGAGTCTTCCGGGGCCATAGCTGGCTGGAGATGCTGCTTTGGGGGATCAGCCTGGCGGTGGCCGCGGTGCCGGAGTCGCTGCCGGCGGTGGTTACCGGGGCCCTGGCCATCGGGACCACGCGCATGGCCCGGCGGCATGCCATTGTCAAGCGTCTGCCCGCGGTGGAGACCATGGGCTGCACCACCGTGATCTGTACCGACAAGACCGGGACCCTGACCAAGAATGAAATGACAGTACGGCGGCTCTGGCTGGATGGCGAGACGCTTGAGGTGTCAGGCTCCGGGTACGAGCCGACGGGGTCTTTTCAGGCCGGCGGCGTCAAAACTGCCTTCGCCCCCACCCCAACCCTCGCCCATCAAGGGGGAGGGGGAAAAGGAAAGGATTTATTTAATGCTCTTATAAATAATCCCGGAGATCACCCAGTGTTGAACTGGGCGGCCCGGATCGCCATGTTATGCAATGACGCGGCCTTGGAGGAGATTGACGGAACCTGGTCGGTGCGGGGCGACCCCACCGAAGGGGCGCTTCTGGTGTTGGGCCGAAAGGCTGGGATCAATCCCGAGGAACTGCGCACGGAATTTCCCCGCTTGGCCGAGATGCCCTTTGCCTCGGAAGTCAAGCGCATGAGCACCTTTCATCAGGAGGGGACCCAAGTCCTGATGTGCGTCAAGGGGGCGCCGGAAAGACTGCTGTCCCGGGCTGTAAGGCTGCTAACCACGCACGGCGAGCAGCCCCTTGACGCTACCGACCGGGAGGCCGTTCAAGAGCAGGCGGCCCACATGGCCCACGAGGCCTTGCGGGTTCTGGGGCTGGCCTATCGGCGTTTTCCCGAGGTTCCCAATCTCGAAGCCGAGGACGTTACGGAAGAACTGGTCTGGGTGGGGCTGGTGGGAATGATCGACCCTGCGCGGCCGGAAGCCGGACAGGCCGTCAGCCAATGCCGCCAAGCGGGCATCCGGGTTATTATGATCACCGGCGATCACCCGGACACCGCTCAGGCGATTGCCCGGGAGGTAGGCATCATGCCCCGGGGACCCAAAACCCAGATGGTGCTGACCGGAGAAGAAGTTAACCGCCTGAGCGACCCGGAACTTATCGAGGCGCTCCGAGAAGTCCGAGTCTTTGCCCGGGTGGCCCCGGAACATAAGCTGCGCCTGGTGGATATCCTCAAAGGACAGGGCGAGGTGGTGGCCATGACCGGGGACGGGGTCAACGACGCCCCGGCCTTAAAGCGCGCCGATATCGGCGTGGCCATGGGCATCACCGGCACCGAGGTGGCCAAGGAAGCAGCGGACATGATCCTCACCGATGACAATTTCAGCTCGATTGAGGCGGCAGTGGAAGAGGGTCGGGGCGTATTTGACAACCTGGTCAAGTTTATTACCTGGACCCTGCCTACCAATCTTGGCGAAGGTCTGGTTATTCTCACCGCTATTTTTCTTGGCATCACCCTGCCCATCCTACCGGTGCAGATCCTGTGGATCAATATGACCACCGCCGGATTCTTAGGCCTGGCACTCGCCTTTGAACCCAAGGAACCGGGCATCATGCTGCGGCCGCCCAGAGAACCGAATGCGCCGATCTTGACTCACAGCATGATTTTCCGGATTACTCTGGTGAGCTTCCTCATGCTTGGCGCCGCTTTCTGGCTCTTCGCCTGGGAACTGTCTGGCGGCGCCACCCTGGCCGAGGCGCGTACCGCCGCCGTCAATGCCTTTGTCATGGTCGAACTGTTCTACCTGTTCAATTGCCGTTCCTTGGAAAAGACCGTTTTCCAGCTCGGCTTCTTTTCAAACACCTGGATACTTGGCGGCGCTGTCGCCATGTTTTTGCTGCAACTGGCCTACACCTATCTGCCGGTGATGAACCGGTTATTCCAGAGCGCGCCGGTTACACTGGCCGTATGGGGCCGAACAGTAGCAGCGGGAATGGTCGTCTTTATGATGGTCGAGATCGAAAAATGGCTGTGGAAAAAAACAGGAAAGAATTGAAAAGATTAGAGCGCAGGGATCGGTTTTAAGCCCGAAAATATCTTGGAGCGATCACCACTGGGGCGTTGTCCCAGACTGGGATGAGGTCGTGTCTTTGGCCCTCTGCATGAAAAATAGACGCTTACGTGAATAATAATTTTATCCTGGAGGAATACGCTTTCTCTTGACAAGGCCCAATTACGCATTAAGATAGTAACCAATTACTTACCTAAAGGGAGCTTCATGACCATTCTAACAAAACGTCTTCCTGCCGATGAACGCAAAGCGGTGATCGTGGCAGCGGTAGTTCAACTTGCAGCCGAGCAGAATCCAGGCGAGATCACCACTGCGGCCATTGCCCGGCAGATGAATCTGACCCAAGGGGCGCTGTTCCGCCATTTCCCGACCAAAGATGCCATCTGGCAGGCCGTGATGGTGTGGGTGACGGATCGTCTTCTGGCCCGGATTGACCGCGCGGCAGAAGGTATTGATTCGCCACTTGCAGCCATGCAGGCCATGTTCATGAGCCATGTCGATTTCGTGATCGAGCACCCCGGCGTACCCCGGATGATGTTCGGCGAGTTGCAGCGCGCCGATTTTACCCCAGCCAAGCACATGGCCCAGACGCTGATCCAGCGTTACAGCGAGCGTCTTATCTCCCGCATCGAACAAGGAAAGGTCGCTGAAGAAATCGCCCCTGAAATCGATGCCCAGGCCGCCGCCACGCTCTTCATCGGAACCATTCAGGGCCTGGTCATGCAGTCCATGCTGTCAGGCGATATCCAACGCATTCGCACCGACGCACCCGGTGTTTTTGCAATTTATCAACGTGGTGTAAGGGAATTAAAATGAAACATTTTTTATCAACCCATGGCCGGACCCTGGCGCTGATCGGTGTGTTGGTGCCGTTACTCGCACTGTTCGTCTATGTCGCCCTGCATTCGGGGCCGCTGGCTCCGGTGTCCGTGACAGTCGCAGCTGTGGAGGCGAAATCCATTACCCCGGCCCTGTTCGGCATTGGCACCGTCGAGGCACGTTACACCCATAAAATCGGCCCCACGTTCGCCGGGCGCGTCAAACAACTTGACGTGAATGTTGGCGATCGGGTCAAGGCCGGGCAGTTACTCGGCGAGATGGATCCGATTGATCTCGATGACCGTATTCGCTCGCAGGAGGCGGCGCTCAAGCGTGCCGAGGCGGCTTTGCGCGAGGCCGAGGCGCGGCAGAGCTACGCGCAAACCCAGGCACGCCGCTATAAAGAATTGTTCGCCGTGAACTCGGTCAGCGAGGAAATAGCCGCCACCAAGCGGCAGGAACTGCAGATTGCCGATGCCGCTCTCGCGGCGGCAGGGGAAGACCTTGCCCGGCTCCGGGCCGACCGCGCGGCAGTGGTCACACAACGCAGCAATCTGCGCCTCATCGCGCCAGTTGATGGCCTGGTGGCGGCGCGGAATGCCGACCCCGGTACCACCGTCGTCGCCGGTCAGGCGGTGGTGGAAGTGATCGACCCCATGAGCCTGTGGATCAACGCGCGCTTCGACCAGGTCAGCGCCACAGGCCTGGCTGCCGGACTGCCGACGCGCATCGTGCTGCGCTCGCGCAACGGCCAGACCTTGACCGGCCACGTGCTGCGGGTGGAGCCGCTGGCCGATGCCGTCACCGAGGAATTGCTCGCCAAGGTGGTGTTCGATTCCCTGCCCGTAGCCTTGCCGCCGGTGGGCGAACTGGCCGAAGTCACCGTCTTCTTGCCTGCGCTGGCAGCAATGCCCGTCATCCCCAATGGTGCCGTTCAACGCGTAGATGGCAATTTGGGTGTGTGGCAGATCGTGGATGGCGATCCACGCTTTACGCCCGTCAAACTGGGGGGCGGCGACCTCGATGGTTATATGCAAGTAAGTGAAGGACTCAAGGAGGGCGATTGGGTGATCGTGTATAGCGGGAAAAAACTGACCACGCACAGCCGTCTCCACGTGGTCGAGCATCTCCCCGGGGTGACACCATGATCAGCCTGGCCGGACGCGACATCCTGCACTCCTGGGGCAAGTTCGTCTTCACCGGCATCGGTCTTGGGCTTTTGATCGGCGTGACCCTGACCATGGCCGGGGTGTACCGTGGCATGGTGGACGATGCCAAGGCCTTGCTCGACAACAGCGGTGCCGATCTGTGGGTGGTGCAGAAGGACACGCTCGGTCCCTATGCGGAATCCTCCAGCCTCAATGATGATACCTACCGCACCATTCTCGCCATGCCGGGGATCGCGCAGGCCACCAATGTCTCCTATCTGACCATGCAGGTGCGCAGAGGCGACAGCGATGTGCGCGCCATGGTAGTTGGCATTGCGCCCGGCGAGGCGGGCCGGCCGGGTTGGCCGCCCTATCTCGTCGCCGGGCGCCAGATCACCCGCAGTCACTACGAGGCCGTGGCCGACATCGCCAGCGGTTTCAAACTGGGCGAGCGGCTGCAGATCCGCCGTAATCATTACACCGTGGTGGGGTTGACCCGGCGCATGGTGTCGTCGGGTGGTGACCCGATGGTATTTGTCCCGCTCAAGGATGCGCAGGAAGCGCAGTTTCTCAAGGACAATGACGCAATCCTGCAGCAACGCCGCCGCACCGCCGGAAACCCGGCCTTCAACCGCCCCGGTGTCCCCGGCCTGCTCGATGCCGTGATCGCCTCGCAAAGCACCAACCCTTATGTCAACGCCGTGCTGGTGCAGATCAAACCCGGCTATGCCCCGGACGAGGTGGCTGAGTCCATCCGACGCTGGAAGCGTCTCACTGCCTACACCCTGCCGCAGATGGAGAAAATCCTCATCGGCAAGCTGATCGCGACTTCTGCCAAGCAGATCGGCATGTTCCTGGTGATCCTCGCCATCGTCAGCGCGACCATCGTCGCCTTCATCATCTATACCCTGACCATGGACAAGATCCGCGAGATCGCGGTGCTCAAGCTGCTCGGCACCAGAAATCGCACCATCTCCGCGATGATCATGCAGCAAGCCGTCGCCCTGGGTCTGATCGGCTTCGTGGTGGGCAAGATCACCGCGACCTTCGCGGCGCCACTGTTCCCCAAATACGTCTTGCTCATGCCGGGCGACACCGCTCTGGGTTTTTTGGCCGTGGTGGTGATCTGTGTGCTCGCCAGCATCATCGCCATCCGAGCCGCACTCAAGGTCGATCCGGCCGAAGCGATTGGAGGCTGACATGAGCGGTAAGGGCATCCGTATTGAAGGATTGAAAAAGCGCTACGGCAAGGGCGACACCGCCGTCGATGCGCTCAAGGGCGTGGACATGCTGGTAGCGCCGGGCGAGGTGGTTGGACTGATAGGGCCTTCCGGTTCGGGCAAGAGCACCCTGCTCAAATGCCTGGGCGCGGTGATCGAACCCAGCGCGGGACTCATGGCCCTGGGCGACGAGGTGATTTACGACAACGGCTGGAAGATCAAAGACCTGCGCGAGCTGCGCCGCGACAAGATCGGTTTTGTGTTTCAGGCGCCGTATCTTATTCCGTTTCTCGATGTCACCGACAACGTCGCCCTCCTGCCCATGCTGGCCGGGGTAGCCAATAGCGAGGCCCGCCAGCGGGCACAGGAATTGTTCAAGGCGCTTGATGTGGAGAATCGCGCCCGCGCCATGCCCTCCCAACTCTCGGGCGGAGAGCAGCAGCGCGTGGCCATCGCCCGGGGCCTGGTCAATCGCCCGCCGGTCATTCTCGCTGATGAACCCACTGCGGCCCTTGACAGCGTACGCGCGCTGGCGGTGATTCATATCCTGGAGCAAATGGCCAGTCAGTATGAAACCGCCATCATTGTCGTCACCCACGACGAAAAAATCATTCCAACCTTCAAACGCATCTACAACATCCGTGACGGCATCACCTATGAAGAAGCCGGCGAGGGTCGGAGGAGTAAGTGAGCGATTCTTGCCAGAGGTTCCAGAAGCACGACCGGCTTGCGGCCTTGGTTTCCGAGGCCGCACTTACTGCAACCGGTAACTATGTGCCGACTGTGCTCTGGTTTCAAACACAGAACAACCATTTCAACAAGCGTTCCAGGCAATTCCGACATTTTTTTAAGGCCTTTTTCACAATCACCGCCATCGGCATACTCGTGGCGAGCACCTGTTTCCAGACCTGGGCCGATGATGCAGGCAAGGACAAACCGTTAGCGCTACGCACGATCATGCAAAACCTGGGCAAGAACATGCAGGGCATTACCGGTGGCATTTCCCGCGAGGACTGGGAAATAGTGAAAAAAATCGCACCATTGATTGCCGATCACCCTCAGCCGCCACTGGTTGAGAAGATGCAGATTTTGAGTTTTGTCGGCTCCGATACAGGCAAGTTCAAGAGTCATGACGAAAAAACACACCAGGCGGCGCAGGCACTGGAGCAGGCCGCCGCTGGCATGGATGGGCAAGCCGTGATTTTGTCTTTTGCGACGCTGCAAAACAACTGTCGGGCCTGCCACCAAAATTTTCGTAAACCCTTCCTGGAGCATTTTTATGGACAACACTAAAGTGACACGCCCTCTTGACATGACCCGCACCAGGACCAGCGCCGGCTCCATTTACCCCCTTGCTGTTTTGGTGTTTACCGGACTGCTGACCAGTTGCGCCGTCGGACCGGATTTCCAGCAGCCGGCAGCACCTGAAACAAGCGCTTATACCGCCGCACCGCAGCCGATGCAAACGGTGTCCGCAACCACGCCCTTAGGGGGTCCGCAGCGCCTCATCGAGGGAATGGCAATCAGCGACCTGTGGTGGCATGAACTGGGTTCACCCAAACTTGACGCCCTGATCGATACTGCCTTGCAAGCCAGCCCCACTTTGGCCTCGGCCCAGGCTGCCTCGCGTCAGGCGTATGAGCTTTACGCGGCACACTCCGGATCAACGCGTTATCCCCAGGTAGATGCCGCACTCAACACCCAGCGCCAGCTTTCCAATCCGAGCGCCTTGGGACAGGTCGGCGAGGCGCAGACATTCACTCTTTACAACACCAGCGTCGGCGTGCATTATCAACTCGACCTGGCCGGCGGCAACCGGCGTGCCCTGGAGGCCCTGGCCGCGCGCGCCGATTATTGGCGCTACCAACTGGCAGGCACGCATCTGACCCTGGCAGCCAACATCGTCACCACTGCCGTCACTCAGGCCCGGCTTTCGGCGCAAATCCAGGCTACAGAGACCATCCTCAGCGCCCAGGAAGAGCAGCTGCGACTGACCCGCGAGCGCGTGCGACTCGGCCAGGCTGCAGTGGATGAGGTGCTAGCCCTGCAGACCCAGGTGGAGCAGACCCGGGCTGGCGCACCGCTGCTGCGCCAGCAACGTCAACAGAACGAACATCTGCTGGTAGTGCTTGTCGGCCGAGCGCCGGGAACGGGAAATTTGCCGGCTTTCACCCTGAATGATTTTACCCTCCCATCTGATCTGCCGCTGGTCGTGCCATCCGAACTGGTGCGCAGGCGGCCAGATATCCAGGCCGCCCAAGCCCTGCTGCAAGCGGCCAACGCGGAATACGGCGTTGCAGTTGCCAGGCTGTACCCACAAATCAACCTCAGCGCCACTCTCGGGTCGGAGGCATTAACCACCGGCGCCTTGTTCGGCAGCGGTTCGGCGGTGTGGAGTCTCATCGGGCAACTGACCCAGCCGCTCTTTAACCCCGGACTACCCGCCGAAAAACGCGCGGCATTAGCCGCCTTCGATGCGGCGGCGGCCAATTACCAGAATATCGTCCTCGAATCCCTGCGCAATGTGGCCGACGTGATGAGCGCGCTGGACAACGATGCCCAGACATTGGCTGCCCTGGCCACCGCCGACGCCGCGGCACAGGGATCCGTGGAATCCATGCAGAGACAGTACGCACTGGGTAACGCCAACTCTATCCAACTCCTTACTGTACAGCAACAGGCACAACAGAATCGAATCAACCTGATCGCGGCTCAAGCACAACGACTTATCGACAGCGCAGCTTTATACCAGGCAATGGGCGGGGGATGGATGGCGCCGCCAGTGAAAGATACCCGAAAGCTGACCGCAGATATCGCCATCAGACGCCAATACAGGATGGCAGCAGGCGTTTATTGACACATATTGCTGCAAGAAGTATAAGATCCAGCATTATACATTCACTCTGGAGAGCTCATTTGCACGGTCAGCGCATGGTGAAGTGAGTGACACTCGACCGGATAAAAGCGCATCACATCGGTTGCCAGGAACATTGCTTTTTAAAATAAAGGCCGGAACCCCCGGCTCTATCGCTGAATCGTTACCGATGAGCCAACAGCTTCCTTTTAATATTGTTCTGATTGAGCCGGAGATTCCACCCAACACCGGTTCAATTGCCCGTTTATGCGGGGCAACCCATACCGTCCTCCATCTGGTCAGACCGCTGGGGTTTTCCACGGATGACAAACATCTGAAGCGGGCTGGTCTTGATTACTGGCGATTTGTTGACATCAAATACTGGGACAATCTTGATCAGTTTCTCGCTGCCCAGGCGGAGACCAGGCTTTTTTTCTTCACCACCAAGGTCGCAACAGCGTACACCGAGGCCCGCTTTCAACCGGGGGATTTTCTCATTTTTGGCAAAGAGACAAAAGGACTGCCGGAAGAGATCCTCAAGCTCTATCACGACCGCTGTTACACCCTGCCCATGCCCAACCCCAATATCCGCAGCCTGAATCTGGCCATGACCGCAGGAATTGTCCTGTATGAGGCCCTGCGCCAGAACCCTGAGCTGTGAACAGGAGACAGGAAAGAATAACCAAACGCCACATTTTTTTAAGTTTTCTGTTCACTCTTTACTCTTCTCTATTCCTTGTTTTTTTATAAAGATGTATCTTGTCGGCAATCAAAATCAGCTCTTTTAGTTTTTCAAATTAACTCAACAGCTATTAATACATTAATACAAGGAGATAGAAGCAATGTCTAAACGAGTTTATAACTTTAGTCCAGGGCCGGGAACTCTGCCTTATGAAGTCCTTGAGCAGGCCGCCAAGGATGTGGTCAATTTTCAGGATACAGGAATGGGGCTGATCGAGATGAGCCATCGCTCCAAGGAGTTCATGGCCGTCACCGCTAATGCCGAGCAACTGCTGCGCGAGCTCATGGAGATCCCCGACAACTACAAGGTGCTGTTTCTGCAGGGTGGCGCCTCCAGCCAGTTTTTCATGATCCCCATGAACCTGCTTGGCAATGGGAAAAAAGCTACCTATCTCAACACCGGGGTCTGGGCCAAGAAGGCGATCAAGGAGGCCAAGCTGTTTGGCGAGATCAATGTTGCCTACTCCAGCGAAGAGCAGAAATACAACCGGGTGCCCACCGAGGACGAATATTCGGTGCCGGAAGACTCAGAATATCTCTACCTGGTCTCCAACAACACCATTTACGGCACCCAGTTCCCCACCTTCCCCACCACCGACAAGATGCTGGTCTGCGACATGTCTTCAGACATCCTCTCCCGCAAGCTGGATGTCAGCAAGTTTGGCCTGATCTTTGCCGGGGCCCAGAAAAACATGGGCCCAGCCGGTGTGACCGTGGTGATCATCCGCGAAGACCTTCTGGACCGCACCCCGGCCAACACACCGACCATGCTCTGTTACAAAACCCATGCCGATAATGGCTCCATGTTCAACACCCCGCCCTGTTTTTCCATCTATGTGGTGGGTGAGGTCTTGAAATGGTTGAAGAAACTGGGCGGAGTCGAGGCCATTGAAAAAATAAACCAGGAAAAAGCGGCCCTGCTCTATGCGGCAATCGACGCCACGCCTTACTATCGCGGTCATGCCGAACCTGCGTCCCGTTCGCTTATGAATGTCTCCTTCAACCTGCCGACCCCGGAACTGGAGGCCAAGTTCATTGGCGAGGCCACCACGGCCGGTCTGAACGGCCTGAAGGGGCACCGTTCCATCGGCGGCTGCCGTGCCTCCATCTACAACGCCTTTCCCCGGGAGGGTGTGGTGAAACTGGTGGAATTCATGCGGGAGTTTGAGAAAAATAATCCAGCCTGAGCACTCATCAAGGGGGATGGCTAAGTCAAAAGGGACAAAGACGAGGCGCACCAAGACTGAGGAATGATGTCCGCTCGTTATCCGTCCATGGAGCGAGCGGCACTTGGGCGTCCCTGCCCCTGCGCGTACTTTTGGGTACGCCGCAGTGACGAAGGATGCAGGGCAACGAAGTATTTGGACCTTTTGGCGACGCCATTATGAACTACGACGGAAACATCATCCGCCCGCCCAGTGAGGCTGATTCGATCATCCTCCAGGTGACGGTTGGATGCTCCCATAATCATTGCACCTTTTGCGGCGCTTACAAGGACAAACAATTCCGCATCCGTTCGGAAGAAGAAATTGCCGCAAATATCGGTTTTGCCGCCCGTTACTGCACCCATCAGCACAAGGTCTTTCTCGCTGACGGCGATGCCCTCATCCTCTCCCAGAAGCGGCTGACCGCCCTTTTCCGCCAGATCAGGACCCAGCTCCCCCAGGTACGACGCATCTCGCTGTACGGCAATGCCAAGGCCATCCGTTCCAAGAATCCGGAACAACTGCAGGAGTTGAAGGGGCTGGGGCTGGACCGGATCTACATGGGGCTGGAAAGCGGCAACGATGCAGTCCTGAGCCGGGTGCGAAAAGGGGAAACCGCAGACTCCATGATCAACGCGGCGCAGAAGGTGGCCAGTACCGGGATCTTCCTGTCGGTGACCGTGCTGCTCGGACTTGGCGGCAGGGAGATGAGTCAGCGGCATGCGCGGGCGACCGGAAGGGTGCTGTCGGCAATGGCCCCGCGCCAGATTGCGGCCCTGACCCTTATGCCCCTGGCCGGAACGCCGTTGGGTGATCAGGTGGAAAATGGCGATTTTCTGCTCCCTGACGCCCTCTCCATGTTGAAAGAACTGAAAGAGATGGTTACTTTTATAACTTGTGACAAGGTGCAGTTCATGGCCAACCATGCCTCCAACTATCTTCCCATCTCCGGCCGGTTGGGACGCGACAAGAAGCTTATCCTTACCACCATTGATCAGGCCATGGATGGCCGGATAGCGCTGACTCCTGAATTCTACAGAGCCTTATAGATCCAAAAAGAGAATGACAAACAAAACCGACCTGCGGAATCTGACCCAGGATGAAATAATAGAATACGTGGAGTCCCTGGGCCAGCCTGCATTCCGTGGCCGCCAGCTCATGTCCTGGCTCTATCGCCCCGGGATCACCCAATTTGCCGAGATGACGGATCTGGCCAAGGATTTCCGCAAGTTGCTGGCCGAACACGCCCGCATCTCCCGGTTTACCGACCCGATCCTCGAGCGCTCCAGCGATGGCTGCGTCAAGTTCGGCTTCGGGCTCGATGACGGACGGATGATCGAAACGGTCCTCATCCCGGAACCGGACCGCAACACCCTCTGCGTCTCCTCCCAGGTCGGCTGCGCCATGAACTGCTCCTTCTGCCTCACCGCCACCATGGGATTTATCCGCAATCTCACCCCTGGCGAGATCGTGGGTCAGGTCTGCGCCGTGGATGATTTTCTGCGGGCCCAGCCGGAAGCAGAGCGCATCGGCCCGGAAAAGGTCACCAATGTGGTCTTCATGGGCATGGGTGAGCCGCTGAACAATCTGGAGAATCTGCTCAAGGCCCTCTCCATCCTCACCGAGCAGCGGGGGCTGGACCTCACCAACCGGCGGATCACCGTCTCCACCTGCGGCATTGTCCCCAAGATGCGGCAACTGGGAGAAAACTCCGATGCCAATCTGGCCATCTCGCTCCATGCCATTGATGACGCCACCCGCAGCCGGCTCATGCCGATCAATGAGCGCTATCCGCTCGATGAGCTGCTGGCCGCCTGCCGTGACTTTCCCATGCCCAAACGCAAACGGATCATGTTCGAATATATCCTGCTCAAGGGGATCAATGATTCTGACGCCGCGGCCCGTGAACTGGCCAGAAAGCTCAGGGATATCCCCTGCAAGATCAACCTCCTTCCCTACAACGAATCCCCGGGCATCTCTTATCAGAGCACCCCCATGCCCCGGATCCTCTCATTCCAGAAGATCCTCATGGATGCCAATTACTCGGTCTTCATCCGCAACAGTAGGGGCACGGATATATCGGCCGCCTGCGGCCAGCTGGCCAAAAAGGAAGAGGCGAACCAACAGAACCCGGCAACCTGATTCCAAAAAGCTTGCAAGTTGACACAGAGAGGCAGTGGTGGGTGAGCGTAGTAAATCCATCGACGAGCAAGTGGCGACGAAGCGGTACGGGTTAGGACGGTGAGTAGCCAGCCGCACAGTGCAGCCGACGAAGGTGCTTGAATGCAATGCTCCAGATTGACGGCGAAAAAGATCCTGTACACGGCCTCGGTCGGCGGAAAGATCCTGTCAGAGAGATGACGCCCTGCCCCTGTAAAAAAAGTAGCTGTTTTCTCCCTGCTTTTATCCTATCCATGGCCAGTTGACAGCGCCATCATCTTTAAAAGATTCTTTTTTTCTTCTTTCTCCGCCAACCAATGGTTTTTTTAGGGGGGGGGGGATTATTCTTTGACTTCTCTTTTTTTATCCCATACGATTATGTAACAGCATATTTCAAAATTAATGCGACAGGTTCATCGCTTAGTAAATTTACGGCGTTCTCTTTCTATGAATAAGGGGGAAAAACTCGATGAAAATGCAGGAGATCAAAAAAAAGGCAATGACCATGGGGATCACCGCCGGCAAGATGAAAAAAGCCGAACTTATCAGGGCCATCCAGTCAGCGGAAGGGAACTCTCCTTGTTTCCAGACAAACATATCTGACACCTGTGGCCAGAAAGACTGCTGCTGGCACGACGACTGCGTGAGCCCTCACTGATCTCTTCTGGATACAGTTCCTGGCAACAAATAACTGACGGACCTCGCAGAGGTTACCATCCCACACAAGAAGGAGTCAGATTCAGAGAAAATAAAGAAAGTCCGGCGAAACAGGTTTCAAACATTGTTAAAGATGGGCTACTGACTGTGGCTCGGCAGGGCAACTGCCTCTTGACAGTTAGCCTTTATTATTCACCTTTATCAGGAGGAATGCGACATGTTTGATTTATTACCCTCTAAACGTCGTAGTGAAGTACCAAGCGTTTTCTCAGAGATGGACGATATGCTCCAAAAGATGTGGTTCGACTTCCCCTTCCATAATCTGGAGGAAGATGCCAACCTGAGCTGGAGCCCCCGTCTCGATGTCAGTGAGACCGACAAGGCCCTGGAAGTTGTCGCCGATCTGCCCGGAATGGAAAAAAAAGACATCAAAGTCTCTCTCGATGGTGACCTGCTGACCATTAAAGGTGAGAAAAAAGAGGTGAAAGAGAAGAAAGATAAACATTATCACACCATTGAGCGTCGAAGTGGTTCCTTTTACCGCGCCCTCAGATTACCGATGGATGTGGAGAATGATAAAATCGATGCGAATTTTAAAGATGGGGTGTTGACCCTTACTCTTCCCAAGTCCAAAGAGGCGGCAAAAAAGGTCGCCCAGATTGAAATAAAATAAAGGCAAACATCGAAAGAGTGTCTTTTCACCTGAGGGTAAAGTGGTCCCAATCAGAGGATCACTTTACCTGTTTGCTGGCTTCCTGCAAAATCAGGTCATATGGATGCGCTCGCAGTCAGGGCAAATCCAGGTTGGACCGTTACTCATTCCCCATAGATTTTCCTGAAAACAGGCCTCACAGATCATAAATCCGCAGGTACAGCTCAGGCAGTAGGGCTTCTTTTGTTTGCAGCAATGGCACTGATATTCGCCAATCTTTTTTCTCCGATAGCCGGACTCTTCAGATTTTTTTTCGCTCATCTCACTCATTTTCGTAGCTCCTCTTCCAGCCATTGCCGGTAGTCTGCGCTTAGATGGGTTATGACCGTTCCAATAATCTCCGGCGTTTCGTAGGGGTGCAACTCCCGGATAAGCTGCTCCAGCTCGTTGTACAACGATTCGTCGCTCTTCATCACCAGGAGATATTCCGCGGAAGAGACAACCTTCCCCTGCCACCAGTACGAGCTGCTGACAGGGCCTGTGATCTGGGCGCAGGCAATAAGCCGTTTTTCCAGGAGTGCAGTCGCCATTGTTTCAGCATCGACACGACCCTCAAAGGCCGTGGTAATCACCAGTGGAACAGACATAGAACAAGGCCCCCTTGCATTTTTTTAATCTTCATCCTGCTTGATTGCTTTCTTTTTTCCCAAGAGTAGAATACCTTAATCGCGTCAGGATTACAAAGAAAGTACAAGAAAAAAACCATCACCGATAAAGGGAAAAAGATGCTTCTGGCAATTGATATTGGCAACTCGCACACAGTCGTCGGGCTCTTCAAAAACGACCTGCTTATCGGCCAGTGGCGATTCAAATCAGAGCGGGACCGGACCGATGATGAACTGGCCATCCGTTATCATGCCCTCTTCTCCATGATCGGCTTTGACACCAAAGAACTGGACGGCATTATTCTCGCAAGCGTAGTCCCTACCCTGCAAACGGCCTGGATCTCCTATTGCCGGAAATACCTGTCAGCCAACCTGAAACGCCCGCTCATGGTGGTATCAGCGGAGAGTGTAAAAGAGAGCATCCGGATCAAAACCGAATATCCGGCTGAGGTCGGCGCCGACCGTCTGGTCAATGCCATTGCCGCCTGGAATACCTATCGATGCAATCTGGTCATTATTGATTTCGGCACGGCTATCACCTTCGACTGCGTCTCGGCTGGATGTGAATATCTGGGCGGCGCCATACTCCCAGGGATCGCCATATCCCTTGACGCCCTCTCGTCTCGTACCGCGAAATTGCCGCGTATTGACATCAACGACGGTCCGGCAAAGGTCATCGGCACCAATACTGTCCAGGCGATGAAAAGCGGGATCCTGCATGGCTATGGCGCCCTCGTGGATGGCATGACCCGCAAGATCCGCCTGGAGATGGGATGCTCAGAGAGTGATTTCAAGGTCATTGCCACAGGCGGCATGGCCCACCTCATCGCCCCTTATGCCCAATCCATCGAGGAGGTTGACCCCATGCTCACCTTGAAGGGACTCCGCCTTCTCCACTCCCAGGCAATAGACAGATAATGGAACAATACATCCCTGCCCCCCTCAAACCCGGGGCCGTCATCAGCATTATCGCCCCTGCTGGTCAGATCCGTGACCGAAATGGGTTTGACACCGGCATCAGACTACTTGCCGAGATGGGTTTTGAACCCAGATTTCCCCGTGAGCTCTGGCCGGGGACCGGCTATCTGGCCGATACCGATGCCAACAGGGCCGAGGAGTTTAACAGGATGTGGGCTGACCCTGAAGTCGCCGCCCTGCTGGCCCTGCGCGGCGGTTATGGCTGCCTGCGCATGGCGATGATGATCGATCTCACACAGGTGCGCAACCGGCCAAAGGCCCTGATCGGTTTTTCCGACATCACGGTGTTGCACAACCATCTCTGGCAACAGACTGGCCTTGTTTCCCTGCATGGGCCGACGCTTTCCACTCTGGCAACAAGCAGCAAAGAATCTCTTGAGCGTTTTCATCAGTGCATGACCGGGAACTGGCGCACGACCCTGCAGATGAAAGGGGTTGAGGTCCTGAGAGGAGACGAAGAGGCCACAGGCAGGCTGATCGGCGGCAACCTGAGTACCTTGCTCACCTTGCTGGGCACCCCCTTTGAACCTGAGTTTGCCGGACGAATTCTTTTCCTGGAAGATGTGGGCGAGCCACTCTACCGCATTGATCGCATGCTCACCCAGTTGTGGCTGGCCGGAAAACTGCAAAGGGTTGCCGGGATTATCCTTGGCGATTTTTCTCTGGGCAATGAGATGGAAACAACCGAGAAAATCCGTCATCATGAAACGATCTGGAACCGGGTGCTGCAACTCACCTCCGGCACCCAGATCCCGGTCTGGGGAGGCTTCCCTGTTGGTCATGGGCCAACAAACATGACCCTGCCCCATGGCGCCGAGGCAGTTATGGACAGCAGAAATGGCAGGCTCTCTTTCCTGTAATTCCAGATAGCCTGTCATCGTCTGTTGCCGGGGCATTGTCGGGTTGAAACCCGGCCTCCATTTTCCCATCGATCAAGATGGAGATTGGGCTTCAACCCGATAATACCTGTTCTCTTGCCAGATATTATAAAAAAAATTAAACATATTTCTTGACGCATTCTGCCTATGTATTTATTCTGTGCAGTTGGCCGTGGTGCAAAAATAACCGTAACATTAAAATACCGTGACTGGCAGCAGGAACCGTAACAAAATAATCATGGAGATAAGGGTTATTTCGTAACGGCTCATTGTCTGTTATCTGCCAGACGCCACTCAAAGAACCAGCCGGTAAAGATAGACTGTTTCTTTGAAGCGGCATAAGGAGCCATTATGAAATAAGCAAAAAAGCACTGCTTATTTCATAACGGCTCCTAAACAACCGAACCCCAGCAAACAAGAAAGAAAGGAGTTCCCTTGAAGAAGAAGATACTTGTAGCCAATCGCGGAGAGATTGCCATCCGCATCATGAGGGCTATCCAGGAATTAGATTATGAGGCCGTGGCAGTTTACGAAACCCCTGATAAAGATTCACGCCATATCCGGCTTGCCAGTGAAGCCGTTCTTCTTGGTGACGGACCACGCTGCGATTATCTGAATATTGACAAGATCATCAAGGCGGCTAAACACTCAGGCGCCTGCGCCATTCATCCGGGCTACGGTTTTCTTGCCGAAAACCCAGATTTTGCCAAGGCATGTGAAGAAGCCGGGATCATCTTTATCGGCCCCACGTCTGAGGTCATCTCCAATCTGGGCAACAAGGTCATTGCCAGGAAGATCATGGCTGAAGCCGGAATCCCCATGGTTCCAGGCACCCCGAATCTGTCCATGGGTGAAGATGGCGTCCAGGAGGCTTTGACCTTTGCCGGCAAATACGGCTACCCCATCATGCTCAAGGCCACCTGCGGCGGCGGCGGCCGCGGCATCAGACTTATCGAGTCAGATGAGCAGATGCGCAAAGAGATCCCGGTGGCCCGCGCCGAGGCCAAGGCGGCCTTTAACGATGACTCTGTTTATCTGGAAAAGGTGGTGATCAACCCCAAACATGTGGAGGTTCAGATCATTGCCGACAAGGAAGGAACCACCATCCATCTTGGTACCCGTGACTGCTCCATCCAGCGCCGGAACCAGAAACTCATCGAGATCGCCCCCTCCATGATTGGCGACAAAGAACTCCTTGAAAAAATCTGTCAGACCGCGGTAAAGGCCGCCAAGGCATCCAACTACACCAATGCCGGCACCGTTGAATTCCTGATCGACAAAGACTTTAACTATTATTTCATGGAGATCAACACCCGGGTCCAGGTCGAGCATACCGTAACCGAGATGATCACCGGCATTGATATCGTCCGCACCCAGATCAAGCTGGCACTCGGCAAGCCTCTTTCCTTCACTCAGGATGATATCCAGTTGCGGGGTCACGCTATCGAGATGCGCATCAACGCTGAAGATCCGCAGGCGGATTTCATGCCGGAGGGCGGTAAGACCGTCTCGCTCTATCGTTCACCTGGCGGCTATGGGGTTCGTCTCGACGGCTTTGTCTATCAGGGCTATACCATTCCCCAGGTATACGACTCCCTGCTGGTCAAGCTGACCGTCCATGGCTTCACCTGGAGCGAGACTGTGAGCCGGGTCCGCCGCTGTTTGCAGAACTTTGATATTGCCGGACCCAAAACCACGATCCCTTTTTATCTGAACATCGTGGAGGACCCTGATTTCATCAAGGGTGATTTCAATACCTCGTTTCTGGACACCCATCCTCAACTCTTTGAGTACAAGGAAACATCCAATGAGGCCGAGAAACTGTCCAAGCTGATTGCCGAAATCCATCATCACGGCACCAATCCGTACGCCTTTTAAGGATGTTTGACAACAGCGGAAACTCTTTATAACTCTATCCAGATACTCTTTTTCTTTTCTACGGTCCTGCCCGGATAAAGAAGATGATGACGATACCCCCACGAGGACAAATTATGGAACGAATCATTCAGGGAATGCCCCCCAGCGAGGTTGTCGCCCAACTCAGAAAGGCTGACGGCTATTACATCACCAATACGGCCCGCGATCTCTCTCAATCTGATTTCAAAAATCGCATCCTGCTGCATACCGATATGCTGGCCGCGCCCTCTCGGGAACGGGCCGGCTATTTTTCACTCGAGATAACCGGCGGCGCCTCGGTGCATGTGGATATCCTCCGCAAACAGGTCGATCCCTTCCTGAAGCTGGAACTCCTGCGCGAAAAGATGCCCAAAACCATGTTTCAGACCCTGTGTCGCGGGGTGAATCTGTTTGGGTATCGTCCCTACCCGCAGAATGTTATCCGCTTCACGGTTCGCGAATTTGCAAAATACGTGGATGTGTGGCGCACCTTTGATTTCTTGAACCATATCCCCAACATGCAGGCGGTATTTGAAGAAGTTGCCAAGGCCGGAAAGATCAATGAGCCCTGCATCTGTTTTTCCACCGGGCCGGAACACACAGATGATTTCTATGTGGGAAAGGTCAAGGATATCCTTGATGTCACCGGCACGGATATCATCCTCTGCATCAAAAACCATGGCGGCCTTGGCACCCCGCAACGTATTGGCCAACTGGTCAACGCCATCAAACAGAGCTATCCGGATCTGCCGATTCATTATCATGGCCACAATACCGACGGCAATGATATTGGCCGGATTGCCGCGGCCATCCTCAATGGCGCATCTATTATTGATGCCAGCGACTCGTCCATGACCGGATATTACGGCCCGCCGCCAAGCCTCACGGTTATCCAGACCATGAAATCACTGGGCTACACGGCAATAGGACTTGATGAAGATGCCGTTATCGAGACATCCGAGGTCATCCGCGACCAGCGCCAGTATTATGCAGCCTTTGAATCCCAGATCAAGGGCTTCCAGCCAACCGTGCAGATCCATAAGCTCCCCGGCGGGGCCATGGGATCGAGCCTTGAACAGGCGGCAAAAGGCGGTTTCCTTGACAAGATGCCCGACATCCTGCACAAGGAGTTACCAAGAGTGCAGAAAGAGCTTGGCAACTACTGGTCGGTAACCCCTGGTTCCCAGATCCTGTGGACCACCGCGGTCGCCAATGTCCAGGGTGGTGAACGCTACGGCAACCCGTCTGGCGACCTGCGCAACCTGCTCCTTGGCAAGTATGGCCCCTTTCCTTTTTACCAACCGGAAGAGTGGATCTACGAAAAAGTCCTGGGCGCCGACTGGAAAAAAGTGATGGAGGAAGAAGGGGGAATGGACGAGATCGAAGACATGGATCTCGACCACGAACGTGCCAGCCTCAGAGAAAAAATCGGCCATGAACCCACCGATCAGCAGCTGGTCCTTTATCTGCAGCACCCTAATGATGCCGTCAATTTTTTCAAGTTTGAGGAAAAATTTGGCAAGGTCTATGTCCTGCCGCCATCCATTTTCCTGCATCAGGGTAAATTTAACGTCGGGACGACCCTTTCCTTTACCGATCATTACGGTAAAGAGCACGTCATCGAAATTGGCCCTTCCATGGTCAATGAAGGTGGCGAGTCGAATGTCTATCTCAATGTGGATCACCATCAGCGCATCTACTCCTTTGTCCCTGAGGCCAAAGCAGGAGTGGCTGCTGCCGCCACGGTTCTCTCCAAGGAAGAAATCCAAACCCTGGCCAAAAACGGCGACATCCGCGCCCCTTTTGCCGGAAACATCTGCGAGATCAGCGTCAAGGAAGGTCAGGAGGTCGCAGCCGGTGAACAGGTGGCCATGATGGAGGCCATGAAAATGCAAACCCCGGTGGTCAGCGTCATTGCCGGCATTGTGACCACCATATCGGTCAAGGTGGGAGATGCCGTAAAACCAGGCGCGAAAATCGCCAAGGTTGATATTGACGAATAATAATTCCGTTACCAACCATTGAGGCTGTAATCATAAAAGCCCTTTCATGCCGAGCCATGGAAGGGCTTTTGTGATTTTACGGAGAACATGGCTGCCGTAAAGAGAGGATACAATGAAAGTGCTGATTGTCAGTGCGGACGAGTTTGAGGACTCGGAACTGTTGGTTCCTTACTACCGACTTCTTGAAGAAGGAATAGAGTTCGACCTCGCATCAATCAAGAGTGGCCCGATTATCGGCAGGCACGGGTATCATGTTCTTGCCACACTGTCCATGGACCAGGTTGATCCCTCTGCCTATGATATCCTGATCCTGCCTGGAGGAAAGGCCCCCGTATTCCTTCGAAAAGACGCAAAGCTGCTCGCACTTGTCCGGCATTTCTTTGAGAATGGCAAAACGGTTGCCGCCATCTGCCATGGTTCACAGGTCCTGATCTCGGCAGGCGTGCTTGCCGGCAGAAGAGCCACCTGCTGCCGGGAGGTGGCGGAAGAGTTACAGAGAGCAGGATGCACCTATAGTGATGATCAGGTAGTTATCGATGACAACCTGATCACCTCCAGAGAGCCTGCGGATCTCCCGGCATTTATGGGGGAGATCATGAAGAAATGCCGGAGATCAACCGGGCTCGACAAGAAAAAACTGGCCCTCATTCATATTGTCAAGCGGGAGCTCAATCTCTCAGACCAGGAATATCGGGACATCCTCTATCAGGTAACGGGCGTCCGCTCGGCCAAGGATCTGGACGAGATGGCCTTTCAGCGTTTGCTCCGCTATTTTACCCGGAGCAAACGCTATCAGATCAACCAGTATGGCCTTACTTTCAGACAGAAATATTTCATCAAGCATCTCCTTGAGGATCTCAGCTGGGATGAAGATCACTTCCACAATTTTCTGAAGAAATATTACCAGAAAACAGCGATCGACGAATTGACCAAGGCCGAGGCAAGTAAGGTGATAGAGTCATTGAAAAATATCATGAAGCATGCAAGCAAGGGCAACCAGGCTGACATCGAGAAACAGCCATAACTCAGGGTGCTCATTCAGGAAAACCCGGCAATATAACTCCTTGCCCTGCTAACCTAACCGGCCTGACACTCAACCCGATAGGTGAGCACCATCTCCAGGTCGGTCATCATCCCTCCACTTTTACAGTGCTGGCCTGGGGACCATCATTCCCTGCCTCCTCATGAAAACGGACCATGGTACCAATGGTCAGGGCATCGAAATCCATATTCAGGACACTGTTGCGGTGGAAATAAATTTCGCGGTCATCCGCTGTGGTGATGGTTCCATAATCCTCCATGGGGAAGAGCTGATTGATCCGGCCTCGAGGCACCTCCTCATGCATCTTGACCTCACCCTTTCGCTTGCAGGAGTATTCATCGAGCTGACGTTCGACAGCGTTAAAGGCATCGCGAATGGATACATGAACGTCCCCATGCTCTTTATGCTGGGCAGATGGTTCCCGGTTGATTACAAACTTTCCTTCCGGAGAGGTAATATCAATCCTGGTCTTGAACAGGCCGCCCTTATGGTGGCGTTGGGCCGGAGCCTCAACGACAACGTGGCAACTGATGATATCCCGATGGTGGCTGGTCATTTTGTCGACCCATTTTCGAATATCCGCTTCTATCTTCTCGGATGTTTCCATATTACGAAAGGTGATCTGTAAAGGTACTTGCATGGTTCTCCTCCGGGTATAGGGTTTAGGATTAATGACGATGATCAGTTTTCCTTAACATCTGAGTCAATCTGTGCGCGGGTGAGCGGGACAAAGGAAACGGATAATACATTCCTGGTACTGAATATCCCTTTCTGGTCTTTTTCCAGCACCAACAGTTCCTGAAAACTATAGGGCAGACCAATGGGAATGATTAATTTTCCTCCCGGTTTAAGTTGCTCCTGCAAGGGAAGTGGCACATGACTGGCGGCGGCGGTGACAATGATGCCGTCAAAAGGGGCATGCTCGGGCCAACCTTTGTAGCCGTCACCCTGGCGCACCACCACGTTCTCGTATCCCAGCCTCTGTAAAATCACTGTTGCTCTTGCCGCCAGGGCCGGGATAATTTCAAGGGTATAGACCTGCTTCACCAGCCGGGAAAGTATAGCAGCCTGATATCCAGAGCCGGCGCCTACCTCCAGGATCACATCTCCCTTCTCCGGGCAGAGGAGATCAGTCATCAGGGCAACGATGAACGGCTGGGAGATGGTCTGACCATTGCCAATGGGCAGGGGGGAGTTTTCATAGGCCATTGCTGTCAAGGTGGGCGGCACGAATTCCTGCCGCGAGACCAGACGCATAGCCTCCATAACCTCCGGCCGCAATGACGACCGTCCGGTATATCCTTGGGTGATCCGGCACTCGGCCTCAATGGTTTGCAGCATGGCATCGATTTTTTGTCTGTTCATCATCTGCTCAACTACCTCCAGTTGTCAGCCCCTGTCACGACAATAAATTCAATGATTGGATAACGCTGTTCCTACTCCCGGATCCAGGTCATACGAATAATTTCTTCCGCATCACCGTAGGTGAAATCAAGATCGCCCTGATATGCATGTTTCAAGGCCTCACCAATCCGTCGGGCCAGATGGATGCCAGTAGTGGTTATCAGCGCATGATCTTCTTCTGTGGTAATGGCCATCAATCGCTCCATTGGATGTTCGCCCTTTTCCTGGGCCTCAAGGTTGTGAATCAGGCCAAGCAACTCCTTGCGATGACTATCAAAGAAGGCGCCTTTTATCTCCAGATAGCCGGCCGGGAACCCCTCTTTAATACGCTGACAGGCCGGGCAGACAATAATGTGGGCCTTGTCAGCGGGCTCCCACCACGCCCACCTTCCTTCCAGAAACACAGCGCCGCACCCGCTGCAGACCGTAGGCTCCGGCCACTTTCCCCGTTCCTTATACGTGTCGATACGTTCTTCCTGGATCAACTTATCCTGTCTTCCCTGTTTCTGATTCATGGTTCCCTGTTTCTGATTCACAATAGACCTCCTTTTCCTTTGTCCCTGTTTATCATCTGCACAACATTGATTGAAGCGCAACTAATAAGCGGTTGACCGGATTCCGTACCTCCTTCTTCCTGTTTTTTCTCTTATCTTTATTAAAGTATACATCTGAACACAGGGTAAAATGCAAGAATATAAATAAATAATGTTGTCAATAATCGTGTATTCCCTCTTTGAATGACGATTTAAAATATGGCCGGCAGATAAAAGCTTTTTTATGGATACATACCATTAGCCTCCTACTTGTTTTTTATACAGATAACATGATATGCCAATAACATAAGTGGTAAAGGGTCAAGAACGATAATAGATCCTTCTCGATTTTGAGGGCTTGAGACATCTGGTCGCAAAACACTTTTTTTATTTGACATATCTGACAGTTAACAGATGAAATCAAAATCACGAAATCTGTGAAAGGAGGTCATGAATACTTATGTCACCAATCATCCGAGACACATCTGAGCAGACAATTTCTGAGATCTTTTCCCTCGCTGACATCACCGTCAACGGAACACGCCCCTGGGACATCCAGGTGCACAGGCCCGAATTCTACGATCTTATTCTCTGTGATGGTTCTCTGGCCCTGGGTGAAAGTTATATGGCTGGTTGGTGGGACTGCCTGTCCCTTGATCAGTTTTTTTTCCGCGTCCTGAGCAACGATCTGGAACAAAAACTCAAAAAATCCAGGTCCGTTATTCTCTGCAGCATCAAAGCCACCCTGTCCAACTGCCAGAATAAAAAAAAGGCATGGGAGGTAGGCGAAAAGCATTACGATGCCGGCAATGATCTGTTCGAATCCATGCTCGACAAACACATGGCATACAGCTGTGCCTATTGGAAAAACGGAACCAGTGATCTCAACGAAGCCCAGGAGGCCAAGCTGGAACTCATCTGCCGGAAGGTCAAACTTCAACCCGGCATGCGTGTTCTCGATATCGGCTGCGGCTGGGGAAGTTTTGTCCGCTATGCAGCCCAAAAATATGGCGTTGAAGCGGTGGGTGTAACCATCTCCAAGGAACAGGCCAAGCTGGCCCGTGAACGCTGTGCCGGCCTGCCCATCGACATCCGCCTCCTTGATTACCGGGATCTGGACGAAGAATTTGACGCGATTGTTTCAGTCGGCATGTTCGAGCATGTAGGCTACAAAAATTACCGCCAGTTCATGCAGATCGCTAACCGTTGTTTGAAACCACGTGCTCTCTTCCTGCTCCATACCATCGGTTCCAACTACTCAACCCACCATGGAGACCCCTGGTTTGACAAATATATTTTTCCTAACGGTATGCTCCCCTCCATCGAGCAACTGGGCAAGGCCAGCGAAAACCTGTTTGTCATGGAAGACTGGCATAATATCAGCACTCACTATGATAAAACGCTGACCACCTGGTTTGCCAATTTCGACCAGAACTGGCCAAAGTTACAGGATAAATACAATGACACCTTCTATCGGATGTGGAAATATTACCTCCTCTCCATGGCCGGCAGCTTTCGATCCCGGTCTATACAAGTCTGGCAGATCGTTTTTTCAAAGGGTGGCACGCTGGGTGGCTACCAGAATTATCTGTAAGTGGCAAACAAACTCCTGGCAGAAATGGACGTCCCTAATTAAGCTCCTTTTGTTGTTGCAGCCATTGCAACTCATGATGGCAAACAATTTCGGGATAAAACTATCCTAATTCAAAGGAGTTCGACCCTGCCCCTGCCCTCTTGCTGTCAAATCATGTTTTGGCGTTCTTTGTCTTCCGTCTCGGAATCGACGTCACCACCCCGTGGCCACATGCAGGTATCCAGAAAAGGATGAGCAACATCATCCCCAAGGGATGCAAGGATCTGTTCCGGCTTGTTCAAAAAGATTTCGGCCCGTTTTCTCGGATCAAAGAAAATCTTATCATATGGAATAATGAGATTGAGATTTTCCCAACGCGTCAGATAATATTGGATCAACATCGGCAATTCGGTAAAAATGGTGGTCTGCGGATTCGGATCAACAAAGCTTGATTGCCTGAGTTTTGTCGCAGAAAGGGTCTGCGTCTGGTAAAAATTCTTCAAAAACATCAACTCGGGCGGCATCTTGGACTCAATGCCGATTCGTCTCAACATCCGGGTCAAAGCAACCATAAAACCGGCCCCAAACTTGGCCAAGGGATAAGGCAGGAAAATTCCCCTTGGCCGCTTCAGCTCCATGTAAGACTTGATCGTGAGAATAAGTTGACTCAATAACACCGGATTGGGATCAACAAAGTGAAAGGTCTGGCCGCCGAACTCCTCCCGGTGATTCAGGACATGATGGACGAAAAAAGGGACCTTTTTCGCATTGGAGTAAGAATGCATCGCCTGCTGATTGGTAAAAAGAAACGGCATGGTTTGATCAGCCAGCGAAAAAAGCATCCGTTGAAAGCCCTGAATCTTGTGATCATGCGGGCCATAGACCACGGCCAGACGGATATTGGTATAATCAAGCCCGAGAGTGCGGTGCATTTCCTGCAGGGCCAGTTCCGCCAGTAATTTGGACTTGGGGTAGTTGGCCAGTTCAGGGGTTAATCTCAGTTGATCATCTTCCGAAAGATTTTCCCCCGTCGGCATGACCGCGGCAGAGCTGAAATGGATATAGGGAATACCCAGATCCACCGCGGCCCTGGCCAGGTTGATCATACCAAGGTAATTTGTCTCAAAAGTGAGAAGCGGGTTACTGTCAATAGCGGTGATGGCGGTATTGATGATAAAATCCGGTGTGTACCGTTTGAGATAGAGCTGGATATCATCCGGATCCCGCAGACTTAATTGTTTACTGTTGGGCGCCAGCAACTCAAACTCATCTTCTATCCTGGTCTTGAAATACTCGAGAATGCTCCCGCCGATCAGACCGGAGCCGCCGATCAGCACCCCCAGTTTCTTATCGTTATCGGGATGATCTTGTTTATCCATAAGAATCTCCTGGAACCGCTTACCGCCTGATAGGCAGCGCGATTTTTGCTGGCTTTTTCTCTATGTTGAAAAACTCACCCCTGTATCAAATTTATAATACACAAGATAATCCTTACCCACAACGTCTTCACAAGACGTAAGCCCGTGCTATCTCTTGGCACAAAATAGTATTTGAATTGGAAGAAGCCTGAACAAGGAGTATCAAGGAAGATTGATATGGCCTCTTGCTCTCGATTGGGCAAGGTTTTCACAATTTCGATCAATAAAAAAGGCCATGCTCCCATTGAAGAAGCAAAGCAGGGCCTTTGACATTACAAAAAAATCTCTCAACAACTATAATGAAGTATGGCTCTGTCCTATTTTCAGTTAAACCGGAACATGACCCAAGCAGGCGTTCAGTAAACGCATCGGCAACTCATGTTCCCAAAGACGACGATTGAACCGGTAACAAAATTCACTAATATATTCATGTAAATATTTGTGAGACACACCATGGAATGTACCGTTAATGAAGGTCTTCAAATTCCCGATCACAATATGGACCAAAGGCAGCCAGTGGCTGGCCTCTTCCGATGGTGTCACCTTCTTTTCATGGGTATGTTCCTCTCCAATAGAATTCAAGGCAGAAAATGCATCGGTACGCACCTCCTGACCCGCCTTCAGATGACGACGGCAAAACTCTCGTACACTGTCCTTGCTAACCGTATCAACAGCTTCCGCCGCCATGAAACCGGCATGATCCCTGCGGTTTTCAACCGCTATGAGAATCGGCTTCTTACCCGCAGCTCCCCGACCACGCTTTCCCGACTTCTTGCCACCCACATACGCATCGTCACTTTCTATCAGACCTTCAAGCCTATAGATGCTGTCCCTGTGCGCCATAACCGTACGGATCTTATGCAGAATGCGGTGAGCAGTACGCCAAGTTGTAGCTATATGCTTGCTCAGACTCAGAGCGGAAATGCCCCCTTTGTCCGAGGCGCTAAGGTATATGGCCCAGAACCACTTGACCAGGGGCAGATTGGTCGAATGAAAGATGGTTCCCGATGTCACACTTGTCTGGTGCTGGCAATGACTACATTGGTAAATCTGGCGAGAAGTTATGTAGCTGTAAGCTTTTCCCGCACAGACTGGACATATGAATCCATCTGGCCATCTCACTCGGGTTAAAGCCTCGGCACAAGATTCTTCGGTACCAAATCGACGTTGCCATTCTATAAGAGAGAGTTCTGG
>JAPLJF010000020.1 GCA_026388715.1 Deltaproteobacteria bacterium
CAAATATTTACATGAATATATTAGTGAATTTTGTTACCGGTTCAATCGTCGTCTTTGGGAACATGAGTTGCCGATGCGTTTACTGAACGCCTGCTTGGGTCATGTTCCGGTTTAACTGAAAATAGGACAGAGCCATATAAAGAAATAGATAAAATCGTAATGGTTCTTTCTTAACGGCCCCTGAAAAGCAGAACCCTTAAATTCGTACCAAGGATAGACACTATGGAATGGCTTGCTTCCCCCGAAATCTGGATGGCCCTTGTCACCCTGACCGCACTCGAGATTGTCCTCGGGGTCGACAATATCATCTTCATTGCCATCCTCGTCGGGCATCTTCCTAAACACAAGCAGGCCAGGGGCAGGACCATAGGTCTGGCCATGGCCATGCTCACCAGGATCGGCCTGCTTTTCTCAATTACCCTGATCATGCGCCTGACCCATCCCTTTGTCACCCTGTTTGCGCATGGGATATCCGGCCGCGACCTGATCCTTATCGGCGGCGGCCTGTTCCTGCTCGCCAAAAGCACCATGGAGATCCATGAAAGCCTGGAGGGCGAAGAACTTGAAGAGCGCTCCACCCATAAAAAATTCGCCTCCTTCTGGCCCACCATCGTTCAGATCATGATCCTTGATATCGTCTTCTCGCTCGACTCGGTGATTACCGCGGTGGGGCTTTCCAACCAACTGGCAATTATGGTCGCCGCCATTGTCATGGCCGTGGGGGTGATGCTTTTTCTGGCAGAAGCCATCTCCAACTTTGTTGAGAAACACCCGACCATCAAGGTCCTGGCCCTCAGTTTTCTGCTGCTGGTGGGCATGGCCCTGATCGGTGAAGGATTCACCCTGCACATCCCCAAAGGCTATATCTACTTTGCCATGGCCTTTTCGGTTTTTGTGGAAATGCTCAACATGAGACTGCGCGCCAAGAGGATTGAACCGCTGCATCTGCGCAAATCGACTCCCATAGACCTGGACATCGAATAACAGCCATGCATTTTCATACGGTCATTGTCGGCGCCGGCCCTGGCGGTCTTGCCTGCGCCAGGATTCTTGCTGATCATAATATCCAGACCCTGGTCATTGAACGGCATGAGACCATCGGCGCCAAGGTATGCGCCGGCGGGATCACCTGGGGCGGTCTGATCAGCCGCGTGCCGCAGGATATTGCCGAAAAATCTTTTCCGGTGCAGCACATCGTAACCCGCCTCCAGAAGGTGCGCATTGAAGAACCGGCACCCATCATCGCCACCGTGAATCGGGTAAAACTTGGCAAATATATGGCCCAACAGGCCATCACGGCCGGGGCCGAGATCATGACCGGCTGGCAGGTGAAGGCAATCAGCGGGCAGACGCTGATCATGGAGCAGAAAGAAAGCAGGAGCCAGCAGGAGATCACCTTTGACCATCTGGTAGGGGCAGACGGCTCAAACTCGCTGGTACGCAGACATCTGGGACTGACAAGCAACAAGATGGGCATCGGCATCAACTACCAGATCAACGGCGATCTGCAGAAAATGGAGTGGCACCTGAACAGCCATTTCTTCAGGAACGGTTATGGCTGGATCTTTCCCCATAGGGAGACTCTTTCCATCGGCGCCTATATTGCCCAGACCGTGATACCCGCCCAGCGTCTGAAAGATGGTCTCATTGCCTGGGCCGGGACCCTGGGATTTCCCCTTGAAAAAAAACAGGCCAGGGCCGAATATATCAACTATGATTATCAGGGTTGGCGGTTTAGCAGGATTTTTTTGATTGGCGACGCCGCTGGTCTGGCCTCGGGGCTGACCGGCGAAGGCATCTACCCGGCCATCATCTCCGGTGAAGAAACGGCCCGCACCATCATTGACCCCGATCACAGCACTGATGTAATGGAAAATCTGATCCGCAAACAACGTCTGCACAGCCGCATGGCAGACTGGACCGGAGCGAGTCCCACCTTCAACATCATTGCCGGAGAACTCGTGACTCTGGGGCTGCGATGTGGTTTAATTAAATTCAGCAAATTGGAAATGACGGCGTCTGGCAGATAACATATAAGGTGCCGTTCATGGCGTTACAATGTTACTGTTATTTTTGAACGACGGCTTAGGCTTCTCTGAATAAGAACGCCCTTTCACTCATTAACTCTTCAACAACCAGAACGAAAACTATGACCCCTACTACAACCAACAAAAGAATCAGGCCTCTATTCCTGAATATCGCCTTCATTGTTATCGGTGGCGCTATTCTCGTTTTCCTGTTCAACGCCCCGAAAGAGACCACGACAAAACTGCCCAAAGACCTAACTCACAGCCGGTTTCAGGAGATGGGGAAAAAAGAGGCTGAAAAATTCTGTACCGAGTGTCACTCCCCGAAAGGAGTGTCTCCCCTTCCCGAAGGCCATCCCCCTAAATATCGCTGTCTTTTCTGCCATAAGAGGCAGTGACTACACAATCAAACCATACTGGTTCTGACGCCAATCAATTTAACAGATGTCTCTGTTCGCGTTTCTGCCTGATTTTTATAAAGAGACGCAGAGAGAGAAAATAACTGGCCAGAGCACAGGGAAGAGCCAGAACAGTCCCCCCAACCACCAGGACAATTGCCGCCTCATAGCCAAGCCCGACAAGGGCCTCCAGGGATTTCTGCAAGCCCGGATGTTGAAGCAGGATATCCAGCACCTCTTTTATCCGGGCCCAGGAGAGTTCGTATGGGGTAAGGGCATTGCCAACGATGGTGGCAAGATAATACTGGGGCACATAAGTTATTGGATTACAGACCAGAAGACTTCCCAGCAGGGCCGCAATGGTTGAGGTTCTGGTAATGATAGTGAGCGGAATAATGAGAATGGTATGCAGGGGCATAGTGGGGGTGATCCCAATAAAAACACCTATGGCAGTACCAATAGCCAGGGACTGGGGATCCCCTTTCATCCGCATGAATTTTAAATAATAATATTTGACGATTCGTTTCAGATTCATCTGCTCATCTATTTTTTAAGCCGTCGTTTAATAATAAACACACCATTGAAATGCCGCAACCGGCATAAGGAGCCGTAACGAAATGATAAAAAATTTAAAGGTCATTTCGTAACGGCTCCTAAAGTTGAGAACGTGAATAGACATCCTGGTCATAAGAACCTGGCGCTGATTCCCGAGAGTAATAAAAACCGGCCATGGCAATCATCGCCCCATTGTCCGTACAGAAAGAGGGACGGGGAACAAAAAGTGTCTTTCCCTCCTGTTGACAGCGGCTGAACATCGATTCGCGAAGCCGTGGATTGGCTGAAACCCCGCCACCGAGGACAACCGTCTGGATAGTGTGCCTCCTTGCGGCCAGCATGGTCTTCTCCACCAGGACATCAACAATGGCCTCCTGGAATGAGGCGCAGATATCAGCGAGTGGCAGGGGGATATCCATCTGTCTGCTCTGATTACAGTGGTTCAGCACCGCGGTCTTCAAGCCGGAAAAGCTGAAATCCAGCGATTCCTCTGTAAGCCAGGCCCTGGGGAATTTGATGGCACTGCTGTTGCCAGCCCGTGCCTCTGCAGAAACACGCGGCCCGCCTGGATAGGACAGGCCAAGGAGTTTCGCCACTTTGTCAAAGGCCTCGCCGGCGGCATCATCACGGGTTCTGCCCAAGAGCGAAAAAGAGGTATGGCTCTGCGCGAGATAGATTGAGCTGGTCCCACCGGAGACGATGAGGGCAATATAGGGGAATTCAGGTTTGTCATCTTCCAGAAACACCGCCAGCAGATGCCCTGCCATATGATCAACGCCGACAAAAGGAATCCTGGTGACATAGGAAAGGGCCTTGGCATAGCAGAAACCAACGAGCAGCGAACCGATCAGCCCTGGCCCCTGGGTGACCGCGATCAGATCAATATCCTTGAGCGTCACGCCAGCCAGATCCAGGGCCTCATGGACGATGGGCACGATGGATTCAAGATGCGTGCGGGATGCAAGCTCCGGCACCACCCCACCAAAACGGGTGTGGATCTGGTCCTGGCTGCTGAGCACACTGGAGAGCAGAGTGTCGCTATCTCTGAGAACCGCGGCGGCTGTATCATCGCATGATGTTTCTATTCCAAGGGTAAGCATAGTATGAATTCTTTAGGGAACCTTTGGCAAAAAGACGAAGCCGTCATTCAAAAATAACTGCCACATTGAGATGCCCTGGCCAGCATAAGGATCCGTAACAAAATAAACAAAATAAACCGTTCATTTCATAACGGCTCCTAATATTTCTTGGCAAAAACAGAGGATTCAGGGTAATAAAAGTTTTTTATATATGATCTCTTTTGGAGAAAAAGTCAACGTTCGTACATATCAGGAACCCATTCATCATGTATTCATCATCAAAAGCAACTATGCAAACAGAGCAGCTTGTCGATCAATATTCCCGGACTATTTCCTATCTCCGCCTCTCCATCACCGATCGCTGCAACCTGCGTTGTCTCTACTGCATGCCCCAACAGGGCCTCAATTCTTCTTCCCTCGTTAAATGTGCGGATCTGCTCAGCTATGAAGAGATGCTGCGGATCGTGGGTATTGCCGTCGGCATGGGCATGAATAAATTGCGCCTGACCGGCGGCGAGCCACTGGTCAGAAACGGGGTCATGGACTTTATCCGCAGTCTGGCCGAGATCAAGGGGTTGGAAGATATCCGCCTGACCACCAACGGCGTCCTGCTCCATGAAAAGGCAGCGGAGCTGTACAGCGCGGGAATCAGAAATCTGAATATCTCGCTCGACACCATGAAACCCAAGCGTTTTGTCGAGATCACCGGGTCCGATCTTTTTGATCAGGTATGGCGGGGCATCCAGACGGCCTGTGATCTGGGGTTCAATGTCAAGCTCAACATGGTGGCCATGAAAGGGATTAATGACGATGAGTTTGCTGATTTCGCCAGACTGGCGACACAAAGACCTGTTCAGGTGCGATTCATCGAATTCATGCCTATCGGCAATAAGGAGAGCTGGGACAGATCGCGGTTTATCTCCGCCGGTGAGCTCAAGGATATCTTCTCCACTCTGGGAACCCTGGAGTCCTCTCCCGGTTCACGGCTGGAAGGACCGGCCAGGGTCTATCGTCTGACTACTCCAGACGGGCAGACCGGCCGAATTGGTTTTATCAGCCCCATCAGTCACCATTTCTGTGACAAATGCAACCGGCTGCGCCTGACCTCAGAGGGAAGGCTGCGGGCCTGTCTGCTGCATGATCATGAAACCGACCTGAAGACGATACTGCGTCAGGGGGGAACCGACAGTGACATCCAGGCAGCAATCCGCCAGACCATCCTTTCTAAGCCAAAAGGGCATACCCTGCAGGATGACCTGGCAGGACCAGGCCAGGTCAACTGCCAGGGCCAGATGTCACGCATCGGCGGCTAAACCGTTGCAAGCAAGAAAATCCCTATAATTTCTCGCACAGAGTTATTCCCTGGGTTTGCAACTGAATAGCCCTGCGCAAGATCAATCATGCAGGGCCTATTCCGTAACGGCTCCTGCATTCTCATGGCAGGGATAGGAACCGAGCCATTCAAAATAAGAACAGATCTCCCGTAGGCGATCACAGCCCCGCCTGATCTTCTCGTCTTCAATATGCCCCATCATATCAAGGAAAAACAAGTACTTCCATTGTTTACCCTTAATGGGACGGGACTCGATCTTGGCCAGATTGATATCTTCCTCCGACAAAATCGTCAGCACCTCGTTCAAGGCCCCTGGTCTATCCATGAGCCCGAGGAGCAGGGAGGTGCGATCGGCGCCGCTGGGCGAAGGCGAATGATCGCCGATCACCAGGAAGCGGGTGGTGTTGCCCCGGTAATCCTCGATGCCTTTCACCACAACCTGCAGATCATAAGTCTTGATGGCAAGCGATGAGGCAATGGCCCCGATATTGGGGTTATTGGCGGCCATCTGGGCGGCAACCCCGGTGGAAAAAACCGGCAGGGTTGGCGTGTGGGGCAGGTGTTTGCGCAGCCATTCACGGCATTGGGCCAGCGGCTGGGCATGTGAGGCCACGGTCTGGATATCCTCAATGTTGCCCGAGCGGCAGACCAGGTTGTGGCTGATCTCCAGCAGCACCTCGCCGCAGATCTTGACCTTATACTTCATGAACGAATCAAGGGTGTTAAAGATGGAACCCTCAATGGAATTTTCCACGGGGACAATGCCGTAGTGCGTCCGGTTCTTCTCCACCTCGGAGAAGACATCATCAATGGATTCCATGGGCTCAAAGGTAGCCGAATGACCAAAATATTTGACCCCGGCCAGATGGGTAAAGGTGGCCTCGGGCCCCAGATAGGCCACGGTTATCTTTTTCTGGGAGAGCCGGCAACTGGTGATGATCTCGTTAAAGATGGAACGCAGGGCCGTCTCCGGAAAAACGCCTTTGTTCATCATGGTCAGCCGTTCATAGATCTGCCGTTCACGCAGCGGATCCCATTTGGCCCGGTTGCTCTCGTTTTTCAGCCTGCCGATATCCTTGGCATAACCAATTCGCTCCTTGAGAAGGGAAACAATCTGATTATCTATGGCGTCTATCTGTTCCCGCACCTGGGCAATATCCGGTTTCTTTTCAGTTGCCATGGTCTTTCCTGTTTAGTATTGATGAATTCAAAAATATTGCATATCGTAAAGAATACTTAAATACAGGTGAAAGAATTTAGGTGAAAGAAAAAAGTATGTCAAGCTGTAAAAAGGTTGATATAAGATCGATGTGTGCGATAAGATCAAAAAGTATCATTATAATCGGCAACAGCAAACAGCCATTTCCTTGAGAGCGAAAAAGACATGAGCAATATCCAAAAGACATATGAAGAGATTAACGCCAGGATCAGATCCGGTGAGGCAGTGGTTGTAACCGCCGAAGAGATGGTCGATATCGTCCGGGCCAAGGGACCTGAACAGGCCGCCCGTGAGGTCGATGTGGTGACCACCGGCACCTTTTCTCCTATGTGTTCGTCCGGCGCCTTTTTTAATTTCGGGCAGATGACTCCCACCATCAAGGCCTCAAAGGTCTGGCTGAACAAGGTGCCGGCCTATGCCGGCCTGGCAGCGGTAGATGCCTATATCGGGGCGACGGAACCGGCAGAGGATGACCCGCTCAACAAGATCTATCCCGGCGAATTCCGATATGGCGGCGGCCATGTGATTGAAGATCTGGTGGCCGGAAGAAAGGTCTTTCTGGAGGCCAAGGGCTATGGGACGGACTGCTATATGGGCCGGAAGATGCAAAAGGAAGTGACCTTGGCCGATCTCCCCTACGCCTTATTGTGTAATCCGCGAAACGCCTACCAGAATTATAACTGCGCGGTCAACCTCTCGGACAAGACTGTTTATACCTATATGGGCATGCTCAAACCCCATTGCCGCAATGCTAATTTCAGCAGCGCCGGAGAATTAAGTCCCCTGTTGAATGATCCCCATTACCAGACCATTGGGATGGGAACCCGGATCTTCCTTGGCGGCGGAATCGGCTATGTCACCTGGCACGGAACCCAGCATAATCCCAATGTCCCGCGGACCGAAGGAGGCGTACCCCGCAAACCAGCAGGCACGATCATGGTCCAGGGCGACCTGAAGCAAATGTCCGCCAAATGGCTGCGCGGGGTCTCCATTCTCGGCTATGGCAATACCATGGCTGTTGGTATTGGTGTACCCATTCCCATCCTTAACAGTAAAATGGCGGCCTATACCGGGGTCTCTGACGCCGACATCTTCACCCAGGTGATTGACTATGGCTATGATTATACCAATGGCATTGCCCGCAACTACGGTGAGGTCAGTTACGCCCAGCTCAAATCAGGCTCCATTGAGGTGAACGGCAAACAGGTGCCCACCGCCCCGCTTTCCAGTATGGTCAAGGCCAGAGAGATCGCGGAAACCCTCAAAGGGTGGATCAGGGATCGCAAGTTTCTGTTAAACCAGCCGGCCCAGTTACTACCTGACGCGGAAATGATGAGCACGGGTGAGCAAGAATCTGAAAAATAAACTGGCCAGGCTTCAAGAGCTGTTACAGGCCACCGGAAAAGCGGCCGTGGCCTTTTCCGGTGGCGTCGATTCCACCCTGCTCCTACGGGTGGCCTGTAACACCCTGGGACCAGAGAATGTGACGGCCCTGCAAGCGGTCTCCGGTCTCATTCCTGAACAAGACCAGATAAAGACGAAAAGACTGGTGACTGCCCCGGAGAATGGCATCCATTGTTCTTACCAGATTGTGCCGGTACAGCCATTGCATTGGCCCGAATTTGTGGTCAACTCGGAACAACGCTGTTATTTCTGTAAAAACAGGATCTATGGCGCCTTGCACGCAGCGATGAGTCAAGGTGGCCATTGCCCCACCCCGGATCCTTCGCCTCGCTTTACCTGCCTGCTGGATGGCACCAATACCGATGATCTGCAAGAACATCGGCCAGGACTGCAGGCCATCCAGGAGCTTTCCGTGGGAACTCCCCTGGCCCAGGCCGGGCTCAACAAAAAAGATATCCGTTCCCTGGCCAGAAAGCTGGGGCTGACAAACTGGAACCAACCTTCAAATTCCTGCCTCGCCACCCGAATACCGGTTCATCAAAAAATCACCAGGGTCCTTCTGGAACGTATCGCTCAAGCGGAAGAGTTTCTTCAGGAAAAAGGTTTTATAGGGTGCCGGGTAAGACCCGGGCAAGACACTGTTTCAGTGCAGGTTATGACCAATGACCTGGGTCGCTTTCTTGCAGAATCTTCACGTCTTGAAATCACTCAACACCTTGCAACTCTTGGTTTTGACAATATTTTTCTTGAATCAGAAGGGCGAGACAAGTTTTAAGGATTCCTGAAAAAGTTATTTTTCTGAGGAAACATTCATTTTTTCTTGATTCGGGCTTTGGATTCAATTATGTTCTTTTCCGTACTTGAAACGTCACAGCTTGATTTTAAAGGAGTGCAAGAAGATCAATGGTTGTTAAAAAGATTGAAGAGATGAGTTCTTTTTCATTTGACAATTCAATTCGCCTCGAATAAACTACTATCAAGCATTGTGGAAGGAAGGGGAGCAAGCTGTCTGCCCCCTGTAAACTAAAGAATTATTTTTTCCGGGAGGGATCCATGAACAAGAAGGAATTAGTTGAAAGTATTGCAGGTGCCGCCGACATCAGTAAAGCCGCCGCAGAGAAGGCATTGAATGGAACCCTTGCTGCCGTTGCCGAGGCGTTGAAAAAAGGTGACAAGGTAACACTTGTCGGTTTTGGCACTTTTTCCGTTTACAAACGTGAAGCCCGTACCGGCCGCAATCCCCAATCTGGAAAGACCATCAAGATTCCTGCCAAGAATATTGCCAAATTTAAGGCTGGCTCCAAACTTTCTGAGGCTATCAACTAAACTACCCGGAATCAATTATTCTTGTTTCTTCGTTGAGTATATAGCCTTTGTTCAGGAAACTGTCAGACGTAAAGAGTTAACATTTTTCACAGCGGGACGGCTTGACCGTTCAACGAGATAGAGTGGATTGATATTGGATTGAAAAGCCGTACAGTAAATTACTGTACGGCTTTTTTTTTATGAGTGTAATATGATGAGCTTCTGTGGATGAAAAAATTACGGTCAGGATATACCACCGGGGCCTGCGCCGCCGCCGCCGCCAAGGCTGCGACCCTCATGCTGATCAGTGGACAGGCTCAGGATCAGGTTGATATCCCCTTCCCCGATGGAACGCGGGTCTCTTTTCAACTCTGCACCTGCCAGTGGTCTGATCCAGACCACACCACAACCCTCGCCGCCGTGATCAAGGATGCAGGCGATGACCCGGATGTAACCAACGGGGCACGAATTGAGGCTGATGTCAGATTTATCCTCCAGGATAGACAACAAGATGAGCAGATAAGCATTTACGGCGGCAAAGGTATTGGCACTGTGACCAAACCCGGACTTGCCATTCCCGTGGGCGAGCCGGCAGTAAATCCGGTCCCGAGAAAGATGATCCGCGAGGCAGTGACTGAGGCCCTTTACCTGTCTGCCATTACTGCCGACAGACCCCTGGCCGTCACTCTCTCCATCCCCAACGGTGCGGAACTGGCCGAAAAGACCCTGAATCACCGACTGGGGATCATCGGCGGTCTTTCCATTCTGGGGACAACCGGAATCGTCAGGCCCATCTCGGCTGAGGCCTGGACTGCCACCATCAGCGCCTCAATGAATGTTGCCCATGAAGCAGGGGTGAAAGAAATAGTTCTTTCCACCGGCAGGACCTCAGAACTTGCGGTGCAGCAGCAACTTCTGCTCCCGGAGGAAGCCTATGTGATGATGGGCGATTACCTCCATTTTTCACTGGAGGATGCCAGAAAACATGGCTTTGCCGCCATCCATCTGGCGGCCATGTGGGCCAAGGTACTGAAAGCGGCCATGCGCATCCCCCAGACCCATGTCCGTCATGGCGCCCTTGAAGTCGAAGGCGCCATCTCTTTTCTGGCGACCCTGGGGACTGCGCCCGCTGTCCTGAACAGACTTACCGGATCGAACACCGCCCGCGAGATCTATGAACGGCTGATCGCCATGGACGCCCATGACACTGTCAGGAAGGTCTGTGGCGCGGCCCGCGATTATTGCCAGGAGGTGTCCGGTCTGCCGGTCACGATCTATCTTGTGCACAGTTCAAGACGAATTGTTGAATCAGTGGCGGGGAACCTGTCATAATGAATCAAACAGCAGAACGAACAATCGTGCATCTCATCGGAGTGGAAAGCTCGGGTGTGTTTTCCGATGCATCAATCATTGACATCATACGAAATTGCCGGGCGCTGGTTCTCTCCAAACGACACCGGGAATTGCTCTCCCCGCTCCTTGATGACCGGTCAGCAGTCCGCATGATCCCCATTACCCCGGTGCAGGATGCACTCGTTCAAGCGGCCCGGGAATTGATGCACGGCGATGTGGTGGTGCTGGCCAGCGGCGATCCGCTTTTTTTCGGGATTGGCCGCACCCTGCTCCATTTTTTTGGCCCTGCCCGGATCGTTATCCATCCCGCACTTTCCTCCATGCAGCTCGCTTTTGCCCGCTTCAAGATCCCCTGGGATGACGCCGGATTCATCTCCCTGCATGGGCGCGAGACAAAAAACCTTGCCGCCTCCATCCTCACCCATGACAAGGTCTTCCTCTTTACCGATCGTAACTCCACTCCTGACCGGATTGCCGGATCCCTGCTCACTGAATGCGGTAGCGGGATCAATGCCGAGTATGTTATTCACGTGGCAGAAAATATAGGAATGGCCAATGAACGCTTGCACACCGGCACCCTCTCCGAGATTGCCAAACTGTGTTTTGTCCCCCTCAATGTGATGATCCTGATGAAAACAAAAGCCTCGCCGTCGTCATCCATGGCTCCCTGCTTTGGCCTGTCGGAAGATGAGATTACGCACAGTCGAGGGCTGATCACCAAAAATGAGGTACGGGCCGCAAGCCTGCATGCCCTGCGGCTGCCACGACAGGGGGTGCTCTGGGACGTGGGCGCCGGCTCCGGTGCGGTAGGCCTTGAGGCGTCGCGCCTTTTTCCTGAACTTCAGGTCTTTGCCGTGGAACGGGAAGAGGAACAAATTACAAATATTCAGAAAAACCGCAAAGAATTCCGGACCTGGAATCTGCAACTGGTCCATGGCAGCGCCCCTGACGCCCTGGCAGGTCTGCCGGCCCCGGATCGAGTCTTTATCGGCGGCAGCAGCGGGCAGCTTCGGGCCATTATTGAACATGCGGCCGAGAGACTGAGCCCCGGGGGCTGGATGGTGGTCAATGCGGTTCTCGAAAAAACAGCGCAGGAGGCGCCGCAATACCTCCATGAACATGGACTGCAAGTCACCCTCAGCGAGATCAAGGTCACACGGCGCAACTATCCTGACCAGGGCAGTCAAGTCATGCATCCCATCACCATTATTGTCGGCCGGAAAACCGACCAGAGAAATTCAGGATCAGGAGAGAACAGATGAATGAGCCCAATCAAGAACCGGTGGCCTTTGTCGGGGCAGGACCAGGAGACGTGGAGCTGATTACCGTCAAAGGCAGACGGCTGCTTGATCATGCCGACTGTATCGTCTATGCCGGCAGTCTGGTCAATCCGGCAATCCTGACCGGATGCAAAGCCGAAATCCATGATTCCGCCGGCATGAACCTGGACGAGATCATGGAGACCATGGCCACCGCCTGGCACAATGGCCGGTCTGTGGTGCGCCTGCACACCGGTGATCCTTCCATCTTCGGGGCCATAAAAGAGCAGATGCAACGGCTCGACGCCATGAATATTCCGTATGTTGTGGTGCCGGGCGTCAGCTCTGCCTTTGGTGCCGCCGCAGCCTTGAAGGCGGAACTGACCCTGCCGGAGATCGCCCAGACGGTCATCATCACCCGTCAGGAGGGCAGGACTCCGGTGCCGGATCTTGAAAGATTACGACTCCTGGCCACACATCAGACGACCATGCTCATCTTTCTTTCCGTATCGATGATTGAGACCGTGGTGCTTGAGCTGCTGGCCGGCGGCTATCCCGAGACCACCCCGGTGGCCGTGGTGGAAAAGGCGACCTGGGACAATGAGCGGATCGTCTCCGGGACGCTTACCGATATTGCCGCCAGAATCCGCGAGGCCGGGATCTGCAAGACTGCGATCATCTGCGTGGGCCGGGTCTTTGCTGATCTGCCGCTTCCAGCCGTATCCAAACTCTATGACAAGGAGTTCAGCCATGGCAGCCGTACCGCCACTAAAGGGTAAAGAATCCACCACAGGACTGATTGCCGTCTTCACCGGCAACGGCAAAGGCAAGACCACAGCGGCGCTGGGTCTGGCCTTCCGGGCCCTGGGCCACGGCCATCGGGTCTGCATCATCCAGTTTATCAAGGGCAGCTGGCAGTACGGCGAGCTTGAAGCCGCCAGGATGTTCAAACCCCTGCTTGACTTTCATGTGATGGGCCGGGGTTTCACCTGGAAGTCCGACGATCTGGAAAAAGACAAGGCCGCAGCCCGAAAGGCCTGGGAATTCACCATACAGACCATCCGGGAAAACAGGCATGAGCTGGTGATCCTCGACGAGCTCACCTATCTATCCCATTACCAGATCATTGACGAAGAGGAAATCCTGGCCGTTCTCCGGGACAAGCCGGCTGCCATGCATATCGCCATCACCGGCCGGTATGCCTCTGAGGCCCTGATACAGCTCGCCGATCTGGTCACCGAGATGCGGGAGATCAAGCATCCCTTCCAGAGCGGGGTCAAGGCGCAGAAAGGGATGGAGTTCTAAGTAAGGCGCTTTTCCGCAGGTTTGATTAGATCATCCATTGTTACAAAGTCCTGAAAAAATTTCACGCAACACTCGTTCATCAATCTCTTCTCTCAACTGTTCTTCATATTCATCATGATCCGGCCCTACCCCTATGACCACCTCTGATTGTTGGCGCTCTTCCTCATCAATCAGTGGGACGGGCGCGGATTCAATCTCATCCAGATAGTCACGGTTGTTTTCTATCCAGCGCTGACAGTCGTCATGGCTGCCGATATAGGTGAAGATCAGCCTTCTGTCCCGCTTCAAGGCGATGAGCCGGAAGCCACAAGACAGATCATACTTGCGGCAATCATTCAGGCGCAACTCTCCGTGGCGAGTGCGCTTGCATTCCGCCTCCTCGTGCAGGGGATTGGTCTGGAGATCCGCAAAAATCTGCCTTGCCCGTTCCGCCACAATACGTTCATGCTTTCCGGCCTTGACCATGGCCACCAACCGTTTGGCAAACCGACGGGTTTGATGAATCTTCAGGCACACCACTTCCATGGTTACACCCCTGCCCCGTGCAGGGCGGCACCCAGGGCGCCTATGATATCTGGCAGCCCCGTCACCAGCACCCGCACCCCCGGCAGTCTTTGCCCAAGCAGTTCCACCATACAGGGGTTTCTCGCCACCCCGCCGGAAAAGGCGACCGTTTCGCCATGGCCAAGACGGGCCAGCATCCCGGCTAGACGGTCGGCCACTGAGCCATGCACGGCCCTGGCGATGTGGTCACGGGGGATACCCCGGTTCTTCATGGAGATTACCTCTGACTCGGCAAAGACCGTGCACATGGAGTTGATCTGCACCTCCCGGTCGGCACCAAGCGCCGCCCGGCCGAATTCATCCAAGCTGTAGGCCAGGGAGGCGGCCATGATCTCCAGAAAACGGCCGGTGCCGGCGGCGCACTTGTCATTCATCTGGAAATTCATCACCCGGCCGGCCGCGTCCAGACTGATCACCTTGGAATCCTGGCCGCCCACGTCAACGATGGTGGTGCAGCCGGGAAAGTAATGAAAAATGCCGAGGGCGTGCGCCTTGATCTCGGTGATCACCGCATCGGCGAAATGCTCGGCCGCCAGATGCCGGCCGTAGCCGGTGGCCACCACCCTCTTTGCCCGATAGCCGGCAATCATCTTCTCCGCCTGGCGGTGCGGCTCAAAACCGGATGCGGCAATCTGGTGATCAACCAGCCGTTCCCCATCCCAGACCGCCATCTTGACGGTCCGGGAGCCCAGATCAACCCCGATGTACATGGTTACTCCCCAATCTGCTCAAGGAAGGCCTCGATCCGGGTCTGGAGCTGGCCGATATCCTCAGCGGAGTAATCCGACTCGATAAACAGGTAGGGGATGCCCTCCTGTTCGCAGGCCTTACGGATACGGATCTCCTCGATATTGTAGGTGTGACAGAATTGAAGCGAATAATTGATGATTCCCTGGGCCTGGGAGTCACGGAACTCCTTGATCACCTGGGTGATGCGCTCGTTGTTGGGGGTAAAACAGGAGCAATCGATCTCCTTGTAACGGTCGGTGAGCGCCACGAGCATCCCTTCCATACCGGTGGCAGACTCGTCGATAAGGTCCTTGAAGTAACGGGTGCCGATGCACGACTCCTCGTTGACGATCACTGCCCCCGCCCCTTCCACCAGATTGTGGATCTTCCAGTTGGGCAGGGCCATGGGCGTACCGGCCACCATCACCCGGGTGGCTTTTTTCGCAGGCACCGCCACCTCGTTTTTGATCCGTTCCTCAAGCTCATCGCAGAGGGCATTGACCTCTACCGTAAAACGCACCGGCTCGTCGTAAAAGGCGATCTGTTCGATGAGCAGGCCGTCCTTGCCTGAAATCGGGGTCGGATTGTGATGGCGCAGAGAGTTGAGCCGCTGCAGCGCCTTGCGCTTGGCGTTCATGATCTTGATAGCTGCGGCCAGATCATTTTCGGTAATGGTTTTACCCGCCACCTCCTCCACCTTGGTCTTGAAATCCTTGACCTCGGCCAGCCACAGGTCAATATCCCGCTGGCGCTTGAGCTGAGGAATCTCCATGACATAGGTGGGCACCAGGGTATCAAGGATCTCCCAGCTTTTTTTCTTGGCATCACAGGTAGTCTCGCCGTAGACAAAATCCACGGCCTGAAAATAAGGGCAAATCCGGCCGGCCTTGAAGCCGAAGGCGGATTTGACCATGGGGCAAATATTGCGCGGCAGGATCTTTTCCGCATCCGGCACCGAGCCCTGCGAGCCGCCGCACAGGCCGACACAGATGCCGCCGGCAGCGAGCACGATCTCCTCGGGGATATAGACGCAGAAGGTACCGATCACCGGACGCCCTTCGGCCTTGGCGGCCAGCAGCTCCTTGATGCGGCCGCCGTGGATCTCGGCGATCATATTGTCAAAATAGGTCATGGCTGCCGGCCGGTTCTTTTGGGAGAGATAGCTCTTGTGGTAGAGCTCCCCCAGCATCAGACGGGCCTTGTCAAAGCGGGGCACGTCCATGTCAAGCTCGGCCCACATCTCCGGGTAGGCCTTTATTTCAAACGGTGTTACGGTCATTGTTTCTCCTTTTTTATGATTGTGAAATTCTTAGGTCAGCAGCCGCAGGGGCCGCCGGGATTATCAAAGTCTGGGGTCGAGCAGTCAAATGGGCCGAAATGGGTGCTCCGGTCGCCGGAAATACGGAAATATCTGCCAAACCGGGTCTCCTCCAACAGGGTCGCGGTATTGCCGCAGACCAGCATGGGTTTGCCGGTGACCAGGCGATGGTGGTCATCAAGTGACCAGACATGGGGGTGGCCGGGGATGGTGCCCAGATAGGTGGCGCTCTGGCCGAAATCCTCGCAGATGTCTTCCAGGCAGTCGAGCTTGAAGGCGCGCACGGTCAGGGAGTAAAAATCGATCATGCCGATTTTTTCCTCAACGGCCGGATTATCGAGCTGCACCCTGCGCCTGTGCATGACCCGGTAGTCGGGGCAGTCGACATCCCGAAGGAGGCGACGGAAGTCCTCAAGGTACAGGGCCCCGGCCAGACACTCCCCATGCAGGATCGGATCTTCCTGGAAATGTTCCGGCACCCTGCGTCCGGCAAAGATATCGGAAAGACAGAGTTCGCCACCCGGCTTGAGCACCCGGAAGATTTCAGCAAAGACGGACCGTTTGTCCGGCGACAGATTGATCACGCAGTTGGAGATAACCACATCCACCGAGTTATCCGCCAGGCCCAGTGCAGCAAGGTCTTCCATATAACCCTGCCGGAACTCGACATTGGTCTTTCCATATCCAAAGACCCGCATCTGGGCATCCACATGGCTGCGGGCCACGGCCAGCTGTGCTTCGGTCATGTCCACGCCGATGACCTTGCCCTCAGGGCCGACCAGCCAGGAAAGAAGAAAGGCATCCCGCCCGGCGCCGCACCCAAGGTCAAGCACGGTGCAGCCTTCCAGGCAGTCGGGAATGGGCGAGCCACAGCCATAGGATCGGGCAAGGATTTCCGGGGCAATGGTTTTCAATATTTCCCTCATGCCGACCGAGAGGGGTTCCCCATCGCAGCAGCAGGCCTTGGTCTTGAGATCTTTGGAACTGTTCAGGATCCTGCCGTAGTATTCTTGTAATTGTTCTTGTGTTGTCGGAAATGATTGCATGTCTGTTTTCCTTTTTGTTTTTTCCGCCGATCTGGCTATTGCCGGCAGCCGCAACTACTCGGGTTTTTCTTGTTCATCAGGGGCTGAATGCAGGAGGTGAAGAAAAGCGAGGCCAGAGTTCCACCAACCAATGGGCCCAGCACATAAACGGTCAAAAAACCGTACCCGTCATCAGGCATGGCGGCCTGTCCCCAGCCCGCCAGCCAGGCAAACAACCGGGGCGAAAGATCGCGGGCCGGGTTGAGTCCGGCCTGAGTAAGCGGCGCCAGGATACAGATAATGACGGTCACGGTGAGGCCGATAAACAGAGGGGCTAGGGCCTCATCCGGCCGACCGACGTTGCAACCCTCAGTCAGGGAAAAGATAAGGAATACCAGAATGAAGGTGCCCACCGCCTCGGCGCCGAAGGCATTAAAGCTGCTGACCATAGCAACCACGCCAGAGCCGGGGTTGGGATAAAACTCGCCAAAAAGCATAGCGGTTTTCACCGATTCCGGAGCGCCGCGCACAATACCATGAACGGTTTCATAGGCAGCTATAGACGCTCCGAAAAGAGTATAGAGAAGGCAGGCCGCCAGGAAGGCCCCGGCAAACTGGCCGCATAGATAGGCCGGAAGCTTGGCCGGAGCCATGCGGCGACCAATGACCATGGCCAGACTGACTGCGGGATTGAGATGCGCGCAGGAGAGATGGCGGGTGGCGTAAATCGCCAGGGTGACCCCGATGCCCCAGATGGCCGCCACTTGAAAAAGCCCGGAATGGGCGGAAAAGAGGACAGTGGCAGCAACCGAGCCGCAGCCGAAAAAGACCAGGATACAGGTGCCGATGGCTTCACCGGCAAAGTCATGGAGTCGATTCATTCTCTTTGCACTCTGTATGGGACGGGACGGGTTTGCCGGAAAAACCGGTTGCCTCCATCCCGCTTTGGTTAATGATTTCAGTATCCAGGCAAGAGCCCCGGCCTGGTGACCGGGGCCCTTTTTCAACAACTGCAGGATCCACTCGAACAGGAACCGGTTGAGCAGGAGCCGCCACGGCCCAGTTTTTTCTCCGAACTTACGGAGAAGCCACCGCTGCCACTCCCGCCACCGCAGCCGCAGGAAGGCTTGATGTAGTCGACCATAATGGAGCCGGTGGTGGCAAATATCGCGTCATCAACCAGAAAGGTAACCCCGTCATTTTCAAACACCTTGTCAGAGTCCTTTTTGTCATCCAGCCCAAGACCTAGGCTGGTGCCGGAGCAGCTGATCTGCATGATCACCCGGATAGCTGAGGTGATGTTGTTTGTTGCCAGATACTCCTTGAGGTTTTCAATTGCTGATTCCGTTACTTGAAGCATGGTGTTCTCCTTTTTTCGTTGTGATGGGGTGCTCCCATCAATTCATTTCAGAAAGGATTCTCCATTAAACCCTTCCCGTTATAACTTTTAGTCAACCAGCCATTCTATGCAGCTGCTCATGGAACCGATGCCCCTATCAGTTCGGTCAAAACCTTGTCGCACTTGTCATGCACCAGTCCGGCAATGGTTCGGCGCGAAAAATCGGCGCCTTTCATCATCTCCCTGGAGGCGCTGATCAGGCCCATTCTGACCTTGCGATCTTTGGCCGTGGCCGCCGCCATGGCCAGTTTTTCGCGTAACAATATTGGGTCGATGCCTTCGCTTTTTCCCAGTGGCCCCAAGGTTGCGGCCTGTTCCGTAAACCCGGTGATGATCTTGACAAAATTCGGTCCTTCGGCTGCCGATGCCCATTCAATAAGAAACCGCCGGCTGTTTACGCCGAGCCGAGCCAGGGTCTCATGGACCAGGGCGGCGGTGACCAGAGCATGGTAGTTGCCATCCTGATAGTGGCACTCACCCGGATGACAGCCGCCGACAAAGATAGCGTCGGCCCCCTGGGCCAGTCCTTCCAGGGGAAAGGATGGGTCGAGACGGCCTGAGCACATCATGCGGATGACCCGGAGATTGGGAGGGTACTGGTAGCGGCCCACCCCTGCGGAATCGGCGGCAGTGTAACAGCACCAGTTGCAGAGAAATCCAAGAATTTTTGGTTGATAATTTGACATTGTGTGCTCCAAATACGAAAAACTTTTCAATCCGAGAAATCGTTGTTGTTTATGAATAATGGAGACTGGAGTGGGAATCGAACCCACAACTCATCCGTGTATCAGACGGAGGCATCACGGGTTTGAAGCCCGCGCCGCACACCAGTACGGGGTTCCAGTCAATTGTGCGCATACCGGCTAAACCCTCTCGCCAAAGGCATTGATCTGGGCCATGATGCCGTCAAACGTAAAGCGCCCCATATCGATGGCCATGGTGGGACAGCGGGCGGCGCATACCCCGCAGCCCTTGCAGGAGGCGGTCAGGGTATGGGCCTTGCGGGGCTTGACCTCCTTGTCAATCGTGATGGCCTTGTAGGGGCAGAAGGTCTCGCAGGCGCCGCAGCCGATGCAGAGCTCGAAATCGACATGGGAGACGATAGGCTCAGGCGAAATCGAGCCCCTGGCCAGGGGTTGGCAGGCCCGACCGGCTGCGGCCTGGGCCTGGGCAATGGTCTCATCCATCAACTTGGGGGCATGGGCCAGGCCGCAGACATAAATCCCGTCCACCGCCATATCCACCGGCCGCAGTTTGACGTGGGCCTCCAGATAAAACTTGTCGGCGGTCACCGGCACCTTGAGCATGCGGGACAGGATCGACGGATCTTCCGGAACAATGCCCACGGACAGCACCAGCAGATCGGTATCCAGCTCCACCTCTTCCCCCAGCAGCGGATCGTAGCCGACCACCTTCAGCGGGCTTGACTTACTGCGCCCTGGGGTGACCTTGGGCGGATTATCCGGGGCATAGCGGATGAAGATCACGCCCAGCTCGCGGGCCTTCAGGTAATCGTCCTCCAGGAAGCCGTAGGCTCGCATGTCGCGATAAAAGACAAAGATGGTCAGCTCCGGGCTCATGGCCTTGAGACGCAGGGCGTTTTTCAGGGCCTGGCCGCAGCAAACCCGGCTGCAGTAGGCCAAATCCGCACCTCGTGAGCCCACGCACTGGATCATCACCACCTGTTTCATCTTGGTGGAGAACGGGCGGCTGGATGCCAGCCGCTGTTCCAGTTCCAGCTGGGTCATGACCCGCTCGGACTCGCCGTGCAGATATTGCTTCGGCTCATAGGGCTTGCCGCCGGTGGCGATCACCATGACCCCGTGATTGACCACCTCACTGCCCGTCTTTCCGGCAATGGTGGTGGTGAAGTTGCCCACATAGCCGGAGACACTGGCCACCGCAGCCTTGGTGCGCACGCTGATCCGCGGATGATTTTTCACCCTGTGAGCCAGCTCGGTCACGACCTGACGCGGATCGTGGCCAAAACGGTCGGCGGTCAGCAACAGGGCCGATCCTCCCAGGGCATCCCCCTGCTCGACCAGGGTCGTCGGGAAGCCCTGGGAGGCGCTGGTCAGCGCCGCGGTCAGGCCAGCCAGACCGCCGCCGATGACCAGCGCCACAGGGGTAACCGGCAGCCGTTGTTCCGGCAGGGCGGTGAGATGGGCAGCCTTGGCCACAGCCATGCGCACCAGGTCCTTGGCCTTGGCGGTGGCCGCCTCGGGTTCATGCATGTGCACCCAGGAACATTGATCGCGGATATTGGCCATCTAGGGCGCGGTTGAGGCCCGCATCCCGTAGGGTGGCCTGAAAGAGTGGCTCATGGGTGCGCGGAGTGCAGGCGGAGACCACGATCCGATTGAGCCGGTGTTCGCGGATGATGTTGACCAGATGCTGCTGGGTGTCCTGAGAACAGGAGTAGAGGTTGTCGGTGGCATAAACCACGCCGGGCAGATCCCGGGCGTAATCACGCACCGCCCGCACATCGATAACGCCTGCGATATTGATGCCGCAGTGGCAGACAAAGACGCCGATGCGTGGTTCTTCCTTGGAGATGTCGCGCTCTTCAGGAAAGACCGCCTTGGTCATCTCCGTGCCGCGGGCCGCAACAAGCTGACCTGAGCAGAGGGCCGCTGCCCCGCCCGCCTGAGTGACTGAGTCAGGGATGTCTTTTGGCCCCTGAAAGGCGCCGATCACATAGACGCCCGGCCGACTGGTGGCAAGCGGCGCGTAGGTGTCCGTCCGGGCAAAGAGATACCTGTTCAGATCGATACCTGCCGCCTGACCGAGCTGCTCCGCGTCGTCAGGAGATTCAATCCCCTGGGAGAGGACGACCATATCGAACTTCTCATAATGATGCCTGCCATCCTCGGTGACCCAGGTGAGTAATAGTCCGCCGTCAAAGACATCCTCCACCTGAGGCGGCCGGGCGTAGATCACCCGGAAGTTGTTTTCGGCAGTGGCCCGCTCACGGGCGGCGTCAAAGCCCTTGCCGTGGGTGCGGGTATCCATGTAAAAGAGGGTGATCTCAGCGTTGGGGTCATGCTCGCGGGCCAGGGTTGCCTGCTTGATGGCGTACATGCAGCAGACCGAGGAACAGTAGTTGTTGCCGCAGGTCTGATCGCGGGAACCGATACACTGAAGGAATGCAATCTTTTTGGGGTGTTTTTGGTCCGAGGGACGAAGGATCGTCCCATTGGTGGGGCCGGAGGCGCACATCAGCCGCTCGTGCTCAAAGGCGCTGAGTACATCGGCAAACTTGCCCCAGCCATAGCGGCCAAGCACTTCGGGGCTTACCCGGCCCAGGCCCGGCGCCAGGATGACGGAACCGACGGCCAGATCAAGGATCTCTTCCTTCTGGTCGAAACGGATAGCCTTGGCCTGGCAGGCTACGGTGCAGAGGCCGCAGGTCTGGTAATTGAGCATGAGACAGGCCTTGGCATCGATATAATAGCTGGTGGGCACGGCTTGGGCGTAATCGATGTGGGCGGCGTTGGAGATCCCGAGATTCTCGTTGTAGTCATCGCCGATCTGCTTGAGGCAATAGAGGGTACACTGGCCGCAGCCGGTGCACACCTCCTCGTCGATATAACGGGGCTGCTTTCTGATCTTGGCGGTAAAGCTGCCGGGAGCGCCGTCAAGGGAGATCAGTTCCGACTTGGTCAGAATCTCGATATTGGGATCCCGGCCCGCTTCCACCAGCTTGGGGGCGAGGATGCAGAGCGAGCAGTCGTTGGTGGGAAAGGTCTTGTCCAGCCGGGCCATGACCCCGCCGATGGCGCCGGACTTTTCGACCAGATAGACTTTGAAGCCGAGTTCGGTGAGATCGAGGGCGGCCTGGACTCCGGCCACCCCGCCACCCACCACAAGAACCGCACCGACCGTTTTTAAAGCGGATGGTGTGGGAATAGAAGCGTGCATAGCTCCTCCTTTGCTGTACGTTATACCGGAAAAATCATTCCGGATCTGCCGCGGCTCTCTGCAATCAGCCGCGAACAACGTCAGCGAACAAGGAGGGAAACTACCTGGTTAGCACCTGAGACCGTTCATGGAGGGCAGGAGAGCCGCAATATCGTCCATCCCGAACCGGGACGGCCGGCGTGCGCCGGGGTATTGCTCAGACGTGGGGCAATCTGTGTTTCAAAACGACTCTCCAAAGATATGAGGTAAAGATGATGAAGCGCCTGGCGATCTTGCGTAACAAGACCATAAGGCTCTGAGATTCGAGCCATATAACCAGATTTTTTTTGATATGACAACCAGAAAAAAACGCCGGTGTCACCAACATCCAGAGGTTGACACCTGAACGGTGCAGAAGTAAAGTAAACACTTTCACATGGTTGTTTTACCAATGAGTCACTGGGAGAAATGTAAATGGAATCATTTGAGGCATTACTTGAGATATCAACCAAGATTCATGGTCATATCTGCGCCGGTCAGGTGATCGGGGTGCGGATGTCGATGATCGGCCTGGAGGCCATTGGCATTCAGGATCCTAAGGGACTGGACCGCAAAAAGCTCTACGTCCTGGTCGAGATTGACCGCTGCGCCACCGATGCCATCCAGTCTGTCACCGGATGCAGCCTCGGCAAACGCTCAATGCGCTGGGTTGATTACGGGATCATGGCCGCCACCTTTGTCAATCTGGACACGGGCCGCGCGGTGCGGATTGTTGCCCGGGAAGAGTCGAGGGAGCTCTCAAAAAAATATTGTCCGGAAATCGAGAACAAATATGCGCGGCAACTGGACGCTTACCGGATCATGCCCCAGGATGAGCTCTTCAGCATTGAAGAAGTGAGTGTGACCATCCCTGAACAGGACATGCCGGGACGTCCTCTCAAGCGGATCCAGTGTGCATCCTGTGGCGACTGGGTCCAGGACTGCCGCGATGTCGAACAGGATGGCAAACTGCTGTGCCGGGGCTGCGCCCATGGAAAATATTATACCAAAACAGCGAAGAAGGCATAAGGGCTAATCATGATAACACTCCTTGACTATGGCGCCGGCAATGTCCGCAGCGTCAGAAATGCCATTACCCGGCTCGGCCATACTGTTCGTGACGTGCAGGATCCCCAGGACATCCTTTCCGCCGAAAAACTGATCTTTCCAGGGGTCGGCAGCTTCGGTTCAGTGATGCAACGTCTGCACAATGACGGCCTGGTGGAACCCCTTATTGAGCGGATCCGCCTCAACAAACCCTTTCTCGGCATCTGTGTCGCCCTGCAGGCCCTGTTTGAAGGCAGCGAAGAATCACCGGGCGTGGCCGGCCTCTCCATTCTGCCCGGCCAGGTCAAACGGTTCACCACCCGCGATCTCTCTGTGCCCCAGATCGGTTGGAACGGAATTGTCCTCCATAAGGACTCTCCCATCCTCAAAGACTATCATGACCAGAAGCTCTATTTTGTCCACTCCTACCGGGCGTCAGTCGCTGATGTGGGGCCGGACTGGCTGCTGGCCACCACCGATTATGGTGAATCCTTTGTCAGTGGTGTGGAAAAGGGGAACGTCACGGCCTTTCAGTTTCATCCCGAGAAAAGCGGCGAGGCCGGACTGGGTATCCTGAAAAATTATCTGGAGTTGCAGGGGCGGGAGTCTATCACAGTTCGCCCTGTCCTGCCGGTTACATCTAAAAAGACACATATCGCCAAACGGATTATTGCCTGCCTGGATGTGCGCACCAACGATTCAGGCGATCTGGTGGTGACCAAGGGCGATCAGTACGACGTGCGCACCGAAGGCGAGGTCCGCAACCTGGGCAAACCGGTTGAACTCGCCCGCCGCTACTATGAAGAAGGCGCCGATGAAATTACCTTTCTCAACATCACCGGCTTCCGCGACTTTCCCATGCAGGATCAGCCCATGCTGGAGGTCCTGCGGCGGACCTCGGAGAACGTCTTTGTCCCGCTGACCATCGGCGGCGGCATCCGGGAGTTTACCGATGCCGACAGCAAGCACTATTCGGCGCTTGATGTGGCCGCCGAATATTTTCGTTCCGGGGCGGACAAGATCTCCATCGGCAGTGACGCCGTGTATGCGGTGGAGGAATTTCTGCAAACGGGTAAGAAAAGCGGCAAGAGTGCCATTGAGCAGATCTCTTTTGTTTATGGCGCCCAGGCCGTGGTGATCTCCGTTGATCCCCGGCGAGTCTATGTCCATGCCCCGGAAGATACCACCCACGCCACCATCCAGACTACAATCCCCGGACCGCAGGGAGAAAACTACTGCTGGTATCAGTGCACCGTCAAAGGCGGAAGGGAAGGACGCGATATCGATGCGGTACAATTGGCCAGCACGTGCGAGCTGCTGGGGGCAGGCGAGATCCTCCTCAACTGCATTGACAGGGATGGAACCAACAGCGGTTTTGATCATGAACTGATCAGGCAGGTACGCGGAGCGGTATCCATTCCGGTGATCGCCTCATCAGGAGCCGGCTCGGCCCAGCATTTTGTCGATGTCTTCCAGAAAACCGATGTCGAGGCGGCGCTCGCGGCCGGCATATTCCATCGTCGGGAGGTCCCGGTCAGTGAGGTAAAAGAGGCCATGAGAAAAAATAACATCGAGACCCGGTGACCAAGTCAAGGACACTCAACTCAGGTTATCGTAACCAGTGCTGGAAACCACCCTGTTACGGCCTTGGTGCTTTGCCTGATACAGGGCCTGATCGGCACGTTCCACCACCCCGCGGGCAGTATCCAATTCATCAGAAAACCGATACCCGGCCACCCCGATGCTGACGGTGATATAGATGGCAGGACGGTACTTCTTTTGATCCGGCTCTACCAGCATCGTCTCTTTAACTTTCTGCCGTACCCGCTGGGCCAGTTCAACCGCATTCGCCACTTGGGTATTTGGCAGGATCACCAGGATTTCCTCCCCTCCATAACGGATCACAACATCCAGTTCACGCACGGAATCGACAATCACAGTTGCAAGTTTTTTCAAGACCATGTCACCAATCTGGTGACCGTAGGTATCATTGATCTTCTTGAAGAAATCAATATCAAGAAGAAAAACGGAGAATGGCAGTTCATATCTCCTAGCCCGCTGGAACTCTTCCAAAAGCCTACGATCGAGATATCGACGATTGTAAATCCCCATTAACGGATCAGTGATAGTCTCCCGCTCAAGGAGAAAAATCCGCCGCAGATCAATGGCCGTTTCCAAAGAAAGCGAGCAGACCATAAAGACAAAGATGGCTCCGCCCAGAAATATCCCGGGGACAACAAGATCGGCAAGGGAATGGATTGTGCCAGGGCTATGTAGTAAGGAATAGCGAATATAGCCTGCAAGAAATATAAAGATAAAAATGGACAGAATCTTCCACCGGGCCCGGACTTTTCCCGCAGGCAACTGCTGAATAATTGCCCTGACCGGGACAAGGGACATGCCCAGAAGGATTATGCCCACAATTATCAACCCGATTTCAATCCAAAAAAGATTATTCTGCATCTGCTTTTTTGCCCTCTTGAAAATTTAACCTATTCACCCTTTTTCCACCCTGGATCATATCCATGATAATAAACATTAGGGGTTTAGGAAGCAAAAAGCATAAAAAATGTGCCAAGTTTCTAATCACTCCGTCCCATTTTTTACAGTTACAACAGGCTTTTCTGAACCAATTCATGCACACCAGCTGACAGCCCCTGTTGCCCGGCAATCCTGGCCATCTGTTCCCGCATCAACTGCTGCCTTTTTGTATCATAGCGTTTCCAGCTTGTAAAGGGAGCCATTAATCTGGAGGCAATCTGCGGATTAATGGGATCAAGGGTGAGAATCTGCGCGGCCAGAAAGGAATACCCGGAGCCGGATGCTGCATGAAAACGCACATGATTACCCGTACCGAAAGCGCCAATCAGGGCCCGCACCTTATTGGGATTATTGAGGGAAAAGGCAGGATGCGTCAGCAGATATTTCACGGTCTCCAGGGTATCCTCAAGACTTGAGGTGGCCTGCAGGGTCAGCCACTTATCAACCACCAGGGGCTCACCCTGCCACTGCCGGTAAAAATCATCCAAGGCCCTCTGCCGCTCTGGCACCGGACAGTTGGCAAGGGCACCCAGGGCGGCCATCACATCGGTCATATTGGCCTTTTGCTCATACTGTTTCACCGCCAGACCCAGATGATCTGCGGGCAAGGGATCCATCGCCAAAAGAGAGGAAAGACATATGTTTTTCAGGCTTCTGCGGCCCATGGCCTCGGGAGTCAAGGCATAGATGCCGACCTCCCTGTTCTCTTCATAGACCTGATGAAGATCCTGGCTGAGTTGCCGGGCCAGTTCACTCCTGACAAACTGCCGGGCCAGATACAGATTATCCGGATCAACAACCTCCATCTGCAACGCCAGGGTGGTTTCAGCCGGCAGGGTCAGGGCCTGAGCCAGTAAGGCCTTGTCACCGTCCCGTTGCTGCAGATTCAAGCGCAGGGCCTCGACAAACAAGGGATCAAGGACAGGAGTGCCACCCTGCTGCAAGGTGTTGACGCATTCGAGAATAATAGATTCACTGAGCCGGTTAGCGGCATCCCAGCGATTGAACAGATCGCGGTCATGGGCCATGAGAAATGCCAGCTCTTCCCGCCCCTGAAACGGCTCCACCTTGACCGGGGCCGAGAAACCGCGCAGGAAGGAGAGCACCGGCCTTTCGGCAAGACCTGAAAAGCTGAAGGACTGTTGTTCCTCCCGCAACTGTAGCAGGGTTTCCGGCACCTCCATGTCGTTACCCCGGCCATCAAGGAGACCAATACTGACGGGGAGATGAAAAGGTTGTTTCACCTCCTGCCCTGGTGTTGGTCCACAGCTCTGCTGAACCGTCAGGGTGTACATTCCATCTTCCCCATCCCAGGATTCAGAGACACGCAGAACCGGGGTTCCAGCCTGGCTGTACCAGCGCTTGAACTGTTCCAGAGCAACCCCGGAGGCATCACTCATGGCCGCCACAAAATCATCACAGGTCACGGCCTGGCCGTCGTGTCTGTCAAAATAGAGATCCATACCACGGCGGAACCCTTGCGCGCCAAGCAGGGTGTGCATCATGCGGATCACCTCCGCCCCTTTGTTATAGACCGTAACCGTATAAAAATTATTGATCTCCACATAGGAATCGGGCCGCACCGGATGGGCCATGGGGCCGCTGTCCTCCTTGAACTGAAAGGTGCGCAAGACCCGGACATCGCCAATACGCTGTACGGGGCGCGAGTTCATATCCGCCGAAAACTGCTGATCCCTGAACACGGTGAGCCCCTCCTTCAGACTGAGCTGAAACCAGTCCCGGCAGGTGACCCGGTTTCCCGTCCAGTTATGGAAATACTCATGGGCAATGACCCCTTCAACACCCAGATAATCCTGATCGGTCGCCGTTTCCGGACTGGCAAGGACATACTTGGAATTAAAGATATTCAGGCCCTTGTTTTCCATGGCCCCCATATTGAAATCATCAACGGCCACGATCATGTACCGGTCGAGATCATACTCCAGACCAAAGACTTCCTCATCCCAGCGCATGGCCTTGTGCAGGGACTGCATGGCGTGACTGCATTTCTCCTGGTTCCGGGCCTCGACATAGATCTGCAGGAGAACAGTCCGTCCTGATCTGGTGACAAAAATATCCTCAAGACAGACCAGAACTCCTGCCACCAGGGCAAAGAGATAGCAGGGTTTAGGAAAAGGGTCCTGCCACACCGCGTAATGTCTGCCACTATCCAAACTGCCCTTCTCTACCAGATTGCCGTTGGAAAGCAGGACCGGGCAGGTTCGCGCGTCCGCCTCAATCCGGGTGATGAACCTGGCCATCACATCGGGCCGATCCTGGTAATAGGTGATTTTACGAAACCCTTCCGCCTCGCACTGGGTGCAGTAGTTGCCGCTGGAACGGTACAACCCGTGGAGCTCGGTATTGCGATCCGGGAAGATGCGGGTCGTGATCTCCAGGACAAAGGTATCCGGGACGGAATGGAGAGTAAGCCCGGTATCCGTCAGCACATACTCATGGGCCGCAAGCGGTCTGGAATCAAGAGTGATGGCCACAAGCTCCAGCTCCTGACCATTCAGAAGCAGAGGTCTCTCTCCCTCAGCCTGCTCAGGGTTGCGCCTGAAATGAGATCTGGCCGTGACCACGGTATCATCCGGGTACAGTTGAAAGGTGATTTCAATTTCATCGGTGAGATAGCTGGGTGCGGTATAATCCTGCCGGTACAAAGTCGGCGGTGTCTGCTGGGTCATTGGTTCCTCTTATTTTTTATGCTGTGCCAATCATCAAGCATCCGAACCTTGGCGGTTGACAGCCATTTTAGAAGCCGTTATAAAAAGAGCAAAGCTTTTCTTGTTCTTTTTATTTACGGATTCTTATGCCGCTTCAAATAAACAGCCAATCTGTTCCGGCTGGTTATTTGAGTAGCGCCTGGCAAATGATATATTATTTTTTACAACGGCTCAGCGCTTCATTTGAGTAATTTCATCTACCATAACAAATTTAAGGGAAATTGTCCCCATGATCACCATCAACGAAAATTATCTCAAGCTCCAGGCCTCATATCTGTTTTCCAATATCGCCAAACGAGTGACCGCCTTTCAGCAGGCCCATCCTGAAAAAGATATTATCCGGCTGGGGATCGGCGATGTGACCCGCGCCCTGCCGGCGGCCTGCATTGCGGCCTTTCACAAGGCCGTGGATGAGATGGGGACTGATGCCAGCTTCCGTGGCTATGGTCCGGAACAGGGCTATGGGTTCCTGCGTGAGGCCATTGCCAAAAATGATTTCCAGGCCCGGGGCGCGGAGATAACCGCTGACGAGATCTTTATCAGTGACGGGGCCAAATGCGATACCGGCAATATTCAGGAGCTCTTCACCCAGGATATCAAGGTAGCCATCCCCGACCCGGTGTATCCGGTCTATCTGGATACCAATGTCATGGCCGGCCGCACCGGCGACTTCGTGGACGGCAGGTATGAGGGCCTGGTCTATCTCGACTCCACCAAGGCAAACAATTTTGTGCCGGCCCTGCCCTCTGAAGACGTGGACCTGATCTATCTCTGCTTTCCAAATAATCCCACGGGATCAACCATTACCAAGGAAGAGTTAAGCCTATGGGTGAAGTACGCCCATGAGAAAAAGGCCCTGATCCTCTTTGACGCCGCCTATGAGGCCTTCATCCGCGACGAGTCCCTGCCCCATTCCATCTACGAGATTGAAGGGGCCAGGGAAGTGGCCATTGAGTTCCGCTCGTTTTCCAAGAGCGCGGGTTTCACCGGTACCCGCTGCGCCTACACCGTGGTGCCTAAAGAGTGCGCCGCCTTTGATTCCCATGGCAACCGTCAGTTGATCCACCCCCTGTGGAACCGTCGCCACTGCACCAAGTTCAACGGCGTCTCCTATCCGGTGCAACGCGCCGCCGAGGCCGTCTACAGCGAGGAAGGGCAGGCCCAGACCAGGGAGCTGGTCGCCTCTTACATGCGCAATGCCGATCTGATCCGGCAGGAGATGGCAACTCTTGGCTATGACTTTGTGGGGGGCGAGAATGCGCCCTACATCTGGATAGATGCCAAGGGCGACTCCTGGGAGTTTTTTGACATGCTGCTGAACAAGACGGGCGTGGTCTGCACCCCCGGCGCCGGATTCGGCAAATGCGGCGAGGGGTATATCCGTCTCTCCGCCTTCAATTCCCAGGCCAATGTCGAAAAGGCCATGGCCCGTATCCGGGAAACATTGAAGTAATGAGTCAGGTGGATAGCCTGTTAAACTAAACACCTACAAGCTATTCACCCGACTCAGCACAGCCGGTTGGAATGTGACCTGTTCCTCTTTTCCCGGCAGCTCGGTGACAACGGTTGCCCCATGCTGCTGCAGCCATTGCACTACGCCGCGCACCAGCCGCTCAGGGGCAGAGGCCCCGGCAGTCACACCCACGCTTGCATGTCCCTCCAGCCACTCGGGATGGATATCGGTCTCATCATCAATCAGATATCCTGTCATGCCGGCCCTGACGCCGACCTCCCGCAACCTGTTGGAGTTGGAACTGGTTTTCGAGCCAACCACCAGGAGGATATCCGTCTTCTGCGCCAATTCCTTCACCACGTTCTGGCGGTTCTGGGTGGCATAACAAACGTTTGAACGTGGCCCCCTGATGGCCGGAAAACGCTGTTCCAGCTTTGCTCTGATCCCGGCAATATCGCTCTGACTGAGGGTGGTCTGGGTGACATAGGCAACACGCTCCGGATCAACAACCTGCACCTTCTCCGCCTCTTCCTCAGTAGCAATGACATGCACCCGGCCCACAACGCGGCCGGCAGCACCCTCCACCTCCGGATGCCGGTGATGGCCGATAATCAGGACCTCACAGCCATCGGCATGATATTTTTCCACCATCCGGTGGACACTGCTCACCAGAGGACAGGTGGCATCAATAGTCCGCAGCCCAAGGATCTGCGCCTGTTCCTGAACGGCCACCGAGACCCCATGGGCGCTGAAGATACAGACCGCCCCCCGCGGGATATCGGCAAGTTCCACCATAAAAACAACGCCTAATTTCTCCAGTTCCTGGACGACATGCTTGTTATGCACGATCTCATGGAGCACATAAATCGGCGGCCCATACTGTTCAAGGGCCAGTCGCACCGTGGCAATGGCCCGCACCACACCGGCACAGAAACCTCGGGGGTTGGCCAGGATAATCTCTTTCAGCATACTCATCGGCAAGGTGAAAAGGGGGAATTGACAGTTAACAATAAAAAATCACAAAATGAACGTAACAGATGGGTGAGAGAGCTTGCATCACTTTTTACAGGTGATATGTCTTTTTTCTTATTTCCAAGCTCTTCTTTTTCTGGTTAGCTATGAAGATAAAGACTCAATACTCACCATTCAACTTTAACCTATTAACTTACTCCCATGACTCACTCACAATCGTTCACCGTTACCCAGCCCACCCGCATCCAGTTTGGCGTTGGCAGCATCAGCAATCTGGGCAGGACTGTTCAGGATTTCAAGGGCAACAATGTTTTTCTGGTCGTTGACCCAGGTCTGGTCAAGGCCGGGATTGTCAGCCAGATAACCGCCCCCCTGGAGGCCGCCGCCATCCCCTATACCCTCTATGACCACGTCGATCCCGAACCGGGACTGAAGCTTGCCGACAAAGGATATAAACTGGCAAAGGCCAAAGGCTGCGACTGCGTGATCGGCGCGGGCGGCGGTTCAGCCATGGATGTGGCCAAGGCCGTGGCCATCCTGCTGACCAATGGCGGCAAGGCTGCTGACTACCTTGGCCTGGACAAGATCGCCAAAGCCGGGGCGCCCAAGATCATGGTCCCCACCTCCGCCGGCACCGGCGCCGAGGTGACATTCACCGCCGTGTTCATCAATGAAAAGACAGGTTCCAAAGGTGGCATGAATGGCGCCCCGCTCTATCCCGAGGCTGCCATCCTGGATCCGGCGCTGACCCTCAGCCTGCCGCCCCGCGTCACCGCCTATACCGGCATTGACGCCCTGACCCACGCCCTTGAGGCCTACACCTCCACTCAGGCTCATATCATCTCCGAAATGTATTCGCTGGAGGCCATTGACCTGATCAGCCGCAATCTCCCGAAGGTCTTTGCCAACGGCACTAATCTGGAAGCACGGTCTGCCATGCTCATGGGCAGCCTTTTAGGCGGCAAGGCCCTGGCTACCGCCGGCGTCGGTCTGGTTCACGCCATGGCCTATCCCATGGGCGGCATGTTCGGCATCGCCCACGGTCTTGCCAACGCAGTGCTGCTGCCCTACGTGATTGAATACAATCTCATTGGCAACCTGGAAAAATTCGCCATCCTGGCCTCAGTCCTCGGCAAAAAAACAGACGGCCTGACCACCAGAGAAGCGGCAGAACGATGCGTGGAGGCCCTGTTTGAATTAACCGCCGATGTGGGCATCCCGGCAACCCTGCAGGATCTCGACATCCCAGCCGACCAGATTCCCGAGATGGCCCGGATTGCCCTGACCGTGACCCGTCCCGTTGAAAACAACCCCCGGCAACCAACCCTGGACGATGTCATCAATATCTACCAGATGGCCTATGACGGCAACAGCTCTATCTTTTATTAATGATTTTTCTGTAAACCACAAAAGCAACCGGGCGGATTATCAAGTCATCGATAATCCGCCCGGTTGCTTTTGTACACTTACCTTGACGACAAGATTATCACCACATCTGGCATCAAAACCGCTGATTTTGATGCCAATGCCAGGCCGTGGCAATGATATCATCGATCTTTGTATATTTGGGCTGCCAGACAAGCTTTTCCATGGCCCGCGCACTGTCTGCCACCAGCGTCGCCGGATCGCCGGATCTTGGCGGCGCATAGGTAAAGGCAATCTTTCTGCCGGTTACCTGTTCAGCGGAATGAATTATCTCCAGCACCGAGAAACCATTGCCATTGCCCAGGTTAAAGCCATGGGCGCCATCATTTTCCTCTAAAAAAGAGAGCGCCAGCAGATGGGCTTCACAGAGATCATTGATATGAATATAATCCCGGACACAGGTACCATCCGTGGTATTGTATTCCCGACCAAAGACCTTGAGCGCCCTCTGTTCTAACAACAAAGAACAGAGCACATTGGGCAGAAGGTGTGTCTCCGGTTGGTGTGATTCGCCGATCTCGCCGCCGGGATCGGCACCGGCAGCATTAAAATACCTGAGACTGACAGATCTGAGCCCATATGCAGTATGGTAGTCACGCAGGATATGCTCCACCATGAGCTTGGTCTCCCCGTAGGGGTTAATGGGCGCCTGGGGATGGGATTCGTTAATCTTTTCCTGGAGTGGGTTCCCAAAAATGGAGGCTGACGAGGAAAAGATGAATTGGGATACCCCATGATCGCGCATCGCATCCAGCAGGTTTAGGGTGCCAACCACATTATTCGCATAATAGAGGGCCGGGTTCAGAACCGACTCACCGACCAGCGATTTGGCAGAAAAATGCATGACCGCATCAAAATGCTGCCGGGAGAAAAGAGCGGCCAGATCCTCAGGGTGCAGCAGATCGCCCTGAACCAACTCAACCCCACAAAATACTGCCTCTTTATGACCGGTGCTCAGGTTATCAAAAACAGTAACCTGATGCCCCTGCCCCGCCAGCATTTTAACCATATGAGAACCAATATATCCAGCCCCCCCACAAATCAGAATATTCATGTATCCACAACAGTTGAAAAATTATTAGGAGCCGTTGCAAGGCAAGCAAGGGCTTTTTCTTGCTTGCCTTGCTTACGGCACCTTATGCCGCGTCAAAGAAACAGCAGTCTTTTCCGGCTGTTTCTTTGCGTGGCGCCTTACACTGCTACCACCCAACAGGACCATACCCAAAAAAAAACCATTACCCCCGGCCCACCCCCACATACTCAAACCCCGCAGCCTGCATTCTCTGGGGGGAATAGACATTACGCAGATCGATAAACAAGGGTGTCCGCATCAGGGATTTGAGCCGATCAAGATCAAGCGCCCGGTACTGATTCCATTCGGTCATAAGCACCAGGGCATCGGCGCCAGTAGCTGCCTCGTAAACATTATTGACATAAAAGAATTCAGGGAATAATTTCTTCGCCTCTTCCATCCCCTGGGGGTCATGGGCCTGAATCCTTGCTCCTTTTTCATGCAATGGAGGCAGGATGCTGAGGGCCGGAGCATCACGAAGATCGTCTGTCTCCGGCTTGAAGGTCAAACCGAGAACCCCTATGGTTTTGCCCGCCACATCGCCGCCCAGCGCCTGACGAATCTTTTTGACCATACCTGCCTTCTGCGCCGCATTGATCTCGACCGCTGCCGCAACTGATCTTGCGGAAACACCATGTTCCTGAGCAATCCGCAATAATGCCAGGGTATCTTTCGGAAAACAGCTCCCGCCAAAGCCGGGACCCGGATGGAGGAATTTACCGCCGATACGGCCATCCAAGCCAATGGCCTTGGCAAGATCCACCACATCCGCCCCCACCTCTTCACAGAGACTGGCCATTTCATTGATAAAAGAGATCTTGATGGAGAGAAAGGCGTTGGCCGCGTACTTGATGAGTTCAGCAGATTCAAGCCCGGTAAAGACAAAAGGAGTGGAGATAAGATACAGGGGATCATAGATCTCTTTCATCACAGCTTGGGTTTTTTCCGATTCAGAACCAATGACGATCCGGTCCGGCCGCATGAAATCATTGAGCGCGGCGCCCTCCCGTAAAAATTCAGGATTGGAGACCACGTCAAAGTCGGCGTCTGGATTTGCCTCCCTGATCAAGCGGGCAACCTGACGGGCAGTGCCAACAGGCACGGTGCTCTTATCAATAATAACAGTATAACCAGTCAGATACGGAGCAAGATCTTTGACTGCGGCATAAATATAGGTCAGATCCGCATAGCCGTCACCACGCCTGGAAGTTGGCGTACCCACCGCAATAAAGACAGCCGAGGCATTCGGGACACAGTCTGTCAGTTCGGTGGTGAAGGCAAGACGACCTTCACTCACATTCTTGCGCACCAATTCCGCCAGTCCTGGCTCGTAAATGGGAATTTTCCCTTCAAGCAAGGAGTTGATCTTCCCCGCATCCTTATCCATGCAGATAATATGATGGCCAAATTCTGCCAGACATGCGCCTGTCACCAGACCAACATACCCTGTTCCAATTATAGCGATTTTCATAGAAGATTTATTTTATTCTTTTGGTGGTTGATAGATAACATCGCAACCTGAAGATCATTACTAATAAAATTAACTACTTAAAATGATATTCTACAGGTATTTAGTCTGTTAAAGATGTAAATTTACCAATGAGGCCCGCTCCGGCCCCTTAATTTCGGCGATCTCCTCAACTTACCTTAGCCTTGAAACACCTAACATTCCTTAATAATTAACTTTTCTCACCTAACAGACTCCAGCCAAACAGTCTAAGCAACCTGAGTAATTACGCATAAACAAACACTTAGTCATCAAGCACAAAACGCCATACTTGCAATAAATTGTATAATATGATAATAATCTCTATTATAAATTTAAATAAATTAATGGAGAAACAAAATGACACTACTTGAAGGATTTCTATGGCTGGCCCTGAACGTGTACCATGAGGCACGTTCCGAGCCGCAGATCGGACAGATTGCCATTGCCCATGTGACCCTGAATCGGGCCCAGCAACAAGATATCTCCATTGAAGAGGTGATAAAACAACCACACCAGTTTCAATGGGTTCGGGGAAAAACGTATTTCCCTCACAATTTGCCTGTTTTTCTTCAATGTATGCGGTCTGCATTCATTGCCCTTAACACCAGTGATTTCACAGCAGGTGCGACCCACTTTCATCTCAAAGGCATATCTCCCGACTGGTCGTCCCATCTAACCTATATTAATCAGTACGGCAGTCACAAATTCTACCGATAAGTTTCGAACTTCGGGACTTGGTCAGAAATAATCATGCCTTTGCTGCCTGATGCAAGGCCGCTCTCATCTCCGCAAGTCTCTCTTCAGACATCTTGACCGGTATCGGATAGACCAGGGTCCGACTAATTAATGCTGCGGAAACTGGCAGAGATTGCGGATCATAGACAACTCTTCTTTTTCCGCCAGGCTCGAAAAACGGCCAGCCGCTTCTGGCAACGGTGGCCCCCGCCAGCAGATGCTCCCACCGGGGATAAAAGTGCCAGGTGTTCTCGCCAAAATTGATGGCGCCGGCCTTGTTTTCACCAAGCACCTTGTTCACCCGCTGGCAATGGTCCCTACTCTCCAGCAAAAAGCAGAAGAAGGTTGCAGAATCCCCTGCCTCATCAACAAGCTCCCGGAATTGAACGCCGGGAATAGCAGATGCGGCCTCTTTCAAGGCAGCCTTTGTTTTTTTCTGGGCCACAATCATGGAGTCAAGCTTGGCGAGTTGAGCCAGACCGATAGCGCCCTGCAACTCCATCATCCGATAATTGAAACCGATAAAACGCCTGCCTTCGCCACCGCGGGTGCCGGGATTGACCACATGATCATGGCCATGATCATGATACTCCGACATGGTTCGCCACAGTTTTTCATCGGCGGTAATGATCATCCCCCCCTCACCGGTGGTCATGGTCTTCACCGCATCAAAGGAAAAGGTGCCGCAGTCGCCAAACGTACCCAGATGCTGCCCGTTAATCCTGGCGCCCGCGGCCTGGGCCGTATCCTCAAGCACGGGAATACCATGCCTTCCAGCAATAGCAACGATTTCCTGAATCCGGGCCTGGGCGCCCAGCATATGTACAGGGATAATACAGCGGGTCCTGGCGGTGATCTTTTTTTCAAGATCGACCGGATCCATATTCAGGGTCGCATCGATCTCGGTAAATACCGGAATAGCACCGATATCAAGGATTGCCTCCCAGGTGGCAACAAAGGTAAATCCCTGGGTGATGACCTCGTCTCCCGGACCGACACCGAGGGCGGCCAGGGCCACCTTCAGGGCCGCGGTTCCCGAGGTCACGGCCTGGCCATACGAGGTTCCACAATAGGCGGCAAATTGTTTCTCAAATTCCAGCACCTTATATACGCCCTGGCGCTGGGCTCCAAATTCATAGCGAAAAAGGACGCCGGTATCCAGCACATCCATAATCTCTTTCTTTTCTTCTGCACCAAAAATCTCATAACCAGGCATTGTCAGGTTCTCCCTTAAAAAATGATCTCAAATGGCAAGCGTTTCCTTGATGGCATTATGCTCATCAAGAAGGACGATGGCAGGCTGATACTCCGGTAACTCATCATCAGCCGAAAGGCCATAGGTACAGATAATAATGATATCGCCCACCATGCCCTTCCGGGCCGCAGCGCCATTCAACCCGATCACGCCGGCACCCGGCGCGCCAACAATGGCATAGGTATCAAACCGCTCACCATTATTAGTATTATAAATATGAACCCGTTCAAAGGGTACTATCCCCACGGCATCCATTAAATTTTTATCAATGGTCAGACTTCCCTCGTAACTCAAGTCAGCTTCGGTGACGGTCGCCCGATGAAGCTTTGCCTTCAACATCTGTCGCAACATGATTTTCTATCTTCTCATTATTTTTAGGGGCCGTTACAAAACAACTCTTATTTTCCGGACTCTTTTTTATGCAAACGGCTTACAGTTCAGACTTCACACAGCCTGGTATTATCTATCAGACGAACTCTTTCATGGACCTTCACCGCCATGATCAACCTGCTGTTCCCGCCCACAGTTTCACAGCGCTCAAGGCTGTCAGCATCAACAATTTCTACATACTCAACAACACAACCAGGAACCTGGCGGATATTGTCCTCAATCTCGCAACACAAAACCGCAGCAGACAGGGATTGGGCTGCGCCCTTCGCTTTTTCCTGGGCAAAAAGAATAGCGCGATGGAGACAGAGTGCCTGCTCCTTCTCTCCTTCCGTCAAGTAACTGTTGCGCGAGCTCATGGCCAGTCCGCTAGCCTCCCGCACAATGGGATGACCGACGATGTCCACCGCCAGATCCAGATCGCGGACCATGCGCCTGATCACTGCCAGTTGCTGAAAGTCTTTCTCACCAAAGACAGCCAGATGGGGCTGGGTCTGATGCAACAGTTTCATGACCACCGTGCAGACCCCATCAAAATGGCCGGGGCGACTGGCCCCGCATAACCCTCGGCCCAGCTCCACCACCCGGATGGTGGTTTGAAATCCGGGAGGATACATATCTGTTGCCGACGGGGCGTAGAGGACATCAACCTCCTCACCGGCGGCAAGTTCCCTGTCCCGCTGCAGATCACGCGGATAGGCGGCCAGATCTTCGCCAGGGCCAAACTGAATGGGATTGACAAAAAGACTGACCACCACCCGGTCGGCCTTCTGCCTGGCCTGACGCATCAAGGCCAGATGCCCGGCATGAAACCAGCCCATGGTCGGTACCAGGGCAATCTTCAATCCCTGACCCCGCCAACCGGCAGCAAGGGCGGCAATCTCCGACGGATCATGGACCAGTTTCACTGCATGGCCTTGAGCCTGATGATCTTCTCATCCACTGCTATCTTGGCGGGATCGTTCTGATTCTGACCGGTAAAGGTCGCCACATATTCCTCATACACAGCCAGCGCCTCCTTTCCTTTCCCTTGAGACTCATAGATTCTGGCCAGTCCGGTAAATCCTTCTCCGGCATAGCCATCAATCTTCTGCAAGGCCTTATACTCAAGAGCAGCGGCATCAAAAGCGCCAGCGGCCTCATTGGCCTGGGCCAGACCAAAGGTCAGCAAGGCGTACAGGGGGTCAGCGGCGCCTATATTTTTTCGCACCGCCCCGTATTGCGCTGCAGCCTCTTTAAACTTGCCCTCTTTCATCAACTCATGGGCAAGCTCGGCACTCGCCCAGTGCGCCGAAGGAGTCCCGGAAAATTCAGCGGCCACACCGACAAGGGCCTTATGCCTTTCCGGCTCAGCCGCTTGCATGGCAAATGCCAGCGCTGCCGACGCCTTCTGGATCCGGTTCGACCGATACGAACTGTACGAGATCAGACCAATAACAACCACACTCACAACAACAGCTCCGATCTGCAGATTCTTTTTATTCCTGTTAACAAACCGGATAACCACCGGGGGCAGATTCAAATGCTCAAGCAAACCACTGCCATCGCTATGGGAACTCTCCTGAATATGCTGCTTATCAAAGGCGCTCTGTTCTGCCATACCAACCTCCTTTTGTTTTTTGCTTTACCTTTCCCTGCAAACATTTTAGGTTCAATTTTTCAAGATATGAATTTTTCTATTTACTCGATAGTGTGCGTCATGTCCATTCCCAAACTCTAATGGTCTCGCAAAAAGTCTCTCCACTGGCCAGCCTGACACCATGATTCATCAAATCATAAAAACGCGTCAGAATAATTCATGGCTTTTCAAAATCTCGTAAGCTCGGGTAACTGCAAACCCATAACCCCTTTATCTTCCTGATTTTTTGCTCATGGATCCTTTTTCCCTCACATCTTCAGAGCCGGCAATACTCACCGTATCGCAAATCAGCCACTCCATCAGAAACCTCCTGGAAGGTGAATTCCGCTTTGTCCGGGTGAGCGGCGAGATATCCAACCTCTCCCGTCCCTACTCGGGCCACAGCTATTTCACCCTCAAGGATGAGGGCGCCCAGTTGCGGGCTGTCCTCTTTAAAGGGCAGCAACGTTTCCTGGCCAAGGATATCGGTGACGGCCAGCAGGTGGTCTGTCATGGCCGGATCTCGGTTTACGAACCCCGGGGCGACTATCAGCTCATCGTTGACACCATTGATTTTCACGGGGCCGGGCTGCTGCAGCTGCAATTTGAGGAGCTGAAAAAACGACTGGCCGCAGAAGGCCTTTTTGACGAAGAACGGAAAGAAGCGATCCCGCCGTTTCCCCGCAGGATCACCCTGATCACCTCCCCCAGCGGCGCGGCGGTCCATGATTTTCTCAAGATATGGAGAAATCGCGGCTGGGGTGCGGCTATTCAGATTTTTCCGGTACGGGTGCAGGGGGCGGGAGCGGCGGAAGAAATCGCCAAAGCAATCGCCAGGATCAACAGAATCAAGCCGACCAGTACCGGGCTGCGCCCAGACATCATCGTCCTCTGCCGGGGCGGAGGCTCGCTGGAAGATCTGTGGGCATTCAATGAGGAGTGCGTGGGCAGGGCCATTGCCGGCTCAACCCTGCCCATTGTCACGGCCATCGGCCATGAAGTCGATTTCACCATTGCCGATTTCTGTGCAGACCTGCGGGCCCCGACCCCGACCGGCGCGGCCGAACAGATCATCCCCGATAATGCAAGAGTGCAAAGACAAATCCTCTTCTGCAAAAGACAGCTCGCGACCCTGCTGCTGCAGAAGATTAACGATTACAGCAGACAGGTCTACCAGAACAGACGCCTGCTCGGTGATCTGAGAATGACCCTTTCCCACTTCACCTTGCGGATAGACCATAACACCTCCAGGCTGACTCACTCCCTGGAAAGGCTGCTCCAGGAACAGACCCTCCGTCTGGAAAGAACCCTGTCCAGATTACAGCACCAGTCACCAGCCACCAGAGTGGCCATCCAGACAGAACGCCTGAAGCATGCCACCGAAAAGCTGTACCAGCAGATACAGGATCTCCTTAAGCAAAAAAACGCGGCCTTTTCCGCTCAGGCAGCTCTTTTAGATACCGTCAGTCCTCTTGCCACCCTGGCCCGGGGCTATGCCATCGTCAGAAGAAAAAAATCAGGAAAGAAACAAGAGGAAATCATTACCGGAAGCGGGCAGGTTCACCCTGGTGAACAGATAGAAATAGTTCTTCATGACGGCAGGCTGGAATGTGAGATAAACAGGGTTGTTGCTCCCTGATTTACCGGGATGACAAAAATGGCAGACAAAAACAGCAGAAAGAGAAGCCGGCACCTATTGCGCAGCAATTCTTGAACGTAACAGGGTATCTACCTCACTATCAATCTTGTACAAGACCTGGGCCAGTTGCACATGGTTTTCAGCCCCGGCCTTCCGCAACTCTCTTCCCCAGGCCCTCAACATATCGGTGTTGACCTTGCGCACCCGATTATCCCGGCTCCACTCATAACCGATTTTAAAGCCAAGCGCCTGCATGGCTGCCAGTCTTGTTTCCCGTTCATGCTCGGGAAATTTTTCGACAACCGCCTGGGTTATCTTTTTCCAACCGTCAAAACAAGGAATCCCCTCTTGAAATCTATGGTACCACTTCCTTTCTCCCGGGGTAAGATTGGCCAAGGCTCCCTCAGCAGGTTGACCAAAACCATCAATGCCCAGCAAAGCATCCTTATTGCGCGAGGTTATTTCCTGTTGCCGCTGATCACCTTGGGACTGGTCCGCTATCCCATAATTACAAGGCAGACAGAAGAAGATCATCAGCAAGAAACATATTTTCTTTAGAAATTTCATATGTCTTCCAGGAAGAAGGATTCAAAGAGATAAAGTATCAAGACCTGCGCCCTTGCAAGGAGTTAACTGGTACGGATACACTTATATATAATTAAAAAATACATATTATCGGGCAATAAGTCAAGTTATTGTAAGCGAATCAGGCCGCCGCTAAAGGCAGTTTATGATAAAGGAACCTGGCGTTCCTCTTTCCCTTCCCCGTAATCCGAACCACCCTCTCAAATATTTCCACAAAAAAAATCCAGCAGCAACTGCTCCATGTCAGCCTGCTTTCTGAGCAGAGAACCTGTCCGTTGCTCAAGAAGAAGCAGGGTGGCCGGATTCCCATCTCCTTTGATATGGCTACAAATATAGTTGAGGCAGAACATGGGTTTAAAACTCAAGACACAGCCCGCTCCCCCCAGAAAACAACACTCGATCCTGTCATCCTGCTGGATACGGACTTGAATTCCCGCCAGCAGATTCATCAACAGTTGCGGCACATCGTTTTCACCCGCCATATACCGGCTGCAACACCCGCCGCCCTGACGACCCGCGCATTGCGTGCAGGTAGCGCCCATCGCCATGGCGCCCATCTGGACGTGCAGGGCACGCTCCGAGGCCTGCACCGCCGCCAGTTGCGCCATAATATCCGGCCGCAGGACAAGGGCCTGGTCATAACGGGAATACAGATTCTGGGCTACCGCCAGTTTCACCGCCACATCACCGCCATAAAAGAGCGTATAGATTTCAGAACGTGTTCCCATGTCTCCCCTGTTCAACATATCTCCATCATTTTGCCTGCCGCATGAAATCAAGCCAGATCGGTGCGGTGGCCCGACCCCCGCTCTCTTCCCTGCCCAGAGTTGCGTTTTGATCATACCCCATCCAGACGCCAGTGATCAGCTCCCTGGTAAATCCAACAAACCAGGCATCACGATTGTCATCCGTGGTCCCGGTCTTGCCGCCGGACAAACCAGGCAGACCGCCGGCCCGTTTTCCCGTCCCTTCGCTGATCACCGCCGCCAGCATCCTCTGCATATCTTCGGCCACCTTTGGATCCAGCACCTGACGTGATTCAGCTTTGTTTTTCATCAAGATTGCGCCTGCCCCATCTTCAATCCTGGTAATCAACACCGGCGGCATAAACCGGCCGTCACAGACAAAGGGGGCATAGGCTCCGGTGATCTCCATAAGCGAAACCCCTGTAGCCCCCAGGGCCAGAGACAGATCAGCGGTGATCGGTTCAGCAATGCCGCAGTCCTTGGCCATGGCCCGCACCTTATCAACCCCCACCTTCTGCAGAAGCTTGACCGTCACTACATTCAGGGAGTGGGCCAAGGCCTCAGCCAGGGAGGTCGCCCCATGGAACTCACCTGAATAATTTCTCGGCTGCCACTGCTTGCCGGCATGGCCCCGTATTGACAGCGGCGCATCCAGGATCATCGATTCCGGCCGCCAGCCGTTTTCCAGGGCCGTGGCATAGATCAAGGGCTTGAAAACCGAGCCGGCAGACCTCCGTCCCTGAGTGGCCCGATCAAAAGGAGATGCCGCAAAATCAAGTCCACCCACCAGGGCCCTGACCTGACCGGTGCAGGCCTCAAGACTCACCAGCGCCCCCTGGGGCACCTCTTTCCGGCCGTCATTCCCGGCCTTCAATACCTGGCCGGAAGATCGCACCAGAGAGGCCATCACCCCCCGGCGCACCGCACTGGTGGCCGCAAGCTGCATGGCTGGATCAAAGGTCGTGAAGATTCTGACCCCGGCATAATTCAAAGAGAGACCAAGCTCGGCCTCCGCCTGCTTGCGTACCAGTTGCACAAAATATCCGTTGTTGACGCGCGCGCCATTCTCCCGCTGTTTAAACTGTACCGGAAACACAAAGGCCAGACGCGCCTCATCAGCAGTGATATAACCGTCCTCGGCCATCCGGTTCAGGACATACCGCTGTCGCTGCTGCGCCAGTTCTAAATGGTCAAGGGGTGAATACCGGCTTGGCGCCTGCGGCAGACCGGCCAGGATGGCCATCTCGCCCAGGGTGAGCTCTGAGACGTGTTTGCCGAAATAGACCTGAGCCGCCGCCTCCACCCCGTACGCGCCATCGCCTAGATAGATCTGATTGAGATAAACATACAGGATCTCGTCCTTGCCAAGCAGTCTGTCTATCCGCCAGGCAATAAGGGCCTCTTTCACTTTTCGCAGATAGGTCTTTTCCGGAGAGAGCAGCAGGGAACGGGCGACCTGCTGGGTAATCGTTGACCCGCCCTGACTGCGCCGCCCCTCTCTCACATTATTGACAAGGGCTCTGAACACCGACCAGAAATCCAGCCCGGGATGATCATAAAAACGACCGTCTTCAGCGGCCACAAAAGCCTTGGCCAGCAAGGGCGGCATCTTGGCCAGAGGCAGCACTGTCCGGTTTTCGATGAAAATCCGGTCAATCACCTTCCCGTTCCGGTCCAGAATCTCGGTGGCCTGCAAGGGACGATAATGGGAAACAGAGTGAATGTCAGGGAGATTAAGGGATTTGAAGGCAACAAGGAGCGACCCGAAAAAAAGAGTAATCAACAGACAGATCGCAAATAGAAAGGCGATGATATGCCTTTCATTCAGCGGCTTACGACGCGGTACCGGCCGGGAAGTCGGCGCGTCAGACCCCGATTTTTTGGACATTGGTGGCGATTGAGACACTGTTTTTTGTTTTGACGAGGCCACTGGAAATTGTTTGCATCTGATAAGGGGGCATTGGCTGATAAAATAGTCTATTATGAACAGACCATTACCACAGACGGCGCTGAGTTCACAGGGAGAAGTGTATTTTCTTCACAAGAATCAGGTTAAATCCCCTTTCTTATGGTATAAGTCGCTGTAAATAAAAATAACATGACCATCTAAATGGCTGGAACGACATAAAGAGCCGGCCGCTCTTGCACCGTCCATAGCGCTCGCGACACTGATCCGTCCTTGGCTTGCGTAACGAAATGGTTATAAAGAGACATGTTATTTTGTAACGGCTCTTTGTATGGTATCTGCCAGACGCCACTGTATCCATAAACGCAACCTTAAATTTTATTATCCTCTTCTGGAATATAAATATGAAACGCCCGCCCCTGCTCACTGAAGATGGGTACCTCCTGCTTGACCCGCAGACGGAACCGACCATTGACACCAAACTGGGTGTCCCCAAACTGGCAGGCGCCCTGCGCTTTGAAGAGACAAGCGACACCATCCGTGGTGTTATCAGTGACATCATGGCATCCGGCCTTCTGCGGCAACGCTGCTCCCTGATCGGCAGGAGCGGCCATTCACAGATTGGTCTGGATCTGGATTTTGGGGACGGTCTGCCGGAGATTGACACCAGGCACAAACGCATCAATATCCCGGTGCACCTCTTTTCGCTGAACCCGAACATCCCGGATTTCCTCTTTGCCGAGATCAAGTCCATGGTCGACCGTAACCGGCGCCTGACCATGGGCAGACTCTTCATCCCCATGGCCGCTCCACTTGGACGCACCGAGATCGAAGAGGCGGCGGCCGATAATTATCTGCTCCTGCCTGCCAATGCCACCATTGACGACGAAGGCGTCATCACCCTCCTTCTGGAAAACAACCGCTACCTGCTGTCAAACACTCTGCTTACGGCCGGCCAGAATATCCAGATCGTGCTCAGCGAGAGCAAGGAGGGTCTTGGTCTGATTCAATACCCTTCCCGCTGTGGCCTCCCCGACTCCCTGGCGCCAGGCGACTTTCTGTGCGGGGCCATCCGTATCTCCCTTGGGCCCTACAGCGCCTTGATCGACAGGACCCTCAATGAACCGGGTGTTTTTCATCTGGCCGCCAGACTGCTTGATGCGGTGCGGACCAGCGGCATCAGGGTTCCAAGACAGGTTGAGATCTACAATGGCAGTGACCAGCCGGTGACCCCCGGCAACCTGCAGGTGCGGCTCCGTCTGTTTCCCACCGACCTGACCACCACCCGGATAACCAAACAACTGCTGACCGGCAATCAGGCCCGGAGAATCATGCAGGAGGGAGTGGATTTTGCCGATGCCACCCATATCTTTGACCTGGGTGTCAGCGACGCCCTATTCGACAATATAAGTCAGATGGCATCCGTCCGCGGCAATTACGGCCGCATCCTGACCCGGAGCAAGTGCATAGAAATCCAGTGGGAACTTCAGGAAAACGAGTGGCATGAAGCCGCCCAGAACCGGATTGTTTACGAGGCAGTCCGGGGCACGATCACCTCCGGCGTCCATCAGGGAGAGCAGGTCGACACTGACCTGCGGCGCTTTACCGAGACCCTCGATCTGGTCGGCGGGGCCCAGAATATGCGCAAGGTCTTCATTGCCCATACCTTCCCGGTCACCGACACCCTCCGCGTCCTCAAACGCAATAACGTCGGGGTCTTTATCGGCCGCAGCATCCGCCAGGGCGAGGCCCAGGAAAATGGCGCCCACTGCCAGCCCCTGCTGCCGCCTCTGGACAATATTTACTTCGGCGGCGCCACCTATGAGACATTCTGCGAGATGTCCTGCCACGAAGACGTCCGCTTCTACATGATTTTCGGACAAGAAAACGAGAGGCATCTGCGCGAGTTCCACCGCGGATTCTGGATGACGAGAGAAGGTAAGGAGAGGATCGCCGACACCCACACCATGATCGCCATGTTCGGCTCCCATATTGACGGGACGGAAGGGGTGCTCACCCAGCAGATTCACGATTTTTTTGAGCAGCTCCGTTCTGTTCCCGAAATCGGCGACCATCTCGCGGTCTGTCATGGCAGCGGCCCCGGAGTCATGAAGATCGCCGATGACACCGCCGCAGCCCTTGGCATCCTCCGTATCGGTGTCGGCATCGACAGCGAAAGGATCGGTCAGCGCGCCAATCTGCAACCGCCGATCATGCTCAATTTCAACAACTCAGCCCGGCACATGCGCCAGAATATCCTCGACCGCACCTCCCTGTTCAAGATTTACAATATCGGCGGCATGGGCACCTTTGAAGAACTGCTGATTGCCGTCACCAATCTCAAACTGTTTGAGAGCCTGCCCGCCCCGCACATCTTTGTCGATCCCTTCGGGCTTGGCGAGAACGGGACCCATCTGTGGCAATCAACCCTGGAACAGCTGCAGACCGCCTCAAGCATGAAGACCATCGGCACCCACAACGTCCGCCTGGCGCCGGCGTGGGTGCCCAACTTCTGTCACGTGGCCAACAACTACAAAGAGGTGTTCGAGATCATCGCCGGATTTGCCCATGACCCGGTGGCCTACTGGCAGAAGGCGGGGATCCCGGAGCAGGATCTTCTCCAGGCCTGGGACAACGCTATCCGTAGCAAGGTCATCATTCCGCCCTATCTGCAACAGGCAATCCTTACCGTACGCGGTCGCGGGGAGCAATCACTCTCTTCATCCGGCGGATGAGAGAACTGATATCTCGCGCAGAGGCGCTGAGACGCAGAGAATGAGAAGAAAAACAGATAAAAAATGTTTTCCTCTGCGTCTCAGCGCCTCTGCGCGATAGAAATTCTTCATGTTGAATAATGACAAAGCTGCTATAATATCCAGTACGATATCGCAGCCATAACCATTCAGCCTTAAACCCTTCAACTGCTGCTTATTATGTCCAAGATCCGCATCCTTCCTGAACAACTGGCCAACCGGATCGCCGCCGGCGAGGTAGTTGAACGTCCGGCCTCGGTGGTCAAAGAACTGCTGGAAAACAGCCTGGATGCAGGTGCCAGCCGGATTGAGATCGAGATTGAGGGCAGCGGCACCCGTCTGATCCGGGTCATCGACAACGGCGAAGGCATGGATGAAGACGACATGCTCCTCTGCCTGGAACGGCACGGAACCTCGAAGATCGCCACCGACCAGGATCTGGCCGCTATCAGCTCACTGGGCTTCCGGGGCGAGGCCATCCCCTCCATCGGCTCGGTCTCGCGCATGACCCTCACCTCCCGCACCCAGGATGCCCCCCTTGGCGCCAGGGTCGTGCTCGACTATGGGAGAGTTATCAAGGTGCATGAGATCGGTTGCGGCCGCGGCACCATCTTTGAGATCCGTAACCTCTTTGGCAACACCCCGGCCCGCCGGAAATTCCTGCGCACCAGCAGGACCGAACTGGCCCATATCGAAGAGGTCGTCAAGAGCTACGCCCTGGCCGCTGCCGACATCACCTTTGTCCTGCGCATAGACGAACGGGAAGTCCTTCATTTTGAGGGAAACCAGTCCCTGCCGGATCGACTGGCCGCCATTCTCCATTATCAGGGGCAGTTCATGGAGGTGGGAAAAGCTGGAGACAATAGCAGCGAGCCCCATACTCACGGCTGGCTCCTGCCCCCGGATGCAATCGTGGCGGGATCAGCCGGAATCCGGCTGCTGGTCAATGGCCGGGCCGTCCGCGACCGGATGATCGTCCATGCCGTCGCCGAAGGGTTGCGCAATTTTCTGATGAAAGGAAGGAATCCGGCAGGCCTCATCCACCTGCGCCTGCCGCCGGAGGACGTTGATGTCAATGTCCATCCGACCAAGCAGGAGATCCGTCTGCGCGACAGCCAGGCCATCCATCAGATGATCAGCCAGGCCGTGGAGCAGGCGATGCAGGAACATCAAAAAAAACTCCAGGGCGCCATTTTCCGGGCCACGCCCTCGCAGGACCACAGGCCAGAGCAAGAGCCAGCACCGCAGCCGGTATCCCAGCAGAGCAAGCCGCCGACAATACAGTCTACTTTTACATCCGCCCCCAAACCGTTTATCAGAGAATCACCCGTTCCCGCAGCCGCTGTTCTCTCGTTGCAGACTGCGGAACCGGTAGCCGTTGTTCTCCCGCCTGTAACTCAGCCTGTTTTTAGAACGCAGCAAGCCTTGCCGGTGGCAACAGCTTCAGGCCACGGTCTCACAATCATCGGCCAATATGACAATCTCTATATCTTCTGCCAGTCAGAAGACGGCGGCCTCCTGGTGGTGGATCAGCATGCCGCCCATGAACGCCTCCTCTTTGAGGATCTGAAAAGGCAGTTCATGCAGGGACACATCGCCAGCCAGACCCTGCTTTTTCCGGCAACTGTCGAGCTTTCCATTGCCGGGACCGAATGCGTGGAACACCATGCAGCCGAGATCAGACAGATGGGTTTTACAGTCCGGGAATTCGGCGGTAATTCCTTTATCATCTCTGCCGTTCCCGCCATGGCCGGTCAGGGCGATCCGGGGGCACTCTTTGTCGACATTCTGGCAAGGTTTGGCCATGGAGAAGAAAAAAAGGGAAAAGGTGCCATCCTTGATGACATCCTGGCCTCCATGGCCTGCAAGGCAGCGGTGAAGGCCGGTGATACCCTTCACGCTCTGGAGATTGACGCCCTCCTCACCCGCATGGCCCGCGCCGATCTCTTTTCCCACTGTCCCCACGGACGGCCAGTCCTGAAACATTTCACTGCCACGGAGGTAAAAAAATGGTTCCACCGCACATGAGAGCAGAGCAAGCGCCACCCACCGCGTGCGTCCTTGGTAGCCGCATATCCTTCATCATCCTTCTCAGTTTCACCCTGTTCTTCTCCGGCTGTGCCAAACGACAAATTGCCCCAAGCGGCGGAGCAAACACACGGGTCATCGAAACCACCGGTTACTGCGGCTGTTCGCAATGCTGCGGCTGGGAGCGCGGCAACTGGATCTTTCTCAAACTCGACTTCTGGAATCGCTATGTAGACTATGGGAAATATACCGGACGCCCCTACAGCGGACTTACCGCCAGCGGCACCACCCCCACCGAGCCCCAGCCCGGATTCTTCTCGCTCGACTCCCTGCAACGGCCGTGGATGATTCCCACCCGTCTGCTTCTCTTCCCTTGGTATTTCCTGCCCGAAAAAGGCACCATCGCTGCCGACACCAAGTACTATCCTTTTGGCACCCGCATGTATATTCCCGGCTATGGATGGGGGGTAGTCGAAGACAAAGGCGGAGCGATTAAAGGGCCAGACCGGATCGATCTTTTTTTTGATTCACACGCAGATGCCATCCACTGGGGTAAAAGAAAGGTAAATGTCGAGATTGAACGCCGCTGACAGAAAACCGCCAACCACAGGAGAGCACCGCCTTAATGGATCAGGATAAGCAACAGATCGCTACCAGCTCCGGATTTTCCTCGCCTTCATTGACAGCGAGGAGTTACGGATGATACGATCGAATCATAGCAGTTGAAACAAAAACATCGGAACAGTCCCCTCTTTCTGATGATAAAGGACTGGTGACTGACAAGAAAACATCTTGTCACGAGCACCATGATCGGCACAGGAGCGACATGAGGGGAAAAACCTGAGTGTAAGCTCCTGCCGTCTCCCTCATCCGTCCTTCGGCCACCTTCTTCCTCAAGGAGAATGGCTGAACTGAACATGCATGCTAATGCAGGATATTTTTTATAAATATTTATACACAAATATTTATTGTCCTTGCTTCTGAAGTCGGGATTGACACCACTTTTATCATTCGCCTGCCCCAGAATAATTGACTACAATGAAACAGACCAAAAACCTCCTTCGCTATCTCCTCTTTTTTGCGGTCATCCAGATAATCACCCTGTCCACTCTGTATCTATTCAAAAAACAGGAGCTCGATTCTTTTATGACGGAGCGGCAGACGGAGATCAAGGGCCAATATACCCTGATATCCCATGCCTATCAGCAGCGTATGAAAATGGCCTATGAAAGACTCAGCACGCCCGAGGTGCTCACCCTCATGGAGCAGGCATCGGTTGCCAATAAAGAAGAACGAAGCAGGTTACGCCAGGAGCTCTATAGCACGATACTCCCTCTGTACCAGCATCTGCTCAAAAATCATTTCCAGCAGATTCACTTTCACTTTACTGACGGGACCAGCTTCCTGCGCATGCACCAGCCACAACTCTTTGACGACCAACTGGCCGGATCCCGGCCCTCCGTCATGCTGGTCAATAGCGCCAAAAAGCCGGTTGTGGGCTATGACATGGGCCGACACTGGCAGGCCTACCGCTCTCTCTTTCCTCTGTCCACCGCCGCCGGCCATCATCTTGGCTCGGTTGAGATCGGCCTCCCCTTTTCCACCCTTCTCAATGATCTCATGAACAGTTTCCCCGGTGAATATCGTTTTATTGTGGGCAAACAAATGGCCGCGGCGCATCTGGACGCCGCCGACCTGCGAGATCACTTTACGGCCACCTCTTTTGCCGAGGCCTTTCTCTCGGAAGCAGCAGACCAAAAGGCTATCGAGGCCCATAGCCACCCTGGGAATCAGGGCCATATCAGTGAGGGGCAGTTAGACCAGATAAACCAGGCCATACAAAAAAGCTTGGCAAAACATCTTCCGGCCTACCAGACTGTTTCCCTGCCTCTCTTCCTAGCCGACAAGGCCTTTCTGGTTCATCTCCTGCCGATCCACGATATCTCAGGGGAGCCGGCTGGCTATCTCATGGCCTATGAACAGAGTCCCACCCTGATGGCCATGAAAGGACGTTACACCGTCGGCTATCTCCTGGTCACCGCTTTTTCATTCCTGCTCATCGCCATGCACTCCCTGTACACGACCAAACTTTTGAATCGGCTGCACCTGCAACAAAAACTTCAACAGGAACTCAACGAATCCCATGCCGAGCTTGATCAGATCTTTAATACCGCGGCGGACGGGATGCGGCTGGTTAACCTTGACGGGGTAATCAAAAATGCCAATAAAACCTTTGCCAGTCTTGTCCATCTTCCCTTGGAGCAACTGATCGGCCAAAAGTGCCATGAGGTTTTTTCCGGTCCCAATTGTCATACCGAGAATTGTCCACTGCGCCTGATCCTCAAGGGGGCTGAACATATCGAGGATGAGTCTAAAAGGGTCAGCTCCGATGGAACCACATCTATCTGTCTGGTGACGGCCGTCCCTTTTTACAATTGCAGCGGTGAATTAACAGGAATCATAGAGGACTTCCGCGATATTACCGACAGGAAACGACTGGAGCAGCAATTCCAGAGCCTATCCATAACCGATGAGCTCACCGGACTTTGCAACCGCCGTGGTTTTATGAACCTTGCCCAGCATCAGCTCGGTTATGTGAAACGTGGCAGTGGCGAGGTCTTTGTCATCTTCGCCGATCTTGACAACATGAAATGGATCAATGATACCCTGGGTCATGAGGCAGGAGACAAGGCCCTGATCTTAACCGCCAGACTCCTGCGCACAACGGTGAGGGACACAGACGTTGTCGGGCGCATGGGCGGGGATGAATTTGCCGTCCTGCTCACCTCCGCATCGAGCAGTAATTCGGAAGCCATCGTGCTGGCAAGGTTGGAACACGAACTTGCCGAGATCAACAAAGTACTCCCGCCGGAACAGCAGATCGCCATCAGTTTTGGTGTTGCCCATGATCGGGGGGGCGCCTCCCTTGAAGAACTCCTGGTGCTGGCAGACGCCAAGATGTATGCGGTAAAGAGCAGGAAGAAGGCTGCTGCCGCCTCCAAATCAACGGAGCCGGGAGTGGTCGGTTAAAGGTTTTATAAATCACAGGACACCCTCGATACAACCCTGGCCAACATGAGGTCATCTTGCGCAATGTCCTGTTTTATCTCACTTATGTAGATGCAGATAATAAAATCAAATCGTCTCATGAAACAGCATGGTGGTGGAATTAGTGAGGTAACCTCAGCAGAAGATGCCCTGGCCATGGGTATCAAAAAATATCTCTGCAAAACGATACAAAACGATACAGGGAGACGAGCTTGCCAGAACAGTCAGGATGATGGTATTGGATCAACAAAAAATTGTAACTATGCAGATTAAACGCCGCTGGGAAGAAAAGCTCGACAACCACAGGAGAGACACCAATGCCACCAGTCATTACTTCGCTGTCCGCCTTAGAGATTCTTGATTCCCGAGGCAATCCCACCGTTCGTGTCCTGTGCGCCCTCGACAATGGCGTCCAGGTGTCGGCCTCTGTTCCTTCCGGGGCCTCAACCGGGGAACATGAAGCCGTGGAATTGCGTGACGGCGACAAAAAACGGTACAACGGCAAAGGCGTCCTGCAGGCAGTGGCCAACGTCAACACCCTCATCGCCCCGAAGCTTATGGGCCTAAACCCTGCCCGTCAGGCCGTAATTGACCGTCTGTTGATTGACCTGGATGCCACTCCCAACAAAGGAAAGCTGGGGGCAAATGCCATCCTCGGGGTGTCCATGGCCGTGGCCAAGGCGGCGGCGGAGGCATCAGGGCTTCCCCTGTATGCTTATCTGGGCGGCCCCAGCGCGCTCCGTCTGCCCGTGCCGATGATGAACATCATCAATGGCGGCAAACATGCCGACAACAGCGTCGATTTTCAGGAATTCATGATCATGCCTGTCGGCGCCCCGACCTTTGCCGAGGCCTTGCGCTATGGGGCGGAGACCTTCCATGCCCTCAAAAAAATCCTGCAACAAAAGGGATACTCCACAAGCGTTGGCGATGAGGGCGGATTCGCCCCAAACCTGAAGAACAACGACGAGGCCTGTGAGTTGATCGTTGCCGCCATCGAGGCGGCCGGCTACCGGCCCGGGCTTGACCTGGCCATCGCCCTCGATCCGGCCGCCAGCTCATTTTTTGCCGACGGCGCCTATCATCTGGAAAAGTCCGGCCAGGGCACAAAGACCAGCGCCGAGATGACCCGGCTTTACGGCCAGTGGCTTGCCGCGTATCCCATCATTTCCATTGAAGATGGTCTGGCCGAAAATGACTGGCAGGGATTTAAAGCCCACACAGCCGCCCTTGGCGATAAAATCCAGATCGTGGGGGATGACCTCTTTGTCACCAACACCCGGTTCATCGCCCGCGGCATTAAGGAACAATCAGCCAATGCCGTGCTCATCAAACTCAACCAGATCGGCACCGTCAGCGAGACCATGGAGGCCATCCACCTCTGCCGCCAGGCCGGCTGGGGCTATGTAATCTCGCACCGCAGCGGCGAGACCGAGGATACCTTTATGGCTGATTTTGCCGTGGCCATGGGCGGCGGCCAGATCAAGAGCGGTTCGGCCTGCCGCAGTGAGCGGATCGCCAAATACAACCGGCTGCTGGAGATTGAAAGAGAACTGGGGGCGACGGCGGTATTCAATAACCCGCTGGCCAGAGTGACACGGTAATGCCATTTATAAAAAAAATCTTGATGAACATGTATCTTAGTCCTTCTCCCTGAGGGAGAAGATGGCTAAGCGAAAAGGCTCAAAGACGAGGCGTACAAAGACTGAGGAATGAGGCGTACTTTTGGGTACGCCGCAGTGACAAAGGATGCAGCACAACGAAGTATTTGAGACTTTTCGTGAAGTATTTGAGACTTTTCGCGACGCCATCACAGGATAAACCGGCTCAGGTCCTGATCCTGGGCAATGGCCTCAAGCTGGGCGCGGACATATTCGGCGCTGACCACAAATTGTCCCGCGCCCCGTTCCGAGGCATCAAAAGAGAGTTCATCGAGCACCCGCTCCATGACCGTATGCAGCCGTCTGGCCCCGATCTCCTCGGTGTTCTGATTCACCTCGACCGCAATCCTGGCCATTTCCTGGATGGCCTCCGGTTCAAAGAGCAGCTCCACCCCTTCGGTCGCCATCAGGGCGATGTATTGCTTGATCAGGGCGTTTTCCGGCTCGGTGAGGATGCGGACGAATTCGTCCTGACCAAGAGAGTGCAGCTCAACCCGGATCGGGAAACGTCCCTGCAACTCCGGGATGAGATCAGAGGGCTTGCTCATATGAAAGGCGCCACTGGCGATAAAGAGGATGTGATCGGTCTTGACCATGCCGTGCTTGGTGGTCACGGTTGACCCTTCGACAATGGGCAGCAGGTCGCGCTGCACCCCTTCGCGGGAGACCTCCGGCCCTTGACCGCCCGAATTTTTTGAGACGATCTTGTCAATCTCGTCCAGAAAGATGATCCCTGATTCCTCGGTGCGGCGCAGGGCCTCTTTCATCACCTTGTCCATATCCACCAGGCGTTCCATCTCCTCCTTGATCAGGGCCTTCATCGCCTCCGGCACTTTCAATTTCCGTTTCTTTTTCTTCTGGGAAAAGATCTTGCTGAAGGCATCCTGGAGATTGGACTGCATATCCTCCATCCCGGAAGTGGTCATGATCTCCACCATGGGCGCCCCGTGCGACTCGGTAAGATCAAGCTCAAGCTCGCGTTCGTCAAGCCTGCCGTCGCGCAGCATCTCCCGGAACTTTTCACGGGTAGTATCCCCTACCTTTCGTTCGGCAGTGACAGCCCGCTCCTGTTCTCCATCTCCTTGCAATAGAAAGGAATGATTGCCGACCGGACCTTCGTGCATCGTGGATGGCAGCGCCGGCAGCAGGATATCGAGGATGCGCTCCTCGGCGTTGGCCTCGGCCACACCGCCGGTCCGCTCTTTTTGCTCCTCCTTGACCATGCTGATCGCAATCTCCACCAGATCACGGATCATCGATTCCACATCACGTCCCACGTAGCCGACCTCGGTGAACTTGGAGGCCTCAACCTTGAAGAACGGCGACTGGGCCAGGGTGGCAAGACGCCTGGCAATCTCGGTCTTGCCGACCCCGGTGGGCCCGATCATGATGATATTCTTGGGGGCAATCTCCTCCCGCAGGGGGGATTCCACCTGCTGCCGCCGCCAACGATTCCTGAGGGCAATGGCCACCGAACGCTTGGCGTCCGCCTGACCTACGATATATTTATCGAGTTCGGTTACGATCTCTCTGGGGGTCAATGACTGTATGGGATTCATAGCTGATGGTTTTGTAAAAAGTTATTAAGAAGGATGGCTAAACCAAAAGCCCCAAAGACGAGGCGCACGAATCTTGAGGAATGAGGCGTACAATAAAGTACGAAGTACGCCGCAGTGACGAAGGATGCAGTGCAACGAAGTATTTGGGTCTTTTGGCGACGCCATCATATCTTTTCAATAATAATGGAATGATTGGTAAAAACGCAGATGGAGGCGGCAATATCCATGGACGCGCGGCATATGGCCTCGGCATCGAGATCACTGTGCCGGATCAGGGCCAGGGCCGCAGACTGGGCATACGGGCCGCCGGAACCGATGGCCAGCACCCCGTTATCCGCCTCAATGACGTCACCGGTGCCGGTCAGAAGCAGGGAATACTGACTGTCAACGGCCACCAGCATGGCCTCGAGTTTGCGCAGCATCTTGTCTGTCCGCCACTCCTTGGCCAGTTCGACTGCCGCCCGCATCAGATTGCCGTTATACTGCTCCAGCTTCTGCTCCAGCTTGTCAAAAAGGGTAAAGGCGTCGGCAGTGGCCCCGGCAAAACCGGTGATCACCTTGTCATGATAGAGCCGCCGCACCTTGCGGGCCTCATGCTTCATGATCGTATTTCCCAGGGAGACCTGACCGTCACCGGCAAGGGCCACCTGGCCTTTATGGCGGACGGCCAGGATTGTTGTTGATCGTATTTTCATGTTTGAGTATCCGGAATGATTAAAATTTTTATCACGTTTCGGGTTGATAGACTGAAGGCTGACGGTCGTCTGGCTGTTCGCCGACTGGAAGGCCGAAGGCACACCTTTTCCTCCAGTCTTCAGTCTTCAGCCTATCTACCTTCAGCCTTCTTCGCCAAGGGGTGGGCCTTGTCATACACCTCGGCCAGATGGTCAAGGGTCAGATGGGTGTAACGCTGGGTCGTTGACAGACTGGCATGTCCGAGCAGTTCCTGCACCGAACGGAGATCCGCGCCCATCTCCAGCAGATGGGTGGCAAATGAGTGGCGGAGGGCATGCGGGGTCACGGTCTGCGGGATCCCGGCCCGCTCGCCATAGGCCCGAACCATACGCTCCACGCTTCTTGTGGTCAGACGGCTGCCGCGGCTATTGAGGAACAGGGCCTCTTTTTCCAGCGCCAGCCCACGGCCAGCCCGCTCCTGCATTAATTGCTGCCGATTGGGCAGCCAGGCCTGCACCGCCTCCCTGGCCGGTCGTCCCACGGGTACCAGCCGCTCCTTGTTTCCCTTGCCGCGTACATTAAGCATTTCAGCCTCAAAATCAAGGTCTTCCAGATTGCGGGAAACAAGCTCCGCCACCCGCATTCCCGTAGAATACAAGAGCTCCAGTATAGCCAGATCGCGGGCCATGAAGGTGTCTTTTTTGTCCGGGGTCTCAAGGAGCAGAAAGACCTCATCCACAGTCAGAAATACCGGGATTAACTGAGCGATTTTAGGCCCGGAAATACCAGCCAGCGGATCGGCCGCCACCACCTTCTGCCGCTGGAGAAAGCGAAAAAAGCTGCGCAGGGCCGAAAGCTTCCTGGCAAGCGTTGCCGCACTATTTTGTCCGTGCAGACTGACCACAAATTGCCGGACAGAAGAGGCGTCTATGGCCTGCACCGCTGTGCCGTCAGCCAGGGTTGCAATAAACTCCAGCAGATCATGCTGATAGCCGGTAACCGTATGTGGGGAATATCCCTTCTCGTAGCTCAGCCAGCGCAGAAAATCCGTGATCGGCTCTTTCATGCTATAATTAAGTTTTAAATTTTAAGGTTTAAGTGTTAAGATCGTTAGGTTGAATCACTGTTTGCCGCCCTGATTCGACCTTGCAAGCGGCAAGACAGATTTTTGATGTTTACTTACCACGTAACCACCTATTTTTTTACTTATTATGGCCAAACAAACCTTTGAAGATGCACTGGCCCGTCTTGAACAGCTCACTGAAGAGCTGGAAGACGGAAATTTGAGCCTGGACAAGAGTCTCAAAAAATTTGACGAGGGGATCAAACTCGCCGCATTCTGCAATAGCAGCCTGACCGAGGCACGGGCCAAGGTTGAACTCATCTTGAATAAAGATGGCCAGCTTGAATCAGTTCCTTTTAACGAGATCACCAATGGAGATCAAGACTTATCTGAATGAACAGCGGCTGGTGATCGAACGCGCCCTGGAACAATACATGCTTACAGCTGAGGTGAAACATGGCACCTTCGCCGGTCACATTGAGGCCATGCGCTACAGCCTGTTTGCCGGGGGTAAGCGAGTCCGCCCCATCCTCTGTCTGGCGGCAGGCCAGGCCATCGGGGCACGGCCGGATCCCGACTCCGATCTCCTTCCCATCGCCTGCGCCCTGGAATGTATCCACACCTATTCCCTTATCCATGATGACCTGCCGGCCATGGATAATGATGACCTGCGCCGGGGCAAGCCCACCAGCCATATCCTGTATGGCGAGGCTGGGGCCATCCTCGCCGGAGACGGTCTGCTGACCTGGGCCTTTGATCTGCTCAGCAACAGCAAACAGAGCACGCTGCCCCCGGAAAAACGACTGGCAATCATCCACCTCATTGCCCGGGCTGCAGGATCTCTTGGCATGGTGGGTGGCCAGGCGCTGGATATTGCCAACGAGAATAAAGAGTTTCCCTTTGAAACCCTGCGCGCCATCCATCGCAGCAAGACCGGCGCCCTGATCACCGCCTCGATCCTGGCCGGGGCCATTGGTGCCGGGGCAGACCAGAGACAACAAGAGGCCCTGACCAGATACGGCGAGCAGGTTGGTCTGGCCTTCCAGATTGTCGATGACCTGCTCAATGTCACCGCCACCACAGAACAACTTGGCAAGGCCGCCGGCAGCGACGCGAGCAAAGGCAAGGCCACCTATCCTGCTTTTTTTGGTATCGACACCACCAGAGCAAAGGCCAAAATGGCAGTAGAAGAGGCCGAGAGAGCGCTCGCTCTCTTTGATGAAAAGGCAGACCCCTTGCGGGCCATTGCCCAATACATCCTTACCCGGTCGCATTAGTGCCTTAGAGATTATTTTCTTATTTTTTTGCAAGAAAATAATCTCGTGAAGGCACTTATCCCGTTTACCGGGGTTAGAAGACTAAAAAAATAACACTCTCATTGCCGTTATGTTGACAAGCCCTTCCCTTGCCTCAAAAGCCGTCAGGCTCAAGGACATTCAGTCCCCCAGCGACCTGCGCCCTCTTTCCATCCCCGAACTTGAAATCATTGCCCAGGATATCCGGGAGGTCATCATCAACACCGTGGCCGAGACCGGCGGCCATCTGGCGCCAAGCCTCGGCGTGGTTGAGCTGACCCTGGCCCTGCACTCCGTCTTCAATACCCCGGCAGACAAACTGATCTGGGATGTTGGTCATCAGTGCTATGCCCATAAACTGGTCACCGGTCGACAGAAGCAATTCCATACCCTTCGCCAGTACAAGGGAATGAGCGGTTTTCCCAAATTCAGTGAAAGCGAATATGATGCCCTGGAAACCGGTCATGCCGGCACCTCCATTTCGGCAGCGCTCGGTATGTCACTTGCCAAAGACCTGAAAGGTGACAAAAGCCGGGTGCTCGCCGTGATCGGCGATGGCTCCATGACCACCGGCATGGCCTTTGAGGCCCTGAATCAGGCCGGCCATCTCGATAAAAATCTCATTGTTATATTGAATGACAACGAGATGTCCATCTCGCCGAATGTCGGGGCCCTCTCCAGCTTTCTCAACCGCAAGATGACCAGCAAGACCATCACCCAGATCCGCAATCATATCGCCACCAAGCTGCGTGACATGCCGGGAATCGGCGACAACATCCTCACCGTCCTCAAGAAAAGTGAAGAGAATCTCAAGAGTTTTTTTACCCCCGGCATGCTCTTTGAGGCCCTGAAATTCTACTATGTGGGCCCCATCCCCGGCCATGAACTCGCAGACCTGATTCCCACCCTGGAAAATGTCCGTGACAACCTCGATGGCCCGGTGCTGGTCCATGTCCTGACCACCAAAGGCAAGGGGTATAAACCAGCGGAGACCCATCCCGGCAATTATCACGGGGTTGGCCCTTTTGATGTGAAAACCGGAATTCCTAAGCCCACAGAGGAATCCATCAGTTACACCAGGGTCTTTGGCGACACCATGATCAAACTGGCCCGGTCCGATCGCAGGATTGCCGCCATTTCCGCCGCCATGCCCGCCGGCACAGGACTGAGCCGGTTTGCGGCAGAATTTCCCGACCGCTTTTTTGATGTGGGGATTGCCGAGCAGCACGCCGTTACCTTTGCCGGAGGTCTTGCCCTTGAAGGGATCCTGCCGGTGGTGGCGATCTACTCTTCATTTTTCCAACGTTCTCTCGATCAGATCATCCATGATGTCTGTCTGCCCAACCTGCCGGTCACCCTGGCCATTGACCGGGGAGGGATTGTGGGCGATGACGGCCCCACCCATCACGGGGTCTTCGACATCTCGTTTCTTCGATTTATTCCCAATCTCAATTTCATGGCACCAAAAGATGAAGATGAGCTCCGACATATGCTCTACACCGCCGTTTTCCATCACGCCCCCTGTGCGGTGCGCTATCCGCGCGGGGCAGGCGAGGGGGTAGCGCTCACAGGCGATCTGAAAAAACTGGAGATCGGCAGAGGAGAACTCCTGCGGGAAGGGACCGATATTCTTCTGCTCCCTGTTGGCAACCGGGTTTATCCCGCATTGCGCGCCGCCGATGGCCTGCAAAAACTGGGCATAGACGCGGCGGTCATCAATCCACGATTCATAAAACCTATGGATGGCGACCTCATCTCCTTCTGGGCGGAACAGACCGGCCGGGTAATCACCATTGAAGACAATGTCAGACAGGGCGGATGGGGCAGCTCGGTACTGGAACTCCTGTCGGCACGCCACCTCTTCCACATCAAGACCATGATTCTGGCCCACCCCGATCACTTCATCGAACACGGCCCCCAGAAGACCTTGTGGAAAAATAGCGGCCTCGACTCCCCTGCCATTATCAGCGCCGCCATGGAACTGATGAAAAGAAAATAGCTGTTCATTGACATTCAACCCACATTCCCCCTTGCGATTTCAATGAATTTTTCTTTCACTAGCAAATATATCGTCGGCCTTCGTCTGATCAGCCAGTCTCTTTTTGCCTCTTTCTGTCTCGTCATCGGCTGGCAATTTTATCAATTTTATCTTTGGGCAACCACTGCTGCTGATCGCGTCGCTCCCCTGCGTCCGCCTGCGGTCGAGGCCTTTCTCCCCCTTGGCGCCCTGGTCAGCCTGAAACGGCTTGTTCTTTCCGGAGAATATGACACGATTCATCCGGCTGGTCTCACTATCTTCCTGGCCGCCCTGTTTCTTGGCCTCTTCCTACGCAAGGGATTTTGCGGCTGGATCTGCCCCGTTGGCTTCACCTCAAATCTTGCGGAAAAGATCGGCAGGAAACTGCATATCCTGGTGACCATTCCCTCCTGGATCGACCTGCCGCTGCTTTCTCTGAAATATCTGCTGCTCGCCACTTTCTCCTGGCTCATCCTCTGGAAGATGAATCTGGCGGAACTCAGCTCTTTTCATTTTTCATCCTACAACATGATCGCCGACGCCAAAATGCTCCATTTCTTTCTGGAACCCAGCCTGCTCGCCGGTTCGATCATGCTCCTGCTCATGGCCCTGTCCTTTGTGGTGAAGAATCTGTGGTGCCGCTATCTCTGCCCCTATGGCGCCCTTCTTGGCCTTTTGGCCATCTTCAGCCCCTTTCAGGTCAGACGTGACCGATACCTGTGCATTGACTGCAAAAGATGCGAGGCAGTCTGCCCGGCATCCATCGAGATCACCGCCAGACAAACCGTACGCAACTGCGAATGTATCGGCTGCCTGGAATGCCTCCCGGTCTGTCCTAGAAAAAAATGCCTCACGCTCTCCCTGCCAGGAAGGATAACAGCCCCACCGCTCCTGCTGCCGACGCTGATCGTCGGCTCCTTTCTCCTCTTCTGGCTTGTGGCCAGACTGAGCGGTCACTGGCAGAGCCAAATCCCGAATGAGACCTTCCAGCACTATTACCAGCAGCTCCAATCCATTGGCCACCCGTAAGCCGAAATGTTCTGGCACATTCAAGCGCTACTTATCAAACATTGACACCCTCAGGTAAATGACGTACATTTATTCTTCATGTCAATCACGTTGCAAAATGGATTGAAATAAAAATTCTCTTTCTCTCCTGATTTCTTCACCCACAAGGTACCTTCTATGTTTGGCATCGGTCTTCCTGAAATGATTGTAATCCTGGCCATTGCCCTCATCGTGGTCGGGCCGGACAAATTGCCCGATCTCGCGCGATCTGCGGCCAAATGGATGTTGGAGTTGAAAAAAATGGCCGAGACGCTCAAAAAAGACCTGACAGAAGACGGCACCCTGGACGCCATCAAATCCGATCTCCACAATGCCGCGCTGGGGCACAAAAACAACCTCCTTGAATCATCCGACCAGTCCTGGAAAACCCTTACCCCGGGCGAAGGGGTGAATCCTGCCCCTGATAAAACGGGAGACAAGATCATTGAAGCCGAGATCACCGTGGTCGATGCCCACAAACCTGCTCCACCAATCGATGATCACACAGGAGACAAGATCAGCGAGGACAAGATCACCGTGGTGGATGCCCCCAAACCTGCTCCACCAATTGATGATCAGTCAAGAGACAAAATCAGTGAAACGCCGGCACATAAAAGCCCGGAAAAAGACACAAACACCCATCCAGCATGCTAACCAGAAGCATTGAACTCCTTGGACCGCACCTTCAGGAACTGCGTAAACGGTTAATCAAGATATTCCTGGCCATTATCGTCTGCACGGGTATCGCCTATAGCCTTTCCGAGCATATTACAAGGCTCTTTATGGCCCCGCTCTTTCAAGCAAGCCCGCTAATAAGCAAGCTGGTCTACACCAACCTGCCAGAGGCCTTTATCGCCTACATGAAGCTCGCTCTGCTCGTTGGCATTGTGGCCAGTTTTCCGGTTATCCTCTATCAGGTCTGGATGTTTATCGTCCCAGGACTCAAGAGCAATGAAAAAAAGATCACCACGCTGGTGGTCTTCTGGGCCACTCTCTTGTTCGCCGCCGGGGCAGCCTTTGCATTCTTCGCTGTCCTGCCAAGAATGCTCCATTTCTTTATGAGTTATGCCACCCAGAACCTGATTCCCCTCCCCAGGTTCGAAGGTTACCTGACCTTTGTGGCCCGTACCATGCTGACCTTCGGACTCTCTTTTGAGATCCCCTTTCTCATGGTCATGGCCGGCAAAGCCGGGTTTATCCAGGCCGGCTACTTTCGCAAGAAAAGGTTCTCTTTTTACGCGGCCATTGTCGTCCTGGCCTTTCTCCTGACCGCCGGCGATTTCATGGCCACGGCCATGCTGGCCATCCCCCTGTTTGGCCTGTACGAGGCAGGGATCTTCCTCACCGCCCTCTTCGGCGTCGGAACGAAATAACTCCTGGGTGCCTTGTAAAGAAAGCTGTGAGGTCCCTAAAATTGGGAGGAGAACCGGGGCAGCGCCGTGCCGCTGCGTGTAAAAAGTTACCTCTTACACTCGACCCGATATTGTCTTGAGTGAGAGGGCCACCTATAACGGAGGAAGCATCATGAAAAAAATGATACTGTTGATTGTAAGTGCCCTGTTTTTCCTGGGCGCGGGATCAGCCTTAGCCAATAAGGCGGCTGTCCGTATGGAAGCCCCAGCGACAGCCGCCCAGGGAGAGAAGATCAAAATCAAGCTTTTTATCACGCACAGTGCCAATAATTTTTTTCATCATACAAAAATGGTGTCTCTCACAATTAATGGCCAGGAAGTGACCCGCTGGGAGTTCAGTCCGTTCAATCTTCCGGAGGCGGCCGATTTCAGCCGTACCTTTGAGTATGTGATGACAGGGCCAATCACCCTTGAATCAGCAGCTTTCTGCAATATACATGGCAGCGCCAACACGGCAAAGGCGACAGTAGATCTGCAATAGTTCCTACTGGATATTTTCAACATTCTGAGAAGGGTGGATGATATGCGGATTGGCGGAATTTCCCTGGTGCAGCTCCTCGGAATCATCAATTTTATTCTTCTTCTTTTCCAGCTCTTTTCCGGCCGACATTGGATCCAGGTGAAAATAGGCATCCACCGCAAGGTTGGCCTGGCTTTTGTTGTCAGCGCCAGCCTGCACGGATTTTTAGCATTTGTGACCGCCAATTAAAAAAGGATAGGCTAACCAGTCAGGCACTGCCGTTTCCATGCCCGGATTCAGGCAGATAGCTCCTCTATTTTGGCGGTCAGCAGAACCAGCCCGGTATTTGAGCTGCAGATGTTGAGGCGCATTAAAAGGGACAACCATCTTCACATCTCATCTTATAAATCTGCGGGCCGGATCTCCTGTTTCAACAGACAGCAGGAGATCCGGTGTTCGGGTCTTCCTGAGGCGTCATAGCGGATGGTATCGGGCTGGAGTAACTTGTTCATCACGCATCCTTCGGCAATATTCAGGGCAAAGAACCGGTCTTCCGTCAGTCCCTCATTGTACAGCAGGGTATCGTTTTCAATACGCCAGGCATGGATGGGGTAATCCTCGCACAAGGGACAGCGATAGACCCGGCCATTGGGAAAGATGAAGAAATTATCAGCGACAACACCGGCACACTCAAAGGTCTCGCTCTTCTCAAGAAACACCTTGGGATAGGTGACATGGATGCCCTGCTCCGCGGCCTGCCTGGCTACCTCCGGCACCACCCGCAGCCACTGTTCAGGGCTCACCTGCCATTCCGTTTTGCCATTCTCCTGATTACAGATATTGCCATCCTGCGCTGGTTTCCCCCGCAGCCCGATCACCTGAATAAAAAACCGCTTTACCCCCAGTTCGCCCAGCAGCGCCACCATCCGCGGCAGATGATCGATATTGAGGCTGGAGACGGTGTAGATCACACTGACGGCAAATCCACGGGCCACGGCCTTGCGCAGATTGGCGGTACACACCGCAAAGACGCCCTGCCCCCGGATGGGGTCATTCACCGCCGCATCCGGGCCATCGAGGCTGAAACTCAGATAATCGAGAAGTCCAGGAGTGGTGCGCTCAAGCAGGTCATGAAAAAGATAGCCGTTGGAGTCAACGGTGACCGCAAAGCCGCAGGCCTTGGCCTTGGCAATCCCATGCACAAGATCGGGATGCAGCGTGGGTTCGCCGCCCAGGAATATCATATTGGACTTCTGATCAGGACGGGCAAAGAGTTCAATCCACCGCTCCATGGTCGCCCGCGGCAGGGTCTGTCGGCCATGCTGTTCAGGATTGATATAACAGTGCCGGCAGGACAGATTACAGGCCGTGAGGATATGAAAAAAAACATTCCGTTCGCCGGGGACAAACCCGACCGTTCTCGCTGTTGGGATCATAGAAGTTGCAATATATTTATTTCTTTAGGATTTATTCAGTTTCATCCGGTGACCATACGCCCCGCAGGAAGTTATCCTGGGGTGCGCCGCATGGGAACCAGATGAAGAAGACCAAGGGCCTTACTTCTGCTCCAGGGTATAAGTGGCCAGCAGCGAACCTTTCCAGTAGGGGTTAGCCGGATTTCTGAAAAATTGCTGAAAAAGGGCCAGGCTCTCCTGCCTGAGCACCGCGGGCACAATCTGAATCTTCATGGCCGCATAGAGGGGATTCAGTACGGTCAGGGGCAGATTGGTGCCGCCGCCCATCACATCTTCATAGGCATAGACGATCTTTCTGAACCCATTGAGAATCAAGGCGGAAAAACACATGAGGCACGGCTCCATGGTAGCATAGACCGTCACCTCCTGCGGCGCGACGCCCGATTCCGCGTCAAGAAACGACCGCAGGGCCAGCATCTCGGCATGGTCTATCTCGTTGATCCTGCCGCTGGAATGGGCCCTCTTGCCCGAGGCAATCACCGCCCCTTTATGCACCAGCACACAACCCACCGGAAACTCTCCCTGCTTGAACGCCTCCTCGGCCTCGGCCAGGGCCAGTAACATCAGTATCTCATGTTCCCGCATTTTCCACACCCAAAAAATCCATAGTTTTCCTGACTCACGCTCACAAATTACGCCCAAAATGAAGCACAGCCCCAGCCACCGAGAGCATGGTCTGCTCCTGAACCAGATCCTGCCCGCTCGGGACAAAGGGCAGATAGACAAGATCGGTCGTCTGCGGATGAAACGAGAGACCCGGCAGAAGCGGCAGGACATCCCGTTTATTCAGGGCAGCCTCCGCCAGGACCGTCTTCAACGCCTGCACCGCCTCCGCTTGGGGCAGGGTCACCGGATAGAGCCCTCTGGCCATGGTGGCCTCCCCTGAAGGCAGACGTTTCTGGGTCAGGGTTATGTTCTTGGCCAGATTCAAAAAGATCTGGGGCCGGACCTTGAACGCCGGCACCCAGAAACAGAGGGCCATACGATCATGTTCCGGCTGCACCACCAGGGGCTGATTAGTCAGACGCAGGAAATCACCGAACGATTCCATTGCCACCCCGCTCACCTTGACCTCTATCTTCCAGAACGGCAGATAGGTCGCGTCCTTCTGCCGCGAAGGAATCCGCTGCCAGGGAAGAGACCGGAACTGCCCTCCCGCCTCTTCCCAGGAGCTGTCACAGTTATGGCAGGAAAGGATCAAACTGTCCGTTTCGCCGTCCAGAAGCTCACCACAGGATGGACAGAGGGTGGCCAGAAAACGGGGCATCCACTGGCCCTGGAAAGGCAGGCTCTTTTTTTTCAGCTCGTCGCCAGGCCCGCTTCGCGCCAGCCCAACATTCGTCACCGCATCATACAGGATCTGGTCTTGAACATAGAGAGGTAGATAGATACAACTGATTGTCTCGCCGATATAGGCCCGATGATAAAAAGGCTCCTTATTCTGCTCCGAATCAATAACCGTCAGTTGCACCGCCATGTCAAGAATGGCGGCGGCCTTGACTGACTGGCGGAAAAAAGAGCCCGCGACCTCTTTGCTCATCAGCGAGACCTTCATGGCCTGCGGCCGCAACCCCAGAGATGGCGGCAGGGCCGTGGCCTCCACCCCCAGATGGGTGATATCGACAACCCGGTGCTGCACCTCTTTACCCTTACAGTAAAAGACATTCCCCTTGAAATGGAGATAGGGGGCGTAGAAAAGCTCTTCTCTGGGGATATGCGCCGGGGCCTTATCCGGAAGGACAAAACGCGACAGTCCACCGGTGATCCGGTAATTCCGCACCCCGCAGAAAGGACACTGCAACAACCGGTCTGCCTCATGGGCTTCAATGGCTGCCCCGCAGGACGGGCAATTCTGTTCAACGGTAAGATCCATGCCGAATTAAGTCGTTGTTTAAAATAAAAATGCCATTCAATGACATGGCAGGGCATAAAGTGCCGTCCATGGCCAGCGTAACAAAATGGTCAGGAATGGAACGGATATTTCGTTACGGTTCCTTGTCTGTTATCTGCCAGACGCCACACCAAGAAACAGCAGTAAAGATTGCTGTTTCTTGGATGCGGCATAAGAGGCCGTAAATAAAAAGAGCAAGAAAAAGCTTTGCTCTTTTTATAACGGCCTCTAATCAATCCTCTGCCCACACAAATTACAGAACATGGCGCCCGGCAGATTTTCAGCCTTACAAGCAGGACAGCGGGTAGCCTGCGGCTTCTCCGTGGCAGGATGGCCGCACCGGGAACAGAACTTGGCGTTCAGGGCCAGATTTTCGCCGCAATGGGCGCACTGGCTCAAGACAACCTGCTGGTGCCCGCACAAAGGGCAGAAACGGGCATCCGCAGGGATCACATTCTGGCAATCAGAACAGGTCGTGGTCTTGTTCACGGGCTGGGCCCGCACCCCTGCTCCCCCCAGACCTTGGGCAAACAGGGCAGGCATCATCATCCCCAGACCCAGACCGATGCCGGCTCCGGCCTCCCCCTGGTTTTCCGCGGCCTTTTCCATGGCCATGGCCGCCTTCATCTTCACAAACTTATCAATATCATGGATCACATTGAGACGGCCCTTGTCATCAATGGCCTTCTGCACCTCTTCCGGCGGGGTAATCGAGGTGATATAGAGCTGGCTGAGATGCAGGCCAAAGTGCGAGAAATCGCCAATCAACCGTTTCTGCAACTGCAGGGACAACTCATCAAAGTGGCCCGGCAGGTTGAGGATGGTATCCAGGACCTCGCCCAGATAATCGTTGAAGCGCGAGACAATCACCTCTTTGAGATAGGTGTCGATGGCATCGGTGGTGAAGCGCGCCATGGTGCCCACCAGGGAATTGATAAAGAGGACCGGCTGCACGATCTGGATATTGAAGACGCCATGGGCCCGCAGGCGAATCAACCCCAGCTCGCTGTCGCGGAAGGCCACCGGGCTCATCGTCCCCCATTTCAGGTTGGTGAAATGTTTCATGTTGACCATATAGACCTCGGCCCGCAAGGGGCTGTTGCCGCGCCACGGCACCGAGAGGATCTTGGTCAGCAAAGGGAGGTTGCCCGTCTTCAGGGTGTGCCGGCCGGGTCCGAAGGCATCACAGGCCTTGCCCTCATAAAACAGGACCCCGGCCTGACTTTCGCGCACGGTCAGTTGCGCCCCCCATTTGATCTCCCCTGATCCATCCTCCGGAAACCGGTGCACCAGCTCCTGGCCCGTCTCATCAAACCACTCTATGTTTTCAAGAAAGATGGCGCTATCAAATGTGTTCATGACATTCTCCATATCAATAGATTTCCCCGACCGCTTCTCTTCTGGGCTTCAGGCTTGCAGAGCCGATAAAATGAATTATAGTACACTCCACAGCCTTACTCCAGACAAAAACTTTCGTGAGATCAGAAAATGGACATCAAAGACCAATGGACCGTGGAAACGGCAATGGAGGTCCTCCAGCACAAGACCGTCGATTCAAAACTGTGGGCCGAGGCCGTTGAATGGCTGATCCTCTTTGGCCCGCCCGAGGTTCGTTACCTGCTCCTGCAATCATCCGGCACGGCCACCAGCCACTGTTTCCCGGAGCTCAAGGCCACAGGCTACGCGCCAGACGGCCAGCCCTGTTATCATGTCGCCGAGATAGCCAGCTCGTTGCAGATCAGCGAGAAGGAGGCCAAGGAGATCATTGCCAGAAAGCAGGAGGAACACGGGATGCCCCACTTTATCGACGAGGCGGAGACCCACAAGGTGCAGTGACCAATAAATAAGAACCCCCAACGCCAAGGCGATAAGCGGAAACCAAAAAAATGAAAAACGTCCTGGAAGTTATTGGAGGGGCCATGAAAAAGGAATACGGGGGGCTGCTTGTCGCCTGTCAATTCGTCCTCCTTGTCCTGTTGGCGGCGACTACAAATTGGCGAGATATCAATCTTCCGGCCCTGCTGTTGTTCATCGCCTCCCTCCTGCTGGCCGGCTGGGCCTTCAAGGTCATGCGCCTGGGTCATTTCAATATCCTCCCGACCATCAAGAGCGGGACCATCCTCATTACGCACGGCCCTTATCGCTATATCCGGCATCCCATGTATGCCAGTCTTCTGCTTGGAGGACTGGGCCTGCTCCTTATCTCCTGCAGCTGGCTGCGCCTTGTTACCTTCCTTGCCTTGTGGTTTGTCCTCTACTGCAAACTGAGGATCGAAGAAAAGCTGCTTGCTGACCATTTCCCCGACTATTCCCTCTACCAGAAACGCTCTCGTATGCTGTTCCCCTGGTTCTGAATTGCCCCTCTGTTTTTTGAAGTGTTTTTGTCGTCCGCATCGGGTATCCTCAAACAGATCATAGATGTTGAGCGGCAGAATCTGTCTCTCTCAAAATTGGCTCATTCTGTCTAACACACTCTTCGGTGACTTAATCGACAATGGTGCTCTACAAGAAAACTAGTGTCACTGCAAAGAAGGGTATCAACTTCGTTCGTACCGCAGTGGAGGAAGCTGGGTCGCTATTCCATAAGATCGAGGGCGAGAATGATCTTGGCATTGATGCATTGATTGAACTCATCCGAGAGGAAACGCCGCTGAACCGCCAAATCGCTGTTCAGATTAAGTCCGGTGCCTCGTACTACAACAGCGCGGGTGAAGAATGTCTAATCCCAATCGATAGCCATCGCAACTACTGGTTGCATCACCCCTTGCCAGTTCTCGGGATCGTTTTCGTCCCGTCCCTCGGTAAGGCTCATTGGATAGACATCAAGAGCTATCTACAAGACAACCCCGAAAAATCGGTTATCCGCTATCAAACAAGTGAGGCGAACTGTTTTGACAGTTCAACATTCAGTCGGATATTTATTCCAACCATTCTCCGAGAAGTACCCAATCTCACCTTAACAGAAGCTGTAAGGCTCTTTCAGTCATCGAAGTCTGACGAATCTTACTTGGGGCTCATAACCATTTTCCGACGCTATCCCAATGAGGAAAGCACATGGAATGAGATGATTAAGGCTCTTCGTGAATGGCCCCTAGAAGACATTCCGGAAACAATGGCCTATTTCTTGGCCCATATACCGTGGCATCCAGACATTTGGCATACAGGGGAAAACATTACCGAAAAGACTAGGAAACATGCTCGCGCGCTACTCGCAACATTCGGCAAGACTGAGATAGAAAAACTCCTTGCCTTTGTTGACGAAGAGGGAGGTATTGCAAGAGGCACCATTGGGCAGTCTGTCGAAGCGATCATTTCCTCCTTGCCGCGTGCAACGCAATGTTTGTTTGAGATTCTCGATGACGTTGATTCGCCCTCATTCATTCGGGAGTGTGCAGCCATCATATTGGCAATGAACAACGGCAAATCTGCAATCCCCGCAATTTCAAAACTAGCCAAGTCAGGCTCTTGGTTTGCTCAAGAGCTCATTGATCACATGGGGCGGTATGGGGATGTCAATCCTTATGCATAAGACGCCGGACCCATCATTCCACCGGACCTGCGCGAAAAGCCGCGCAGGCCGGTGAATTCAAACGCGAGTAAAATGGGTGACCTGCTATTGAGCCTACTCATTATTCAAAAGTTCTTTTCCGTACAAAAACCATTGTCAGAAGAACAGACGAGTAAAAGATCTTTTGTAAAATAACAAAAGATCTTTTACTTCTGAATCTGGTTACGATACCATAAAATATTATCAAGAAACAAATTTGTCACCGACAGGTGACACTTCTCGTCCCAAGAAAACTCAATCTGTTATTCATTGCCATCCAACCCATTTTTCTAATCAAGAAAGGATTGCGTTATGGTCGATGCCCCAAAGAACAAAATCAAGTGCCCTTTTCATCAGGCACTCCCTGCTGTTGATTCTTACCCAACAAAAAACGCGATAAAAAAACGTTACCTGATGGTCACGTCACACCTTGGCGCTTATTCCCATCCGGCGCTGCCGCAAGCCCTCTATAACCAGAGAAATGAATCTCGCTGTAAGGAGGTGAATTGAAAAAGGCCGACGCCGACTTCCACCTGACAATCTGAACCATTACCATCTATCCAATCCATTTTTCAGGAGGTTCGAGATGCGAACGAGTTCACGCTTTACCTTGCTGCTTGCTTTCCTCTGTCTGGCCTGGAGCTGCATCAGCGTCCAGGGTGCCGAGGGCAGCGCTTCCCAGACCGACAAACATCCAATGATTACAGAACAGGAAAAATTAACCCCCTGCGCTGAATGTCATCAGACGGCAACACCCGAGGTCTACGACCAGTGGTTTAATTCATTACACGGCATCGGCATGGTGAAATGTTATCAATGCCACGGCACCTATGAAAATTTCAGGGTGGAACCGGCCATCTCGGCTTGTGCGGCATGCCACGAAAAAATGATTGAGAAATGTCCCAAGGATAAGAAATGCTGGGCGTGTCATATACCACATTCATTCAAGCGGGCAAAAAAATAGGGAGGGGACGATGGTACAGACACGACGTGATTTTCTGAAACGAACGGCGGCACTCAGCGCTGCATCGTATCTTGGGATGATCCTGCCTTTTAATAATGCGGGCAATGCGCTGGCCGCAGACGACACAGAGTGGCACCGCGGAAGCTGCCGGCTCTGCGGCACCGGCTGCCGGCTGGAACTGGGAGTGAAAAACGGCCTCCCCACAGCCCTGCGCGGCGTGCCGCAATCCCGCACCAATATGGGATTTCTGTGCATGAAAGGCATGCTCTTCTGGAAGGTTATGAACCATGCCGACCGCCTGACAACCCCTTTGTATCGTGCCAAGAAATCCGACAAATTCAAGAAAATATCCTGGGATGAGGCCATGAACATCGCCGCCGACAAGTTTGCCGGCGCGGTGAAAGAGCATGGCCCTAATTCCGTTGCCTATTATGGTTCCGGCCAGGCGCTTACCGAAGAGACCTACCTCTTTCAGAAAATCTTCCGCGGCGGCCTGCAGACCAACAATGTGGAAGGCAATCCCCGACTGTGCATGGCCAGCGCCGTTGGCGGCTACATGACCTCCTTTGGTGCCGATGAGCCCATTGGCGGCTATGCCGATATTGAAAAGGCGGACTGTATCTTTATTATCGGCTCCAACATGGCCGAGGCCCATCCGGTTGTCTTCCGCCGCGTCATGCGCCGGAAACTGGATAACCCCAAGGTGACGGTCATCAACGCCGACCCCCGGATTTCACTCACCTCCCGCATCGCCGATATCCACCTGCAATTCAATCCGGGCACCGATCTCGCCATGCTCAATGCCCTGGCCTACGTCATCATCGAGGAAAAACTGTACAACGAACAATTCATCAAAGATTACGTAACGTTCAAAAAAGACAAAGAGGTCAGCATTGATTTTGAAGAATACAAGAAATCCCTGGCTGATTACACCCCGGAAAAAGCGGCAACCATCATGGGCGGCAAGGTCACGGCCGACCAGATCCGGGAAGTGGCCCGCAAGATTGCGACCTCCGAGGGCACCCTCTCGGTCTGGACCATGGGGCTCAATCAGCGGAAACAGGGGGTCTGGGCCAATAATCTGGTTCATAACCTGCACATCCTCACCGGCCAGCTCCTCAAAGAAGGCGCGGACTCTCTCTCGCTTACCGGTCAGCCCAATGCCTGTGGCGGCGTGCGTGAGGGTGGCGGGCTCTGCCACATCCTGCCAGGTCATCGCCCGGTGGAACAAGAAGCCATGAGAAACCAGGTGGAAGAGGCCTGGGGCATCCCCAAAGGTCGGATTCCAGCAGAGCCCGGCCTCCATACCATGGCCATGTTCTCGGCCGTGAATGAGGGCAAGATCAAGGCCATGTGGATCAACTGCACCAGTCCGGTGCAGAGCCTGCCCAACTGCAACAAGTACAACATAGGGCTGGCCAAAGACGATACCTTTATTGTCTGCACCGACATCTTCCCCACCCTGACCACCGAACTGGCGGCCAATCTGGTGCTGCCAACCGCCTTTCACTTTGAAAAGACCGGGGTCTATGGCTGCACAGAACGACGCTCACAGATCACCAGAAAGGCCATCAATCCTCCCAAGGGTGCAAGGCCGGAGGTTGAGATCGTCCGCGACTGGGCCGCCCTGCTGGCCAAGAAACTGAATGATCCGATAATTATCCAGTGCATCAAACCCTTTGCCGGACTGGAATCGGAGTATGCCCTGCCCAAGGCCATCTGGGAGGAATATACCCAGAAGATGACCAAGGGACGCGACAATGACCTCTCCGGCGCACCATATGAGGTTCTGGAAGGCATGTATGACGGTGTCCAGTGGCCGGCGCCAACGACCGAATACGCCAAGACCGGCGGCACCGTGAAAAAATTTGTCCGCGGCATGGATCCCCTGGCCGAAAAACTTAAAACAGATGACAAACCTTACCAGTTCTACGGCGCGGCGCATCCCGACCATAAACTGTGGGTCTGGATCCGGCCCCAGGCCAACCCGGAAGAAATCCCGGATGCCGACTATCCCTTCTACCTCTCGACGGGGCGGATCATTGATCACTGGCATACCATGAGCATAACCGGGCGGATACCGGAACTACTGCGGGCCAACCCCTACGCCTATATCGAGATCAACCCCAAAGATGCCACCCGCCTGGGGATCAAGCCCGGCGACATGGTTGAGATAACGTCAAGGCGCGGCACCAACATCATGCCGGCCAAGGTGTATGAAGGCCCCATTGAAGGGATGGTCTTTGCCTACTGGCATGATCAGCATCCTGACCGTATGATCAACAAGGTGACCATCGATGCCATTGATCCAGGCTCAAAACAACCGGAATTCAAGATCTGCGCCTGCAAGATCAAAAGGGTCTCCGGACCGCAGGCCTTGAAACCGTATGTTGTTTAGGTGCCGTTGCAGAAAAAGCGAGGGCTTTTTCTTGCTTTTTCTGCTTACGGCACCTTATGCAACCTCAACAAAACAGCCATCTTTCCCGACTGTTTTGTTGGGTGGCGTCTTGCCGACGAGATAAACTTGCCAGATAACGAGCACAACCCGTTACCAAGCAAGGTCTTTTTCTTGCTTGCTTGGCTTACGGCACCTTATGCCACAACAACAAAACAGCCAATCTTTTCCGGCTGTTTTGTTGGGTGGCGTCTTGCCGACGAGATAAGCTTGCCAGATAACGAGCACAACCCATTACCAAGCAAAGCCTTTTTCTTGCTTGTTTGGTTTACGGCACCTTATGCCGCTTCCAGGAAACAGCCAATCTTTTCCAGCTGTTTCCTGGAGTGGCGTCTGGCAGCTACCGAACAAAAGCCCTCGTTGTCGGGTTGAAATCCGACTTTATTTATATTTTACTCTCTTCAACGCACAGGTGCCCCATGGTTATTGCCGGTTTTGTCGTTCAGTGCCAACCCCAATCACAGCAGGATACCCTTGCCGCCCTTGAAGCCATCGGGCAGGTAGAGATCTTTGGCGCGGACGAAAAGGGAAACATCGTCACGGTGGTTGATGCCGAATCCTCCGCCGATCTGGAAAAGATCGTCAAAAAAATGGAGAAGCTGGAGCAGGTCCTGACAGTGGGTCTTACCTATCTCAACATGGAAGATGAGGCCGAGCAGATCGCCCTCGGTGAACTGTCGTCAGACCCTTTTCCGCGCAAGCCGCTGAAAAAAGAGACGATGACAACCTGAGCGGCTCAATCAGCATAAGAATCATCTGGAAAACTAAAAATGGCCGCATGAAGAGACGGGAATTTCTCAAAAAAGCAGGCGCAACAATAGGCGTAATCACGGCCCTGCCGGAAATCACCTGCGGCAAGGGTCTGCTCACATCCCCGGTGACCACCAACAGACTTCGGCCGCCAGGGGCCGTGCCTGAAGAGATCTTTGCCGGCAAGTGCATCCGCTGTGGCCGTTGTGTTGAGGTCTGCCCCTACCGCTCCATCCGGCTGCTGGACATCAGGTCCGGCATCTTTACCGGCACCCCGATTATTGCAGCCGAAGCCATCCCCTGTTATCTCTGCATGAAATGCGTGCTCATCTGCCCCACCGGGACACTCAGAAAGATCAGTCAGGAGCAGACCCGCATGGGTCTGGCGGTGGTGAACCGGCACCGGTGCTACACCTGGCAGGGATCCATTATCTGCCGCACCTGTTTTGATGTCTGTCCATATAAAGGTCGCGCCATCATCCTTGATGAATTACGGCCGATCGTTGTGAACGACCATTGTACCGGTTGCGGTATCTGCACCCATGCCTGCCCAGTCACGGCCGAGGATGGCAGCAAGGCCATCAATATCGAACCGATCTATGCCCAGGAAACCGTGCTATGGAAATAAGAGCGCTTCGCCGCTGTAAAAAAAAATAATGCCGCAATCAGGATGGCCGGAACGGCATAAGGAGCCGTAACGAAATGGTAAAAAATACACTGGTTATTTCGCAACGGTTCCTAACCTTCCATGCCCGGCGGCTGTGGGTCCTGTCTGGTGCCTTTCTGGTGATTCTTCTGGGGCCGCTCGCTAACTATTATTTCCAGATCAACTGGATCCAGGGCTGGTATCAATCCTTAGGCGTTGGCAAGTTCTGGTTTGTCTCCCCTCTTGAAGGGCTGGAAAGCATACTTGTGGCCAAACAGCTGTACCTTCCGGCACTGATTGCCATGCTCGCCCCGGTTCTTCTGGCCCTGCTCCTTGGCAGTGTATTCTGCAGCTGGGTCTGCCCGATCAGCTTTTTTTCGGAGATTCTCGACGGAATCCGCCGGAAAATCAGCGGCCGGAAATGGCTGAAAGACCGGCTGCTGCTGTCAAGACGCCTCCTCTGGTATGCCCTGCTCGGAGAGTTGACGCTCACCATGATCCTCGGCGGTCCCGTCTTTGTCTTTGTCTCCCCGCCAGGACTTGTCGGTCGGGAGCTTATGACCCTGATCTTTTTCCACACCCTGGCCCTCGAAGGGGTGATTCTCCTGCTGGTGCTGGGGATGAATCTGGTCACCAGGAGATTTTATTGCCGCTATTTCTGTCCCTTGGGGGCAACGCTGAATCTCCTCGGCTCCCGACGAAAACTCGCGGTCAGGATGGATCATGACCGATGCACAGCCTGTGGCCTGTGTGATCGCCGATGCCCGTTGGGGCTCAGTCCGGCAAATGGCATGACGGCATCTCTCTATTGCTGGAACTGCGGTGAATGCGTTGATGCCTGCCAATCGCAGGCACTCTCTTTTCAGTGGCGTTCAGCCTCAAGCGAAGACAGCCCTTCAGAAAGTGTGCCCACATCTTCCCAAAAACCGAATATTCCCACGGAAACAGCCGGATTCTGGCAATAATCTTGAAAACGGCAATAAAATGGAACCCTACCGGACGCTGTCCGTCATCTTTTTAAATCCCCTCTGTTTCCAGAGCATATAAATCGCCGGATAGATAAGCAATTCAAGGATAGTTGAGGTGCCGATCCCTCCCACCATGGGCGCGGCGATCCTTTTCATCACATCGGCGCCGGCGCCGGTGCTGAACATGATGGGGACCAGGCCGAGCAGCGTGGCCGCTACCAGCATGAGCTTGGGACGGATCCTTTTTACCGCCCCGTACATGATCGCCTCTTTCAGGTCGCTGAGGCTCTGCAATTTCCCCGCCTTCTTCCATTTGTCACAGGCAAGGTCAAGATAAAGAAGCATGACCACCCCGGTCTCCGCATCGATCCCGGCCAAGGCTATGATCCCGACCCAGACCGCGATGCTCATGTTGTAGCCAAGGGCGTACAACAGCCAGAAGGAACCGACCAGCGAGAAGGGCACGGCCAGCAGGACAATCGCCGTCTTGATCACCGACTTGGTGTTTAAAAAGATGAGCACGAAGATGACCAGCAGGGTAAGGGGAATAACGAACTTCAACCGCTCGTGGGTCTTCACCAGATGCTCGTATTCCCCGCTCCACTCCAGACGGTAGCCTTCGGGAATCTTCAGCGAGGCCACCCGCTGTTTGGCCTCATCCACGAAGCCGCCCACATCCCGGCCTGAAAAATCAATGTACACGTACGAGGCCAGAAGACCGGCCTCACTTTTGATCATGGGCGGCCCCTTGACGATCTGGATATCAGCAAGGGCACCCAGAGGAACCTGGAGAAGATTGCCGGTGGGTGGGAGAGCGGGCTGGACCGAAGACATGCCGCCCGGCGTTGCCGCCCCTATAGCCGCAGGCACTGGAACCAGCACCCTTTTCAGCTGTTCCACGTCCCCTCGTAACTCCCGGGCATAGCGGACATTTACCGGATAGCGCTCCCTGCCCTCCACGGTCACGGTGAGGTTCATGCCGCCGATTGCCGATTGGATAACCTCCTGTACCTCATCCACGGACAGGCCGTAGCGGGCCACCTCCTCCCGCCTGATATTGAAATCAAGGAAATAGCCGGTGGTTACCCGCTCCGCATAGACACTCCGGAGACCGGACATGCCGTTGAGCCGAGCCTCGATGGCGGTGCCCAATTTCTCAAGCTCTGCCAGACGCGGACCCATGACCTTGATCCCCACCGGGGTTCTGATGCCGGTGGAGAGCATGTCGATCCGGGCCTTGATCGGCATGGTAAAGGAGTTGGCCACCCCCGGAATGGCAAGGGCGTCGTTCATCTCGTTTTTCAGGGCCTCCACCGTCATCCCCGGTCGCCATTCCGACTCGGGCTTGAGATTGATCACGGTTTCAAACATCTCCATGGGTGCCGGGTCTGTGGCCGTTTCCGCCCTCCCGGCTTTGCCGAAGACCTGGGCTACCTCGGGAATATTCTTGAGAATCCGGTCTTGGAGCTGAAGGAGCTTCGACACCTCGGAGATGGCTGCGCCCGGCGAGGTCACCGGCATATAAAAGAGCGCGCCCTCGTACAATGGCGGCATGAACTCGGAACCAAGCTTCAGGAAAGGGTAGACGCTCACGGCCATGATGATGAGCGCGACAATGATCACCGTCCTTTTAAAACGGAGGACAAACCGCACGATGGGCGCATAGAGCCAATGAAGAAAGATACTGATGGGATTTTTCTCCTCGGCCATGATCTTGCCCCGGATGAAAATAGTCATCAAAACCGGGGTCAGGGTGATGGCAAGAAAGGCCGCGAACAGCATGGCAAAGGTCTTGGTATAGGCCAGGGGCTTGAACAGCCGCCCCGCCTGGGCCTGCAGGGTAAAAACCGGCAGAAAGGCAACGGTGATCACCAACAGGGAGAAAAAAAGGGACGGCCCCACCTCCTTGGCCGCCTCGATGATCACCTCGGCGCGATTGCCCGGCCTGCCAGCAATTTCCCACTCCTCCAGTTTTTTATGGGCGTTCTCAACCATGATGATCGAGGCATCCACCATGGCCCCGATGGCAATGGCGATGCCGCTCAGGCTCATGATGTTCGCCGTCACCCCCAGATAGTACATGCAGATGAATGAGATGATGATCGCCACGGGCAGGGTACAAATAACCACCAGGGCACTGGGCAGATGGAAGAGAAACACCAGGCAGACCGCACTCACTGCCAGGGAGATCTTGATCAGTTCTCCGGTCAAGGTGTCGATGGCCCGGTGGATAAGGTCGGAGCGGTCATAGGTGACAACAAGTTTTACCCCTTTGGGCAGGCTCGGCACGACACTCTCGCTGATCTTTTGTTTCACCCGGTCAATGACACTGAGGACATTCTCGCCGAACCGGACCACCACGATCCCGCCGGCGACCTCTCCCCGCCCGTCCAGCTCGGCCAGGCCGCGCCTGATCTCCGGGCCGAGCTGGATGCTGGCAACATCCCTGAGCAAGACAGGGGTTCCCCTGCCGTTGCCGCCCACCGCTATGTTCTCCAGATCCTTGATGCCTTTGAGATATCCGCGGCCGCGCACCATGTATTCAACCCCGGAGAACTCCAGCACCCTGCCCTCCACGTCCTTGTTGCTCTTGCGGATGGCATCCATGACCATGGTGATGGAAAGATTGTAGGCCTGGAGGCGATTGGGATCGATACTCACCTGATACTGCCGCACAAAGCCGCCGATACTTGCGACCTGCGAGACCCCCGGCACGCTTTCCAGGGCCAGCTTGATGTTCCAGTCCTGGAGGGAACGCAGCTCGGCGAGATTGTGGCCGCCGGTTTCATCCACCAGGGCATAGGAAAACCCCCAGCCCACGCTGGTGGCATCCGGGCCCAGCACGGGATTCACCCCGGCGGGAAGCTTGTTCTTTACCGCCTGAAGATATTCCAGCACCCGGCTCCTGGCCCAGTAGATGTCGGTTCCCTCTTCGAAAATGGCGTAGATAAAAGAGGTGCCGAAAAAGGAGAACCCGCGCACTACCTTTACCTTGGGCGCGGCGAGGAGGGTCGAGGTGATCGGATAGGTGATCTGGTCCTCAATAAGATCGGGACTCCGTCCTTCCCATTCAGTAAAGACGATGACCTGGGTGTCGCTCAGATCAGGAATGGCATCGAGAGGCGTGTTGCGGATGGCCCAAATCCCCCAGCCGACAAGGGCGGACATCAGCAGCAAGATGAAGAACCTGTTCCGGGCGCTGAAATCAATGACGCGGGCGATCATTATTGCACCGCTCCCTTGAGACGCGCTTCGGAATCAATAAGGAAGGTGGCGGCCGAGGCCACTTTTTCCCCGGCCTGTAACCCGCTCAAGATCTCCGCCATCCCCTCGGCCTTGACTCCCAGGCTGACCTCGCGGGGCTCGAAGTAACCATCACCCTTGTCCACATAGACAAGCTGCCGGGCACCGGTGTCGATCACTGCGGTATCGGGTACAACAAGCCGTTGACCCAGGGGGATCCTGATTTCCACATTGGCGAACATCTGGGGCTTCAGGACTCCGTCCTGATTATCCAGGGTAAAACGGATCTTAACCGTTCTGGTCTCACCGGCAAGAAGCGGGGACACATACTCAATAGTGGCCGTAAACACCTTGCCCGGCAGGGAATCCAGGGTGATCTCCGCCTGCTGCCCGGTCCTGACCAGCGCCAGTTCATACTCGTAGATATCGGACACCACCCAGACCGTGGAGGTATCCACCAGATCAAAAAGCTTCTCGCCGGGCTGCACCTTCATGCCCTGCACGGCGGACTTCTGCACCACATACCCGCTCACCGGGCTGAAGAGGGCCAAGGTCCGCAAGGGTAACCCTGTTTCCTCAATTTTTTTGATCTGCGCCTCGGTGATGTCCCAGAATCTCAGGCGCTGCCGAGCGGCCTGACGCATGGCTTCAGCATCCTGCACCAGCATCCGGCTCAGGGCAGAAGATTCCTCTGCGCCGGCGGGAACAGTACCCGGCCGCGACCACTTGAGGATATTGAGATATTCCTGCTGAGCGGCAACCAATTCCGGGCTATAGATCTCGGCGAGTATTTCACCTTTTTTCACATATCTACCCGTATAGTTGACCCGGAGATTTTCGATCCAGCCCTCGATCTTGGTGTTGATCGTAGCAATCTTTCTTTCGTCATACTCGACGCGGCCCACGGTCCTGATGGTCCTGTTCAGGGATTTCTCCGCGGCAGCGGTGGTTTTCACCCCGATGAACCGCTGCCCGGCCTCGGGGATCTCGACGGTCTGCGGCTCAACCTCCATCTTTACGGCATTTTGCTCATTACCAGGGGAAGACGGCGATGCCGGAGAAACTGTATCACCACCATGTCCCTGGTGGCCTGCAGAAACCGTCTGCTCCTGCTTTGCCGGTTTGATCTGCCCCGAAGACTCCTGGACTCTTTTACGAAAAATTCCACCGTCCCTGCCCGAAAGCCCGAAAAAAAGTACTGCCGCGATACAAAGGAAAAGGGCCACCATGATCATGCTGTTCTTCTTGTTCATTGTCGCCCTTCCTCCGTGTGAAAATCTGTCATCATCCCGGTTAAGGCCTCCAGCCGGGCCCTTGCCTTCTCCCACTCCACCAGCTGCCCCCAATAGGAGGTCTCAATATCAGTAATGGTTTTAATCCGGGAGATCACGGTCAAGGCATCGGCCTTCCCTGTGGCATACGAGGCCAGCGCCGTCTGAAAATCCTGATGGGTCTTCTGGTTGAGACCTTGCCGGTAAAGCTCCATCAGCCGCTCCGTCGCCTGCAGCATGGCATAATTCTCGCGGATGGCAGAGGAAAGCCGCAGCCTGACGGCCTGCAGCTCATTTTTCGCCTCACTCAGGGAGGCCTCGGCTTCATCGACAGCTGGTCGCTGTTTGGTGGTGTAATAGAGGGGGATGTTGACAGTGGTGGTCAGGCTCCACATATCCTCGAAGGCCTGACCTTTCAGGCCATAATTGCCAGTGACGGTAATATCAGGATAATATTCCCTCTCGGCGACCCGCACCTTGGCGTCAAGCGAGGCCACCATCCGCTCCCTGGCCTTGACCTCCGGGGAGTTCTCGTAGGCCGCGGCAATCAGTTCGGGCAGGGCCTGGGAATACGGGGTAAACACAGGCGCCACTGGCCTGTCCAGAGGCGCGGCCTGCTCCCTCCCCACCGTCGAGTTCAGCTGAGCCTCCAGGGTCTGGATCTTCTGCTTCAGCATCTCTTCCCGCTCAAGCAGCATGTACTTCTCGGTTTGCGCCATAAGGACGTCCTGCTGCATACCTCCACCCGAGGCATACCGTGCCAGGGCTGCGTCTTCGACCTGGTGAAGGATAACACTCTTCTCCCTGATCAAATCCATACTCTGGTGGGCAAGGAACAGATCATAGTAAAGTTCCTTGATCGTGGCAATGATCCGTAGCTGTACCGCTTTGGCTGAGGCGGAAAGGCTTTCCTCCTCCCTGGCTGCCACCTCTCCCTTCAAGGCCCGCTTGCCCGGGAAAAAGAACTGCTGCGAAGCGGAAAGCATAAACTGGGAATCATACGCCTCATTAAAGGTAAGACGATTTGTCCCCGCATTCTGGTAGCCGGCCATGACCATCGGGTCCGGCAGACTCATCGTCTGGGGGACCCGAAAGCCGGAGGCCAAGGCCTTGGCGCGGGCGGCCTGAATCTCGGGTCCGGCTTGCAAGGCCTCCTCAATGAGGTCTTGCAACTGGAGTTCCCCGGCCCAGACTGCTGCCTGCGGGGCAAAGAGAAGAAGCCCGGCGGCACACAAGGCAAAAAATCGTTTCATCACCCCGGAGCCATCTCCCATGGGCATTCCTCCCTCATTTTTATCCCAGAGACTACTGCACATCCACGCTGAACTTGGTCGACGAGGTCTTGCCGCCACGCACGATCTTCACCACGATATTCCAGGGACCGGACATGGAAAAATTCAATTTTCCCTGATAGGTATTTTCCTTCAAGGCAAGAGCTGATTGGTAATTCATCGCCGGCATTCCCGGCATGGCGGGCATGGAATAGTCCATCTTCACCTCAGCATCTGTTACCTCCTTGCCGGCAGGGTCTTTCACGGTTACGATTGCCCCGTTCTCTCCCATCACCGCCGGATTTTTGTCCATTTTTACCATAACGGTCAGATCGCCTGCCTTTTTCTGGATCTCATAGTCCTTGGCCCAAACAATCCCGGCACTCATCAGAAGAATGAAGGTAAACATCACTATTTTTTTCATTTGTTCCTCCTCATGTTGCGTATCCCTATACGGGGTACGTTTTACTAAAAAATCCAGGGGAGATGAGCTGATGTTGCCAAAATCCCGTCCTGGCGCTTGCAATAGATACAACAAAAAAAAGCCAAGTCCGACACCTCCGGCAAAGCCGAAGACTTGAATGTATGGACCGCTCAAGTCGGTTATCAACGGCACATTCCATCCAAAAAGACCCTTTTCAAAAGGTACTTCTTTTCAAGGATACTTGTCAAATCGAAGGAAAGATTCACAATATCAGGGTAGGACCATTGCCACCCCAAACTGATAAAGCCAGAGCTGTCAGGACCTGGACGAAAGGGCTTCACCAAAACCTTTCAGATGAAAAATGGCAAATTCGAGTCTGGCGACTCACCTCCTGGACAAAACAGCATCAACCTGCGCCTCACTCACCTCATTGGTGATCACCACCTTGCCGATGGTCGTGGGCAGGACATAAAAGACTGAGCCGGCTACGGTCTTCTTGTCGGTCAGCAGATATTTTTTAATGCGTTCCCGATCAAGGTCTGCCGGGATCTCCGTTGGCAGTCCATAGGCGTTGATCAGGGCCGCAACCCTGCCGGCATCACTTCTTTTACAGAGCTCACATGCAACTGCCAGACGCAGGGCGGCAACCATGCCAATGGCCACGGCCAGGCCATGGATAATGGAAAAATCAGAGGCCGCCTCCACGGCATGACCGATGGTATGGCCAAAATTAAGGATCCGGCGCAGATCGGACTCCCGCTCGTCTGCCGCCACTACTTCAGCCTTGATCCGGCAACAGGTGAAGATCATCTCCTGAATGCTCGCCTGTTCAAGACAGAGGATTTGATCCAGATGACGCTCCAGGAAGACAAAGAAATCGAAATCTCTGATCACCCCATACTTGATGACTTCAGCCAGACCGCCAAGCAGCTCCACCAGAGGCAGGGTGGTCAGTACCGCCGTATCGATATAAACGGCCTTGGGCTGATAAAAAGCACCCACCAGATTTTTCCCCTCCGGGATATCGACCCCGGTCTTGCCGCCCACCGAACTGTCCACCTGCGAAAGCAGAGTGGTCGGAACCTGGACAAAAGGGATGCCCCGCAGATAGGAGGCCGCCAGAAACCCGGTCAGATCACCGGTGACCCCGCCGCCGAGCGCGATCAACCCATCCTTCCGGTCAATCCCCAGTTGTGCCAGCCGGCTTGACAATTCGGCAAAGACCCGCAGATTCTTGCTGGCCTCGCCCCGCGGAAAGGTCAGCAGCTCGGCCGTAATCCCGGCATCAGCAAGGGATCGCATCAGGGTGCTGCCGTACAGACGGGCCACATTATCATCAGCAATCACGGCAAATCGCTTGGCAATATTACGCTTTGCCAGATCAACGCCAACAGTGGCCATAATGCCATCTTCAATAAAGATAGGATACGAGCGGTCGCCAAGACCAACGTCGAGGGTATGTGTCATGATAGCATCCGGGGAAGAGGGACAGAAATAAAAAAAAGGAGATACTACCCAATGGGCAGTATCTCCTTTTACAGACTCAAAAAAACATGCCGTCATCAGAAAATAACTGTAACATTACAATACAGTTAACGGCATAAGGGGCCGTAACGAAATGAATAAAACGAATAATGGTTCTTTCGTAACGGCCCCTAATCTTAACTGCTTATTACATGGCGGAGCCAGAAGCAGCCTTCTGCATTTTAACCTCAACCTTCTCGGTCAGGCCTGCATAGTACTTCTTGAGATGATCAAGAACCTCGGTGCGTCCGAAGTGGTCAACGATCTCCTCGCCAGCGGAAAGGGCCTTACGCAGTTTGGTACCGGAAAGGATTACGCGGGAAGACTTGTCATGTGGGCAGGTACGCAGAGAGGCCATACCATCACACTCTTTACAGTAGAAGGTCCAGTCGATCTTCATTGGTTTGCACTGCAGGTCTTTGCCGGTATCGCCAGTCTTGGGAATACGATCAAAGATCTCCTGGGCCTCGAACAGGCCGTAGAAATCGCCAACACCGGCATGGTCACGACCGATCAGCATGTTGTTGACACCGTAGTTCTGACGGAAGGTGGCATGAAGCAGGGCCTCACGAGGACCGGCATAACGCATATCCAGAGGATAACCGGCATTGATGACGTTGGCCTTCACGAAGTATTTCTCGATCAGGATATCAATGGCCTGAATACGGGTGGCGGCAGGAATATCGCCAGCCTTGAGGTTACCGATAAGGGAGTGGATCAGAACGCCGTCACATACCTCGACAGCAATCTTGGCCAGATACTCATGGGAACGATGCATTGGGTTACGCAGCTGCAGGGCAGCAACGTTGGCCCAACCACGCTCGTCAAACATGCGACGGGTCTGGGCTGGGGTCAGGAACACGCCTGGGTATTCTACTGGATACTCACCCTGAGAAAGAACCTTGACAGGACCGGCAAGGTTGAACTCTTTCTGAGCCAGAACCATGATTACGCCTGGATGATCCTTAGGAGCGATCTCCCAGAAATTGGCACCAACAGACTCTTCGCCTTCGCCGATAAAGACCTTCTCGCATTCCCATTTCTTGTCAGCGGCGGTCATCTCATATTTCTCGGCAACCTTCATGGTGGCATAAACTTCGCCATCTTTTACCAGGGCAACATGATCGCCTTCCTTAATAGCAGCGGCATCAGCCTTAGATACATCAAGGGTGATAGGCACGGGCCAGAAGGTGCCATCTGCCATCTGGAAATTCTCACAAACGCCTTTCCAGTCAGCCTTGGTCATGAAACCATCAAGAGGGCTGAAACCACCAATGCCCATCATGATCAGATCGCCTTTGGCGCGGGCAGAGATCTCAATCTGCTTCAAGCCTTTAGCTACCGCCAATTCTGCCTCACGCTCTTTACCTTCGAGCAATGCACAAACCAAACCTCTTCCGCCATGTGGTGCAACCAATTTTGAGAACATAGGACTCCTCTTTTGTTGATTTTTTTTCATGAATAATAACGCCAGCCCCAACCTTGGAGTGACAATTTAATGAACAACCATTCACTAAAGCATCCCCATATATAAAGCTGTTTATGGAAAAGTCAAGAAGAAAAAAGGGAATAATACCCCCTTTTTCTTCTCCCTTATTTTATGCCAAAACGCCTCAAGCGCAGGGCGTTACTGACAACCGAGACCGAGCTCATGGCCATCGCCGCCCCGGCAATCATCGGGTTCAGACTGGGGCCGCCGAAGAGAACAAGCAACCCCGCTGCCACCGGAATTCCGATCACGTTATAAGCAAAGGCCCAGAAAAGATTCTGCCTGATATTGCGCATCACCGCCCGTGATAAGCGCAAGGCCGTAATCACCCCGTCCAGATTGCCTTTCATCAGGACAATATCACCGGATTCGATGGCGATATCAGTACCGGTGCCCATGGCAATCCCCACATCGGCCAGGGCCAGGGCCGGGGCATCATTGATCCCGTCGCCGACCATGGCTGCCTGCAATCCCTGCTGCTGCAATTCCCTGATCTTGTCTGCCTTTCGATCAGGCATTACCTGGGCAATCACCTCATCAATCCCCGCCTGGGCGGCAATGGCCCGGGCCGTAATCTCCTGATCGCCGGTAAGCATGATCAGGCGCAATCCCATCTGCCGCATCACCGCCACCGCCGCCGGCACCTCCGGTTTGAGCTTGTCGGCAATGGCCAGCAGGGCCGCAAAACGCCCATCAACGGCCAAAAACAACACCGTCTTCCCCTGCCCTGCCAGGTTGGCAACCTCAGCATCGACACCATCCACAATGATCTGTCTTTCTGCCAGCAACTGCCTGTTGCCCAAAAGGATCTCCTGACCATCCACCCGGCCGGCAACCCCCTGGCCAACCAAAGGCTCAAAGGTCTCCGGTTGCTTCAATTCACAACCCTTTGCCTTCGCGGCCATCACCAGGGCCTCGGCCAGGGGATGTTCTGAAGACTGCTCGACAGACGCGACCAGAAAGAGCAGCCTTTCATCACTCTCAGCACTTGCCACATTGACCAGATCGGTGAGTTCAGGCCGGCCATAGGTCAGGGTGCCGGTCTTGTCAAAGACCAGCACCTGGATCTTTTCCGCCATTTCCAGTGCCTCGCCGCTTTTAATGAGAACCCCCAATTGCGCGCCGCGCCCGGTTCCCACCATAATTGAGGTTGGGGTGGCAAGGCCCATGGCGCAGGGACAGGCAATGACCATCACCGCAATAAAGAACCGGAGGGCCACGGTGAAATCCACCCCGCCAAAGAAATACCAGGCCAGACCGGTCAGCACGGCCACGACCATGACCACCGGCACAAAATAAAGGCTGATCCGGTCTGCCATGCCGGCAATAGGGGCCTTGGAGCCCTGCGCCTCCTGTACCGTCCTGACGATCCGGGCCAGCAGGGTATCCTGCCCCACCTGCTCGGTGAGGATCTGCACCGCTCCGCTTTTATTCAGGGTGCCGCAGGTAGCCCTGTCCCCTTCACTCTTGGACACAGGCAGGCTCTCGCCGGTGAGCATGGATTCATCCACTGCCGTCCGCCCTTTTGCAATCAACCCGTCCACGGGAATCCGCTCACCAGGCCGCACCAGCAAAAGGTCTCCGGCCTCAATCTCCTCCACCAGGATCTCTGTCTGCTCCTCCCCCTTGAGCAGAATGGCCTTATCCGGGGTCAACTGCATCAACTTGGCAATGGCATCCGAGGTGTGCGACTTGGAACGGGTCTCCATATATTTTCCGAGCGAGACCAGGGCAATCAGCACCCCTGCCGACTCAAAATAGAGATCCATGGCCAGCATACCAAGCCTGTGCGCATTCCCGCCCAGCATGATTTCCACCAGATTCCAGGTGGAATAGACAAAGGCGGCGCCCGTGCCCATGGCAATCAGGGAATCCATATTGGGAACCCGCCGCAGAAGAGCCGGGATACCGATCAGATAAAAACTCCGGCCCAGCCACATGATGGGAACCACCAGACAGAACTGGATCAGGGCAAAACTCAAAGGATGACGATGGGGGGTTAAGATCTCCGGCAGGGGCAGCCCCAGCATCTCCCCCATAGAAACAAGAAGCAGGATCGCGGCCAGACCCAACATCCAAAAGAGCCGCGTCTTCATGGCCGCAAGGCGCAGAACGGTATCCTGACGTTTTCTGGCAAACTGATCAAGCCGGGTGCTCACTGGCCGAGCCTCAAATCCGAGCCTGGCAATGGCCTCACGAATCTGCCGCTGGCTGGTCTGCCCCTTACGGTACACCACTTTCCCCGTCTCGGTCACCAGATTGATCGCAACCGACACCACCCCGGCCATCCCGGAGACCACCTTTTCAATACGGGTGGAACAGGCGGCACAATGCATGCCGGTAATGGCAAGATCAAGGATCTCATCCTCAGCCTCAGCCTCACCCTCCTCTTCCTGTTCCAGTTCAAAGCCCAGGTCCTTGACCCGGCTTGCAATCAGATCAAAAGAGACAACACCTGCGTCCCAAACCAGCTCCATGCTCTCCGTCGCCAGATTGACTGCCGCCTGCTCGACACCTTCCAGACCCCGCACCACCTTTTCAATGCGGCTGGAACAGGCGGCACAGTGCATCCCCTTCACCGCAACGGTTCTTTTTTGTATAGACTGCATTGCACACCTCTACTCTTTTTAACCAACAGACACTTATATTGATTCCTCACCCCAGCACAATCGGGACAGAAAATGACCTTATCAGCTTAAACATCACACCATATTTACACCACAGCAAAAAATCGAGATTTTTCTTACCGTTCGTAATTATATAAATATCATCTATAATAACAACCTACTCACCAGCAAGAAGGTTTACTTCCAGCGATGGGATTGTTATTATCCTTTTTCCTATTAAGGAGCCGTTACGAAATTACCATTAGATTTTGCAGGTCATAAATGGCATAGTATCGCTTCCGGAGTAGACGCCCCGCAAGAAGTACTCTTGGGGGGTGCGCCGCAGGAAGTGCCCCAGGGGGGTACGAATGAAGAATGACCGGCTCCTTATGCCGATCACGCAATACCAATGTTACGGATATTTTTGAACAACGACTCACTGTCAGATACAGAATCCTTTTCCCTTTTACGCCCCACACATCCATGAAAAACATCTTCGCTGCCCTTGCTACCCTCTTCCGCTGGATAGGAAAATTTTTATCCACCACCCGAAATATCCTGGGAAATCTTCTCTTTCTGTTGGTCATGGTTATAATTTTTACCGCATTTTTCTTTGAAAAAAAGCCGCCAATTATTCATAACGCCGCCCTTATCCTTTCTCTTTCCGGCAATATCGTTGAAGAAAAACACATCGCAAATCCAATCTCGGAACTGCTGAGTGGGCTCTCTCAAACCAAACAGACACCCGCTGAAACCCTGCTTCAGGATGTCCTTGACGCCATTAACCACGCAGCAACCGACAGTCAGATCAAATGCATCCTCCTTAATCTTCATGATCTGGGAACGGTGGGACTCGACCAGATGCAGACCATCGGCGAGGCCCTGAACCAGTTTAAAAAGAGCGGCAAAAAGGTTATTGCCGCCGAAGACTACTATCAGCAGAAGGCTTATTATCTTGCCTCCTTTGCCTCGGAGATCTATCTGAACCCCATGGGCGGTGTGGATCTCCACGGTTTTGGCTCCTATCACCTCTTCTTCCGGGAAGCCCTGGAAAAATTACGGGTCAATTATCACGTCTTCCGTGTTGGCACCTACAAATCAGCCGTTGAACCGATCCTGCGTGATTCCATGTCAGAAGAGGTCAAAGGACAAATGCAGGGACTGCTCACCTCCCTGTGGTCTATCTTTACCGCCGATATCACCCGGCAACGCTCGCTCCCTGCCGATGCCATCGATCAATACGCCAATAACATACCCGCAAAACTTGCGGCATCTGAAGGCAGCACCGCCCGATTGGCCCTGAACAGCAAACTGGTGGATGGCCTCAAGAGCAGGGAAGAGATCCGCGACTACCTGACAAAACAGACCGCAGCTGTCCCTGACCAGGGATTCAGCCAGGTTTCCTTGAATGAGTATCTGCGCACCATCACTCCTTCTTACCAGCCGCCACTGGTTGCATCTGTCAACACAATCGGGATCATTATCGCCGAGGGGATGATTCTGGATGGCGAGCAGCCCGTGGGCAGCATTGGCGGCGACACCCTGGCGGCCGTGATCCGCAAGGCCCGGCTTAACCCCGCAATCAAGGCGGTAGTGCTGCGCATCAACTCCGGGGGCGGCTCGGCCTTTGCCTCGGAGATCATTCGCCAGGAGATCCTGGAGCTGAAAAAAAGCAATAAACCCCTGGTGGTATCCATGGGCTCCACTGCCGCCTCCGGCGGATACTGGATCGCCGCTAATGCCGACGAGATATGGGCATCGACTGCGACCATCACCGGTTCCATCGGTATCTTCGCCGCCATCCCCACCTTTGAAAACAGCCTGGCCAGCCTGGGCATTCACAGTGACGGGATCGGCACCACTGAACTGGCTTCAGGCCTTGATGTAAGCCGCCCCCTGGCTCCATCCTTGGAACAAGCAGTCCAGATGACCCTCGATCATGGATACCAGCAGTTCCTTTCTCTGATAGCCAAGGGACGTAATATGAATATGGAAAAGGTCGAGACCGTTGCCGAAGGGCGGGTCTTCCACGGAAAAGAAGCCCAGCAGCTTGGACTGGTGGATAAAATCGGCACTCTGGCAGACGCCATCGAGTCGGCTGCAAAAATGGCGAAAATAACAGAGTACTCAGCAAGTTACATCGAAAAACCACAAACTCTCCTCAATGAAATACTGGAGCTCTTCAAGGGAGAGATCACCGCCGCTCTGCTGCACCAAACGATGTCCCAGCCTTTAGCCCGACAGATGATTCATCTGACCGCACCCTTAAGAGAGATCCTGCTTTTCAACGATCCGGCAGGACTGTACGCCCATTCCCTGATTCAAGGCGCATCATTGCTTGAGCCTTGAAAATTAAGGAATAACCGCCCATGTCCTTTTCGGCCACCACCTTCCTCTCTCTCTGGCACGACCTGATCTGGCCGCTGCTCCGGCTGCTCTGTTATGTCTCACTCAGCCTTTTTGCGGCCAACCTGATAGAATCCCTGAACTGGACCAGCAAGATTGCTGCCCTGGCCCGCCCCCTGATGCGCCTGGGGAATCTCTCGGACATATCGAGCGCATCCTTCACCATGGCGCTTTTTTCCGGCATCAGCGCCAACACCATGCTCTCCGAGGCCTACGAACAAAACAAGATCTCCAGAAAAGAACTGATCCTGGCCAACCTGTTCAACTCCATGCCCGTCTATTTTCTCCACCTGCCCACGGTCTCTTTTATCACGGCGCCAATGATCAAGGGAGCGGCCGTTATTTACGTGGGCATCACCTTTAGCGCGGCCGTTCTCCGTACCCTTTCCATCCTTCTTATCAGCCGCTTTATCCTCGCCAGACCGGAACGGAATGACGAGATAAAGGTGGAAGGCCCCATAGAGGCAAATGGCGGCTGGAAAAGCGGTTGGAACGCCATTCTGCAAAAAAGCTGGGTCCGCTTTCGCAGGCGCATCCGCTCGATCATCCGCTTTACCATCCCCATCTACATCGTCATCTTCTGGCTTCACAAGGCAGGAGTCTTCACCGCCATGGAAAAGATGATGGCCACCTACTTCTCCTTCCTGCCCTGGCTCACCCCTGAATCCATGGGGATTATCACCCTGCAGATTGCCGCCGAATTCACGGCCGGCCTTGCCGCGGCCGGGGCCTTGCTCCAGGCGGGCAGCATGACCTACCGGGAAATCATCCTGGCGCTTCTGGTCGGCAATATTCTTTCTTCCCCGATCCGCGCCATCCGGCACCAGTTTCCTTATTATGCGGGGATATTCCAACCAAAGGTGGCCGCGGAACTGATTTTTTACAGCCAGATCTTTCGTATCGGCAGCCTGATGATTATGGGAAGTATTTACTATGTCTTGTCATAATGTTAAGCCGTTGTTCAAAAATAACTGCAATATTGGCACAGCGTAACCGGCATAAGGGGCCATAACGAAATGGATAAAAATGTAGCAGTGGCAACGGCGATGGTTATTTCGTAACGGCCCCTAAGGGTCCGAACTTCTTCATGAGGACAAGCCCACAATGAAACGCTATCTGGCCATCATCCCCAATATCCTGTCCATGTTGCGACTGGGTCTTGCCTTTTTTTTCCCTTTCTGTCCAGAGCACCTGTGGATCTGGCTGATTCTCGGCAGCGGCGCCAGTGATTTTCTGGACGGCTGGTGCGCCCGGCGCTGGAAGACGGCAACCTGGCAGGGAGGCCTGCTGGATGCCGTTGCCGACAAGACATTCATGCTCGTTGCCCTGACGACCTTTGCCATGACCGGCAAATTTTCCATCTGGTGGATTCCGGCAGTCATTGCCCGTGATCTGACCGTTGGCATTGCCGCCGGGTATGCCGCACTGATCCGCTCCTGGGGATCGTTTCGCAATATGGGGGCACGGTGGCCAGGCAAGCTGGCAACAGCGGGGCAATTCCTCCTGCTGATCACTGTTGTCCTGCTCCCTGGAATGATCCCTGCCGTTCTCTTTATTACCGTCCTTTGCAGCACCGTTGCTGCCGGTGATTACGGCCTGCTCTTCTATCAGGCGCTTAGACAGCAGCATACTGATAAAAAAGAATCTGCCCGATAACCCTGTTTTTTTTACTACGCCACAAGGAAAGACAAAATGATCATGGTGGCCACCATCGTTCTCTATCTCCTGTGGGTCAACGGACTTCCACCCCTTATCAGCATGCTGTGCGGCGACCGCTGGGGCAGGCCGCTTGATGGCGGAAGGGTATGGCGAGACCAGCAACCCATCTTCGGGCCGCATAAGACCATCCGCGGCATCGTCGCCAGCCTGCTCGGAGGAATAATGGCCGCCCCCCTGATCGGTGTTGCCTGGTGGGTTGCGGCCATTGCCGCCTTACTGGCCATGAGCGGCGACCTGTTATCCAGCTTTATCAAACGACGACGTACCCTGAAAAGCGGCACGGAAATCGTCATCCTCGACCAACTCTTTGAATCCCTGTTCCCCATCCTGTTCCTTGACCAGGTTCTGAAGCTCACCTGGGTACAGATTGCAGCAATTCTGGTCTTGTTCATCACCATTGCCAACTGGAGTTCACGTTTCTGGTACTTTATCCTGTACCGGCCGCCGCTTGCAAATTATCCGCGCCAGCTCCGCTCATCGGTTCGCCTGCGGGAATGGCGGGCCTGCCATACCCCTCTGGCCCGTTGGCAGTCCTTGTTCAATCTGACCAGCTTCCTCTCCGATCTGGTTTTTCTCACCACTGTATTCAAGATGACCGGCCTGTATGAAAAAGGCAAACGCAATGCCCTGAAGATCCAGGTGGTGGAAAAAACATTCTCTTTTCCATCGCTGCCTGACTCCTTTGACCAGTTTCGCATCCTCCTGCTGACCGATCTCCATCTGGACGGACTCGATGGCCTGACCGAAGAGCTTATCAATCACCTCCAGGACATTGAAGTCGATCTCTGCCTGATTGGCGGAGATATCAGGATGCTGACCTATGGGCCTATCGCCCCCTGTCTGTCTCATCTGCGCCGCCTCCTGCCCCATATCCGTACGCAGCATGGCCTGCTCGGTGTGCTCGGCAATCATGATTGTCTGGAAATGACCCCGGATTTCGAGGAGGCAGGTCTGGTCATACTGATCAACGAATCATGGCCCATTGCCAGAAACGGCGAACAGATCTGGGTGGTTGGTGTCGATGACCCCCATTTCTACAAGATGGCGGATGCCAAACAGGCCTTCCGTGATGTGCCGGATCAGGCATTTACGATCTTCCTGGCCCATTCCCCGGAGGCATACCAGCAGGCGGCGCAATGCCAGACCCGACTCTATCTCTGCGGCCATACCCACGGCGGGCAGATCTGCCTGCCGGAGCGGGGCCCCATCCTTACCAACTCCAGGGCGCCCCGTTTTACGGCATCGGGCAGTTGGCGACACCAGGAGATGCAGGGTTATACCAGCCGGGGCGCGGGCCCATCCGGCATTCCCCTGCGCTTCAACTGCCCCGGCGAGATTTCGCTTATCACCCTGGTCAAGGGTGAGCTCAAGGCGGCAAGTTCCGCTTCGGCTATAATATCAGGTTGTTGAAATTTCTTAATGAGAATCTATTTGAATTTGAACTCAAAAATGAGTATTATATAGCAGCATGATTTTATAAGAGAAATTACAAAAAGGCCTTATATGCTATAAAAATGTGATTTAATTAATTGATAAAACAGACTGCAAGCTGTCCATCTTATCAACGCCGGTTACTTCACCATGGGCCTTAAAAAGCTCCGCTTACACTCCTCCAGCTATTCCGGCCAATGAAGCCAACTGAGAGTCACAGGTTTTGGTGGAAGCTTGCTCACGCCAAAACCTGTGACTCTCGTGCCTCATCCAGCATCGTTAGATGACATATGCTAAAATACGCTAATAATCCACAAGATCTACAACAACTCTTGCTTGCACTCCTTTCGACGAGTGGAACGCTGGCAGGCCTCAGTATGGCTCTCGTTGGTATCGTTAATCTCAAAATCGCCAATACAAAGGTCGAAAGTATTGCTGATGACATGTTTCTTTTTGCATCTTTTGGCTTCCTTATTGTTTGCTACCTCATATTTTTCACTCTCAGACGAATCCAGTCTCAAAAAGTGCAAAATTGGACCAACGTCATTGACATTGTGTTTCTGTGCTCAATGACGTTGTTGGTAATGGCGGGATTTGTGGTTGTCTATTCCGTTTTTTAACCAACCGAGGTAGATTGAAAAAAATGTCCACTTTTACCTGATCACATTTAATCAGTCCAAAGGAATTTGAAACAAGGCGACTTCTTATCTTTTTCAACAGTCAAGATGACAAAAAACAATAATCATATTCGACAAATAGAAGAGTGTGTCGCCTTCCTGCAAGAGCGGCTGCCCTTTATACCGCCCCTTGTGATCCAGCTTGGAACCGGGCTGGGCGACCTAGCCGGGCAGGTCCAGCCAGCGCTTATCCTGCCGTATAACGAGATTCCAAACTTTCCCAGCTCCACGGTGAGCAGCCATCAGGGCAATCTGATTGTCGGCCATCTGCACGGGGTCCCGGTTATCATCCTCCAGGGCCGTTTTCACTGCTACGAGGGCTACTCCAGCAAGGAAGTGGCCTTTCCCATCCGCGTCCTCTCCCTGCTCGGAGTCAAAACCCTGATCCTGACCAATGCGGCGGGCGGGCTCAACCCGGCCTTTGCCCCCGGCTCCATCATGATCTTCCGCGATCACCTGAACCTGCTGGGCGACAACCCCCTACGCGGCCCCAATGTCGAGGCCTGGGGCCCCCGTTTTCCCGACTTCTCGGTCCCCTATGATCCGGAGCTGACCAGGATCGCTCTCGAGAGCGCCACCGTCTGCGGCCTTGATAAGGTGGTCACCGGCGTCTATGCCTGCATCCCCGGTCCGAGCCTGGAGACCCCGGCTGAGACCCGCTGGCTGCGTGGTTGCGGCGCCGATGCCGTCGGCATGTCCTCCATCCCGGAGATCATTGTCGCCCGTCACGCCGGCATGGAGGTCCTGGGCCTGTCGGTGATCTCCAATGTCAATGATCCCGACAAGATGCAACCGATCATCCTCGAGGAGATCATCGCCGCCGCCGAGGCGGTGAAACCGCAACTGGAACGCCTTATCATCGAGATTATCAGGAGAAGATATGCCGAAAACTAAAGACGCTGACCTGCTCATCACCGGCCTCTGGCTCCTGCCCACCGCCCGGCAGCAGGACGCCATTGCGGGTGGCGGCGTGGCCGTGGCCGGAGACCGCATCATCGCCATCGGGCAGGCCCGCGAGCTTGCCGCCAGCTACCCGAACGCCGAACGCATCCATGAGAAACACGGCCTGATCATGCCCGGCCTGGTGAATACCCACACCCACGCCCCCATGTCCTGTTTCCGCGGGCTGGCCGACGATCTGCCGCTCATGACCTGGCTGCAGGAACATATCTTTCCCGCCGAGGCCATGCTCACGCCCGAGATCGTCTATCACTCCACCCTGCTGTCGCTGGCCGAGATGATCAAGTCGGGCACCACCAGCTTCTGCGACATGTACCTCTTTGCCAGAGAGGTGGCCCGGGCCACGGAAGAATCCGGGATGCGCGCCTGGATCGGCGAGGTGCTCTACGATTTTCCCTCGCCCAATTACGGTGAGCTGGAAAACGGCTTTGCCTATGTGGACGAGATGTTCGCCCACTACCAGAGACACCCCCTGATCACCATCACCGCCGATCCCCATTCTGTGTACACCTGCTCGCCGCGTCTCCTGCAACGGCTGGGTGCCCTGGCCCATGACCACAACTGCCCCTATGTGATCCACCTCTCCGAAAACGCGGCCGAGGTCGCCACCTGCCAGGAACGTTATTGCTGCACCCCGGTGCAGCACCTGGACAAGCTGGAACTTCTCGACGAGCAGACCCTGGCTGTCCACTGTGTCATGGTGGATGAACAGGAGATCGAGACCCTGGCCACACGCGGAGTCAAGGTGGCCCATTGCCCGGAATCAAATATGAAACTGGCCTCCGGCATCGCCCCGGCAGTCCAGATGCTCAAGGCCGGAATCACCCTGGGTCTGGGGAAAGATGGCAGCGCCAGCAGCAACGATGTGGACATGTTCGGCGAGATGAACACGGCGGCCAAAATTCATAAAATTGTCCACATGGACCCCACCGCCATGAATGCTGAGACCACCCTGCATGCCGCCACCCTCGGCGGGGCAGCCTGCCTGCAGGCCGCAACCGAGATCGGCACCCTGGCCGTCGGCAAAAAAGCGGACATCATAGTGCTGGACCTGAATCAGCCCCACCTGACTCCCCTCTACAATATTCCCTCCCACTTGGTCTATGCGGCCCGCGGGGCGGATGTGATCCATTCCGTCATCAATGGCAGGCTGATCATGCGGAACCGTAAGCTTCTGACCCTTGATGAAGAGGCCATTCTGGCCAGGATGAGGGAAATCGGCCGGCACATCTTGTCCACGAATAATCGTTGACTTTCTGCCCGAACTACTCTAAACTTTTAAATTACTGTTTTTCCATCGGACCATTCCGATACAACCGCTTTTCCAACCATGCGAGGTGTCATAATGTTTGGACTTGGAATGCCAGAGCTTCTTGTTATTCTGGTGATTATTGTTATTATTTTTGGCGCGGGCAAGCTTCCTGAAATTGGTTCCGGGATTGGCAAGGGGATCAAAAATTTTAAGAGTGCCACAAAACAAGAAGATGCGAAGAAAAAGATAGACGATGAAACCAAAGACGATTCTGCTACCTAAATCAGGAAAAGCACGCCCGTCATATTTTTTATAAACCATCACCACATTTTTATAGGAGCATACTATGTTTGGACTTGGAACCCCTGAACTGATCGTCATTCTTGGTATTGCCTTTCTCGTTTTTGGCGGCAAGAAACTGCCTGAGATTGGCTCTGGCTTAGGCAAGGCCATCTCATCCTTCAAGAATGGCCTCACTGAAGTTGACAAAAGCGGCAAGGACTTTGTGGACGAGATCCCCGGGGTCAAAGAAATTGCAGCGGTAAAGCAGCAAGTACAACAGGTCAAGGACTTTGGAAACGTCCTCAAATAGATTGGTCTGTTGCAAAATACGGTTTTACACTCGCACAAACCCAACCTGAACCAGAAGCAGATTTGAGGCAGATTTATTTACACTCCACGAAAAATAAATCTGCCTCAGCCTCTAAGCCGCTGCAAATAACATGGCCACCTGAATGGCCAGAGCGGCATAAAGAGCCGTATCGAAATAGTTATAAAGAGACAAGTTTTTTCGCAACGGCTCCTTAAAAAATAACCCTCAGCCGATAAATAAGAATATCTATCCGGCAATGATATCTCAGTAGCCAAGGAAGGCTTACTGTAATATCACCAGCGGCCATTACCCCATTCGTTGTTCATGTAAACCAGAGATGGCCTGCCATGAAGATCGTCGGTTCTGCCATCAATCTCTCTATTCCCAACACCTATCCGTTGAACAGCACCAAAAAAGAGAGCCTCTTACCATCTGGCAACAGGGACGACGATACGATCAACAACGGCTCGAACTATTCGCAGTTGGATCTAGTGACCTGATTGATTTACAACAGCTTTAAGAGCGTTCAGCTCTCCCTTCTCCTTCATCCCCACTTCGTTCTCATCTCAAAAAAACATAGGAACAAAACCGGTCAGGTTTCGCAGATGTTGCAAATTCAATCCAGATATGCTACCCAGAAAACTCATTCTACAATGCATCCAGACCTTAAATATTAAAACACATCAAACTACATCAAAGGAGAATACCGTGATTAAAAAAATAGTCCTTCGCGATGATGAGATGCCCACCCAATGGTACAACGTGGTTCCCGATCTCCCGGGCGGGCTGCTGCCGCCTCTGGACCCGGCCACCAAACAACCCATGGGCCCGGAAAAACTGGGAGCCATCTTCCCCATGGGCCTTCTCGAGCAGGAGATGTCCACCGAGCGCTTTATCGATATTCCTGATGAGGTCATGGATGTACTGAAGATCTGGCGGCCCTCGCCGCTGGTCCGGGCCTATAGTCTGGAAAAGGCCATCGGCACCAAGGCCAAGATCTATTTCAAGAATGAAGGGGTCTCGCCTGTTGGTTCCCATAAACCAAACAGCGCCGTCGCCCAGGCTTACTACAATGCCAAAGAAGGGGTCAAACGTATAGCCACTGAGACCGGCGCCGGGCAGTGGGGAAGCGCCATGGCCTTTGCCGCCGGCAAATTCGGCCTGGAGTGCAAGGTCTATATGGTACGGGTCTCCTTTGACCAGAAACCGTACCGTAAATCGATGATGCAGACCTTTGGCGCCGACATCGTTTCCAGCCCCAGTGAGGACACCAAAATCGGCCGTAAGATCAGGGCAGAATTCCCCGATACCGCAGGCTCCTTAGGGATCGCCATCTCCGAGGCCATCGAGGATGCCTTCTCCCGTGAGGACACCAAATACGCCTTGGGTTCCGTCCTCAACCATGTCGTGCTGCATCAGTCCATCATCGGCCTTGAGGCCAAAAAGCAGATGGAGATTGCCGGGGATTATCCCGATGTCATCGTCGGTTGCTGCGGCGGCGGTTCCAACTTCGCCGGCCTCGCCACCCCCTATCTCCCTGACTACCTGGAAGGCAAGAAGATCAAGTTCGTGGGCGTGGAGCCTGCCTCCTGTCCGTCGCTGACCATGGGCAAACTGGCCTATGACTTTGGCGATGTGGCCCAGACCACCCCGCTGCTCTATATGTACACCCTCGGTCACGATTTTATTCCCCCCGGAATCCATGCCGGCGGCCTGCGCTACCATGGCATGTCCCCCATTGTCTCGGCCATGGTCCGGGAAAAGATCATTGATCCGATCAAGGTGCATCAGCTCGAATGCTTTGAGGCAGGAGTGCTTTTTGCCCGCACCGAAGGCATCATCCCGGCCCCTGAGACCTGTCATGCCATCCGCGGTGCGATCATTGAGGCCATGCGTGACAAGGATGATCCCAAGACCATCCTCTTCAACTTTTCCGGCCATGGTCTGATCGATATGGCCTCCTATGACAAATACTTCTCCGGCGATCTGTTCAACTACGATTACCCGGAAGAGGAGATTGCCAAATCTCTGGCCCGGCTGCCGCAGGTCTGATGTCGCAACCGGCCTCAAGGACAGCGCTGTTCCTGACCGCTGTCCTATTCTGTCTCAACCCGTGCCGGCCTGGTCTGCTCCATGCAGACCAGGCTGGCACAACAGTTACAATCGCCAACCAGATTCAGCAGGGCGGCTGTGTCCTGGCCCCAAACGGCCACATTGCAGTGGCTGAAAACAGTGAAAAGCCTTTTGTCCCGGCCTCCACCCTCAAAATTATCACCAGTCTGGCAGCCCTCGATATCCTGGGGCCGGATCATCGTTTCGCGACCCGGATATCCCGTGACCAGCAGGACAATCTTTATATCCAGGGCAGTGGCGACCCCTTTCTGCTCACCGAAAATGTCACCGCCATTGTCCAGAAGCTGCAGGAATCAGGGATACAACAGATCAACAACCTCATTGTCGACGAAAGCGTCTATCAGCTCGACTCCCCGGCTGACGGTTGCGACAACACGACCAATCCTTATGACGCCTGGAACGGCGGCCTGGCCGTCAACTTCAATGCCATCGCTATCCGGGTCGCCCCTGACCACACCGTTTCCCCCGATGACCCCAAAGTCCCCTTTCTGCCCATGATGCGGGCAATCGGGGCCACCCTGCCCCCGGGTCACCATCACGTCAATGTCAATGCCTTTGCGCCGACCGGACAGCTCTCCAACACCCTGCGCTACAGCGGCGAGCTCTTTGCGGCCCTGCTGCAGAACCAGCACATTATTGTTCACGGTGAGATCAAGGCGGGGCAGGCGCCACCGGAGGCAACACCTATTCTCACCTACTGGTCAAAAAAGACGGTACGGGACATTCTCCAGCAGTGCCTGAAATATTCCAATAATTTTATCGCCAACCAGCTCTTTCTGGCCTGCGGGACTGCCCGCTTCGGCGCACCCGCCACCTGGGACAAGGCCCGGGCCACTCTGCAGGCATTCATCAAGGTAAATCTGGGACTGTCAGAATCAGAACTGATGATGGTTGAGGGTTCCGGCCTGTCACGCCGGAACCGGATAACACCCAGGGCGATGATTACGGCGTTGCAGAAATTTGCCCCGTACAAGGAACTGCTGCCCATTAAAAAGGGATTTCCGCTCAAATCAGGAACGCTGACCGGTGTCTATTGTTATGCCGGATACCTGCCGCAGCAACAGGACGCGCCTTTTGTCATCCTCCTCAACCAGACCCAGAATAACCGGGATGAGATCCTGCAGATCCTGGCAACAGGAAAAGACACAAAGACCATCCTGACCGTCAAAAAACGCTGATTCCCCGTTGCCTTTTCAACATCGTTTTTTATCCATCACCCGGCAGACTCAGCAAATCCGCACCATCTGTAAAGTGACACTGAGCCGACCGACCACAATCTCCTTATCCATTTTTCACGCTGTAACTGGATATTTCTTGTTCAGCGGTTCATCAGGAAAGCCCACAAAATATTCTCTTGACAGCAGATCTTCTCTTCCGCTATATATACTTTTATATATTCAAAGGAGAATAAATACGGTGTCCATTAAATACGCCCTGCTCGGCATCCTGACAGAAAAAGATATGCACGGCTACGAGCTGAAGAGCAGATTTGACGAGAAGGTCGGTGAGTTCTGGAGCCTGAATTTCGGTCAGATCTATTCCACCCTTGACCGCTTGGAAAAAGACAATCTCGTCTCCCATGACCGGGAGATCCAGGAGCGACGCCCTGATCGCAAAATATTCCGTATCACCCCGGAAGGCCGGGAAGAGCTGGCGATCTGGCTGTCGACGCCGGTCAACAAGATCCGGGCGCTCCGTGACGAATTCTTCATCAAGCTCGTCTTCCTCGACCAGTCCAACCCCGGAGCCATCCTCGAACTGATCGAAAGGCAGAAGGTTCTGTACCTCAAACGGATGAACCAGCTGACCCGTCGGAAACTGAGCCTGAAAAAAGAAAACCAGGACCTTGAGGCCCTGACCGCCGAGTTGCTTCTGGACGCGGCGCTCTTTCACGCCGAGGCGGATATCCAGTGGCTGACCCTCTGTGAGGCGAAGATCAAGGAGACGACGAGAATTACCAGAGAACCACGCTGACCGGATAAAAGCCGACTCCACCATCAACCAGAAACCAGGGGACACCGATGATCGAACTTAAAAACGCCGGCAAGCAATACCGGCAAGGCGGCCGCGAGATTGTGGCCTTACGGGATATTTCCCTCCATATCGGCCAAGGCGAGTTTCTCAGCATCATGGGGCCGAGCGGCTCCGGCAAAAGCACGCTCCTCAACCTCATGGGCGGCCTGGACCAACCGACATCAGGAGAGGTCTTCATCAACAACCGGCCGCTGCACAACATTTCCGACAACGAGCTGACCCTGATCCGGCGGCGGCATGTCGGGTACATCTTCCAGTTCTTCAATCTCCTGCCCCTGCTCACCGCTGCGGAAAACGTCGGCCTGCCCTTGTTGCTGGATGGCATCCCTTTCTCCAAGATCAAGCCGATGGCCGTTGCCCTCCTTGAAAAAGTCGGGCTCGGCCAGCGGATCGAACACCGTCCCGAGCAACTCTCCGGCGGGGAGATGCAGCGGGTGGCCATTGCCAGGGCGCTGATCACCACTCCCGCCGTCATCCTCGCCGACGAGCCCACCGGCAACCTCGATTCCCACACCAGCGAAGAGATCTTCCTTCTGCTCAAGGCCTTAAACGATCAGGGGCAGACGATCGTCATGGTCACCCACGACTCCAAGGCCGCGGCCTATGGCACCCGGATCATCACCCTCAAAGACGGCGCGCTGGCCGAAGATATCGCCCTCGGGGAGTGTGCATCATGAAGCTTCTGAACCTCCTGCGCCATATCAGCCTCAAGCATGTAAGGCTCCAGAAGGCGCAACTGATCATGGCGGTGTCCGGAATCTGTCTGGGAGTGGCGGTCATGGTCTCCATCGATATAGTGAACCGAAGCGTGCTCCGCTCCTTCGAGGATTCGATCAACCAGATCACTGGCCGAGCCGCATTGCAGATCACCGGTACCGACTCGGGCTTCCCCGAGGAGATGCTCGACCGGGTCCAGGGTGTGGCCGGCGTCGAGTACGCCGTGCCGGTGATCGAGACCAACGCCAACTTCTCCGGCGGCAAGGAGCGCGCGCTCATGATCCTCGGCATCGATGTGCTCCAGGATCACAAAATCCGCGACTACAGCATCACCGACGAGAGCGCCGATATCCCCGACCCCCTTTTCTTTCTGGCCAAACGCGATTCCATTCTTCTCACCCGCAGCATGGCGGAGCAGGAAGGGATCAAGATCGATGACGAGATCAAGGTCCAGACCGTGGTCGGCATCAAGACCTTCAAGGTGCGCGGCCTCTTGAACCCCGAAGGACCGGCCCGGGTGGCGGGCGGCGACATCGCGGTCATGGATGTCTATGCCGCCCAGATGGCCTTCGGCAAGGAAGGCCGCATCGACCGGATCGACGTCAGCTTCCTGCCCGGCGAGAACTACGACACCATGCAAGAACGCATCGCCAAAGTACTGCCGGAAGGCTACAACATCGACACCCCGGCCGGCAGGACAAAGCAGGTCGAGGTGCTACTCGGCCATTTCCGAAACATCATGGACCTCATCGGCGGCATGTCCCTTTTTGTCGGCATGTACCTGATCTACAACGCGGTCTCGATCGCGGTCGTGCAGCGGCGCAAAGAAATAGGCATCCTGCGGGCGCTTGGCGCCGCCAAATCCCAGGTCGCCGGCATGTTCCTGGCGGAGACCGTTATCGTCTCGGCCATCGCCTCGCTCCTGGGTGTTTGTCTGGGGCTCGTCTTTGCCAAAGCGGCGATTGGCCTGGTGGCCCAGAGTGTGACGGATATGTATGTGAAGGCCTCGGTTGCCGAAATCTCCTTCTCCTGGTCGGCAGGCATCGGCAAGGCAGGCATCGGCGTACTGGCCAGTCTCGTTGCAGCCGCCATCCCTTCCCTGGCCAGTGCCCGGATCTCTCCGGTCTCGGCCATCCGCTCCTTACCGTATACAGACAATGGCTTCCTGTCAGGGAAGGGGATCAAGATTGCCTCGATCCTTTGTTGCTTATTGGCAGTGGTGATCATCGTCGTTTATAAGATTGCGCCGACAACTTCGCCGGTCAAGAGCCTCGGGGTCATCTCCAGCGCAGTGATTGTCTTGCTGATCGGCATTTCACTTGCCACCCCGATGCTGCTCGGCCGTGCAGTGTCACTGTCCCACGGTTTTCTTGCATTTTCTTTAGGCACCAGCGGCAAGCTTGCCGGGCTGAACCTGCAAAAGAACATGGCTCGAAACAGTGTGGCGGTTGCCGCCATTCTCTGCAGTATCGCCCTGTTTGTCAGTTCGGCAAACACGGTCCACAGTCTCCGCCGATCGATGTTTGATTGGATCGACTCCATCATCCGCGCCGACATCCTGGTCAGCTCCGGGCATCCCCTGGCCACCGGCGGCTCGCCGGTGATCCCCATGCCGGGCGAGATGCTCACCGAAATCGAAAAGATCCCCGGAGTCCTGTCGGTCGAGCCGTTCCGCAAGGGATACCTGACCTACAACGGCAAGAAGGTCCTTCTTGAGGTCTTTGACGTGGCGCTGCGGATGGAATACTGCCCGACCATGATCACTCAGGGCAACAGGGAGGATATGCGGCAGCTCTTGCCAGACCAGGACAATATCGTTGTAAACGAAGGCTTTGCAACCAAGTACCAAGTGGCCCCTGGCGACTATCTGGTTCTGCCTACCCCGCTTGGCCCGAAGCACTTCGGGGTGGCGGCGGTGATCGTAAGCTACACCTCGGACTCGGGCTGCATCTGGATGGATGTCAACACCTACCGGCGGCATTGGCACGATCCACTGGTTGACACCTTCGAGGTGCTGGTGCAACCCAAGGCAGACATCGACACCGTGCGCCAGGCTATCTTAAAACGATTTGGTCAGGAGCGGAAGCTCTTTGCCTTGTCGGGAGCAGCGTTCAAGGTCGAAGTCCGGAAGATGCTTGACCGCTCCTTTGTCCTGACCAACGCGGTGAACATTATTGCCTTGGGCATCGCCGGATTCGGGATCATTGTGACACTCCTCGCCTCAGTCCTCGAACGGACCCGTGAGATCGGCATCCTCCGTGCCATTGGTATGAAAAAGGGAGAAGTTGCCAGAATGGTGATCATCGAATCGATGCTGATCGGTGTGGTGGGCGGGGTGTTGGGCTCGGCTACCGGTGTCCTGATCGGCTGGATAGAGCTTGAAGGCGTTTTCCGTCTCGATTTAGGCTCAAGCATCACCTACCATGTTCATTATGCTGCCATGGCCGGGGCACTCCTGCTCGCATCCTGCCTTTCGGCCCTGGCCGGGCTCTATCCTGCCCGGCGGGCGGCAAAAACCAATATCGTGGAGGCGCTGACCTATGAATAGATGGCTTTTCATCATGCTGGCAACACTACTGTCCGGAACCCCTGCTGCCCATGGAGGCATGACCGGCCGCGAGGTGTACGCAAAGGTCCACGAGGTGCGAATCCGGTCTCTGGACCGGCAGACGGAGGCCACCATGACCCTCCTCGACAAGGGCGGTGGCACCCGTTCCCGTTCTCTGGTCGAATACAGTAAGGCGGCAGGGTCTGATGCCTACCAGGTTCTCGTGGTCTTCAAAACCCCGGCGGACCTCAAGGATGTGGGCTTCCTGATCCATGCCCGGACCTTTTCCGATCGGGACCTGTGGGCCTATTTCCCCGAGCTGAAGCGGATCCGGCGGATCCCCACCAGTTCGCAAGACGACTCCTTCTTCGGCTCCGATTTTTCCTATGACGACTTCGGCGGCCCGCCCAACCTCGATGACTACTCCTTTACCATCCTGCGGGACGAGGTCCTGGACGGCACGCCGTGCCATGTGATCGAGGTCACCCCCAAGGTCCGCAGGAAGTGGAGCCGCTATGTGGCGTGGGTGGCCAAGGGGCAGTGGATCCACCGCAAGATCGAGTATTACCGGGACAAGGAGCTGTATCGGGCCGGGACCTTTTCGGATGTGCGGATCGTTGACGATATCCCCACCCCGTTTACGATGAAAATGGAGAACATCCCGACTGGGCATAAAACCGATCTGGTCATCAACAGTATCCGCTACCACACCAGCTTCCCCGATGAGCTCTTCACCCAGCGGGCGCTGGAACGGGCCGGAAAATGAGATGGCAAAACCCGGCGACAAGGGTTTTTGGGACAGACAGCTTACGACGCAGGATGCCGGGCTGGCCTTATAGGGCGGCGCTGCTGCTCGCTCTGCCGCTTCTAGGTGCCGGTGCCCCACCCCTTGGGGCGGAAGAGAGTCTCTCTGTTTCCGGACGACTCTCCTCCCGCGCCACCTTGGCCCTTGACGACAGCAGCAGCAAGGAAGATCCAAGCCTGACCGGCCGTCTGGTGATTGACGCCCACCAATCGGCATGGCGTCTGTACACATGGCTGGAAGGAGGATGGGACGGAACCGTCGCCAGCCAGAACAGCGACCATGCGCTCCTGAAAGACCTTGATACCGTGTACCAGGACAACAGCCCCTACCTGGAGGTCAAGGATCTCTATGCCGAGCGAGCGCTGGCAGGCATCGAGACCAGGGTCGGCATCCAGCGCTTTGCCTGGGGCCGCCTCGATGAATACCCGATCAACGATCTGTTCAACCCCTGGGATTACCGGCAGTTTCTCCTCAAGTCTCTGGAAGAAAGAAAGATCGGGGTGCCCGCCGTATCGGCGACGATCAGCCGGTCTGATTGGTCCGGCCAATTCGTCTGGGTGCCGTGGCTGGTGCCCTACCGTCTGCCCGGCCCTGATGAACGCTGGTCACTTCTCCCTGCCACATCGACATTTCCGGGGGCCTCAAGCCCTGAGTTGACACCTCTGGAGCCGGACCTGCCAGCCCGCAACCTGCAAAACGGCTCGGCCGGACTGCGCTTGCAAACGCTCGGTGAGGTCGAATGGGCCGTTAACCTCTTTCACGGCTTCGATCCCCGCCCGGTCTTCGGCGCAACAGCACTCACCACTACCGGAACCGACCATGGCCAGGATACTACCTTCGGAATTGTCCCCTCATTCCACAAGATCACCTCCATCGGCCTGGACTCGGCCATGGTAAAGGGCGACTGGAGCCTGCGGGCCGAGACGGCCTATGCCTGCAACCGGGTCTTTACCGTACGCCGGGAACTGTGGGAAACCTCCATATCACAAGGCATTGACCCGTCACTCTTACCCTCAATGGAAGTAACCAGAGACACCCTGGACTATGGAGTTGCGGCAGACTACCGCCCCTTTGAGGATGGGCTGCTGACCATTCAGGCCCAGCAAAGCGTGATTCTTGACCGGTCATCCACCCTCTATGATCAGACCGTGGAGACCCTCCTTTGGGCCAACCTCAAGGTCGGCTGGCTGAACCAGAAGGTTGAAACCAGCCTCAACCTCGCCTGGAACCCCGAACATAGCGCAACCATGATCAAGGCCAGCACCTATTACATCCTCACCGATTTCTGGAAGATCGGGCTCACCGGCCTGCTGCTGGACGGCCCGCCGCAATCTATCTTCGGTCGCTATGCCATGAACGACCAGGTGATGTTGGAAGTGGTATACTCCTGGTAATAATGACAAGAAGCATGCTTGGTGGCAGGCTTGCTTGCTCGTGAATCAGAAAGCGTTACCTTTTCCGATATTACCAGACTTGTGAACCGTGATGTTGTGACACCAGCGCATCCGTGAATCGTTTAATCTTGAGATATCTGCCCCCGTAATACTTTCAAAGACATACCCCCTCATAAAAGAAAATATTTTTTCTCAAGGAGAATTATTTTGGGAACTTTTTGACGTCTGCTGCGTATTAACTTAATAGTAAAACAGTAATCGCAGACAATAAGTATCCGAACACACGTAGGAGGTCTATCGATCATGAACATGAACAACAAGTACGAACCGTCTCAGAATTTTGTCTCGAAAACGATGAAGCGCGTTTGCGCTTACGAAACTTCAAAAAAAACTTTTTTAAAAAAGGCTGAAACTTATGACTTGTTGCAACGCTATGCTTTAGCTGTGGGCGGGGCCTTGTTCGGGGTATTCAACGCTACCATTGTTTTCTAAATTTTATCTGGAGATTAAATATCACATGGCAAATACAACTGATGTATTGGCAGATGATCGGCTGGACAACAAATCAAAATCAATAGTCCGAGAATATGCAGAGGCTTTTTTATGGAGTTTTGTTCTTTTCCTCTTTATCAGAACTTGTGTGGTTCAGTCTTTCAAAATTCCTTCAGAATCCATGGTAAACACCCTGGTGATCGGTGACTGCCTGTTAGTAAACAAGTTCATATATGGTATCAAGGTGCCCTTCATGAACTTGCGTTTGCCAAAATTACGCAACCCACAACGAGGTGATGTTGTTGTGTTCAGATTCCCGCTCGACCGCTCAAATGACTTTGTGAAACGTTTAGTGGGAGTACCAGGTGACAAGATTCAAATTCGTGACAAACAAGTATATGTAAATGGGACCCTCTACCAGAATCCCCATGAATTGCATACAGACGCCCAAATCTTACCGCAAGGGCTGGCTGTACGAGACAACTTTGGCCCAATTCAGGTTCCTGCGAACTCCTATTTCATGATGGGAGACAACCGAGACAACTCATATGACAGCCGTTTTTGGGGTTTTGTCCCAAGTGACGATATTGTAGGCCTTGCATTCATCAAATATTGGTCCTGGGACAGTAACAAATGGCTGCCGCGATTGAATAGGATCGGCCGGCTAATCGATTGACCAGGAAAACGGTTGATATTTCTTCACACACCCCCTATTTTATGTTGAAGTACCGATTTCCTGAGAGGCAGAAAGATGTTGGACGAATTAGAAATTATCCGAAAAATCAAAGCAGGCGATACAAACTCCTATGCCTTATTGGTAGAGAGGTATCATCGGCCATTGCTTGCCTATATTTTCAAGATTATCAGCGATAAGGATTTGGTAGAGGACATAGGCCAGGAAGTTTTTTTTAATGTATACAGGTCGCTAAACAATTTCGACGAAAATAAAGGCGTCCCTTTCTCAGCATGGATCTTTGCTGCAGCCAGGAACCGCTGCATGACGGTTTTGAGACAGAGACAAAATCGAGCACCAATAGACGACCTGAATGAAATAGAATTTCTTGTAGATGGCAGGAAAAATCCCGAAGAGCATTTGCTGGAACGCGAGGAAATGATTGCCGTGCGCGCTTCCCTTCAACAGATTCCTGAACCTTACAAAAAAACGATTCTAATGAGTTTGGAGGGAAGCTCGTTGGAAAAAATTGCTGCAAGTCAGAGTATTACCTTGGGCACCGTTAAATCCAGGTTGTTTCGTGCTAAGGAACGGGTGAAAATTCTAGTCGGTGCTTATTTGGGATGTAAGGGGAATATAACCTAGTCGGTTCTGAAAAACTGCAGCAGGACAAAACAGGATCTGGCTTCCAATCTGTCAAGTTGAAGCAGGCAAGTTATGTTCCCTTACTTTGCACGCGGGGCACACACCACCCTGCTCAATGACGAGATCGCCTTATACCGACCACCTGGGTTACTTGATCGAATTTGAACCGAGGTAAACATCTCATTGAAAAATGAATTGATAAAGGTATGAGTTTCTGTCGAAAGTTTCCTTTAGCCGCCTACTCTCAGGGCAGCGGCGGCCTGGTTGTCATGGTAAAAAGTTGGTGGCTCTAAATGCAGGCCCTTTGCTAAGTGCTTCGCCTCTTTCTTCATCGACATGAGGACGTAAGTACCAAAAAGAGGCGCTAAAACTCGGGTCCGCCAGCCAAATGTCCGGTAGAGATCTTGGAGAAGATTGTTCATCTTCTGAGACATAAACGGGTTGTCCCCATACCATCTTCGCATCGCCCAGATGGCAGCAGTATACGTTGTCTTGAGTGGCTCTGTCTCACGGTGGTAGCGGTTGCGGATGCGTTGGTCCGGGTGTTTTTGGTACCGCTGCCAGCCTCGCAGCATGGTCCGAATGAGCCGGTAGAGGCTGGGGCCATTGCGAGAAAAATCCCTGCTAAAGGCGGTCGAAAGGTGTTCTTCCTCCTGGTTGTCGAGGATATGGGGATGACGATGATTGAATCGGTATTGGCCATGGGCATCGGCTACAGCAAAATCGCTCTCCGGCAGTAGCCTGCCTTCGGCTTTCAATTGATGGTAGAGCGGGGTGCCGACATTGGCGGTATAGAGCATAAACTGATGGAAATCGGTATCATGACTTATGGCATAGTCGATGACCGCGTCAATATTCTCGGGTCGATGACTCTCAAGACCGATAATCGTTGAGCCGAGTACCCGGATGCCGTGCGACTGCAACTCGCAGACAAGCTCTCGCGTATCAACACCTTCAAGTTTGCTGTACTGACTCTTTTCACCTTCAAGCCCCATCCAGACCCAGGAGATGCCAAGACCGACCAAATCATCGATATTGTATGATTTCAGGACCCGGGCTGAGCTGAAGACGTAAAACGACCAGCTTTTCCCATGCTCTTGCATAAGCTCAAGCAGGCGGAGCGCTCGTTGCCGATGGAAGAGAAAATTTTCATCAAGGACAAAAAATGATTGGGTGTTGAGTTTTTCTTCGAGTTCACAGAGGGTTGCAAACAATTCATCGCCGCTCTCATAAAAATTGATGAATTTCCCCTTGCCGCCAAACAGGGCAGACGTTGAACAGAAGTTGCAACCCATCGGGCACCCGACTGAAGGGACGACGATTGCTGCCGTATCCCCTGGTTTCGCACTAAGCGTCTGGCCAAGAATCCTGGTGCTGTTGGCAGAGAGTACATGCGGGTGCTTGATCGGTGCCTTGTCATCCTGGCCCAGGAATTTTCTGAACCAGCGCACCCCTTCTCCTTTTACGATATGGTCAGCACTGATCCTTCCAGACAGGTCGGCAAGGTTGGCGATATGGCCGCCGACAACAATGGTTGCCTCTGGTTGATATTGTCGCACCAGTTCGCACATTTTTTTTACTTTACCAACATTCGGGATGATGGCGCTGATGCCGACGACATCATATTGGTTTTCGCTGATTTCCCTGGTGAAGCGTTCAAGGTCTGGAAAATCGAGCATCGTGCAGGGCGCGTCAATATTCTCCTGGATCATCAGCAGGCCGAAGGACCTATGAAACATACGCAGGGAGAATACAGACTGGAATCTGGTTACCTGATTCTGGTATAATTCCATGGGGTTGATTTGACGGCTGCCATAATCGTCATCCTGTGCATAGGGTCCAAAGACGCTGGACAATAGAATTTTGGCTTGGTTGCCAAGTTTGTGTACGGGGTAAATATCAGTCATGTGTATCTCCTTGCACCGGTCAATACGGCGGGTGTTTATGTTGCCTTGCAATCGGGTGTACGACAGGATCAGCCCAGGACTATTCCCGACCGATTCCGTGCCCGAGTTACTCTGCGGCTGCCTTGTGACCCTTGGAGGTGGTAAAGAAGTTGAAGCAACTTCGATTGTTTCGGATTTATGAGGCAGCGAGAGGCTGAAGCGTTAACCCGTATGATAACGCCTCAGCTGGACGGTGGATAGGAGTATTGGCTCTTTTACAATAGTTTTACATTTCAGGTGCATGCTCAGGTTCACAGTTGACTTACTTGGAATAAATCCCCTGCACACTTACATATACCAAGATAATTCATGAAAGAAACAAAACGGCTTCTGTACCCTGTCTTCATCTTTGTATTTTCAATTGTTGCCTTGGGGCTTTCGCTCTTCCTCTATATCTACTGGTATGTGGAGGTTAGTTCCCGTTTGCAGACGGTGATAAAAAGATTCGACCTTGACCGAGGCCAGTTTTTCCAGTTGGAGACCTGGGTTGTTATTGTCATTCTCTCCATTCTAGTGGGGCTCATTCTGGTCGGCGTCTTTGTTATCTTTGCATATCACGTCAAAACCAATCAGCTCTACCGATTACAGCGCAATTTTATCAACAATTTTACCCATGAGCTAAAAACCCCAGTAACATCAATAAAACTCTACCTTGAGACTTTTCAGAAATATGAACTGACCAGAGACAACCAGCTCAAATATATTGATTACATGCTCAGTGATGTGGCTCGTCTTACCGATAACATTAACCGTATTCTGAACCTTTCCAGGATTGAAAGCGGCGGTTATAAAGGTGAATTTGTCAGCTTGGATCTTGTCGAGGTCGTTGAGAAGTTTATCGACAAGAACAAACATCTGTTCGGTAATTGTCAGATTACAATCAAGAACACCGGCGACTCTCCTATGAATCAACCTGTCGACCTGGCCTTATTTGAAATACTGTTGATGAACTTGCTCACTAATGCGATAAAATACAATGATTCAGAACGCCCCGAAATCAGCATCTGCTTCACCAAGCAGCAGAAAGCGGTACAAATCAGTTTTACGGATAACGGCAGAGGGGTCGACCGTAACGAATTAAAAAATATTTTTAAAAAATTTTATCAGATCAAAAAAAGTGGAATGACGACTGAAGGTTCAGGTGTCGGACTTTATCTGGTTGATAAAATAGCGAAAATCCACAATGGAAAAATAGTGGTCAACAGTGCTGGGACAGGTAAAGGGGCAACATTCACGCTCACTCTTCCATCTTCCGGCCGGAGCGTAAGCAAGTAAGGGATGAGAAATAGAGTGGGAAAGAAAATTCTTGTTATTGAAGATGATCGTCATATAGCCGAGGGGTTGGAACTGAACCTGTCATTAAAAGGGCATCAGGTCCGCATCGCCAGAGACGGCATGGCAGGGCTGCAAGAGTGGAAAGAGTGGCGACCGCACCTTATTGTCCTTGATGTCATGCTGCCGGGTATTGACGGATTAAACGTACTACAGAGTATTCGGCTTGAGGATGAAAAACTTCCTGTTTTGATTTTGTCAGCCAAGGCTACCGTTGATGATAAAATCAAGGGTCTGACCTATGGTGTAGACGATTATCTTACAAAACCGTTTAATCTGGAGGAATTTTTGCTGCGGGTTGAGCGGTTGCTGGCCCGGGCCCGCTGGCAGCAGCCGAAAGAAGGTCTTAGTGACGCATCACAGGGCAAGGTAGAACAGGTCTGTTATTTTGGCGGGAATAGGATCGATTTTTCGAACTCAACAACGGATTGTCAAATCGGCAGAATCAGCCTCACCGAACAGGAAGTCAAGCTTTTAAAATTATTTCTTGTCAACAAAGGAAAAGTACTGACCCGAAGCGAGCTTCTCGAGATAGGATGGGGCTATTCCTCCAGCACAACAAGCAGGACACTCGACAATTTTATTGTCCGTTTCCGTAAATATTTTGAAGTGGATCCCCATAAGCCGCATTTCTTTAAAAGCCGACGTGGTGTTGGCTACATCTTTGAGGACGAATCTGCTGAGAGGAGTTGACAGGGCCTACGCCACGAATTTTTCGGAAAAAACGGGGTCAGGCTTCCAAGTTGACAAGTTAACATCTTGGAAGCCTGACCCCAACAATATTTTTTTCATTCTCTTAAGCGAAGATACTCAGGAATAAGGTTCACCCTGCTGTTGACCTTGCCACTGGCATCTTTTTAATTCTTCCCCTGAAAATTCCTAGTAAAAATATTTCACCTGTGATTGAATAAATTAACACTGTAAGGGTGCGCATATAATGGGCGTCAGAGATTGACAGCCCCCACTGAATAGGGGAGGGAACCAAAATGATGAACTTTGGATACAGCGGCGTCTTGGGCCTCCTGATACTGACCGGAGATATATGGGCAATTATCAATATTTTCCAAAGCTCTGCTTCGAATGAGAAGAAGCTGATTTGGATAATCGCAGTGGCGCTGCTGCCCGTGCTGGGCTTGATCCTCTGGTTCTTCCTTGGACCGCGTAATCGAGGGGCGTAGCGTGTCAAGTTGCACTTGGCTGCAAGGCGCGTCCTGCCGAGAGCGGCAAGTGAGTCTGTACTGGAAAACGAGCATGCCATTGCGCGCTATATCTGGCGTTCAACTGGATGTCCCGCAAGCGAGCCGCCGGTTAACTTGATACGTTAATATTGCCACATCGAATATCAAATTTAACCCAACTTTCCTTGTTTAACCTTACTACTGTATATACGTAATAAAACAACGATCGAGCTTATGGTATAATAAGGTCATCAACATCCTGTTTTTTCTCTAAAAGAAGAAGGAGGACAGCATGGCCGCACAAAATAGTATATTCGAGAGTTTTTATCCCACCGATT
>JAPLJF010000015.1 GCA_026388715.1 Deltaproteobacteria bacterium
AGCCCGACAAATATGGTATTCTTTTTCATGACCTGCCTCCTTGGTTATGGCTCTGCGCCGTAGTGAATTGCTCATCTACAGCATAACCCATGTTTGCAAGGGGCAGGTCTTTTGCTTTTAACTGACAGCCATTATGTCTAAAAGAATAACTTTATCCGCTGTAACTCGACTGCCTGTCACTACCGTTTGCAAAGAAAGCACGATAGATCCCTGTCTTTCCCAAAACAAGGTGCCATCATACTCAATGACTTATCAGATAAGCTGCAACTTCTGACGACCACAGAACCACTCCCGTGACCCTCCCCTGCTTTTCTTTTTCTCATACGATTTACTTCTTTTCCCCTTGACGCCCGCCTGAAAACAGAATAGACAGACGGAATGAACATTCATTCTACAAAAGCGACGCCCATACAGGTAAATCCCATCGGCAAACGGGAACATATCATCGACGCCACCATCAAACTCATCTCCGAGTATGGTTTCCATGGTACGCCAATCTCCCTGATTGCCCAGGAAGCCGGGGTTGGCGCGGGTACCATCTATCGCTATTTCAAGGACAAAGACACCCTGGTCCTTGAGATCTTCAAACAGGCAAACAATGCTTTCAAAGAAACTTTGCTGCATGGATATGATGCAAACCAAACCATACGCGACCGTTTTCTCCACCTCTGCCGGGGAATCTTCCAGTATGGGATACAAAATCCTTATGAGTTTAAATTCATAGAGCAATTCTACAATTCACCCTACGGCACCACCCTGCGTCGAGAAAAATTATTCTGCAATTGCGGCGACACCGGTCAGGAGCTACCGCTGGAGCAGCTCTTTGCCTTTGGTCAGGCCCAGCAGATCATCAAGAAGCTGCCGCTGGCCGCACTCATCGCCCTTGCCATCGGCCCCATTGTCTTTCTGGTCAAGGACAGTATTGCCGGTCTGATTCAACTGGACGAAACCACCATCAACAGTACCTTGGCCGCCTGTTGGGACGCGGTTAAACAAGACACAGGAGGCAGATAGTTTCTGTTTACTCTTTCCCCTTTTTCAACAAATAAACAATCATGACAAAGCGTATCCTCCTCACCCTCCTTGCCCTGATCATCGTCGGCGGTTCCCTTGCCGGTATCAAAGTCCTGCAGATCCGCCACATGATCGCTCTGGGCAGCAAAATGGTCCCGCCACCGGAGACCATCTCCACGGCACCAGTCCAACTGCAATCCTGGGAGTCTGTGCTCTCGGCGGTCGCCTCGCTCGATGCCGTCCAGGGGGTGACCGTGGCCGCCGAACAGGCTGGCAAGGTGGTGAAAATCTCCTTTACACCCGGTGATTTTGTCGAAAAAGGCGCCCCGCTGGCCCAGCTTGACACCAGTGCCGAAGAGGCCCAGTTACAGGCCATGGAAAGCAGCAGAAACCTGGCCCGCACTAATCTGCATCGCCTGACTGGGCTGGTCGACAAGGGTCTCATTTCCAAGGCCGAATATGACAATGGTGAGGCCAACTTCAAACAGACGGAAGCCCAGACCGAAAACATCCAGGCCATCATTCAGAAGAAAAATATCAAGGCCCCGTTTGCCGGCAGGCTGGGCATCCGTCAGATCAATCTTGGTCAATATCTGAAAGAGGGTCAGGAAATTGTCTCCTTGCAGGTCCTTGATCCGATCTTTGTCAATTTCATGCTGCCCCAGCAGGAACTCAGCAGAATCTCAACCGGAATGGTGGTACGCATAAACGGTGATGGACCCCAGGACAAGCAGTTGACCGGCAAGATCACAACCATTGCCCCCCTGGTAGACGCACAGACCCGCAGCATCAAGATCCAGGCGACAGTAGCCAACAAAGACGAGCTCCTGCGCCCCGGAATGTTTGTCAACGCCGCCATAGTCTTGCCGGAGCAGGCCAAGGTGTTCACTATACCCGGCACTGCGGTTCTCTATGCCCCTTACAGTGATTCGGTCTTTGTGGTGGAAGAAAAAAAGGATGAGAAAAGCGGCAAGGACATCAAGGTACTGCGCCAGCAATTTGTCCGCCTCGGCGAGAAACGCGGTGATTTTGTAGCGGTTCTCTCTGGTCTGAAAGAGGGAGAAACAGTGGCCAGCACCGGGGTCTTCAAACTGCGCAATGGTCAGGCCGTGGTGATCGACAACAGTCAAACGCCGGCCTTCGAGCTGCAACCCAAGCCGGAAAATAATTAGGTGCCGTTACAGAAAGAGCAAGGCCTTTTTCTTGCTCTTTCTGTTTACGGCACCTTATGCCGCTTCGTAGAAACAGCCAATCTCTTCCGGCTGTTTCTACGAGTGGCGTCTGGCAAATACAACTAATAGACCAACAAGCTCTTTATTTTAACTCCGTGCCGTACCATGAACTTCACTGATATCTTTATCCGTCGTCCTGTCCTTGCCCTGGTGATCAGTCTGGTCATCATCATTGCCGGACTGCAAGCGATTAAAACCGTTAATGTCCGTCAGTATCCCCGTAGTGAAAATGCAACGGTGACAGTCACCACCGTCTATGTCGGGGCCAGCGCCGAACTGATAAGGGGGTTTATCACCACCCCGCTGGAACGAGCCATTGCCGCCGCCGACGGCATTGACTATCTCCAGTCCAAGAGTTCCCAGGGGATCTCCACCATCAGCGTCCGCCTGAAACTGAACTATGACGCCACCAAGGCCCTGGCCGAGATCAGCTCCAAGGTCGACCAGGTCCGGGCCGACCTGCCACCGGAAGCGGAAGTGCCGATCATCAACATTGAATCGGCAGACAGCCAGTTTGCTGCCGCCTACCTGAGCTTTACCTCGGATGTCCTGAAGCAGAACGAGATCACCGACTATCTGACACGGTCCATACAACCGCGCCTTTCCGCTCTGGCCGGGGTCCAGCGGGCCGATATCCTGGGGGGCCGCACCTTTGCCATGCGCATCTGGCTCAAACCGGACCGAATGGCAGCCTACAACATCACGCCGGTGCAGGTACGGCAGGCCCTGGCCGCCAACAACTATCTGGCTGCTCTCGGCCACACCAAAGGGTCTCTGATCCAGGTCAATCTCACCGCGGATACCAACCTGACCTCTATCCAGGAGTTCAAACGCCTCATTGTCCACAGCCAGGATGGCGCCTCCATCCGCATTGAGGATATTGGCGACGTGGTCATGGGCGCTGAAGACTACGACGCCGAGGTCCATTTTTCCGGCAAAACCGCCGTATTCATAGGCATCTGGCCCCTTCCCAACGCCAACTCCCTGGATGTTCTCAAGCTGGTCAGAGCTGAAATGGCGGCCATCCAGAAAGACCTGCCCAGCGGCATGCAGGCCCGGATCGGCTATGACAGCACTAACTACATCAACAACGCCATCCACGAGGTCCTCAAGACCCTGGGTGACACCATGCTCATCGTGGTGGTGATCATCTTTCTTTTTCTTGGTTCTTTCCGTTCGGTCTTTATCCCGGTGGTCACCATTCCCCTGTCCCTGATCGGGGCAGTTTTTCTCATGCAGGCCTTTGGCTTCACCATCAATCTGCTGACCCTGCTCGCCATTGTCCTCTCCGTCGGTCTGGTGGTGGACGATGCCATTATCGTCGTCGAAAACGTCGAACGCCATATCCGTGCCGGTCTCACTCCCTTTAACGCCGCCATTGTCGCCGCCCGGGAACTGGTGGGCCCGATCATTGCCATGACCATAACGCTCGCCGCGGTCTATGCCCCCATCGGCCTGCAGGGCGGGCTGACCGGCACGCTCTTCCGGGAGTTCGCCTTTACCCTGGCCGGGGCCGTGACCATCTCCGGCATCGTCGCCCTGACCCTTTCGCCGATGATGTCGGCCAAACTCCTGAAACCAGGCCTTGCCGAACATGGTCTGGCCGGACGAATCAGCCGCGGCTTTGATCGGATCAGGGAACGCTATGGCCGCTTACTGGATCAGACTCTTTCGAACCGGGCAGCAGTCTATCTGGTCTGGATCGTCATCAGCCTGCTGGCAATCCCCATGTTCAGAATGTCGCCGGTGGAACTGGCGCCCGCTGAAGATCAGGGCGTCATATTCGGCATCCTCGATGCCGCAGCCAACTCCACCCTCGATCAAACCAGCCATTATGCGGCAGCGGCCAACCAGGTCTTTCTCTCTGAACCAGAAGCCCAATTCACTTTCCAGATGACCATGCCCTCTTCCGGCTTTGGAGGCATGGTGCTCAAGCCCTGGTCGGAACGGAAACGCACCGTTTTCCAGATCCTGCCCGAGGTCCAGCAAAAACTGTCAGCCATTCCAGGTGTGCGCATATTCCCGGTCATCCCTCCCGCCCTGCCCGGCGGCGGCCAGTTCCCGGTGGAGTTTGTCCTGGCCTCGACCGCGGAACCGGAACAGATCCTCGAGTTTGCCCAAAAACTGCAGATGAAGGCCATGGCCAGCGGCAAGTTTGCCTTTCCGCCGCTCATTGACATGAAGGTTGATCAGCCGCAGTCCGAGCTGATCATCGACCGCGACCGGGTGGCCGATCTCGGACTCAATCTGCAGCAGGTAGGCGCTGACATCGGCTCCATGCTTGGCGGCAATTTCGTCAACCGCTTTGACATCGCCGGCCGCAGCTACAAGGTCATTCCCCAGATTCAACGGAACGACCGCCTCAACCCTGAGCAGTTACGCAATATCTATATCACCGGACCAAACGGGCAGATGGTGCCCCTGTCAAGTGTCGCCACCATCCGCAATTCAACGACGGCCCGTTCCATGTACCGCTTTCAGCAGTTGAACGCCGTAACCATTAGTGGTGTCTCCATAATCCCGCTTGATGACGCCCTGCGATTTCTTGAAGATGAGGCAGCCAAGATCCTGCCCCAGGGCTACGTCCTCGATTACACCGGCGAATCCCGGCAATTGCGCACTGAAGGCAACCGTTTCCTGCCGGCATTCGGACTGGCCGTGGTACTGATCTTCCTGGCACTGGCCGCCCAGTTCAACAGCTTCCGCGATCCCTTCGTCATCCTGGCCGGTTCCGTGCCTCTGGCCATATTCGGGGCCCTGATCTTCACCTTTCTAAAGATCCCCAACCCCAATATCCCTTTCTGGACCAATGGCTGGACGACCACCCTGAACATCTATTCTCAGGTGGGGCTGATCACTCTGGTGGGACTGGTAGCCAAAAACGGGATTCTCATCGTCGAATTCGCCAATAAACTCCAGGAAAAAGGCCATTCCAAGCTTGAGGCCGTGCGCGAGGCCGCCATGACCCGCCTGCGCCCCATTCTGATGACCAGTTGCGCCACCGCCGCCGGCCACTTTCCCCTGACCCTGGTCACCGGGGCCGGGGCAGCGGCCAGGAATTCCATCGGTCTGGTCCTGGTCGGCGGAATTGTCATCGGCACCCTCTTCACCCTCTTTGTGGTACCCTCAATCTATATGCTGGTAGCGCAGGACCGGAAGTTAAAAGGTAAGGAAGACAACGCATGAACCCCACTCAAAACAATAAAGGAATTACCATGAAGAAGAGATTGTATCTGGCATCCATCATGCTGACGGCAGGGATTGCCGGACTCTTATTGACTCAGCGCACCTTGCGGGCAGAGACCATCGCTCCGGCCACGACAGAAAATGAGGCTAAAGTCGCCAACACAGCCGCAATCAATGCCGGTGAGCTCCTGACCATTGCCAAGGTGGTGGCCATTACCCGGCAGAATCAACCAGCCATCCTTGCCGCCAGGGGAAATGTCAACGCCAGCCAGAGCCGGGTTGGTCAGGCCAAGGCCCCCTATTACCCACAGGTCAACGGTGGTGGCAGTTACGATCGTTTGTCGCCGGGAGGTACTATGTACGGCATTACCGATAACAGTACCTATAACCGGCTGGCGGTCGGCCTCGATGCCAGTCAGATGATCTATGACTTTGGCAAGACCACAACCAAGGTCGAAATCCAGAAGACCAGCCTTGATTCGGCCAGGGCCGATCTGAATGCGGCCGATGACAGCGCCGTCTTCAATGCCAAGCTGGCATATTACAATATCCTGAAGATTGCCCGCAACATAGAGGTCGCAACGGAAACCGTTAAACAGTTCGAGCAGCATCTAACCCAGGCCAAGGGATTCTTCGAGGCCGGGACAAAGCCCAAATATGATGTCACCAAGGCAGAGGTGGATCTCAGCCATGCCAAGCTCGTGCAGATCCAGGTGGATAACAGCCTGCGACTGGCCAGGGTCGTTCTCAATAACGCCATGGGCCTGCCCAATGCCCCTGATTACAAGCTCGAGGACACGCTCACCTCGGCCAAGTTTACCCTTCCCTATGAGCAGGCCCTACCCATGGCCCTGGATCATCGCCCCGATCTCAAGGCTATGGTCCTGAAAAAACAGGCAGCCCTGCAGTCCATTGATCTCGCCCGCAAAGGCGACGCCCCCTATCTCTCAGGCAATGCCAGTACCGCCTACACCGGCGACGTGGACACCAATGGCCAGGGCTGGAGCGCCGGTGTCTCCGTCACCGTCCCGATCTTCAACGGCCACTTGACCCGTCACCAGATTGACGAGGCCCAGGCCAATGCCGACATCATGGCCGCCAATGTGACAACCTTGGAGCAGAGCATCCACAAGGACGTGGAACAGAGCTACCTCAATCTCCAGGAGGCTGAAGAGCGGATCGCCACCACCAAACTTGCCATCCAGCAGGCCCAAGAGAATTCTACGATCGCGTCCGGCCGGTACAGCGCCGGGGTGGGAAGTCCGGTGGAGGTCACCGATGCCGACATCCTGCTGGTCCAGGCCAAGGCCGACCATAACCAGGCTCTCTATGACTACCGGATAGCCCAGACCAGCATTGAACAGGCCATCGGCGTTGCTGCAGATAATGGCCCGGCCACAAAAACCGAGTAAAGGAGAGCCTGAATACAACTCAAACATCTTCCCGGCCGCCACTCAAGCGTCCTGTCGAAAGGCTTTTTCTCTGCTTGAACAGAAAATCTTCACCCGGCAATCACCCTTTTTTGGATAAAGGATACTTTCTCTGACAGGCCCGTTTGATCCGGGTTACTAAATCTGCTAATGTTATAATAAGACACTGGCAAGCAGTGAAAAATTATCACATGCCCGACCGCACCATAAACAGCCTATAATGTGAAGACTCAGTCAATCAAAGGGGAGCTGCCGAGATGAGACTAAACTCAAAGTTGTTTTTCACAATCGGACTGCTGATCGTCGCTGGAGCCATTGCCTTTCTATTCTGGCAATACCTCCAGCCAAAAGGGCTGGGTGATAATTTTAGCAGCGGCAACGGTCGCATTGAGGCGGTTGAGATTGATATCGCCGCCAAAACGGCAGGCCGGATTAAGGCTATTCTGGTAATGGAAGGGGATTTTGTCACCGCCGGGCAGGTTGTCGCGACCATGGACACCGAGGTGCTCGAGGCCCAACGCCGTGAGGCCGAAGCGCATCTGCGGAAGGCACAAAGTGGGGTTGAAACCGTCCACAGCCAAGTGGAGCAGCGCCAGAGCGAAAAGGCCGCCGCCCTGGCACTGATGGCACAACGCCAGGCAGAGTCTGATGCACTCCAAAAACGGTTATTGCGATCCAAATCCCTGGCTCGCTCCGGCATCATCTCCATCCAGGAGCTGGACGATGCCCAGGCCCAGGCCCTGAGCGCCCAGGCGGCAGTCCAAGCGGCGCAAGCCCAGATCGCAGCGGCGGAAGCCGCAATCACCACCGCCAAATCTCAGGAGACGGAGGCACTCTCGGATATTGAGGCGTCACAGGCCACGATTGAGCGCATCCAGGCAGACATCGACGACAGCGCCTTGAAGGCGACCCGCGACGGTCGCGTGCAGTATCGCATCGCCCAGCCCGGCGAGGTGGTCGCCGGCGGAGGCAAGATCCTCAACCTGCTCGATCTGAGCGATGTCTACATGACCTTCTTCCTCCCCACCGCCGCTGCCGGCCGGGTGGCGATCGGCTCCGAGGTGCATCTGGTGCTCGATGCCGCACCGGAGTATGTCATCCCGGCGACGGTTTCCTTTGTCGCCGACGTCGCCCAGTTTACTCCCAAGACCGTGGAGACCGCCAGCGAACGGCAGAAGCTGATGTTCCGGGTCAAGGCGCAAATCGCCCCGGAGCTGCTCAAGAAACATATCCATACTGTCAAGACCGGCCTGCCGGGCATGGCCTATGTCCGGCTTGATCCGCAGGTTGAGTGGCCAACCGACCTGCGGGTGAGGCTGCCGCAATGAACGGCGACCATGCGGGTCCTTCCTCTGTTGCGGCAGGAATCGCACCGGTCGCGTGTTTAACCGATGTCAGCTTGCGTTACGGCAAGACGCTTGCCCTGGATGCCATCACCCTCAATCTGCCGGCGGGACAAATGGTCGGCCTGATCGGGCCGGACGGGGTTGGTAAATCCAGTCTGTTCTCGCTGATCGCCGGTGCCCGCGTCATTCAGACTGGCCGGGTCGAGGTGCTGGCCGGCGACATGGGTGAAGCGCACCACCGGAAATCCGTCTGCCCGCGCATCGCCTACATGCCGCAGGGACTAGGCAAGAATCTCTACGCCACGCTGTCGGTATTCGAAAATATCGATTTCTTCGGCCGCCTGTTCGCCCAGGACAGCGGCGAACGACACCGCCGCATTGACGACCTGCTCGCGAGCACCGGCTTGTCTCCTTTCCGGGACCGCCCGGCGGGCAAGCTTTCCGGCGGCATGAAGCAAAAGCTGGGACTCTGCTGTGCGCTCATTCACGATCCCGATCTGTTGATCCTTGATGAACCCACCACCGGAGTCGATCCGCTCTCGCGCCGCCAGTTCTGGGAGCTGATCGGACGCATCCGCACCGGGCAACCCGGCATGAGCGTGCTGGTGGCCACCGCTTACATGGAAGAGGCTGCCCGCTTCGACTGGCTGGTGGCCATGGATGCCGGACGGGTGCTGACCACCGGCAGCCCACGGGAACTGCTCGATCGTGCCGCCACCGATACCCTGGAGGCTGCCTTCATTGCGCTGCTGCCGAAAGAAAAGCGCGCCGGCCACCAGGCCATACGGATCCCGCCCCGCGCAACCGATGGCGACGAGATCGCAATCGAGGCGAAGGACCTGACCATGCGTTTCGGCGACTTCATCGCCGTGGACCATGTGAATTTCCGCATCGCCCGCGGTGAGATCTTTGGCTTTATCGGCTCCAATGGCTGCGGCAAGACAACGACCATGAAGATGCTGACCGGCCTGCTGACGGCCAGTGAGGGAGAGGCCTGGCTCTTCGGTCAGGCGGTAAACCCCAAAGATCTTGATACCCGTCGCCGCGTCGGGTACATGACCCAGTCCTTCTCGCTCTATTCCGAGCTGACCGTGGCGCAGAACCTGACTTTGCATGCCCGGCTTTTCAGCGTTCCCGCAGGCGAGATCTCCGAACGTGTAGAAGAAATGGCCACCCGTTTCGATCTGGCCGGGGTCATGGATACACTGCCCGACAGCCTCCCTCTGGGGCAACGTCAGCGTCTGTCTCTGGCTGTGGCGATGATCCATCGTCCGGAGATGCTGATCCTCGACGAGCCCACCTCGGGTGTTGACCCGATCGCCCGCGATGCTTTCTGGCAAATTATGATCGACCTCGCCCGCCGCGACAAGGTCACCATCTTCATTTCCACCCATTTCATGAACGAGGCCGAACGGTGCGACCGGATCTCGTTGATGCATGCCGGACAGGTGCTGATCAGCGACACTCCCGCCGCGCTGATGCAGAAACGTGGCATAACAACACTGGAAGAGGCCTTTATCAGCTATCTGGAAGAGGCCGTGCCCGAGAGCAAGGGCCCGGTGGTGTCGGCGGACGCGGTGGTGGCACCTCCCTCATTGCCGGCCGAAGACGCAGCCGTTCCCGTCACAAGATTCGATTTCCGCCGCATGTTCAGCTACACCCGACGCGAGGCGCTGGAGTTGCGCCGGGATCCGATCCGGGCCACTCTGGCGCTGCTCGGCAGCGTCATCCTGATGTTGATCATGGGGTACGGCATCACCATGGATGTGGAGAATCTCTCCTTTGCCGTGCTCGATCGCGACCAGACCTCTACCAGCCGCGACTATGCACTCAATCTTGCCGGCTCTCGTTATTTCAGCGAACATGCGCCGATTGCCGATTACGCCGAGCTGGATCGGCGCATGCGGGCCGGCGAGATCAGCCTGGCCCTGGAAATACCCCCGGACTTTGCCCGCGATCTGGGACGCGGCACCCCGGTGGCGATTGGCGCCTGGATCGATGGCGCCATGCCGCAGCGGGCCGAAACCATTCAGGGCTATGTGCGCGGCATGCATGCCCACTGGCTGGCCGACATGGCCGCGCGCAAACTCGGTCAGCCCCGCTCCGCCGGTCTGATTAACATCGAAACGAGGTTTCGCTACAACCCTGATGTCAAGAGTCTGGTGGCGATGGTGCCGGCGGTGATTCCGATGCTGCTGTTGATGATTCCGGCGATGCTCACCGCGCTCAGTGTGGTGCGGGAAAAGGAGCTTGGCTCCATCGTCAACCTCTATGTCACGCCGGTTACACGGCTCGAATTTCTGCTCGGCAAGCAGCTGCCCTACATCGGGCTGGCAATGGTAAATTTCTTGTTTTTGTCATTGCTGGCGGTGACCGTCTTCGGCGTGCCGATGAAGGGGAGCTTTCTCACCCTGTCCGCCGCGGCACTGCTCTATGTCACTTCGGCCACCGCCATGGGCCTGTTGTTCTCCACCTTTGTGCGCAGCCAGATTGCCGCCATCTTCGGCACGGCAGTGCTCACCATCCTGCCTGCCGTCCAGTTCTCCGGCATGACCGACCCGGTATCTTCGCTGGAGGGGCTGGGCAGGCTGATCGGGAACGTCTATCCCACCACCTATTTCCTGACCATTGTTCGCGGAACATTTTCCAAGGCCCTTGGTTTTACAGACCTGCAGGCGTCCTTCATTCCGCTGATCCTGGCCGTTCCGTTGCTGATAGGGCTCTGTGTGCTGTTGTTGCGGAAACAGGAGAATTGAATATGCGGATCGACAACATCCGACAACTGGGCATCAAGGAACTGCGCAGCTTGGCCCGTGACCCGATCATGCTGGTGCTGATCATCTTTGCCTTCACGGTTGCAATCTACTCGGGGGCCACGGCAATGCCGGAAACCCTCAACAAGGCGCCGATCGCCATCGTTGACGAAGACCGGTCGCCGCTGTCGGCGCGTATCGTTGCGGCCTTCTATCCACCGCATTTTATCCCGCCGGTGATGATTACCCAAGCCGAGATGGATACCCGGATGGATGCCGGCCTTGATACCTTCGCCCTGAACATCCCGCCGGAGTTTCAGCGTGATCTGCTGGCCGGAAGGCAGCCAACCATCCAGCTGAATGTTGATGCGACCCGCATGACCCAGGCCTTTACCGGCAGCGGCTATATCCAGACCATGATCACCAGCGAGGTAACCGAATTCTCCCAGCGTTATCGCGGAATTGCAGCGCCGCCAGTCGATCTCGAACTGAGGGCGCGCTTCAACCCCTCCCTGACCCAGGCATGGTTCGGGGCGGTGATGGAAGTAATCAACAACGTCACCATGCTGTCCATCGTCCTCACCGGCGCGGCGCTGATCCGTGAGCGGGAACATGGCACCATCGAACATCTGCTGGTCATGCCGGTGACGCCTTTTGAGATCATGACGAGCAAGGTCTGGTCCATGGGGCTGGTGGTGCTTGCCGCCTGTGCTTTTTCTCTGGTGTTTGTGGTGCAGGGGCTGCTGGCGGTGCCTATTGAAGGTTCGCTCGCCCTGTTTCTGGCCGGGGCAGCGCTGCACCTGTTCGCCACGACCTCCATGGGCATTTTCATGGGCACCATCGCCCGCTCGATGCCGCAGTTCGGGCTGCTGTTGATGCTTTTCCTGATGCCGCTGCAGATGCTCTCCGGCGGGGTCACGCCGCGCGAGAGCATGCCTGATTTTATTCAAGTTGTAATGCAGATAGCGCCGACCACCCACTTTGTCTCACTCGCCCAGGCAATTCTCTATCGGGGGGCAGGCCTGGATGTGGTGTGGCCGCAATTCGTTGCCCTTCTTCTCATCGGTACGCTCTTTTTCAGCATCACGCTACTCCGCTTCCGAAAAACCATCGGGATGATGGGAGAAAGTCAATAGAGCACTGTTTTTGGCAAAAAAAGGGGCTTCTAAGGGAATAGAAGGCCATTTTTTAATAAAATTTCCCCGAACAATCAAAAACCTCATTTGGTCCGTCCCCGATTTCCCTTCCAAAATCGAAGCCAGCAGGGCGGGTTGAGCGGATTGCCTGTTACAACACACGGAGTTTGCCGGTTTTCCAGAGTGCAACAGCGCTGTAAGTCCTTGCCCAAAAATTTGCTTTTTCTTCGGCGGGGTACTTGAAAAAATCCTGTGTCCAATTGAATGACGGATTCTGATACATATCGCGGAGAATGTTGGCGATATGTTTCGGTTTCCAATGAGCATAAACCAGAAAATCGTAGACAAACCCAATAAGTTTTTTGGGTTGGAGCGCCGAAGGATTGGGAAAATGAAGAATATTTCTGGTCCAATCCGGGATATGCTCCTCTTTTTTTGCATATTCCAACGCCAGTCCGCGCGGAATGTCTTCCTGGCCGTCAAAATCACGGTGAAACAGAAAAAGATCGGAGGCCTTGTATTCAGCGATAAAATCGATCAGTGTCTCGTTCGAACACGGGATGAATCCGGAAAATCTCCGGGCATGATCCGCCGCCTTTTCCAGGTCCCACATGCAATCCAATACAAAATCGATATCGGGCGCTTCGGTTATTGTTTGTCCGTCAAAGTAGGTGCCGATGACATCGACCAGAGGAGGCTGGTGATAATTTCCGTACTTTTCCTGATTTTTTTTGTGCAGGCTGAAAGGACTGCGAATGGCCCGCATAAAAGGCGAACCTTCGCTCCAGGTATTGTCAAAGTTGATACAGTGGTCAGCGCTATCGGAAATGGTGACCGGCAAAAGTCCGGCGGCTTCATTGCCTTGAAACGTCTTCATGGCCAGCAGGCCGATATATTCCGCAACCTTGCCGAGTCCGCTGAACACATGGGCGGCATCAAGGGAAATACCATACCAGCGCCTGATGTCATGGGGATCGATATAATTGCAGGCCTTGATGAGATCACCTTCCACAAAGCCTATTTTCCGCAGCTCTTCAGTAGCTCTCGTGCCCATGAGATTTTGGAACAACAGGTGACAGCCGGAGGGAGTATAATCGAGCAGGTAAGGAATGCCTTTTGACCGGAAGAGCTCCTCGACAAAGTGCATAGAAGGGACCATCTGCTTGAAAAGTTGTTTTTGAGCTTCCTTGTCCGTATAGAGCTTGTAGTTATCCGCTGCCAGAAAGATTTCAATATCAAGCGGCATGAGTACTGAGCGGGACCTCTCTCCGACAATAGGAAGATGAACCTGAAGCCCCCTTTCCAGGGTAAATTTTGCAAGTTGATCAACAGTGGCTGCTATTGACGGGAAAATGGGCTCATGCGTCTCTGCCGCCAGCTCATCGCCTGCGGCAATAACGTAGTGCCCGAACTCATAACAATTTCTCAGCCGGTCGATTACCCGGCCATAGTATTCTTGCGCATTCATATGTTTCTGCGGCTCCCTTCCTTGTCAGCCTGGAATAGCATAAAGGTAATAACCGGCTGGCCGGGGTGCTGCCCTTAAAAGAACGCTGCTATTTCCAGTCCGGTGACTGGTTAGGTTTCATGATTCGTGTCAATTGGAGATGCTGTAAAATCGACTTCCCTAAATTGCGGAAGTGTTCAATTTCTTGGGCGATGCAGGATTTACAAATCGGTATAGTGTTCCCCCCTCTTTCCCTGAAGGCTAAGACTGAGGATAGTTGGCAAGATTGGGTTTAATGGCCTTGCCAAGCCAATCAATGCATTTTCCAAGGTGACGCATGTTAGCCAGGCCTTCTTTATCTTCACGCACCTCTCCTTTGTTTAGGCCATAGCCCATATTCCAGTAGGTTGAGCCAGGAAGGATCATCCTTGACATTTGGAACATATGATTAATGGTGTCATACACATGGGTGGCTCCTCCCCGTCTGACTGCGACTACCGCTGCCCCTATTTTTCCAGTAAAAGCGTTATTGTTAGCATAAGCGACATAACCTGCCCTTTCAATCAATGCCTTTAAATCCGCGGATACAGCCGCGAAATAGGTTGGGGAACCCAGGATCAGGGCATCAGCTCTGAGCATTTTTGAAAAGATGCCGTTAAAATTATCACTTTTGACTGCGCATTCATTGTCTTTATTCTCAAAGCACTGCTCACAGGCTATACAACCGCGAATTGCTGTTCCGCCAACCTTTACAAGTTCTGTTTCCCAGCCAGCATCATGGAGTTCGCTGAGTACCTCATTAAGAAGTAATTCGGTATTTCCGCCCTTCCGTGGACTTCCATTTATGGCTAATGCGTACATAGCGACCTCCTTGTTTTTAATGAGTTAGACGATTTTACACGCAACTATCTTTTTGTTGTTTTTTCAGCGTCAAAAGGTTGTCGAAGTTTTGTATGTTGAGATTTTACAGCCTCGAAAAGAATTTAATTTTTTTCTTTTCCAAACATAACAGTGCATTAGAAAGAATATTGTAATAGGCAGATTCTGCCTGTTTATTCTTTTTATTCTTTCTGATGTTACCTAATGCAGCAGAAAAACACAAATATCTGCAAAGATATATTATGTTTTCCAGGTAACCTTCCGGATATATGTGATCAATATGGAATGAAGGAAAGCGCGAAACGCTGCCCGTGAAACGGACTGAACCATGATTCAAGCTTATCCAGGGCAGGAAAGCGCTGGATTATACGGCCGACTGGAGGCCAGGGATCAGGTCTTGAAAAATAAGTTTTCGTTTTTTCAAGAATGCCCCCTACTTTCTCTGATTATGCAGCCTGCAATGACACCCAAGACACCTCACATTCCCCGTGTTCAGCGGCAACATAGGCAGTATCGCCTGTAATGGTGACGGAAAGATTCATGGTCCGCTTCACCAGCGCCGCCAATTCCTGGATACTTCCCCACGGAAGCTGAAGAACCGACACCGGCAGCTCACTGAACTTTGCTCGCCCCTGAGCCCACCAGGTTTCCGATTTTGAATTAAAACTGTAAATCTTAACTGCCGGCGAAATCCGGGTTGCTTTTCTTATTCTGTCAACAGTTGGCTCCCCCACATCGATCCATAATGATATGCGATCATCCAAGGTGCGGGCCCAGATATCGGGTTCTTCCACTGCGCACAGTCCTTTCGTAAACACCAGATACTCCTTGGCATTCAGACAAAAGGCCAGAACACGAGCCATCATGCGTTCAACTGTTTCAGACGGGTGTTGAGCAACCGTTAAATTGAGCGTGTCATAATAATCCCGGTCGGTATCAGCCAAGGTAATTTTTAATTTATAAATTGTCGGTTTCAATGCCATAACTCGCTGATCTCCGGAAGATGTTCCCACGCCATGTACTTGATTTTACTAAAAATTAGCCTTTATTTTTTCAAGAACAAGAATCAAACAAAGACTTGACTCCCGAATTCCCCAGATGGGATTTATTGTTTATATGCCGACATTCTCCAGCCCCGTAATAGAGTTATCTCGACGAACTGTGATGATATGAATATCAGCATTCTTCATCAGTGGTCGGTTCCGCCATTGATTGGCTAAATCTGCAAACTTTTCTGAATGAGGCACGGCAACAGCCAATAGATCATTCGGATGCGCTATTTTGATTGTCATTAGTTGACCAATGGCTTCCCTGATTAGCGGATATTCTGGTGAAGACTTGCTTCGTACCAATGGCCCTTTCTTTGACTCTACCCTCAACTTGCGACCACTCTTCAACTCAACGACTAAGTCACCTTCACCAGAGGACGAATGCACGACAATTGCCGACTTATAGGCAGTGTGCTGATATGAACATTGCCAACGTATATTCTGCTCAGCGCTACTCCAACCCAATGAATTCAGAAACTCAACTATAGGAAAATGCACTTTGGTTCTCGTTTTAACTTGAGCCCCATCAATAGCGACGAATACATTGTTGACAGTATGGCCACCTTCGATAATGGCCATAGCGAGTCGTAAGGTCACTTCTGCTTCTGGCATCTTGTCTACAGGTAGCGCCTGATTAGCCATTTGATTTCATCGTTGTATGGCCCGGATAGCTGCGGCTCTTTTCTCTAACGCCTCTGCTTCCTGATCCTTGCCAGTTTTTCTATAGAGCCTTGACATATTCTCAAGGCCCGTGGCAACAGAGGGATGCTCGGGGCCGAGTGTTTTCTCTTTGATCGCCAGCGAGCGTTTGTAGAGCGGCTCGGCCTGCGCGTACTGACCCTGGGTCTTGTACAGAAGCGCGAGGTTGTTCAGACTCAGGGCAACGTCAGGATGTTCAGGGCCGAGGGCTTTCTCCCAAATCGCCAGCGAGCGTTTGAAGAGCGGCTCGGCCTGCACGTACTTGTCCAGGGTCCTGTACAGATTCGCGAGGTTGTTCAAGATCGTGGCCACATGGGGATGCTCAGGACCGAGGGCTTTCTCTTTGATTGCCAGCGAGCGTTTGTAGAGCGGCTCGGCCTGCGTGTACTGGCCCTGGGTCCTGTACAGCAGCTCCGCGAGGTTGTTCAGGCTCTCAGCAACATCGGGATGATTGTTTCCGACGTTCCTCTCTGCGACCACCAACGCCTTTTTCGCAACGATCAATGCACGTTCATATAGCCCTTTTTGATAGAGCGACTTGACTTCCTTATTAAAAATCTCCCACTCAATGCCGGCACCTTTGGAAAATGCTGGAGTGGCAGTCAGCAGCGGCAATGTAATCATTCCACTGGTTCGTATTGGTTTCATCATGTTTAAGGCCTCTTTTTTCTTGTAGCTATTGAGACACCTAACTTTTTTTGGAATGTCACACGGTTCATATCTATCAACATATTCACATAACTTGTTGACGTTACCTGATGCAGCAGAAAAACACAAATATCTACAAAGATATATTATCATCCTTCATCAGTGGGGATATACGTAATGTCGCCCAGCCATATATGGCCTGGTCGGCTTGCTTGAAATACCTGATCAAGAAGATTGTCGGCCACCGGCAGATTATGCTTCGAGTTGGTGCCGGGTTCCCTTTTAAGCTCTGTTAGGAGCATCTGAAATTTTCTAGCCGACAATTAACGAAAAAATAACACACGTCAACAGACAATTTTGACAAAAAAATTTCAAATCTTCTGGGAATACCGACACCCTTTTCCGACAAACAACCTTATCCGCTGATCTTATTTCATCATGATATAAAAATTAGCAACCTATAAAAAGCTCATGTTGACAACACATCACTTCCCTGGTAATGAGAATCATTAGCCAATCAATAAAAAAGATATACTACTGTATTAGTTGATTACAATTCAAAAAATACCTCTATTCCAAATTCAACGTTGGCTCACGGACAGAAGCAGCCCTTGAAGCCATACAACGGGGACTGGTCTGATCCTGTAGTTTCTTCTTCACTTCCCCCCGTTTGATGTCACCATCCGGGGCTTGAACAACGTGTTCGTTTCATTTATAACAAAATGAAATGACTTATAAAATTTAAAAGACATTCCGATTTCCTGCAAACAACAATATTATTGTTGTTTGCCAACCAGATAACAAAGATACGCATATGGGAAATTTATCAGTCATGAACCAGATCACATGGAACGATTCGTATAGTGTCAACAACCCGATCATGGACGCTCAGCACAAAGAGTGGATTGCGATCTATAACAAACTGGATCATATTCTGCTCAGTGACAGCTATCACGAAATATTAACTGCAGCCGCAGACACCCTCCAGGCCATGCAGAAATATACCGATTATCATTTCCGGGCAGAGGAAGAGTATATGAAACAAATCAACTATCCTGATCTGGTGGCGCACAGGAGACTGCATACCGATTTTGATGATCAACTTTTCACCTATAACAGAAATATTCTGGATGGAAAATTGGTCCTGAGTTCCGAGGTAATATCTATCGTCAAAAACTGGCTGTTAGATCATATTCTCAACGAAGACCAGCAATATCGTGCATTCTTGGCCCGAGAGTAATTTTTTCTTAAGGCTTGATTCTCTTGCAATACTCCATTATTGCCATTTCGATTATCCCTTAGAGAAAACCAATCAAAAAAATCTAAAGAAGGAGTTTTCACATGTCACGAACTGATGATTTAAATAATGCCTTATCTAATTTACAGGCAGCCTCTGCCGATATTGAAGCCTGCGCGGTGGTCTCAGAAGACGGCCTGACCATTGCCAGCTCCCTTCCTCAGAATATGGAAGAAGACCGCATCGCCGCCATGTGCGCGGTCATGCTCTCCATGGGCGGCAGAACGGCCAAGGAGTTGCAGCGGGGCGAGCTTGACCAGCTCTTTGTCAAGGGGAAAAACGGTTATGTTATTATCAGCCATGCCGGAGCACATGCCTCCCTGATTGCCATCACCCGCAAGGATGCGAAACTGGGCCTGATTTTCCTTGATATGTCACGCACTGCCGCTGAAATCGCAGCCATTCTCTCTTAAACAGAGCAAGGAAAACACCATGTTAGAACTTTACTCAGACAACGGCCACAAAAGCATCTTCAGCAATGACCTTTCGGTGGGGAGCATGGTTGAAGCCAATCAGCATATCATCATCCACAACGGCGAAGGGATCCTGCTTGATCCCGGCGGTCACAAGATCTATACCAGACTTTTCTCTCAGCTTGCCGACCATCTCACCATCTCCGGCCTGAAACACATCTTCTTTTCGCACCAGGACCCTGATATCATTGCCGCCACCAACGGCTGGTTGATGGTGACCGATGCCACCGCCCTGCTCTCGGCCCTGTGGATGCGCTTTATCCCCCATTTCGGTGTGGACGAACTGGTGGTGGGCCGGATCACACCTATCCCCGACGAGGGCATGGTGGTCAACGTCGGCGGGGTCAATCTGAAACTGATCCCCGCCCATTTTCTCCACTCGCCCGGCAATTTCCAGCTCTACGATCCGCTCTCAAAGATCCTCTACACTGGCGATCTCGGCGCCTCTCTTGGTACCACCGACCCCTTTGTCAAGGATTTTGACGCCCATATCCCCGCCATGGAAGGATTTCACCGACGCTACCTGCCCTCCTCCAGACCTCTGAAGATGTGGGCAAAGACGGCGCGACAGCTGGATATTGAGATCATTGCCCCCCAGCACGGGGCCATGATGGCCGGCAAGGAGAATGTCGAGCGTTTTATCTCCTGGATCGAGACCCTCACCTGCGGCTATGAGCTGATGGGAGACTCCTTCCCCATTCCCGAATAAGGCCTGTTTTCAGCGCTGACATGGACAATTTAGACCATAACAAGAAATTGCTCCTGGATGTCGTCAGTCTGCTCTCCAAGACCCTTGACCTGAATGAGGGGACAAAACTGGATCATGGCCAGCGGGTGGCGATTCTGGCCCATGCCCTGGCCACCCAGATGAACGCCGCCAATCCGTGCCAGTTGTACATGGCCGGATTACTCCACGATATCGGCGGCATGGGTCTGAAACATCATGTGCTGCATCATGCCCTGAAGAACTTTCAGGATATGGAGGCACGGGAGCACGCCGGTCGTGGCGCCGCGATCCTGGCCAACTTCCGTCCCTTCATCACCCTTGCGCAATGGGTGGGCGACCACCATGAACGCTACGATGGCTCAGGATTCCCGGCCGCCAAATCCAAACAGGAAATCAGCCCTGAGGCCGGCATTCTCCACCTGGCCGACCAGCTCGATATCTTTATCCGCACCAGCGAACCGGTGACGCAGGAAAGCGTCCTCAACTTTATCGAACGACAATCCGGCCGCTCCGTGTCCCCGGCCGTTGCCGCGGCCGGCAGGCGTCTGTTTGCCGACCGCGGCAATATGTCCCTGCTCACCGGCCCTGCGACCGAAACAACCGCCGGCAAAGATATCACCCTGCACCTCCCTGGTTTCGAGGAGTTCAGCACCCCGGAACTCCTGTGCCAGCTCCTCTGGCTTACCGCCAGGGTCGCCGACAGCAAACACCAAGGCAATCAAGACCACTCAGTCCATGTTGCCTACTACAGCCATTATATCGCCAAGGCCCTGGACCACCCGGAACTGGATCCCATGGAGGTCCTGTGGACGGCCCTTCTCCACAACATCGGACTGACCGCCGTCCCCAGGGAAGATCTGCAACTCGATTATGATATCCGGCCCGAGATCTCTCCCCTTTACCGACAACATCCGCAAATCGCCGCCGAACTGATCGCCGCCATCCCCTCTCTCCACCATCTGGCCCCGGTGGTGGCAGCGCACCATGAACATTATAACGGCACCGGTTTCCCTCTGGGACTCAAAAAAGAAAAGATCCCCCTGGCCGCCCAGATTATTGCCCTGGCCAATACCTACCACTGGCTGGCAAGAAGCCCCCTGGCCGGCGACAAACGCCACGAACACGCACTGCATTATCTGGAAAAAGGCAAGGGAACACTCTTTGATCCGATCCTGGCTGAAACGGCAATAGAGATCCTGGCGATCCATGGGCAGCGCGATATCAGCTGGCTGCATGATCTGCCCAATGTCTATGCCTTCTTTCACGCGCAACGACCGGACCACGCCTCTCCCGGCCAAACATTCGCCACAGAAAGTGCCGACAGCGGCCAATCCCTGTTTCCCCGGCAATGGCAGCTGGCCAGGATCTCCGAGGACCTCCGGGTTCTCTCCGGCGCTGCCGAATTGTCTGAGCTTACCGGCATCGAGGAGTGTCATCACCTGGACCGGGTTCTCTCCGGCAACAGTCTTGTCGAGCTTCAGCAGCAACTCCGGCATCCGTATTCAGGAAAGGTCCTGACCCTGACCCTGCGCAGCAAAAACAACACCCCCCTGGAGCTGATCTTCACCAGACAGGACAACGGCTACGATCTCCTGTCACGGGGCATCAACACGGCCCCCCTGTTTGAGCAGAGCGCCTCTGTTTTTTATCGAAATTTTATCAGCAACCCGGAAGCCGAACTCCTCCTTGACCATCATGCCCTGATCAAAAAAGTCAACACCGCCTTTCTGCACTCTTTCCAGATCCCCCAGGAGACCTTGCTGAAGATGACGGTCACAGAGTTGTTCAGACCGTTTCTCTCGCCCCGGAAACTCCTTGAGCTGCACTTTTTTTTCCATGCTCAGAATACGGAAACATGGTCAGACGAATTCACCTTTATCACCGGGCCGGGAGAGCACCTGACAATCCAGGCCACCCTCTATCGCATTCACGGCCAGGAATATGACAACACCACCTCTCTCTGCCGAATCATCAATATTTCAGCAAGAAAAAATTTTGAACAGGAACTTGTCAGACGGGATGCGGAGCTCCAGGCCAGCGTCCATAACACCACGGGCATGACCGGACAAAGTTTTTTCAAGACCCTCCTCTATCAGTTCATGATGCTGACAAGAGCCAGGATCGGGATGATTTCGGAACTGGCGGACAACGACCGCAGGGTTTTGCCCCTTGTCTTCTGGGAGAACCATAAATTCTGGCCCCCGCCGGACCGGTTCGGACTCCACTCCTCACCGTGTCAACTGGTGGTCAAACGGGGCGAAATTTATTTTCCCAGACGCCTCCACGAGTTTTTTCCCACCAGGTTCCTCCTGCAGGATCGGGACATCAGCAGCTACTGGGGCCTGCCACTGAGGCGTCAGGATGGCGCCATCATTGGCATTCTCTCGGTTTATGACGACAAGCCCATTGTGCATTCCCGCAACATGCAGACCATTGCCAGGATTTTTCAGGCCAGAATCGCCGGCGAACTGGCGAGGATGCAGACGGAAGCAATTCTGCTGGAAAAAGACCGGCAGCTGGAGATCCAGAACAACGCCCTGACCCGCATGAATCAGTTAAAAAGCGACATGATCGCCATCACCTCGCACGACCTGAAGGCGCCGCTCTCGGCCATTATCGGCTACGCGTCCCTGCTGGAACAGCACGCGGCCAGCCTGGACCCCAAAAAAACACAGCATTATATTCGCCGCATCCAGGATGAGGGGCACAAGCAGCTTACGTTCATCAACAAGCTGCTCGACCTCTACCGCATTGAATCCGGGACCATAGAGCTGGCCCTTGAACCGCACCGCCTGGATATCCTGCTGGGGAGCTGCCTGAGCTCATTACGCGAGCCGGCCCGCGCCCGGGAAATCACCTTCCGCTTTACCGTCACCGGCAAGGCAAGCTCATTTCATATTGACCATCTGCGTATCGGCCAGGTATTAAACAACCTGCTGGCCAATGCCATCAAGTTCTCACCGGACAAGAGGGTCATCTCCGTCGGTTACCAGCAGGACGAACACCATGCCGTCATCCAAATCCGCGATCAGGGCCCAGGAATCAATGAACAGGAGATAGACCATATCTTTGATCGTTATTACATGGGCAGAACCGATTTCAAGATCCGGCCGCAGGGTTCGGGGCTGGGATTGTATATTGTCCGCAACATTGTCGAACTCCATGGGGGAACAGTCTCCGCGCACAACCTGAGTCAGGGCGGAAGCTGTTTTACCGTAACACTGCCTGTAAGCATCAACGAGGAAACACACCATGACCCAACAGAACATTCTCATCATTGACGACGACCCGGCGCAGCAGGAGATCCTGGGGGAACACCTGCTGCTGACCGGCTTTCATCCTCTCCACGCTTTGGGCTGCGACAGCGCCTTTGACCTGTTACGGACAAACCCGGTCGCCCTGATCCTGCTTGACATCAACATGCCCCAGGTTGATGGTTTTCAGACCATGGAACGGCTGCGCAACAACAAGGACACCAAGGAGATCCCGGTACTCTTTCTTACCAGCCTGGACCGTCAATACCTGAAGATAAAAGGGCTGGAACTGGGAGCCGACGACTATGTCACCAAGCCGTACAACAGCGCCGAGCTGATTGCCCGCATCAAGGCGATCCTGAGAAGATCGGCACCCGCCCGTTTCCAACCGGGTGTTATTCAGGGTGATATCCACGCCATCGGCCTCTCGGAACTGCTCCAGAATCTTGGGCAGAGCGGGCGCGCCAGCCGGATAAACCTGCCGGACATGAATGGAGAAATCATAACAGCGGAAGGCAATATCCTGCTGGTCCGCCAGGGCGCTTTCTCCGGCCTTGAGGCCTTGCTGCGGCTCCTGCTCTTTGAAAAAGGGGCCTTCACGGTTCAATACGACAACCTCCCTGAGCAGTTGCCGGAACCGGAGACCTCCATCTTTGCGGCCCTGCTGGCCACTGCCACCCAGGTGGACCAGATAAAAATGGCCGCCGAGACCACCGGTCAGCAGAATCCCATCCTGATGCTGACGCCACAGGGAAGCGGGATCCCGGAAATTGACCGCTGGAAGACCCATTTCCCGCTCCCCCTATTTACCCTCATCGCCATGATGGAAGGCGGGATCGAAGACAACATGAACATGGCGCTGCAGGCGATCATCGAAGACAGGATACAGTGTCTGCCCGAGGCCCTGCCGGCATCGTCTAATTCCAAATAGCATTCAAGTTGACACCGAGAAGGCAAGCAAGCGGCGACGAAGGTGCCGGCTTGAATGCAAATTGGAATAAACAACAGGACTGCGCATAGCAAGGACATGGCCAGTCTGCAACGGAGCAACAGCAAGGGAAGAAAAAAATGGGCAAAATCATAGCAATAGCCAGCCTGAAGGGCGGTGTGGGCAAGACGACCACGTGCCTGAATCTTGGGGTAAGCCTGGCACAAACCGGGAAAAAGGTCCTGCTGGTGGATACCGACCCGCAGGGGGGGCTGGCCGTTGCCGGCAATCTGAAGAGGATCACCAGAAACGGACTGGTCCAGATGCTTCGCGGCGAGTTGGGGGAGGATGAAATCGTTATCCAGGCCGGCAAACGGTCACTCTTCCTCGTGGGAAGCGGCGTCGAAACCCTGGATGATCTGGCTTTTCTGCAGCAGGAAGGCAATAATGGACATCTCGGCACAGCCATCAAGGGACTGGCAATGGGCTTTGACTACATCCTGCTTGATACCCAGACCGGACTTAATAGCTTATTGCTGCAACTCCTGGCGCACTCAGACTCCCTCCTCCTGCCCTGCAGTTGCCAAGCCGGCGCCATCAAGACCCTGCCGCTTTTTCTGAAATCCGTCCACAAGATTCAGTCTGAACGCAATCGTGGACTCAAACTCGAAGGCGTTCTGCTTACCATGATGGACAGCTATGACCCCTGTACAACCGAGGTCGAACAGGAGATCAAAAAAACATTTCCCGCCGAGATCTTTTTCAATACCCGCATCCCGCTCCTCCCTTCGTTTGCACGGGCCGCCCTGCATGGTGTGCCGGTTGCCCTGCTGAAAACCGCGCCTGGCGCAAATCGGGCCTTCGACGCTCTGGCCCTGGAACTCGAGGCCCGTCAACATAACACAGGAGAAGAGACATTATGAACGCATTAACAGATTCCATCGAGCTTCAGGAGGCCTCCGCTCTTTTCAGAGCCTTGCTCACCGCCGACACCCATCAACCCGAAAACCCTGACGAAACAGCCGCCAATGAATCCGCTTCACTGCCAGCCGCAACCGATTTGCCGCTGCCATTCCGTGGAGATCAACTGGAGAACATCCTCTACGGGATGTGCAAACGGGGCGGATTTTCCTGCGCGGTGGTGGCAGACCGTCAGGGACTGACCTTGGGGGGCTATAACAGTCCGGTTGACATGGAGATCCTGGCGGCTTTTACCACAGTCCTGGGAGAAGCCATCAGCAAGGCCGGCCGTTTTCTTGATCAGCATGAGGCCAACAACATCTCCCTTGATATCAATTATGCCGACAAGGCAGTGGTTAGACAATTCACTCTTGCAGAAAATCCCTATTTTATTATGATTATCTGTCCGCAGGATGTAGATGAACGAAGCGAAGTGGAACTCTCTCTAGATCAAATAGTGACCCTTCTGCAGAAAAGATGAGACTGCGATTATAATGCAGGGATTCCCAATCTTTTTCCATTCTTATCAGCCGTAATTGCGGCTGCAGCCTCAATGTCAACAAGATCAAAGCGGTGAAAGAAGACTTTGTATCCCCATTACTTACCGGTCAGGAGGATTTTGAGTTAAGCGGTACGGTCAGCAAGGACTGCATAGATTTTTCTGACCACAAAAATTCAGGAGATCGAATCCGTTGTCAAAAACAAAATGAAGCTCTTTAGGATAAATATAGTCTTCCGGCAGAATATTGAGTCGCAGCATATGAGCCAGCCAAAGCATCATGATTATCATCGCTATGTTTGAGTCCTATATATTTCTGGATTGCTGCCGGACCATATTTATCATAGATTACGTTCCCCTTCTCTGTTCCCCTGTTTGGCCTTGACAGAGATCTTTTTTCGTTGTAAAAATTTTTTCCTTATCAAAATTAAACAGTCTCATTCGTTCCTGTCTCTTGACAGTTCGGGGAGCCAACAATACTGTATTATTTCAACCTCTGCCCATACAGGCAGTTTTTATTTCATTCATCAGGAGAACAATACATGTGTCGTTTAGCCCTGAAAACCGCCATTGAGCCTTTTTCACCCTATGAGGTTCTCACCGCCATGGAAGCCATGCAGGAAGGCTATGATGGCTCCGGGCTTGGCCTGTTACTGCGCGGTCTGAACTTTGAGGATTACAAATACGACTCAAAACACCCTGTTCTTTCCGGGATTGCCCATAGTGAAGCCGCCTGGCAGCGCCTGAACAGCATCATGGCGGAACGTGGTTATGAGCTGAAATATGACCACGAATTTGAGACCCATCCCGAGATGGTCGAGGCCAAGGATCGCTATCGCTATTTTGTCCGGGTCTATAAGATGCCCGCGGCCTTTGATGGCAAGAGCACGGAAGAGATCGAAAACGAACTGATGCTCACCCGCCTATTCCTGCGCGCCAACGGGGAAGAGCACGGCAGCGACCTCACTGCTTTTTCCTTCTGGCCGGATATGGCCTTGATCAAGGAAGTGGGCTGGCCCATGGATATCGGCAACGCCCTGACCCTCCATGACAACCGGATCACCTCGCGGGTCTGCATGGCCCAGGGCCGGCAGAACACCAACTACGGCATCAACCTCTACGCCTGCCACCCGTTCTTCATTCAGGGCATTGCCACCATGACCAACGGCGAGAACACAGCCTTTGTGCCCATCCGCGACTGGCTGCTCGGCAAGCACTTCCCTGGTTATATGGGGTATCAGAGTGACTCCGAGGTTTTTGCCCATATCCTCCATTACACCCTGAAACAGCTCAAGCTGCCCCTGCAGGCATATAAACATATCATCACCCCGCTTAAAAACGCGGAACTGGACAAACATCCCCAGGGCGTTTTCCTCAAGGGATTGCGTGATGCCTGTCGCCGGCTGATCATTGACGGCCCCAATGCCGTTATCGGCACCCTGCCCGATGAGACCTGCCTGCTGGTCATGGATCATAAAAAGATGCGGCCTGCCACCGTCGGCGGCAGAGACGGAGTCTGGGCCTTTGCCTCCGAGATGGGTGGCGTTGTGGCCATGGTCCCCGACCGTGACCCATCCCTTGATTTTCAACCTATGCGTGAACATACAATTATTGTAACACCCGAGAGAAAGGAACTGACAATATGGTCTCAGCTCGATCCATATCCGTTGGCCCAAGTAGCTTAGGCTACACGGACCTCCCCTGGATAATCCAGCACCGGGAAGACCGGTGCACCCTCTGCGGACGCTGCACCGCTGTCTGCCCGAAAGAAGCAATCTATCTGGCCTACCGGCGGCAGAGGATGCCGAAGCTTGATGTCCTCAAGAAGGCACGCGGCAATGAGTACCGCACCTTTGTCGGCATCCGCCAGAAGACCAACATGGCCAATACCTGCATCGGCTGTTCCATGTGCACCATGGTCTGCCCGAATGAGGCGATCATGCCGGTGCCAAATACCAATGAACACCGCACCCTCTTCTTCCACAACCAGAAGGGGCAGCCCCAGACCCGTGGCGGCCGGAGAAATGTCAGCGGTCCGAATCTGCTTGACCGGATCATGTTTGACCGCATCTCCATGCTCACCGATCCGGCCCTCGACGCCGGACGCCATGAGTTCAACCTGACCACCACCCTCGGCCGGACCCTGGCCCCGGAAGAATTCCTGAAACGCCAGAGAGAAGGCGGCTGGATCCCCCCGACCCGTGAGATCTTCCCCTTTGTCATCGGCTCCATGTCCTTCGGCGCCCTCTCCCCCAATATGTGGCTGGGCCTGCTTCAGGGCGTGGCCTACTGCAATGAGGTGCTGGGCATTCCCGTGGTCATGTGTACCGGCGAAGGCGGCTGTCCGCCATGGATCTTGAAAAGCCCCTATCTCAAATACATCGTCCTGCAGATCGCATCCGGTTATTTTGGCTGGGATGAGATCATCCGTGCCATCCCCGAGATGCAGTGCGACCCGGCGGCCATTGAGATCAAGTATGGTCAGGGAGCAAAACCAGGGGATGGCGGCCTGCTGATGTGGTTCAAGGTCTCTAAGCTGATCGCCCGTCTGCGCGGGGTGCCGGAGGGCGTTGACCTGCCTTCGCCGCCCGTGCACCAGACCCTCTACTCGATTGAAGAGAGCGTCATGAAGATGATCCAGACCATGTCCACCGCCTTTGGCCACAAGGTCCCGGTTTATCCCAAGATCTCGGCCTCTACCTCGGCCAAATCGGTGCTCAACAATCTGGTGCGTAACCCTTATGCCGGCGGACTGCTCATTGACGGCATTGATGGCGGCACGGGAGCTGCCTACAACATCTCCATGGACGCCACCGGTCATCCCATCGCCTCCAATGTCCGCGAATGTTATCTGGATCTGGTGGCCCAGGGCAAGCAGAACGAGATTCCCATCTTTGCAGCCGGGGGTATCGGCAAGAACGGCAATGTGACCCAGAACGGCATGGCCCTCATCATGCTTGGCGCATCCGGGGTCCATATCGGTAAATATATCATGCAGTCGGTTGCCGGCTGCCTTGGCAACGAGAAGAACCGCTGCAACGTCTGCAACCTCGGCATCTGCCCCAAAGGCATCACCAGCCAGAACCCGAAGCTGTATCGCCGTCTCGATCCTGATCTGGTTGCCGAGCGGGTTGGCGAGGTGTTCATGTCCATCAGCACCGAGGCCAAAAAGATCATGGCACCGCTGGGCCGTTCCCAGAGTCTGCCCGTCGGCATGTCCGATGCCCTCGGTATCAGCGACAAGGATGCTGCTGATCGGCTGGGGATCAGATATGTCTGCTAAGAAAAAAAATAAATCTGATTTTGAGGAGTTCTCAGTGAGTACGATCGTTGTAAAAGGTCTTGACGAAAATGGCCATCGTATCAGTTCCATGGTTTTTGAGAAACTGGTACGGGAGGCCGCGGACAAGACAAATCACCTCAGTCTGGAGACCTTTGGCCAGCACAATATCGGCATACGACTCCACCGCCAGGACGGTCTGACTATCGAGACCACAGGTCCTGCCGGTCAACGTCTGGGTTGCATGGGTATGCCCGGCACCTCGATCATCTGCCACGGCTCGGCCTCAGACGACGTCGGCTACCTCAATATCGGAGCCGTGATCACTGTCCTTGGGGATGCCACCAATGGGGTGTGCAGCGCCATGGCCAACGGCAAGGTGTACATCCGAGGCTCTATCGGCGCCCGTGGTCTGACCATGACCAAATGGAATCCTGACTATCAACGGCCGGAGCTGTGGGTACTCGGTTCCACCGGTGACTCCTTTGCCGAGTTCAACTGCGGCGGGATCGCCGTGGTCTGCGGCATTGATGCCAAAAATCCGGCCAATGTCCTGGGTTATCGGCCCTGTATCGGCATGGTTGGCGGCACCATCTATTTCCGCGGCCCGATCGACGGTTCCTACTCCAAAACCAATGCCCGCCTTGCCCGGCCGACAGATGAGCAATGGCAGTGGCTCATGGAGGGAATGAGCAAATATCTGCAAAACATTGACCGCACCGACCTCCTGTCCACCCTTGGTGTCCGCGATGAATGGCAGATGTTCCTGACCGTTACCCCGCAGGAGAGGGCCTTGATGTTTTCCGGCCCCATGCCCATGGCCGAATTCCGCAACAAGCACTGGAACAAGGCCTTTGGCGGCGGCGATCCGTTGCGCGATCTGGCCCCCGGTCTTGACCGCAGCCCCATTGAAGCGGTGCCCACCGGCGATCTGCGCCGCAAAAAACCCTTCTGGGCCAACCGCGAATCGGCAGCCCCCTGCACCTATTACTGCCCGGTCCACATCCCCACCGTCGACCGCCTGCGTCTCATCCGGGAAGGCAAATTTGATGAGGCCTATGAGATGCTCCTGCGCTACACCCCGCTGCCGGCATCGGTCTGTGGGGGAGTCTGTCCAAACCTGTGCATGGAAAACTGTTCCCGATCAGGCGTTGATGAGTCCATCGACGTCCAGCTTCTCGGTCGTGCCGTTGCCAATGTACCGGCTCCGGCCATGGCCGCACCCATCGGCAAGAAGGTGGCCATCATCGGCGGCGGTCCGGCAGGCATGAACACCGCCTGGCAACTGGCCCAGGCCGGGGTTGAGGCCCATATATTTGAACAGGACAAACAGATTGGCGGCAAGCTGGCCCAGGTTATCCCTTGGGAGCGCCTGTCCAAGGCCGTGTGGGATCAGGAGATCAAACGTTTTCTCGATACCCCCAATATTCATGTCCACTTGAATGTGAGCATGAACAAGGAGAAGTTCCAGGAACTACAGAACAGCTTTGATTACGTGGTGGTGGCAGTCGGCACCCATGAGCCGCGCCGCATCCCCTTTCCCGGCAATGAAAAGGTTATCCCTGCCCTGCACTTCCTTAAAAATGCCAAAAGTGCAACCCCTGACAAGGTGGGCAAGGAAGTGGTCATCATCGGGGCCGGTAATGTCGGTTGTGATGTTGCCTGTGAGGCCTACCGGCTTGGCGCCGAACAAGTCACTCTCGTTGATATCCAGAAACCGCTGGCCTTCGGCAAGGAAAAAGAAGCGGCAGAGGCCCTGGGCGCGGTCTTCCGCTGGCCGGTCATGACCCGCGAAGTAACCGATGAGGGACTGGTCATGGACACCGGTGAGTTGATCCCGGCACAGACGGTGATCATCTCCATCGGTGATGTCCCGGCGCTGAAATTCCTGCCGGAAAATGTTGAGACTATCACCGTTGGCGGAGCAGCATGGATCAAGACCCAGGAGTCACATCTTACCTCTAACGCCAAGGTTCTGGCAGTCGGCGATGTGGAAAAACCAGGTCTGGCCACCAACGCCCTGGGAGCCGGAAAGGCAGCGGCCGAATTTATCATTGCCAATTTCAAGGGTGTCCAGTGGAAACCATTTGCCCAGCACCCCATCACCCAGCAGGCTCTGACCATCACCCATTATGTGCCGGATGAGCATATGCGCATCCACACCGAGCAGGCCCAGGCCGAAAGCTGTCTTTCCTGCGCTTCCTGCCGTGACTGTCATCTCTGCGAGACCATCTGTCCCACCGGTGCCATCTCCCGGCGCGAGATAGAATACGGTCATACCAATGGCTACGAATCAGGACTGGATGGCAGCTGGGAGTACATCTCAGACGACAAGAAGTGTATTGCCTGTGGCTTCTGCGCCGACACCTGTCCCTGCGGTATCTGGATGATACGTACTTTTTAAGTTTTTTTTATTATTGAGCACAAACCAAAAAATCCCTTCAGGAGAAGCTCCTGAAGGGATTTTTTTTATTTCATCATCAATCCCGCTTCAATCACTATAGGATCATGAAAACCGCCGGCCTCGCACCGGAAGCTATCCTTCCGATACATGTATTTCCACCGCCCTGATGGCATCGGCGGCAGAACTGGTTATGCCGCCGGTATAGCCTGAACCTTCACCTATCGGATACAAATTTTTGATATTTACCGATTCATATTTTTCATTGCGTTGAATCCGCACCGGAGATGACGTCCTGGTTTCCGCCCCTAACAAGATCGCCTGACTGGAGACAAAGAGGGGCACTTCCTCTCTCCATTGATGAAAGGCGGCCGACAGCTCCTTCACCACAAATCCCGGGAGGATCTCTTTCATATCCGCAGCAACGGCCCCCATCTTATATGAGGTTTGATGCAGGCCGGCCGAGTTGCTCTCGCCCAAAAAATTCATCAGATTCTGGGCCGGGACCTCCCATCTTCCTCCTCCGGCGCTAAAGGCCTTGCGTTCAATATCCTTCTGGAATTCTAAACCCGCCAAGGGACTGGCTGATTGATAATCTTCCGCGTGACAGCTCACCACCAGGGCGGCATTGGAAAGAGGTGAGGACCGGCGCGAGTAGCTCATCCCGTTGAGAACCAGCAGTCCTGGCTCAGAAGAGGCATTCACGACCTCGCCGCCCGGACACATGCAGAAGGTATAAACTCCCCGCCGGATTTTTCGATTGGTATAATTCAAAGAATAGGTGGCAGCCCCCAGACCAGGGAAATCCTTATATTTGTCGCCATAGCGCATACGGTTAATGGTTTCGACCGGATGCTCTATCCTCACCCCCACAGAAATCGGTCTCTGCTCCATGGCAACACCTTTTTCATGCATCATCGCCAGAGTATCGCGCGCCGAATGGCCCAGGGCAATATAGATACGGGAAGAGAGATATTCCCGCTCATCATTGATGATAATACCTGAGGCCATACCCTCTGCGATCAGGATGTCCGTCATTTTTGCGCCATACTGAATCTCCCCGCCCCGCTCAAGGATATAGGTTCGTATATTACGAACAATGGCGCACAACACATCGGTGCCCAGATGGGGTTTGCTGATGTACTCTATTTCTGCAGGCGCACCAAATTTGACAAAGGTCTGCAACACCCGGTGGACATAGCCCGTATTATTATTTCTCCGGGAAAAAAGCTTGCCGTCCGAGTAGGAACCGGCGCCGCCTTCACCAAACTGGATATTGGATTCAGGGTTGAGCTCCCTCTCTTTTATAAATCTTTGCACATCAATGGAGCGTTCTTCTATCTTTTTTCCTCGTTCAAAGATCAGAGGTTTCAACCCACAATCAATAAGTTCAAGGGCAGCAAACATGCCGGCAGGCCCGAAACCGACGATGACAGGCCGCTCCTTACTCCGGGCTGTTTTCCTATCTATTTTCAGTGTTTCTGTGTAGGATGAGAAGTTTTGCTTGTTTGCAAAGCTGTCAGCAGTCCTGACAACGAGTGAAACTTTGTAAAAGAACTGTTCTTTGTTGCGGACATCAAGGGATTTACTCAGAATTTTGGCGATGGATATATTCCCTGCGCCTATTTGCAGCATTTGTGAAGCGGCATTTACATATTCGTCCATGCCGTCTTTTTCAATGGGAATTTGCAAATTGCTCAATATCAGATCCAAAAGAACGTTCCTCTCTCTATTTTTTTTATGGGCTTATAGGGACAAAAAAGGGGCAAATTTATCTTTTCCCGCATTTCAGACGAGACAAATAATTATCCCAGTCATAATCAAACATCCTAACCGCCACGACATGGCCCCTTCTTTGCCGACACCCACGGCAGAACCGGGCGGTAGGCTGGCATTATCGGAACGTTGCTTAAGAAATTCTGATATAAATACTCTCGACAATTGATAACTGGCAGCAGCACGGAGGCCCAGTCACCTCTCAGCGTCATACTATTGCATCCTGTTCCTGATGTCTATCACGGAAAAGGGGCTGTCATGGCAGTCTTTGGTGAGTTCCATAGCCTTCTCTTTACTGATCAGGAGGAATCTCCTGCCATGGATTCAAAATTTGATATAAAAATAGAGGCCACAAAACAAAGGAGACCACACTTAAGTTCTCTGACGAGTGTGGTGCAATTATGAAAAATTATGTATAGTATCCATATAAATAGGCAAGTGCGAAGATATTTTTGATAGCAATACTTAATCACTCGCTTCAGCGGACCGTTCAAACCGTCACTTGGTTTGCCCGGAACATTCAAGGGCGTCATACCTGATCTTTGCATATTTTTCCCAATTAAGGGTTGCAGTCATGATAGATGAACACTACATTGCGAGAATTCACAGGTCTCGTTATTCTGTGATTTTTTCACCATTCTGCTAATCATCGAGACCAGATCTGCTAATCCTTGTTTTTCTCAAGCTATCAATCCACGACGATCTAAAACTAAGACAGAGGACACAAAAAATATGTTTGAAACTATAAAGAGTGTTGTCTACCACATTCTAATACTTGCCTTGAGCGCTGCCATTGCGCTCTCACTGCCCTACACCGGCAAGTTCATTGCAGACAATTACCTGATCTACTGGACACTCATCGAAAGCCAAAAGGCATTCCTCATCGGCGTGGAGATTGCGGTGGCGGTACTTCTCATCATGCTTTTCAACTATTTGGGGAGTAACTGGAAAAACAGCAAATTCTCTAAAATGGCGCGCAAGGATATGGGCCTTGTCCTGGCAACGAATCCCAAAAGTCTTCGCACAAAAAAACGACTCAAAAAGTTCAAGGAACAACAGGGAACGGCAAAGGATGTGATGTTGATCGGCTCAACGGGTTGCAATACATTTGTAAACCCGGAGAGCGACCTGCACGATGTAATGCAGAATTGTCGTGAAGCAAAGATAATGCTTCTGAACCCCTTCGGTGAAGGGGCAATTCTCCGGACAAAGAGCATTCCTGATCCTGACATCACGCTTGAACATTTCAGGGATCAGCTAACAAAAAGTGTCGATTTTTTAAAAAGTCTTAAAGTTCTCCAGAAAGATATAAGACTGAAGCTGTACGATGAAACACCATTGTTCAAGCTTACTGTCCTCGGAGATTATATCTTCATGAAGTATTATCACTCGGGACTGAACGTTCAGGAGATGACGGAATATGTATTTAAACATTCTGCAAACCACAGCAGCCTGTTCCATCCCCTTTATCAGTTTTTTCTTTCGAAATGGCGCGACCCGAATATCCCGGAATACGATTTTGATACAGACGAGCTGGTATACAAGGATGATTCCGGAAATGAGGTTAAAAGAGAGAAACTTGATCAAAGAACAAGAGAGATATATGTTGGAAAAAGGGACATCAATATTTGATCCTCAACATAATGGAGGCGTCCATTATTTTCAATCGCCACCCGTTTCCGTAATATTATTTTGACAATTTCTCTGGTTAGTTCAATTTTATAAAATGATGCCTATCGATCGGCATAAGCTGCAGCCGATGCAGCCGGACTTTTGCGAGGGAACTCGACCGCAGGTCCGGCTGTGAGCTTGATACGGTTGTCAGCCCTTTTTGAATACTTTATAAATTGCTGAAAAATCTTCCTGTTCTATGCCTTGTTCGAAGGTCCTGGCATAAAGTTCTTTTATTACCGCCCCGGTAAAAAGGGGTTGCTTCTGTTCATAGACTAAGTCCTGGAGGCAATGAAGATCCTTATAAATCAGGGCGCTGGAAAAGTGAGTTGAAAAATCTTCTTTGAGTAATTTGTCCTTCTTGGCATTGAGCACAAGCGAGTTGCCGCCACCCACCGCTAAGATCTCCAGAATTTCTTCCTTCTTCATTCCCGCTTTTTCACCGATTGACAACGCCTCGGCAATGGTAGCCATAAAACTGCCCAACGCCAGATTGTTGATCAGTTTCATCTTGATAGCAAGTCCTGGTTTTTGAAGATAGAAAAGATGTTTCCCGATATTTTCCAACACCGGTTTGACCTGTTCATACCCTGCTGTATTACCGCTGATGAGAACGGTAAGGGCACCTTGGGCCGCAGGAACGACACTGCCCAGGACAGGTGCTTCCATATACATGCCGCCTGCCTTCTCACAAAGTTCATGAAAGACCGGAACCTCGCGGAAGTGGTTGGTGGATACATCGATGATGATTTTCCCGGAGATATCACCTGACAAAATCCCGTCTTCCTGGTTCAGGACTGCATGGACCGCCTTGCTGTCAAACAGGCATAAAAAAATGATATTGGCTTTAACCACTACCGCACGAGGCGAGGAGACGACCTCGGCTTGCATGCCATCTGCCCTGGAAGGTGTCCGGTTCCAGACCGTGAGGGTATGGCCACACTCCAAGAGTCTGCCCGCAATTGCCTTACCAAGATGTCCAAGTCCAATAAATCCTAAATGCATTTTATTTCCCTCCCTTAATATCTATTTGGAAATCATGTCAGAACCCATGCGCGCCGCGCTTTTAAGAGTCGCCTTGCGTGACTGGTTCGCCTCTGAGACCTTCTGGTTATAGAGCTTTTTGAGTAATTCCGTTCTCTTCCTGTTGACACCCGCATCTCCATAACCGACCCTCGACGCTGAGCGAAGATGGATCACGTTTCGGGTCGAATCGATCCTCACTTCCAAATCATCCATAAAACCAAAAATGGCCGACGAAAAAGTAGCCACAAAGTAATGGTCGCTCTCAGCCCCAATAGTCCCGCCCATATTGCTCACCGCATTTTTGAGAATGGACAACGAATCGAAGATAAGATTCTGCGGAAGAAGGATGGGATCGATGAAATGGTCGACATCATCTTTTTGCTCACTGCAGACGCAATTAGGGGTAGCAGGACACTTCTCCAGCCTTCCTGCGACGAGCCCCTGGGCCTTTCCTGACCTGGAGATGCCCCCAAGAACGAAGAGCAAGAGAACGCAAGCAACGATGAAGAGGGACAGGATGATGAAAACAGTTTTCATATGACCGCTCCTTGAAGGGGATAACGTGAGGGGTGCGGGACTGCGCGCGTTTTAACGCCTGCTCCCGCCCGGACGATCTGTCATGAATCTGGAATCCACACCTTGAGCTCGCTCAAGGCAGTTGACACCATCAGATATAATTCTTCGCCTGCCAAAGAGAGTTGCTGCGTTTCGTTAAATAATCTCTGCAATGACCACGACTCAAGATCACGTTCCGACTTGGAGGAATTATCAGATACGTAGCCCCACACCAAGAACGGAATGAAGCGCCCTGGCACCCGATAACGAGAACAACCAGCCGAGAGCGCCGCAATTAAGAACGACGGTTACCCAAAACACGATTTGAAAGGTCTGCTTTTTAGACTTGTGACGAAGCAACCGTTGTGCGGATAAAGCACATGGCCACCCCCCAATTAACGCAAAAAAGTGCAAGGTACATTCTTGGGTGCGCCATCGATCATTTTTTGCGGCTGACTTGTCGAATGCGTAAACAACGAATGTGACGGCGCTAGCAGTGAGATAGAGCCAAAGGATAACTATCGGCAACTTGCCGGTAAATACCGAGACAGCCACAAAGGCGAGAAAGACAGCAGTAACAATGAGCGAGCCATTTCTATACACAAAGGAAATGGCCGATGACACGCGCTCACCGAGGAAAACGACACTTCCAGCCTGCGGTCGCCCCTTGGCATCGGTCTTGAGTTCGTAGGTCACAATGTCGTTTACGACTGGTCTTCTTTGTCCGTTTGTAAACGACCTGACATGAACGAAGACCTGGTTTCCGCCACTGTCCGGGCGAATGAACCCAAAACCTTTTTCATCTTTCCAGGTGATTATTTTTCCTTGATAACGCATGCCGTTATTTTTAAGATTAAAAGAACCCAGGGAAATCCATGCAAGAGCAGGTCAAACCAGTCCAAAGGCTTGATCAAGTTTCCCCTTATCAGCATTGATAGTTTTTCAATAATATGAGGCGGGGCAAAGGGCGCAAGCCCAAGCGTTGCGCATATCAAGATAACTATCCCCCAATTTAATTGATCAACTATGGACAATATGCTTTTCATCGTTCTTCATCCTCAAAATCGAGATAACCGGCCATCCCTGCTGTTGACTGTTATCTACACAGCAAAAGAGGGCGATTTTTGAAAAATAGGAAGAGGCCATCATTTCTTATCCCATCCAGATTCCTTGCTGCAGCGGACAGGACAGCACCAGTAAATTACCACAAGACAAAGGGCTCTACACCTTATTTCTCTGAACGAATGTGACGGTCAATACAGGTATAATATACTCTTAATTTTCATTTTCACCAAAAACCCGAGAAAATATTAGACAGTTGTCTGGTACTCTCTATATAATGAATATATCCAGTCGTATTCAGCTGGCAAGGTTGCCTTTAAACCCAAACCACAAGGGGCAGAGTCATGACAAAAGTGAAGCAGGGCAAGTGCGAAGATTGTGGCAAAAATTATGAGGACATTCAAACCGTCTGTGGCCATTGCGGCTACTCACCCCATGGCGTTATTATACCGGAGGGTAGCGATCCCTTCTGGAAATGCGGCGGCTGCGGCAGAACGGTTCAGGCTGCAAATCCGCCTGAAAGATGTCCGGGCTGTGGCGAGGTATGTGATTTTAAAAATGTTACCTGCTACACGCCCCAGTGCGGTGGATCGGGAAACATCGATCCGCAGCTCTAACTTATCAGGTGAAGGGCGAGGGAAAAACGATGAATAATAAATCCATTATCGCCGTTGCCGTGCTGCTGGCCGGGGTCTTCGGCTGGTTCCTGCACCACTACAGCGACAAGGAAGTGATCAAGCGTACGTTGAGCTCCATTGCGGTCGCACTTGGCAAGGAGGGAGAAGAGGCCCCGATACAGCTCGCCCTGAAGATGAAAACGGTGAAGGATTTCATCGCCCCGGCCTGTGAGGTTATCGTGCCGGAAAGCAACTATCATGAGGTCCTGGATCCAGATCTGGTCATCCGCTACCTCATCGTATACCGCTCCCGCCAGGCCAACCTGCAGGTGGCCATTGACAAGATCCTTGTCGATATTCCGGACAAGGGATCAGCCGAGGTCAGCGCCCTGGTCCATGTGACCGCAAACCAGAACCAGCCTGACTTCTTTGACGAAGTCCATCCGGTGAAGTTTTCCCTGCAAAAGCAGAAAAAGAAGTGGCTGCTCCACCAGGCCACCCTGCCCGACGCCCTGGTGCACGGGCACTAACCGACGACGATGTCGGCTTGAATGCAAGCTGCTGGGGTCAGACGTTTATTCGCAAACTGCAGTTCGCAGGGAGAGAGAGATCCGCTTCCTCTGCTTATCCACCTCGAGTACCCGGGCCATAACCTGCTGCCCCACCTTGACCACCTCGGCGGGATCTTTCACAAATCTGTCGGCCAACTGGCTGATATGCACCAGTCCGTCCTGATGCACCCCGATATCGACAAAGGCGCCAAAGCGGGTGACATTGGTGACGATACCAGGCAGTCTCATCTCAGCAACCAGATCGTCCATGCTGTTCACATCTTTGGCAAAGGCAAAGATGGTGAATTCCTGACGCGGATCACGGCCGGGCTTGGCGAGCTCTGCCAGGATATCATGCAGGGTCGGCAGCCCAAGCGTTTCCGCAACATACCTTGGCAGATCGATTCTGTCCCTCAGTTCCTGGCTGGTGATCAACTCACTGACCGTGCAGCCGAGATCAGCGGCCATTTTCGTCACCGTTGCATACCGTTCCGGATGGACAGCCGAATCGTCCAGCGGATTTGCAGCGCCATGGATGCGCAGGAATCCGGCACACTGCTCAAAGGCCTTGGCCCCCAGCCGTGGCACCTTCATCAGTTCTTTTCTGCCGGCAAAGGGGCCATGCTCGTCACGGTAGGCGACGATATTGGCGCCCAGTACCGGGCCCAGACCCGAGACATAGGCCAGCAGTTCGGGCGACGCACTGTTGACCTCCACCCCGACGCTGTTGACACAGCTCACCACCACATCCTCCAGCCCCTTTTTCAGTTCCGCCTGATTCACGTCATGCTGGTACTGACCGACCCCGATTGATTTGGGATCAAGCTTGACCAGTTCCGCCAGGGGATCCTGGAGACGCCGGCCAATGGAGACGGAGCCGCGAACCGTGATATCATGGTCAGGGAACTCCCGGCGGGCAACCTCGGAGGCGGAATAGATTGAGGCTCCGCTTTCGTTGACCAGTGTGACCAGGATCCCGCTCCCCAGATCAAGGCCGCGCACAAATTCCTCCGTCTCCCGGCTGGCCGTCCCGTTGCCAATGGCAATCGCCTCAATCTGGTGCAACCGGCAGAGCTCCCTGACAATTCTTGCCGCCTCCTGTTGCTGACTGCCGCCGTGGGTGGGATAGATGGTGGCGAAATCCAGCAGCTTCCCCTGACTGTCGAGGCAGACCAGCTTGGCGCCGGTACGGAATCCGGGATCAAGGGCCATGACCCGCTTCTGGCCGAGGGCCGGGGCCAGAAGCAGCTGGCGAAGGTTGTCGCCAAAGACCTGGATGGCTTCCCGGTCAGCCCGCTCCTTGAGACCGGCGCGCAGCTCATTTTCAAGGGATGGCCCCAGCAATCGCTTATAACTGTCGGCCACGGCCATGGCCACCTGCTCCCGGAATTTCCCCTGGGGCAAATATTGTTTGTTGAGAATGGCCAGGGCCAGCTCATCATCCGGCCTGACCGACAGCCGCAGGACCTTCTCGTCCTCGCCGCGAAACATGGCCAGCAAGCGATGGCCGGGGGCCTTGCGGGCCTCTTCCTGCCACTCAAAATAATCGTGGAATTTAGCGCCGGCCTCCTCATTCTTTTTCACGACCACCGAATGGACTTGCGCCTTGTCCGCAAAGAGACGACGCAGACGCGCCCGCATCGGCGCATCCTCACTGATCCACTCGGCCATAATGTCCCTGGCACCGGCCAGGGCCTCATCCTCAGAGGCAACCCCTTTTTCAGGATCAAGAAAGGTAGCGACAGCGACACCCTGGTCACGGCCGGCAAAGATTGCCTTGGCCAGCGGCTCCAACCCCTTTTCCATGGCCATCATGGCGCGGGTCTTTCGTTTCAGCCGGTGCGGCAGGTAGAGATCTTCGAGGGTCGCCAAATCGGCAGCGCCCTGCAAACCGGCCTGCAACTCAGCGGTCAGCAGGTCTCTTGCCGCCAGTGACTCCATGATCGCCTGACGGCGCTTATCCAGTTCAGCCAGACTGGCAAGCTGATCGCGGATGGCGGCAACCTGAACCTCATCAAGGGAACCGGTCACCTCTTTGCGGTATCGGGAGATAAAGGGGACGGTCGCCCCTTCCGCCAGAAGAAGGGCTGTGGCCGCCACTTGAGCGGCAGCAATCTGCAGGTCACCGGAGATACGCTTATAATAGTGCTGATTCTGATCCATGGGAGGGAACAAAGTAATTCTGAATTGATCGGTTTTATGCCCTCAAGGGACATTACGACTAAGCTCAGCCGACCGGTGCCGCATAGCGACGAAGGAGCGGCGCGGTAGCGGGTCGGATAAAGCGCCTGGTTATGTCATTTATCTGTTAAATGAACCACAACGACACCCACCCAACGAGAATTACGACTGGTGGCACCCCAATTGCTAATTGAGCTTCTTTAGACCTAAATTGCCTTTTTATTAATGAAATAAACACCACCGACAACCATAGTACGACTACGGAATAAAATGAGATTCCTGTATATTTATTGAAGATATTCCATTTTTCTATGTCACCTACACCATCCTTACCCATAGCCAGATCTGTTTGATGACAAAAATATAAAAAACATGCAATTGCGACAAGTTGCAGTATCAGCAGGACTATATAGGTTCGCTTCATATCTTTAAGGCATAATAGAGAAAAAGGTGGTGACCTGATAAAAAGGCAAAATTCAAAAAAATAAAAAAGCATAGGAAAAGAGAAGAATCACCCGCCAGCGCTCTTCACTTTATACCCAAGGCTGACCAGTTCCTGTTCCAGCACATCCCGGTGGTCGCCCTGGATTTCAATGACGCCCTCCTTGATACTGCCGCCGCTCCCGCACTTTTGTTTCAGGGTTGTCGCCAGTTTTTTTAGACCCTCGCCGTCCAGAGGAACACCGGTTATCAGGGTGACTCCCTTTCCTTTCCGCCCCTTAGTCTCCCGTATGAGGCGGACAATGCCGTCATTTTGGGCAGGCATCTGTTTTTTCCGGCAACTGCATTTCACGGCAGGTTCATTGCAGTCGGGACAAAGCTTACCCAATTCGGTCGAATAGACCGTGGCTGTGCCTTTATTCTGTTTCTTCATGGCCATAGCAAAAACTCAGCAACGATTCAAAGGGCACGGTTCAGGAAAAACGGTAGATGACGGCGGTTAACACGGCCCAGAACAGGATCAGGATAGTCCCGAGCGCACAGGCGGCGCCGAGCAGCCGGTGATTGAGCATTTCCCGGCGGTTTTCCTGATACCCCAGAAGCAGTCCGCAGAGGATGCCCGTCGCCATGCCGCCGCCATGGGCCCAGTTGTTGATCCCCGGCACCAGCAGGCCAAAGACGAAGATACTCAGGGCCCAGCCGCCGACCTGCTGGTACACCTGTTGACCATAGGTACCGCCCCGGCTTTTCCCGTAATAGAGGGCCGCGCCGATCAGGGCGCAGACCGCAGCCGATGCGCCGATGGTAAAAGGAACGCCGGCCAGATAGGAGAGCAGAAAACCGCCGATGCCGCCCAAGGTATAGATGCTAAACATCCGGGCCAGGCCGTATTCCTGGATAATCAGCGGGCCGATCTGGCGCAGAGCGATCATGTTGAAGACGAGATGGAGAAGACCGCCGTGCAGATAGCTGGCTGATACCAGCGTCCACCAGCGGTGCAGGGATTCAATGGGCATGGTGCCGGTCGCTCCCAGCAGCAGGAGGCTCCGGTTGTTCGGCGAAAGAAAGCCAAAGGGGCTCATGCCCATGCCCAAGCCACCGGGGTTCATGATCAGCGAGAGGACAAAAAAGGCGATATTGACGCCGATCAACCCCTTGAGAAAAAGATCCGAATCTTGGAACAGGCGGAGAAGCCCACTGTTTTTCCACCAGGAACCTGGATTCTTGAGGCCGCAATAAGGGCAGACGGTTTCGTTTCGGCTGATGAGGCCGCGGCAGTTGGGGCAGAGCTGAGAATTTTTGTGAGGAGTGGTCATATGGTGGCTTGATTGGTTGATAATTCCAAAAAACATTCAGGTTGACACCGAAAAGGCAGTGAATAGGCGCAGACCCACCGACAAACGAACGACGATGAAGATACCTGCTTGAATGCAAATTGGAATAAGTTTATTTTTTATTGCCCCAGATAACCACACCTGCCCTGAAAAAACCAGAAAAAGCGTGACTGCATGATCTGGGTCATCCGACGAGACCATCTTAAAAATCCAATACTGCCCGACAATTTCCCTCTTCCCTCCCTACCCCGGGCAAACATTCACCATCACTCTCTGGTGAGCCATGAGAATACTCCTTCAACATCCTCAGAAATTTTGCTATTACTATAAATAGGAGTGCGTTGAGCACTAGGGATTAATCCTTTCCGCGGGCAAACCATGGGCAAACATTACCTCAGCTCGCTTTTCGAGCCTCAATCCGTTGCCGTCTTTGGCGCCAGCGACCGCATCGATTCGGTCGGGCAGGTCGTTCTTGACAACCTGCTGCACAGCGCCTTTCAGGGCAAGATCTATCCAGTCAACCCCAGCCACCAGACAGTTCAGGGCCAAAAGGCCTATCCGTCCATTGCCTCGGTCGGCCAGCCTGTCGATCTGGCGATTATTGCCACCCCGCCCCAGTCGGTCCCCACTCTCATCGATGAATGCGGCCAACATGGGGTCAAGGCTGCCGTGATCCTCACCGCCGGGTTTGGAGAGTCAGGGGCCGTTGGGCTGGCATTGGAACAGGAAATAATCAAGAAAGCCCAGCAGTACGGAATCCGGATGATCGGCCCCAACTGTCTGGGTCTGATGCGGCCGTCGCTTGGCCTCAATGCCACCTTCAACAAAGGCGGAGCCAAGAGCGGCAACCTGGCCTTCATCTCCCAATCGGGCGCCCTCTGCACCGCGATCCTCGATTGGGCGCAGAGTAATGACGTCGGATTCTCGACCCTTGTTTCCCTCGGTTCCTCCGCCGACGTGGACTTCGGCGAGATCCTTGACTACCTGCTGACCGACAGCAAAACCAAAAGCATCCTCCTCTATATTGAAGGCATCCGCAGACCCCAAACCTTCATGAGCGCCATTCGCGCCGCTGCCCGCATCAAACCGGTAATCCTGGTCAAGGTCGGCCGCCACACCTCGGGATCGAGGGCCGCGCTCACCCATACTGCGTCGCTTGTGGGTGCCGACGATGTCTTTGATGCGGCCATTCGCCGGGCCGGCGTGGTGCGGGTACAGACCATCACCCAGATGTTTGTCGCCGCCAAGGCCATGTCCGCCGGTTTTCGGCCGGTTGGCAACCGCTTGGCCATCGTCACCAATGGCGGCGGCCCCGGCGTCATGGCCACTGACCGGGCCTCCGATCTGGGCGTCGTCATTGCCATGCTGTCTGAGGCGACCATCGACCAGCTCAACCAGTCGCTGCCGCCAAGCTGGTCCCACGGAAATCCGGTTGACATCATCGGCGATGCCCAGGCGGACCGCTATCAACTGGCGGTGCAGGCCTGTCTTGATGACCCCAATGTCGATGGCGTCCTGGTGATTTTGACGCCGCAGGCCATGACCAAGCCGCTGGAATCGGCCCAGGCGGTGATCGAGCTGTCCGGCAAGAGCAGCAAGCCCCTTCTCGTCTGCTGGATGGGAGAAAGCCAGGTTGCCGAGGCCCGCGCCGCCTTTGCCCAGGCCAAAAAACCGCACTTTCGCACCCCGGAGCCGGCAGTAGAGGTTTTCTCGTATCTCTCCGCCTACACCCAGAACCAGAAGCTCCTGAAGCAGATGCCCGGCCCCTTGTCCCATCACCTGGAGCCCGATGTGGAGGGCGCCAGGATGATCATCGACGCCGCGCTGCTCGACCGGCGCATGGTGCTGAGCGAGATGGAATCCAAGGCGCTGCTTTCGGCCTTCCATATCCCGGTGGCCAGCACCATGATCGCCCACAGCCCCAACGAGGCCCTGTTGATCGCTGAGCAGTCAGGTTTTCCG
>JAPLJF010000003.1 GCA_026388715.1 Deltaproteobacteria bacterium
CAATCGGTGGGATAAAAACTCTCGAATATACTATTTTGTGCGGCCATGCTGTCCTCCTTCTTCTTTTAGAGAAAAAACAGGATGTTGATGACCTTATTATACCATAAGCTCGATCGTTGTTTTATTACGTATATACAGTAGGAAGCTAATATTTATGACCGATGTCAACCTTGGTTAGGGTTTGTTCTGGAATCTTAATTTTGTGAGTCTGAAACAGAGTCAAGATATTTTGGAAAGATCTTGACTTTAGCAAAGCATAACGGCTCGGGAAATGACCAGCCCGCCCGGTTCTTTGGGCGGTCGGTGTCCATTTTCCTGGTTGGCAACTTCGCTTTATCGCAGTGATCTTTCTAGCTTGTCAAATGTGTAGGTTTGACACCCTCATGTCCCTCTAAAGCTTCTGCATTTGCATAGCCCCGCCAAGTGCCTGATAGAGAGTCATACTGTTTTTGAGTTGCGCCAATAGGACTACCGCAAGTGCCCTTTCGGAGTCACGCCGTCTCTCTTGAGCATCCAGCAATGACTGAAGCGCTGTTGCTCCCGAGCGATAACGAATTTCAGCGAGTTCCTCAGCTTTTCTTGCCAATGTCAGAGACTCTTCGGTCTGCTTGACCTCTTCAGCATAATTGGTGCGGGCAGAAAGGGTATTTTCGACATCACTCAGAGCGGAATAGAGCGTCTGTCTGAAGTTGACCACCGCCTCCTCATAGTCTGTTTTGGAAATCTCGATATTCAGGTTCATAGTGTTCCACTGGATGAACGGCAGGGTCAGGCCGGCACCCAATGCAGCATACGGGTTTTTTATAACCTCGATCAGGCTGGTGCTGCTGGTGCCGAGAGAACCGGTAAGGGTGAAGCTGGGATAATAACTGGTACGGGTAGTATCAATACTTGCCAGGTATTTTTCCAGCCGCAGTTCAGCAGCCTGCAGATCAGGGCGTTGAGCAAGAATGCTTGCCGGCAGACCGGCAGCAACGTTTGGCAGTGTTCCGGATGGCAGGCGTTTCAGTTCCGGCAGTTTGTTTTCCGGCGCCTGATCGAAAAGTATTGCTAATGCGTTTCGTGCTTCGGTCCGCTGCTGTTGAAGTTGCGTAAGTTGGGCTTTCTGACTGGCAATAGTCTGCTGCGCCTGAACCTTGTCCAAGGCTGAAACTGCACCTGCCTGATATTTTACCTCTGCCAATTCCAGAACTCTCCCGGCATTGGCAATACTCGCCTCAACCGACGCGATCCTGTCATTCAAGTAAGCGATGGTCCAGTAATTCGAAGCTACCGTTCCGACCAAAGCTAAGGCGGTACTTCGACGATCATACTCGGTTGCTTCAGCCTCCCATTTACTCGCATCACGGGCGCTGGCCAGTTTCCCCCAGAGGTCCAGTTCGTAGCTTGCCGTAGCCGTAACTCCGCTCGTCTTGGTATCCCTGCGGCTATTAAGATCCCGATTCAGGCTGCTGGTGGCATTGGCTGAGACGGTCGGAGTCAAATTGGTATCGGAAAGCTTGGATGAGAGCTGTGCCCGTTTTACCTTGATAGTGGCGGCCGCCAGGTTGTTGTTGGTTGTGAGAGCCCGCTCGATCAGTTCGCTCAGGGTCGGGTCATTGAAATCCCGCCACCATTGTTCCTTCGTCGCAACGGATGAGCCGGTGACGGTTGACGCCTGCCACTGCTGCGGCACTGACACGTCCGGTCGAGCGTACTGGCTGCGCGGAAGAAGGCCGCTACATCCTCCCAGCGCCAGGGAAACTATCACTATAAGAGTGTACTTGTATGGCGAATATCGTGTCATGACGTACCTACTCCCGTGCCAGCGCTTCAATCGGGTCCAGCCGCGCCGCGTTCCGCGCCGGAAGGAAGCCGAAGATGACACCAATCAAAGTTGAACAGAGAAATGCCGAGACAATGGACATGAGGGAAAACTGCATGGCGAAGCTGCTGACGAACAGGGAAAAGACTTTGCCGACTCCCCAGGAGCAGACGATGCCGATCATCCCCCCCAATAGGCAGACCAGGACCGATTCGATCAGGAACTGCTGCATGATGTCTTCCTGACGCGCCCCGACCGCCATCCGGATACCGATCTCGTGGGTCCGCTCGTTGACCGATACCAGCATGATGTTCATGACGCCGATGCCGCCGACGATGAGGGAGATGATGGCAATGGCCGAGATCATCAACTTCAGTGTGGTGGTGGTCTTATTAATGGTCTTCATAATGCTGTCGCTGCTGTTGGTGTAGAAGTCCTTGCGGCCATGTCGCTGGGTGATCAGTTTGGTGATGCTCTGCTCCGCAACCTGGTTGGAGATTCCGTCTTTGACCCGCACAGTGATGGAACTGAAATACTGCTGTCCCAGTAGCCGGTTCATGGCGGAGCTGTAAGGAATCCAGACCTCAAGGTTCGAGCTGTTCCCCATGGGGCTGTCCTTCTCCTTGGTAACGCCGATGACCCGGCAGGGGAATGAGCCGATAAAGAGCACCTTGCCGATGGGGTCTTCGTTGGCGAAGAACTTCTTACGGGTATTCTGGTCGATCACCACCACCTGGGCCTGCTGTTTCACGTCATCGGTACTGAAGGCGATGCCGTCGGCAATCTCATACTCCTTGACCCGGAAATATTGTTCGCTCACGCCGTTAACCGAAGCAGTGGCGGTGGTATTGCTGTAGCGGAGAAGTTGGCTGCCGCCGGTTGCGGGGGAGGCGCTATCAACGTAAACCTGTCCTTTAAGTGCCTCCAGGTCTGATGGCACCAAGGTCTGGATGCTGGCGGCGTCTTCATCCCCCCAATCCTTGCCGGGGTTGACGTCGATGACATTGGTCCCCATGGCGCTGATGTCCTTGATGACCTTCTGCTGTGCCCCCTGTCCAAGCGCCACCACCGAGACCACCGAGGTGATGCCGATGATGATCCCGAGCATGGTCAGCAGGGTCCGCATGCGGTGAGACAGCATGGTGATGAGGGCCATGGTGAAGGCTTCGGCAAATCTTCCCCAATTCGCCTGGAGGAAGTTGGCCGAATGCTCGGCTGAAACCTTTGTCGGCAGTGTGGCAGTCGCTGAAGCCTGTCGTTCCGGGTTGGCCTGATCCCTGATAATCGTGCCGTCGCTGATCTCGATGATCCGTTCAGCATGAGCGGCGACCTGCTGGTCGTGGGTGACCAGGATGATGGTATGACCATTGGCATGCAGTTCATGCAGAACCGCCATCATCTCCTTGCCGCTTTTACTGTCCAAGGCGCCGGTCGGTTCATCGGCCAGGATGACGTCGCCGCCGTTCATCAATGCTCTGGCGATACTGACCCGCTGCTGCTGGCCGCCGGAAAGCTGGTTGGGGCGATACTCACAGCGCTCTGCTAGGCCGAGGCGCTCCAAAAGCTTGCTGGCACGTTCCTGCCGGGCATGTTTTTTCACCCCGGCATAGATCGCCGGTATTTCAGTATTCTGGGTTGCGGTGAGGTGCGGCAGCAGGTGATAACGCTGGAAGATAAACCCGAAGTAGTCCCGTCGCAGCCTGGCCAGGTCATCATTTGACAGGCTGCTGGTCTCCCGACCATCAATCCGGTAGCTCCCTTCACTGGGGCGGTCCAGGCAGCCGAGAATATTCATCAGGGTGGACTTACCCGAACCGGATGCGCCGATAATGGCCACTATCTCGCCGGCATTGATGGTGAGGTCGATCCCTTTGAGGACGTCTACCTGCTGATCCCCCGTGGAGAAGCGGCGCACCAGGCCCTTTATTTCCAGGAGCGGTCTGCCCATGATTATTTTCTCCCCAGAGGCTGTGGCATCTTGTTCGGATCAGTTTTCGGCAGACTGGAACTGTCACCGATGATGACCTTTTCACCCTCACGAAGCCCATCCAGCACCTGAATCTGCACATTGTTGGAGATATCGGTGCGAATCGACCGGTTTTCCGCTTGCTCTCCCACCAGCACCCTGACCGTTGTTTTGCCATCCTTCTGCTTTTCTCCAAGAGCTGATACCGGGATACAGAGCGCTTGTTTGGCCTGGTTGAGTACCACCGCCACCTGGGTGGTCATGGACACTTTCAACTTGTTGTCGGGATTGGGGACCTCAAAAAGTCCGTAGTAGTAGATGGCTGAACTGGAACTGCTGGTGCTGCTGGTTCCGGTAGTAGTGGTTCCGTTTACCGGCCCGGGTTCGATAGCGCGCAGTTTTCCGTAATATCTGGTTTCGCTGTCCCCCAGCAGGGTGAAGTAAGTCGGCAGGCCGGGCTTGACCCGCGGCACATCTGCTTCGGAGATCTTGGCCTTGACTGTCATGGTATCCAACGTGGCCAGGGTCAGGATCGTCGTGGCTGCCTGATTCGATACCACGGTCTGCCCCTCTTCGGTGTCTATGGAGATAACGGTACCGTCAATGGGGGCATGAATACGGGTGTAGCCCAGGTTGGCCCTGGCCGTATCGACCGCAATGACAGCCTTTTTGATCTGGGCCTCCAGGGCGACGATGTCGTGCCTGGTGCTTTCCAACTGGGCCTGCGCACTCTCCAGATCAGCACGGGAACCGGCATCTTTGGCGTTCATCTGGCTCTGACGCTGGTAGGCCAATTCATACTGCTTCAGCAATGCCTGCTTCGACCGTTTCTGGGCCTGCAGATTATCAACCTGGGCCTCGGCGTCTTTCAGGGTGTTCTGGGGCAGCACCGGGTCGATCTCCGCCAGCAGCTGTCCCTTCTTCACCTTGTCTCCCAGAGCGACATGGAGAGTTTTGAGTTGTCCATTGACTTGCGCCCCGACTGCCACGGTCTTGAAGGCCTTCAGGATGCCGGTGGCGAGGACACTTTCCTCCAGGTCGAAGCGGGCTGCTGGAGCGGTGATGTAGGTGGTCTTCTGGGGTGCAAAGAATTTCCTGGCGGCAGCAGCCCCAGCGGATATTATGAGAATGATAATGATGCTGATTATGACCGTCTTCTTTTTCGGAGCATTCATGGTTTGTTTCCTTTGCTGCGAATTGCATTGATACCGGCCAGAGCGAACATGACCACATGGTCGGCAAAGGCAGTGATGTCTTCAATTATGGCCGGCATATTTTTGTCCTTGGTTCGCTTGGCTATCCTCTGTATCACCATGGGATGAATGCACATGCTGATGATGCTGATCTCGCAATAGTGCACCTGCTCATCGGTTGCCTCCGGTCCCAGCAGTTCGCGGACCAGAGCAAGGGTCTGCAGCCGCATGGGGATCAGCTCGCTCTTCATGACTTCCTGCAACAGGCCGGTCGGGTTAATCATCTCCATCTGGGCGATAAAGAAGTCTTTGTTATTCTCGTCGGCAATGCGTCGGATCATGGCGGTTAGTTGGCCACGCAACTGCTCTTCGGCAGGAGCGGTTTCACTGACTCCCCCATCCAATGGGTACGTCTTGAGCGACTCGGTGAACGAATGACGCCATGCCTCCTGATAGAGGGCTTCCTTGCTCCCGAAGTGGTAATTGACCGCCGAGATGTTCGCCTCTGCCCGAGAGCAGATTTCGGCTACCGTTGCATCACGGAACCCTTTTTCGATAAAGACGTCACCTGCTACCGCCAGCAGCTTTTCCTTTTTTGCTTCTGATTTTTTCCTAGTCATAACGGCCTCCAAAAAAAAAACAAAACGGTTATTTCAAATACGAATTTAAAATAACCGTTTGAAAATGTCAAGCGAAAATTCTCACCTTTGTCGCTGCGAAATCCGGTTATTACCCTTGGACTTGGGGCGGACACGCTGGTGCGTGAAGAGATATCCCGCCTTCTGTTCGAGGGACGGACCATGAGCTACGCCAACCTGAAAACCATCAATGAACTTAAAGTGTTGCAGATGAGCTGGGTTTTCGATATAAACTTCCGATCAACTCTTGAGATCCTGAAAGAGAGAAACGATATTGGTAAACTCGCCGCCACCATGCCCGATACGCCGCGTCTGCAAGAAGCACTTGATTTTATCAATGACTTAACTGAGTGTCCACTCTTTCATAGCATGATCACTATTGAGGTAGTATTGAAATGTCAACGGCCTCGACCACACCATCGAGTCGGCTGAAGATGGCAGGAAGGGGTATAGCGACAGGAAGCATGGCGGCTATTACTTCCCCGGGGACCGCTGGCGTTTTCCTGCTTTTCACGGGCATGGATTTTCCCGAATTCATTCTTGCCTTATTGGCTCATGATTGTCCTTTAAAGCGATATCCCACTCCTGATTCGGTCACAATATAGCAAGGTCGCGAGGCATCTTTTTCAAGTTTATGACGGAGATTGCTGACATTGACCCGCAGGATATGGGGCTGTTCCAGATAGGCAGCGCCCCATATCTGTTTGAGAATCTGACGGTGCGTCAGCACCTTTCCGGCATTGGTGACCAATAGTCGCAATACGTCATATTCCGTGGGGGTCAATGATATTTCTTTTCCTCGCATCAGCACCCGCCGCCGGGCCAGATCCACTTCCAGCTCATCAATGTGATAGACAGGCTCCGGTGCCTGCTGCAAGGAACGGCGTAAGGCTACGCGGATGCGCGCCAGCAGCTCGCCGACGCCGAAGGGCTTGGTCAGGTAGTCATCGGCGCCTGCGTCCAAGGCCTTGACCTTGTCGTCTTCCCGGTCGCGTACGGAGAGAACGATAATCGGTACCTGCGACCACTGCCGTATCCGGCCAATCACCTCCACCCCGTCCATGTCCGGCAGCCCCAGATCCAGCAGGATGAGCTCCGGCTTCGTGTTCACGGCCGCCGCCAGCGCGGCACGGCCGTTTTCGGCCTGATGCAGGGAAAATTCGCCGTTGTCGAGCGCTGTGTGCAGGAAACGCTGGATCGCTGGCTCGTCATCAACAATGAGTATGCGTGGCAGATTATTTCCCATCAACACTCCTTGTTTCCTGCTCTCGTTGTAATGGCAAGCGGAGCGCGATCCGCAGTCCGCCGCCAGTTCGGTTTTCAGCCCATATGCTGCCACCATGGGCCTCGACAATCCCCCGACAAATGGAAAGTCCCAAGCCAGTGCCGCCGCCTTTCCCTTCCGGGACCGGTATGCGGTAAAACTTATCGAACACCCGCTTCAGGTCGTGGTCGGGAATACCGGGGCCACGATCAAGGACCTCGATGGTCAGCCAATTCTCATCGGTCTGTGCTCGGATCTCCAGGGAACTCTCAACCGGCGAATATTTCAAGGCGTTATCAAGCAGATTGACCATGACCTGGGTCATGAGCACCATATCCATGGGGACCAATGGCAGATCGGGGGCAAGTGTCACCGTCACGCCCCTGCCATTCAGCCGCTGGTCGAGTGCGGCCAGCGAACAGCCCACCAAATCCTGCACATCGCAAAACTCAAACTGCAATTTCAACTCGCCGGCCTCCAATCGCGTCATGTCGAGCAGGTTGCCGACAAAGCGATTCAGGCGTTCCGCTTCGTCCCAGGCGCCACTCAAAAGCTCCTGATGTTGCTTGTCACTTACCTGCAGGTTCTCGTCACGGAGGCTGCTCAAGGCGCCGATAATTGACACCAGGGGCGTCCGCAGGTCATGGGAGATGGAGTTGAGCAGTGCCCGCTCAAGGCTCTCCCTGGCTTGCAGAATCTGGGCCTGCTCCGCCTGCAGAGAGAGATGAACCCGTTCCATGGCCAGCGAGATATGGGTGACAAAGGCGTCGAGGAGACGGCGATTTTGCGGTGAGCGATAGTCGGCCGTCTGTCCCAGTTTGACCCCCAACACGCCGAGAAAAGAGGCCGTCGTATAGAGCGGCAGATAGAGAAGGGCCGCCGAGCTGAGCGTCTCGGTCCCCACTCCGGCTGGCTGCCAGTTTCGGAAGGCCCAGTCGGCCACCGCCAGCTCCTTCATGTCGAGGAAGAGGTCATGGCTGATGGCCATGACCTTCATCTGTTCCCCTTCCGGAACCAGAAGGGCAAGTTGCGCGTTCAGGGCCTCGCTGATATTTTTGAGCACAGCGTCCATGATGGCGTCCATATCGGCGGCTACGGCCAGATCGCGGCTCAGGGAGTAGAGGCTTTCGGTCTGCACCTCGCGCTCTCGCACGACCTCCAGCCGCTCATTGGACTTTGCCACCAGGGTGCTGATGACCACCCCGACTGTGAACAGTCCAAAAAAGGTGAAAATGTACTCCGAGTCGGCAACAGAAAAAGTGAAGCGGGGAGAGACAAAGAAAAAATCAAAGGCCAGGACGCCTAAGGTTGAGGTGAGGATAGCAGGTTTCAGACCAAGGCGGACGGCGGCCAGCACGACCGCCAACAGGTAGATCATGGCTGTGTTGGTCGGTGACAACAGTGGTCTCAGCAGGGTGGCGAGCATGGTTGTCGCGCTCACCAGCGCCAGGCTTGCCAGGAACCCGAACCAAGGGAGTTGCTGCTTGGCTTCGGCAATCTGGCTGCCAGGTTTTATAGGCGCCGGCTCGATGCTGACGACATGTACCTGGATGGCCCCGCTCAGGCGGATAAGCTGATCGACAATGGGAGGACGCAGAAATTCACGCCAGCGCGGCTTGGTAGGTTTGCCGACCACGATGCGGGTGACGTTATGGCGCACAGCGTAGTCGATGATTGTCTCGGCGACCTTGGCGCCGGTCACGGTTGCCACCTGGGCGCCAAGGCGTTCAGCCAGACGGAGATCGCGCCAGATCCGTTCCCGGTTCTCCTGCTGTTGAGTACCCAGGCTTGGGGTCTCAATATAAACCGTAAACCACTCTGCCTTCAGCTCATCAGCCAGACGACGGGTGGTGCGGATCAACTTTTCGCTGAACGGACTGCCGCTGGCGCAGACCAGAAGCCGCTCAGTCACTGGCCAGGGACCGGGAATGGACTGTGTCTCCATGTAGGCCCGCATCTCGGTGTCAACCCTTGATGCGGCGCGTCTGAGCGACAACTCACGCAGGGCGATGAGGTTGCCGGCCCTGAAAAATTTTTCCGTGGCGAGGGCAGCCTGTTCCGGGATATAGACCTTGCCTTCGCGCAGGCGCTGCAAAAGATCTTCCGGCGGGATGTCCACCAGGCGTATTTCCGCCGCCAGATCCAGCAGGCGGTCGGGCACGGTCTCGCGGACAACAACGCCGGTAATCTGGGCCACCACGTCATTTAAGCTCTCGAAGTGCTGGACGTTGACCGTGGTGTAGACGTCGATGCCGGCGGCCAGCAGCTCTTCAACGTCCTGCCAGCGCTTTTCGTGCCGGGAGCCGGGGACATTGGTATGGGCCAGCTCGTCCACCAGGGCGATCTGCGGCTTTCTGGCCAGCACCGCATCGATATCCAGTTCCGGCAGCCGCACCCCCTGGTATTCGATGGCGGCCTTGGCCATGACCTCCAAGCCAACGAGGAGCCTATCGGTCTCGCTGCGGCCATGGGATTCCACATAGGCTGCCACCACATCCCGACCATCCCTCCGCCGCTCGTGGGCGGCCTCCAGCATGGTGTAGGTCTTGCCGACCCCGGGGGCGTAGCCCAGGAACAGTTTCAGTCTGCCCACTCCGCTGTTGCCCGCCTCTTCAGCATTGGCCAGTTTCAGCATGGTCTCGGGAGATGGACGGCTGTCGTTCTCAGTGCTCATGGCTTTATTGTATTCAACTCCAGGTTTATGGCAAGCACATTTACTCGCGGCGCGCCTATAAATCCGAATTGGCGGTCTTCGGTGTGAGCGGCGATGACGTGGGTGACCGTCTCTTCACTCAGACCGCGCTCCAGGGCGATGCGGCCTACCTGGTGGCTCGCGGCCTGCGGCGAGATATGGGGGTCGAGACCGCTGGCCGAGGCCTGTACCAGGTCGGCGGCAACTGGCCCGGTTACCCCGGCGGTGCGCAGCCCTTGCAGGCGCTCGTCAACCGTTTTCAGGTAGGCGGGATTGGTAGGCCCGGCGTTGGAACCGCCGGAGGCCAGCGGGTTGTAGCCAAAATCAGTGGTGGCCGAGGGCCGGGGCCACAGGTATTTCGGCTCGGAAAACGGCTGGCCGATGAGGGCGGAGCCAACTACCTTGCCCGCAGTGTCGGTGACGAAGCTGCCTCTGGTCTGCCTCGGAAAAATGACATGGGCGAGGCCGGTAACCACGGCGGGGTAGATACCGCCACAGATGACGGTGAACAGGATGAGCATGAGCAGGGCTGATTTTATCTCTTTCATGGTGGAATTCCTTCGTCGTTGGTTGTGATCAGATGAACAGGCCGATGCCCAGATCGATGGCCTTGATCCCGATAAAGGGGAGGATGATGCCGCCGACCCCGTAAACGAGCAGGTTGTAGATCAACAGTTTTTCGGCCGGCATGGGTCGGAACTTGGTACCCTTCAGCGCCAGCGGCACCAGCATCGGGATGATGATGGCGTTGAAGATGACTGCCGACAGAATGGCGCTGTAGGGGCTGGCCAGGTGCATAACGTTTAAGGCCCCCAGCTGCGGATAGATGGAAAGGAGCGCCGCCGGGATGATGGCGAAGTATTTGGCAATGTCGTTGGAGATGCTGAAGGTGGTCAGGTTGCCGCGGGTCATGAGGATCTGTTTACCGATCTCAACGATGTCCAGCAGCTTGGTCGGATTGCTGTCCAGATCGATAATGTTGGCCGCCTCGCGAGCCGGCTGGGTGCCGGTGTTCATGGCCACCGCCACGTCGGCCTGGGCCAGGGCCGGGGCGTCGTTGGTGCCGTCGCCGGTCATGGCCACCATGAAACCGGCCTCTTGGTAATCCTTGATCATGCGCAGCTTGTCCTCCGGCTTGGCCTGGGCCAGGAAGTCATCAACCTGGGCCTCGGCGGCGATGGCGGCGGCGGTGAGCGGATTGTCGCCGGTGATCATCACCGTCTTGATCCCCATGCTGCGGAGTTGCTGAAAGCGCTCCTGGAGGCCGCTCTTGACAATGTCCTTGAGGTTGATGACCCCTAAGACCTCGGCCCCACGACAGACCACAAGCGGCGTCGCCCCGGCGTGGGCGATGGCATTGACCCGCTCTTCCAAATCTTTGGGCACGATGCCGCCCTGCTTGCCGATAAAGGTGATGATGGAGTCGGCGGCCCCTTTGCGGTACATCACGCCATCGATATCGACCCCGGAGAGACGGGTGTCGGCGCTGAAGGAGATCGCCGTTGCACTCACGGGCAGTGCTTCCGGCAGCAAATTATGCTTCTGCTTGGCAAGAGCCACCACGCTCCGTCCCTCCGGCGTTTCATCGCTGAGCGAGGCCGTCAGGGCCGCCTTGGCCAGTTCCAGCTCCGAATGGCCGCCCACCGGCACAAAGGCGACCGCCTCCCGGTTGCCGAGGGTGATGGTGCCGGTCTTGTCGAGGAGCAACACGTTGACGTCGCCGGCGGCTTCGATGGCCCGGCCGGAGAGGGCGATGACGTTTTTCTGGAAGAGGCGGTCCATGCCGGCGATGCCGATGGCAGGCAAGAGGGCGGCAATGGTGGTGGGGGCCAGACAGACAAAGAGGGCCACCAGGATGGTCAGCGATACCGGGCTGCCTTGCCCTGCAGCGGCGACACTGTAGATGGAAAGCGGGCTGATATTGGCGCAGACCAGTAGAAAGACCACGGTGAGGGCGATCAGCAACACCTCAAGTGCGACCTCGTTGGGGGTCTTGCGGCGCTTGGCCCCTTCGATGAGCGAGATCATGCGGTCAATGAAGGTCTCGCCGGGGTTGGCGGTGATCTTGACGATGATGGAATTGGCGATGACCGTGGTGCCGCCGGTGACCGCGCTCCGGTCCCCACCCGATTCACGCACCACCGGGGCCGACTCGCCGGTCACCGCCGCCTCGTTGACCAGGGCGGCGCCTGCGACCACATCGCCGTCACCGGCGATCAGGTCGTTTGCCTCAACCAAAATGTAGTCTCCCTTGCGGAGTTGGTCGGCGCCGACCGAGGTCTGGCTGCTTGCGAAATCAGGGGTTTTGAGCAGCTTGGCGGTGACGTCGGTACGCGACTTGCGCAAAGACGCAGCCCGGGCCTTGCCGCGCCCTTCGGCCAGGGCCTCGGCAAAGGTGGAGAAGAGGACTGTCAGCCAGAGCCAGACCGAGACGGTGCCGGTGAACCAGACCGGCTCGCGGTTAGCGCCGGTGAGCGAGAGAATGAAGGTCACCAGGGTGATGCAACTGGCGATTTCAACCGCAAACATGACCGGGTTGCGCCACAGGGAGCGCGGGTCGAGTTTTTTGAGGGCGTCGAGCAGGGCGCCCGCCATCAGTTCCTTATCGAAGGCCGATTTTGGTTGTGGGATGTGTATCGACATGGCTTTAGTTACCTCCAAGCATGGTCAGGTGTTCAACGATCGGTCCCAAGGCAAGGGCCGGAAAAAAAGTAAGGGCGCCGACGATGAGGATGACCAGAGTCAACCAGAGGGCAAATGGCGCCTTGTCGGTGGGCAGGGTGCCGAGGCTGGGCGGCACGTATTTCTTGCCGGCGAGCGATCCGGCCATGGCGAGTATGGCCACCGCCGGCACGTAACGGCCGATGAGCATGGCCAGCGACCCGAGGATGTTATAGAAGTTGACGTTGGCGTTCAAGCCTGCAAAGGCGCTGCCGTTGTTGTTGGCCATGGAGGCGAAGGCGTAGAGCGCTTCCGAGAGGCCGTGGGCGCCGGGATTGGCCATGGATGACACGGCCGAGGGGGTGATCATGGCTATCCCGGAGAGGATCAGCACCACGATCCCGGCGCTGAGGATGGTGATGATTGACACCCACATCTCCCGCACCTCGATCTTCTTGCCCAGGTACTCAGGCGTCCGGCCGATCATCAGGCCGGAGACGAAAACGGCGATAATGGCAAAGGCCAGCATGGTGTAAAGCCCTGAGCCGACACCGCCGAAGACGATCTCGCCCAGCAGGATCAACGAAAGGGGAACCAGGCCGCCGATGGGGGTGAGCGAGTCGTGCATGGCGGCGACCGCACCACAGGAGGTGCCGGTGGTGGCCACTTCAAAGAGGCTGGTACCGGCCAGGCCGAAGCGGACCTCCTTGCCTTCCATATTGCCGCCCATGATCCCGAGCTGGGTGAGCTGCGGGGTGCCGCTGGTCTCGGCCCATTGCAGGACGACAAAGGAGACCACGAAGAGCAGGAGCATGACCGCCAGCAGGGTCCAGCCCTGGCGGGTATTGCCGACCATGATGCCGAAGGTGTAGGTGAGGCCGGCCGGGATCAGCAGGATGAGCAGGATCTCCAGCAAATGGGAAAGCGGGGTCGGGTTTTCATAAGGGTGGGCCGAGTTGGCGTTGAAGAAGCCGCCGCCGTTGGTGCCCAGCTCTTTAATTGCCTCCTGGGAGGCGACCGGCCCCATGGGGACGCTGACCTCATTGACGATTATCTTATCGGTCAACGGCTTGCCGGTTACATCCAGGCGTGGTTTGCCCGTGACGTCCAGTTGTGCCTTGTCATAGCTGGTGGCCTGGACCAATGGCACGGTCCGGTAGGGGCTGAAGTTCTGGATCACGCCCTGAGAGACCAGGACGAGGGCAGCGACCAGCGCCAGCGGCAACAGGATGTAGAGGGTGCCGCGGCTCATATCGACCCAAAAGTTGCCGATAAGCGAGGTCTTGCGCCGTGTAAAGCCGCGGATCAGGGCGATAACGATGGCCATGCCGGTGGCGGCGGAGACAAAGTTGTGTACCGTGATCCCCGCCATCTGGGTGAAGTAGCTGGCCGCAGTCTCGCCGCTGTAGGCCTGCCAGTTGGTGTTGGTGATGAAGCTGATGGCGGTGTTGAGCGCCAGTTGCCAGGAAAAGGCCTGCAGCCCCTGCGGGTTCAGGGGTAACAGGTGCTGCAGGAGCAATATGGCGAAGAGCGCCGCGAAGCCCATAAGATTGAAGAGGAGCATGGAGCCGGCGTAGCGCTGCCAACCCATCTCCTCGTCCTTGTTCACCCCGCAGATCCGGTAGAGCAGATTCTCGCAGGGGCCAAGGAAGGGGGAGAGAAAGGTCCGCTCACCCTGATAGACCTTAGCCATGAAGGTGCCGACCGGTTTGACCAGGAGGAGCAGCACCGCGAAAAAGAAGAGTGTTTGCTGCCAATCGTAGGTGTTCATCATGGGGAGGCCTCCGTTGTAGTGTTCATAATCAAATCCGTCCTGTGTGATTTTTTGCTGATACCCCTGGGCTGCGGGATTTTTTCTTTCGTTAACATATTTAGCATCTTTGATATAAAGATGGGGTCAAAACGCATGGCGAAGGTATCAAGAAATCATCAAGATTGGGGCTTGCTGTCGCTGATCGTAGCTCTGCTGTAGGGAGCAAAAACGGGCAGGAACGTGTTTGACAACATATCACGACGTCAGCAGTTATTTTGGGGATGATGCCAATCTACCGTGTCGCTCGGGAGGTACTGTTTTTTTGAACCGTCTCCTGGAAAGTGGTAAGGATCTCATCACATTGAGCCGCAATTTTACGTTTTCTGCCCAACGAGAGTTCCAGTGATTTGATGTTGCTGTTTTGTCTCGATAGTTTGATCACCTTGGCGGTCACTTCATTAAATTCGGAAAAATCCATTTTCGCCTGTAATAATAAATTTTCACTCTCTTCTCCAACGATTTCGGCAAGTCCGTCAAGAGATTTTGCAACTTCATTTTCCTCTGCTTTTATCTGCGTCTCGATTTGGTCCATTTTTTCGTCGCTTGCCTCGGCGATGTGGGAACTGTGCAGATTGTACATTTTGAGACCTGCCGTAATGGCGTGGAATGAAAGGCTGGTTATTCGGCCTTCGTTTGGAGTCCCTGCATAAGAGTGCATGAGCTCTTCAAGGGCATGTTCAAATTGCCGCATTGTTTCGGCACCCTTTTCTCGAGAAAGGCTAGCAGCCTTGAGATTTGTGTTCTGGACCGCCAGCTCCAAAATGACTTGATCGAGTTTGCGGAGTTCGGTCCAACAGGTATTAAATTCACTGTCAAGTTTCTTCTCATCTTTCAGGGGGACTGCATCGATGAGAGAGCGAAGGCGCGTCAAGTTTTGTTCAACTGCTGCCGAGGCAGCGAGTGACTGGTCGGCAAATTCCTGGGATTCTTTATCCGTTATGGCCATGACCGCATTTTTTTCCATTTCTACAGATTTATGGAGATTAATGCGTATTTGAGATACAATTTCACTTTTCTTCATTAAATTTTTGTAAGTATTTTCCAGATGTACAGGAGATATGTAATATTTCGAAATAACAGCGAAAAGTAATAATCCCACGGCAATTCCGATACCCCATAAAATAGCACTTTGATCCTTATCTTTGGGAAACTGCATGACCATCTCCTTTATTGTTTGAATTTAAGATACGGATAGGGAATCGAGCCATGTTTTGTGCAGTCTTGGCTCAGATTCTACCCCTAAACACGTATTAACTTTCTGCACTGACATGGAGGCGAATCTTTTCCATCCATCTTGTCAGTATATATCAGTTGAAGTGGTATAACCATTTTCCATGTATTATTTTGTCCTTCATGTAAAATGTCTCGAATTTACAGGCCTTTTTCTTGTGTAGTTTTTGCGGAATTATGTATGGCTGTAACAGCTCCAAGCATTATACCCTTGATGTTGCCAGATCTGATAAGCACATCGCGCATTGTTGTAGGGATCAGAAAGTTCTGATTGGGAAATGTTGCATCCTTTCCAGTTACGTTCATTGATCTGGAACAGGCCGACGTCTATTGTTCCATCCCGATTTACATTCTTGGCTGTCACGGAAAAAGAAGACTCACAGCTTGCGATCTGGAGCATTGTGGAGATAGTCTTTGGCGGGAATCCCGCTTTTTCTATAAGTTGTCTGACTTCAGGTTCCGACAGAAAGGGACCACTGACCTTACCGTAATTGTTTGGCCTGATATTTCCATTTGCCGCTTTTGGTGGGGTAGTTCTCTTTGGCATGTTCTGTTCAAGTAACATTTTATGAGAGTCAATGGATGCTTGACACATTGGAGCATCTATTGACAAAAAAATGGCCAGAGTTAACAACACACCCGCCGATTTTCTTTTGCAGAAAGAAACCATTTATTAGACTCCTATAAATTTTTTATGACTTTGCGCCCAGGCTTGTATGGTGTTTTCTGTTGCCATGGCTATGTGGCCAAAATGATGTTTTATTTGTTTTCTCTTTTTCCATTAATAGATGCTGAATAAACAGTGTTTCTAGCCAAGCATAGATGTTCATTGCGATATTTCAGATTTTCTTGTTTGTATCATTTCTTGCATAAAGATAGGGTCAAAATATCTGGCAAAGTTGTCACAAAAGTATCAAGATGGAGCAAATGGTTTGGTTCTCTGTTATGGGAAACGGTGTATGGCAGGAAATCGCCTCCCTTATTAAAATTATTATTGATTTTAATAAGAATTCGGCTTTCCAGGGAGAAAAACATGATTCAAAATACAGGCCATCTGATAAAATACGGCTATCATAATTTCCGGTATTGGGAGTTGATATATCTTCTTTTCATGCGGCATTACGACAATAGCTATCATCCTCAGGTGCCAGGCCTGTTCCAGAAAGAATTATAATTACAAGGCAGAGGCCCTTTCCGACCGGGGCTGAACATTCCGCATGAACGATGAGCAGCTCCATTTTTTTCAGGACTGGTTTAAACAGCATGTCTTGACCTACCAGGAAATTGACCCCTTGCACCAGCGAAGCATTGACATGAAGGTGGAACACACCCTCCGTGTCTGCGCGGTCATTGAACGGATCGCCTCAGGTCTTGGCCTTTCGGAAAACGATCGCCGAATCGCTTCCGTGACCGCCCTGTTTCACGACATCGGCCGCTTTCCCCAGTATCAGAAGTACCGGACCTTTCGCGATCCTGATTCGGAGAATCACGCCAAGCTTTCCCTCTGGGAGCTGAATCGTCACCGCATCCTCCATACCCTCGATTTTGCCGAGCGCCAGCTCATCAGTCGCGCTATTTTTTTTCACAACCGGCTCCGGATTCCTGAACATCTGGACCCGCAAACCATTCTGCACTGCCGGCTCATCCGTGATGCCGACAAAGTCGATATCCTGCGGGTTATGGTTGAGCACTTCCAGACGGAAGAATCCCTGCGAAATCCGGTGATTACCCTTGGACTTGGGGCGGACACGCTGGTGCGTGAAGAGGTATACCGCCTCCTGTTCGAGGGACGGGCCATGAGCTACGCCAACCTGAAAACCATCAATGAACTTAAAGTGTTGCAGATGAGTTGGGTTTTCGATATAAACTTCCGGTCAACTCTTGAGATCCTGAAAGAGAGAGACGATATTGGTAAACTCGCCGCCACCATGCCCGATACACCGCGTCTTCAAGAAGCACTTGATTTTATCAATGGCTATATCGCAAGGCGTTTGCAGAGTTCGTGAGAGTCGGTTTTCACCTGCAGCCATCCGGAAGCGGCAGGGTTTCAAAGGACACTTTTTCCGCAAAATTTCTTCATTCAGTTTGCACAGATCACGCCATGAAAACGTCCGAGATCGTAAGAAAACAACTGACCCATCCTAAATACCGTGCTGACATCGATGGTCTTCGTGCCGTGGCGGTACTGGCTGTGATATGCTTTCACGCCTTTCCCCAGGTTCTTCAAGGCGGGTTTATTGGTGTCGATATTTTTTTTATTATTTCAGGTTTTCTGATTACCAATATCTTGCTTGGCAGCTTAAAAAAAGGCGCATTTAGTTTTAAAGAGTTTTATGTCCGTCGAATTTTACGCATTTTCCCGGCACTGATTGTCGTTTTAGGTGCTTGTTATTGTATCGGCTGGTTGGTCTTATTGCCCAAAGAGTTTCAACAACTCGGCAAACACATGGTTGGAGGGGCCGGTTCTGTGTCCAACCTGTTTTTTTGGCAAGAGGCCGGCTATTTTGACAATTCTGCTGCAACCAAGCCCTTGCTGCACCTTTGGTCCCTGGGTGTAGAGGAACAATTTTATATTGTCTGGCCATGCCTGCTGTTGCTGGCATGGAAGCGGAACATAAATGCGCTGAAAATGGCTGTCTGTATTATTGCCGGTTCATTTGCCGTGAATGTTTATACCGTTCATACTGATGCCGTACAGTCATTTTATTCCCCCGTTGCGCGTTTCTGGGAGTTACTGCTGGGTGGTTTATTGGCGTATATTCAGCTGCACAATATTCGTCTTGAGCCGCGAGTCAGGCAGTCCATTAACAGCCTGTTAAGCAGGTTTACGGCCCGTAGATTGCCTGGGTTAAACCTCATCGCGCTCCAGAACTGCCTTTCCATCCTCGGTGTTTCACTTATTGTCTTTGCTGCAATTATTGTAGATAAAAAAAATCTTTTCCCTGGGTGGTGGGCGCTGCTGCCTACTTTGGGTGCTTATCTGGTCATTTCGGCGGGGCCACTCTCCGTGTTGAATCGCCTGGTCCTTTCATCGCGACCTCTGGTTTGGGTGGGTTTAATCAGTTACCCGCTTTACTTATGGCATTGGCCCTTACTCTCTTTTGCAACCATTATGGAGGTCAAGACCCCATCGCCTGGCATCAGGGTGACAGCCATAGCCCTTGCCTTTGTGCTGGCCTGGCTGACTTACCAATTTGTTGAGCGGCCGATACGCTTTGGCAAACGCAGTAAAATCAGAATATCCGCGTTGGTACTTCTTGTGATTCTGTTGGCGGGCTTAGGCGGTATTGCTTACGTGAAAGGGAATGTCCGCAGCTCAACTTTGACAAAAGACATAACCGATCAAATCGAGAAATTACGTTTCGGATTGCACTTTGCCAAATGGTCGCCCTGCCCCAATGAAGAAGATACCTGGAGCTGTAAGATCCTCAATCCGCACAAACCTGCTGAAATAGTTTTGATTGGAGATAGCCACTCTGTTCACCTGGCATCTGGTTTAGCCGAGCTGGATACGATCGTCAGTCAAAATATCATCAGCCGAAACAGTGATGGTTGTATGCCTGTTTATGAACTGGAGTTGGCCGGAAAACGTTATTTTTCGTGTAAAGATAACGCTATCAATAAAGCATTTGAAGAGGCCATAAAGTCAGAAAGCATTAAGGTGATTATGCTCAGCGGTTATGCCGTGTGGAAAATACGTCCGATCAATGATGACCTTCAATTGGAAGAGGTCTCTGATGAGCAGGTCAATGAAAATGCCGCCATACTGAAAAAGGCTCTGGATATAACGCTGTCGCGCCTCGTTGCGTCCGGCAAGAAAATCGTTTTCTTCGTTGATACACCTGTGTTGGATTTTGAGCCTGAAGAGTGTGTCATGATGCGGCCTCTTTATTTAATAGGCCATACCCAAAAAGACCCGTGTGCTCTACCCCGCCCGGTATTTGACCAGCGTAACGTCGAATATCACCGTATCATCAGAGATGCCAAAAAGGCGTTTCCAACGGTCAAATTTATCAATCTTTATGATTATCTGTGCGATCAGGATCTTTGCTACGCGCTGAAAGACGGTGTGTTGTTATATTCGGATCATAGCCACTTAAGTGCGGATGGAAGTCGTTATGTGTTCAGCAAAATAGCTGATGAATTGAAATTTTAACCCGTAAGGCGGTTTCGTCCATTGAGCAGGTTCTGATGGGTAAAGACGCAGCATGATGACATTCGCCGGTGGCGACCAAGAAGAACAAACCGGACCGTTTTCCTTTCGAGGAAGGCGGTTTTTTATGTATTGACAAACATACCTCCAATAACAGAGAATAAAAGTAATCCATTTTTTTACGGTGATCCGGGTGGGTTATGGGTTATGTTGGCATACTGATTCAGTCCCCGGAGTGACAATGGGGAAAAGTGAATTCCTATCACCTGTGAAGGAGGACAATATGAAGATATTAAAGGCCGTGATGCTTGCGGTTGGGCTACTTTTAGTGCCGGTTTATGCCTTTTCGGCGAATCTCGGTTATATGCGCATAAGCCTTATCGAAGGCGACGTCCAGATAAAGACGACTGACGCGGGAGACTGGGGGGCTGCCTCTATAAATACACCGCTCGCCGAGGGTGATCAGGTCTGGGTCCCTGAGGACGCGAGGGTTGAACTCCAGCTGAACACCGGGACATATATCAGACTCGATCAGAGTTCTGCTCTCCAGATACTGTCGATGGATGAGGATTCTTCCCAGTTTTATCTGACGCAGGGAAATGCCTACATTTTTCATGATGCCCCGGCGAGGAAGGGGGTCATACAGGTCGATACCCCCGATGCGTCAACCCGAGCCTTCGGCAAGGCGATCTTCAGAATCGACATGTCGGAGCAGTACACCGACGTGGCGGTCTACAAGGGATACGTCGAAACGGAGAATAATGTCGGAAATACAAGAATAAACGCAGGACAAATGGTGTCTCTCGGAGAGAACACGAACGGAGAGGTTGCTCCGATGGGGCCTTCTGATGAGTGGGAAGGATGGAATAAGACGAGGAACGAGAGGAGCTTTGCAGAACGGGGCGCAAGTTCCCGTTATCTTCCCGCCGAACTCAGTGCCTATTCTTCTGATTTTGATAACAGCGGCAGGTGGGTGCAGGTCCCGGATTACGGCAATGTCTGGACGCCGACGGTCGTTGTCGGTGCGGACTGGTCTCCATACAGAGATGGCAGATGGATCTGGAGGGGTGATGATTACGTATGGGTGGGTTCCGAGTCCTGGGGCTGGGCGCCCTACCATTACGGCAGATGGAGTTTCGGTGCAAACATAGGCTGGTTCTGGGTGCCGCCTGTTGCCAGAGAGGTCTACTGGAGTCCGGGATACGTCGGCTGGGTCAGGACGGATGATTATGTGGCATGGGTCCCGCTGGCGCCCGAAGAAATATATTACGGACGCGGCGATTACGGTCGAAACAGCGTGAACATTACCAATGTAAATATCAACCAGGTCAACATTACTAATGTTTACAGAAACGTAAATGTTAACAATGGAGTAACAGTTGTCAATCGTAACTCATTTAATACGGGCAGACCTACCATTGTTAATGTCAACAAGAACATCATCCAGGAGAAAATATTCGTAAAAAATAATTTCAGTGTCGGCACACCTGATATTAAGCCTACGAAGGCAAGTTACTTTGCTTCGACCAAGGAGATTCAGTCGGCCAAACTCCCGCCGAAACCCGTCAGGAACCTGCAGGTTGAGGAATTAAAACACTCACGCCCGCTTATTAAAGATCAGAATAAATCTGTCCTGAACCCCGGCGTTAAGCCTGCGTCACTGCCGGTGAATACTGTTACTACGCCGAGAACTCCCGGTAAGGGCAAGCCAATGATTCAGCAGGTTGCGCCTGCCGAGAGAGTGAAACCTTCTGCCCCTGAGGTCGGTCCTACCGGCAGAGGTCAAAGGCGGCTGGTTGAGCCTATTGAGAGAGAAAAACCTGCTGCCCCAGAAGCCGGTCCGACCGGCAGAGGTCAAAGACAGCAGGTTAGGCCTGTTGAGGGAGAGAAACCTGTTGCCCCTGAGGTCGGTCCTACCGGCAGAGGTCAAAGGCGGCTGGTTGAGCCTGTTGAGAGAGAGAAACCTACTGGCCCGGAAGTTGGTCCTACCGGCAGAGGTCAAAAACGGCAGGTTGAGCCTGCAGAGAGAGAAAAATCTGCTGCCCCAGAGGTCGGTCCTACCGGCAGAGGTCAAAGACAGCAGGTTAGGCCTGTTGAGGGAGAAAAACCTGCTACCCCTGAGGTCGCTCCTGCCGATAGGGGACAAAGACAGCAGGTCATGCCTGTTGAAAGAGAGAGACCTGCCGCCCCTGAGGTCGCCCCTGCCGATAGAGGGCAAAGACAGCAGGTCAGGCCTGTTGAGAGAGAGAGACCTGCCGCCCCTGAGGTTGCCCCTGCCGGCAGAGGTCAAGAACAGCAGGTTAGGCCGGATAAGAAAGGGAAACCCGGGGGACCTGAATGCGGCCCCGGACAGAAAGACGAGAAGAATCCTCAAAAGTGCCCGTAGAAAGATTAAATTTTGAAGGGAAAAATGGTAGAAAAAACTTGCACAATGTCAAAACAATTTGGCATGGGGGGCCATTTCCACTGCAAGGGTGTAACCTTTCGTGTGTGGGCGCCAGAAGGGATTCGGACCTCCGGCCTACGGATTCGTTGTCATGACCTTGGAGAAGTCGGATGATCGGGGATACTGGATCAGGCTCAACAGCACAATTCAGCATTTCAGGCTGAAAATTGATTCTTGGGACACAGGGGAATAAGAATTCCCCATAATTCTAACCACAAACAGACCGCTTTCCTTTCGAGGGAGGCGGTTTTTTTGAATAATCATTGCGTTTTTTCTGGCAGGCAAACCTTCAGGCGGCGCGGTGTAGATGAACATTGCACTCATGAGATCCACTTGCCGTAGTCGTGGGATGATTCCATGATCCACGGCTGGCACAACATTCTCCGTTCAACAACCTGGGTTGCATTCCTTCTGCTGTTCACCTGTGCTTCGGCGCTTGCGCAGACCACCCAGAAACACGTACATCCATCAAATGGCTCATAGCGTGATGCCGTTTGATATGTCCAAAACTGTGCACGTCTTCAAGATGACTGAATCTGGAGGCGTACAGCGAGTACTTGCCAAAGACCCGGGTGCAGCGGATCAGATTGCGCTCATACGGCAAGCACCATCAGCACGGGGTGCGCCGATGCCAGGGCAGAACGAACACGTAGTGGACCAATAATTGGTTCAGGGGAGTTATCTTTCTGAAGGAGGAAAAATCAAATGAAAATTTCAGACTGGCTGGATGAAAAGGAAGCAGAGAATGTGGATGTATCTCAAATCACATTGCCTAAAAATATGTCTTATGATGAAGACCCGGATGAAACTCTATTTTTCAAAGTGATTAATCCTTGCGGGCTATTCTGTACAGAAAACCATCCCTTTGCTACGGTCGAACGCTTTGGACACTGGTATTACAGTAGAGGTCAAGACAAGAAAGCAGGTATTCATTCATCAGAAATGAAGTGGAGGTTGTTTACAAAGGATAAAGATTTTGCTCTCAAAACAGCTAAAGAACGTATAGAATAAAAAATAGAAATGATCCCATAACCACCGGCTAAGCACGGACCCCGCAAAAAAAACGCGGGTCCGGTGAGCCAGGCGTTGGAACTCAATCATCCACCGCCAACATCAGGAGGTACCATGTCTTACATTGAGCAGTCGTTATCCACCGGAGAAAAAGTTGAGGGTCTTTTCAAGCTTCACTGGTTCGCCTGGATTCCGATGGTAATTTGGATAGTTCTCGGACTTGTTACTTTCGGCCTTACTTGGCTAATTGCGATATATGAATATTTGAGACTGAAGTTTTTTGAGCAGGGCGTCACGAACAAGCGAGTAATCCTCAAGAAAGGTATAATAAGCCGCAGGACCGAAGAGATGAAACTCACATCCATTGAAACTGTTGAAATAAATCAGGGCATATTGGGGCGTATCTTCGGATTCGGAACAGTAAAAATCACAGGGCGTGGTATCAGTGATCTCATGTTCAAGAACATTGACGACCCTATGTCAGTGAAGCGCCAAATTGAAAGCGTGAGTAACCCTGCAGTGTGAGTTCTAACAAGGCGCTCCAGCCGATTACTTACCCGCTCTGCGGCTTCGCGGCTCTTGGCTTAATTCAAACGTTGAGCCTGTAGGAAAACGCAAATTATTGTAATTTTTTCCTGTAATTTCAAGAACAGTAGCAGTATAATTACTGCAATATCAAGCAAGTAAAGCGGTTAACCATCCACTTCAGAGAGATATTGCAGCATGG
>JAPLJF010000032.1 GCA_026388715.1 Deltaproteobacteria bacterium
AATTCAAACGTTGAGCCTGTAGGAAAACGCAAATTATTGTAATTTTTTCCTGTAATTTCAAGAACAGTAGCAGTATAATTACTGCAATATCAAGCAAGTAAAGCGGTTAACCATCCACTTCAGAGAGATATTGCAGCATGGCTCGTTATAAACCTTACTCCTACGCCCAGGGCAAATTCATTCCCATTCACTTTGCCAAGCAGATCCTCCCAGGTACCTTCGAATATTCCCTGAACCATCTCATAGATCATGAGCTGGATCTCTCCCGCTTTGATGAACGTTTCAAGAATGACGTCACCGGAGCTACCGCCTACGATCCCAGAATCCTTCTCAAAATCGTACTCTACGCCTACTCCCGAGGCATCGTCTCCAGCCGGAAGATCGAACGGGCCTGCCATGAAAATATAATTTTTATGGCCCTCTCCGCTGATACCCGGCCCCATTTCACCACCATTGCCGAATTCATTTCCTCCATGGACAAGGAGATTATCCATCTGTTCCGGGATATACTGCTGGTCTGCGATGACCTGGGCCTGATCGGCAGGGAGATGTTTGCCATCGACGGCTGCAAATTGCCTTCCAATGCCAGCAAGGAATGGAGCGGCACCAAAGCAGATTTTGAGAGTAAGACCGCCAAATTGGAGCAGGCCATAGAACATATCATCACCACCCATAGGGAGCAGGATTGCAAACAGACGGACAATGACGGCAAAGCCAAAGAAGAGCAATATGTGAATACCCTGCGCCAGCGGGCTAAAAAGATCAAGGAGTGGCTGCAGAACAACGATGATAAACCGGGGAAGACCGGCAAGCCGAGAAAGAGCAACATAACCGACAACGAATCGGCCAAGATGAAGACCTCGCATGGGGTGATCCAGGGTTACGACGGAGTGACCACGGTTGACGGCAAGCACCAGATCATCGTCCATGCCGAGGCATTCGGCGAGGCCCAGGAACATGATCTCCTGAAACCCATGATAGATGGAGCCCGAGAAAACTTCCAGTCCATCGGCAGGGATGAGGATGTCTTTACAACAGCAAAACTCTCCGCTGACAGCGGCTTCCACACAGAAGCCAACATGAAGATGCTCTTTGGTGAAGGGATTGATGCTTATGTTGCCGACAATCTTTTCCGCAAGCGCGATCCGCGTTTTGTTGGTGCCGATCGCTACCGGGAACGCCACCGGCAGGAACGGGCAAAATTAACAGGAAGCAAACGCCTGTTTTCAACAACCGACTTTATTTTTCCCGAAGATTTAAGTCACTGCATCTGTCCGGCAGGCAAGCGCTTGAATCGCAGCGGCAAAAATGTGGAAGTAAGAGGCTTTCTGGCAACTAAATTCAAAGGACCGAAGTCAGCCTGTGTTCCTTGCAAACTCCGGTCACAATGCCTGCGTCATCCTGACCGGACGGAAATCAGACAGGTGGCATATTTTCATGGCCGCACCGCCAAAGGGAAAGAGACTTTCACCGAAAAGATGAAGCACAAGATCGACTCCGCCGCCGGCCGCGCCCTGTACAGCCTGCGGGTAGCCATTGTTGAACCGCCATTCGCCCATATCTGCCGGATCATGGGCCTGGATAGATTCACCCTGCGCAGTAAAACCAAGGTGAATATCCAATGGAACTTGTTCTGCATCGTTCACAACCTGAAAAAAGTGGCAAGATACGGGCCGAGCTTTGCCTGATCACCACGAAAAAGGTAAAACTGATTGACAATACAGTCGATTTGCACAGAGAATAGAGCATCGAACAATAGGAACAAGACGGCCGGGAAATAAAAACGCATAAAAATAACCAACCACAATGAAAACGGTGAAAAATTCACTCATTTTTCATTCGGATCATTATTGTAATTCGGGTTTTTCTACAGACTCGTTTAGTGGCCTCACCAATTATTTCAAGATTTCTGATGATCGCATCCTGCCAATGGGATACAGTCATAAATTCCTCTTTCTGGACAGTTGCATATGATTCAATTTTTGCGAGAGTCCATTATGTGACAGAGGTAGGCAAGGTCAGTTTTCATAGCGGCACTGCTTCCTTGATTATTTGCTCTGCCAGGTAGGGAGATATCCCTTTTGTAGTGACTACATCAACCTTGCGTCCAGTCAAATCTTCAATCTCGTATTTCAGCGAGATGATATCTAAAAGAGAGCGCTTTGGTTCGAGTTCGACAAGAAGATCGATATCGCTATGAACATTCTCTTCTCCCCTTGCGAATGATCCAAAAACACGAACTGAAAGAACTCCATGGTTAGAAGCAATTTTATTGATAGTTTCTTTATATTTTTTTAACAGGTTGCTTTGCATGATTTGTCCTGTTTTTCGCTGTTTCCGGTGAGTGATTGTATCGTAAATGCCCGCGAACCAGGCCGCGCTGGTATCGACACAGGTGGTCTGGATTGCTATTTGTGTCCTTCTGGGAGATATCTTATATACAGAATTATTCTATTGCGAGCAGATTCACAAGTCAATGAACAACTGTGGAACAGAACTATCCTCCCTTTTCTTGCTATTTCCCCTTCTTCTCCTTCATTTCAACCTTATTCCGCACGGGAGAAGGATTTTTGTGAATAAATAAGAGGCGTCTCGATTCAGTTCTATTTTCAGGGGATGCCGGTTTCGGTTTTTTTCTTTCTGTCGGGCCGCTGGAGGCTGAGGGTGGGCGGGTCATAAACGAGGATGAAGGAGTCCTTTATTTCCGGCAGTTGCGGCAGAAATTCAGGGACAAGTTGTTGCAGGGTTTTGGGGCGTTTAGCCGCTCTTGACTTAAAGATCATCAAAAGGTCAAGCCTTACCCCTCTCTTTCAGCATTGAACCCAATTTTCCAGGTGTAGATTGTCAATTCTTTCAAATTCCTTGGTGTTATTGGTCACCAAAGTTATGTCCTGTGATCTGGCCAGTCCAGCAATAAGGAGGTCGTAGGGACCGATAGGCGTGCCTTTTTTTTTCAAGATTAGCCCGAATGGCTGCGGCATCGGCAGCAGCACGACAGTCTATGTCAAGGAGAGTAAGCGGTAGGATAAATCTGGCAAGGGCATCCCGGGTGCGTTGGATTTGTTGGTTTTTTTGTGCTCCATACTCAAGCTCGAAGAGCGTGATTGTAGAGATGGCAACATTCTGCGGTGGATGTTGCCTGAATTGTTCAAGGACTTCCGGTGGTCGTTTCTTGATAAGATAAATACAGATGTTGGTATCGAGCAAATAGTGTATCAAAGAGATTCTCTTCTTTGCATATCCGGCTGCTCTCGTCCGTTTTCCATGAAGTCCTCGGGGAAATCGGCGAGAGAGTTAAATAAAGAATTCCAGGTTGTTTCCAGCGGTTCCAAAATGACCTGGTTGCCTTGTTGAGATATCTTCACCATATTACCAGGCATTTTGAATTTTTTGGGGAGCCTTACGGCCTGTGATTTTCCATTTTGAAAAAGTTTAGCAGTTTCCATAATATTGTCTCCTTGAAGTATATTTTTTTTTTTCATTGCCGGGCAATTTCAGGGGCATCATACATGATGATCTCGACAAAAGTTGAATTTTAGTGTTTTTCGTCATCGCCACCGGCGGAGTGCAACCCGGAAGTCCGTTTTCCCAAAGAAAAATGGAGGTGACACGAATTTTCTTTGCGGGTTATATTTAAAGACTTACTTCTCCCCCCTTCTTGTATTGAGAGAAGAGGGAGTGTCTCTATTATTACTTTATTCACCATACATTTCGGTGATTATTCTTCGTAACTGAGAGCCTTGGGAAACAGATAACTGATCAATTTTCTGCCTCAAACGTTTTTTGCTAATTGTTCGTATTTGATCAACAGCAATTTCAGCTTGTTTGCCGGCGCACTGAATCTGTAACCGTGTTCTCCATTGTGGGTGGAGTTTTGAAGTCAAAGGACAGATAACAACGGTTTCCAAAAACTTATTCATCTCATCTTCGCTAATAATCACTACCGGACGAATTTTATTAATTTCACTGCCAATTGTTGGATTCAAATCTGCAAAATAAATTCCGTATCGTTCAGGAGTTGTCAATGTCGTCATCCTCCAGGCCATCCAGAAGAGTAGGGTCGTAATCGCCCCAGTCTTCATCTTCATTAGCCATAGCTTTATAGGTGTCGACCCAGGAAAGCTTATCGTCATGTTTTTTTCGGAGAAGAAGACCTTGATCGGTCTCTTCAAGGACTAACGAGTTGATGAAACCATATTTTTGTAAAAGATTTTTTGGCAGACGGACACCTAATGAGTTACCTATAGGTACTATTTTAACATCTCTAGCGCGTATATTTTTTTCCATAGCGTTACCTCTGAAACTAAAATCCTATATGCAATATAATTACTGTAATTACAATATGGTCATCTTGATAAAATAATGCAAGGTTTTCTTGTAGTCAGAATAGACGAAGTGTCCCTAATTTCCTAATTTAGCATCTAAATCGCTATGTGTCAGATTGTATCTGAATTTCTATAAGGTTTTGGCAGCAGCATTATGGCGGCTTGCACAACTTCATCGGGGGTGATTTCCTGTATGCATTTTGCATGATGTCGGCATTTTTGGGTGTAGCCGAACGTGGTGCAGGGTGAGCAGGGCAGGTGGTGATTGAGTACGCGATGCTGTAGTCCTTTCGGGGCCCATTTTGGGGCGATGCCGGGACCGAAAAGCGAGACTGTTGGGGTGCCAAGGCCTACCCCGATGTGGAGTATGCCGGAGTCGCCGCTGATGAGCATTGCCGATTGCCCGATGATGGCAGCGGTTTCGGCGAGATTGGTCTGGCCGGCGAGATTGAGGCCATTACTATTGGCTGTGATTGATGTGGCAGTTGCCATATTCTCTTTGCCGCCAACAATGACAATCTTGTAGCCCCGGGATGCGAGGCTGGCCGCCACCTGGCCAAATCGATCAGCACCCCAGCGTCGTTCCGGGATGCTGGCTCCGGGAAAAAGAACGATGAACGGCTGTCCTTCCAAGGGGGCGAGGATTTGTATTGCCCGCGCCTGGGCTGTTGCGGGCACTGACAGAAAAGGGGTAGCAAGCGAGACCGGTTGAGCAATGCCGAGCGGGGTCAGCAACCGCATAAAGCTGGCAGCTTCGTAATCATCATGAGAGTAGGGGATAGCATGATGAAAAAGCCGCGCTCGCTCATTAGTGCCAAAGCCAATCAATGTTCCCGCACCAGTGAGCCTTGCCACCACTGCAGAAAGCCGATGCCATTGCTCGGTGTCGATGGTTAGATCGGGCTTGAGGCGGAAGGCAGCTATAAATTCCCTCGGTACATCGTAGCGCAGCACCTTGGTAACACCGGGGATCAGGGCAAAGACTCCAGCGTTCCGCTTTTCTGCTAATACCGTGATTGCTGCCTCTGGAAACTTCTTTTTGAGTGCTTTGATGGTCGGAGCCAGCAACACGGCATCACCGATGCCGCCTGGACGGATGAGGAAAATCCGGCGGCCGGCCGCGCCCCTGCCGTTACCAGTGGTGCGTGGCAACAGACGGCAGAGGAGAAAACCGGCAATGGCATCCAGTCGTTTCAGCAATTCGATTTTGTTCAACCGTTCTTCTTTGCCCAGTATAACAGACGGTCGACGAACTCGATTCCTTGCATGAACAAGTGATCTATGCTGGATAAAAACATTCATTACTGGTTCGTTTCTCTTAAAGGTTCTAATATCAAGGTTATGTTATCACTTTGCCGGAACAAAAAACCAAAGCTCACTAGAGGAGCAAATAAAAACATAGCCAGAGGAATCTTATTTAGTAAAGTTCCTAACCGAGGACACCTGCGAGCAAAACTTTCAGAATAATAAAGAGGTGAAGGCGTTTGCCAGGATTTTACCACTTTAAAGCCGCAACCTTTCGCCAGTGCAGCAAGAGAATGCGGATTAAAAAAATTACAGTGCCACGGCAGCACCCAGGTCCAGTTTGTATCGAACAGCCTTCGTCCAATACAATCAATATTAGGAACAACCACCAACAACAGGCCGCCCGGATTTAAATGGCTCTTCAGATTTTTCAGGATTGCTGCCGGATCTTCAAGATGTTCTGCGACATGCCTGATAACTATCAGGTCAAAATATTCCTCTGATGTCAACTCCTCAGCAAAGCATGGGAGTACTCGAATACCTCGTTGACGCGCTAAAATAGCCCGCTCTGCTGATGGTTCGAGGCCGGTGACAGCCGAGGCGCCTGAATCTGCCCAGATTTTACTGATCCAGCCTGTGCCACAACCAACATCCAGCATGCTGAAATCATTGCAGCCCAACAGCCTTCGTACCTTCCTTATCTCTGGACGGATGATCAAGCTCTCATGCAGACGGCGTAGCAGAAGACTGTTAAACATCTCTGCATCATCAACAGAGTTCATCTGACGCTCACTTATTATAGTAAGGGGAAGTGGCCGGAGAAACTCAAGAGTGCAGGAAGGGCAACGATAAATGTAGGCTTCACCAGTCTCGTGCTGGTAACGGTAGTGTGCCACACTGGTTGGTGTACCGCATGTTGGGCAAAATAACGATGGTGCATTTATTTTGATTTTTTCTATATTTGTTCTTGGACTGATCATCAGGTAGAAATCCTTTGGGGCTAGTATGCCAATATCTTGAAATATTGATCAAATGAGTACTAATCCTGCCAGCGTTAAAATCGTGACGTCAGGTTTTGGTTAATTCGCCAAGCCTTAGCCTGGTCAACGAAAATACGTTTTACCTGCGCTCTTACCATCATGCCACAACATACCAAGCGACTACGGCCATCCGTGTTTTCTGTCGAGCGAGAGGGATTGTCTCATCTTATTCTCTTGCCGCCTCGCACATCTTGCGGATCACACCATCAACATCAGTTTGAGATGACCAGCCGAGATGCCTCCTGGCCTTGTCAGGATTGGCACTACTTGTGCGGATGTCGGATGGACGAAACAGCTTTTGTTCAATTTGAACATGATCCCGCCAGTTCAAACCCCAAAAAGCAAAGGTACGGGAAACGAAGTATTCCAGGGATTCGGTACGTCCTGTGGCTATAACAAAGTCATCCGGCTGCTCCTGCTGAAGTATCCGCCACATGGCATCGACATAGTCAGGCGACCATCCCCAGTCACGTCGAATGTTGATGTTACCCAATTCAAGAGTTTCGCTGCTCCCTTGGCTAATACGTTTTGCCGCACAGACGATTTTTTTGGTCACAAAGCGTTCCGGTCGCAGTGGGGATTCGTGGTTAAACAGTATCCCCATACAAGCGAAGAGTCCGTAAGACTCTCTGTAATTGCGTAGTAACCAGTGGGCGGATGCTTTTGCAACCGCGTAGGGACTGCGCGGCTGAAAGGGGGTAAGTTCATCCGCAGCAACCTCGCCTGTGTCGCCAAAACACTCGCTCGAACCGGCGTTATAGAAGCGGATCGGTCCTTTTTCTGGCATACCCGCTCCCCGTTAAGTTTTTTGAGGCACCCGTTGTAGGGAGCACATCCAAGATAGCCTTCTGCACTTTAATTATAGAGACATTTTTCACACACGGAAATGGCGTGTGTGACTTTGCTCCATAAATGCAGCACCAATTGCATCCGAAACAGTTCATATGAGCGCTAACTGTAGATAAAACAAGAGATGCATCTGGTGAATCGTAGGGTAGAAAACGGCCGAAGTGCCCACCACCAAGAATACACACTGTTGGTGAGCCAACCGCCGGTCCTATATGAGCGGCACTCGTGTCATTGGTCAGCACCAAGCGCGCATGTGCCAAGACCTCCACTAGCTGCATAAGCGATGTTTTTCCCACGAGATTCAGCAATGGAACTGCTGCCATGCGACACAAATGTTCTCCGAGCAATTGCTCGGAACTACCTCCACATATGACACCCTGCCAACCGTATTGGCTTGAAACATATTGTGCTACTTGCGCGAATCGTTCTAGGGGCCAGCGCTTACCTTGTGTACTTGCTCCCGGAAAGAGAACAAAAAACTGAGCCCCATATAATATGGTCGGCAAGGATTCGTGGTCTACCTGGAGCTTCGCAAGTCCGACATCGCACTGGCACCCCATCCCCTTAACAAATTCCGCGTTACGGCGAAGCTCTGTCATTGGCTGTGTATCCGCATGAATAAGTTGCGTATACCAACGATCGGTAATTCGCTTCAACCAACAAGAAATATTGGAACAGTCCCCCTGCGACCCTATGCGTTTCTGCGCGGCGCTTACCCGTATCACCGCATCACCGCGAAGCATCTCTCGCGAGTAAGTTGGTTGTATCGCCACGTCGAAGCATGCAGCACGCACACGCTGAAATATTCGTAGTCTGTAGGCTGGGCTTTGGCCGAGACGCAGTACGTCAACGGGCCAAACTTCATCGAAGTTAACCTGCCTTACCGCCAAATCAGCCCAGGATGTATTTGCAACAAGCGTGACATGCCAGTGATCGGAGGGGAAAAGGTTACGTAATGCTCGCGCGGCAGGCAACCACAGGACAAAATCACCGATCAAGTCCAAACGAACGATCAGAACATGCCGCTTGCTGTGTGTCTTACGTCGAACGCCAATGACAGAAATCCAGTCGAAAAGTAAAAAGCATGCAATAGCAACGTATTGAATACCTGTCAGTATTATTGGGTAAAGATTTTGCCGTGTATTGAGAAAAGAAAAAAATCTCATCTTAACATGAAATGATCAGAGAGTGTTAATGTCCCTAATCTTCTTCTGATGAATAGGGCCATGAAAAGAGAAAGCCTTCCTGTCATTATCCGTAACAGCGGTGTTATCCGGATCGCTTTATCGGTTAATATGTGCAAACCATGCAACGAGTAGAAATTCAACCCTAATCGTTTTGCCAGCCTCTCAAGAGTTTTCTGTTGGTAAAAGGAAATATGCTGCCCTGTGTTGAAGGAGTAATACCACCAATCTTTGGCAGGCGGCTGTACGCCCTCATACAACTCAGTCGTGAATATTAGAGTGCGGCATTTATATTGATCCAGTTTTTCCCGAATGAAAACCAATGGATCATGAAGGTGCTCAAGCACTTCAAAGGCTGTCAATGCAGCGAAAGTTTTTGTCGATTTATCAGCTTCAAATCCGCGGGCCAAAAGATTCTGGCAATATTTATCGTCCCAGAAGTAGTCAAACCCGTAATCGCGCATGAGGCGGGCAAGCATTCCGTAGCCCCCAGCGATATCTAGATATGTACCTCTCTGATCGAAACATTGGTAGAGCAACACAGCGAGCTTCGAAGCGAGGGAGAAATTACGCATAACCAAGCCTGTGTCGGCAACCGCGATGGCCTCGCCATAGGCCTCCTCCAGCCAGTAGGGTTCCTCAGTCTGTAATAATCCGCAATCGAGACATTGGCGATAGCTAACCTCATATTTTTTTAGCAGCTTGGCGGAAAAAACATTGTGCATCGCGCTGTCACAGATCGGGCAAGTGTTCATATTGACCAGCGACCTTATCGAAGGAGTGTGCGCATCTTTTGCAGGATCCGACGCGACAATGTGGTATTAAACATGCCCTGCGAAGTATAAGTATCCGCCTCACGGTGGGGCAAAATAATTTCTGGATGACAGAGTGGGAAGTCTATTTGTGCGACCTTCATATCTGCGTAGATGCTGGAACCATGGGTATGTGTCGCACCAAGGCCAAAACCAATATTGGAGATAAGATTGACATTAGGTATGATAGTCAGCATGCCTTGTATCCATGAAGTCAAGTTCCATTGGTAATCCCAGGTATCAATGCGGCCTTCGTGCACAGCCTGAAAGACCTTGGCCCAGTATTTCTGTTCGCTTGGTTTGCTTACCAACACCTCCAGCCAGCCACCATCCCGAAGCGCTGGCCAGGCAGTTGCCTCGCGGTCGTAATGCTTCCATGCCCTTCTCCATGTGGCCCAGCCCCAGATATGGTTGTAGCGAGAGAAGTAATAACTGGCTTTGGTTCGTTTATTACCGGATTGGAAGTTGTCTCCGCTGATCATCCCAATCCTCTCGTCGTTGCGATAATACTCAAGCAGTTCCTCGCAAAAGCGGAAGAAGGTTGGATGCGGCAGACAATCATCTTCGAGAATGATGGCCTCGGGAACCTGCTCGAAAACCCAGTCGATCCCGCATGCAACCCGGTTTTTGCAGCCCAGGTTTACATCGGAGAAGTTGGTGAGCACCTCGCAGTCCCAATCGACCTGATTGATAATGGCCCGTGTTGCGGCGCATTTCTCTGCCTCACCCGACCGATTGGCCCTAGGGCCATCGGCAATCACCAACAACTTTGGCGGCTTGGCCTTTGCGATCTCGGCAAAGACGCGCTTAGTAGTATCCGGCCTGTTGAAGATAATAAACGCAACCGGTGTTTTTAGTTGCCAATCAGACATTCAGTGTCTTCTTGAAATAGGCGATTGTTTCTTTTAGTCCGTCTTCCAAGGAGACCTTAGGCTCCCAGTCCAGTTTGGACTTGGCCAGGGAAATGTCTGGTTGGCGCTGTTTGGGGTCGTCCATTGGTAGGGGGTGAAACGATAGCTTCGACTTGCTGCCAACAAGGCGCAGCACATTTTCGGCCAGTTCCAACATGGTGAACTCGACCGGGTTACCCATGTTCACCGGGCCGGTGAAACCCTGTTCGCTGTTCATCATGCGGACAAACCCTTCGATCATGTCGTCCACATAACAGAAAGACCGGCTCTGTTGGCCGTCGCCGTAAATGGTGATTATATCGTTTTTCAGTGCCTGGACGATGAAGTTGCTTACCACTCGACCGTCATTGGGGTGCATCCTTGGCCCATAGGTGTTGAAGATGCGGACTACCTTGATATCCAGGTTATGCTGGCGGTGGTAGTCGAAGAACAACGTCTCGGCGCACCGCTTGCCCTCGTCGTAGCAGGCACGCGGGCCAATCGGGTTGACGCGCCCCCAGTATCCCTCCTGCTGGGGGTGCACCTCGGGATCGCCATAGACTTCACTCGTTGAGGCCTGGAAAATACGTGCCTTCACCCGTTTGGCTAGGCCGAGCATGTTGATGGCGCCATGCACACTCGTCTTAGTCGTCTGCACAGGGTCAAACTGGTAGTGGATAGGGCTCGCCGGGCAGGCCAGGTTGTAGATCTGATCCACCTCAACATAGAGCGGAAAGGTAACATCGTGACGTATCAGTTCGAAATAGGGGCTGCCGATCAGATGCGCAATACTCTGCTTCGAACCGGTAAAGAAATTATCGACACAGAGGACATCGGCGCTATCCTTGAGAAGACGGTCACAGAGGTGAGAACCGAGGAAGCCGGCGCCGCCAGTAATTAATATTCTTTTATTCATTTTCAATTTTCCGTTTAGTTAGGATCTATCTGATGTCGGTCGGAAGTAGTGAAAACCAAATTATTCATGCCGTAAGTTGATTTCGTACTATCTATGTTTAAAAGATGATGGGGGCGTTATCACAACGAACCGAGGCGATTATGTTTGAACAACAGGAACGCCTTGGTTTTCATCCAAAACAAATTTCTTGTTTTGATGTTAAGTGCATCAGAAGCATAGGTGACTGTTATTTGTGATGCCAAAGTCGCCCAAGCCGCTCCAGTCACACCAAATTTCGGGATAAGTATAAGATTTGCTCCAATATTCATGAGGGCACCCAAAAGTGTTCTGTAACAGGCCAGTTTTTGTAGATTTTCAGTTAGAAACCACTTGCTGCTGGCAACACCTAAAAAAACAAACACACCTGTCCATACATGTATTGCCAGCACTCGACCAGCTTCTGAATAGGAGCTTCCAAAGATCAGTGTAATTAACCAATCTGATAAAAAGGTTATCGGTATCGCCACTGCCAAGGCCAGAAAAACCATGAGGTCATAGAGCTGTTGCAGCCTCTGGTAGTAAAGTATTTCGCTTTGTTTTTTGGCCTCGATAATCGAAGGGAACACCGACGCAACGATGGCCATTGGGATGAAGTACCACACCTCACTGATCCGCGCGGCGGCGGAATAGATTCCTACCGCTTCATCTCCCAGCATCTGCCCCAACATGATTTGGTCTATACGCATGTATACCATTATGGCTAAGCCCGAAAGAATTAGTGGCCAGCTATCCTTGAGCAGGTTTTTCGCGCGGCTGTAGCATATACGCCAAGCACTCATGGTACCGTCGCGCCAAAAATACACAATCAGCAGTCCCATAGCCACCAGTAGCCCTTCGGCAAACGCAGCCCACACAAAGGCAATAAGTGATGCCTGGAAAAGGATGAGACCTACCTTGACTGCGGCAAGGATCAGAAACGATCCGTTTTCGACCCATACAATATATTTAGACTTAATCTGGGATTCAAACCAGTACTTTACAACCTCGGTGGCTTTGAACACCATGACAAAGCCAAGTATTGCGACCATTAATTTGGCCAAGTTGTCATTAGGCCGGGCAAAGCTGATGGCGAAAACCGCCAAGCCAAAAGCTAACAGTCCGCCGAATATTTGTAACAGAAAGGCCGTTCCCAACGTGGTATTGGCGGTTTCCGGTTCCTTGACTATATCGCGCACGACAATACCGTTCAACCCCAAGCTAGCCACTGAGCCAAATAGGGCGACAAAGGCCATGGCATAGTTTAACATCCCGAATTGCTCGGGGCCGAGGTAGCGGGCCACCCATACCCCCACCAGGAGGCCCACTCCCATGCGCAGAATCTGGTCGCCAAACAGCCAGCCAATGTTGGCGAGAATTTCTTGCAGATTGTGCCGACCTTCCAGGTGGCGACGCACAAAGGCAGGACAATATCTTACCCAGATAGAATTCATATCGTTAGCTGGTTGATTCAACGGGATGATGTTTTTGCCGCAACCCTAATATAGGAAATGTTGCAATAACATCGCGGTACGCTAACTCTATCCCTTGTTTTAAGCTGGTTTGTGGATTCCAGCCAAACTGCTTCAGCTTCGACACATCCAGCACCTTCCGCATCGTCCCATCCGGTTTACTGCTGTCAAATACAACCTCACCCTTAAATCCGACCACTTCCATGATGGTTTCTGCCAGTTCGTGGATCGTGACATCCTGCCCCGTACCAATATTCAGGAACGACCCGGTATAATCCTGTTCCATCAGGAACACACAGGCATCCGCCAGATCATCAACATATAGAAATTCCCGCCGTGGCTTACCTGTCCCCCATACCACCAAAGCATTCTCCCCCAGTGATTTTGCCTCATGCGCCTTGCGCAGCAGGGCAGGTAGGACATGGCTGGTCTCCAGATCGTAGTTGTCATTCGGCCCGTACAAATTGGTCGGCATCACGCTCACGTACTCTCGACCGTACTGCTGCTTATACGCCTCACACAGTTTGATGCCCGCAATCTTGGCAACGGCATAGGGCTCATTTGTTCTTTCCAGCGGCCCGGTCAACAAATATTCTTCCTTGATCGGTTGTGGACAATCACGGGGATAAATACAACTACTACCAAAAAACATCAAGCGGTGCACTCCTGCCAGATGCGCCCCGTGGATCAGATTTGTCTCAATCATCAGGTTCTGATAGATGAAATCCGCCCGGTAGGTGTTATTGGCATGTATCCCACCCACCCTTGCCGACGCAATAAAAATGTAATCAGGTTTTGCCTCCGCCAAAAACTGCCGAACTGCTGCCTGGTCAAGCAAATCGAGCTCATGGCGGGTACGGGTGAGGATATCGGTATAACCACCCGTCTCAAGCCGCCGCACCAAGGCACTGCCCACCATGCCGCGATGGCCGGTGATAAAAATTTTCGCATCCTTATTCATGATGATTGAATGCTTCAAAACCGTGTCGTTTTACCAGCTCATCACGTTGCGCGGATTTGAAGTCCTCCCGTACCATCTCCTGCACCAGTTCGGCAAAGCTGATTTTAGGTGTCCATCCTAATTTTTCCTTGGCCTTGCTGGGGTCACCTAACAGAGACTCAACTTCAGTTGGGCGGAAATAGCGCGGGTCAACAGCGACTATGCAGCGTTCACCCTTATCCCCAGCCACTCTCCCTGAGGGTGAAGGGAGCAAAAAACCTTTCTCATCCATGCCTGCGCCTTCCCAGCGCACCTGCTATCCAGTTCCCTGGCGGCGATCTCCACAAACTCCCGTACACTGTACTGCACTCCGGTGGCAATCACAAAATCATCCGGCTGTTCCTGTTGCAACATCAGCCACTGCATTTCCACGTAATCACGGGCATGGCCCCAGTCACGTTTGGCGTTCAGATTACCCAGGTACAGACAATCTTGCCTGTACCAATCCATACAGTTCAGAGGTGGATGCCTGATAAAAACGCGTCTTCTTCTCCAGCCCAAGGATACGCATCGCCTCAAGGATGCGCAATGCGCCTAGCGCGTCCGAATTGGCAGTATATTCAGGCTCTTCAAAACTGACGGCAACGTGGCTTTGGGCCGCAAGATTATAAATCTCATCCGGCTGTACCTGCTGGATGATACGGATCAGGCTGCTGGAGTCGGTCAGGTCGCCATGGTGAAATATGAACTTGCGTTCTGCCTCATGCGGGTCTTGGTAGAGGTGATCAATCCGGTCAGTGTTGAACAGGGAGGTACGGCGTTTGATACCATGCACGACATAGCCTTTGTTCAACAGAAATTCCGCCAGGTACGCGCCATCCTGCCCGGTGATGCCCGTGATTAAGGCAGTTTTAGTTGTCGTATCTACCATGTTGTGGTTGTTCTCCATTAGAAAATATATGAAAATGCACAATATCTTATCGCTAAATAATCAACCAATATTTGAAGATGTTATTTGGCCAACTTCCGTCGCAGCCATGACACCACCTCAAGCATCACCCACAGCGTCACCTTGCCCCAATACTGTAGATGGGCGAGAGGTAAAGAAAAGCCATGGTGTAACAGAGCCTCCCGTTGTTGGCGACATGTCTCAATGCCTCGGCGGCCACTCACCCCTCCTGCCTGCATATGTGCCAATATCTCTGGAATATAGCTAGTCTTGACACCGCATTTTACCCACCGTAAGAAGATTTCGGCATCCATGGCTATGCTATAGGAGCTGTCAAACAGCCCGTGCTTTCTATATACAGTTTGTCTCACAAATGTAGCAGGGTGGTTAAAAATGAGGGAAAGCCGCCAAGGATACCACCATCGTGATGCTGGTTTGATCCGCTTGATGATATGTGTGCCGTTTAACAACAATATATCACCATGGAGAACATCCGTATCTGGGTGATCTTTACAAAACCTCCTGACTGTGTCAAGTGCGCCAGGCGCTAGGGTATCATCGGAATTTATCAGGCCGATGATGTCGCCTGTTGCCAAGGCAATCCCTTTGTTGAATGCGTCAGCAATTCCCTCATCCGGTTCACTGAGATAGGTATCTAACTTTCTGCCATAGGATTTGATTATATCCTGGGTGGTGTCAGTGGATGCCCCATCAATGATGACATATTCAACGCCTGCATCCTTTTGGGCAAGGATGCTTTCAATGGTTTTTTCTATGGTCGCTGCACTGTTGCGACATATGGTCACTATGGAGATGGTCGGGGAGCAGCTTTTGTTATTTATCATTTTTTATTTCTTCAATACATGTCGACTCAAACTGCTGAGTTGACTCTGATAGGGCATATTTTTGTTGGGCAAATTGTTTTCCATTTTGACTCAAATGGTTATAAATTGAGGGGTTTTGTAATAATTCGAGTACATGTTTTGCCAAGGTATCACAATCCTCCACCTGCGCGACAAGGGCATTCTCCCCATGATTTGCATAGGGCACGGCGGAGGTGGTCACCACGGGGCAGCCGCAGGCCATGGCTTCTAAGGGGAAGAGTCCGAACCCTTCATGGCGGGATGGGTAAAGAAAAATATTGGCGCTGCTCATGATCTGTCGTAGTTGTTGTTCATCTACATACCCGAAATCGCGGTGCTCAACACCTTTGAATATGTCTGCTGTCATTTGTTCACCCACCGTCCAGATGACAAGGTCAGCCAAGGTTTGGTTGTTCAAGACTCGCACCACCTGGCAGGCGAGGTTAAATCCCTTGCGGTGATCGGTGCGAGCATGGATTAATATGGCTTTTTTGCCCATTTTGCTCGCGATGAGCTCTGCATTCGGCTGCCGGTAAAATACCGCTTGGTCAATGCCGTTGCAGATTACTCTCACGGCTTTTCCGGTTAACTGCCGGAGTTCTTCGGCCAAGGCATGGGATACCGCAATTGTTGGGATTTTTTTCTTCCCTATACCCCAGCGGAGCAGAAAGCGCATCAAGCCGATCAGCAAGGGCGACGTGTAGTAGCTGGTGTCGAGGTCTTGGGCTAAATAAAGACACTGGGAATTCCGTAATGAAAGTGTTACGGCAAGAGGAATGATATCTGCCACGATGACGTCAGCGCCAAAGTTGTGGAGCAGCGCGAAAAGGATTGTTCCCATCTTTCCTGGCCAAGTAACCTGTTTGAGATGTACTGCGGGACTGATGGTGAAAACAGAGGCTGTTGTATTACAGTAGAGGGTAACGTCATGGCCCTTTTCTGCCAGGTTATTGGCATAGAAAAGGAACATCTTGTCCCCACCGCGGCTAAGGAGTGCATGTCGATAGAAGATGATCTTCATGTGAGAGGTATCGGTCTTGTTTTCTTAGTGTGTTTTCAAATAACGTGAAAAGTTTCAGCTGAGGGAATTACCGATATATTCCCCACGCAACAAGGATAAACCATGTCAGGCCGATGACCAGTAGCACCTTGTCCTGAAACAATGCCTCGGTTGGGTCGCCGCTTGCATTTTTTATAACCCGATACATATAGCGAAACAGTCCAAAACAGCAAAGAGGAATCGTGTAAAGCAGACCAGGATGGGTTACGACATACATGGCATACGTGACCAGAACGGTGGCGCCGGTCATGTACATGGTTCCATGGAGAAACTCCATGGGATAAGCCTCTAATACCGGGCGATGGCAGGCGCATTTCTCCCCAAGAAGCTGTTTTTCTGCGATGCGTTTGCCGAGGCTGAGGAAGAGGGAGAGCAGGAACACGGTCAAGAAGAGCCAGTTGGAAATTGGGACGCCATAGGCCAGGCCTCCGGCGTGCAGACGCAGCAGAAACCCGGCGGAAACGCAAAAGATGTCGACCACTGGAATGTCTTTAAGCTTGAAGCTGTATGCGGAAGAAAGAATGAGGTATGCCAACAGGGTGAGCAGAAAAGGAAGAGAAACAAAGAGGCCCATTACTATCGCCAGAATGAAAAGGATACAACCAAAGATCACGGCGGTTTGTGGCGTGATGGCCCCAGAAGGGATCGGTCGTTTACTTTTCACCGGATGGCAGGCATCTTGCTTCTCATCCAGCACATCGTTGATCACGTAATTGGCGCTCGAGGCCAGGCAGAAGGCCAGAAGCGGGAGGGCAAGATTATGAATGACATCAGGCGTAAACAGGATCCCGCCAAAAAGTGGCGGAAAAAGCAGCATCAGGTTTTTGAGCCACTGCCTGGGACGGAGAATCTGGATATAGGCGTTCAAGTTAGTCTTCCGTCAATTTTTGTGCCATAATTCCGGCTGCTTTTTTATAGTAGGCATCGTTTGGCGCTTCTTTGTATGCACTCGCAAAGGCAGCTCTTGCTTCAGCCTTGAGGCCAATGGACAGGGCTAGTTGGCCAAATCTATATCTGGCATGAGGGTTCTTGGTCTTGTTGTAGATAAGGGTGTACGTGTCAAGCAAGTCCATTATCAAGATTCGTTTTGCTGATTCATCCTTGTAGTCACCTGTCATTATCCTTTTTTCATCAATATTTGAGAGCATTTTGAGGACCTCAGGGTGTGCCTCTTCTTTAGTTGTAAAAGAGCGAAAGAGCACCTGGCGGGCCTCTCCAAGATTGTTCTGTTCTATTTTAATGCGGGCCAGATTGATGTACAGGAGTGGGCTTTTGTTGCCAGGATTGTTGATTCCGGCTGTAAGTTGTTCTTCCGCTGCTGCAAGTTGTCCGGCATCTATTAAAGCAATTGCATATTCATTGTTTATGGCACTGAAATCAGGATTTTTGAGAATTGTATCTGCGTATAATGTCACATTATCTTGCCATTGTATATTACGATTGGATGTGATGAAGGCGGAGCTGAACAACAAACAGATAATACAGAGGGCGGTTATAATTTTTTGTTTCTGTCCCCGATTGATAAATTGAAAAAGCAGGGTGGCTAAGCCGATAGACCAGAATGCTGATGCGAGATAGAGGTATCTTTCCGCGATGGGGGTCCATGTGACGCCGGTTATACCAATGATGATTGCTGGAGTAATTAAATAAAAGGCAATGAAAAAGAAGATTGAGGTGATGGATCTTTTTATTATTAAGAATACAGTAAGGAAGAATGATCCAAGCCCAATCCAGATATAATAACTGCTGATCTTGGTAATGGCAAAATTAAGAGGAAGGGGGAAAAAGAGCTTCTTGACATAGAAGCCGAAAATTTTAAATGTACTGGTAACCATCTTCCAGGAGAAGTATTGAGGGAATTCAGAAAGATGTCGCGCTCCCTGATCATTTTGGGAGAAAAGGAGAATCCGAAAAAACAGGTAGAGGATCCCACCCGTAAGGAAAGGAAGGGAGAAGAACAAAAGAAACTTGAGTCGTTGATTCCGTTCCGGTTTTAGCGGGGCGCTCAGTGACGGCCAGAAAAACAAGAGGCCACACCCCACGGGATAGAAAAAAAGCATGATCTCTTTGCTCATGATGCCGAGTACCAGGCAGAATGAGGATAAAACAACAAACAGAGAGCTGTGCTTGACAGTACCTTTTAAAAGCAAAACAACAGAAAGAAGGGTAAAGGCGGTTCCGAGCAAATCGGTGCGTCCGGAAATCCAGTTGACGGATTCCGTGTTTACCGGATGCAAGGCAAAGAATAGTGCGGCTAATAAAGGGAGTTCAAAGTTATTCTTTGCCGGTTCGGAACAAACCTGTTTCGCAATAAAAAATACCAGAATCGTGTTACAGGCATGCAGCATGATGTTTTCAAGGTGCATGAAGCTTGGTTCAAGTCCCCACAGGAACTTATCTATTATGAAGGAAATCATCAGCAGAGGGCGATAATAAAATCCGGTGGAAGGGCTGAACAATTGCCGGAAATCAATGGATTCAGTATCGGCAAGATCAATAAACATTCTCCAGTCATCTACGGAATTTATGCCGGCAAAGAGTGTCGGATAATAAACCCCGAGCACAATAAAAAGAAGGAACAGGATCTTGTATGATTCTTTAATGTTCATAAAGTATTACCGGTTGTGACTGTGCTCAGGAATATCTTTTCAAGATTTTTGAGTTGTGGTTCTATCCGCTCAATGGTGGCGCCCCGCGCGACGGCTTGGAGGATGGTATCATTCAGTTGTTTTTTCCCCACAACATGGCTTTCCAGGTCGCCATGGCTTGTTTTAAACTGGAGGATATAACTTTCATCTTCAGGGATGATACCATTTTTAATATCTTCCAGGGCGGTTAATCGTCCCTTAACGATAATTCCGGCCCTGTCACAGACTGCTTCTACGTCAGAAATGATGTGGGTACTGAAGAAAATGGTTTTTCCCTGCTGTTTCAAAGAAATAATAATATCTTTTACCAACGCCCGGCCAACTGGGTCAAGGCCGCTCATCGGTTCGTCCAGTATGTACAGGGCTGGATCATGAAGCAGTGTCTGGGCAAGGCCAAGTCGTTGGGTCATTCCTTTGCTGAAACCTTTCACGGGGCGATCTGCCGCCTGGGAGAGATCAAGGAGCTCCAGGACGCGATTGGTCTGGAAACGAATTTCATGCGCGGGCATCTTGAAAATTTGTCCCACGAAATGCAGGTATTCCCGAGCTGTCATAAAAGGGTAAAAAGATGGATTTTCAGGCAAGTAACCAATGTTTTTACGCGCCTGCGGATTGGTTACCGGAATTCCTGAGATTTGTGCCACACCTGAAGAGGCTTTGATCTGTCCGGTCAAGATCTTGATGCTCGTGCTTTTCCCCGCGCCATTTGGTCCTATAAAACCGAATACTTCTCCTGCAGGGATGGTGAGATTTAGATCTTGCAAGGCATGAACCAGGGCCTTTTTTTTCCCTTTGAATGTCTTGCAGAGCTGCGTAATTTCTATTGCTGGCATTGGCATGATCTTCGTTCGTTTACGGGTTGGTCAGGGGGATGCTATCCTGAGCGGCTTTTATCGGTGCAAACTTGCTGGTGGTTTGCACTTTTCCCTTGTCGTCAAGATAGAATGTGCCACCGTAGGGATCAGCAGGGATTTTTGGAAGCAGATTGGCGGTGACAAGCTCTTGCAGTGTCATGGGTTTACGGTCATATTTTTTTTCAAATTGCTCAATTCCGTCCACGATGTGTTGTGCCGCCATCAAGGCCTCAAGACGTGTTGTGTAGAGTGCTTTTTCGTTTTTGTCTGTCGCTTTTTCGATCATCATGATCAGAAAAGAAATGGCGATTTTGGTTTGATCAGTTTCCTGCAAATATCTGGCCGCCAGATTGGCAAAAAGGGGATTCCCGGAGAGCTCTGCCGCTTTTTTGAAGTATGTCGCTGCTTCTTTTGGTTTTTTGAGAAAATAGGCAGCATTAAAACCGGCAAAGTAAGGCAGATAGTAATCCCAAGTACGAAAGCGCATGCCATAGTCGAGCAGACGATTGACATCCTCGGCGTGTCCTGCCTCCCAGCTAAAAGCTGCCTGCGCAAAATAATAGGTGTCCATGTTGTAGGGATCGAGCTCAATGGCGGTCTGGATGGTTTTGAACATATTATAGTATTCCGGAGGAATGGTAATATTGTTTTGCCTTTTCTCAATCAATGACCCAAAGTAAAAAATGACCCTCAGCACATTCCATTCGGCTATGGCGTAGCGTTGATCGCCACAGACAAGTTTGAGGGCCCCGGCGCTGGGGGTATAACCTAATTTGATGGCGACAGGCCGCTGCTCAAGGTATCTGGCAAGGTATGAAACGTTTGCTGCATAGGCAAGCAATAAGAGAAGAACCAAGGAAAGCGCCTTGACCTTCACGGCAGTTCTCTGCGGGCAAAAGACCATGCTGCGAGACAGAGGATGATGGCGGTATAGGTCAGAAAGTACAAAAAGGTGGAGGCCAGGCCCGGCAGTGGCAGGGGAAGGGAATAAATCGCGTACACCTTCAGGTCAAACGCCGTAAAATTGGGGAGGAGGTAATACAGGGTTTTGATTACAGCTTTGCTCGTCGCCGAAACTTGCAGTGCAGTATCACCACCAAGGTATTCCATGACTTCCTGGGAGGCTGAGCCGGCCAGGAAAATGGCTATGGTGCCGAAAATCGGGAGGAAGAAAGAGGTGCTGATTGCAGACAACATGAGGGCAATAGCGGATAAAAGAATATATTTGCAGCCATTAAAGAAAACAGCAGAGGCAAGATTCCCCCATACGATTGGTTGTTGGGCGGGGTATTGTGATGCGGAAAAAAATATTACCACCCCTGAAATGATTCCCAGAACAAGACTGCAAAGAGATAAAAATACTGCTATGCCGAGAAACTTACCCAACACATACGAGCTGCGTGAAATCGGCAGGCCGAGAACGGCGGCGGTATAGTGTCCTTCAATATCCCGCCAGATGGAAGAGGCGCCTAATAAAATCGCGGAAACCAGCAAGATAAAAGAGAGGGTGGATAAAGAAAGGGTGATGGAGAGTTCCTGCACCTGGCGCATGGAAAAAAGGCTGAAGGCCGGCACTAAGAGCAGAATAAGCAAACTGGCGCCAAACAGCATATGCAGCACCCGGTCGCGTAATATGGCTCGCAGGGTGACCCTGGCAAGGAGACTGAAAGCAGACATGAAAAGATCGTTGTGAAGGGAAGAAAGAAAAAATAATAAAAAACGGTATATTAAATATACCGTTTTTTATTGGATTGCAGAAAAAAGTTGCAAAAATTAAAGGGTCAACCAAACGCCTGGGTCAGAAGTTGCTGAAGTTATAGGACAAGCAAAAGTTCCTGCAGCGGTTGTATCTTGATAAAAAATCTTGGAATCGTTGGAAGTGGAAGTGAAGGTTCGACTTCCTTTATTATGGTATGCAGCAACAGCGTAATACATACCTGCTGTTTCCGGTGTATAAGTCATAACAACATTAGCGGAAAGCTGAATGAGAAGTTGGGGGTTGGTTGTTGGATTGGTAACACCACCTAACGTTAAAGTGCTAACAGGAGGAGCATTGACAATAGCAGTCCCCGCGCTAACAGCAAGCGCTGAATTAGCGTAGGACATTGCAAATAAACAGATTGCACAGGCAAGTATTTTTTTCATGAGAGGTTCTCCTGGATGATTTTGTTGACGGTTAGGATATTCAAATAAGGGATAAATTGATATCAATAGGGATAATGCTGATAGTCCGCATAGTATGCTTCTGCCGCTGTCTTGGCATTTTTCAAATCACTCTGGGCTGAAGAGTTGTAGGCCTTCTGCCGATAGGCGGCAAACTGGGGAATGGCAATAGCTGCCAGGATACCGATAATGGCAACAACGATCATCAACTCAACCAAGGTGAAACCTTTCTGGTTGTTCTTACGGGCCTTCATAAGCTGTTTCATCATAATTTCCCCTCCTTCAGGGTATGGTTAAAAGGGTACTTCATAGGTGGACAGGGTGTCCATGTATTGCTGTATAACCTAGCACTACTCTCTCATAAACCATGCCATTTGTCAAAAGTCTTGTGTGAAAAAAACAAGGTGTGGGAATGTCGAGCTATTCTCGGCGCTGAGCGCTTTTCTGCCTGTGTCCCTTTTGATTTCACCAGCAGAAAATTAGCCGGATTGGACATTATTTGGCAGCAAGTGACAAAAATTGCCAATCTTGGTGGCCAGCGCATGGGGAAAGCTTGTATGTCCAAGCGGGTCAGCGGCACAGGGCGTCGGATAGCTTCAGCGTACCTGTGAAGACAGGTTCGCTGTTGGAGAGAAGGAGGTTACACATATGGTAGCATGGTGTGATGAAACATAGTCCGTTCACGGAAGCGGGGAACCGGTGGAAAGGAAACTGCACAGTATAGCCAGAGAAGTATTTTTTGTGAGTTGACTCTGTGAGGAGCCGTATGCGGCGAGGTGTCAACCAAAAGTCCTGGTCGGTGATCGGCACCTCAGTTCCTTGTTCTACCCGGAATTTCCTGGGATGGCATCAGCGGAGAAGAGAAAATATGTTGAGCAGGCCAATAGTTTTTTTATGAGAGTATATTCTGGGTGGCGTCTTTTGACAGGAACTGCTCCAGGTAAATAATGGAGTCATCTTAATATGGATAATGTCGGTAGCCCGTATAGTATACCTCCAGTGACGTCATGGTGTTTTTTACATCGCTTTTTGCCGCGGTATTGAATGCCTGCAGCCGGTATGCGGCGAACTGCGGAATGGCGATGGCCGCCAGGATACCGATGATCGCGACAACGATCATCAGCTCCACCAGGGTGAAGCCTTGGCTGTTTTTATGTACTTTTACAAGGCGATTCATCATGTCTCTTCCGCTCCTCAGAGTTTGGCTAAAAGGTGCTTCGTGGTTAATAGGCAGTTCTTTTATTGCTGAACAGTATTATTCCTACTTTTGCACAAATCATGCCATTTGTTAGAATCTTTACAGGATTCAACATCTGGGAATGAGGATCAATTGTCGTTGGTTAGCGCTTTCCTGCCTGCATCCTTACCTCCTTGCTTTTTCTGGCCAAAAAGCAGCCAGGTAAGGGTACAGGTTGGCAATAAATAGCAGAGAGTGACAAAAATTGTCAATCTGGATGGTTGGCTGACTCCCATGCCATAAGATTGAGCATAAGGGTCATTTGATTGAAGGGAGATTCCTGGAAGCCATAATGGAGATAGAAGTTTTTTGCTTTATCGGAAAGGGCATGGACAATGAGGGCTCGGATTCCAGCCTGTTTGGCAACGGTGCGGGTTCGCAAAACTGCATCTTTTAACAGAGCAGACCCCACGCCTTTTTTCTGCCAATGGAGATCAACGGCAAGTCGGCCCAGGACCATGACCGGTATTGGATCCGGCATCTGGCGTTTAATGCTTCCGGGTGCATCCCCAGGCCTTACGCTTCCTGTAGCCAAAGCATAAAAACCGATAACATGCTGCTTAATAAAGCGATTTTCACAGACAACAAAGGTTCGGGACGCGCCCGAACTCTCATTAGCAAGGGCCTGACGTTTCATCCATTGGTTCAGTACTTGGATGCCACAATCGAAATTATCCAGGCAGTGCGTAATGTTGATTGGTTCTGGGACGGTTATTTTTCCCATGGCGCTTTGGTTGTCAAAAGCTTCTTCATTGCCTCGGATACAGGAGCCTTGAGTGCAGTCTCAAAAGCGTCAAATTCCTCATCTTGCAAGAAGAAAAGGCGCTGATCCAGCAAGACATTTTCAGCCTCCCGGCAAGCAGCCTCCAGCATGAAATCAGACCGGCTTTTATTTAATACCGCTGCCGCCATATCGATCAGGCTTCTTTGTGCGGCCAAGGCCCTGATATTGATTGGTGTCTTTCGTGTTTCAATATTTGCCATAATTTTATCTCCTTTTTTGTATATAGGAATACTATACAAAGCGTCTGGTCATTGTCAATGATTTTGTAGGTCGAAATGGCAGACCAGGTTGAAAATCTACCATAGAATATGGCATATCAGCGGCAGAGGGCAATTGCGGTGAGGAGGGTATAGAGGCCCAGCCAACAAAGGATAAAAGTGTGGATGTGGGGGTAGTATCTGTTGTGTTTTTGCAGGAAGAACAGGGCGAGGAGGAGGGTACCGGGGAAGAGGACTCCGGCCAGCAGGGGTGGCAGGAACCTGAGCAGTTCCTGAAGGCCGAGAAAAAACCAGGGGCCATTGATGTGAAAAACCCCCAGTCTTTCAGGATCAAAAGGGGCGGTCGGCAGCAGACAGCACAGGAGGATCAGGGCGGTCAGCAGGAGATGATGGCGGAAAGAGGTGCGGTATTTGCGCAGATGTTCCCAGGCCAGAACCCCCCACACGATCCCGAACCCTATGACATGATTGATATAGACCCGTTTCATGCCGTCGTCGGTAATGGAAAAAAGGAGATCGTTGAGGATGCCGCCAATTCCTGGAATGGCGCTGATGATATTTTCGGCGATCAGGCCGGCGGAAGAGCCGGTGCTGTCTGCCCGCAGGATGTAACCGGTAAAGAGGATGAGCAGGGCCACAGGCAGCGTGGCAATCAGCCTGATCCATTGCCATCGGCCATAGGTATCTGCCCGGTCCAGGATGGCCCAGAGATGGACCAGGACCAGCAGGAAGAACAGTTGGCTGGAATAGAAATGCAGCGAGCGGAAAGATGCGCCAAAAGGTACAAGCACATCGAGTGAACTCGCCGAATAGAGCGGGGTGGCCGGGTTGTACTGAAAGGCCACCAGCACGCCGGAGAGCACCGAGATAAAAAGGGCGATCAGGCTCCATTCACCCCATTTTATGGCGGTTATTTTCTCTTTGAACAGGGTGTTCAGAGGGAGTTTTGCGTGATTGTCAGATGGTGACAATGTATCCCCTCGCATTATCGAGTTTTTCCACCTTGAAGCGGGGAAGCGGTTTTTTGGCCGGCCCCTGAATGACAGCGCCTTCATAGGTAAAACGGGATTGGTGGCAGGGGCATTCAAGGAACCCTTCTTTTTCCCGATTATTGATCTTGCAGCCGAGATGTGTGCATTTTCTTGATACGGCCCAGGGGCCTTGTGTCCCCTCGAAGAGGATGAAGTCCGGGCCCAGGAAAAAAGCGCCGGGGGCGAGGGTGGCCTTGACCTCAACCATGCGCGGTTGGGTTGGCACCTTGTAGCCAAGAAAGCGCAGGATCGGATAGCAGAGGGCAAGCAGGCCGACGACCAGAAAGAAACGCCGCCTGGTTTGTGGTGGCCGGGGGTGAGGGGTTATTGCGGGCGGCATGATCGCGGCGGTTCAGGGGCGCTTGTGAAAGGCTTCTTGCAGGCGTTTGTTCACGTGGGCCGGAACCAGATCGCTCACGTCTCCGCCATGCCTGGCCGCGTCTTTGATGATGGACGAGCTGATAAAGATCCAGCGGAAGGCCGGCATCAGAAAAACGGTGTCCACCTCACGTTCCAGTTTCCGGTTCATCAGCGCCAGTTGAAATTCGTAATCAAAATCTGATACCGCCCGCAGTCCACGAATAATCGCCTTGGCGCCGCGCTGCATCGCGTAGTTGACAAGAAGGCCGGAGACGGCGGCGACTTCGATGCGCGAGTCGTCTGCAGGAAAGCATTGTTTGACCATCTCGATGCGCTCATCGAGCGTGAACAGCGGGGTCTTTCCCGGATTGATGGCGATGGCAATAATGATGTGGTCAAAGAGGTGCAGGGCCCGGTTGATGATATCCAGGTGGCCCATGGTGATGGGATCAAATGTGCCTGGATAGACCGCAAGGGTGGGTGGTTTGGCGGATAGTTCCTGGGTCATGGCGTTGGTCATCAGGTTGTTTGGTCCAGCAGGGGTTGATAGAACCAGAAACCGGCTTCGCCATATTTGCGTTGGTCCACCAGGATCAGTCTGGTCAGTCGTTCCGGCAGGGTTTCTTTGGCGCGCTCTTCAACTATGACCAGGGTATGCTGACGCAGGAGAGAACTGGTGTCAAGGGCGCGTAGAAGCTGAATGGCCAGACCTTGGGAATAGGGGGGATCGACAAAGATCAGGTCAAAGCCGGGAGGGGACTGGAGCTTTTTTGAAAAAAAAGGCAGACCCCGGCGCAGGTCGTGTTTAATCAGGGTGGCAGGTACAGGCGTATCCGGTTGGATACGGGTTGTCTCTGCGTCGTGAGCATCCGGGTCTTGGCTGAGTGCGTTCATGCAGATCTGAATGTTGCGGCTGATGAGATCAAGGGCCTGGGGGTGAAAATCGACAAAACAGATATTCTTGGCCCCACGGCTCAGGGCCTCGATTCCCAGGGCTCCGGTTCCGGCAAAGAGATCAAGAACCGAGGCGCCGGGAACCTGATCGGCAATGATGTTGAAGAGTGCCTCCCGCGCGCGGTCAGATGTCGGACGAATGCTGTTTTCCCGGGCCGGCGGCGTGAAAAGTTTTCGGCCTTTGCCGCTCCCGCTTATAATCCGCAATTATTTATATTTGGCGACAAAATATTCAGCAATCTGGACGGCATTGAGGGCCGCGCCCTTGAGGATGTTGTCGGATACCACCCACATGTTGATGCCATTGGCAATGGATTCATCCTCGCGGATTCTGCCCACCAGGGTCTCAAATTTTCCTTCACAGTCAATAGCCAAAGGATAGCGGGCTAGAGTCGGCTCATCGACAAGCTGGACGCCGGGGGCATGGGATAAAAGCTCCTTGACTTCGGCGGCGCTTATCTTCTGGCGGGTCTCAATGTTCACGGCCTCGGAATGTCCGTAAACGACCGGCACCCGCACCGCGGTGGCGGTGACGCCGATGGTGTCGTCTTCAAAGATTTTTCTGGTCTCGTTGACCATCTTCATTTCTTCCTTGGTGTAGCCATTATCAAGAAAACTGTCAATGTGCGGCAGGCAGTTGAAGGCGATTTGGTGGGGGTAGACCTTGTGTTCCATGGGCTTGCCTGCCGCCCAGGCGCGCACCTGGGATTGCAGTTCGTCTATGGCCTTGGCCCCGGTGCCGGAGACGGCCTGATAAGTTGAGATCACCAGGCGTTTGATGCCGACCTTGTCGTAGATCGGTTTCAGGGCAACCAGCATTTGGATGGTGGAGCAGTTGGGGTTGGCGATAATGCCGCGGTTGGTGTAGCGGGCGATGGCATGGGGGTTTACCTCGGGAACCACGAGGGGAATCTCGGGATCCATGCGGAAGGCGCTGGAGTTGTCGATAACCACGGCGCCGGCGGCAGCGGCAGCAGGGGCAAACTCCAGGGAGCGGGAAGCGCCGGCGGAAAACAGGGCGATGTCAATCCCGGTGAAGGAATCCTTGGAGAGAAGCTGCACTGCGTATTCTTTGCCGCAAAACATAATTTTTTTGCCTACTGAACGCTCGGAAGCAAGGAGTCTCAGCTCACCTATGGGAAAATTCTTCCGGCGTAATACGTCAAGCATGGCGCCGCCAACGGCCCCGGTCGCGCCGGCGATGGCAACATTATATTTTTTTTGTTCACTACTCATGTTTCAATTTCCTTATCAATATTCTGTTATTTTTAAACGTGCCTTGATTGCAAGGTTTTCTCTTGTGTTCAAGACGGATGCTGCTGGGAAGATACTGATGGCGTTTTCTTCAGTCCGCGAATTCTGTTATAGATGGCCATGCTGGGTCCAGAGGCGGTATAGAGCACAAAGATCAGAAAGAGCATGACCTCATGTTCCGACGCGATCAGGATAAAGAGGAGCAACATCCCGACCAGGATCTGAAAGGTTCGGAAGCGACCAGGCTTCGGGTTTTTGAAGCTGAGGTACTTGTGGGTGGAGACCATCAGGTAGGAGAGCAGATAGACAAGCAGCAGCAGAGAGATGTGCTTGACCTCGCCGGTGATGCCAAGATAATGGCAAAACAGGACGCTGGTGACAATCATGGCCGCAGCGGCAGGGCAAGGCAGGCCGACGAAATCCTTGGTGGCTGATTTCGTATCCTGAGAGTTGAAACGGGCCAGACGCAATGAGGTCATGGCCACATAGAGAAATGCTGCCAGCCAACCATAACGGCCATATTGATGCAGGGCCCAGAGATAGGCCAGGAGTCCGGGGGCAACGCCAAAGGAGACCATGTCGCACAGTGAATCCAGCTCCACCCCGAATTGACTGGTGGTTCTGGTCATCCGGGCGACCCGGCCGTCAAGGGCATCAAATATGGCCGCGACTAGGATGGCGATGGCTGCGTTCATGAAATCTTTATTGACAGAGGCAATCATGGAATAAAATCCACAAAAAAGACTGGCAAGGGTGAACATGCAGGGAAGTGGGTAAAACTTTGTACTTATTTCTGGTTGATTATCTGGCATGATAGATTCGCTCCTGTGAGGATGGTGTCAAGGAACTGCTGGAAAAAGGTGGTTGTGCATGGTGGCGCGGGTTCTCTTTTCCCGTTATGCTTTCTGTTTAGGAGCCGTACGAAATAATCTTGCATTTTTGATCTGTTTGTTACGACTCCATCTGCCGTTTCTGCCGTCCAGATGATATTGTTCTCTTTTTACAACGGCTCAGGGAAGATAGCCAAGTACTGTCTCGCCCGCCCTTACTTTCTGGCCGATTGCAATTTCAAGCTGGGTCTGGGTGGGGATGTAGAGATCAACGCGGGAGCCAAAACGGATCAGGCCGAAACGCTGGCCGCGCCGAACCTGATCGTCCACTTCCAGCCAGCAGACAATTCTTCTGGCGATAAGTCCTGCCACCTGGACAAAGGCCAGCCGGTTTCCTCGCGCGCAACTGAGAATGGTGGCGCAATGTTCATTGTACAGCGCCCCGCGGTCGCTGTCTGCTGAATAAAATTTCCCGGGAGTATAGAGAATCTTCTCAACGGTGCCGCTCACCGGGACCCGGTTGACATGGACGTTAAAGACGTTCATGAAGATGGAGATCTTATACACCTGGCCCAGGAGATATTGGTCGTCAATGATCTTTTCGATCAGGATGACCTTGCCATCAGCCGGAGAAATCAAGGCATCTTCGCTGATGGGGCCGATGCGTTCCGGGTCACGGAAAAAGCAGATGATAAAGGTGGTCAACGCCAGTGCCGGCAGAGCGAGCAAGTCGTAGCCTAAAACCGCCAGGATAAGGGTGACAAAGGCGCTGAAGGCAATAAACGGATACCCCTCCTTGGCAATCGGGATCTGTGGGGATATCATTTTTTGCTGGCCCTGGCCATGGCAATAGTGCCGGTGCGGACGATCTCCTGAATGCCGATTGGCTTCAGGATGTCAATAATGGCCTGGACCTTTGATGCCGACCCGGTCACCTCAACCGCATAGGATTTGGGACTGACATCGACGACCTTCCCCCGGAAGATATCAATGACCCGCAGAACCTCGGCCCTGGTCTGGGCCTCGGCCTTGACCCGGATCAGGACCATCTCCCGCTCCACATACTCGCTGTCGCTGATATCGGTAACCTTGATGACATCAATGAGTTTGTGGAGCTGTTTGGTTATCTGCTCAATAATGGCCTCGTCGCCGCGGGTGACCAGGGTCAGGCAGGAGATGGTGGGTTCCAGGGTCTCGGCGACACTGAGGCTTTCGATGTTAAAGCCGCGGCCACTGAACAGACCGGTGACCCTGGAAAGCACTCCCGGCTTATTTTGAAGAAGTACGGAAATTGTATGTTTCATCTGTTTGTCCTGTGCAAAGGAGATCTCTAAGGGAGTGGGCTTCCCTGATTTTTTCAGTAAATAAGGCGCCGGATCGGGCTTAGACCAGAAGCATCTCGGTGGTGGCCTTTCCTGCCGGTACCATCGGGAAAACACATTCTTCCCGGGCAATGACAAAGTCCATGATAACCGTATTGTTGCTGGCCAGGGCCTCTTTGATCACCGCCTCCACCTCGCTTTTCTTGGTGGCCCGTAACCCGACCGCGCCGTATGCTTGAGCCAGCAGCACAAAGTCGGGGGTAACCTCCATGACGGTTCCGGCGTAGCGTTTATTGTAGAAAAGTTCCTGCCACTGCCGCACCATCCCCAGGTAATTATTATTGAGAATGGCAATCTTGACCGGACACTTATACTGTTTGGCCGTGGCCAGTTCCTGGATATTCATCTGGATGGAACCGTCACCCGCCACATCAATAACTGTTTTTTCGGGAAATGCCATCTTGGCGCCGATAGCGGCAGGCAAACCATAACCCATGGTGCCGAGTCCGCCGGAAGTGGCCCATTGGCGTGGTTTGTTGAACTTGTAAAACTGGGCGGCCCACATCTGATTCTGGCCAACCTCGGTGGTGATAATGGCATCACCATGGGTGAGTTCGTCAAGCTTTTCGATAACATATTGGGGCTTGATGATTTCCCCTTCATCAAGGTACGACATGGGGTGTTTTTTTGTCCACTCGTCAATGGTTGCGCGCCATGGTTCATGGCTTGCCGCCACCTGATCCCGGTTGAAATCGCTGGCGGTGTTGAACCAGGTGTTCATGGCGTTGAGGGCATGTTTACAGTCGGCGACAATAGGGATGTCAACCTTGACATTTTTACTGATTGAGGTGGGATCGATATCAATATGGATGATGGTGGCATGGGGGGCAAAGGCGTCGAGCCGGCCGGTTACCCGGTCATCAAAGCGGGCGCCGACGGCAATCAGGAGGTCACTGTGGGCAACGGCCATGTTGGCGGTATAACTGCCATGCATGCCGAGCATGCCCATGGACAGCGGGTCGCTGCCGGGAAAACCGCCAAGGCCCATCAAGGTCATGGTGACCGGGATGTTGAGTTTTCTGGCCAGCTCAGTCAGTTCTTCGCTGGCATTGGATAAAATGACACCGCCGCCGACATAGAGTACCGGATTCTTGGCCTTGATGATCTGTTTACATGCCTTCTCTATCTGGCCTGGGTGTGGCTCATAGGTGGGCTGATAGGTCTGCATCCGGATTGGCTTTTTCTCGGGAAAGTCAATCATCTTGGCGACAATATCCTTGGGCAGATCGACCAGTACCGGACCTGGACGGCCGGTGCGGGCGATGTGGAAGGCCTCGCGCAGGGTGGGTACCAGGTCTTTGGCGTCTTTCACCAGATAATTATGTTTGGTGCAGGGGCGGGTGATGCCGACGATATCCACCTCCTGGAAGGCATCATTGCCGATCAGAGCTGTGGGCACCTGACCGGTGAGGATAACCATGGGGATGGAGTCCATATAGGCCGTGGCAATGGCCGTTACGCCATTGGTAGCACCCGGGCCTGACGTGAGCAGGGCGACACCGACTTCGCCGGTTACCCTGGCCAGGCCGTCAGCCGCATGGACGGCGCCTTGTTCGTGGCGGACGAGTACATTCGTGATATCGGAATCCATCAGGGCGTCAAAGAGATCAATGACCGCGCCGCCGGGGAAACCAAAAATGATTTTTACGCCTTCTTCCTGAAGGCATCGTATAATAGCTTGTGAACCGCTAATTTTTTCCATGAAGCCTCTTCCTTTCATTTATTGAGGTTTTTCAGAAAAGTTGACAATCTTGCAAAAAAATCTCTGAGCTTGCCTGCTTTGATTCCAGTAAAATAACTATATTCATAGTCGGCATCAGGTGTAGTCCCCAGACTCAAATCCAACCAGAATATAATAATATAATTATGCCAAAATAATATGTAAAGAACCAGTTTATATATCTATGAACAGGAATAATGTCAAGAATGAAGGTTGCTTCTGGGAATAATTCCTTGAATGCTCTCTCTGTCGATAAAACATTGAAGCGGGTGACTGGTAGAGACGTTGTCCTGGCAGGAAAAGATATGAAAAAGTTGCTTGACAAGGATCGGTGATCGAGTTTAATTTACTGGTACTCTTGTAAACAATTCTATTTTTGTGGATTATAAATAATGACTGCTTACTTTTCTCTCTCACTGCTGCTATTAGGCGCTCTTCCAGTTCGGGCTGTGGCAGGGATAATGAAATTCTGATTGTTTGCAAATAACCAGTAAATCCCAAGGCCGCGGTTCAAAACCCCGGCCTTTTTTTATTTAGGTGCCGTTATGAAATAAGCAATGCCTTTTTGCTTATTTTATTACGGCACCTTATGCCGCTTCAAAGAAACAGCCATTTTTTTACGGCTGTTTCTTTGAGCGGTGTCTGGTAGATAATACGGACAAGCCGTTGTAATAAAATAACATCGTCGTCAGGATATTAGAGGCGGCATAAGGAGTTTGAAGGTCATGAATCCTGATGCAGTGAAAAAGTATCGTCCCTATCCCCGGTTGGATCTGCCAACCCGTTCCTGGCCTGCAAAAACCATCACCAAGGCCCCTGACTGGTGCAGTGTTGATCTGCGTGACGGCAATCAGGCCCTGATTCAGCCCATGAACCTTGAGGAGAAACTGGATCTTTTTCAACTTCTTGTGGATATCGGCTTTAAAGAGATCGAGATTGGTTTTCCCTCGGCCTCCCAGGTGGAGTTTGATTTTGCCCGGACGCTCATTGAAAAGGGGCTGATACCCGAAGATGTGACTATCCAGATCCTGACCCCGGCTCGGGAACATCTTATCAAAAGGAGCTTTGAGGCCCTGAAAGGGGCGAGGCGCGCCATTGTTCATCTCTATAATTCGACCTCCACCCTCCAGCGTCGTGTTGTCTTTCAGATGAACAGGGCGGAGATCACCGCCCTCGCGATTGAGGGGGCGCGTCTGATCAGGGATGAGGCGGCAGTCTATCCCGAGACCTCTTTCCGGTATGAGTATTCTCCGGAAAGTTTCACCGGGACTGAACTCGATTTTGCCCTTGCGATCTGCGAGGCGGTCATGGCGGTGTGGAAGCCGACCCCGGAGAACAGGGTGATCATCAATCTCCCGGCCACCGTCGAGATGGCGACCCCCAATGTCTATGCCGATCAGATCGAGTGGTTCTGCCGGAACATGAAGCACCGGGATTGCGCCATTATCAGCCTCCATGCCCACAATGATCGCGGCTGCGCCGTTGCCGCCACTGAGCTTGCATTGATGGCCGGTGGTGACCGGGTGGAGGGGACCCTGTTTGGCAACGGGGAGCGTACCGGCAATGTCGATATCATCACCCTGGCGTTGAATATGTTTACGCAGGGGGTCAATCCCGGGTTGAATCTCCATGATATCAACCGGGTGATCGATGTCTCCGAGCGGGTGACCCGCATTCCGGTGCATGTCCGTCATCCCTATGCCGGCGAGCTGGTCTATACCGCATTTTCCGGCTCCCACCAGGATGCCATCAACAAGGGAATGAACGCCTTTGATACCACCGCTGACGGGGTATGGGCGGTTCCCTATCTGCCCATTGATCCCAGGGATGTCGGGCGGAGCTATGAGTCCATTATCCGCATCAACAGTCAGTCAGGCAAGGGCGGGGTCGCCTATGTCATGGACCGGGAGTTTGGCTTCAAGATGCCCAAGGAGATGCATCCTGAGTTTGGAGCGGTCATCCAGAAGCTCACTGACCGCGAGGGCCGGGAGTTGCAGATGGCCGAGGTCTGGACCGCCTTTAAGGAAGAGTATCTGAGCGTTGTCCGTCCTTATGGCCTGATCAGCTTCAATGTCATGAAGCGACATGTGGATACTGAAGAAGAAAGCTCTTCCGCCGATGTTGAGGCGGTCATCAGTGTCAACGGCGAGGCCAAAGCAATATCCGCCACCGGCAATGGCCCGCTGGATGCCTTTAGCACCGCCCTGAAACAGGGACTGGGGTGTGAGTTTAATCTGTGCGGCTATCATGAACACGCCCTGACCAAGGGCTCCAGCTCCAAGGCGGTCGCCTATATCGAGACGGAATATCCCGACGGCAGGAGGTTCTGGGGGGCAGGGGTCGATACGGATATCATTATCGCCTCGATCAAGGCCATGCTGAGCAGCTTGAACCGGGCTGCCAGGTTGTAAGAGTTCATTGATGTCAGGATGTTCGAAGTCGCGCCGATAAGCGCCGACTTCGAGCTCGCTTGCCGGCAAAATACTCAAAAGGAGAAAAAGATGAAGATTATCCATCTGGCTGAGACCAGGACCTTTGACGAAAAAGGTTTGAAGCGGTTCTTGCTCCATGATGCACCTTATTTCAGGATCTTGAATTTCAACCTGCAGGCGGGGCAGATCTTTCCGGTGCACCACCATCCCGCCGAAGGGCAGGTGAGTATCCAGGTCGTTGAGGGAAGCGGCCAGTTTCTGGGGGAAGACGGGGCAGCGATTCCTGCCGTGGCCGGTGATATCCTGGTCTGTGATATCAGCGAGCCGCATGGGGTTAAAGCCGATACGGATATGCGCATCCTGGTCACCATTGCCCCTCCTTTTTGAAAGAAAAAAATGAGGTTGAATAGAGAACCTGGATTTTATGGCCGCAGGTTTACCTCTTCCAGAAACCCCTGAATTTTCTCGCGGCTGAGAAAAAAGCCGGTCAGGGTCGTGTTGCCACTTTTCAGGGTGGGGATAAAGCGAACACCATCCTTCCAGGCCCGCAGAGGGTTGGTGACAATATCTACTTCTTCAACATGGATGTCAGGCTTGCTGTCGATTAACTCATACAGAGTTTTACGGGCCATGTGGCACCGTGGTCAAAGGGCTGAACGGTAAAGAGTGATATTGATCATGGGAGAGGCGCTCCTGCCTGCTGGTTTAAGCTATCCGATAGGGAGATGAATACTATTTGACGTTGCTTCCTCTGCAGGATACACTAAAAGAAAGGAATTATTCAAGGTACCTTCCTGTTAGTTTCATAATCTCTCCACTCAGGTGATTATGCGTCCCCCTCCTTTGTTAACCCTCATCACCGATTTGCGCTTCCTCGATCACGACACGGGTGGCGATCACCCCGAGATCCCGGCCCGGCTTCAGGCCATTTTTGCCACTCTGGAACAGAGCGATTGTTTCCCTTTCCTCGGTTTTCAGGGAACCCGTCCGGCAGAAAGGCAATGGCTGGCGGCAGCCCATGATGAGGGGTGGCTCTTTCGTTTTGAAGAGGCGGCTCTCTCCGGCAAGACCTCTATTGATCATCCTGACAACCAGATCTGTTATGATTCCTTTGAGGTGGCAACTCTGGCGGCTGGCGCCGGACTCACTGCCATTGATCTGCTGGAGCAGGGGCTGGCGGCAGCGGCTTTCTGTCTGGTGCGGCCTCCCGGTCATCATGCTGAGCGAATCAGGCCGTTTGGCTTCTGTTTTATCAATAACTGTGTGGTGGCGGCCCGCTACTGGCAACAGCACCATGGCCGGAAGCGGATTGTGGTCTTTGACTTTGATGCCCATCATGGCAATGGCATTCAATCTGCCTTTGAGCGCGAGGCGGATTCCTTGTATATCAGTATCCATGAGCATCCCAGTTTCAGCTATCCGGGAACCGGGTATGTCGATGAAAAAGGGTTTGGCGCCGGTCACGGCTCTATTCTTAACCTGCCGCTTTCTCCAGGCGCCGGTGATGAACAGTTTCTGGCGTTGCTTCATGGGCCGGTGGCAGATAAGATTGCCCAGTGGCGGCCTGATGCCATGATTGTGGCGGCAGGATTTGATGGCCACAAGGCCGATGAGATGTCGGGTCTGCTCTATTCGACAGGGTTGTATGAAAAGATAGGGCAGAGTGTCCGCCGGTGGAGCAATATCTACTGCGACGGCAGATTGCTTTCCATTCTGGAGGGCGGGTATGAGTTGACGGTGCTGGGAGAATCGGTTGAGGCGTATGTGCAGGGACTTCTATCGCGGTGACTTTTTGTGGACGCCGTCAAGGGCCTCTTGGGATACGCATAAGATTATTGATTTCTAACTTTTTCTGAACAGATGCCATGTATATTTCCAGACATATGATCAAGGAACCGCTGACCGTAACGCCTGAGATGTCTCTTCCTGATGCCAGGCGTTTATTGACCGAAAATCATTTCCGGCATCTGCCGGTGGTGGATCGTGACGGGCAACTGGTCGGAATGATTACCGACCGGGATCTGCGTTCGGCCTATCCGTCTTCCATGCTCACCGAAAGTGAACGCCTTCTGGCCTATGAGCGGGTGGAGCAGGCGACGGTGGCTGATATCATGAGCACTGAGTGTGTCGGCCTGACCCCTGAATCGACCCTTGATGATGCCCTGCTTCTTTTTGATCGGGATCGGGTGGGGGCGCTGCCGGTCCTTGATAATGGCCGGGTGGTCGGCATCTTTTCCAACAGGGATCTGCTTGCGGCCTACAAGGAGCTTTTCGGGGTGGGCGAAAAGGGCTCGGTCTTGCTGGGGATTGAAGATGATGGGCAGGGCGGCCTCATGACCCGTATTGTCACCCTGCTGGAACGGCATGATATCCCCTTCACCCGTCTGTTGCGCATCCCTGATGCCGAACATGGGAACCGGATCTATCTGCGTCTGAATACCTTCAAGATTGCCTCTGTTGTCAACCTGCTGCGGGAGGCCGGGATTCGTCCGGCCTTGTGATTCTGTTTTTGAGACCAGCATTATTTTTTAAGGAGCTGATATGAGCCTTGATGTCCTTTTTCGCCCGGAGTCGGTGGCGGTGATTGGCGCCTCCCGGACTCCGGGCAAGGTTGGTCATGATATCCTGGCCAATCTGGTGCAGGATGGTTTTGCCGGCGTCATTGTGCCGGTGAATCCGGCGGCTGACACCCTGTTGAGTCTGCCCTGTTACCCCTCGCTTGCGGCCTGGGGCAAGGAGATCGACCTGACCGTGATCGTGGTGCCGCAAGCCATGGTTTATGCGGCGGTGGAAGACAGTATCCAGGCCAAGACCAAGGCCGTCATTGTCATCACCGCCGGATTCCGGGAGATCGGGCCGGAAGGACTGGCGCAGGAAAAGAAAGTGGCCGAACTCTGCCAGCGTCATAATGTCCGGATGCTGGGACCAAACTGTCTGGGCCTGATCAATACTGAAAACAGGCTCAATGCCTCCTTTGCCGGCCGGATTCCGGAGCCTGGGGGAATCTCCATCTTCTCTCAATCAGGGGCCTTGTGTACCGCCATGCTGGATCTGGCCGCAGGCCGCCATCTGGGGCTGGCCAAGCTGATCAGTATCGGCAACAAGGCGGATATATCCGAGGTTGATCTGCTCTTGTATCTGGCCCGCGATGAACAGACTAAGGTGATTGTCGGTTATCTTGAAGATATCGCCACCGGCAATAATTTTGTGAAGGCAGCTGAAGAGGCCGCCACCCGGAAACCGGTGATTATCCTGAAATCGGGAACCACGATCGCCGGCCTGAAGGCGGCGGCGTCGCATACCGGAGTGCTGGCCGGGGTTGATACCGCTTATGGCGCGGCCTTCAAGCAGTCAGGCGTGGTGCGGGCCGACACCTTTGACGCCCTGTTTGATTATGCCACGGCCCTGTCCATGCAGCCGCTGCCAAAGGGGAACAGAATTCTTATCGTCACCAACGCCGGCGGCCCGGGAACCATGGCCGCCGACGCGGTAGAAAAGGCCGGGATGCACGTGGCGGAACTTGATCGCAACACGGCCACCGCGCTCAGGGCGCAACTGCCCCAGGCGGCAAGTGTCGGCAACCCGATTGACGTGCTTGGCGACGCTGATCCGGAGCGCTATGTGGCCGCCATTGAGGCGGCCCAAAATGACCCTGCCGTTGATGCCATCCTCGTGATCCTCACCCCCCAGGCCATGACCAGACCGGCAGAAACTGCCATTGCCATTGTCAGGGCCCTTGACGGCTCCAAACCGGTGGTGGCCTCTTTTATGGGTGGGCGGGATGTGATGCCGGGCCGCCAGGAGCTTGCCGCCGCCGGACTTCCCGATTATGACTCGCCGGAACGGGCCGTCTCCGCTTTGAAAGGCATGGTGGAATATGCGGCCTGGAAACAGCGGCCGCCGCGTCTGGTCACCAGGTTCCGGGTGAACCGGCGGCGGGTGGAGCGCATTATCAGCCGCCGTCAGCGCACCGGGATGCTCCAGCTGGGTGAGGTGAAGGGAAAAGACATCCTCGGGGCCTATGGGTTCCGGGTTCACGATGGAGCCCTGGCCGGCAGCACCGACGAGGCGGTAGAGATAGCGGAGCGTATCGGCTATCCCGTGGCCATGAAGATCGTCTCTCCCAATATTGTCCATAAAAGCGATCTGGGCGGGGTGATGCTCAATCTGGCCAATGGCGAGTCGGTTGGCGATGGCTATGACCTGATGATGTTGAAGATCCGCAAACGGGCGCCGGACGCCTTAATTGAAGGGATCTATGTCGAGCAGATGGCCAAGAAGGGTTTGGAGGTTATCATCGGCATGACTCGTGATCCCCAGTTCGGGCCCATGCTCATGTTTGGTCTGGGCGGCATTTTTGTCGAGGTGATGAAGGATGTGACCTTTCATCTGGCCCCGATCACCGAAGAAGAGGCCATCCAGATGCTGAAATCTACCCGCTCCTATGCCATGCTTGAAGGCAAACGGGGGCAGAAAGGGGTGGATATCACGGCCATTGCCTCGGGCCTGCAGCGGATCAGCCAGCTGACCACGGATTTTCCCCAGATCCTCGAGCTTGATATCAATCCGTTTATTGTCGGAGAAGTTGGTTCCGAGCCGGTGGTGGCGGACGTGCGCATGACCCTGGCCCCATTGCCAGAGGAGGCCGTCGCCAAAAAATAACTATAATGATACAGTGTCGTCAGCGGCATAAGGTGCCGTAAACCGAAAGATCAAGAAAAAGCCATTGCTCTTTCGATAACGGCACCTAAGCCGTCGTCAAAAAATAACTATAACGATACAGTGTCGTCAGCGGCATAAGAATCCGTAAATAAAATAAGCAAGAAAGGCTTTGCTCATTTTATAACGGCTTCTAAGGAGAAGATCATGGAATATGATGCCAACTGGAAAGAGACCTACAAGGATATGATCATGACCCCGAAGAAGGCCCTGGCCAATGTCCGTTCCGGCCATCGGGTATTCCTGGGGACGGGTTGCGGTGAGCCGACCGTGCTGGTGCAGGCCATGACCGAGATGGCAGGAAATCTCTGCGATGTGGAGATCGTCGAGCTTCTGACCAAGGGCGACGCCCCTTATGCCGACCGGAAATACGCCGACTGCTTCAAGGTCAATTCCTTTTTTATCGGTCATAATGTCCGGGAGCAGATTCAGGAAGGCAGGGGGAACTATACCCCCATCCTCATGTCGGACATTCCGGGCCTGTTTAATTCCGGGCAGTTGCCCCTTGATGTGGCCCTGATCCAGGTGACCCCGCCTGATGCCCGGGGCAAGATGAGTCTCGGGGTGTCTGTTGATATCGTCAGGAGCGCGGCTGAGAACGCCTCGCTGGTGATTGCCCAGGTCAATCCGCAGATGCCCTGGACCCGTGGCGACAGCCTGATCGATGTCTATGACCTTGATATCCTGGTGCCGGCGGACGTGCCCCTGCTGGAACGGGAGTCGCAACCGGTTCATGAGGTGAGTGCCAGGATCGCTGAACTGGTGGCGGCCTTGATCCCGAGCGGCGCCACCGTTGAGTTCGGACTGGGCCGGGTCCCCGGTGTCGGCCGGGTTCCCCAGGCGGTGATGCATGCCCTGTACGACAAGCATGATCTGGGGATCCATACGGAACTGATCACTGATGATATCATTGACCTGATTGAGTCGGGCGCGGTGAGCGGGGCCCGCAAATCAACGGACCGGGGCAAGATCGTCACCAGTTTCTGTATGGGAACCAAAAGATTGTACGACTATGTCAATGATAATCCACTGTTTTCATTCCGACCCACCGAGTATGTCAATGACTCCAATGTAATCGGCAAACAGAACCGGATGGTCGCCATCAACATGGCACTCGAGATTGATTTGACCGGCCAGATCTGTTCTGATTCCGAAGAAGGGAATTTCTACTCCGGGATCGGCGGCCAGGTGGATTTTAATCGCGGGGCCGCCAGATCTTCCGGCGGCAGGGCCATTATTGTCATGCCGGCCACCACCAAGGACGGGAAATCACGCATTGTCGTATCCTTGAGCAGCGGCTCCGGGGTGGTGGTCACCCGCGGCACGGTCCACTATGTGGTCACCGAATACGGAGTGGCGTATCTGCACGGCAAATCGGTCCAGGATCGAACCCTGGCCCTGGTTTCCATTGCCCATCCTGATCATCGGGAGCAGCTCCTGAAACAGGCCATTGAAGCCAGGTATCTCCGGCGGGAATTTGCGGACGTGGAGGGGAGATTTGTGGTCGCTTCCCTGGACCTGATGAAGACCAGCTATCTCCTTGACAATGGTACCCAGATCAACTTCCGGCCCGTTCATCCCACCGATGAAGCGCTGATGCGGGATCTGCTTTATGATCTATCCAAGGAGACCCTTTATTATCGGTTCATGAGTCATAACCAGCGTTTTGGCCAGAAACAGATCCAGAATTTTGTCTATGTTGATCACCGCAAGGATGTGGCCATTGTCGGAACCGTCCCCGAGGCCTATGGCGATGATATCATTGCCGTTGGCCGGTATTATCTGGATGAGCACACCAACATGGCCGAGGTCGCCTTTGTGATCCGGGATGAGTGGCAGAACAAGGGGCTGGGCAGCTTTCTCTTCCGCCATTTGATGACCATTGCCAAGTCCAGTGGTATCAGCGGATTTACCGCCGAGGTTCTGCGTGATAACAAGCGGATGCAGGCGATATTCAACCATTCCGGCTACAAGGTGCAGAGCCGGGTGGAAGAAGGGGTGTACAGTTTCAAGATTGAATTCTGATGGCGTCGCGACAAGGCCCAAATACTTCGTTGCCCTGCATCCTTCGTCACTGCGGCTTACTGATTGTACGCCTCATTCCTCAGGATTAGGGCGCCTCGTCTTTGGGCCTTTTCGCTTAGTCATCTTTTATGAGATTACCAATAATATGAAGAGTGAACAACAAACAGAGTGCAAACGCTGCGGCATCTGCTGTCAGAAGGGCGGCCCGGCCCTGCATGGCCAGGATCTGGCCCTGGTGCGGCGTGGCCGACTGCCGTGGGAGAATCTGATCACCATCCGCCGCGGCGAGCTGGCCTATAATCCGCTCTCTGACAAGATTGAGCCGGTGCTTCAGGAGCTGGTGAAGATCCGGGGAACCGGCCAGGAGTGGTGCTGCTGTTATTATGATCCTGCCGGCAAAGGGTGCTCCATCTACGGGAGCCGGCCAGTGGCCTGCGGGGTGTTGAAGTGCTGGCAGCCTGAGGAAACCCTGGCCCTTGTAGGTCAGGATCTGCTCAGTCGTCTGGATATCCTGGAGGAAGGAGACCCGCGCCGGTCATTGGTGCAGGAGTATGAGCAATTGTGTCCCTGTCCTGATCTGCAGGAGGTGGAGAAATCGCTCGCTGATCAGGATGAAAGCGCCTTGCGCTCGCTGGAAATGCAGGTGAACACCGATATTGCCTTTCGTGACCGGGTGGTGCAGGAATTGAATCTGCCACTGGCCCGCGAGCTTTTTCTCTTTGGCCGCCCGCTTTTTCAACTGCTGCAGGCCTTTGGCGTGGGTGTTTCTGAATCATCCCAGGGGCTGAGGCTGACAATCAGAAAAGTTGGAATTTAGAGCTTGTCCGTAAATAAATCTTTGGTGCTCGCATCCGGCTTTTGGCCGTCTTTGACCGCTCCTCAATCGCAAAATCCTCGCCGTAGCGCTGCTACGGCTGCGGTTTTACTCAATCGTGCTCGGCCAAATTCGTCTCAAAATCCGGCGCGCTCCCTGAAAAGCTTATTTACGGACAAGCTCTTAATCTCTCATGGAATCGCTCATTGGGCTGTCTGGTTCTTAAGCGCGGATAAGAACCAGACAGCCTTATTTTTTTACCACATGCTGCGGCCAATCACCTCGCCCCGGGTGGAGAGGGTGATCTGTTCCACCGGCACGGTTTTTCCGGCCTGTTCCATGGCTTGTTTGATGATGCCGACCATGGAGGAGCAGCAGGGGACTTCCATGATCAGGATGGTCAGGCTGTTGAGGTTGCAGGTGGCAATGATCTCGGCAAAACGCTGGACATAGCTCTGGGCATCGTCAAATTTGGGGCAGCCCATCATTACCACCTTGCCGACCAGAAAGTCGGTCTGAAAATTGGGGGCGGAGACGGCGCTGCAGTCGGCGGCAACCAGCAGATCAGCATTCTGGAGGAAAGGGGCGGTTGGCGGTACCAGACGGATCTGGATTGGCCAGTGGCTGAGCGCCGAGGTGCCGCCGGTGACGGCCAGGGATGGTTTGTTGGCCATCTGGCACGGGGTCTGCGGGGCAAAGGTCTGGAGCCTGGCCGATGGGCAGCCGGATGGTCTGAGGCTGGCCTGTGCGGTCTCCTCTTTTTTCTCTTGTATTTTCTTCTGGGCCAGAAATTCTTGCACCGCCTCTTCGCTGAAATCCTCGGCCTCACGCTCGATGACCTGCAGGGCGCCGGTGGGGCAGGACCCAAGGCAGGCGCCAAGGCCGTCGCAGAGCTTGTCGGCCACCAGCCGGGCCTTGCCGTCAATGATCTGCAGTGACCCTTCTGCGCAGTCCGGCACACAGAGGCCGCACCCGTTGCAGAGTTCTTCGTCTATCTTGATAATCTTGCGTATTATTTTCATTTGGATATCCTCATCGGGAAAAGGTTCTAGTTTAAGAGACCGTTGATTTGCTGCATATGGATCCCACTATACCAGAAATATTCCCTGTCACTTTGACTTGGGTCAAGCCTGCAATAAAAAATAAAAAAAGCCACGATGTTTTGGGGGCGTAAAAAATGACAGCAATAATTAGTGCCCGGTTCCAAGGCTGAGACGATAGTCCCCAGGCTGTCTGGTCGATATGACAAATTCTGAAATCGATGTTTTTTGCAGAAGGCCAAAATATTACAGGTTGTCCAGCGGGCTGCGCACCGAGAGTCCAGGCCGGTTGAGCACATGGGTGTAGATCATGGTGGTGGCGACATCTGCGTGGCCCAGTAGTTCCTGTACCGTGCGGATATCCGCACCGCCTGCCAATAGGTGGGTGGCAAAGGAGTGGCGGAGTGTGTGGGGGGTGACCCGCTGGGAAAGACCGGCCGCCCTGGCCGCCTTGCGGATGGCATTCTGGAACGAGGCATCGTTGAGGTGATGGCGCCGCCGCAGGCCGCTGCGGGGATCAATGGCCAATTGTCGCGAGGGGAAGAACCACTGCCAGGCCCAAAGTAACCCGGCCGTGGGGATCTTGTTTTCCACCGGGACCGGTAACCAGACTCCCGGCAACTCGGCCTGTTGGTCTTCCTCAAAAAGCTGCCGCAATCGTTCGCGGTGCTCCAGCAGAGGTGTACGCAGGCTTTCCGGTAACACGCTCACCCGATCCTTGCCGCCTTTGCCGCTGCGCACAATCAGGATTCCCTGCTCAAAATTCACATCCTGCACCCGCAGCCGCAGTAACTCCATGAGCCGCAGGCCGGCGCCGTACATGAGCTGGGCCATGAGCCGGTTGGTGCCGGACAGTTGCGCAAACAGCGCCTGGCACTCCCGCTGGCTGAGCACGGCTGGTATCCGTTTACTGAGGCGACCGGGGCGAAAGCCGGAAAAGTCTCCGGGATCGCGGCCCAAAGCTTCCCTTTGAAGAAATACCAGCGCATTCAAAGCCTGCCGTTGGGTGCTGGCTGAAATCTTTCTGTCCACAGCCAGGTGGTCGAGAAAGCCGCGGATATCATCAGCTCCCGCCTCTTCAACAGGCCGCTCTCGCAGCCAGAAGGCAAAGCGATGGGCCCAGCCCCGGTAGGTCTGCTCGGTGCGCCACTGCAGATGTCTTCTGCGAATGACCGTCACCAGAAGCTGCTCCCATGGTGGTCCTCCCTTGTCCTTTTGCTCGACCTTGATGACCTGTTCCTGTATCGGCGGTGCAGAGGAACCTGCACTCTCTTCACCTCGCTGGATGGATGCGGCCTTAAAAAACCACCGCAGGGAAGATCGGACGGAATCCGTATTTTTGCCTTCTTCCTCCAGTGTGTGCAGATAGTCCAACACTGATTCCACCGAGGCCCGACGGTGTACGGCCTTGAGGAATTTCAGCCAGGCAAAGATGTCCTGTTCTCGTGTGCGGAGCTCGGTAGGATCAGGGTTTTCCGATTGCAGGACTTCCCGCCATCTGGGAAACGAGATTGGGGCGTTTGGAGTAGTACCGACTTTGTCTTTTGACTTTTGCATATTATATAAATAGCAAATTCAGTTACTGAGTTCAAGCCCCTCTGATTTATTTAAGTGGTGAGGCATCAGGCTTTGCTGAATTTGTCATAATTAGCTGTCAACATTAAAAATATACGGAGATATTTTCTTGACACCCGGAACCGGATCGGCCTATGATGCAATTGATTTACTGATTTTAACTGGCCTGACTTTCGACGCGAAGACAGGCTTAATAATACTGTTGGGCATACATGGAATGTCTCTGCATGCGTGTCACAAAAAATCCTCAGAGACAAACTAAAGGAGAAAGAAAATGGCTGATCAAGTATTGAAAGACAAACGTGGTTCTACAATAGGCAGAATAATCACAGGAAGTAATGGTGTTCAAACCATTAAAGATGAGAGGGGTTCCACTAAAGGAACTTACGACCCCAAAACTAACACAACGAAAGATCATCGAGGTTCTACTGTTGGCACAGGCAACTTACTGACTACACTTCTTTAATGAGACATTGTCCGAAGCCCGCCAAAACTTTACCTCAACATTGGGCATCATACTCAAAGGGGATGCTCTGAATGTCCGTAATTATCCGAGCAGCGTTCAATAACCAGAACTGGAACGGTCAGTGTCAAAACGCTGACCGTGATCGTCGGCTGTTTCAATGCCACGAATCCGTTATTAGCACCGGATACAAAGTCACAAAGACGGGGAAATGCGCCGCCCAGTGTTGGGAGCAAAGCCTATGTTCCAATTATACTTGGCACTCAACAACTGGCGATTTCGGAGAAAGAGCAACCGGTGATGCTTACTTCGTGTATCGAGACATAGATCAAACCCTCGTGCTTTGGGGGAAGTCCGAAATTAAGAAGGCAGAAGGTAATTCTCTGACTTTCAAAAAATTTAAACCCTTATCTGAAAATGCACAGGTAAGAGGGTTGACGTACCAATACCTTGAAGAGGTAGGCGTTCCAAAATGGGGTTCTGGTACATTTCGATATATTTCTGATGAAACGTCAGAGGTTCTCGGCTCGCTAATTTCAGAGGCTGATGAAACGCTCGCTGATCCATCCGAGGAGTACTGGGACATTGAAGGCCGTCCATTGTTGAAACGTCACGTCATGAAAGAACGCTCCAGAAAACTCATTAAGGCGTTCAAGTCTCAACTCACCGACTTCTCGTGTGCTGTGTGTGGGTTTTCTTTTGAGCACACTTACGGAAATCTAGGCCTTGGCTTCGTTGAAGCACATCACACAGTACCTATCGGGGTGCTCACAGTGCAAACTAAAATTTCCGTGTCAGATCTTGTGCCGGTGTGTTCGAATTGCCATCGCATGTTGCATCGCTCAAATCCCCCACTTACCGTGAGCGATCTTCAAATGAAGCTCAAGGGAAGCTGACGTATGATGCCCAACCTTACGGTCAAGAGGGACTGCGCGAATACACCCTCGCGCAGCCCCTTACCTCAACGTTAGCCGTCAAAAAACAAAGGAAGAAACAATGGCAGCGCACCAAATCATTCGCATCCCCATCCTGCCGTTTGGCTTGGTAAACGCGCACCTGATCCTGAGTGCTAGTGGATGTATTCTAATTGATGCAGGGTTGCCAGGGTCGGAGTCTAAAGTTGAAAAAGTGTTAGCCCGGCACGGCCTCACATTCAAAGACATCAAGCTCATCGTGATCACCCACGCCCACGTAGATCACGCAGGGAGCGCATATGCACTGCGTGAATTGTCTCGGGCGCCTATTGTGGCTCACGCCGACGATGCCAAGCACTATAGCCGAGAAACGCCAATGACTTTTTGTCCCACCGGGTGGTTTGGTCGTCTCTTTATCAAAACGCCGCTGATGTACGAACCGTACCAAGGCTTTGTGCCGGATATACTCCTCTCGAAAAACGAAACTCTCGACCTAAATCGCTACGGAATTCCCGGTACTATCAAACACACTCCCGGCCACACGGCAGGCTCTATCTCGGTGGAGCTGCCCACTAAAGACGCCTTGGTCGGTGATCTCGTTGCGTCGGGAATTCTGTTAGGTGGGCTCATCAGAACAAGCCATGCCAAAAGCCCACCCTTCGAAGATGATCCACACACAGTAGGCTTGACGCTGCAACGTCTACTTGATTCCGGTATGGAGAACTTTTATATGGGGCATGGTGGTCCTTTAGAAGCCAGTGAAGTTCAACGTCACGTACACGCTCTGATGACAAAGAAACAAGGTTACCATGCCGAAACAAACGGCTAACATGGCGTTCGAGCGGGACGCGCCAAAAGCGCGCAGCCCCTCACTTCTACGTTGGGCGTACACATGACAAATCGTCGTCTCACGTATGCTTGGTTGGCTGCGAATCTCGTGGGCATGGGAACTTACCTTGTGCTTGCATCAGTTCTTTGGGTCGCGCCCGAAGATCAGGGAACCCCAGGTGGACCGGGTGATGCGTTTGTTTGGTTTCTTACCGTGGTTCCAGTAATGCTCCTGTTCGCAATTGTCAATATGGTCGCGCTCCACAGGGTGATAAAGGCATACCGGCAAGGCAAACAGCTAGTGCCGATATTGCTTTGGGTAATCGTGTGCTCGTTCTGGGGTAACGTGCTCCTCTTCGATCAACTGAAATCTATGCGCTTCGTCGATTCACAATACGCCCAACCAGGCGCTCCAGGGGACGCGCCAAAAGCGGCGCGCCCCTGAGCTTTACGTTGGGCACCATAAGCAATGAGCCAGTCTCTCGCACTCAATCCTCCGGTACGTGGTCAGTGGGCGATCCTGAATCCGCCAGGCCACGCCAAACTTGCTTTCGATTTCTTGGCCGTTGATGACCAGAGATCGCCCTACAACGGGGCGAGTTTGCTCCGGCACATTTTTTCCACCATATCCGTCGAGGCCACGCTCGCCTGGGGTAAGCCTGTCTTCGCAGTGATGGATGGAACCGTGATTGCCGCACGCGACGGCATGCCGGATAGGGAACGCATCTCTATGGCCAGAGACCTGTTTCGGCTTATGTTCTTCGGCCCGAAGATTGCCCCTCCATTTTCCGCACTGGGCGGTAACTATGTCATTCTCAAATGCGGCGATGTCTATCCGCTCTACGCGCATTTAAAAAAAGGCTCAGTGTGTGTGCGTCCCGGAGACATAGTGCGCAGTGGCGACCAATTGGGGCTGGTTGGAAACTCGGGGTCTTCACTTCAACCCCATCTCCACTTCCAAGTCATGAATACCCCGGAGCCGTTTCCGCTATTCAAGAATCTTGTTCCATTTGTAATTTCGTCTGCGCAGAAACGTACGGAAGGCAAATGGCAGTCAGTCGAACGCGAGGGATTGGCGAATGGTGAGCATCTACGGTTGTAGGCTGGCAATGGCAACGCCCAACCCATCATTCCACCGGACCTGCGCGAAAAGCCGCGCAGGCCGGTGAATTCAAACGTTAGAGCTACGAGGTAATTATGTTCAATCTTGAAAACGAAAAAGTCTTGGTGGCAGGTGGATCGTCAGGCATCGGCCTTGCGACAGCTAAGTTACTTAGTGAAGTTGGTGCCATTGTTACCATAGGTGGGCGCGACGAAAGAAAATTGGAGCAAGCTCACCAAGTACTTGGTGCAAATGCCAATACTATTTCCTTTGATGCCAGTGATCAAAGTCAAAGACTCGCTGCGCTCGCGAAAGTGGGATCAATTGATCACTTGGTCATCGCTTTGAGTGGCGGCAAGGGTGCCGGTCCCTTTGAAAAACTACCCCCGAGTGATCTGCGTACTGGATTTGAGGCAAAGTTCTGGACCCACTTTTCGCTAGCGCAAGAGAGTCTTTCGTATCTCAACGAAAATGGGTCAATTACGTTTGTCTCTGCAATTTCAGCACGCGCTGCTAATCCAGGGACAGCAGGCTTGGCTGCAATTAATTCGGCAATTGAAGGCATGGTTAAACCGCTCGCTGTGGAGTTAAGGCCACGCAGGGTAAATGCCGTCTCGCCAGGAGTCGTTGACACTCCATGGTGGAACTGGCTCGCTTCTGAGGTGAAAGAGGAAACTTTCAATCGTTTCGCTCAAGCCAGTCCAGTCGGCAGAGTGGGACAACCCGAAGATATCGCACAAGCAATTGTGTTCGTAATTGGAAATACCTTTATGACAGGCTGTGTGATCGAATGTGACGGTGGTCTTCGTCTCGTTGGTCAACAGCTCTAACCACCCGGCTCCACACGGACCCCGCAAACGGCGCGGGTCCGGTGAGCCGGAACGTTGGCCTTCTCTAAAGCTGAAAATTGCGCTTGAAACTCCAGCAATAATACCGACAACACAAAAAAACAAATCCATATCGAAATCAGAATGGGAATCTTTTGGGATATAGTTAATCATTTCACTGCCGCCGAACGGTGGATTTATGGTCTTGGGACAACCACTATTGCTATCATTTTGGGCCAATGGGTCGCACAAAGAATTGGTCATGAGCTTTCTGTTGCTAGAGAAAAAAAGTCCATTCTCCGTTCTGCCTTCCAAAAATACAAATCCTCCTTCGCTCCTGAAATTGCCGCTGTCAGCAATAACCTTTATGCTATAGACACTTTCTCTATCGCATTTGAACGGCACGAGGCAGCCGTTGATGCTGTTCGCCCGATCTTGCCCAAAGACTATCAACGGAAACTGCAAGAGGCATGGGACAATTACTGCGGCAAGGACAATAATCTTGGGTTTGACGCTAAAGGTTTTGTTCAAGCTACCAGTGCGACACTGTACTCTACAAATACAGAACTCTTTCAGGAGTTTAAGAAAAGATTTCATGATCTTCATAGTTGTCTCGATAAGTTGAAATAAAAACGGCCAACAATCGGCTACACTCTGACTGCGGAAACTGCCCCGCAGCAGGTGAGCCTAGCGTTAGCCATCTCAAGGGAGCAGCCGAATGAAATTAGAATTTATACAAGCAACACCAGACAACGCAAAAATTATAGGTTCACTGGTCGTCCAACTTACACAGGAAATCTGTGAGCGTACTAATGCACAACATTTCGATATTGATTTGGAAGGCACAGTTCAAAGGTGTGAAAAGTTGTTATCGGCAGGCCATTACGCAGCTATTATTGGCTGGTCAGATAATATCCCCGTTGCTGTTTCGACAATCACTGAGACTTACGCTCTATACGCAGGTGGAAAGATAGGAGTAATCCAAGAGTTTTATGTTATCCCTGGGTTTCGCTCTTCAGGTGTCGGAGCAATGCTGATAGAGCAGGTAAGAAATTATGGACAAAAGCATGGTTGGTCGTGCATTGAGTTATGTACACCGCCACTCCCTGAGTTTGAGCGTGCATTAAGTTTTTATCAGAATAATGGTCTCGTTCCTGTTGGTGGTCGTAAAATGAGACAAAATTTAGCTTCAAATGGCTAACCTTACGGTCAAGAGGGGCTGCGCGAATACACCTTCGCGCAGCCCCTTACCTCAACGTTAAGTGCTTATGAAGTCTGTTACCCAAGAAGAAATCTCTGGTTGCGGGATAGCAAGTGTGGCGGCACTTGCAGGACACTCATACCAAGAGGCAAAAGCTGTTGCCAATAGCCTTGGCATCTTTGCCGAAGACAGCAGCCTTTGGTCAGATACTCGCTATGTGCGCGTCCTTCTCAAGCATTTTGGCATTTCAGCCAGTGAAGGCGAGCTCCCTTTTTCATCATGGGAAAAACTTCCAGACTTGGCGCTTCTTTCCATCAAGTGGCACTTGGAAGATGGGCATCCCTTTTGGCATTGGGTTATTTTTTGGCGTAGCCCAAACGGCCCAGTGGTTTTCGACTCTAAAAAGGCACTGAAAACAAACACTCGTACCGATTTTTGGCGTATAAAGCCAAAGTGGTTTATCTCCATTGAAGCCGCACCTAACATTGCGGTCAAGCGGGACGCGCAAAAAGCGGCGCGCCCCTTACCGTAACGTTATGCTGATGATTAGGAGGGAATAAAATGAAGAGATTCTCAATTATATTGCCATTGATCATCCTTATAGGGTGGGTGGCAACAGTACCAAAGAGTTATTCGTGTACGGCGATCTGCCTCAAGGATGCCGCGGGTTGGGTCGCTGGATTCAATCATGACTGGCTTATCAAAGATGCCCTCATCATGACCAATAAGCGGGGGGTCTCAAAAATAGCTGCACCCCCAAATGAGAAGATCTCCCCCAAATCGATAGCAAGATGGACGTCAAAATACGGCAGTGTCACATTCAATCAGTCCGGGCATGCTTTTCCATCGGACGGCATGAATGAGAAAGGGTTGTTTGTCGCGATTCTACTTTTGGAAAACACTAAATGGCCGGTTCCTGATTCACGACCCGCTATAAGCGCCGGCCAGTGGATTCAATACCAGCTTGACAATTCCAGTAATGTTCAGGAGGTCATCGCCAATGACAAAAACATCCAGATCATAGGGGGTTCTCCCAGCAACATGTCCGGATTCCATTTTATTGCCTGTGACAGGACAGGGGAATGCGTCATCGTAGAGGGTATCAACGGAAAGATGGTCTATCATACTCACAAAAATATGCCGTTTAGGGTCTTGACAAATACCCCCTATGCGGAATCGATCAATTCCCTGAGTCAGGGAAAGCCGATTTATGGTGATGTTTACCACTCAGAAACGCGCTTTATACAGGCCTCGAAAAGACTGAAAGAAACCGACGCTCACAGCCCAAAATCAGCGACGGCCTTTGCGTTTGAAACGCTGAAGAAAGTGGAATCGCACGATGCCTTAGGCCCAACGGTATGGAGCATTGTTTATGATCTTGCCAATTTCCGTGTTTCTTTCAAGACTCACGACAATCAGCAAATTCGCTATTTTGACCTTGGCGCCTTTGATTTTTCCTGTGCTTCGCCGGGCAAAATTTTCGATATACTCTCTGAAGGCGCTGGAGACGTTAGCGGCAAGTTTGTCCCTTACTCTCATCAAGCCAACAGGAAGCTGATTATGAAGACGTGGTCTCAAACCCCTGGACTTTCTGATTTGCCGGGTGAGGTTTTAGATCGGGCGGCGGCATATCCTGAGAGCTTTGTCTGCACAGAATGAAACAAACTGCTGCATAACGACCGGGTGCACCGGATCGGCGGGAAAGGCACCCGCCTCCCGGTGACCCATACGTTATGCGGATTAAGACGAAAAGAAAGACTATATAGATGAATCCAGAAGAAGGGAGGCTGGGTCATGTTCGCTATAAATCACGCAGCTACCGGACTGATTATCAAAAAGATATATCCCGATGTACCGATAACTTCGATTTTAGTATCGGTCCAACTAATAGAGATCCTCTGGGTTGTATTAAACTTTCTCCGCATAGAAAAGACAACAACTGAAAACAAAGTAAAATCAGTCAGTGACGTACATCTTGAGTATATGCCATTTTCTCACTCAGTTGTCTCCACGGCTGTTTTGGCGGCTGGCGCATGGCTACTTTTTGCCTTCGGCTTCAAAGAGGTTGATGTAGGAATAGCCGTTGCGCTTGGGATATGTTCTCACCTTGTGCTAGACCTGATTAGTCATGCTCGCGATATTGTCATAGCGCCCTTTCTGGACAGCAGAAAGTTCGGTCTGGGGCTCTATGAGAAGCCGGCTGTTGCATTCGCGGTCGAGACAATTTATGGGATTTTCTGCTGGTGGGTATACGGGGGAAGTACAGCGTTATTGTGGATAATCGTCCTTTTTAATCTCGCTAATGCCTCTTTCTTTATCAAAGCGATTCCCGGCCCGGAAAGATTCTTGGCACATAGGCCATTCTGGATTACGACCATAGTTGCACTGCAAATTATCGTGACGGCGGTACTTGTGGGGTTATTCAGCTGATGCAATGTTCTTGGAAGGGATGCTAAGTAAAGCCCGACATGCTGAAGGCTGGGAGAAGCTCAAATATGTCTGGAAGAATTAGAGCAGAGGGCTAATAGGACGGCATAACCATCGCATGCACAACGGACTGGCTCCAGCTTCGCTTCCGCTAGCCGGTGATGCGGAACGCGTTGGGCGGAATGTATCTATGGCAATACCGATGATTCAACTCAGAAATATCGTCCTGGATGATATTGTCGCCATAAAGGATTGGCCTCCTTACCAGCCAGAATTTGAAGATTTGGATTATGCCTTGAGAGGCAATGGCTGGCTTACCGAATACCGGAACAAACCGGACACATGGCGTTTTGCTGTAGAACAAGCGGGAGAACTCGTCGCCTTTACAATTCTGTCTAGAACAGGAGAGGCTGTTGCCGAGTTTCGCATCGCCCTGCGGGCCGACAGAACCGGCCAAGGGTTGGGCGGTGTCATCACGACTATGACACTTGCAAAGGGATTCAGCGAAATTGGATTTTCCCGAATTCATCTCATTGTGAGAAAGAATAACCCAAGGGCCATCTGCCTGTACTCGCGTCTCGGATTTGTCGAACAGGGAGAATGCGTCGAAAATATTAACGGAAAACAGGCGCACTTCCTGACAATGGAATTGACGAAAGAATCATATTCGACGTTGAAAGAGAGGGGACAATAATGCGTGCACTATTAGTTATCGATGTCCAGAATGAGTATTTCTATGGAAAACTGCCGGTATCTCATCCACCCGGAAGCCTGAACAATATATTGAAGGCGATGGACGCAGCAACGACGAATCAAATACCTGTAGTGGTGATCCAGCATGCGGCAAAGTCGGAAACCTCGCCCGTCTTTCGGAAAGGGAGCCCGGAATGGGAGCTTCATCCCGATGTTGAGAAACGGCACCGAGACGTGTTGATTGCAAAAAACTGGCCGGATAGTTTCACTGAAACAGGACTGGAAGAATGGCTCAAGAGCAAAGATATCGACACGCTCACGGTGTGCGGATACATGACGCATATGTGTTGCGATACCACCGCACGACGGGCCTTCCACCTCGGCTATGCCGTTGAGTTTCTCTCGGATGCCACGGGAACATTGGCCTTCAATAATGAGGCAGGGAGCGTGACGGACGAAGAACTTCATCGGGCTATACTTGTAACGCAATGCCGTTTCAGTAAGGTGGAAAAGACTGACGTTTGGATCAGCCATGTTCGGAACAATTAAACCAAGAGAGCATGCCCAACAATTGGGTCCATCAGACGGTGGGGAGCAGTGTTGCGCTATTCGCGACAAGTTCAGTTGCCGCCGCTGGTTACCCCTTGGCGTTAGGCAAAATGCATGTGCATAGCCAAATGGCAGGCGAAATAGAAAAATAGGTACTACAAAATGAGTAAGGTTAACCACCGACAAGCTCTCATAGATAAAATCGAAACACCAATACGGCAAGGTCAGATAGTTGCTGGTTCGGTTAAGACGTCTTACTTATCCGCTGGTGAGGGCCCGCCAGTAATATTGCTGCACGGGGCTGGTGCTGGGGCTGTTACTTGGTATCCGTCAATCAGTGCCATCTCAAAAGAATTCCATGTTATCGCTCCTGACATAGTCGGTTATGGTGAGTCTGATAAACCCAGTGGGGCATATGACCGGCCATACTTTTCAGCATGGCTAAACGAGTTCTTGTCGGCATTGGAAATACCTAAGGCGCATATAGTCGGCCTATCTCAAGGGGGAGCTATTGCTCTTCAGTTCGCATTGGACTATCCGGAGCTTGTTGATAAGCTCGTTTTGATTGACTCTGGCGCACTTGGCGCAACACCCTCATTTCTGCCCTTTATAGGAATGCTTTGGATGAATTGCGTTCCATCTCGTCTAGCAAATCGATTCTTCTCTCGCTATCTACTATTCAATCCTGAAAACAGAGATCCAAATCTCGGATATTATTCCATTGAGATACTCAAGCGGGAAGGTGGTAAAAACGCCTTTGCTCAAGGTAGAGGCTCTGCAGTGTCAGCAATGCCTGAGGAATTCCTTCGGCGGATTAAGAATGAAACTCTAATAATTTGGGGAGAAAATGATCAGCTGTTTTCGGTCGAACAAGGTGAAGCAGCAGCCAGGATCATGCCTAATGCGACGCTTTATCGGATTCAAGATGCCGGGCATTTGCCGTTGATGGATCAGCCTGATATTTTCAATAAAGCACTTCTTGGTTTTTTGAGCGATTAGAGAGCGTGTATAATCAGCGAGGTGGAGTGTCTAACAACAGCATCAACTCGGGCTGGTAAAAGCTGCGCCGCTTCGCTATACTGCTTTTACCAGCCGGTTATGCTGAACATTCGACAGACCAAACACACGAAAAGGGGGATTAGCATGCGAATCACGCGGGGAGTGTTCTGCGACCTGGCCATCTGGATGGTGGGCTTCGGCTTGTGCATTGGGATCATATTTCCGTTCTTCGCAATGGCGCTCGGGGTGCCGACAGCCGTCGCTCTCAGGCCCATCTTCATCACGGCCTGCCTGGGCGCCGGGGCATTGGTCGCTGTCGTCAACTATGGCCTCTCGCGTTGGATCGTGGGCGTCCGGTTGAGGGTTCTGGCGAACGGCATGAATGACGTAGAGCGGAACCTGGGTGCGGTCACCTTCAGTGGCGACCTCTCCCGATGCGCGTCAGACAGCTGCATGATCCCCGTCGATTCCCAGGACGAGATTGGAGAAAGCGCTGCAGCATTCAACCGGCTCGTCGAGTCACTCTCGGCATCGATGACGACGCAGGCGGCGGTTCGTTCGTTCTCAGAGATGCTGACGAGTCAATTGGAGATAGAGAGCCTGGCAGATAACGCTCTGCAACAGTTCTTCGAGCACACAGGTGCGGCGGGCGGCGTGATCCTTTACGAATCAGAGGGTGAACTGAAGGTCGCGGCCTCACGTGGAGTGCGGAACCCGGAGTCGGTAGCTGTGAGTGACCACATCATGGCCGTAGTGCGGACAGGGCAGAGGCAGATCATTTCGATACCTGCCGACGTACGAGTCGAGGGCGTCATCGTGGACTTCCGGCCCGGGGAGGTCATCGTGTTTCCCATCACGCACAAGAGTGTACCGCTCGGAGTAATCGTCCTTGCGGCTGGGGGGTCGTTCAACGCGGACCACCGTGCACTGATCGATCTGCTCCTGCAGGGGCTGGGATTGGCCCTGAACAACGCGATGACCCATGATCGCTTGCAGCGCCTGGCCGCTGTGGATCCGCTTACGGGTATCTACAACCGTCGCTTCGGCTTGGGTCGCCTGCACGAGGAGTTCACTCGGGCAGTGCGCACCAGCTCGTTCCTGGGTGTACTGATGCTCGACATCGACCATTTCAAGCAGGTCAACGACACGTACGGCCACCTCGTTGGAGATCGCATTTTGAAGTCCACCTGTTCCATCGTCCGGTCCCTACTTCGGGAAGGGGATATTTTCTTTCGCTACGGTGGCGAGGAGTTCGTCGCCGTATTGCCGGCGGCATCTACGGAGGACCTTCGAGACATGGGCGAGCGACTGCGCAGGGCCGTCGCGGACAGCGCCCTCTCGGACGGCGATAGGACGGTGCGTGTTACCGTGAGCATCGGCGGGGCGGCCTATCCCAACCAGAATGTCAAAGACGAGGATACGCTAGTCCAGTTGGCGGACGAGGCTCTTTACCGGGTCAAGGATTCGGGCAGGAACCGCGTCGAGATCTCTAAGTAGCGAGGATGCCGCAACGCATGGTGGGGTGCAGGCCGCCCCGCCTGCGGTCGATTCCAGCAGACGCCGCTTCGCGGTGCAGCTGAAGCCACAGACGTTATAAGCAAACGATATGAAAATACCATTTTTCCAAGTTGACGCATTTTCGAACAAGGCCTTTGGCGGTAATCCTGCGGCTATCTGTATATTAAATTCCTGGCTTGACAACGATGTGCTGCAAAAAATAGCAGCAGAGAACAATTTATCTGAAACAGCATTTCTTGTTCCAGTAACCCCCGGGAACTATGAACTGAAATGGTTTACCCCAACAATAGAAATTGACCTTTGTGGCCATGCCACCCTTGCAAGCGCATTTGTCCTATTCGAATACTACGACCAAGACAAAACCGTCTTAAAATTTCAAACTGCAAGTGGAGATTTATTAGTAGAAAAATCAGCGAAATTACTTTCCATGAATTTTCCAGCAAGGCCACCAACTGAAGCCAATTCACCAGAAATCCTTTCTGAGGCTCTTGGGGTTGAGGCAAGCTATGTTCTAGAATCAAGAGATTTGCTGGCAGTATTTGAGGATGAAAATACAATTCAAAACATGACACCAGATTTCGACAAACTCAAAAAAATTCAAAGCCACTTTGCGGTAATCGTTTCCGCTCCAGGGGAATGTTCTGATTTTGTTTCGAGGTTTTTTGCCCCAAATGCCGGTATAAATGAAGATCCAGTAACAGGATCTGCCCATTGCACCTTAATTCCATATTGGGCAAAACGACTTAACAAAAACAAATTGCATGCCTTTCAACTATCAAGCCGAAAGGGGGAAATATTTTGTGAATATTCAGGTGATCGTGTCAGAATCTCAGGACATTCAACACTGTTCGCAAAAGGTGAAATTTACATATGAAAGCTTATAACAAAAGCATTCACCAGACGGCAAGAAGCGCGGCGGCGCTGACGCGGCAAGTTTGGGTGGGCCGTTAGTGATGCAGATCGTTATGAGGAAGCGGTGCCGTGAGAGTGCAGCAGCGTTCATCCATTTTCCTCATGTCTTTTTACCCAAAGGTCGAAGTCTGAGGCAGAGTACGCGGAAACGATATAGAATATCGACACACCAGCAGGAGGTGTAATGATGAAGAATCTGAGGAGAAGATCGCTTGCATGTGCCATCGTTTTGATCTGCCTTGCCGCATGCGCAAGTGTATCCCATGCAGCAAGGCCCAACGCCCCTAAGAGTGAAGTTGCGCCGACCATTAAGAGCCAAGTTGAGGATGCGCTTAGAGTCCTTGGCAAGGAAATCACTCGGCGAGTGCCTGTGGACAATAAGTCCGCCTTTGAACTGCTTAGATTATACCTGGGCCAGAATTCTTACATATACGGCGCCGCTTTTGCCTTTGCTCCCGCAGAAAAGAGCGGTAAGCTGGTCAAATCCTCACCCTATGTTTACCGGAGCGGTGGGAAGCTCATTGAAAAGAATCTCATAGATTCCTATAATTATACGGTTCAAGACTGGTACCTTCTGCCTGTCAAGGCGAGGGAGCCAGTGTGGAGTAAGCCCTATTATGACGAAGGAGGTGGTGATGCCTGGATGATCACCTACTCGATTCCAATCTACTCCAATGGGAAGCAACCCCGGCTTATTGGGGTTCTCACATCGGACCTGCACATCCCGAATAAATGAGGCTCTATCCGGTAATTTGCACATAACATCCCGGCGGCGAAGCCCGCCGTCCGGAGCGCCTGCTGGATGCAGAAGGGACATTTTTCTCAACTCCTTCCGAGGAATTGTACTCATGCATAACTTTCGCTGGAGCCGACGCCCAAAAAGCCGGGCGCGGCTCAACTGGCAGTTGGGCTGTATGAATAATTATGGGATCAAATAATCATTGATCTCCATAAGCTTTTTATCGATTGAGAAGGTCAGGTTGCAGATTACATTGAAGATGGCTTCAATGGTTTTTTGAATATATTACAAAATGCAAGGAGGCTGATATGAACAAGCTGGTTATGGTGATGTATTATTTGATGGTGACTGTAATTCTTATGGGGAGTACGGCTTTTGCTGCCCAGGATGAAAAAGGCTACAAGGATCATCCGGCTTTTACGAGGATGTCCGGATATTGGATTCACAGCTGCGATCAGAAACAGTTCGACACGCATGACTTTATTACCGAAAAAGGCAAGACCATATGAGTGGAAGGACAGCTTTGGAAGATAAATTACTATCCAAACGCAGATCTGAAGCCTAAACCAAGTGAAATCCAGATTATGCGCAACTTTGAAAATGCCGTCCAGAAGCAGGGCGGGACAGTAGTTTTTCAGGACAAGGGTAAGAGTACCTTTAAACTGACCAAGGACAGCAAGGAGATCTGGATTGAGTTATGGGCAGAGTTCACAGGCAAATACGGACTCCTGATTGTCCAGAAGGATGCTATGACACAGGATATTGTCGCCAATGCGGAAGTTTTATCCAGCGATATTAATAAAACGGGACATGTAGCCGTTTATGGCATCTATTTCGATACTGGAAAGTCCACCATTAAACCAGAGTCCGCGCAAGCTATCGGGGAAATTGCCAAACTCTTGAAAACTGATGCCGCCCTCAAGGTTTATGTGGTTGGTCACACGGACAACGTAGGCAATATGGAAAGCAATATAAAACTATCCAAAAATCGCGCCGAAGCAGTAATCCAGGAACTTGTTCAAAACCATGGTATTGCTCCGGTACGCTTGCATGGCTATGGATGCGGTTTGTTCGCCCCCGTTGCGTCGAACGATGCTGAAGAGGGACGCGCTAAAAACCGTCGTGTCGAGCTGGTCAAGCAATAAAGAAGGGGACAAACTTGTTGGCTTCGTAGTTATTCGAATTCGATCCTCTCGTCATGTCTCACAAAAAGGTCAAGTATCCTGTAATGAGAACAGGTCGAGATTCCGGCATCTGCAGGAATCTCGACCTTCTAGCTTTGTTTTAAGATTAAATGGCTCACAAGCCCTATAATTTACTCAAGCCGACGCCGAGTACGGTGGTTTTATCCAGCAAGCGCAACAGCGGCACGGTATAGCTTTCCGTTAGGTTTCTCTCCACAGGACAACATTCGGGGCAAGTCTTGAATTGTGAATGACGTGATCATTGCTTATTTTTCAAAACCTGACCCTGCTCATTTGTTATCAATTCCATTGATCTTATACTGAAAAATTTGATTAGACATTCTACTATTTCAATGAATTATAGAGGCAATATTTTAAAATTTTTTATATAAGCAACAACTGGTTAGTAATGAATAAAGATAAAACTACTATTTCAAAATCAGAAGAAGATATAGAGTCGACTTCAGTAGAATCGCTTTGGTGGAAAAATTGGAAGATTATGCTTCCAATTTGGGTGATAATTGTTGTTTTTATCTGGGTTGGAGTTTATTTCAATATAGATACTAAGGTTATCGCTGGCATTGTATTCTTAATTGGCCTGTTATCCAATGCTTTTGCCTGGTTGCTTGGCATCATCGCGATTATACCTTTTGTGGGACCGCTGATAGTCAGAGTCCTTTCTTATAGCCTCATCTGGTTGCTCAACGCGATAGGTTATTTGGTGGCATTGGTGGCTATTCGGCGAGGCTACTCGAAAGATGTGTTGACTTATCGTGGGCTGACTGTTGCCCTCATTATTGGCATCATCATTGGGTATGTACTTGGGAAGTTGATATGAATTTCAACTAACACAAGCTTTTTCCATATATCTGCATTCGTATTATTCTAGCGGAATAGAAGCTATAGGTGTCAAGATTATGTATGGAAAATTTTGGTAATCCCATTGCTAACATCAAGTAAATAAACCGGACTGGAAATAGCCGCATTTTTTCAAGGGTAGCACATCGGCCAGCCGATTATTTCAAACGTTGAGCCTGTAGGAAAACGTAAATTATTGTAAATAATTCCTGTAGGTTCAAGCACAATAGTAGTATAGTTACTGCAATATCAGCCAAGTAAAGCGGTTAAATCCACTTCAGAGAGATGTCGCGGCATGGCCCGTTATAAACCTTACTCTTACGTTCAAGGCAAATTCATTCCCATTCACTTTGACAGGCAGATCCTTCCCGGCACATTTGAATTCACCCTGAACCACCTCATTCATCTTGAGTTGGTTCTTTTCTGCTTTGATGCATGTTTCAAAAACGATGACCGTCTTTAAGAGCCAGGCTCACTGAGGTCTTTTCCCAAAAAAAAATCAATACAATGCAAACACATCACACCGCAAACCTGCGGCAGGTATTCAGCCTGCCGGTCATTGTCGCCGCCCTGGGTTATTTTGTCGATATCTACGACCTGGTGCTGTTCAGCATCGTGCGGGTACCAAGTCTCAAATCTTTTGGCCTGGCCGGCCCGGAACTGATCAGTTCCGGGGTCTTTCTTCTCAACATGCAGATGGCCGGGATGCTGATCGGCGGCATCATCTGGGGGGTGCTCGGCGACCGCAAGGGGCGGCTCAAGATCATGTTCGCCTCCATTTTCATCTACTCCATCGCCAACTTCGCCAACGGCATGGTCAGCTCGCTGCCGGCCTACGCGGCGCTCCGCTTTCTCGCCGGCATTGGCCTGGCCGGGGAACTGGGGGCGGGAATCACCCTGGTGTCCGAGGTCCTGCACCAGAGCGTCCGCGGCTATGGCACCATGTTGGTCGCCTCCGTGGGGGTCTCCGGCGCCATCCTCGCCAACCTCGTGGCCACCGCCTTTGATTGGCGCAAGGCCTTTATTATCGGCGGCATTCTCGGCCTCTTGCTGCTCATTACCCGAATCAAGGTGGCGGATTCGGGCATGTTTCGGGCCATGGAGGAGAAGGAGAGCGTCAGCCGGGGAAATTTCCTGGCCCTGTTCTTTGACCGGCAGCGCTTCATCCGCTACCTGAACTCGATTCTCATCGGGGTGCCCATCTGGTTTGTGGTCGCCATCCTGATCACCTTTGCACCGGAGTTCGCGAAATCATTGGGCATAAGCGGCCCGGTCACCGCCGGCAACGCGGTCATGCTTTGCTATCTGGGGCTGATTTTCGGTGACTTCAGCAGCGGACTCCTGAGCCAGGTATTGAAGAGCCGGAAAAAAGTGGTCTTCATTTTTATGCTGCTGACCATGGCAGGCATTGGCCTTTATTTCCTGCAGGGGAGCCGGAGCCCGGCCTTCTTTTATGGGGTCTGCTGTTTCCTTGGCTTTGCCGGTGGCTATTGGGCCATTTTCGTCACCGTGGCGGCCGAGCAGTTCGGCACGAACCTTCGGGCCACGGTCGCCACCACCGTTCCCAATTTCGTGCGCGGCATGGTGGTGCCCATCACCACGGTCTTTCAGCTCTGCCGCAGTTATTTCAGCCTTGAGACCAGTGCTTTACTGGTCGGAGGCGTGTGCATGGCTGTCGCCCTCCTGGCCCTGACCAGGCTGGAAGAGACCTTTCATAAGGACCTGGACTATTTCGAGGAGTTTCTGTAAGCCTTTTGCCCATCGTCCAATAATTTTGCCCATGCTATCTATCTTTTATATGCCATCTGGGTGAAAAAATGAAAAACCACAACCCAAATGAGATTGATTGTGGCGCGCGTGAATCTGCTGCTGACCTCGACGACAGCCTTTATTCTCGGGTCTATTGGATGTCGGTAGCTCCGTTCTTGCCGGTAAGCACGACCGGAAGAATGATGACAACAAGGGGCATAACAAAAAAGGGGAGAACTTTCCGACGAAGTGCCATTTTATGATTGTCCCTTGGCGGGTCATGGGCCTTGATATCCTCACCCTGCACGGAAAAACCAAGGTGAACATCCAGTGGAACCTGTTCTGCATTGTCCATAATCTGAAAAAGGTGGCAAGATATGGACCGAGTCTTTCCCGATCACCACAAAAAAAGGAAAACTCATTGACAATATCGTCGATTTGAGCAGAAAATAGAGTATCGAACAATAGAAACAAGACGATCTGGAAATAAAAACGGTTAATAATATTCAACCAAACAAAATGAAAGCGGTAAAAAAAAACTCATCTTTCATTCGGATCATTATTCTAAAACCATTATTTCAAAAGGAGATTAACATGAAAAGATTGATGCTGCTTATTGCCATCAGTATAATTGCTCCGGAATTGATTTCAGCTGCTAATGTGCCAGTTGCTCCTAACGGAATTTCCTATTATCCCGAATACATGACTTGGAAATTCATAGCGCCTTCCTATCGGGAGGATAAAGGCCAAATTCGCATCATTACTGGCAACGAGATCGCTATTGTGGCATTGCAGGCTGGTAAAAATCCACTCCCGGATGGTAGCGTGCTGGCCAAAATAGCCTGGAAAGCAGAAAAACATCCTTCCTTTCCTGTAGCCACTGTGCCGGGAGCGTTCGCACAGGTTGAGTTTATGGTGAAGGACGCAAAGAAGTATAAAGAAACAGGTGGTTGGGGCTTTGCTCGATTTGTTGGGAATGAGCTTAAACCCTATGGAAAAGACGCCGGTTTTGTCAGTGAGTGTTTTCAATGCCATACACCAGTGGCAAGCAACGATTATCTTTTTACCAAAATCGTCAAAACACCTTGAATCCTACATCCAAAATAATACTTCTCTCGTCCTGAGATCGGAAATCACTAAAAATGTAAAACAAATCAGGAACACCCCCCAGAATCTGAGCATCTGGTTCTGGCGGCAACTTTTTGAGGCCGAAAAGGAAGATATCGGAGTGAATAATACCATTTTATAGGACCAGTATCCTGAAATATTGAGTGGATATCTTAGAGCTTGTCCATAAATAAATCTTTGGTGCTCGCATCCGGCTTTTGGCCGTCTTTGACCGCTCCTCAATCGCAAAATCCTCGCCGTAGCACTGCTACGGCTGCGGTTTTACTCAATCGTCTCGGCCAAATTCGTCTCAAAATCCGGCGCGATCCCTGAAAAGCTTATTTACGGACAAGCTCTTAGTCTGACCCCCCCAGTGCAGGATTGTTTGCCTTGCCTCGTTTCATGGGTGGCATCAAGAAATATGCGAGTGTCGGTGGGGATAGGCGATTATATCCCTTCAACCCATAAAAACAGGAGGATTGGATCATGCAGGCAGAGAACGTTGTGCATTTTTTCTGGCCGGAGATTAGTAACACGGTGTCTATCGTTGCCCTTGTTGTGGCGTTGATGATTTTTGTCTTCGGGGCGTTCAGTGGCGTTCGGGCAAACAAAGTCCGTATTGTCTTTGCTGTGTGCCTATCCACGGTGATTGGTTGGTTCGCCATGCCCTTGGCTGTCAAGGCGGCCACGGCATTGCACATTGTGGATACGAAGTCAGGCGTTGTGATCCTCGTCACGGCAATGATGTTTTTCGTCGCTGCTGTTGCGACGAGCATCTATGAGATTATCACGGTAACATTACCGGACATCGGCATGTCACCCAGGAAGTGAGGCGCGAAACACGGGGGCGTGCCAAGATCATCATGATGTTTTTATAGGAAAAATTATTTAAAAAGAGGCCGTCTCAGTCCTTGGAAGGCACTTTTTGGAGTCAAAAACAGCACTCTAACCAAAAAATACACCGGACGAACCGGTGATTCCCCCCGTTGTGCACTTGTAGCGCAGGAGGTAATCTATGTTGGTCGCCTTGCTTTGAAACTTCAGATAGCTTTCCTCGCTCTCCTATTTGCGTCCAATTCAGCATTTGCAGAGCAAGCTGCATTCGTAACGGTTGATGATTCTCCAGCCAACTATGCATGGTGGCTTCGTGCTCGGTATCACCCTTTTTCGACTACGGTGCGGGGTATCCCTGTCAAGCGACTTGACCTCAGTGCGCTCCAGGTGAGCTTTACGTTGAGCTCTTTCTTGTCATGTCCTGAGTATACCAGAAATACTCCCTGTCACATTGACTTTGGTCAAACCTGCAATAAAATAAAAAAAACCCCCGATACTTTGGGGGCGTAGAAATTGATTGTGAATTGTCTCTGGCATGAGAAGTTCCTCATGCCAGAGGGTCAATGCTTATTTGGCCGGGAAGGGATCTTTCAGCTCCTGTTCCGGTTTGAACATGAGCTTCTTCGCGCCCCGGTTGTCTGTATATTTGGGCAGCTCCAGGTCGATTTTGGCAGGCACGGCAATGCCGGCGCCAGTCAAGGCTTGACGGAGCAGGGCTTCCGCCTGTCCGGCGTGGAGGGCGGCATCGCCCAGAATCCGCATGGCCTCGGTTGGATTATGGAAACCAACGGAGTTCTCGGCTCCGAAGAAGAGCACGCGGTAGAATGCCTCTTCGTAGTGATCCTTGGCCTTGTCGTACAGTTCTTTGTCAATCACTTTCCCTTCGGCCTGGGCCTTGTGGGTCATCTCAAAGAGTTTAGCCACCGTGGCGGTGGCATAGCCGGAACGGATAAAGATGGACGCGGCCCGATCCTGGATGGCGAAGACCTGTGCTTTCAGCCATTCCGGGGTCTCGGTGTGGCATTGCTGACACGCCTTCATGTCATTCTTCAGCGGACTCATGATCCGGTGATCCGAGGCCTTCTGGATTCCTACCTTGGTGTACGGCATATGGCAGTCAGCGCAGGAAACGTCCGCCTGCCAGTGGACACTGTTGTTGGAGTACATCTCAAACTCAGGATGGCGCATAAAGGCCAGCTTGAAACCGGTGACGCTCTGTTTCCATTCGCCGTAGGCCGGGTTGCTGCGGATCTTTTTGATGATGTTTTCGATGGTGATGTTGCCCCACTTGCTTCCTTCCCAGGGGAAGAAGACATCCACGGATTTCATGTCGGCATCTTTGGGGATGTTATAGCTCACATGACACTGGGCGCAGACCAGGGTTCGTTTCTCCTGGTTGGTCAGCTTGGACTCATCGACGCCCATTTTTTTCAGGGCTACGCCGAGGGTGAATCCGCGGGAGAGCTTGAGTGACATATCCTTGTTGTCGTGACAATCTATGCAGGCCACACCGAGGGATTGATGCTCTTTAGGAATCTCGGCCACCACCTCATTGTAGGGTTTGGAGAAATAATCCTTGCCCATTTTCTTTTCAAGCTGCGGGGCATAGGGGGTCTTGCAGGTCAGGCAGACACCGCCGGCCTTGACCCGGGAGGGATCGACATCGGCCTGGTCTTTTAACATGTTGAGGTGGCCGCGGGGCTCGTTATACTCAACACCAAAACCCCAGCCGTTGAAGAGCAGGGCCTGGAAGGGGTACTCTGACAGTTTGTCATAGGTTATGCCAGCGTCATTGCCTTTTTTGTACTTGCTTTTGCCGGCGGGCGTTGGCTCGCCGGTCTTTTTCCACATATCGTATTCCACTGGCCAGGCCTTGCCCCACTGGGCCGGATCGATCACGCCATCGGCAATCTCCACGGTCTTTACCGGTTTTGGTTTCTCCGGCGAGCAGCCAGCGCCAAGCGTCAAGGTAGCCATCAATACCAGTGTCGTGTACATCACTTTTTTTGTTTTCTTCATTGTTTATTTCCCCTCCCTAAATTGTTTAGGAGCCGTTACGGAATATCCATTGTTTTTTTGATCATTCCGTTACAGCTCTTTATGCCGTTCTTGCCATTTTAAAGGGCATGGTTTTTTATGTTCCAACAGCTAAATGGTTCCGGTCAGTCGGTGCCGGAGCTGGCGGTTTAGAAGCCGTTATGAAAAGAGCAATGTTTTTCTTTCTGTTGTCATTTATGGATTCTTATGCCGCCTTCTCATAATGTACCAGTCATTCGGTGCCGGAGTTGGCGGTGGCATTTCCAGCACTGCCGGGTGGTGTCCATGCGGGACACGGTTTCTTCATGGCAGCGGATACAGTTGGCCTGCACCACCTCTGTTCCGTGGCTGCTCAGGGTGATTCTTTCGGGAACATGACCTGAGTGAAAGAACAGGACATCTTTCATGCCATCAATAGACTTCCATAAATAGTGGCCAATGGGGCCGCCGTTGGGCAGGTGGCAGTCCACGCAAAGGATCCGTCGATGGGCGCCGGCGTGACTCCAGGCCGTGTACTGTTCTTCCATGACATGACAACTGGCGCAAAATGTCGGGGATTCCGATTTGGCCAAAAGACGTGGCGGCCCGATCAGCAGGAAGACCAGAATCGCCAGTCCGATCAGTCCTGCTGCCAGAAGCGCGACGACTTGTTGTCTGGATTTCAGAAACTGCATGCATCCTCCTTTTTGTTTAGGAGCCGTTACGAAATAACTTAGCTTTTTGTAACTATTTCGTTACGGCTCCTTATGCCGTTCCGAATATCCAAATAGCCATGTTATTTATTTATAACGGCTGGGTTGAATTGGCTGCTCTTTATCCCAATGAGGGTAAGAATGAACTTATTGGGGGCATTCTTCCTACGGTTTGATCTGGGTCTTTATCCTTTCAGCTTCCCGTGTTCCTGTTGCGGTCAGGTATGGTGTGGATGGGTCTGCAGCCAGGCCCAGGCTCATGCCACCGAGGAGACAGGCGTCATGGAAGATGGCTGCCGACTTTGCCTCTTCATCGTTCATGGCGGGTTTGAGAGACAAGAGTTGGTTCACTTCCTTGATAAGATTTTCTTCTGCCGCCAGTTCTGTCAGCAGGGCTAGAGGGTGATCGGTCTCGGTGAGCAGGGCGGCTGCGACAATGGCTGCCATGTTCCCGCCCTCTTCCTGGCAGAGCCTTTCGCCAAACTCCGCCCTTTTGGTGACCAGACGATATGTTTGTTCCTGGTCCAACAATTGTTTCCGCACCGCGACTGCCAGCCGGTCCTTGAACAGGTTACCAGCTTTGGCTCGCAGATCCGAAGGAAGCGTGCCCATGCACTGTTCGGCATAGGGACAGTAGGAGGCGCAGCCAAAATCGATCTTGGGGTTCAGGACCCGGTGTCCGCACTGTTTGCAGAGGCGCTGACTATCATCTTTGAAAAATTCCAGCACCTGGCCGCAGTGGGGGCAGGGGATGTCAAAAACGGCCTCACCGCTCCAGTATCGATTATCCTGTCCAGGGCATTGCATGATGGGTTCTCCAGGCTGATTTATGCGGTCAGGACGGCCTGCTTGAGCGCGTCAATGCCGAAACGTTCCATGAAACGGGCGGTCCGTGATTTGGTTTTGGCATTCTGCTGATAGACGGTCAGGCATTTCTGGACCAGATCGACTACCTGGTCGTCGGTCAGCCCTTCGGCCACGATGTCGCCAAGACGGGGATTGCCGCCGCCATTGCCGCCAAAGACCAGGGTCCAGCCTTTTTTGGTGGCAAAGATGCCCACATCCCGGACATACGGTTCCGTGCAGGACATCCGGCATCCGGAAATCCCGATCTTGACCTTGCCGGGCAGGGGTTCGGCAAAGGAGAGTTGTTCAATTCGTGCGCCGAGGGCCAGGGAGTCGCTGGTGCCGAATTTGCACCACTGTGAACCGGGGCAGGACTGGACATAATGGACGCCATTGACGGCCACTGGCCGGGTCAGGGGTTGCAGTTCGGCTTTGAGCTTTTTTTGTTCTTCCTCGTCCATGCCAAGGAGGGCCAGACGTTGGGCCGAGGTGATCTTGGTCATAGGGACATCGTATTTATTGATGATGGTAACAATCTGTTCCAGCTCTTTGGGAGCAAACAGGCCCATATTCAAGCCGGGAACTACACTGTAGGTCTTTTGATTCATTATAAGCTCTCTATTGTGCAAGAAGAAAAGACAGGGCACGGGTTTCTGAACCGTGCCCTGCTGGAAGAAACAACTGGTTTATACCGGACTTAGCCCAGGATGGCCTTCAGATCCGCTTCCGGCGTGGTGACCGGTTTGATGTTGAAGTTTTCCACCAATACATTGAGGACATTGGGGGTGATAAAGGCCGGCAGCGAGGGCCCAAGATGGATGTTTTTGATGCCCAGACTCAGCAGGGTCAGGAGGATGACCACTGCTTTCTGCTCGTACCAGGAAAGGATCATGGACAGGGGCAGGTCATTGACCCCGCATTCAAAGGCGCCGGCCAGGGCCACCGCGATCTGGATGGCGGAGTAGGCATCGTTGCACTGACCAATATCAAGCAGGCGGGGGATGCCGCCGATATCGCCCAGTTGCTTGTCAAAGAAGCGGAACTTGCCGCAGGCGAGCGTCAGCACCATGCAGTCGGCGGGGATCTGCTCGACGAGCTCGGTGTAGTAGTTGCGTCCGGGTTTGGCGCCATCGCAGCCGCCTACCAGGAAGAAGTGGCGGATGGCCTTGGACTTCACTGCGGCAATTACCTTGTCGGCGACGCCGAGTACGGTGTTGCGGGCAAAACCAACGAGCACGGAACCCTTGTCCACGGTGTCGGTGAACCCAGGCAGGGCCAGGGCGCGGTTGATCACGGGAGTGAAGTCTTTGTCTTTGCCGGTACTGGCGATATGGGCAACATCCGGCCAGCCAACCAGGCCGGTGGTGAAGACATTGGCCTTGTACGAGTCTTTTGGTTTCTGGATGCAGTTGGTGGTAAAGAGGATGGCCCCTGGAAATTCAGGCATCTCTTTCTGCTGATTCTGCCAGGCAGTGCCAAAGTGGCCATAAAAATGGCTGTACTTTTTCAGCTCGGGATAGCCGTGGCAGGGCAGCATCTCGCCGTGGGTATAGATGTTGATGCCCTTGTCCTTGGTCTGCTCCAGGAGCATGGCCAGATCTTTCAGATCGTGCCCGGTGACCAGGATACACTTGCCAGGGATGTGACCGAGCGGCACCGGGGTGGGGACGGGATGACCATAGGTTCCGGTGTTGCCGGCATCCAGCAGTTCCATGGCCCGGAGGTTGACCTGACCGCATTTCATGGCGAGGGCCACCAGTTCGTCAAGGCTCTGTTCGGTGGTCAGGGTGGCCATGGCTTCATGGATGAAGGCGTAAACGGAGTCATCTTCCTGGCCGAGGATGGCGGCATGGTCAGCATAGGCGGCAAGGCCGCGCAGGCCGTACATGGTGATCTGCTTCAGGGATTGCAGATCCGGGTTGGCATCAAGGGTGTTAATGAAGTTCAGGGCCGCGCCTTGTTCTTCCAGACCGGTCAGAGAGTCGGATGGGGAATAGGTGGCTGCGGTGGCGGTAAAATCAATCTTGCCGCCCGCTGCCTTTACCTCGGCCTTGAGGGTTTCGCGCAGGGCGACTGCTTTGTGGATCAGGACGCCAAAGCGGGCCGGGTCAAAATCAACATTGGTGAGACAGGAAAAGATCGCCTCACAGGTGAAACGGTCAACAGCATTATCAACAACACCAACCTTGCGGCCGGCGTCAGCCACCAGGCAAAGGCCCTGGACGGCATGGGTGAGAAGATCTTCCAGGCCGGATACTTCCTCGTTCTTGCCACAGACACCGATGGTGGTGCATGCGATTCCTTTAGCGGTTTGTTCACATTGATTACAGTACATGGTTGTTCTCCTTGGTTGGGGTGAATGAAAACCTTCTTAACACAGTATATGTTACATTTTTGGCATTGTGAAATTTTATTACAAAGCTATCGTTTATGATTGACACTCTATCGTCTATGACGAAACCTTTCCTTGACCTAAATCAAGGAAAGGTTTTTTTGTTTTTTTCGGCAATGAAGAGATCTTTATTGATATAGAAAGAGAAACTGAATGTACAAACAGGCGGCAACAAAGAGCAGAACGTTGAAATCCCGCACAGGGGAAAACTGGTCAATTTGACTTTCATCATTATAAAGACATAAAGTTAAGTAATGCATTTTAGAAATTTTAAGTTTTGATAATGGGGCGGCGCAGCGACCTGAGCAGTAAAATAAAAAATGCCCGACTTTCAGACATGGTAATTAAAAAAAGAAAGGAGAAAATAATGAAAAAGATGATGGTAGGAACCGCTTTGATGTTTGCGCTCGCAGTAACTCCTGCCTGTGCTGTTGAGGAGCATCATACTGATAAAAGCAGTGAGGCGGTTAAAGCGCCTGCGCAGGAGCAGGATAAGGTTGCTGCGGACAAGATGGCACAGGATCAGGTCGCCGCGGATAAGATGGCACAGGAAATGGCTGCCCGCATGAAGAGTATGCAGGAACTGCGGCAAAAGATGCAGCAGGCGAAAACCCCGGCTGAGCGTCAGAAACTGAGGAAGGAGCACATGGCCGAAATGCAGAAGGGTATGAACGACATGGCCGAAATGCAGAAAGGTATGAACGCCATGATGGGAAAGATGGGTAAAAAAGATGGTATGATGATGGGTGACAAGGGTCAGATGATGGGCGAAAAAGGTGGGATGATGGGTGGTCAGGGCATGATGATGGAGCAATGCATGAGCATGATGGAAAAGAGAATGCAGATGATGCAGGAGATGATGCAGGGCATGTTGGAACAGCAGAAAATGATGATGGAAAAGAAATAGTTTCTGCCCCTGTTTTGTGGGATGGCGCCGTCCCGTTTTTTTACGGTATAGAGAAAAGGAGATAAAGTTATTTTGCGGCTTCGTGTGGTCTGGTGCGGGTGAATAATTCAGACCAGAAAGGCACAATCCCGGCTTCAAATCCAGGGCGATCTCGACAAGGATTATTTACGGACAAACTCTATGAAAAGCATGCAGTTGGAAGATAAGACGAGAGGGAAAGATGTTTATTGATCTGTTACGAACCAGAAGAAGTATTCGCAGATTTCAGGACCAGCCAGTTGAAAAGGAGAAGATTGATCTGCTGATTGAGGCCATGTTGCGTGCACCTTCCTCGCGGGGCTTGAATCCGTGGGAGTTTGTTGTGGTCACGGAGAAAGAGACCCTGGCCCGGCTTTCTCAGGCCAAATCGTATGGTTCATCTTTTTTGAAAAATGCACCGCTGGCCATTGTTGTCTGCGCCGATCCGAAAAAATGTGATGTGTGGGTAGAGGATTGTTCCATTGCCTCGATTCTTCTCCATCTGGCGGCAACGGATCTTGGCCTTGGCAGTTGCTGGGTCCAGATTCGTCTACGGGAACATGACAACCAAAAAATGGCGCAGGACTATGTGGCCGAACTTCTTGGGTTGCCAAAGGGGATGGTGGTAGAGTCGATCATTGCCATTGGCTACCCGGCGGAACAACATCCAGGGCATCCCCGGTCGTCTCTCCCTGATGAAAAGGTCAGTTTTGACAGATACGGACAGCATGGATAGATGGTCAGCCATCTAACACTATTTCTTCGCCAGTATCCTGGCATGTCATGGTTTTTCTTGAATCGCAATTATTTTGCAATTACCGTATCGTCCGCAAGCGGACTGGATATCACTATTTTTTCAAGTTTATCAAGAGTGTAGGTGGTGTCTTTTCGCAAATCAATATGCTGGGGCTCAACCGTGATCTCCGAGCCTGATATGCTGGCAAAGGAGTCAAAGGTATTCACTGCCATCTCAAAATGTTTTCTGGTGAGAAGGGCAAAATCATTCCCGTAAGCCCTGAACAGGAGGGTGTCAGGATAGAGTGTCTGCAGTTCGACAGCGAAATCCTGAATAAGGCGATCTCCTTGCTCCCACCCCTGTCGTTTATTGTACTCCAGAACATTCTGCAGATGCAGGATATGAAGGCAGTTATATTCCTGGAGATTCTGGTTGTTCTGCAGGAATATTCTCAGGTAGTCTTCATTGTACAATCCGGTCAGGGGGTCATTAAAGAAATACGCAAAACGTTTTTTTTCTATCTCTGAGGTCGGTGTCTGGGTGACGGCTACAGGGGTTGTTGTCTCTTTGAGCGCCTTGATGGCCGCGGCGGCAACTTCCGGGTTAAACTGACTGCCGCTGAAAGATTCAATTTCAGTTAGCGCTTCCTTGACTTCTTTTCGTGGTTTATAGATACGGTTGGTGGTCATGGCGTCGAAGGCATCGGCAACTGTCAGGATGCGGGAGAGAAAGGGGATATCATCACCCTTGAGTCCGGCGGGATAGCCCTTGCCATCATGGCGTTCATGGTGGTAGCGAATGATTTCGGCCAGATCCTTGTACATCTCGATGTTGGAGAGCATTTCATAGCCGGCGGTGACGTGGAGCTTGATCAGGTCATAGTCCAGACTGCTGAGTTTCCCGGGTTTGAGAAGAACTGAATCCGGGGTAGCTATCTTGCCGATATCATGGAGGATGGCTGCCTTGCCGAGTTTTGCTCTCTCCTGGCTGTTAACGCCCATTTCCTTGGCGATCTTTTGACAATACCTGGCCACGCGCTCGGTATGACCGGCTGTATAGGTATCCCGCTGCTCGATCATGTTCACAAAGGTGTAGATCGTTTCCTGATAATTGGCTGTTCGTTCGAGGTTCAGTCTGGCTATTTCTTCCCGGTGGCGAAAGGAGTCAATGGCAAAACCAAGATCCCCGGCCAGTTCTTCCAGCATAGCGACTTCTTCCTGTTCAAATCCGTCTCGCAGCCAGGTATAGACTGTGAGTGCACCGAGTGGTTCCGCCGATTGTCTGGCCCGCAGGGGAAGGGCGATGGCCGCTTGAAACCCTTTTATATCGGCCTGGTTCCGCCAGGGGGTAAGATCCTGTTCATGGTCGCGGTCACTGATGATAGTGCTGTCTTCCCGGATACATCTGGCCGTTGGACTATGATAAAAGGAGATCTCCTGATCATTGACGACATAGGGGGGAGGGGCCAGGTATTTTTCAAAAAACTCAGAACTGTATATTTTGTAAATTTCCTCTTGTTCCAGTAGGCCAATCCAGGAAAAACCATAGTGTCCATGCTGGACGAAGAGTTCACATGACTGTCTGAGCAGGATTTCCAGGTTGGGAGAGGTGATCAGTAATTTGTTGATATCAGCTACGGTCTGCAGGATACCTTTGAGATAGAGCTGTTGTTCAAGAAGGGTCTTGACCTTTTCTGTCCGCTCGGTCACCTTGGTTTCCAGGGTGATGTTCAGTCTGTCCACTTCCAGTTTTTTCTTGTGCAGGATGCGATTCAGGAGCAGAACATACCATGCGACGGCCAGGACCAGGAAGACAGCCAGGCCCAGAAGGGTAAAGTGCCGCCAATAGCGGGAAAGAACATCCGCGAGGGAAAACTTGCCATAGTCTTTATAGGGGCCGATCTTCAGGTCAAAAAGACAGTCATGCACGGGTTGATAATTAAGGGGGATGGTCCAGCCTGCCGATTGACTGGCCACGGCCGCCGGATCATTGCTCTCCATGGTCATCAGGGCGCCGGCAACCAGACGGGAAAGCCTGTCTGGTGTGGTCTTGATGGCGGCCATGGGCCATTCCGGGTAGAGTGCGGTGCTGAGCAGAAAAGGGAAGTCGCTTGCCGGCTGCTGGTTGAGAATTTTTAGTTGACCCAGGTGGAGAGTGCCCTTCTCGGCCATTCGTTCAAGGGTGTCGGTGCGGGCTGTCCCGGCGTCAACCGTTTCGTTAAGAACGGCAAGGACAACAGCTTCATGGGTGCCGGCATAGCTCAGAGATTTGAAGTCGGTGAACGGGTCAATGCCTTGCTTATACAATTCTCGCCAGGCCACGATCCAGCCACCGAAAGAAAGCGGGTCCACTGCCATGAAGGACTTTCCTTGGAGGTCGGGGAGGGTGTTGATATCGTGGCGGTCAGCTTTGGTGAAAATCACGCCGCCAAAGGTGGTGGTCTGTTGGCCGGGGAGATTCTGGTTGATTAGGGTGGCAATACGGCTGATCCCGTAAAGTTTCTCCAGCTCCACATAAAAATCGGGGTTGGCCAGCACAAAATCAATCCTTCCCTGGTGTACTGCTTCATGAATTTCTTTGAATCCCAGGGGGACTATGGTGAAATGGTACTCGGGGAGTGTGCTGGAGAGATAGTCAGCCGTGGCTGTCCATTTTTCCACGGCGACACCCTCACCACTCTTGGCCAGGACCCCTATGGGTACGGTTTGAGGGCTGGCCCACAGCAGGTGCGGCTGAAACAGAAGCAACAAAAAGAAGCAGATCGTCCTGGCGTTAACAGTCATAATATGCCGGGAAAAACGTGGTAATGTGGGGGCTCCAAGTTTGAGCGCCATGGTTTTATTTTTATGCAGGGTACTTTTCAGGAGTATCTCCTCAATGGTGAGTAATAAAAAGAATATATGCTAATATAGCACAGCCAGAGAACAGATGTCTAATGGAATTGGGTAGCAAGATAATCCCGCATTCCGGTGTTAATCTGACTTTGCAAGCCGTCAGGAATCAGATCTGATCTGCCTCGATGAACAGGCAGGTATCTCTGCCGGGGATGAAGGGGGCGAGGTCATAGCCGCTGAACTGCTGCCGGATTCTGAACCCTGAGTCATGCAGAAGTTCCTGCCATTTTTCTGCGGGAAAGGCCGCAAGGTGCAGGGTATGACTCAGATCTTCATTGACCGCCCCCGGCTGCCGTGGACGGATCCGATAGCGCTCTTCGAGGATGACCTGTCCATCGGCGTAGCCGCGCCTGGTTTCCTTGATGACCTTGCCGCCTCCCGGCTGCTCAAAGATCTGGAATTGAAAGATTCTTTTAGGGCCGAGGGCCAGGAGCGTCTGGTCGGGGATAAAGAGCTGCAGGAGCAGTCTGCCATCCTGTTTGAAAACGGTCTTGACCTGTGCCAGGCACTTTTTTATTCGTTCCTCGGTCAAGAGGAGGTTCAGGGTATGATAGGGGATGATTACGGTGTCGAATTGCCGCGAGAGGGCCAGCGCGGTCATATCCATGCACAGATAGGAGATGTTTGGCCTGGCCTGCAATGTGGCCAGGTGCAGCATGGAAAGCGAGAGATCAATGCCGGTGACAGCAGCCCCGGTTGCGGCCAGTTGCCGGCAGAGACGGCCGCTGCCGCAGCCAAGCTCGAGCACGGCGCTGGGGGCCGTTATTCTTTCCCGGTAAAAGGTGAGATCGTCATGGAAACCAGCCATTTCCATGTCGTAGAACTGGCAGTAGCGTTCACTGGTAAGGGGCAGAAAGACCTCGTCGGGCTCCTTGTGGGTGTCAAAGATATCTGCGGCCATTGCGTTCAGGGTAAATCCTCCTTTTTCTTGAAACGGGAGTTATTTCTGTTTCAGCAGATCGCGGATTTCGGTCAGCAGCAGCACTTCTTTGGTGGGCGCCGGTTCCGGTTTGGCTTCTTCCTGGCGTTTCAGGGAGTTTATGGCCTTGATCATCATAAAGATGGCAAAGGCGATGATGGTGAAATCAATGATTGTCTGGATAAACTTGCCATACGAGATGACGACCGCCTCGGTGCCCTCTGATGCCGCTTTCAGGGTGATGGCGAGTTTGCTGAAATCTATACCGCCAACGAGCAGACCAATCGGCGGCATGATGATATCGCTCACCACGGAAGAGACGACCTTGCCGAAGGCCACCCCGATAATAATACCCACGGCCATGTCGATGACGTTCCCCTTAACCGCAAACTCTTTGAATTCTTTTAATAACTTCATTTCATCTTCTCCTTGGGTTGAGTTGAAATGGATTGCCAATCTGTCCAAGTTTAAGCCATTGTTAAAAAAAAATCATATCAAACTGTGTGGATCTCTGGCAAGGGCTAATCGTCTGACCTTTGGGGCATTTTCAACAGCTAACGCAAACAGAGCAATTAGAATTGACCACACCGGCTCCGTCGAGTATGGTTTTCCTGCATTCAGGAAGACTCTCTTCAGAATTTGGTCTTGCACGGGTGCATAGGTTTTTTCGCCATCAATCTTGATTTCCATCTGTTTTGAGGTAACCATCCTCCTTTTTATTCGTCGCATGGCCGCATCACTTTCAACACCCCCACGGGTAAAACGACGAGCCGCCCTAAAGCGCCTGAAAGTTCCCCGTTCCGGCCGCAGAAAGTACAGAGCCAGGAAGAACAAACCACAGGCCTCCCTATTGCAGAGTTTTCTGTTGATCGGCCTGGAGTTTCTCGGTTTGACGACTATCGGGGTGGCCGCAGTCATTGTCATGCTCGGTTATTCCGCCAACCGCTTTTCCGGGACCGGATTTTTTAACAGTCACCTGCCCTTTATTGCCGGAATTATGGGGTTTATCATCCTGGCGGTGATCCTGCTGGGCCTCTGGCAGAGACTGCGGAGGTGGTTGCTGTACCGTTCTCCCTTGTGGCCTCCGGTAATTGTTCTCGGGTTGGCACTGGTGATTGCCGGCCTTGCCCCACCGGAATTTTTCAGCCGGGGCTTTCTCTATTACCGTGTTTTGGTTGGTGGCAAAGAGGAGGCCAGCCGGGTTGCTCTTGCGCATCAGGTTTATGCCGCCTATCGTCGATTGAAGACAGAGCCGTTGGCGAAGATGGTTGACCGGGCTGGCCCATATTCGGCGGCAATCGAAGAGGCGGCTGCGGTCTATGGTATTGATGGTGATCTTCTCAAGGGCCTTGTTGCCACGGAATCTTCCTTCCTGCCGCGCACGAGTGATGATGGCGGCCACGGGCTCTTTCAAATCACCCAGGTGCCGGCGGCGGTGACGGCAGCGGTTAATCGGCTCTTCCCGGCGAAGCAACGCGTACTCACCGATGCCCGCTATAACGCCCATCTTGGGGCGGCGACCCTTAGGCACTACCTCACCGAGATGAAGGACGATCTTTTCCTTGGCCTTCTGGCCTATAACATCGGGCCGGCAAATGGTGGTCTGCGCTTTATTATGGATCAATACGGGGCGACCGATTTTATTACCATCCAACCCTATCTCTTGCAGCTGCCCCGTGACTATCCTGTCCGCGTCCTCTCCTATTCTCTCGCCTTTCGCATAGAGCGGCAGGAGGGTCGACTTCTTGCCTACGAAGAGGGGGGGAACGCCCTGCGAATCCAATCCCTTGGCATCCCCGGACTGCGGTAAACGGGCACAACAAATCGACAGCGGTGAAGGGGAGTCGGACATCGATGGCGCTTGGGTGAGGATGACAACTGGAGGGAACCTGGAAAGGAACAACCAGTGATCAGCGACTATTGATCACTGGCATGGCATCCTTATGGAAATCAAAAAGTTATTGACTTGTGCTGATTCGTCCATTAGACATCGTTCAGAAAATTTCAGATGCTCATAACAGAGCTTAAAAGGGAACCCGGTGACAATCCGGGACGGGCCCGCCGCTGTGACCGGGGACGACCGTTGCATTCAAGCCACTTACCTTGTTTTTCAGGTTGGGAAGGCGCAACAGGGAGGACGATCCGGGAGTCAGAAGACCTGTCTGAAACCAAGAAGGATGTCTCCGAGGACAAGGGGCAGACCTGCGTCATCTGTGGATAAAACAAGGCAATCCCCGGATCAATTTATATTGGTCCGGGGATTTTTTTTGCCTTTTTTGCCGGCATTCCCCGGACTGCTTTTCTTGAAGGAGAAAAAATGAAAAAGCGGTATTCCCGGCAGTCTCTTTGTTTGGCAGTTTGGACCTTGTTTTTCACTGATGTCAGTGGCGCCCTGGCCGTGGAAAATGGGCAACCGTCGATTTCGGCGGACGATGTGGCGGTTGCTTCCCCTGATAGCGAGCAGGTGCCAACTATCGAGAAAAAAAACGGCAAGACCTATCTGACCATCACGGCCAGCCGGGTCCCGGAAAAGAGCAGTGAGGTGAGCGCCAACCTCACGGTGATCGACCGCACAGAGCTTGACCGGGCCGCTGCCGATAATGTGGGCGATCTCCTGGCCGAAAAGGGCATCGGCCATGTCCAGAAATATCCGGGAGCGCTGACCACCATCGGCATTCGCGGTTTCCGCACCGAGACCCACGGCAATGATCTGCAGGGCCATGTGCTGATCCTTCTTGACGGCCGCCGTGCCGGGACCGGTAATCTGGCCAAGATCCTGACCCGAAATGTGGAGCGGATTGAGATTATCCGCGGCCCCGGCGCTGTCCAGTATGGTTCCGGCGGCATGGGCGGGGTGGTCAATATCATCACCCGCCAGGGCCGGAGCAATTCCGCCTTCATTGAGGGCGGGGGTGGCAGCTTCGGGCAGGCATCAGGGGATGTCGGCGGTACTGCAAAAGGGCAGGGGTTTGATTTCGCCGGGGCTTTTTCGTCGGCCACTCAGGATGATTATAAAACGGCCAGTGGCACTACCTTTGCCAATACCGGTTTCCATTCGCAGATGGGAGCCAGTGCCAACGCGGGGTATGAGTTTGCGCCCAGGAACCGTGTCGGGGTGATCGTCACCGATTTTGAGGCCGGCAAGGTCGGTAATCCCGGCTACTTGAGCGCAGTTGATGCTGACAATTATACCGATAGCAGCAATTATTCCGTGGATAGTTGCTACAGCGGCCAGAACAGTTCCGGCCGCTATCGGTGGATGGGCCGCTATTTCTTTGGCAGGGATGACAACCGGTGGGTCGACCCCATGTCTTCCAATCCCACTGGCTGGGATGATGGCATCGATTCCCGTAACACAACCGATCAGCAGGGGGCCCAGGCCCAGATCAGCGGAGCGTTTGGCCCGCTGAATCTGACTACCGGTCTTGACTGGCTCCATTATGCGGTGGAAAACAGCTGGAGCCCACAGCAGACCAGCTACACCAATCCAGCCCTTTTTCTGCTGGCCAAGGTTGGGATTCTTGATGACCGTGTCTTTGTTTCCGGCGGGATTCGCCAGGACTGGTATGCAGTTGAGGTGCAGCAGCCAGCCGGATCCAACGTCGATGCCTCCCATTTTACGCCGCAGATTGGCCTGGCCTGGCTGGCCACCGATGCCCTCAAACTGCGTGGCCAAGTGGCCCAGGGCTTTGTCATGCCCTCGGCCGATCAGCTTGCCATCGATATGGTGGCTTTTGGCCGTCGCACCCTTGGCAATCCCGATCTTAATCCTGAAAAAAGCCTGACCTGGGAGGGCGGCGCCGATTATACCAAGTCAGGCTTTTCCGGCGCGCTCACCTGGTTTGCCACGGATTTTAAGGATAAGATTGTCACCAATAAAGTGGCCGATGGGATCAGCTCCTATACCAATCTGGGCAGCGCCACCATCAACGGTCTTGAGGCCGCGCTCTCCTATGACCTCGGCGCTCCCATGCACTGGGCCTGGGAGGTCCGTCCCTTTGTCGATATGACCTGGCTCAACCAGTATAAGGATGATGCCACCGACCTCGATCTCACCTATATGAGCGACCTGACCCTGGCAACGGGGCTCACCTTTTCTAATTCTGCCGCCTTCTCCGGCCGCATCAATGTCTCCTATACCGGGCCGCAGCAGGTGGATGACTGGGAAGAGACCTATGGGGTGGTGGAGCTGGGCAGCTTTGTGGTCACTGACCTGATGTTGAGTTATCGTGTCTGGAAGGATGCCAAGGTGGGGGCTTTCACGGTCCGCGGGGAGTTGCGTAATCTCTTTGATCAGGACTATGCCTATGTCAAAGGCTATCCCCTGCCGGGACGTTCGGCCTTTGTCATTCTGAAGTGGGAATATTAGGTGCCGTTACTGAACGAGCAAGGTCTTTTTCTTGCTCGTTCAGTTTACGGCACCTTATGCCGCTTCCAAGAAACAGCCAATCACTTCGGGCTGTTTCTTGGAGTGGCGCCTTGCCGAAAAGCAGCAAAGTTTTGTTACAGAAAGAGCAAAGTCTTTTCCTTGCTTTATGTCTCTAATAGCAACACACCAATTTTATTCTATAAAAACAGTGATGATAATGATCCGATTTACCTTCTTGATACTGGGGTTATTGTTGATATTGGCGTTTGGTTTATCTCCAGCATCTGCCTGGAGTCAAGACGAGCATTTCCCCCGGCGGATTGTTTCACTCGGGCCGATCAATACCGAGAATGTCTTTCTGCTGGGGGCGGGAGATCGTCTGGTGGCTGATACCAGTTATTGCGTTCATCCTGCCGCGGCCCGTGACAAGGTGAAGATCGGCTCGGTGATGCAGCTCAATATCGAACAGATCCTGGGGTTGCAGCCGGATCTGATCCTGGCCACTGGTCTGACCACTCCGCAGCAGGTGGCCCAACTGGCAACGTCCGGGGTGCGGGTGGTTCATTTCCCGCAGCCGTCAAACTTTACCGCGATCTGCGCCCAGTTTCTGGAGCTGGGGAAACTCCTGGGCCTTGAGGCCAGGGCCCGCGAGATCATTGCTGAAGCGCAGCAGGAAGTCCGGGCCATCCAGCAGCGGGTCCGGGGCTTGCCGCCGAAGAAGGTGTTTCTGCAGGTAGGCGCTCATCCCCTGTTTGCCTCGGTGGCAAGTTCCTTTACTAATGACTTTATCACTCTGGCCGGCGGGATCAATATCGCCGCCGGTCAGAGTGATGGCCGTTATAACCGGGAAAAGGTGACGGCCCAGAACCCGGATGTGATCATTGTCGCGGTCATGGGCAGCGAAGGGGGGATCGGCGCCAGGGAAAAGGAGGAGTGGCTGCGTTTTGAGCCTATCTCGGCCGTGCGCAACCGGCAGGTCTTTGTGGTGGACCCGGATCTTATCTGCAGCCCCTCGCCCATGACCTTTGTCAAGGGCCTGGAACAGATAGCGGCGCTTATCCATCCACTAAAAGGGCAATAGCAGTCTTTTTCTTATTGATCATCGTTCTGGCACTCCAGTGTGAGAACATGTATTCCATGCCGATGCGATGTGGCCAAGAAAAAACGGACAGTTTATTTATACCCTGCACCAGCAAGCCAATATTTGACTATCTGAAATTGCGGTGGCATTCTAAAAATGGATATTTATTACTGCTCCCCGGCGCGCTGTCCGTGGTGGGGGGCTAAGAGTTTCTTTAAGAGGAGGAGTCAAAATGAATGCAGTCAAGGGTGTGGCAATCGCGCTGATCCTGGCCGGCGCCCTGGGGTTGGCGTATGGCAGTTTCAGCTATACCAAGGAGACCCAACAGGCCAAGCTGGGTCCGATCGAGCTGTCGGTAAAGGAAGAAAAGACGGTCAATATCCCGGTCTGGGCGGGCGTTGCTGCGATAGTGATTGGCGGCGTGCTCCTGCTTTCCGGAAGTAAAAAAAACTCATAAACTTGAGGGAAAACAATGGACATCAGAGGCTTGTTAATTTTTCTTGCAACCGGAGCAGTGGTGGGTTGGCTGGCCGGAATGATGATGAAAGGTGGGGGCTTTGGCCTCCTCGGTAACATTCTTATTGGCGTTATCGGTGGGGTTGTAGGTGGCTTCCTGCTCAGGATGCTGGCAATGGCCGCTGGCGGTATAATCGGCTCAATAGTGTTAGCTGCTGTGGGAGCCCTGGTGTTGCTGTTTTTGATTGGCCTTATCAAGAAAGTCTGAAGAGTTCTCGTAGTCATCGGGGGTAACGGGAGACGCGGGGGAAGGCACACAAAAAAATGAGGAGGAAATGGCCATGAAAAAGATAATGATGATTTTGATGAGTTTGCTGGTTCTCTTGCAGGTGACGAATGTTGCCGCCCAGCAGGCGGATAAAGCCGGATGCAAGGACCACTCTTTATTTCCTACGCGAATGCCTGATTATGTAATTGTGGACTGCAAGATCGAGGACTTTGCGGCCTATGAATTTCAGGTGAAGAAGGGCCCGAAAACACGGGTCGAAGGCAAGTTTACCTTCATCACTTACTCCTATAAAGGAAAAAGTGAAAATGAACCAAGCGGTCTCGCCGTTGTTCGTAATTACGAGAATGCTCTCCAGAAGATCGGGGGCACGATCGCCCAGAGTGATCCTGACAGATGGGTAAATGGCTCAATCGTCAAGGATGGCCAGGAAACGTGGTTTGAAGTGGAGAAGGGGAACAGTAAGATCTGGCTACGGATCGTTGAGAAGAAAGCGATGGAGCAGACCATCGTGGCGGATGCGACGGTCTTCAGCAACGATATCAGGGCAACAGGTCACTCGGCGGTTTACGGCATCTATTTTGATACTGCAAAGTCCACCATTAAGCCCGAGTCGGCGCAGGCCATCGGCGAAATCGCCAAGATGCTGAAAGACGATCCCAGCCTCAAGATCTTTGTCGTCGGCCATACGGACAACCAAGGCGGAGTGGAGAGCAATATCAAACTCTCCCAGGACCGTGGCGAGGCGGTTCTCCAGGCGCTTGTCCGCGACCACGGGATTGCTGCTAATCGCCTGAGATCCTACGGATGTGGTCTGTTCTCACCCGTTGCCTCCAACGACACCGAGGATGGCCGGGCCAAGAACCGGCGTGTTGAACTGGTCAAGCAATAAAATACGAATTGGGGGTGGGGCTGACTCGCCCCCTGTTTTGTTTGTCGGTGACGTGAGCCATTATGCATTACAGGCAAGTAGCATCAGCCGAAAAAGATTGAGGGCAAAGGGTGGGAAGATTTATGGATATCCGGCAGGTCGCCAATAGAAACAAATATGATTTAGCAGCTTCCAGTTATGATCTTATTGCCTTCATGTTGAGCTTAGGACAAGCGCGGAAGCTTTACGAAGAGGTCGCGCAGAACCTCGATATCCCAGCCGACGGTACGGTTGTTGAGTTTGGCTGTGGGCCGGCCAGCGTCGTGCCAAGCCTTCTGCGGGTCATTGACGATTCGGCGAAGATCATCGGTATTGATTTTTCCCAGCAAATGATTGCCATTGCCAACCGCAAGAAGGCGGCCAATGGTTGGCACAACGTCCAGTTCGAATGCATGGATATGTATGATTTTTCGCCCGCGCAAAAGGTTGATGCGGTGGTTTTCTGCCTGGCCCTGACCGCGATGCCCGATTACCAGAAGGCTCTTGATCATGCCCTTTCGATCTTGAAACCAGGGGGACAATTATTGATTGTCGACTCAATCCCCCTCCATTTCAAATGGTATCATCCCCTTACCAATGCCTATATCTATTTGAAATCACTTGTCGTTGGCGCCAAACCGGTTGCTGAAATTTTTGAGTACATTGACCAGAAGACCATTGCCGTCGAAAAAAAGACCATGGCTTTGGGAGTCTATACGTTGATAAAATCGAGAACTCCTCAGTAAGGACCGAGGCGCTAATAATGGTGTCACGGAGAAACCGGGGTTACTGATGACATGGGGCGTGTGCATTTGCGCAATTGCGCAACTACTCCAATCTTCTTGAGAATGAACACTCTTAGGAGGTGTCCTGAATGGCACTCATTTATTTCATATGGAATCAATGCTCTCTGAATACCAAGGAGTCATGTTATGCCCTATAAAACCAATAAAGATTTGCCGGAAAATGTAACCCATGTTCTTCCTGCCCATGCCCAGGATATTTACCGGGAGGCATTTAATCATGCCTGGCAGGAATATGCGAGCCCTGAAGATCGACGGGGCGATGCTTCCCAGGAAGAAACGGCGCATAAGGTGGCATGGTCAGCGGTGAAGAAAAAATATGAAAAGACCGGTGATACGTGGACAGCAAAAAAATGATATGGTTGGTGTATTGTTTTTTCTGTAAATCATCAGCCGGAAGAGTAGTAGCTTCCATGTAAGTCCCGTGTTGGTGACACGGGACTTTTTGTTTTTTTTGCAATAAAAATAACTCTGCATTCTTCTTGAGAATTATAGATCCTACTGGTACAAGAATTGCAATGTTCTGTATTTTACGGTATTTGATAGATTTGCTGTTACCTTATTCGTTTACTTTTTTTTCAAGTCAGTCATAGGGGCGCTCACTGGGAGAAGGAAATGTGGCGAAAGATGTGATAATGGGACAGGACAAAAGGTATAGCTACACCTATTAGTCCGCAAACACTCACCATATAACTGGAGTTTAGAGTTTCATAATGATTCCCATCGTCACAATGGGGGGCGGGCAATTTCCCGCTACATTGTTCTCTGATATAGGATATGTCTGATATCCTGAGGCAAATTGCTTGTCTGGCGGCAACTCGGGCTCAATTGGA
>JAPLJF010000018.1 GCA_026388715.1 Deltaproteobacteria bacterium
TTTGTTGATTGCGATGAATGTGTTGCTGAAATTCCCGGAAAAAGTCCTGCGTTATCCGGAGTTGTTTAATTTGACGGCCGAATCCGCCAAGCAGGTTAAATCCGAGATAGAGCAGCTGCATGACAAACTGATTACAGAGAAGAAAATTCACTATATCCGCAGCAATGGTGAGCCTTGGGAGCTGTCGGTTGCAGAAGTTTTAGCGCGTAAATCCGCTTTTGAGATGAGCTATAACCCGAATGATTGTGTTGAGGTGCGCTGGGGGGCGGAAGCAGGAACAGAGGAATATGCGAGTTGTCAACGCCACGCGCCGGCGGCGCAGATCAAACAAATGACCGCGGTGCGCGAATGGTTTAAGGAAGCAAAACGTCCATCGCGTTGAGTCAGCAATGAGGAGCGTCATGGCAGATTCAGGGGCAGGTCTTGAATTATCAGCTTTCTTTGCCGTATTTGTTTACGATTTTCCTCACTGTTATATAGAACGAGAAAGGCCCCGCTTCACTGAAGAAGCAGGGCCTTTCTCGTTACAAAATTTCTCAAAACTGATCAGCCAAGGGCCGTGGTCAGAGACTTCTCCATCTTTTCATTCACTATCTCCCCAATATGTTCATTGGTCCAGACTCATCCTTGCGCACCGCCTTGGTGGCGCTGCCAAAGGCGATCCGTACCTTTTGATCGGAGACGGCAGCCAGGGCCTTGTCGATCCGGGCCTTCAGTTCCTCTTTGGACAGTCCCTCGGCCTCGCCGATGGGGCCAAGCTCCTTGATCTGCGCCGTAAACTTGGTGATCAACTGGACAAAGTGTGGGGCCTCGGCAGCAGACGCCCGCCCATTGCATCGTAATTACCAACCTGGTAATGGCATTCGCCAAGTTGTCAGCCGCCGGTAAAGATCCCGTCCGCGCCTTCCACAAAGGCCCGCAGGACAAAGGCCGGATCTATAGATATCCTAACTGCTGGAGGATCATCACTGGAAATTGAATTTACATTAATAAAAAACAGATTTGCAAGAAAGACCCATAAGATTGGCCACATAAGTAGAATACTATTGGCAAAACAGATAACACATACTATTTTCATTAGAAATCCGAGATCCCGGAATATCTTTTCTGCATTGAAACGGCAAAAAACAGAAGAGAATAACTATCCAGAGGATAGACAAATCAATCATTGAGGGAATATCACCATGGAGATTGACCCGTTAGACACCATTGAGAAAGTTGATGAATCTCGCCCCGGCGATCGGGCTGCTATGCGCCTGAACACAGTTGTCGCTATTACGGTCGCAATCCTCGCCACCTTCATGGGTCTCTGCAAAGTTAAGGATGACAATATCGTCCAGAACATGCAACAGGCACAAGCCAACAAACTTGATCATTGGGCATATTATCAGGCACGTAATATTCGTGAAGAAATCGCCAAAGCGACCCTGATGCAGTTACGGTTAAGTGCAACCACCGGATCTCCTGCAGACCATGCACGTTATCAGCCAGCAATTGATGCCTACGAAAAAATGGCTACCGAACAAAGCAAGAAAAAAGATGAGTTAAAGGCATTGGCCGAGCAAGATCAGAAAAATTATGATGCTATAAATTTTCGAGATGATCAATTTGATTTATCGGATGCGCTGATTGCAATTTCGATTTCATTGTTGGCAGTTACAGCGCTAACGCAAAAACGCTGGCTGTATCTGATCGCATTGATTCCTACTGGATTTGGCATCTTAATGGGCTTGTCTGGATTGTTCGAATGGTCAATTCATCCTACAATCTTGGTTCGTTTGTTGTCATAAGAAAAATAAATTGTAGTAGGACGCTAAATAGGAAAAGGTGACAGAACTGAATTTGTGCGACGAAAATAGTTCTGTCACCTTTTCCTATTAAACTCAACCATTCGTAATCGCAATTAATGAGAAAGGCCCCGCTTCACTGAAGAAGCAGGGTCTTTCTCGTTACAAAATTTCTCAAAACTGATCAGCCAAGGGCCGTGGTCAGAGACTTCTCCATCTTTTCATTCACTATCTCCCCAATATGTTCATTGGTCCAAATGGCATCCTTGCGCACCGTCTTGGTGGCGTTGCCAAAGGCGATCCGGACCTTTTGATCGGAGACGGCGGCCAGGGCCTTGTCAATCCTGGCCTTCAGTTCTTCTTTGGACAGACCCTCGGCCTCGCCGATGGGGCCAAGCTCCTTGATCTGCGCCGTAAACTTGGTGATCAACTGGACAAAATGTGGGGCCTCGGCAGCAGACGCCCATTGCAGACTATACCGCTCCTCGCGGATACCGATATCCTTCAAGACCTTCCTGACCAGCGCACTCACACCCATTGCATCGTAATTACCAACCTGGTAATGGCATTCGCCAAGTTGTCAGCCGCCGGTAAAGATCCCGTCCGCGCCTTCCACAAATGCGCGCAGGACAAAGGCCGGATCTATGCGCCCGGTACACATCACCCGGACGGTGCGCATACTGGGCGGGTATTGAAACCGTGAAACACCGGCAGCGTCTGCCGCCGCGTAACAGCACCAGTTGCATAAAAAGCCAAGGATGCTGGGATTAAATTGCTGATCAGCCATACGACGTTCTCCTCAAATATAATAAACTTATTTTAGAAATAAAATTACCTGTCGCCTGTTGCCCCGAAGGCCACTATCTGTGAGTTAATCTGCTCATTGGTAAACCCGCCCATGGAGATGGCAAAGGTCGGACAATGGGCGGCACAGATCCCGCAGGCCTTGCACGAGGCGGCAATGGTCTCCGCCTTCCGTTTGCCATCGACCTTCTGCATGACAATGGCCCCGTACGGACAGAGGCTGACACAGAGGCCGCAGCCGATGCACTTGTCCTGCTCAACGCTCGAAACTATCGGGTCAACCTTCACATAACCCTTGACCAGCGGGATTGCGGCCTTAGCCGCTGCCGCCTGAGCCTGCACAATGGTCTCATCAACAGGTTTGGGGCCATGGGCCAGTCCGCACACATAGACGCCGGAAACAGCCAGTTCCACCGGACGCAGTTTGACATGGGCCTCAAGGAAGAAGTTATTGGCCGTCACCGGCAGCTTCAACAGCTTGGAGAGGGTGTCGGTATCATCCGGCACAATTCCCACGGACAGAGCCACCAGGTCCGGGCTCATGACGACCTCTTCCTGCATGATCGAATCAAAGAAGCGCACCTGAATCTTCGCGCCCTTCTCAGTCACTTCCGGCTTGCGATCAACCTCATAGGGGATGAAGACCACCCCCAACTTGCGGGCCTCCATGTACGCATCCTCGGCAAAGCCATAGGTGCGCATATCGCGGTAGAGGACAACGATCTGGGAATCAGGATTGATCTCCTTGACCTTCAGGATATTCTTCAAGGCATGATTACAGCAGACCTTGGAGCAATAGTTGAGGTCATCACCACGCGAACCGGCACACTGGATCATGACGATGGAACCGGGGGCCCGTGTCTTGGCCTTGCCCGCCAGTTGTTTCTCCAGCTCCTGCTGGGTCACAACCTTTTTGGACTTGCCCAGCAGATACTTGTCAGGTCGATGCTCGCGGCCGCCGGTGGCGACAATGATGACCCCGTGGTCAACGGTCTGCTCAACTCTGGTCTTGCCCTTGCCGCTGGCAATCACCGACGAGAAGTTTCCGATAAAGCCGGCGGTCTGCACCAGCTCGGCATTACAGAGCACGTCCACCTTCTTCGATTTCGTGACCTTGTCGACAAGGGTCTGCAGATGCGACTGCACCGCGTCGCCGGCCAGGGTATGGTGCAGATGATGCAGGTTACCGCCAACGGCATCCCCTTTTTCAATGAGCACCGAATCAAATCCCTGCTCGGCAAGGTTCAGGGCGGCGGTCATTCCCGCCACTCCTGCCCCTATAACCAGGGCCTTGGCAGTTACCGGCACCGTCTGCTCGGGCAGCGGCTGGATAAGTCTGGCCTTGGCCACGGCCATGCGCACCAGATCCTTGGACTTGATGGTGGCAAGCTCAGGTTCACCGGCATGAACCCAGGAACACTGATCACGGATATTGACCATCTCAAAGAGGTTCCGGTTGAGACCGGCATCGCGCAGGGTCTCCTGAAACAGCGGCTCATGGGTGCGCGGCGAACAGGCGGCAATCACCACCCGGTTCAGCTTGTGTTCCTTGATCTTCTTCTTGATAACCTCCTGGGCATCCTGGGAACAGGAGTAGAGGTTTTCGGTATAAAAGGTGACATTCTTCATGTCCCCGGCGTAGTTGGCCACAGCGGCACAATCCACCACCGAGCTGATATTGATGCCGCAATGACAGACAAAAACGCCGATCCTGACCTCATCGTCGGCCGCAACCTTCTGTTCCTCAGGATAGGTCTTCATCTCCACCCCTCTGCCCCGCACCTGTTTCAGGGAGGCGGCGGCCAAGGAGGCGGCGGCTGATGACTGGGTCACCGATTCCGGGATATCTTTCGGTCCCTGGAAGGCCCCGGCCACCACAATCCCTTGCTGACTGGTCTGCAGGGGGTTGAAGGCATTCGTGGCGCAAAAGTCATACTTATTGAGGTCAATCCTGGTAATATCGGCAATCTTTTTCGCGTCTTTGGGCGACTCAAGACCCACGGAGAGCACCACCAGATCAAAGGGCTCAAACTTGTGCTGGCCGTCAAGGGTAGCATAGGTCAGCTGCAGGCGGTTCTCCCAGGGAGTGACATCCGCCACCTTGGCCCGGACAAACTTGATGCCGATGGCCTCGGCTCGCTCGCGGGCAGCATCGAAGTCCTTGCCCTGGGTCCGGATATCCATGTAGAAGATGGTGATATCCACTTCCGGGTCATGCTCCTTGGTTACCAGCGCCTCTTTGATGGCGTACATACAACAGACTGAAGAACAGTAGCCGTTATTGCAGCCGATATCACGGGAGCCGACGCACTGGATAAAGGCCAAGCGTTTGGGATGGCGGCCATCAGAGAAGCATTTGATCTCGCCCATGAAGGGCCCGGAGGCGGTGGTCATCCGTTCAAACTCAAAAGAGGTGACCACATCCGGGTGTTTGCCGTAACCAAACTTGGCCAGGGTCTTGGGATCGATCTTGCCAAAACCCGGCGAGAGGATCACTGCCCCAATCTGCAACTTCCGCTCTTCCGGCTGCTGCTTAAAATTAATGGCATGACTCTGACAGACCGGCACACAGATCTGACAGGTCTCATGCTGCAGAAACAGACAGGAGCTCGGATCAATGTAATAGGTGGCAGGCACCGCCTGGGCGTAATCAATATGGATGGGACGGGTTATGGACAACCCCTCATTGTAGGGATCCACATGATGCCTGGGACAATACTGGGTGCAGAGCCCGCAGGCGGTACACGAATCGGCATCGATATAGCGCGGCCGCAGATTGACCGTGGCCGTGAAATTTCCTGGAGTTCCTTCCAATGCCAGAAGATCAGCATTGGTCAACATTTCAATATTGGGAGACCGACCGGCCTCTACCAGTTTTGGCGCCAGGATTCAGAGTGAGCAGTCATTGGTCGGAAAGGTCTTGTCAAGCTGGGCCATGACCCCACCGACAGCCGGTGATTTCTCAACCAGATAGACATAAAAACCAAGCTCAGTCAAATCAAGCGCGGCCTGTATTCCGGCGATGCCCCCGCCCAGAACCATCACCGATCCTTCCCGGTGATTCATTGCTTTACCCATAATGTTACTCCTGAAAAATGATCGTTGGGTCTCTTATTAAGATTCCCTGATATTATGCTTCAATTTTAGAGACCTTAATCGCACAGATCTTGTACTGGGGACTGCGCGAAAGCCGGTCAAGACTGTTTAAGGTCAGGTTATTCACAGGAACTTCTGCAAAGTGATACGGTATGGCAATGGTGCCAAGCTGCGAACGATCGGTTATCCTGGCACGAAGCTGTACCGTCCCCCGTCTGGAACTGATCTCAACTATATCCAGATCAGCAATGCCGAGGCGGACAGCATCCGCAGGGTTGATCTCGGCAAAGGCCTCTGGACACAGGGCCTCAATCTCCGGTGTCTTCCGGGTCATGGAACCAAAATTGTACTGGGGCGTCTCCCTGATAGTGGTCAGGATCAGCGGATATTCGGCATCAGGCATCTCGGTGGGCGGCGTATAATCCTCGGGGATGAACAACCCCTTCCCCTGGGTGAATTTGCCGATATGGAGCACCGGTGTTCCCGGATGCTCATGATTCGGCACCGGCCATTGCAGCCCCACCTTCTCAAGACGCTCATAGGTGATCCCCGCATATTGGGGCATGAGCTGCGTCACCTCGTTAAAGATCTCTTCCGGGTTCGAGTAGGGCATTTCATAGCCCATGCGATGGGACAATTCACAGAAGATCTGCCAGTCGGCCTTGGCCTCGCCGGGTGGTTCCACCGCCTTGCGCACCCGCTGCACACGGCGCTCGGTGCAGGTGAAGGTGCCGTCTTTCTCCGCATAGCAGGCCGCCGGAAAGACGATATCGGCCATCTTGGCGGTATCGGTGAGAAAGATATCCTGGACGATGAGAAAATCGAGCTTCTCCAGGGCCGCTACGGCATGATGGGCATTGGGATCGGCCAGCACCGGGTCCTCACCAAAGACATAAATGCCTTTGATTTCGCCCTCCAGGATGGCATCCCAGACCTCGGTGGCCGCCTTGCCCTTGCGACGGGGCAGCTTCACCTCCCACATCTTCTCATAACGATCAAAGGCGTCATTGTTGTCGAGACCAGTGTATCCAGGCAGGGTATTGAACAAGGCTCCCATATCGCAGGCCCCCTGGACATTGTTCTGACCGCGCAGGGGATTCACTCCGCCGCCAGCCATCCCCAGCTTGCCGCAGAGCATGGCCAGATTGGCAATCGACTTGACGTTATCGGTGCCGGTGGCGTGATGGGCCAAGCCCATCCCGTAAAAAATGGCGCTTTTTTTACCAGGGGATGCGTAGAGACGGGCGGCGGCGCGAAGCTGGTCCTCTGCAATACCGGTGATCTTCTCGACATACTCCGGGGTGTACTTGGCGGTGACAATCTCCAGTTCCTCGAAGTTCTCGGTGCGCTCTTCGACAAACTTCTTGTCCCATATCCCCTCTTCGAGAATCACATGCACCATGCCATTCAACAGGGCGACATCACTGCCGGGGTTGGGCCGCAGCCAGAGATCCGCCTCATCGGCAAAACCGGTGCGCCTTGGATCAATCACCAGCAACTTGCTGCCGTTCTTCTTGGCCTGATGGATCCGCAGACCAATGGTGGGATGGCTGGTATCGGCATTGGAGCCAATCACCATGATCACATCCGATTCCTTAATATCAGCGATGGAGTTGGTCATCGCGCCGCTACCAAATGAAAGGGCCAAACTGGCCACAGTGGGAGCGTGTCAGAGGCGGGCGCAATGATCGATATTATTGGTACCGATCGAGGTGCGCATGAACTTCTGCATGAGGAAGTTCTCTTCATTGGTGGCCCGGGCGCAACTGAATCCGGCAATGGAATCAGGGCCATACATGGCCTTCAGATCAAAAAGTTTCTTGGCCGTGTAATCAAGGGCCTCATCCCAACTGGTCTCAACTAGCATCCCGTTCTTGCGGATCAGGGGTTTGGTCAGCCGGTCCTTATGCTGGATAAACTCATGGCCAAAACGACCCTTGACGCACAAGGCCCCATAGTTTGGCGCCTGCGCCGGATCGGCAGTGACCTCAATCACGGTGTCGCCCTTGACCCGGAGAATGATCTGGCATCCCGCCCCGCAATAGGGACAGGTGCTGCGCACCTCTTTCACCGGTTCGCTGTGCAGGGGAATCGTCTGCGCCTTCTTGTTCAAGGCCCCGGTGGAACAGTTATCAACACACTTGCCGCAGGAGACGCAATTCTCCTTGAATTTCAACACCAGCCCCACAGGCCGTCCCTTGTCATCAAAGGTCTCGGCGCCAAGTTCAAGGGCATCATACTCACAGACCCGTTCGCAACGCCCGCAGAAGATACATTTATTTTTATCAACAATAATGGCCGGATGCGAATAATCCCTGGCATAAACGGGGGTGATTCCCATGCCCGTCTTGTTGATATTGAGGTTATAGTTGATGGAAAGTTCCTTGAGATTACAGCGATCAAAGGCGGTACACCCGCAGGACAGGCACCGCTCGGCCTCATGCAGGGCCATCTTCTCGGAAAACCCCAGTTTCACCTCATCAAAGTCCTGACTGCAGATCTCAGGCGGCCGGGTGGGCATTTTTTCCCTGAGTTTAACATCGACACCATCAAAATTCTTCAGATCAACTTCTTCAAAACCCTTGCCGCGGGTGAAGTTAAAACGGCTCTCCGCCTCTTCTTTCGGCGTTCCCATGACAAAGGCGTGGATATTGTCAGCGGCGCGACGGGCGGCAACAACGGCCTGGATAACCGATCGTGGACCACTGACCGCATCGCCACCCGCAAAAACGCCTTCGATATTGATCTGGGAAGAACGGACATTGGCGTCTATGGTCTTATTGGGGGAAAGGGCAATGGACTTCTCCAGAGCGCCCCCGCTGAATTTATCAGCAACAGCGACCTGTCCCAGAGACGTAACAATGGAATCCACCTGCAGGGTATTCGTGGAACCGGCAATGGGCTCCGGCTGCCTGACTCCTTTGGCATCGGGCTCACCCAGCTTCATCCGGATCAACTCCAGTTTCAGCCTTGAACCCTGCGCAGTGGAATCGCAGATCTCAACCGGTGAGGCCATGAGCAGGAATTGGACCCCTTCCTTCTCGGCCTCTCTGATATTTCGCTGATGGGCGGGCATTTCCGTACGGGAACGGGGATAAATGACCGTCACCTCTGCCACCCCCTGCCTGATCAAGGTGCGTGCCACTTCCATGGCGATATTATTGCCGCCGATCACTGCCGCCCGCCGCCCCATATTAGGCCTTTTTCCTTCAGCCACCCGGCGAAGATACTTCATGGCCGAATAGGTATGAGGATTGATCGCCCCAGGGATCTCAAGAGGAATATCAATGCCTGCCCCGGTGGCAAGATAAATGGCGGCATAGCCCTGATCTTTGAGGGACTGCAGGGTGAAATCCTTTCCCCATTTCTGACTGAGCTTGACCGAAACGCCCAGGCGCAGGATGGTATTGATCTCATAATTCAGAACATCCCGGGGAATGCGATACTCCAGAAAGCCATAACGCAGAGCCCCGCCCAGCATGGGTGATGACTCGAAAATAGTCACATCATGCCCTTTTCGGGTAAGAAAATGGGCGGCAGTCAACCCGGAGGGACCTCCGCCAATCACCGCGATCCGCTTTCCCGTGGGGGCATCCTTGGGGATTTTCAGATCAATTTCATGACGCATGCACCAGTCGGCGACAAAGCGTTTCAAATGGTTAATGGAGACAGGTTCATCAACGAGGATACGACGACAGCGGGTCTCACAGAAGCGAGGACAAACCCGGCCCACCGAAAAGGGCAGCGGGTTGCGTTCCATAACCAGACGCAGGGCCTCTTCATACTGCCCCTTGGCAACATGGGCAATATAGCCCTGAACATTGATCTGTCCGGGACAGGTGAGATTACAGGGGGCCTTGCAGTCACCAAAATGGGTCTCAGCCAGGATGGCCAGACGTTCCAGACGGTGCGCAACAACCCGGGCAGACTCCGTGGCGATAACCATCCCGTCCTGGGCCAGACCGATACAGGAAGGAACCAGTCCGTCCTGCCCTTCTATCTCGACCACACAGATCTGGCAGGGGGTCTCGGCAGGCTTTCCCTGGACATGGCACAAGGTCGGAATATTGATGTCCGCTCGTCTGGCAACCTCAAGGATGGTGAGGCCAGCCTCGGCCACGATCTCGGCGCCATTTATGGTAAGGGTTACAGTGGTCATACTCAAGTTCAGCGGTGAGAGTTAAAATTATTCAGTACAAAGACTTACTTTCTGATATTTTTCCCCGCAGCGCCGCAGAGACGCTGAGAAAAACTTTTTCTGTCCTTCTCAGCGTCTCTGCGGCTCTGCGGGAGACAATACTTAAAACTTTATTTAGCTGGCTTCCATTCCTTCAGAAAGACGGGCAGATGCCCGGCCTCTCTCGGTCCTATAATAATATTCCAGGCCGGAAGCTCCTCTTCCAGCTCACCCTTCAACGAGGCCAGATAGCCGGGGATAATCAGATCGCGATGTTTCACCTTCTCCTCAATCCCGCTCTTTTTCACAAACTGGGCGATCATATCGGCGCCGAATTTCCCGGCGGCCCAGGCAGTAAGGACAGAAAGGCCCTCAGTGTCTTTGATAAGCAGCCAGGTGGGTACCTTGGAGCCCTCAATCTCACCGGAAACAATAAAATAGGTGAGCGAGAAGTTACAGGTGATAACCACCGGAGAATCTTCGCCAGGACCGGTCAGAGGATAGACATCCTCGGTCACCACCATCGGCCGCTGCGGATCGGTATAAAGATTCATCCGCTCCAGGAGCAGCGGAAAGAGGATATCCCCCTGCAGATCGGACAGGACAATAATCCCCGCGTACTTGGCGATCAACACCGAGGCGATCATCGCCTCCATCATCGGATCGTCACTGATCTCGCAGGGGAAGGTCAGGGTTGGAAATCCCAGAGGCTTGAATTTAGTCTTAACCGCCGTTCTTCTGGCCACGACATTGTCTTCAAAGACAGCGCGCAGGGTCCGGGCGCCGGTATCAATGGCCAGATCTTTCAGGCCGGCGGCCAGCAGGGTATTGGTGATATCAATACAGGTATCAATGCTTGTCGCCTTGACAGCAAGGGGTGCTGAACAATCCTTAGCAACCTGGGCCATGGCGCCGGCATTGTCGGCAGTGGCACCATAGAGAAGCGGGATGCGCGGGCCGCAAAGCTTGGCGGCAGCTTCAAGATGGGCGGGGGTGTCGCTGATCAGGATCAGACTGGCACGCCCAGAGCCGGCAAGAACCTTCTGCACCAAGGTCGTAAAGGAACCCTGGTCATTTTTACTGTCCTTGACCGCAATAAGTTCCGCCTTCATGATCACGCCAACCCGTTCATAGACCAGGGTATTAAAACGCTCAATCCGGCCATTGACGGCAGCCTCATCCATATCCGTGGTGACGAGCACGGCGATACCGGTGGGATTGACGAATCGTTTTTCATGTCTGAACATGCAGGTCTCGCCGCCCACGATAAAGGCATCATCACCGACGCCCAGCTTCAAGGTGCGGATAGGTGGAGCGGAAGCCTCGCCAATGGTGGCCTTGGCCTCATCACTGACGTAAGGGCAGGTATCAATTTCCACCTGACCAGCCGCGACCTTCATGGCAAATGCCAGACAGGTGGGGATGCTGCATTCGCCGCAGTTCTTTTTAGGCAGCATCTTGAGAATTTGAATGCCGGTTAAAGCCATGATGATATCCTCCAGTTGGATCTACAAAGAGTCATAGTAAGCTGTTCAACGAAATTCGTGCGCAACTCACTAATAAAAATTCAATAATTGGGCCTTGTATGTTATCTGCCAGACGCCACTCCAAGAAACAGCCGGAGAAGATTGGCTGTTTCTTGGAAGCGGCATAAGGTGCCGTAAACTCAGCAAGCAAGAAAAAGACCTTGCTTGCTGAGTAACGGCACCTAAACAGCCGCTTCCATCTCCAGGGCCGGATGTCCTTTTTCCTTGAGGAATTTGTAGATCTCCTCTTCCGTGGTCCCCTGCTCCTCAGTGGCAATCATGTCATAGAGCTCAGGCATGCCTATATTTTTACAGACATCTTTCAGCTTCTCACTGATCTCTTCCTTCAGCATCTTGGGCATCCACACCACCCGCTTGAGACCGCCCTCAGCCTTGAACAGCTTGTTACTGGTCATATAATGCTTGCTGACACCCATGAAACCAGGAGTCTGATTACCGCCACCGGCCATACCGGCCAGACTAGTAAACTTCATCCCTGACGGGGTCATTCCCAGAAAATCACGATTCACCACCATGATACCGTTACAGGTGGGCAGCATGGCGGCAATGGCCTCAAAACAGCCGCAGGCGGTCATCGGGTTATTCATCAGGGAATAGCAGCTGACCTCGGGAACAGCTCCGCGAGAGGCCTGATTAACAAACTCATTGATGCCGACGTAATAGCCATTGTCAGGGTCAGTACATTCACCCTTCTCAATCGGCTGATTGGGGCCGGTGGGGTTGATCTGAAACGAGGCCTTGCCATCCAGCCAGTTATAGGCGCCACACATGCCGATGCGCTCAGGGGTGATAACACAGACATGGCTGGGGGCAAAGGACTGACACAGGGTACAGGAATAGAACACATCCTCGGTCTCATCGGTCATGGCGCCCAGACGCAGATCACGTTCGGTATAGACAGAAGTGGCCAGGGCCATGACCTCCCGCACCTTTTCCTCAACGGTGTAGAGCTTCACCTGGATCTTGTCGACGATGGCGCCAAACTCCTGATGCAGTTTGCCGTGCAGGACAACGCCGATGTGTTTGAAGGAGAATCCCTTTTCCACGGCCGCCTTGCCGATCCGCACCCACATGATATTCCGCTGGCCCATGTGCATGATGCCCTGGATATAGTTGGTCAGGTGATGGAACTGCCGCTCGAGGATAGGCTCGAAGTCAGACTGCATCTGCCGACCGGCCACCTCGACCAGGATGCCCAGGGGCAGGTTCTGACCTTGCTGGATATCACAGATATCAGGGCCCTCAAGGGTGACCAGACCATCCTCTATCTCATCCATGGGTTTGGAGATCAGCACCTCAACGCCCGGGGTCCGGCCGCCGCCGCACTCCATGAACAGCTCATCCTTGCGTACCCGCTCACCCTCAAAGGCCGGACCGAAGGCCAGGGGGATATCGATCTTGGTGATATTCACCTTCAGGCCGCGCACCTCAATGGCCTTCTGGACAATCTCGTTGTGGGGGATATTGGAGACAACGTGTTCGTAGGTACAGATGCCGGTGGGCAGCACCTCGGGGATATCATAATCAGAGATGGTCGGGAAGCCCCAGTTGATGGCACCGGCGGCATTGGCATACCACTCGTCACTGACCGGGCCGAAGGCCATGACAAAGGCAAAGGTCCGGTCTTTATTGTAGAGCAGATTGCCTTTATAATCACCAGGCTTGATCCCGCCGAAGGCCATGGCCACACGGCAGGCAAAACCGATGGCAAAGACCGCCGTGGTGTAGCTCTGACCAAAAGGAACCAGACGCGTATTCCAGCCCACCTGGACGTTATTTTTGACTAGCAGGTCAGGCATGGTCAGACCGCCCGTCTGATCATGCATGAAGATATAAAGATTCTTTTCCTGCAGTTCGAGAGCAATCTTCGATGCCACTTCCGGGTCGGCCGGGGTGCCCATGATCGCGGCAAAGCCCGGGGCCGTGCCGTCAACAAACTCAACCCCGCGTTTCCGGAAGATGACATCGTCGGCCGCGCCCAACCAGATATTATCGGCAGTCGGGTCCTCGGTCTTGGTGTAATAGTTGGGCGTATTCAGATAGCGAACGGCCTCGTACATCTCCTCGGCAAAAAAGGTGGCCATACCGGCATCGAGTGCCGGCGCCAGATAGGGCAGCCAGATATCCGAAGTCACCACCGGCGGCATCAGCTTGTGGCATTCCTGGAAGATATCCTTCATATCCCCCAGTTTTTCTACCTTCGCGCCCAGCATACTGTAAATAACCGGCAGATAATAAGCAGTATTGGGAAAGGAGACCTCATGATCAGCGCCATATTTCTTCAGCGCCTCCTCATAACTCTCCTCGGCCATATCTATAATTTTCCGGGCCCCACGAATGGCAGCGGAACAGATGATCTTCGACATAATCTAAACTCCCTTAATTGTATCCCTGTTATCAGCTATCAACTCTTGCTGAAATCAACCCATCAAACCATTGATCAATGCCTTAGTCATGGCCACCGCCTTGGGATGACGCATGATCAGAACCTCACCACCAGCCAGCAGCATACAGCTTGCCGTCAATGCCTCCATCATGATCCCCCGCTTCTCCTGATCGCCAATCATGGTATCAGTTGGCAGCTTGGTCTCTTTAGCCTTCCACACCTCACGGCCAAGATTACAGATAATGGGCACCTGCAGTTTTTCATCCTGCTGGATAAGCGCGGCCATGCGAATACGCTCCATGACCGAATAGGTGTACTCAATACCATAGCCAAGGGCGCCCACAGAAGGATCCATCAGCACCGTATCAAGAGAAACGCCCAGGTTCTGGAGAAGGATATTCAACTGCTTGGCCAGGTTGACGTCAATGGGCGAAGCCGCGACGATGGTATGCTGGAAGGCCATGGCCGTAGCGCCGATGGCGCGATAGTTGGCATCCTCAAGGGGGGCCAGACAAACCTTCTTGTTGCCGATAACCGAGGTCAAATCCCGCAGGGTCTCGGTATCCTTCTCATTATTGCCGCATCCCCAGATAATGATCGGCACCTCGACCGCGTCAATGACCTGAGCGGCAATCTTGGCCGCATCGGCGGCAGAACGATTCATGCCGTTGGGATCGGTGGAGACAAGCGAGATATTAATGGCCTCGGCGCCATACACCTTGATGCATTTCTGGGCCCAGGCAACCGGATTGTCCATGACATCAGTGAAGTGCCGGGACAGGGTCTCTGGCCAGTCTTCGGGTCTGGAGTCGAGGACATCCATGGCAATCAGAGACTTATGGGGCTGCTTGCCTTCAAAAAGATGGAACGGCATGGAGGCGCCGCCACCGACGGTAATGGTATGATCGCCATTGCCAAGAACGGTCTCGCGGATGACTCCGGTATATTTTTCTTTATAGGATTTTTCATCAACCTTGGTTGAACGCTCGGCAAGAGTCGTTTTCTCAAGGGCCAAAGCGGCAACCCCAAGATCGGCGCTGGCCGGTGAAGTTGCCGGCTGGGCCGCGACCTGGGCCACTTCTTCTGCCTTAACCTTAACAGCTTCAGCAGCAGCTTTGACCTTTACCTCTTCCTCAGCCTTGGCTTTTGCTTCTGCCGCAGCTTTGGCTTCAGAGTCAGCCTTCAACTTTGCCTCAGCCGCAGCTTTGGCCTGTGCTGCATGTTGTGCCGCCTCCTGGGCCTTGGCCTGAGCGGCAGTATCGGCTGCAACCTTAGCCTCGACCTCCGCCTTTATTTTTACCTCTGCCGCGGCCTTGGCCGCATCAGCAGCGGCCGTATCCACACTGGAGGTTACCGCAGGAGCAGCAGGTGCAGCAGGTGCGGAAGCAGCAACTGCCTTTTCCGGTTCACGATTGAGAATGGCATGGACACCGGCAAAACTGGTGATGGCCGCAAACTGCTCATCGGACAGACCATAGGCCTTTTTCAGGGCTGTCAGCCCTTGATTCATGGCCGCCAAGGCCATGACACGCTCTTTTTCATTCATCTCATGCTCTCCTGCGTCATCTGTTGTGCCCGCAGGCACAGTTGTTCCTATTATATTCATATCAGCCGCAACCGCCTGAACGCTACCTGCGCCCGATGCCACAGCCTGGGCCTTCACCATCAGCGCTTCCGCCTCTCTGCGGGCAGCAGCGATGATCACTTCTGCCTCCGCTCTGGCCTTGGCAAGCATTATGTCACTCTCCACACCCTGCACCTGGATTGACTCCCGTTTCTCTTCTGTGGGGGTCACACCCTCGCCAACCGCTTCTCCGAAGATGGATGGACGGGGCAGCAGACCGGCCCGTTTGAGGATCTCCGACACCGCGCTTTCCCATTCAATGGCCATGACATGGACACCGGCAACACCCTTGATCTCCTTGACCTGCCGGATAATATCAACACAGATATTGATCCCTTCCTCCTGCTTGTCTTTGGCATCCTGCATCCGCCGGATCACCTCATCAGGCACATCCATGCCGGGCACGGAACTCTTCATGTACCGGGCCATGCCAACGGATTTTGGAGGGGTAACACCGGCCAGGATATAGACCTTTTCATCCAGCCCGAGGTCACGTACCATCTCCATGAACCGGGTGAATTTCTCCACATTATAGATGATCTGGGTCTGAATAAAATCGGCGCCGGCAGCCACCTTTTTCCCCAGGCGTACCGCCCGGTATTCAAAGGGATGGGCAAAGGGATTGGCGGCAGCGCCGAGAAAAAGCCTGGGCTCGCCACTCTTGATCTCCTCGCCGCACTGAAACCGTTTTTCATCCCGCATGGCCTTGACCATACCCAGCATCTGGATGGAGTCCATATCAAAGACCCCTTTTGACCCAGGATGATTACCGAATTTCTGATGATCACCGGTCAGACAGAGCAGGTTTTTCAAGCCCAGGGCCTGCGCACCCAGGATATCCGACTGCATGCCAATCCGATTCCGGTCCCGGCAGGTCATCTGGATCACCGGCTCAACCCCTTCATTCTGGGTAATCAGGCCGGCAGCAATAGATGACATGCGAACAATTGCCGTCTGGCAATCGGTGATATTCACCGCATCGACATGACCTTTCAACAGGCGTGCCTTTTCCCGCACCACCTCAGGATTCCCATTTTTAGGAGGCCCAAGTTCACCTGTTACCGCGAACTCTCCCGCCCTCAATACCCTTTCAAGATTACTCCCCGATTTCATCGGACGCGCTCCTCCATCAGAAAAACTTACTCAATTCGTAACTATCAGTTGCCGGGCACGCCAGGCGCACCCTGCTTTCAGCTTTTTATTTTTGTCCGCAGCCCATTCCAGGAACACCAGAACTCAGATCCCGGCGCATCCCCATATCGAAGAGGACACGATCCTGTTTCTTGTTGATGCCCAGGGCCTCACGCTTCTCATCAATGGCCTTGATCATCTTGTGGGCCAATTTAATTGGGTCTTCTTCGTAATCCCAGCAGGCCCCATACTCTTCCTTCATGCCATCAAGAAGATACTTGTTAAAGGCCTTGGCGCCGGTAACCGGCAGGTTCTGGAACACGACATGGGCACCGCTGGCTACAAAATACTGACCAATGGCCACCGCCTTTTCACTCATCCACAACGGCGCCGTGCCACAGGCCGGCAGATCGGCAATTGACTCACCCAGGCCGCCCTCTTTCACCATCTCGGACAGGGCGATGAGCAGTCGGCTGTTGTCCACGCACGATCCGACATGAAGCACCGGCGGCATACCAACGGTCTCACACACCTCGGCCAGTCCCGCCCCGCAGTACTGAGCCGCGGCCTCGGGCCGCATCAGCCCCATTCGGCCAAGGGCCTGGGCCGCGCATCCGGTGGCCAGAATCAGGACATTGTTTTTCAGCAGCTCGACGGCAATCTTGAAGTGGACGTCATCGGCATATTTATAATGCTCACAGCCGACCAGCGCCGCCACACCCTTGATCCGGCCATTGATAATATTATCATTGAGAGGCCGGTAGCTCTGGCGGAAACGTCCGCCCAGCATGTAATTGATGCTTTCATGACTGAAGCCGACCACCACATCCATCTTCTTGTCGACAGGGATATAATAGTCGCCCCGTTTTTTAAAGTTATTTATGGCCTTGATCAGAATTTTCTTGGCCGAACCCATGGCATCTTCTTCTTCAAACTGGATATGAATGGCGTCAGGCATCTTGGCCCGATAATTGGTGGTGATAATATCGGTATGCTTGCCCTTGACGATCTGGGCCACTGACGGCATGACACACTGGACATCAACCACCATGGCCTCAACCGCACCGGTGGCCAGCACCATCTCCTGCTGGATAAAGCTGCCTGCCACCGGGATCCCGCGACGCATAAGGATCTCATTGCCGGTACAACAGACCCCGGCCAGATTGAGCCCCTTGGCACCCACCTTTTTGACCAGGGCCAGGATCTCCGCATCTTCGGCGGCCAGACAAAGCGCCTCGGCCAGCAGCGGCTCATGACCGTGGACGGTGACATTCACATGATCACCCTTCAACACCCCGAGATCGACAATGGCGCGCCGCGGAACAGGAGTGCCGAACATGATATCGGTGAGCTCCGTGGAGAGCATGGACGCGCCCCAGCCATCAGCCAGGGCACAGCGGGAACCCTGGAGCATGATGTTGCGGAATTCCTGATCGACACCCATATGGGTCCGATGCATGGTCTCTACCACCTCGCGGTCAATGCCGCGCGGCTCAACACCCAGTTTTTTCCAGATCGCCTGCTGTTTTTTCGGGGCACGCTTGAGCATGGTGAGCAGACCATCCTGCTGACCAAACTCGGCCAGGGCCTTATTGCCCAATTCGAGTGCGATCTCATTCTTGTCACGTCCTTCCGTGGCAATGCCGAAGATCTCGGCCAGGACATGCAGCTTCTGCACGTCCTTGATCTCATGCGGCGTTTCGCCCTTGGCCGTGGCGATAAAGCCGCGCACCATCTCCCGGGCGTGATCGGTATGGGCGGCTGTGCCTGCGGCAATGATCCTGGCGAAATTTCTGGCGGCCACGGTATCAGCCGTGGCCCCGCAGACACCAACCATGGAGTCAACACCATCAATAATCTGACAGGGCCCCATATTGCAGACCTTGCAGCAGGTGCCGCTGGAACCGAACAGACAGGATGACATGCCCCGGCTTTCAATACGGTCATAGGCCGTGCGCACCTGTTTGGCCAGGTCCTGATTCAACAGATCCTTGGTCGATGCGCCGGTAATCGTATTACAGGAGCTGCATCCGCTTCTCTCATCACTCATCGTGTTTCCTCCAGAATAAATCGTATGGGAACGATACTCGTTGTGTAACTTTGTATATTATATAAGCTTTGCAGCTATCTTCGCCGCCTGCACCGTATTCTTCATCAGCATGGTGATGGTCATGGGACCGACGCCACCGGGGACCGGAGTGATACAGGAGGCCTTCTCTTTCACCGACTCAAAATCAACATCACCGGCCAGGATCGCCTTGCCCGCCTCAGTCATACCGATACGATTGACCCCGACATCAATGATAGCCACTCCTTCTTTCACCATATCGGCTGTCACCATCTTGGGCACGCCAACCGCCGCAATCAGGATATCGGCACGCCGGCAATGAGCCGCCATATCCTTGGTGCGGGTATGACAGAGGGTGACCGTGGCATTGCCGCCGGCGCGTTTCTGCAGCATCAGGTTGGCAATGGGCTTGCCCACAATATTACTCCGACCGATCACCACCACTTCAGCGCCGCTGGTCTCCACCCCGCTGCGCACCAGCAGCTCAAGGATGCCATGGGGGGTGCAGGGCAGAAAACACTGCTCACCCAACACCATCTTTCCAACATTCACCGGATGAAAGCCGTCCACATCCTTGTCCGGATTGATGGCATAGAGGACATTGGCCTCATTGATATGTTTGGGCAAAGGAAGCTGCACCAGAATCCCGTGGATCTTGGGATCTTTATTAAATTTATCAACCAGCACCAGAAGATCCGCCTCGCTGGTATCTGCGGCCAGCGTGACCTGCTCGGAATGGATCCCAAGGGCATGGGCCGTCTTGTTTTTGGCCGCCACATAGGACTGAGAAGCAGGATCCTCGCCCACCAGAATTGTAACCAGGCCGGGAACAATCCCATGTTTCTCCACCAGCTCGGCGACTTCCACCTTTAACTCTTCCCTGATCGCCTTCGCCACTTCCGTACCGCTTATGATCTTTGCAGTCATCTCAATTCCCTCATTCCTGAAAATATACTATTATGTTTATTATCGTTTGATATTTCCAAACCATTCACTTGATTCTTCAATGTTCCTCAACGCGCGCTCGCGAGAAATATCCTGAAAAGCGGCATCACCCTGAACCCTATCGATCAGGAAAGCATTAAAACCTAACTGGTTTTATCTTTTTTTTCAAGCAACTATTCATTTTTTTTTTATTATTTATCAATTATTTTGAATCTAATATCGACTCTCTCTCATTTTCTTCTTGAAGGTCGGCGCCAAAACAACGATAATCCAATCCATACGTCATCTTCAGGGCACCCTTTATTTTTCGTGCCACAAAAATTCTCAATTATTCCGACCACAAACTATGCCTCCTGCAAAAATACTCAATAAAACCGTCCTGCTCCTCTTTGTTCTGGGTATCTCTGCAGTTTTCCTGTCCATGATGCATCAATTCCTCATGACTATTTTCATGGCTGCCCTTTTTTCTGCGCTGCTTAACCCCTTCTATCATCGACTTCTTCTCGTTCTGAAAGGCAGGAAAAACGCAGCCTCCCTGTTGACCATTTTTATTATTGTGTGCCTGATCCTCCTGCCCCTGTCCGCACTCATTGGCGTGGTGGTGGCTCAGGCCATCCACGTCAGCGAATCAGTCACCCCCTGGGTTCAGAAATTTATCGAACAACCAACCATCGCCACTGATTTCCTACATAAGATTCCCCAATACGAGCAGCTCCTTCCCCATCAAGATATGATCCTTCAGAAGATAGGAAGTCTGGTGGATAACACCTCAAACCTGCTCATTAATTCGCTCTCCTCAATAACCAAGGTGACAGTCAACGCAGCCATCATGTCCATCATCATGCTCTACACCATGTTTTATTTTCTCATTGATGGCAAAAAACTGCTGTACAAGATCCTCTATTATATCCCCCTTGAAAACAAAGACGAACAGCAACTGCTGGAACGCTTCACCTCCGTGGCCAGGGCCACCATCAAGGGCACACTCATCATCGGCATTATCCAGGGCACCCTCTGCGGCATTGGATTTGCTCTGGCCGGTATTCCCAGCCCCGTGTTCTGGGGATGCCTCATGGCCGTTCTCTCGATTGTCCCCAGCGTCGGGACAGCCATTGTCTGGGGACCTGCCCTTCTCATTCTGATCCTCAGCAAAGACTTTACCGGGGCCATCATTGTCGGCATCTCCTGCGGCCTGATCGCCAGCAACATTGACAACCTGATCCGCCCGCGGCTGGTGGGAAAAGACACCGAGATGCACGACCTCTTCATCCTTTTTTCCACCTTTGGCGGCATCTCCATGTTTGGCATCATCGGCGTTATCATCGGGCCGATCAGCGCCGCCCTCTTTGTCACTATCTGGGAGATCTACGGTGAATCCTTTCAGAAATACCTGCCCGCGGTCTCCTTCGGAATAACAGCAGAGGATCCGCCAGCACCCCCTGGGGAGAAATCCGGCAATCCGCCTAGTGGCGACTCGGACCAAGACAAATAATCCCTGATTGAGTATATAAAACCATGCAAGAAGATCGTTTTAACCAGGATTTTTTCCAGTTCCTTCAAGGGTCGCCCACCCCTTTTCACGCGGTCTCGTCCATGGCCGGGAAGTTACGGGACGCCGGCTTTCACCAGCTTGTCGAGACCGAACCTTGGCCGCTTGCGCCCGGCAATTCCTACTTCATCATCCGCGACAATGGGGCGCTAGTTGCCTTCACCCTGGCCGCAAAAGATTACCAGAATCAGGGTTTCAGGATTGTGGGAACCCATACCGACAGCCCGGCACTGCAGATAAAACCTCTGGGCGGCAAGGCATCACACTCTTTTTTTCAGCTTGGGGTCGAGGTGTACGGCGGGCCGCTGCTGGCCACCTGGTTTGACCGCGATCTCTCCATTGCCGGGAGGGTGGTCTGCGCCACCACAGAGGGCATCCTCACCACCCTGCTTATCGATTTCAAACGGCCGGTGGCGATCATCCCCAGTCTCGCCATCCACCTTGACCGCGAGGCCAATAATGGCCGCACCATCAACAAGCAGCAAGAACTGGTACCAATTTTCTCCCAGATAACAGGGGGTGATGCGCTAAACTTTTCATCAATTCTTGGCGAACAGATCAAAAAGGAATATCCAGATACTCAGATTGCGACCATCATGGGTTTTGACCTCTTTTGCTACGCCTGTCAGCCGCCCTCTCTTCTTGGGCTTGGCAATGAATTTATCACCGGCAGCCGCCTTGACAATCTACTCAGTTGTTTTGTTGGGGTCACCGCCATGACCGAGACGAGAGCAGACAATAACCGCCTGCTGATCTGCAACAATCATGAGGAAATCGGCTCTATTACGGCCGCAGGCGCACAGGGTTCATTCCTCCACTCGACACTCAAACGCATCATGCCGGATTCAGTCAGCCGGCATCGCGCCCTGCGTGGGTCCTTTTTCATTTCCATGGACAATGCCCACGGCGTCCACCCCAATTTCAGCGACAAATCAGACCCGGAACATATGCCTCTGCTCAACCATGGCCCGGTGCTCAAGACCAATGCCAATCAGCGCTACGCCACCACCAGCGTCAGCGGGGCCATCTATAAAACAATCGCCGCCGAGGCCGGAGTTGTCACCCAGGATTTTGTCATGCGCAGCGACATGGCCTGCGGCAGCACCATTGGCCCCCATACAGCAGCGCGTCTGGGAATCCCCACCGTGGACGTTGGCGCCCCGACCCTGGCCATGCACTCCATCCGCGAAATGACCGGCAGCCACGACCCTTTTCTGTTGTACAAAACGATCAACCGGTTTCTCACCCGTGACCGCATCCCCCAGACAAACGGATAAACAATGCCAACACGAACCTTAAAAAATTCCATTCTCCTGCTCTGCGCCTGTGCCCTGCTGCTCGTGCCAGTGTCCGGGCACAGCGAGCTCGTAAGCTCCATTAACAAATACAAGGACGTCAACCTCTCCAAAGAACGCCTTAACAAAATAGGCCAGTACCACGGACTCATCGAATATTTTACAGGATTCACCTTTTTTCAACCACGACACAAGGTCAGCCCTGATTTCATTCGCGCCTTGATTCTGGCGGAATCCGACGCCAACCCGAGGGCCATCTCCTCCAAGAACGCCATCGGACTGGGCCAGATCATCTCCAGCACCGGGATAGAGGCTGGCGTTGAACTCTCAAAAGGTACCGTCGATTTTCACAATATCAGCCGCGCCAGGCTGAGCAATCTTAGCGAACAGGATCTGTTTGATCCGGCAGTCAATATCCTGCTCACCTGTTACCTGATCGCCAAATACAATTATAAATTCAACGGCCAGCTCGCCCTTGTGCTCTCGGCCTGGAATGCCGGTGAGAATATCAAAGAACTGAGACAGGGCCAATATGCCCCCTACCAGGAAACCCATGAGCTTATCGGCAAGGTCAACGGCTACTACCTCTGCCTGCTCCAACAGAAAAAAACACGTCTTACCTCCATAAAAGGTTAAGGGCCAACCCATAAACAGCTATATATCCAGATACCTCCCACCACACCTCCACCAGAAAGAACCAGATCATGCCAACCGACGACCACCACTTCTCTCTCCTCCTGCATACGATACGTTCCCTGCTTGGCCCGGAAGGCTGCCCTTGGGACCAGAAGCAAACCATACTCAGCCTGAAAAAATATTTTGTGGAAGAATTCGCCGAGATTATCACCGCCATCGACAACAATGACCCCGACAATCTCTGTGAGGAACTTGGCGACATGCTCTTTCTGGTGATCCTCATGGCCGAAATCAATAAAAAAAACGGCACATTTACCCTGCGGGACATCCTCAGAAACATCAATGAAAAGATGATCCGCCGCCATCCCCACGTTTTTGCCGGTGGAGAAAAAGGAACCGTCGAAGAGCTTGAACAGCAGTGGCGGGCCATCAAATCTCAGGAAAAAGAGAAAAAAACAAATTGACACGGCTTGAGAGCCGATGTATTTATACTTATTTTTCTACATGGTATTGAGTCAATGTAAGATTTTCTTGCATGATTTGATATCTACCTGTCCGGCAATGGTGTCAGACAGGCACCTCTTCGCTCTCTGTCACTTATTATGAGAGCCGAAAATCAGGGATACACAGATCCCGACAATCATGGGTCCACGAGGAGGAACACATGCGCAGGTACGAAACGATCTATATTCTTCGACCAAACCTTGGCGAAGAAGAGATCAACACGATTATTGACAATACAAATGCCATTATTCTCAGCGAAGGCGGCACCATCATCCTTCTTGATCGCTGGGGCTTGCGAAAACTCGCCTATCCGATCAAGAAAGAGAATCAGGGCACTTATATTCTGTGTGATTACGCTACCGAACCAGCCGCAGTATTGGAGTTGGAGCGGAAGTTCAGGATTGACGATTCTGTCCTCAAATATATGACCATCAAACTCGCGGACAATATCACTGCCGAGAAGATTGAACAGGCCAAGGTGGACATAGCGACACGTAAGGCCGCAAAGGAATCTGGAGAATCTGAAGAGACTGAAGAATTCGAAGCTGATGACATCAGCAGTTCTGACGAATAGAAACTCTCATCCATAACTAAATACATATACAGGATACTCAAATGCCTCCCGTAAAACGCGTTTTTGCACGAAAAAAGGTCTGCAGGTTCTGCACCACCGACCAGGAAACGGTTATTGACTATAAAGACTTAAAAACAATTCGTTATTTTATTTCAGAGCGGGGAAAGATCATGCCTCGCCGTATTTCTGGAACCTGCGCTACCCACCAGCGGCAGTTATGTGAAGCCATAAAGAAAGCACGCCAGATTGCCCTGATACCATATACTGGTATCATATTAAAATAAAAAGGCTTACGGCGCATTAACAGGTATCTTGCAAAAGTGAACCCGGTGGTCAAAAACTCTGACGAGATGAAGATATTCAAACATATCTTCATCGTGGCAGGAGTTTTTTTACTACCCGGTCTGCAGATCGCCGTTTTTGGCTGGCTCTATGGCCTTGTGCCATTGCTTGTTTTTTATTATCTCTGCAGATATGGTAACAATGCTGGCGGCAAGTACATCCTGTCCGGGGCACTTGTCGCCCTGCTCGCAGGAACGTTTCTGCAGGTGGCAAGCCAGATCCTGCTGGCCATGACCCTGGTTCCGACTGGTTTTATCTTGGCCCGTTCGGTTGTTCAACAGGAAGCGCCACCGCTGGCCGGACTCAAAGGGTTTGCTGCTTTAAGCATTTCATGGTTTCTCTTTTCCGGAATGATTGCCGTCACCGAAGGGAGCCATCCTTATTCCATGCTCCTGCTGTCAATCAACCAGGGGATGGACGAAGCGCTGAAGCTGTATCAGGAAAATGAGAAAATCCCGGCTGAGTCTTTGTATTTACTGACTCAGTCTTTCGCGCAGATAAAAGAAAGGCTGTCCCAACTCATGCCGGCAATTTTGACCAGTATTGCCTTACTTATCGTATGGTTGGCAATGGTTCTCGGCAACAGGTTACTCGATAAAAATACCGGACAGAGTCCTTGGCCCGAATATCAATACTGGCAACTGCCGGAGAAACTTGTCTGGTTAGTCGTCGCAGCAGCAGCCCTGGCCCTGCTGCCTTTGCCGCTGGCAAGAACCATTGGTTTTAATCTGTTATTGATAGCCAGTGTTATTTATTGTTTCCAGGGCCTTTCCATTGCCCTCTTTTTTTTAAATAAATGGAAAGTCCCTTTATTTATCCGTTCCCTTCTCTATGTGATTATCGTTTTCCAATCATTGGGAACCATTTTTTTATCAGTGATCGGACTTGCTGATGTCTGGTTTGATTTAAGACATGCTGGCAGTCATGATTCGAATCAGAAAAAACCTTTATAAGATATTTCTGCGAATCAGAACAAGCCTCTCTACGCAAACAACTTTAAGGAGCAACACCATGGAACTTATATTGAAAGAAACCATAAGCACCCTCGGCCAGGAAGGCGCAATCGTCAACGTAAAAGCAGGATATGGCCGCAACTATCTGCTGCCACACGGCAAGGCTGTTCTGGCCAACGTCCAGAACAAGTCAATTCTGGACCGGAGCCTGGCCACTATCAAGGCCAAGCTGGAACAGGAACGTCAGCAGGCAGAAGGGCTCTCCAAAAAACTGGCAGGAATCACCATTACCATCGTCCAGCTCGCTGGAGATGATTCCAGGCTGTTTGGTTCCGTCACCAGCACTGACATTCATCAGAAACTGGCAGAGATGGGCATTGCTATCGACAAGAAGCAGATCGTTCTCGCCGATCCCATCAAGACCCTGGGCGAGTTCACTGTTAAGATCAAGGCCGGTTTTCAAATGACCACTGATATCATTGTCAAGATCGTGCCCACTATAGAGAAAGCCTGATTGAATGACAGGTTAGGAGTTGTAACGAAAGATAGCCATTAACTTTCCGGCCATTTCGTTACAGCTCCTTATGCCGGTCACGGTATTCCATGTTACGATTATTTTTGAATGACAGGTTGGCTTTATCAAACGCCATGCTCTGCCAGTCAACACACCGTCAAGAGGCACCCTCCTCTTCGGTGTGTTGTCATTTTACATCCTCTTTTCATGGTCAAAATCAAGATGAGCGACCTCTATTCATCGACCACACCTGCGCCCCCACCTGCCGTGTTCGGAGGCCGCGTTCCACCGCAGAACCTGGAGGCAGAACAATCGGTGCTCGGCACCATTCTGCTCAAAGATCAGTCACTCGGCACTGTCCTTGAGATCCTTGTACCCGATAATTTTTATCGTCAGACCCATAAGCTGATCTTTGAGGCCATGATCCAGCTCTTTGAAAGAAATGAGCCGCAAGATCTGATTACCGTTACCAATCAACTCAAAAACAACAACAAGCTCGATGAAATAGGCGGCGCGGTATATCTTGCCATGCTGACTTCCATGGTCCCGGTCACCGCCAATCTCGCGCATTACGCCAGGATCATCCATCAAAAGGCCATCCTCAGAAACCTGATCTCGGTCAACACCGAGATCGCCTCCCGCTGCTATGACGAACAGGGCGACATCGACACCCTGGTGGACGAGGCGGAACAGGCCATTTTCGAGATTGCCAGCTCCAAGAGCAGCCAGGGATTTACCTCCATGAGCCAGGCCATCCCTGCTGCTTTTAAAACCATAGAAAAGCTCTATGAAAGAAAAGAGCTGATCACAGGCGTGGCAACCGGCTATGCCGAGATGGACAAGATGACCGCAGGTCTTCAACCATCCGATCTCATTATCCTCGCTGCCAGGCCTTCCATGGGAAAGACCGCTTTGGCCATGAATATTGCCCAGCATGCGGCACTGGTTGACAAGGTTGGCGTTGGCATCTTCAGCCTGGAGATGTCCCACGAACAGCTGATCATGCGTCTGCTCTGCTCTGTTGGCCGCATTGATTCGCAGAAAATCCGTACCGGTAAACTGCACCCGGAAGACTGGCCCAAGCTCTCCAGGGCGGTAGGCATGCTTGAAAACGCCCCCATCTATATCGATGACACCCCGAACATCTCCGTCCTCGAGATGCGGGCCAAGGTCCGCAGGCTCGCGGCCCAGCATAATATAGGCATGATCCTCGTCGACTACCTGCAACTCATGCGCGGCCGTAACTCCAGTGAGAACAGGACCCAGGAGATCAGTGAGATCTCCAGGGCGCTCAAGGCCATGGCCAAGGAACTCAAGATCCCGGTCCTGGCCCTGTCACAGCTCAACCGTGGACTTGAAAGCCGCACCGATAAACGGCCGATGATGTCTGATCTCCGTGAGTCAGGGGCTATTGAACAGGACGCTGATGTGATCTGCTTCATCTACCGTGACGAGGTGTACAACAAGGGTGAGGATAATCCGGAAAAAGGCAGCGCCGAGATCATCATCGGCAAACAGCGAAACGGCCCAACCGGCACCTTCAAGCTGACCTTCCTCAAGGAATTCACCCTCTTTGAGAATATGAGTCACTACGATGACCCGGGCAGTTATTAACACCGACGTCAGATAAAAATCTGCATACAAGCCGGTTTTCCCCCTATACCTTCCAGTTTTTCACCCCGAGGCACAAGCATGTCCACCACCGCAGATTCAGAAAAGAAATATGATTTCAAAACCATAGAGGCCAACTGGCAGGAGTTCTGGCAGCGGGAAGCGAGCTACAAGGCCTCTGAAGATGACCCGCGCGAAAAGTATTATGTACTGGAGATGTTTCCTTATCCTTCGGGCCGCATTCATATGGGTCATGTCCGTAATTATTCCATCGGGGACGTCATCGCTCGCTACAAGCGGTTGCGAGGGTTCAATGTCCTCCATCCCATGGGCTGGGACGCCTTTGGTCTGCCCGCGGAAAATGCCGCCCAGAAAAACAATACCCACCCGGCCCGCTGGACCTACGAAAACATTGATTATATGCGCAACCAGTTGCGCCAGCTCGGCCTTTCCTATGACTGGGACCGCGAGATTGCCACCTGCAACCCCGCCTATTATCGTTGGGAGCAGCTTCTTTTTCTCCAGATGTATGAAAAAGGGCTCGCTTATCAGAAAAACACCACCGTCAACTGGTGCAATTCCTGCCAGACCGTGCTTGCCAATGAACAGGTGATAGATGGGACCTGCTGGCGCTGCGACGAACCTGTCACCCCCAGGCAGATGAATGGCTGGTTTTTCAAGATTACCGCTTACGCCGAGGAACTCCTCCGCGATCTTGACAAACTGAGCGGCTGGCCGGATAAGGTTGTGACCATGCAGCGCAACTGGATCGGCAAATCAGAGGGCCTTACCTGTGATTTCAAGATTGAGGGAAGCAAGGAGATCCTTTCCATTTTCACCACTCGTCCAGACACCATCTTTGGCGTGACCTTCATGTCCATTGCCCCTGAACATCCCCTGATTGAGACGCTCATCAAGGGGTCGGAGCGGGAGCAGGAGATCCGGAACTTTATTGCCGCCACTATCCTGGAAAAGCAGCAACAAAAGCCTGATGATGAACAGGAGAAAAAAGGGATCTTTACCGGACGCTACTGCATCAATCCCTTTAACGGGGACAAGGTCCCGGTCTATGTGGCCAATTTTATCCTCATGGGCTATGGCACCGGGGCCGTTATGGCCGTGCCCGCCCATGACCAGCGGGACTTTGAATTTGCCCAAAAATATGATCTGGCCATCAAGCCGGTGGTCATCCCGGAAGGCGCGACCATCAAAGCAAGCGAGTTGGAGGCGGCAGCCATCGATCAAGGTCTGCTGGCCGATTCAGGGACATTCAGTGGCATGCCATCGCTTGAGGCCAAACAGGCGATTATCGCTCACGCCACCACTCAGGGTTTTGGCGCGGCCCATACCACCTATCGGCTGCGCGACTGGGGAATTTCCCGGCAGCGTTACTGGGGGGCCCCAATCCCCATGATTTACTGTGATAAATGCGGAGTCCAGCCCGTGCCGGTAGAACAGCTGCCGCTGATCCTGCCGGAAGACATTGATTCGGGACAGAATACCTGTTCCCCCCTGCACCAGCGCGACTCCTTCATCAAGACCACGTGCCCGGCCTGCGGTGGCGAGGCACGGCGCGAGACCGATACTATGGACACCTTTGTCGAGTCATCCTGGTATTTTGCCCGTTATACCAGTCCCCGCAATACCCAGTCTCCCATAGACCGGGCCAAGGCCGCCCACTGGCTGCCGGTGGATCAGTATATCGGGGGGGTGGAACATGCCATCCTCCACCTGCTCTACTCCCGTTTTTTCACGAAGGTGCTCCGTGATCTCGGCTACCTCGACATCGACGAACCGTTCACCAACCTCCTCACCCAGGGGATGGTGATCAAGGATGGTGCCAAGATGTCAAAATCGAAGGGCAACGTTGTTGACCCCAACGACCTGATTCACGAATATGGGGCGGATACGGTCCGTCTATTCAGTCTTTTTGCCGCCCCTCCTGAAAAAGATCTGGAATGGAATGCAAAAGGGGTGGAAGGGGCCTTCCGCTTTCTCAACCGCATCTATCGCTATGTCATGGGCCACAAGGAACTCCTGACCCAATCAGACAAAAAGATCGAGCTCCGCTGTGAGGCGGACCAGGCCCTCCATCGCAAGACCCACCAGACCATCCACAGGGTGACCCTGAACATCGAGAACAACTTTCACTTCAACACCGCCATCAGCGGGATCATGGAGTTGTTTAATACCCTGACTACCCTGGCGCCTATGGAAGGTGACAGGCCTCAGAACAAACTGACTCCTGCCGTGGTCCATGAAGCGGTTCAGGCGATTCTCCTCCTGCTCTCCCCCATGGTTCCGCATTTCTGCGCCGAACTCTGGCAGCAGCTCGGCAAAACCCACCCCATTGACCAGGAACAGTGGCCGACTTTTGACATCGAAGCCGCCAAAGAAGAGGAACTGACCGTCGTTGTTCAGGTCAACGGCAAGGTTCGTTCCCGGCTTCAGGTTCCAGCGGATATCGACGATGAGGTAATCAAGGAAATGGCGCTGAACGACAGGAATGTTCAGAAAATTATTCTTTCCCAGCCCGTCAAAAAAATTATTATCGTGCAGAAGAAGCTTGTTAATATTGTTCTTTAAGGATATTTTAATTAAACTTTCTTAAAAATAAGGGAGAGTAGCTTTACCTTTAAACCGTTGTCATGGTTATTTCGTAAGGGCTCCTTGTATGTTATATGCCAGGCGCCGCTTCATAGAAACAGGCCGCAAAGATTGGCTGTTTCTATGAAGCGGCATAAGGTGCCGTAATAAAATAAGCAAAACAGCACTGCTTATTTCATAACGGCACCTAAACTTAAATATTGGAGTAATCTGTTGAAAACATCACTGCGCCTCAACTCACTCTTTCTCCTGACAGCCCTGATTCTTAGCGCCTGCGGATATCATAATCCTTATATCTATACCGGGCCGGAAAAATCCATCTATGTAACCCACTGGAAGAACAAGACCAATGCCCTGCAACTGGACGCCAAAATTTATCAATCCCTCACCCACTGGTTTCAAAAAACCAACTCGATCAAGGTAACAAAAGAAAAGACCGGAGCCGATCTTATCCTGGCGGGCGAAATTCTTTCTATTTATCTGCCAAGCCTCTCTTACGGTCTTGGCAATAGTGCCACCTCAGTCCAGGTCATTCTCACCGTCCGCTACATCCTCAAAGATATCAAAACGGGTGAAGTGCTCTTGGAGGTCCCAAGCGAAAGGTGGACTGAAGATTCACGGACCACACAAAGCTCAACAGTAACCACCGACAATGAAGACCGGGCCTTGGCAACCATTATTGACAATCTTTCCGAGAAGATTTACATAAAGGCACTTGGCAGGCTGTCGACGCCCTAACGGTCAAACCGGGGAAAATTTTTCAATTTTTTCTCTCTTTTAAAGCAAAAAGGCCATCCTTGAAACCAGGGACGGCCTTTTTACTTTCTTCTTTTCAGCGTCGCCAGCTTACAGCAATCCTTTGACCGTGACAGCTATGGAACCGGCATCCAGACCTTGTCTGGCGTACAACTCCGCAGGCTGGCCAGACCCGCCGTAAAACTGTACCCCGCATCTCTTGAAGGGAACGGTCTTGCCGGACTCGGCAAGCACCAGGGCCACCATGGCACCCAGGCCGGTATCCACATGATGATCTTCCACGGTTACCACCGGTCCCTTGGCCGCGGCCTCAAGAACGGCATCCTTATCCATAGGCACCAGCGATGCCATGTTCAGCACGCCCACAGATTTTCCTTCCTTGGCCAACAAAGCCCAGGCCTCCATCACCGCCGGGGTGAGCGCCCCATAGGTGACAATAGTGGCCTCAGAGCCCCGGCGTAGCCAGTCGGCCTTTCCGGCCTGAAAGGTGTAGTCGGCATCATAGAAAGGGGTTCCATCTTCCTTCAGGATCACCGGGGTGATCGATCGCCCCATGCCTACAAAGACGTTCCCAGGAAGGGTGGCAGCAAAACGGATAATGCGGTCGGTCTGATTGGGATCAGCAGGCATGAAGACGGAAAACCGGAAGAAGTTGCGCGTAAGCCCCAGATAATCAATACACTGATGGGTCGGACCGTCCTCACCCACATCCAGCCCCACATGGGTGGCAACCACCTTGACATTGGTGTGATTAAAGTCATTGATGCGGGTCTGATTATAGACCTCGGAAAGGGCGAAGACCCCAAAGGTACTAAAAAAAGGCACCATGCCCACAGAACTCATGCCACCGGCCATACTGGCGGCATGATGCTCCTGGATACCCGCCTCGATATAGGCGGCAGGTGTTTGCTTGCGAAACCCTCCCATCTTCACCGATCCTTCCAGATCACAGGAGATACCACTGATCTTGACCGCTCCTCCCACATTATTGACCTCGGCCAGACCTTGCAGGGCAGCCCCATAGGCGGAACGATTATCGGTCTTGCTGTCAGGGCCATAGAGGACAGGGGTTCCCATGGCAATCGCCGGCGCATTAGACACATACTTGCGGATGGTATGGGTGGCCACCGGCAGGTCGCGCAAAGCCTCCCACTTCTCCACATCATTGTCAACGCCCAGTTCCTGCAGAGCCTCAGCCAGCATGGCGCGGTTCAAAGGGGAGCCATGATACTTGGCCAGGTTTTCCATGAAGGATATGCCCTTGCCCATGGTGGTGCGGGCTACAATCACCGACGGCCTGCCGCAGGGTTTGGTGTAGGCGTCGGCCAGGGCCCGGAAGTAGCTGTTGCAATCATGACCGTCTTCCAGATATTTGACGTCCCAGTTATTGGTGGCATACATGGCCCGTACCGACTGGGGCATGATATCGCTGGTAGCACCGCAGATCTGCAGGTGATTGCGGTCAATGACGACAATCAGATTATCAAGTTTGTATTTATTGGCAAAACGGAGGGCCTCACAGATCTGGCCCTTCTGCTGTTCACCGTCCCCCATAAAGACAATCACCTTGTTCGGACGGCCCTGGATCTTAAAGGCATGGGCAATGCCGACGGCCGTGGACAAACCCTGGCCCAGATTTCCGGTATCCCACTCAACTCCTGGGACGATGCGCTCCACATGGCCGGGAAATCCGGAACCGGTGCGGCGAAATCCTCCAACAAAATCCTCCGGGCTAAAGTAGCCATATTCCGCCAGGGTAGAATAGACACAGGGAGAGATGTGGCCCATGCTGACCACCACCCGATCCCTATCCTCCATGTCCGGATCTTTTGGGTCATGTTTGATACAGCCGTAGGTGACAAGCAACATATCGAGAGAAGAAAGCGAGCCTCCCGGATGTCCGGAAGCGGCAAGACTGGTGGAAAGCAGAATATTCTTGGCGCAGCGAACGCGCATCTCGCGCAATCCCTGTAATTCCTGACTGGACAATTCACTTGATTGCATGTTTAGCTGCAGTGTCATATAGTTCTCCAAAAATGGTAAGATGGTAAAAAAGAAAGGATACACGCTCAAAAACTCATACGTTACAAATTTTACAGAATACTCTGTTTGTAAAAAAATATCAGCGGTAAAAACATGCTTCAAATCGCCCACCTGACTCTTGACTCACCCTTCCTCCTTGCCCCCCTGGCCGGATATAGCGACCTCCCCTTTCGCCAGCTTTGCCGGGAGTTCGGGGCCGGACTGGTGGTCTCCGAGATGATCAGCTGCCATGGCCTGGTCTATAAACAGGCCAACACCATAACCATGCTTGCCTCAAATCCTGCGGAACGGCCAGTCTCTTTCCAGCTTTTTGGGGCAGATCCGGTAATAATGGGTCAGGCTGCGGCCCTGCTCAGCACTTTTCGCCCTGATTTTATTGACATCAACATGGGCTGTCCGGTCAAAAAAGTGACCAAACGGGGGGCAGGCGCCGCCCTGATGCAGGAGCCGCAACTGGCAAAGGCCATCCTGACCAATGTCATCAAAAACAGCACGGTTCCGGTCACCATCAAGACCAGGATCGGGGTGGATAGCCAGCATATCTCAGCAGTTGACTTTGCCAGAATGGCTGAAGACGCCGGAGCTGCCGCCATCACGGTTCATGGCCGCACCTGGGCCCAGGGGTTCACGGGGACAGCCAACTGGGATATCATCGCCCAGGTGAAACAGGCGGTAACGCTTCCGGTCATCGGCAATGGCGACATCCACTCTCATGCCCAGGGCCTGAAGATGATGCGCCAGACCGGCTGCGACGGGGTCATGATTGGCCGGGCGGCCCTTGGCAACCCCTGGGTCTTTTCTCCCGGCGGCAAACCAACTGAGCTATCCCCTCTGCTGAATGGTGTCTCCCGCCATCTGGAGCTGATCGAACTGGCACTGCCGCCAGGACACATGCCAGGCTGCATCAAAAATCACCTTGGCCGTTATTTCAAAGGGCTGCCCGAGAGCGCCCGCTACCGGAAAATGATCTATGACTGCAAAGACCTTGCGGCCCTGCATCACGTCCTGTCCCTTATCAGAGAGAACAACCAAAACGATCAGCAGGAGCAGGGATGACCTCAGCCAAGATGACCACCGACAAATCGCCGCTCCATAGTTCATCCCCCCTGGCTGAACGGATGCGGCCCCGCACCCTTGACGAGTTCGCCGGCCAAGAGACCCTTCTCGGACCGGGAAAGATGCTGAGCACCGTGATCAGCTCCGGGGCCCTCCCGTCCCTGATCCTCTGGGGGCCGCCGGGCACCGGCAAGACTACGCTTGCCAAGATACTGGCGGAATCCACCTCTGCCAATTTTGTCTTTTTTTCAGCCGTCCTCTCAGGGGTGAAAGAGGTGCGGCAGATTGTGGAACAGGCCCAGAAACTCCGCGAGACAGAAAACAGGGCCACCGTTTTTTTCATCGACGAGATCCACCGCTTCAACAAAAGCCAGCAGGATGCCTTTCTTCCCCATGTGGAATCCGGCCTCTTTACCCTCATTGGCGCCACCACCGAGAATCCCTCTTTTCATGTCACCGCCCCCCTGCTCTCCCGTTGCCGGGTCCTTGTCCTCCACGCCCTGGCCCGGGAACACCTGCAGACCATCTTCCTCCGCGCCCTGGCTGATCCTGAAAATGGTCTGGGACACTATCAACTCCGTTTCACCGGAGAGTCTCTGGACCAACTGATCAGTATGGCAGACGGTGACGCCAGGACGGGTCTCAATATCCTGGAGATCGCGGCGACCCTGGCCCTGCACCGTTTTCAAACTGCGCCGGACACAGAAGCTCCAACCATCACCACCCACGACATCGAAGAGGCGGGACAGCATAAATCCCTGCGTTACGACAAGGACGGCGAAGAACATTACAATCTGATCTCGGCCCTGCACAAGAGCCTGCGGGATTCAGACCCGGACGGCGCCCTCTACTGGCTGTACCGGATGCTTGATGCCGGAGAAGAACCTCTTTATATCCTGCGCCGCCTGATCCGCTTTGCCTCAGAGGATATTGGCGTCGCTGACCCGCAGGCCCTCAGCCAGACCATCAGCTGTCAACAGGCCTTCCAGACCCTTGGCCTCCCGGAAGGGACACTGGCCCTGGCCCAGGCCGTGGTCTATCTCGCCACGGCCCCCAAAAGCAATGCCCTGTATACGGCGGAATCAGACGTTCGTCAGCATATAACACGGACCGGCTCCCTGCCAGTGCCCATGCATCTGCGCAATGCCGCAACCAGCCTCATGAAGAAGCTGGGCTATGGCAAGGGCTATCAGTATGCCCACAATGAGACGCAGGCCCTGGTGGAGCAGAATCATCTGCCACCAGAGCTTGCAGGCACCCTTTTTTACACGCCCACCACCAGAGGCTATGAAGCGGTGATCAAAGACCGGCTCAGTAAATGGCGGCAGATCCTTCAACAGCGAAAACAGGAACACGATGAATCCAAAAAATAATTTCCATTTCCCGACCAGCAGACTCGTCAGCATTGGTGTATTTTCCGTCATGCTCCTCGTAACCTTTCTGGCAGTAGCCACAAGACTCCACGCCGCCCCCACGGAGTCCTTCCTCCTCTTTTTCTCCAACAATATCCAGGGAGAGACTGAGCCCTGCGGTTGACACTCCAATCAATTGGGCGGGCTGTCCAAAAAAGCATTCCAGATCAAAAGCATGGCAACAGAACAACACAAGCCACATCTCTTTGTTGACTCCGGCAATCTGCTCTTCAAGCAAGCGCAGATACCAAACGGGCCATCCCAGGAGCAACTGACAGCTGAGGGCATCATCAAGATCTATGCCGCAATGCAGGTGGACGCGGTGGCGGTCGCTCCGCTTGATCTGGCAGCAGGCCTTGCCTTGCTGCAAACCAGTCAAAAACAGGGATTTCCCTGGCTGTCTGCCAATCTCCTTGACGAGGATGGTCATCCACTGTTTCAGCCGGTGCGGATCAAAAAAATCGGGAAGATAAAAGCTGGGATCATTGGTTTGACCGGCGCTGTTTCCTCCCTGCCAGCAGGTGTCACTCATGCAGACTGGCGGACAGTGCTGCCCGCCCTGATTAAAAAAACCACCCGTCAATGTGACATCCTGATCCTGCTTTCCAGCCTGTCTCCTGCCGAGAATCAGGAGATAGCCCAGCAATTTCCGGCCATCCACCTCATTCTTGCCGCTGACCTGAACAGTGGCAACATGAACCCGCAGCAAGTCAACAACACCCTGATCACCCAGACCGATCGTCAGGGAAAATATCAAGGGATCCTCACTATTGACTGGAATAAAAACGGCCGGTGGGGAATGGCAAGAAAAGAAGAACTGACCGGGATGCGCAACAGACTGGACGCTCTTGACTGGCAGATCCAGCGGATGCGACAAAGAAAGGATCTGCAGCAACCGGAGTACATCGACAAGATCAAGCTGGTTGAAAAGGACAGAAAAACAGTGGAACAACAGATCAAGACCCTGGAGCAACCCCTGGTCCCTGGCCCTGCAAGCGGACAGACAGCACCCTGCAGCTTCAGCTATACCTTCCTGGCCCTGCAGCAATCCATGGCCGAAGCCCCTGAGATCAAGGCTATAGTCACCGAGATCAAGCAGCAGATCAATACCCTGCACCAGAATAAGACCAGTAAAGGCGAGACGCTCCCCTTTCTTGGTCCCGATGGCTGCAAGAGTTGCCATCCAGTGCAAACCAAATTCTGGCAGACAACACGCCATGCCAGGGCCTATCAGACCTTGCAGAGACAAGGCCAGGCGTTCATCCTGGAGTGCCTCCCCTGCCACGTCACCACCAGTCCCGGATTTACCCTGGGCAAAGATCAACTCCTCACCCTACCGCCAGGACTGCAAACAGTGGGCTGTGAAAACTGCCATATCGGCCAGGGCAGGTCGCATGCTGGCAACCCAAAACAGTTTCAGATGACCAAACAGGTGGCAGAAAAAATATGTCTCTCCTGCCACACCAAAGAGAGAGACAATAATTTTGAATATCAGAAAAAATTAAAGTTGATCAGCTGCCCTGCAGGTTAATATATTCACCAGGATATGTTGACTTCAGCATTGGTCAATTTCCAATATGGATATGTTGCTTTTGGAAAATGAGATTTGCAGTTGGACATTTATCTGGTTTCAAACTTCAGGAGCATAACAGTGAAATGACCTGCCGGCCAATGCGCTGCCCTCTTTAAGAACGCACTTTATTCCGGTCAGGTTTATTGACTGGTTGGAGCGTTTTTTGCATCCATACCGTGTCGAACACTTGACCATTTTTCTTCCCAGTTTTTCTAAACCGACCGCATTCTGCAAAACCATTATTTTGATGGAATTTGATACTGTTGGGATTGAGGGAAGATATGCTGGCCAAAATATTCGTAATCCCTTTTTCAATCGCACCCTTTTCAAGAGAACAGAGCAGCATTCTCCCAAGTCCTTTCCCTGTGTGGTCAGGATGGATAAAATACGTTACTTCGGCAGTTTGTGAAAATGCAGGTATTGAATTGTGTGCACGTAGCATTCCAAAACCGACAACCCTGCCCTCTCGGTCTTTTATAGACCCTGTCGGGTATTCATTCGACATTTGGAGAAGCATATCAAACGCTTGGTATGTGAGCTTGTTTTCTGGATATGCCGCGAAGGAATTTTGTACGTAATGGTTAAAGATGTCAATTATTGGTTCTCGATCTTCATTTGATATTGGACTGATTGAATACTCCATGATGTTTATCTCCTTGCTTTCAAGCAACTGCGTTATAACAAAATGAAATTACGTATTTTACGTTTTTCGTTTTGGCCATCGAATTTGACGAAAATTGGCCAAAAGTTACGTTATGATAAACTCCGGCAGCAGGTTGTGTCGAGCGCTACATTGAGGTAAGGGGCGGGCGGCTTCTCGCCCGTCCCTCTTGACCGTAAGGTTGGACCGCATTTTTAGGTGCTCGTCAATAAGGGGCGCAACTTTCGGTGCTAGCTTATTAGCAAGATCGTGCTCACCTCCGGGAAATACATGCATGCTGCTTGTGGGTAGTAATCCCTTCAACCGTTCGCCTACCGCAACTGGACTGATTGGATCAGCATCTCCCCATAGCAACAACGCTGGAGCAAGAACGGAACCGACTGCACTAGAAATATCATCTTTGTACTCTGCAAACCAGCGAGGAAATGTCGGGTTCGCTTCTATGAACGCGGGGCGCCAATCCTCCGCGTGTAGGTCAGACATATTCACTCCGCCTGACGTGACGGTGAGAACCAAATGAGTAACCAGTTCTGGTCGCTTGAGTGCTGCCTGAATGGCAATGATTCCGCCCATAGACTGGGCAATTAGCGCCGAGGGCTGATCGATCTCATCAACGACAAGTGCCACCAAGTCTTGAATGCCTTGCACTTTGGGATTTATGGGTACCGACCCAAAACCAGGCCAACCAAGGAACACGCGGGGCGCAGGGTGAACTAGCCGATTGGCAACTGGTTGCCAGAAATGCGCACTTCCCCCGGCACCCGGCAGAAATATAAGCTTGGTTGGCTTAACCATTTGAAGCTAAATTCTGTCTCATTTTACGACCACCAACAGGAACAAGGCCATTGTTTTGATAAAAACTTAACGCACGCTCAAACTCAGGGAGCGGTGGTGTGCATAACTCGATGCATGACCAACCGTGCTTTTGTCCATAATTTCTCACCTGCTCTATCAGCATTGCTCCGACACCTGAAGAGCGAAACTCAGGGATAACATAAAATTCTTGAATTACTCCTATCTTTCCACCTGCATATAAAGCGTAAGTTTCAGTGATTGTCGAAACAGCAACCGGGATGTTATCTGCCCAGCCAATAATTGCCGCGTAATGGCCTGCCGTTAACAACTCTTCACACCTCTGAATTGTGCCTTCCAAATCAATATCGAAATGTTGTGCATTAGTGCGCTCACAGATTTCCTGTGTAAGCTGGACGACCAGTGAACCTATAATTTTTGCTTTGTCTGGTGTCGCTTGTATAAATTCCAATTTCACTCGGATTCTCTCTTGAGATGGCTAACGGCGCATTCAGCGGCTTGTCCGCTGCAATGCTTTGTTGGCAGAAATATCTTTAAAGCTGCCAGAAACATATTTGTGCAGCACACTGGATACGAGCGATTGGTAAGGTAAGCCCTCTTCTATTGCTCTACGTTGCAGTGCTTCCAGGTCACGGCTCGAAATGCGGATGTTGATGCGTTTATCTTTTCTAATTGTTTCCTCTGCCAATTGGGCAAGCTGAGTTCGTCGCTCGTCTTTTAAATCAGATTCAAATTCGCCTGCGTCAAATGCTTCCAGCATTTCCTGGTCTTCAGGGTTCAATTTTCTTTTCTTCATATGGCCCTCTCAAGTAATGCTTTGTAGCCTTTCGGCTGGGCATAATGCTTTTTAGAAAGATTTCGTCCTCATTTTCAACGTAAGGAACAAGCCAAGCATATTCATCAACCTCGACCACGAACATGCGTTTATTCGGATACTTAAAATTATTGGGATGAATCAGATCATCGAGCAACCTTTCGGACTTGAGTGCAAACAACACGTCCTCTAAAGATATGCCCCTCTCACTCATCAAGATCTGGTTCTTTTCAGCATTCCAATTGATTTGTTTCATTGTTTAATAAAGGCGCAAAGTGTGCCTATTGTCATCGTCACAGTTTTTTTAAACTCAGCTTGAAAAGAGAAATAATAAATCCGACCCCTTTTCAGATTTAATTTAACTCTGACCCTATTTATTAATATGGAGATAAGAGGCTGCGCGCTTTTGCGCAGTCCCGCTTGAGCGCAGGGTTATACCGCGGGGATAGCACTGCTGCTCTCTTTGGGAATTTTCTTGCCCAGCAATGCAATTGCTTCTGCGAAGGCTTCACCGACTCCACACAGTGAGACTTGCAATACCTCGTTTAGCCCGGTTTGGCTTGATAGTGAAATTTCCTCATATAGGCAGATAGGCAACTCTTTGTTGTCCTTGAACCGGCGATCTGGCCCTCCAGACTTGTTTACGTACTTCCACGTTTTGTCCACGACCTTTGCGTCCCTCGGAACGGAGTCGCTCTCGATAAACCTCGTTGTTCCGACATTGACACGAAGTTCTTGATAGCTGACCGCTCCAACGCCGTTTGGATCGTAGACGAGGACACGGTCTGGAAAGAAGTGCAGCGTTTGCCGACCAACTCCAATGGCTATGGTTTCGATGTTGGTCTTGACGTAGGGTGGTTCTGCTTTGCGGACAAACGTTTGTTTTCGGCGAACGAGATTGCTCGCGCCAGCATGATACTTCCGATCATGAACTTTTCCCTCGGCCTCGATATGCCATGCTGCTGCACAACCAGCCAAGCTTGTGGCGCAACTGTGAAGTTGGCCGTAGGCATTTTCCATCTCGGGATCGAAATCGTAGAAAAGTACAACCGTTTTGACAAGGGCGTCTCGACTGTGGGCAACGTATGTGCCCGCAATAGCCGCTAGGAGAAGCACGATCAGCAACCAATTTGGCCAGCCAGACAACAACCCAACGACGAGAACAACCACAGAGACCACTGCCACGATAGGCCAAAGCCGTGTGGCCTTTTGCTTCAGGTTCAGTTCATTCAGAAGCTCGCGCGAGGAAGAGTCAACGATTTTGGCGATGTCTGCCGATTCGATTTCTTCGAGTGGCGCATGTGTTCCAGGTGGAATTTGAGGGTCAAGGCGCGGTGCGGGCTGACGTTGAGCCGCGGAAGGCGCGGAGGATGATTGAGGAATAGTTGCTCTGTAATACAACCCACTTCGGCCCATGTGGACATAGTTGCCTCGCGGTCCAACGCCAAAGCGAAGCCCCTTTACACCTGCGGAAACTCCGATACCAGACTTCGACAGATTGAAGCGGAGAGGGCCAATACTAATGCTCTTGCGAAGATAGAAACCCATGGACTACCCCTTTGAGATGGCGTGTGTTTAAGCGGTATAACGCAAAACTCAGCGGACGGCGCCTATGAACATGACGCGTAGCGCCGCCAACGTTCACGACGTCCGCTGAAGTTTTGTTATACCTTTTCGTGGCTTAGTTTTGGTTTTAGATACTTTTCAACTTCTTCAATCGCAGTAATCAAATCCTGTTTATATTCATCCGGTTTTTCCCCTAAGTCGTCGTACATTATGTCTCTATTCTTTGCGTCAATTTTACTTATTGCCTCTTTGGTGGCTTCTTTCGTATCTGGGTTTATAAGTTCAATGTAGTGACGAATGCGGGTAAACAATTCATGTTCAAGGTCGAATATTTTTTTAAATATTATATTGAGATCACTTCCCCATATCGCTTCTGCTTCCAATAAATCTGCATATAAAGAAGTTCTCTCAGTTTGGACTTTATCCCATCTAGCTTGGTAAGCTTTGGATGTACCATGAAACCTTTTTTGTTCGTAACTCATCGTTGCAGCTTCTTCTTCGGATGGAGAGGGCATTTCAGTTACCCACATCACCGGATACCTTACACCATTTATTGCATCTCTATACTTGAATAAGCTAACCAAAATCCTTCGTGATAGGTCATATTCGGATTGACCTTTAAGTTGTCTTTGCCAGGTCCCAAGTCCCTTGACTGCGACTATTGCTCCCGTAATTGCTGCTCCAGTCAAAGCAACATCTTTGATCAGCGCAATGATTTCAGCACAAGACAATTTGTGACTCCTTTAAGGTATAACGCCAAAATTCAGCCGACCGCGCCAACAAACTAGGCTTGAAGAAAACGGCTAAACGCGGTCGGCTGTAATTTTGGCGTTAGCGCCTATAGTTATTTATTTGTCTCTGTCTGTATAGTTTAAGAGAGCAAAGCTAAAAGACCTGATGTGGCCCCACCGAGTATTCCGGCAACGGTCGGATTTGACAATAGTGTGTGCAGCAGCCCCTTTGCTTCTTCTTTCTCATGCTGTTGCGATGCAGAAGATTCTATCTCTTCCACTAACCCGGCCAAACTGTTTGCGATGTGCTGCACATTGTGATCGCCAATCTGAATTCCTTGTGAATTATTAATGTTGATGGTTGTCGCTTTGGAGGCAGTATTTTCCTTTGCCAAGGAACCATCCTTTCGCAACTTTAGAGTCCAGTGTGGTGGTATTGCATGCAAGCCTGGGCTATAGTTCGCCTCAGTGATTTTGTAGCTTTCTTCTCTTCCACTGGGTAGCGGGCGAAACAATTTCCATCCTTCCTCCACGTCCAATTTGCTCTCAAAAATGGAAGCAGAGAACCCATTTTTTGAACTAATAGCAGTTTTATAAGGACCAGTTCTGGTGCCATCATTGCTTACGATAAAAACCGTATCATTGAGTAATTGTGCAAACGGATTCATATTTCGCTCCCTTCGAATGTGGTTTATTGCGTTAACAAGTTATTCTATAGTTTCTGTATAATCCGCAACTCAATTATCATCGCCTTTGTTTAAGAAATACTCAAAGACTCAAAGTAAACATGCTATGCTCCATTACACATATCCTAAGATGTCTGAATTCCATATAAATGGCTTAACAGCTTTTTTGCAAGTTGTTAATTTTTCTTTCTGTGTAACATGCATGAATAAAGATTAATCGTAAAAGAGGAAAACCTCACATGTATGTCCTGCCTTTAACGTTGCAACGCCGCTTTGCTGCATATCTGGCAGAAAAGGAGTTCAAGGCAGGCGTCAAGGCAAGTATCAGAAATGGTTGAGGTCCTACCTCGATTCTTGTTTTAAATACCATATGGTTGCGGAGAATCAGGAAAGCTTGCCGCCCGGAAAGAGGTCAAAAGTCCGTTGGATTTTTAAAGAGTCATTTCCTGCCCCTCAAAATAAAAAAAGTCCTGTTCCAGTGAACCGGAACAGGACTTTTTCTCTACAAAACTTTCTTAAAACTTATAGAAAGTTTCTTTCTTTTTTCAAATTAACAACCACAGGCCTTCTGTAATGGCGGAACGGTCTGTTTCTTGCGGCTCATCATACCAGGAATCCACATGGTACCATTCTCAAGTTTGCCGCCAAAGGCCTTCTCAATCAAGGCAGGCTCATCGGAAAGCACGATCAGCTCAGTACCTTCCTTGACGACATCGGTAAGCATGAACAGCACGGAATGACGACCGTCCTTTTTAACATCTTCCAGGGCCTTCAACAGATCAGCACGGATACTGGCAACCTGATCAAGGGCAGCAAGCTCCAACTGGCCAATGCCCATTTTCTTGCCGTTCATGTCAAAGTCCTTATAGTCACGGAAAACCAGGTCTTTCATGGCAACGCCATCAATGGAAGACTTGGCGCGAAGCATATCCATGAACAGGGCATCGGTGTCATCCACACCGGCAACCTTCTTGAGGTCGGCCACAGCGGCCTTGTCATCAGGGGTGCAGGTTGGGGACTTGAAATTCACGGTATCACTGAGAATAGCGGCAAGCATTCCGCCTGCAACATTCTTGGGGATAGCGACCCCTGCATCCTTGAACATTTTGTTGAGAACAGTACCGGTACAGCCCACAGGCTCGGCACGGAACAGGATCGGCTGATTGGTGGTAATATCACCAACTTTATGATGATCAACAATGGCGACTACATCGGCGGTACCGATATTGGCCGGGGCCTGTCCGATATCACTGAAGTCAACAAGGGCGACCTTCTGGCCGGCAGCATCCATCATGGTCTCTGGGGCAGCAAGACCAAAACGTTTCAGAACTACTGTAGACTCTGGATTGAGCTTGTCAGCGCTGATCTGCATGCAGGCCTTTGCAGGTTTTCCCTGGGCAGTGAGAAGCGCGGCATAGGCAATGGCTGAGGTTACTGAATCGGTATCCGGGTTAGAGTGACCTACTACACAAATTGTCATCGGGGTATTCCTCCATACATAATGAATTATTTAAATCGGCCAAAACGGACGATCTCCTATACTGCATATTCCCTTTCTCATACTATATATTATCTACATATACAAAATTCAGGATCTCTTTTTATCACAATAAACTTTGCCACATTAGTGCCTTCGCCATAGGGAGTCAAGTAGAAAAAAGAGATAAAAAAAAACTTGATAAACATGCCACCAAACCATTATTCTGTCAATAAAAGCTTCGTGACTTTACCCTGCCCCTCAAGTATATTTAGAAGCCGTCATATAAAAATCATCGCCATTGACACTGCTCCATTATTGACCATTTCGTTACGATGGCCATGGATGCTCACAGGAAGTACTCTTGGGGTAGGAATAAAGGGCGACCTCCAATGTTGTGCTTTCTTAGGAACGACGGCTTCTATGGCAAGATTCTCCTGATTTTTTTTTACAGACCGTCCTCTCTCCTTCAAGCCATAAGAGGCCTATCATGAAATCAACATCCAAACGTTCACCCTCTCTGCTTGTTCCTCTCGTTGTCTTAATCCTGGTGGCAGCAGGCGCATTCTGGTTTTTCTTTCACCGCGGCACCTCACAACCGCCTCCACAACCACCTGCCGTTACAGAAGGATTGCAGACAAATCCACCATCAACCACTCTTGCCGATGAGACGTTGATTCCAGGGACACCTGGCAGCCCGCAGAACCAGGTTGTCCCTGCCCCTATTCCTGCCTTGCCGACCAAAGATGACCTGCCGCAAGCGGTCGAGAAAATCAAGGCATTTTACCAATATCTGGATCAGCAGAAATACATTCAGGCCCGTCACCTGGACGCCCCAAGCCTTATCTATATTACCAGACTGATCCAAAAATTACTGGACGCCCCGCCAATTGTCACGCGAGAAACGGATGAACTCTCAACCATTCTCAAGAACAGCACCCATCTCTTTCGCATCCTTGGCAAAGACAACATCCTGTTAAGTAAAGAAATTCTGAATCGAGAACAAGACAAGAAGGAAGAGCTCATGGCGAACTATTTTCTCCTCACTGAGCACCCAGACGCCTTCGACAAGGATCTATCCCTCAAGATTCCTGAAGGCGCCTTGTATCAATATGCCTGTTTCTTTCTCAATACCATGGGGGGCAAGCTCTATCTGTCAAGAAGGGATTCTCTCACGCGAATGCTTGTCAGTTATTATGCCATCCTGATCGTCCACCAGGCAAACACCCAAGGAAAGAATACCTATGGACTTCAGCTCCAACCAGCAATCGACCTGTTGACAACCGAGATCGAAGAAGGTGGCAATCATCTGCACTATAAAGAGGCATACCTCGACACCCTGTATGATCTGAAAGAAAAATATCAATAATTGTTATCAAGACCTCCACAGTCACCTTCAAGATAAGGAATCAATATCATGGATAACTGGTATGTCGCGCTGAATGGTGTACAGCAGGGTCCTTTCAGTCAGGCTCAGATCCAGCAAGGACTGGCCACGGGAGTTTACACCCAAGACACACTGGTCTGGCGTCAGGGCTTTGCCAACTGGCTGCCGGTGGCCCAGGCGCCGGAACTGCAGCAGCCCGCATTTGCCCCCAGCCCGCCTCTAGGACTTGGCGCCATGCAGGCCCATGAGATCGATTACCAGATCCATGGTAATGAGATGCAATTTGTGGAGATTGAACTTGACCCCCAGGAAAGCGTCGTTGCCGAGGCCGGGGCCATGATGTACATGTCGGACGGCATCCAGATGGAGACCGTCTTTGGCGATGGCAGTCACGGCTCTGAGATCGGCGGTTTTATGGACAAGATGCTGGGGGCCGGCAAGCGGCTGATTACCGGCGAGAGTCTGTTCACCACCGTTTTCACCTTTACGGGTCAGGGTAAAGGGAAAGTGGCCTTTGCCGCTCCGTATCCCGGGAAAATCATCCCGCTGGACCTGAAAAACTACAACGGCAAGCTCATCTGTCAGAAATCCGCCTTTCTCTGCGCGGCCAAAGGTGTGGCCCTGGGGGTCGCCTTCCAGAAGAAAATCGGCGTCGCCCTGTTTGGCGGTGAAGGATTTATCATGCAGAAACTGGAAGGCAACGGCCTGACCTTTGTCCATGCCGGCGGCACCATCATCGAAAAAGAACTGCAGGCAGGAGAGACCTTACGCGTCGATACCGGCTGTCTGGTCGCCCTGACCCAGACCGTGCAGTATGATATCGAATTTGTGGGTGGTGTAAAATCCGCCATCTTCGGCGGGGAAGGGTTCTTCTTTGCAACCCTGCGGGGACCTGGCCATGTCTGGCTCCAATCCCTGCCCTTTTCGCGCCTGGCTGGCCGCATCCATGAGGCAGCCCCCCAGAATAACGCCGGTTACTCCACCCAGGGCGAAGGTTCGGTGCTGGGCGCGCTCGGCAATCTGCTGCAGAAATGACATGAACATTCAGTTATCGGGTTATGCTGCTGTTGCGGCTGACCCGACCTCGTTTGGTGCTATTCCTCCGCCTCAATAAAACGGCGCATCCCCTCACTGATGGACAAGGCTGTGGCCAGCCTGTCCAGCCATGCCCTCTCCTCTGCAGTGTCCACGACAACGGCCGATACCGCAAGACTGTACATGGTCTGGGCAATGCGCGGATCGTTAATCCCGGTCACCAACTGCTCAATGGACTTAGGATCATGCATCTCAGTCAAGATAAAACGCCTCTCTTCCTGACTGAGCCCCTGTCCTTGCAATCTGGCCAGGATTTTCGCTTCCTCATCGCTGTCCATCCCGCCATCCGCATGGGCCGCTGCGATCATCACCTGAATCAGACGCAAGGCAAGCTCTTCCCCCTGCGCAGAAGAATCTTTCTTGTCTTGCAAAGGATTAACCAGGGCGCCAGGCAACGGTGGAGGCACAGACGGCATGGCAGCAGCAGCAAGCGGCGCACCAGACCCGGGAGATGCCGCTGGTGGCGGGGGCATGAAATGCGGGGGAGGCGGGGTTGCACCCTGCTGGCTCTTCAATATCTCATAGGCGCCGACACCAAGGCCAACCGCCGTCATAAGCCCTTGCCCTGACAACAGCGTTGAAGTCAGAGCGCGCAGCGCCCCGCCGCCGCCCGAGCCAACAACCATTTCTGCCATCATCTTTCCTAACAACTGTTCCGCGTTAAACATGGCGACATCTCCATTTACCGCTAAGAGCCAGTTTTGTTTTTCCCTTTACTGGACTCATCTTTTCATCAAAGGCACCCAGTGCCTACCCCAGACCCTACTTATGGCTCTGCTTCCACTTCCACGGAGGCACAGGATTATCATTTTTCCATAACCCACGCCTGGCCATCCTGGCCTCTTTTTCCAACTGCCGCCATTTTCGGCAAATCGGTTCTTTACAATAATAGATATGCACCCATGCCAACCCCTCTCTGAGCAGCTCCTCATTGAGTGAATCTCCACCGACATGAACCATAGCCACCAGACGGCCATATTTATCCCAGTCCTTTGACTGCAACTCAACCCGTTGCCCCTCAACCCGTTGCCGGGTAAATTCTTTCGCCTTATGAGAAAATTCCTGCTGCCATTCAGGAGCATCAATACCAAAAAGACGAACACGCAGTTTTCTCCCCTGATACCTCACCTCAAGGGTATCGCCATCAATAACCTTAGCAACATCGGCAGAAAAGACCTCATCATAACCATCTGTATTGGCCTGACATAGCTCATATCCCGACACCAGGAAGACGCAGAATACCGGAAAAAGAAGACCAAGAGGCCATGATCGATAGCACAGAGTTTTACGACACCATCCCCAATAACGATCCACAGCCATAGACATCTTCTCCAGATCGTTATAATTATACAAGAATCGCGGCACCTTCTTTCCCTTTTTGATTTGACACGAAGGTTGATTTTTCATCTCTTCAGCGCAGCAGGCCCCGGCCAGAATTCTCCTGGGACAGGAAATCCCGGCCGAACTCTATCGCACCGTGGCCGAGGTTCTGGCCTTTGTCTATAAGGTCAACGAACAGTTCAAACACAAGCTCAAGAGCTGAGACCAAATAACTACTCAGTTGATCCTACTCGCTTCCTGGACAATGGCGAGCATGTCACGAACTGCCTGGTCAAGTCCTACGAAGGCGGCCCTGGCGATAATGGCATGTCCAATGGACAGCTCTTCAATGGTGTCGAGGGCGGCGATACGGGCCGTGGTCTGGTAATTCAGTCCATGCCCGGCATAGACCCGCAGACCGACCTGGTAGGCCTCTTCGGCCATTGCGGCGATGATCTGGAATTCCTGTTCGCATGTCTTTTCACTGGTGGCGTCACAGTAGCGGCCCGTATGGATCTCGACAAAGGTGGCCCCGATCTCCTGGGCGGCCTTGATCTGCCTGGAATCAGGGTCGACAAAAAGAGACACCGGGATTCCTGCCTTGCGCATCCTGTCGATGGTCTTGGCCAGCATCTTTTTCTGGGCCGCGACATCAAGACCGCCTTCGGTGGTCAGTTCCTGCCGTTTTTCCGGGACCAGGGTCACCATGTCCGGCTTGAGTGCAAGGGCTATGCCTACAATCTCCTTGTTGGCGCCCATTTCCAGATTGAGTTTGGTCTTGACCGTTTCCTTGAGCAGCCGGATGTCCCGGTCCTGGATATGACGCCGGTCTTCCCGGAGATGGACGACAATGCCTGCGGCCCCGGCCATTTCGCAGATGGCGGCGGCAGCAACAGGATCAGGCTCAACGCCTCCCCTGGCCTGACGGATGGTGGCAATGTGATCGACATTGATGGCAAGATGGGTCATGGCGGTACTCCTGGAGTGTTGTATCCTGCTAAGCAGTTCCTGTTCTTTGTCCTGCATGAGGATGGCATCTGCCTCTGATCGCTCATGGTCGTAACCAAGCAGATGCAGGAGGCCATGGGTGATAAGCCAGGTGAGCCGCTCATGCAGGGATTGTTTGAATTCTTTGGCCTCTCGCCAGGCGGTGTCCACCGAGATGATGATATCGCCCAGTTCCTTGACCGGCACCAGGGCAAGCGAGCTGTCAGCCCCGTCGGCAAAGGGAAAGGAAAGGACGTTGGTCGGCCCGCTCTTGTGCCGGTAATGGTCGTTGAGCCAGCTTATCTCCTGATCATCCACCAGAAGGATGCTGAGACCATGGCCGGAAACCCGGCATTCTCGTAAGAGGGCTCCGGCGCGTCGTTGCAGCAGACGGCTGTTGATGCGGCAGTCCGGGCAGTTGGCATGAAAAGAGAGATCAATGGGCATAGCGGCAGGAGGTGTGGATTGTGGACAGGAGTTACGCAGTTTTTTTTATGATCTTGCTGATGGTCGCATGTGGCTCGCCTGCAATGGCACCGCTCTCCTGCTTTTCCTCATAGGCGGTGATGATCTTCTGGACCAGAGGGTGACGCACCACATCGGCCTGGGTAAAGGAGCAGAAGGCAATGCCTTCCAAGGAGTGAAGGAGCTGTCTGGCCTCAAGAAGTCCTGACTGTTTGGGAATCGGTAGATCCACCTGGGTGATGTCGCCGGTGATGACGGCCTGGGAGTCAAAGCCGATACGGGTCAAAAACATCTTCATCTGTTCACGCGTGGTATTCTGGGCCTCATCGAGGATGATAAAGGCGTTACTGAGGGTGCGGCCACGCATGAAGGCCAAAGGGGCAATCTCAATGATGCCCTGTTCGATCAGGGCCGCGCTCTTTTCCGGGCCCAGCATATCACTTAAGGCATCATACAAGGGCCGGAGATAAGGGTTGACCTTCTGGGCGAGATCACCGGGCAGAAACCCGAGTTTTTCCCCGGCCTCAACCGCAGGCCTGGCCAGAATAATGGAGCGCACCTGACCATTGGTTAAAGCGGAAACGGCCATGGCCACCGCCAGATAGGTCTTGCCAGTACCGGCCGGGCCGATGCCAAAGACGATGTCATGGGTGCGGATGGCGTCGATATAGTTCTTCTGGTTGCCGGTTTTGGGCGAGATGATCCTGTTTTTGGTGGTGATATAGACCTTATCCAGAAAGATCTTGTCAAGCCGGGCATGCGGAGTTGACTCAAGGACTCGCAGACCAAAGGCAAAATCAGACGAAAAGACCTTCAACCCTTTGCGGATCAGGCCATAAAACTGTTCCAGCAGTTCTGCGGCCAGTTCCACTTCATGTCCGAGGCCGGTGATATGAACCCCATTGCCCCGGACATGGATTGTGACCCCGCAACATTGTTCCACGGTTTGCAGATTTTTGTTCAGGTCGCCGAACAGAATAGCGGTCAGCGCATTATCAGAAAAATCAAGATCACGACTCAGTGGCTGAAGTACCGAGTTATTTTTTTTCCGATTTACCAAGGGCCGCATCTATTTTTTTCTGAAAGTCTTCGAGAGTGCGTTCACGCAGAGGATGGCCATTAACAAAGATTGTTGGCGTTCCGGTCACCCCTGCTTTCTGGGCATCCATGATATCCTGATCGACCTTTTGTCTGATCTTGGGCGAGGCCATGTCACTCTTAAACTGGTCCATCTTGAGACCAAGTTTGACGGCGATATCGTCAATAGCCTTCTCATTGAGGGCTATATTGAGAGCAGGCAAGGCAAAGAGGGCGTTATGAAATTCCCAGAATTTACCCTGTTCGCCGGCAGCAAGCGCGGCGCGGGCCGCCGGATCGGCAAATTGATGCATCCCCAGCGGCAGATTCTTCAGGACAATTTTTACGGTGTCAGGATTTTTTGCGAGCACCTGCTCAAGAAGCGGTGCAACCTTGCTGCAATAAGGGCATTCAAAATCCGTAAAGAGGACGATGGTAACCGGGGCCTTGGCTACACCGAGAAAGGGTGAATCAACGGTGTTGATGTCGGCAATAAAATCAATGGTCAGATCAGAAAAGGCCTTGGTCTCCTGATTGATGAGAAAGAGCCGTTCCCCGCGCGGCGCGATATCAATAGCCGAAACGCCTTTATCCACAGGGATTGAGCCTGTCAGCACTCCCAGATTGTCATAGACAAGCACAGTATGCTGGTCGGTCAAGATGAAGACCCGTTTCCCATCGAGAGAATAAACGATATCAAGTGGCTTTGCTGGAAGGTTCCAGGTCTTTTCCACATTCCAGTCTATCTTGGATGGAGTCGTTGTGTTTGCCGCAGCAAGGGCCTGGCCGGTGAAAAGGGATGTCAGGAGCAGAGCGCAGCCCGTTACTGTCTGTTTGTATCTCATAGATTTCCTCCGAGGTTGCATGATGTCATAAAGGAGATGAAGCGTTTCTCTTGGTAAACATACCGATAAAAAAAATAATAGCCGCTGTTGCTGGATTTGGCAAGAAGTGAATCTACAAGCTTGAGTAAATGCTTGGTCAGACCCTGAGAAACAGATTGAAAAAGGTATTTTTGAGTCATGCACACTCATTTGGCCTGTTCCAAGTTGAATCTTTCTTGACTGCCAGAAAGATGTGAATTATTAGATAACACATCAAACTAAAGGTTGAAGGCGAAATTTGTATTTTGTCGTTTCAGCTTGTTGAAAATATTGCGAGGGTGGCGGAATTGGTAGACGCACTGGTCTTAGGAACCAGCGCCCTGTGCATGGGGGTTCGAGTCCCCCCTCTCGCACCATTTATGTTAAAAAATTGAGCAAGAATAATGTGGATTCCCATTAAACTTGCCATGTTTTTTAAACGCCTTGGGAATAATCTCTATTGAAAGGATGTTAGCGATGGATGTTGTTGTTGAAAAACTTACTGATCTTACAAGAAAACTTACCATCACCCTGCCGGAAAGTGATGTGCAGAAAGAACTGAAAAACGGCTATGACAAGGTACAAAAAGATGTGAGATTAAAGGGGTTCAGGCGTGGCAAGGTGCCTCGTTCCGTTGTTCTGAAGAATTTCAAGCCGCAGGTTGAGGCCGAGGTGGCGGAAAAACTGGTTCAGGATACTTATTTTGCCGCCATTGAGCAGGAAAAGATTGATCCGGTGGTGCATCCTGAGATTAGTGAACCGCGATTCAAGGATGATGGCACCTTCAGCTATGTGGCCATGATCGACACCAAGCCCGAATTTGAATTAGAGGGCTATAAAGGACTTGAGATCGAGAAACCTGTCGTCACGGTCAGCGATGATGAAATCGCCGCCGAACTGGAGTCCTTGCGGGTTGAAATGGCTCCCCTGCGTTCCGTGAGTGATCGGGCAGTGGCGAAAGGAGATATCGCCGTTGTTGATTTTCAAGGGTTTCATAATGACAAACCCATGAAAGAAGTGAAAAATGATAATTTTTCCGTAGATGTCGGCTCCGGGCGTATCAGTCCTGAGTTTGAGGAAAAACTTGTTGGCATGCAGAATGGAGAGGAGGCCAGCCATGAGGTGGAATTTCCGTCCAAATATCCCAATCCGGTGCTTGCCGGGAAGAAGGTGACATTCAAGGTCAAGGTCAAAGACGTGAAAGAACGTCTTCTTCCTGCCCTTGATGATGAATTTGCCAAAGATGTGGGAAGTGAATTTACGACTCTGGCGGAGTTGAAAACCGCTATCCATGACCGGATGTTGAAACAGAAGGAAGAAAAGGCGGAGGGTGATCTGACGGATCGGATCATGCACAAACTTCTTGACACCCATACCTTCCCTGTTCCTATCCGCCTGGTACGCTACGAAGTGGAGGAGATGATCAAGACCACGGTCAAGTCTCTGGAGGAGAATGGTCTGGACCTGGAGTCTGCCGGCATCAACCGTGAAGAGTTGGCCGAGCGCAACCGTGAAACCGCCGAAAAACGCGTCCGTGGCGATTTTATCCTGAAGAAGATCGCGGAAGTTGAGGCGATCAAGGTAAGTGATGAAGATATGGATCGCGGATTCAAGCGTATCGGCGACCAGTACAATATGCCTGTGGCCCAGGTAAAACAATATTTCGGCGGCAGCCGTGACGATCTGCTTCCATTCGTCAATGAACTATTGAATGAAAAGATCCTCGCATTTCTGCGGGCTGAGGCTAAACTGGTCGATGCCCCTGTTTCTTCGGAGAATGCCGGCGCTTGAGGTTACAGTCAAGGAGAGTAACGAAGAGTGATAATCATTTAATGAGTTCTTTTCGACTGCAGATGGCCAGCTTGTATGGCCGCTGCAGTCGAACTGTTTTAAGCCATTGTTAAAAAATAAGCGTAACATTGAAAAGCCGTGACCGGCATAAGGAGCCTTAACAAAATAGCCAAAATGTACTGGTTATTTCGTAACGGCTCCTAAGGAGAGTGTGACATGAATCTGGTTCCTATGGTTGTCGAACAAAGTCCCCGGGGTGAGCGGGCCTTTGATATTTATTCCCGCCTGCTCAGAGAGCGGATTATTTTTCTGGGAACATCGGTGGGCGATGAGGTCGCCAGTTCCATTGTCGCCCAGATTCTTTTTCTGGAGGCCGATGATCCCGACAAGGATATAACCTTCTATATCAATTCTCCCGGAGGATCGGTTACGGCCGGCATGGCTATTTATGATACCATGCAATATGTGAAGTGCGATATCGCCACCTTGTGCATGGGACAGGCGGCCTCAATGGGTGCCTTGCTGCTTGCCGCCGGGACCAAAGGAAAACGGTACGCCCTGCCCAATTCCCGGATCATGATTCATCAGCCCATGGGCGGATTTCAGGGGCAGGCCACAGAGATTGATATCCATGCCCGGGAAATCCTGCGGATGCGTGATGATCTGAACAGGATTCTGGCCCATCATACCGGCCATCCGATCAAGAAGATCAAGACGGATACGGATCGCGATAATTTCATGAGCCCGATAGAGGCCAAACGGTATGGTATAATAGATGAGGTACTCTTGAAACGAAAATCTTCGGACGAGGAACAGGAAGATGGCCGATAAGAAAAAAAAGGAAATCCACTCAAACTGTTCATTTTGTGGAAAAAACCAGGATGAAGTCGCCAAGTTGATTGCTGGTCCCGATGTCTATATCTGCGATGAGTGCATCGCCTTGTGCAACGAGATTGTCCATGATGATGACCAGGCCGTGACTGCCCAGGCTGACGGACAAAGGCCAGCCTCCCTGAAACCCATGCAGATCAACGATCACCTGAACGAGTATGTCATCGGTCAGGAATTTGCCAAAAAAGTCCTCTCTGTTGCCGTTCATAATCACTATAAACGAATAGAGGCCCCTGTTGATGATGGCCAGGTGGAATTGCAAAAGTCCAATATTATCCTGATCGGACCAACAGGCAGCGGCAAAACCCTGATAGCCCAAACCCTGGCCCGGATCCTGAACGTCCCTTTCTGTATGGCCGATGCCACCACCCTGACGGAGGCCGGTTATGTCGGTGATGATGTGGAGAATATCCTGGTCAATCTTCTGCAGGCGGCTGATTTTGATATTGAACGGGCGGAAAAGGGGATTATTTATATCGATGAGATTGACAAGATTGCCAGAAAATCAGACAGTCCGTCGCTGACCCGTGATGTGTCAGGCGAAGGGGTGCAGCAGGCCTTGCTGAAAATTATCGAAGGAACTGTGGCCTCCATTCCTCCCAAGGGCGGAAGAAAGCATCCGCAGCAGGAACTGGTCAAGATCGATACCACTAATATCCTTTTTATCTGCGGCGGCGCCTTTGTCGGTCTGGATACGGTGGTAAAACGGCGCGGCGGCAGAAAATCAATCGGTTTTGGCGCCAAGGTGACCAGCGAAAGCAAGAAGAATATCGGTGAGATTCTGGCTAGCGTCCAGCCCGAGGATCTGTTGAAGTTTGGCCTGATTCCTGAGCTTGTTGGCCGTCTGCCGGTTATTGCCACGATGGAAGAGCTGGTGGAGGAAGATCTGATCCGGATCCTGCGTGAGCCCAAAAATGCCCTGGTAAAACAGTATCAGCGCCTGTTCGAACTGGAGGGAATCAAACTCTCTTTTACGGAAGGAGCCTTGATTGCCATTGCCCAGAAAGCCCTCAAACGCAAGTCCGGGGCCAGGGGATTGCGCTCGGTACTCGAAGCTGCCATGCTGGATGTGATGTACGAGCTGCCCTCAAAAGAGAACGTCGAGGAATGTGTGATCAGTGAACAGGTGATAACCGAAGGAGAGTATCCTGTCATTCTTTATGGCAATAATGCGGATCAAAAATTGCAAAATGCCTGATTGTTGAAAAATTTGTAACTGCTCATATTGTTTCGACTGGAGTTTGTCAGGGGTTTAGCTAACAGGCTAAAAGACTACAGACCATCCACCCAAGTAGCTATAGAAGCTCATTTATTTTTATCCTTTGTCCGGCTCAGGAAGAGATATGAAAGAAAGAGAGACCAAGTTGTATCCACTCATGCCTCTGCGTGATATTGTCATCTTCCCCCACATGGTGGCCCCATTGGTAGTAGGAAGAACGCGGTCAATAGAGGCATTGGAAGATGCCATGGAGAAGAGAACCGAGATCTTCCTGGTGACCCAGAAAGATTCTAAAATCGATGATCCAACTGAGAAAGAGATGCATACAGTTGGCACTCTGGCGATGGTAATGCAGCTTCTGCGTCTGCCGGATGGGAGTATCAAGGCCCTGGTGGAAGGGAAACAGCGGGCCAGGATCGTCTCTTTTGTGTCCAGCGCGACCTTTTTGCAGGTGGAGGTGCAGGAGCTACCGGAGACTGAAGAGACTGGCGGCCAGATCCTTGCCTATGATCGAGAGTTACGCAAGATCTTTGATGAGTTCTGTGAAGCCACCAAGAAACTCCCCAAAGAAGTGGTAAAATCTGTCAATAATATTGAGAAGTCCAGTAAACTTGTCGATGTGATCTGTGCCCATCTGCCGCTGAAGACTGAAGAGAAGCAAGAAATCTTGGAATGTGATTCGCTGGCGCTGCGGATGGAAAAGGTCATGGAGTTTATCCAGCGTGAGATTGAGATCTCTGAGCTGGAGAGAGATATCAATGAAAAGGTAAAAAAACGCATGGGCAAGATCCAGCGTAATTATTATCTTGGCGAGAAGGCCCGGGTGATTCAGCGGGAGATGGGGCAGAATGAAGACGGCCTTGATGAGATTACCGAGCTCGAAGAGACCGTTAAAAAGAAAGATCTGCCGGTTGTTGCCCGGGACAAGGCTGTAAAAGAGCTGAAAAAACTCAGAAGCATGCCTCCGATGTCGGCCGAGACCACCGTGGTCAGAAACTATATAGACTGTATCCTCAGTCTGCCCTGGAAAAAGAAGACCAAGACCGCTATTGATATCAATAAGGCCGAGGTGATCCTCAACGAGGACCATTATGGCTTGGCAAAACCGAAGGAAAGAATCCTGGAGTATCTTGCGGTTCAGGCCCAGGTGAAAAAGATCAAGGGGCCGATTCTCTGTCTGGTTGGGCCTCCTGGCGTTGGCAAGACCTCCATCTGTAAATCCATTGCCAGGGCCATGGGCCGCAAGTTTGTCCGGCTCTCTTTGGGCGGGGTGCGTGATGAGGCCGAGATTCGTGGGCACAGGCGGACCTATATCGGCGCCATGCCAGGGAAAATCATCCAGTCCATGCAGAAGGCCGATGTCGCCAATCCTGTGTTCTGTCTTGATGAGGTGGACAAGATGAGCACTGATTTTCGGGGAGATCCCTCTTCTGCGCTTTTGGAAGTCCTGGATCCCGAACAGAACAATACCTTTAACGACCATTATCTGGATCTGGACTATGACCTTTCCGAGGTCTTTTTTATCACCACGGCCAACAATCTGCATGGCATTCCTTTGCCTCTGCAGGACAGAATGGAGATTATCCGTCTGAACGGCTATACTGAGGGGGAAAAACAGAAGATTGCCGAAGGGTATCTGATCCCTAAACAGCTTGAGGCCAATGGCTTTAAACCGGATGATATCCAGATTACCGATGGCGGTATTCTCGAATTGATCCGGCTTTATACCAGAGAGGCCGGAGTCAGGAGTCTGGAGCGGAATCTGGCCTCTCTCTGCCGGAAGATTGCCCGGGATCGATTGAAGAAAAAGCTGAAAGACAAACATTACCGGATTACCGCCCAGTCTGTCTTGAAATATCTGGGAACCCCGGTATATCGATTTGGCCTGGCGGAAGAGCGTGATGAGATAGGACTTACCACCGGACTGGCCTGGACCGAGGTGGGCGGGGAGTTGTTGCAGATTGAGGCCACCTTGATGCCGGGAACCGGTAAGCTGACCATTACCGGCAAGCTGGGTGATGTGATGCAGGAATCGGCCCAGGCGGCCTTGAGTTATGTGCGTTCCCGGGCCCTGCGTTTAGGGCTGGAGACTGATTTTTATCAGAAGCTCGATATTCATATCCATGTCCCAGAAGGGGCCATCCCGAAAGATGGGCCATCGGCCGGGATCACCATTGCCACCACCCTGGTGTCGGCATTGATCAAGGCCCCGGTGCGTCACGAGATCGCCATGACCGGTGAGATTACCCTCAGGGGCCGGATCCTGCCAATCGGGGGCTTAACGGAAAAACTGCTGGCCGCCAAACGGGGCAATATTACCCATGTCCTGATCCCCAAGGACAATGAACGGAACCTGGAAGACGTCCCTGCCAATATCAGGAAGAGCCTGGTGATCGAGTGTATGGAGTATGTGGATGATGTTCTTGAGCGGGCCATTGTCCTTAAGGAGGGAGAGACGCTTTTCAAAGACCTTCCGGTTCCTGTTGCCTATGGCAAGGTAGCGTTATCAACAGATAATGGCCACCACTGATTCTTTTTTCTTGACGCCAGCCGGGGTTCTTGTTAAAAAGATTTCCACGATTGATTGCGGGGGCGGTTAGCTCAGCTGGGAGAGCATCGGCCTTACAAGCCGAGGGTCACAGGTTCGATCCCTGTACCGCCCACCATTCAATTTTTAGTTTTTTCAGTGTTATGGAGTGGTAGTTCAGTTGGTTAGAATGCCGGCCTGTCACGCCGGAGGTCGCGGGTTCGAGCCCCGTCCGCTCCGCCAGCAAATTCAAGGGTTTCAGCCGCAAGGTTGAAACCCTTTTTTTGTTTCGTAACTCTGCGATACAGGTAAGCTCCCCCTCCCTTCTTTTTGTTACCTCCCTTTTCCCCATATTTATAAGCAAAAAAAAAAGCATCGGCAAGCCAGATTGGACATTGGCTTACCGATGCTTTTTCAATACATTTCTGATCAGATTCAGGTACCTTAACTCACTCTTTATGCCCTTTTTCAGACATCCCAATCAACCATTACCCACCTGCAAGAGCGAACGATGAGCCATTTCCAATAAATCATAACTAATCATGCCTGGCAAGACACCTACTCCAAAACACCAAGATAGTTAAAGGTGGGAAGCTTTGCCACCCTGCCTGCCCCGCTGAGCCTGTCGGCCAGGGCCAGCATATCCTGCTGGCCTGTGGGGAGATTGCAGAGATCAACGACCACATAATCAAGCCCTATATCCCGCAATTCTCCCAGATACGGCAGCAGCGAGAATGGCCGGCGGGGCACGGTTCTAACCAACCCGTCTTTCTTGTGCATGGTGAACGCTTCCCCTTTGGGGCTGAGCAGGACCCGATCATACTGGAAATGACGGGCCGCAAGGCGGGCGGTAAACAGGGCCGGAGCGCCATAAACGGTAAGCCCCTTGCGAATATGCTGATAATTGGCCCGACTGCCTTTGATCATATCGGCAAGCAGTGCCCGGTCTGATTCAATGGACAACTGGGCCGCTTCCGCCCCCAGATGTTCGACTGTAGCCAGGGCCTGATTATTCATGAGGTTAATGGTATAATCACAGGATAAATGGACCCTCTCCCCTCGAAACATCCAGGCCTGGCTGATGTGACCGATCTGAAAACTCTTGAAACCGGAACGCACGAGGATGGTGAGCTGTTTCTGAACCTGGGCCAGTTCTGACTCAAAGAGGAGAGGCGGCAGGCACCAGGTTATATTGCGTACGCCAGACCCCATATAGCGTTTGATCTGTCCAGCCTGGCTGACAGTGGTTTTATCGAGAGGCACCAGAAAACGGTCAGGGGTAAAGGGCAGCCGGTCCTGTAAGACCTTGAGGGAATCGGTCTTCAGCCACCACTCCAGAGGCAGTTTCACCTTGACCGGCCCGGTTTTCCGGGGCGTGGCCCGCGGCTTGCCATCACCCTTTCCTTTCTTGTCAACGGGCAGCAACCTTGCGCCCTTGTCGGCAGTCAAACAGACCTCTCCGCAGATGGTCGCAATGCGTCTCCGCTGTGTTTCCTGGGCCTTGACGACACAGTCCTTCATCTCCCGAATCCCAGGGATCCCAAACTCCGCATCCGTGGCCTGTGGCCTGGTGCGGACATCCACCTTATAGAGATCAATCATCCTGACACCGGCCGGGACAAGATCGGCAGGGATGGCAATCTGGACCTTTTCCCCGGTCAGGGCCTTTTCAACAAGGTCCCTGCCCTTGACCATCTCCTGCAGGGTAAAACTGTGGCGCTCGCCAGATGCCTCCAGGTGCAGACGCAACCGGTCTCCTGTCTCCAGCTCATCTTTTAAGGTCAGGGTGCCATAGCAACCACTTTTTTTCTGATTTACCGTTTCCAGCCGGCCAAGATGCAGACCGGTATTCCCGGAATGATAGGGAGTGATCGCCTCCATCGGCTGCGGAGACAGGAAATAGCCGGGGCCGACCTTGCGGCTCATGGCCTTTTCCGCAAGCTGCCGGGCTTTTTTCAGTACCGAGGGGAAGCTGCTGCCGGCATCGGCGTCAATCACCATCCGGTAGGCCCGGACCACATGCGAGACATAATGGACCGTGCGCAGCCGCCCTTCAATCTTGAGGGAGGCAACCCCTGCCTCAACAAGCAGGGGCACGGCCTCAAGCCCGCCCAGATCATTCATGGAGAACAGATAGCCTCCTTTACCGCTCTGGGCGCCGGAGGAGTCCTGACCGCCCTTTTTCCCGCCTTTCATGCCAGCCTTGCCCCCACCTTTTGACTCCCAGGTGTACTGGCGCCGGCAAGGCTGAACGCAGCGGCCGCGCAAGCCGCTCTTGCCGCCAAGGAAGGAGGAAAAAAGACAGAGGCCCGAATAGGAAAAACACATGGCCCCATGGACAAAGACCTCGGTCTCGGTCTTGGTTTTTTTACAGATGGCGCTGATCTCTTTTACAGTCAGCTCACGGGCGAGCACCACGCGCTCAAAGCCCATATCGGTAAAGGCACGGACCGCGTCAGAATTATGAGCGGCCATAAGGGTGGAGGCGTGGAGCGGGAGAGCGGGGAAATAATCCTGTACCAGTTTGATCACCCCCAGATCCTGAACAATGAGGGCGTCCGGTTTCAACTCTTCCAGGATGGCCAGGGTTTCAATTACCTGGGGTAGATCCTGCTCCCTGACCAGACTGTTGGCGGCAAGGTACAGTTTCAATCCATGCTCCCGACAGTAGTGGATCATGGCGGCGATCTCGTCCAGGCGAAGGTCACGAGCCAGGTTCCTGGCGTTAAAGCCAGGGGCGCCAACATAGACGGCGTCAGCGCCAGCGTCAACGGCAGCCCGGAAGGACTCCATATTGCCGGCAGGGGCGAGTAATTCCATATGGTTTCAACTATGATGAGGTGAAGGGCTCAGCGTAAATGCCCAAAAACAAGACGCACAAATCATGAGAAAGCAGTGTACTCAAGTACACCGCAGTGACAAAGAATGCAAGGAAACGCAGACCAAGGGAGGCTCAGTATCGCTCGCAGAGTGGACGCCCCAGAAGGAAATTACCCCTTGGGATATGGATAAAGAGCGACAGAAGTACTTGGGCATTTGCGCGATGCCATCAACTATTCCCCCGGATCACTACTTCATCGTGGCCGCCATGTTCCTTGAGCAATACCTGAATGCGCTCATGAGGGAGAACCGTTGTCTGCATCCCGGTATAATCGGCCTGGATGGGAAGTTCACGGCCACTGCGATCAACAAGCACCGCCAACTGAATGGAGTGCGGACGGCCATAATCCATAATGGCATCCATGGCCGCCCTGATGGTGCGGCCCGTGAACAGGACATCATCCACTAGAATCAACCGGCTTTCTTCCACTATAAAAGAGAGATCAGTGGTGCGAACCACCGGATTCTGCGAGATCAGGCTCCAGTCATCACGGTACAGGGTGATATCCAGAGTGCCAAAAGGGATTTCCACCCCCTCCTGTTCCTGGATAATCTTTCTGATCCGCTCCGCCAGATTCACCCCGCAGGTATGGATACCGACAATAGCCAGATCACTGGCAGAATGATTATGCTCAAGAATCTGCAGGGCAATTCTTTTCAAGGCCAGGTCCATTTCCTGGGCGGTGAGAATAATGCGTGACTCGTTACTCATGGCTGCACCCGCTTCCAGAAAAAATCTATTCCTTTTTCATTGACCCGGTTGAGGGCCTCGGGAAATGCCTCACATTCGGCGGCAAAGACCTTGGTCGCGATAGTCTCAGATGTATCTTCATAATCAAGTTCAACACTCTTCTGGACAATGATCGGCCCTTCGTCAAAGACCTCACTGGCAAAATGAACAGTACAGCCGCTGACCAGACACCCGCGCTCTTTGACAGCCCGGTGCACCCGGGAGCCATAAAAACCATCCCCGGAAAAAGCCGGAATCAAAGAAGGATGGATATTGATTACCGAGCGGGCCAGGGCTGGCGGCGGCTCATAGAGTTTCAGAAATCCGGCCAGGCAGATAATATCCACGGTATAATCCTGCAAGATTGCATTGATCGCCTCATTGCCGGCGGCATAAAAGGCGGGATAACCATATTCTTTCGCCTTGCTTAACCCCAGCGCGTCACGGACATTGGAAACAACCACCTGGATTTCCGCAGCAAGCGTTCCCTTGCCGATACACTCATGAAAATTATCAAGCGTTCGGCCGCTCCCGGACAAAAGAACTGCTATTTTCAACATTTGCTTACTCCTTAGGAGCCGTTACGAAATAACCTCTCCTTTCTTGGCCATTTCGTTACAGCTCCTTATGCCGTTTTTGACATCCAAACAGCGATATTATTTTTTTACAGCGGCTTATTCACAAAATAAGGATTGGTCTCCACATCTACCTTGTCCAGCCAGGCGGAGATCGCAGTATCATATTTTGCGGTCAGGGCAAAGACCTTGGCCGCCAGACGGAATCGAGTCTTAAGGGTGGTGTTCCCCTGCTCCCTGATCTCTTTTATAACCTGCGGATAATCAGCCGGATCAACGATCACAGTGACATCATGAAAATTCTTGGCCGCGGCCCGGAGCATGGTAGGCCCGCCGATATCAATATTTTCGATGGCATCAGCCAGCGTGCAATTGGGATCGGCAACAGTCTTATCAAAATCATAAAGGTTGACGGCAATAAGATCAATGGGCTTCAGGTCGTGTTCCACGCACTGCCGCTGGTGTTCCACGTTGTCCCGCTGATTGAGGATACCGCCATGCACCTTGGGATGCAGGGTCTTGACCCGGCCATCAAGCATTTCCGGGAATCCGGTAAACTCAGACACATCCTTGACCGTAATACCTGCCTCCCGTATCTTTTTGGCCGTGCCGCCAGTGGAAAGGAGCTCCACCCCAAGGTTTGTCAGGTCTCTGGCGAACCCCTCAATTCCTGATTTATCGGTCAAACTGATCAACGCTCGTGTTATTTTGTTCATGACCAACTCCTTCTCTCAATGATGTATTCAAAAATATTCAAGAATCTACGGTACCCTACAGAGGTTCTTCATCCTTGCGGGTAAATTCCCTGATTTTCCGTCTATCCCTCTTGTCAGGCCTTTTGGCAGGCATGGCCTGACCGGCTGTAAGCAAGGCCCGCATCCTGGCCGCCTCCTGACGCAACTGCACCGACTGCTCAGACTCTTCATATAGCAGTCGTGCCTCAACCGCCGGACGCCGGTACGGGGAAAGGCCAAGGACCGTAATGGTAAACTCGACCACACCACGCCTGATGCGCAGCACATCACCGAGCTGGACGATCCGTGACGACCTGGCCCGGCTGTCATTCACCTGCACCTTGCCGCCATTGACCGCCTGGGCCGCCAGGGTTCGGGTCTTGAAAAATCTGGCCGCCCAAAGCCACTTGTCAATCCGCACCTGCTTGTCTGTTTCTGTCACTTCACTCATTTCCACGCGCAATCAATTGCCATCAATTGAACACCGGACCGCAACATCAAAAAAAAGAAGTTTACACCGAATGAGCGGGAAACGCATGAAAAAAGACACGGATCACTCCTTGACAATCCCTGAATTTCCACATTGTCGAACAGCTAAAAAAAGGGTAAACAGAAGGATTTATCGTCTACATACAACCAACATCAACCTCTTTTATCATTTTCATCTAATCAGGGATCTCCATGCTTGTAAAAGACCTTCTAGCCCGACACAAAACCACCTTCAGCTTTGAATTCTTTCCGCCCAGAGAAGATGCTGCGGCTGATCGTCTAATCGCCACCATTGCCAACCTGATGCCGCTGGCGCCCTCCTATGTGAGTGTGACCTACGGCGCGGGCGGCACCACCCGGCACCGCACCCATGACCTGGTTGTCAGGATCAAGAATGAAACCAATATCCCTGTGGTTTCTCACCTCACCTGCGTCGGCTCAAGCAGACAGGAGATGCATGGAATACTCGAAAAATACAGGGAGGCAGGGGTTCGCAATATCCTCGCCCTGCGCGGTGATCCGCCCAAGAGAGTGGTTGATTTTATCCAGCCGGAAGACGGCTTCGACCATGCTGCGGATCTTGTGGCCTACATCAAAAAGCATTTTCCGGAAATGTGCGTCGGGGTAGCCGGGTTTCCCGAAGGTCATCCCGCCACACCCAATCGTCTGCAGGAGATCGACTATCTGAAGGCCAAGATAGATGCCGGCGCCGACTTTATTGTCACCCAGCTCTTCTTTGAAAACCGTGATTTTTATGACTATTGTGAACGCTGCGAACTGGCAGGCATCCATGTCCCGAATATCGCCGGAATCATGCCGGTTACCACCAGAAAAGGACTTATCCGCACCGCCGAGCTTGCCGGTGGCACCCATATTCCTGCCCGTCTGCTCAAGGCAGTTTCCCGGGCCGAAAATGATGAATATGTAGAAAAAGTAGGTATCCATTGGGCAACCGAGCAGATCCGTGATCTGCTGGATCATGATGTCCGCGGAGTTCAGTTTTTTACCCTGAACTGCTCAACCGCGACCCAGGAGATCTATAAATCCCTGGGAGTCAAGGATTCCCGACAGCTCAGAAGTTAACTTTATGACTCCCCTGAGCATCCAGGCCGTTGGCATCAAGGATATCCAGCTTCCGGTGCGTATCCGCGAAAAAAATGGCGGTCTGCAGAACACCGTGGCCACGGTCAGCATGCAGGCCTGCATGCCGGGGAGCTATCGGGAAAGCTGCGTCACCGTCTTCACGCAGGCCTTAAACAAGTACATGGACGAGATGAGCGTGACCATCTTTTCCACGCTGCTGGAAGAGATCAGAGGGGCGCTCAAGGCTGAATCCGCCAGCATCGTCATGTCTTTTCCCTATTTTATTGAAAAAAAGGCCCCGGTAACAGGGACCCGCAGTCTCATGGAGTATAATTGTACATTTACCGGCAGTATAGCCGGCAGTATAGCCGGCAGTATGGGCAGTGAAAAAAGGGAGGAAGACTTTATCCTCTCGGTACTGGTGCCGGTTACCACCCTCTGCCCCTGTTCCAAGGAGATCAGCGTTGCCGGGGCCCATAATCAGCGGGCAGAAGTAAGCCTCAATGTGAAATTCAGGAAGTTTATCTGGGTGGAAGATCTCATCGACATGGTTGAACAGTCGGCATCCTGCCCCGTCTATGCCCTGCTGAAACGACCGGATGAAAAATATGTGACCGAACAGGCCTACAACAATCCCATGTTTGTCGAGGATGTGGTGCGCAAGGTTGCCGTAACCTGCCTGGCCCATCCGGACATCACCTGGTTTTCCGCCGGCGTTGAGAGCTTTGAATCCATTCACAAGCACAGCGCCTACGCCTATGTGGACAGTGAAGATATCCGCTGAATCTTGTTCCCCAAAAGCAGATAACTGCACAAACAACTGACTCCTGTCTTGCTGCTACCTTCCTCCTCCCTGCTCTCTTATTGTATTCCTATTACGTGTTTTCTACTTCACTCCGCAACAAAACAACCAGCTCCGTCGGTCGTCTGACCGTGTCAACATTTCTGACCGCCATCAAAATAGGGTAAATGAAAAAAAAGTGGGAACCAAAGCGCCGTTTTTTTTAAGATGAAAGCGCAGGTGTCATTATGGCAAGGATTTCCAACGGGAGATACCCGAAAAAGTTTCGGGAAAAGGCAGTGAAACTGGTAACGGAAGAAGGCCTGTCAGTGCCGGATGTTTCCTGACGCCCAGATCTGCCGAAATCAACAAAAACCAACTGACTCAAGACCGTTCGAGCACTGGTTGCCGACTCGCTCCGGCAGGCTTCTATTGACCTTCCGCCGAGGGCCCGATCCGGCGGCTTATCTCGAACTGATCGATTGCCGCCTTGACTACCCTGAACAGTTCACGATAATAGAGTTTATTGTAGCTCTTCACATACTGATAAATAGTCTTACGCAGGGCATCTTCATCCAGTCCGTGATACTTTGCCACTACCGGGCCAAGGATCTCACTCTTCCAGTCAGGCTCCCATTCGATCTGCAAGGAACGGCAATGCTGATAGTCTTCCATGGCCTCATTGATCAAGATGTCACGCAGATGTTCTGCCTCATGAAGCTGCGTTTTGTCTTTGAGATGTGACCCTTTTCTCTTGCTCAGAAAATCGTAGATGGCATCGAGTTCCAGGCCTTGGCGCAGTATCTTGGATAGATGTTTCACCTGCCGTTTACGGGCGCCACCACTGAGTCCACGAATGGCCTTGATCTCTTCACGGACAGCACTCTCCTCTGGAAGTTTTTTCAGATCTTTATCGGTGAGTGCTGCCAGTTCTTCTGCCACGTCTTCTATCCGCTTGAATCTTCGCTTTTGTTCGGACCGGCTTATTGTATCATCCATAAATTATTTTCCCATTTTTGACCTAAAAAAACTCTTATAACTTCTTGAAACATTTCTCATACTACCACAATAAGCACCAATCACCTATCTCTTCCCAATGCAAGACAGTTATAAATCCACCTTCAGCCAAACAGGGACAAGTAACGTCAAGACACCGAGCTGACGCCACGCACGGATCGCCGAGGCTTAACATGGCAAATGGATACTATGGTTGTGACTGCATACTGGTCATGGTTTTACCTTTACTGTTTGCGAATGGACTTCAATTCCTTGCGACGCGACTTACCCCCTTCCGGACAACTCATCCTGAGCTGTTTCAGCATATCGAGGATGATCCGGGAAATAATAAGCCGGGCGTTATTTTTATCATCGGCAGGAACGATGAACCAAGGCGCGTGTTGGGTGCTTGTCGCATTCCTAGGGGAACTGGGTAACATCGACCGGTTTCCTGGCCACAGCGTTAAGAACGAGCCTTTTGATCATCGCAACCTTTACTGCGTCGTTCACGCCAAGGCACGCGACCATGGCATAAATAAATATCATAAGTGTCTGCCACCAAGGCAAAGGCATGAGTCCAGGGAGACCCACGAACGTCAGGATAGTGCCCGTGAGTACGTCAGCCGTGAGTGCTGCCAGAAAGGTCTTGCTGGGCATCGTCGTCCAGAACCAGCGACGCTCCCGCGCAGAGACGATGGAGAATGCAGCAAAGTAGAGCAGTGTCTGGAAACTGAAGGTGTAGAGGGCATTATCATTGGTCGCCAAACCGAAATGCGACCAACCGATCCACAAGAGAAGGAGCGTTTCAGCCACCATCGCGACACCCAGCACCACGGACACGGTAATGAAGCCGCCAATGTTCCATGTTTCCGGCGTCCTCGATGGCCGAACATTGTCGGTTGCCAAGGAGATCTTGGCGAAGTCCGTCATGAAGACCAGCAGCAGCATCGCAAAGGCGGAGACGACGAACTTCCCGGTCACCACGAAGGCGATGGCAACGAAAGCCGCCTTCAGGATCGTCCGGCTGATCTTGTTGATGACCCAGGTCAGGATACGCTGGTAGATCGTCCGCCCCTGCTCGACCAATGTCACGATGTTGGTCAGGCCCGGTTCGGTCAGGACGACGCTGGCGGCACCTTTGGCGACGTCGGTCGCAGAGCTGACGGCGATACCTACTTCGGCCTGGCGGAGAGCGGGCGCATCGTTGACACCATCGCCCGTCATACCGGTCACGTGGCCCGTGGCCTGTAGATGCTGCACCACGATGTATTTATCCTCCGGATACACTTCGGCGAAACCATCCGCGCCCGCCAACAGATCAACCGCCTCGTTGCCGGTCTGAGCGCCGGCCGTCTTCAGATCCGCCACACGCCGGATATTGGACAACCCGACTCCCTGGCCGATTTCACGCGCCACCGCCAGCGCGTCGCCGGTGAGCATCTTCACCGCAACGCCGAGGTCATGGAGTGTGGCGATGAGTTGCCTGGCATCCGGCCGCGGAGGATCATACAAGGACACCAATCCGAGCAAGGACGGTGTTCCACTCTCAGGACCGCGCGCCACCGCCAGCGTCCGATAGCCCTTTGCGGCCGACTCACTCACCCGCGCCTCCAGCACCTCGATTGCCGGGGGCTGGAGCCCGCAGGCCTCGGCGACGGTGCGCACGGCGCCTTTCATCACGCGCAGCCGCTGTCCGTTCTGTTCGACCACGGCTTCAGTCCGCCGGTTTTTCGCATCAAACGGCGCAAAGGAGACGGGTACGACCCTGGGAAACTTGTCGAGGATGTGCCGTTCCTCTGCCGCCGCCAGGAACGCGAGGTCGATCGGATCCTGGTTGGCTTCTTGAGACGCCAGCGCGCCGGCAAACAGTACGTCAGCTTCCGTTGCCTGCTCCAGCGGAATCACGCCGGTAACGGCAAGCTGATTCATCGTAATCGTGCCCGTCTTGTCCACGCAGAGCACGTCCATGGTCGCAGCGTCCTCGGCAGCGCTAAGGCGCGTTACCAGCACACCTCGCTTCGCCAGCTCCTTCGACCCGACGGCCATGCTGACCGTAAACATGACGGGGAGAGCGACCGGCACCGCACTCATCAACAGGACGAGCATGAGCGGGACCATCTCGAGGAGCGGCACGCCGCGGATCAGCGACAACACGAACACCACAGCCAGCAGCGCGCTGACGATGACAAAGAGCCAGCGGACGACCTTCGCCACCACCGCTTCGATGTGAAGCTTCGGACGCGCCTCCTGCACGAGTTCCGTGGTGCGGCCAAAGTAGGTCTTCGCCCCAGTCAGCATAACCACGCCATTGCCCTCGCCCCGGCGGACGACGGACCCCGACGAAAGCACATCGCCTGCCGCCTTGTCCGCGTCCTTGGACTCGCCGGTAAGGGCCGACTGGTCGACGCTCAGTGCTCCGGTCAGGAGTTTCACATCCGCCGGGATGATGTCGCCGGATCGCACGCGAACGATATCGCCGGGGACCAGGTCCCGGGCAGGGATGATCTGCCAGTTCGAATCGCGCCGGACGCGCGCACTGACCTGCAAGCGTCGCCGCAGTGCCTCGACGACACCGGCGGCTCGGCGCTCCTGCATAAAGCCCAATACGGCGTTGATAACCAGCAGCGCGCCCACCACAACGAGGTCTGAGTATTTTCCGAGGGCCACCGACAGAACCATGATCAGTTCGAGCATCCATGCCGAGATTCCCCAGAATTTCCCGAGGAACTTGAGTACCGGGTGCCTTTTTTGTTCGGCCACTTCGTTGTAGCCATGCTCCTTCCGGCGGACATCCACCTCCGCATGCGTGAGCCCGATGTCGGGGTTGATATGGAGCGCCGCGAGCGTATCGGGAACGGACACGAAGGCGATGTCGGGGGGCTTGGCATTTGCCGGCTTTACAGGCACCGGTGCGTCTTCGGGTTTATTCCGGGTCGTTTGCATTGTGAACCTCATCTCCGGCGCTTAAGCCGTTTACATCGTTTACGCCGGTTGGCCGGCGTTTGCCGCACCCCATTTCCAGTTGCGGATTTCCCGCATGTCTTGGCCGTGCTTGTCAATATACTGCTTGTGCTCGACAAGTTTGCCCTGAAGCTGCTGCTTCAGGGTTATACCCTTATCGCCGGTCTGCAGCAGGCGGTCAATGGTATCCATCACAAAATAGAAGCGATCCAGATCATTTAAGACCGTCATGTTAAACACAGCACGCGCAACTTTCCGTATTGCCGGACGAGTCGTTCAAACTCGGGCACAAAGTGTTCATAATCCATTTTTACAACTTCACGCTGACATACACGGCGAAATCGTTTATCACCCATGCGACAGCTCCTTGGATCTCCTGTAGCGTTGGATCAGGGTGTTGGTTGAGCTATCGTGCTTGAGTTGGCCCTCGGCCCCGGTCTCAAGCTCGGAGATGATGCGCACGGCAAGCGCCTTCCCCAATTCCACCCCCCACTGATCAAAAGAGTCAATACCCCAAATGGCGCCTTGAATAAAAACGCTGTGTTCGTACAATGCGACGAGCTTCCCCAGCGCCTCCGGAGTCAACCGTTCCAGAAGGATCGTGCTGGATGGACGGTTGCCCTCGAAGGTTCGATGCGGCACCAGCCCTGCCGGTGTGCCCTCGGCCTGGACCTCCTGCGGCGTTTTGCCAAAGGCCAGCGCCTCTGCCTGGGCAAATACGTTGGCCAGGAGCAGGTCGTGGTGACGGCCGAGAGGGTTCAGCGGCTGAATAAACCCGATGAAGTCGCAGGGGATGAGCTTGGTCCCCTGATGAATCAGTTGGTAGAAGGAATGCTGGCCATTGGTCCCCGGCTCCCCCCAGTAGATCGGCCCGGTTTGGTAGTCAATCTCGCTCCCATCGAGGGTGACGTGCTTGCCGTTGCTCTCCATGGTCAACTGCTGGAGGTAAGCCGGGAAGCGCTTCAGGTATTGCTCATAGGGAAGAACCGCCACGGTCTGCGTCCCGAAGAAGTTGTTGTACCAGAGGCCCAAAAGCCCCATGAGTACCGGCAAATTGCGCTCGAAAGGGGCCGTACGGAAATGCTCGTCCATCTGGTGGAACCCGTCGAGCATGGCGCGGAACTCTTCGGGGCCAATGGCGATCATCGTCGAGAGGCCGATCGCCGAATCCAGGGAGTAGCGGCCGCCGACCCAATCCCAAAACTCGAACATATTGGCGGTGTCGATGCCGAACCTGGCCACTTCCCCGGCGTTGGTCGAGACCGCGACGAAATGACTGGCAACAGCAGCGGAATCCTGCAAAGTCTTGAGGGCCCAATCTCGGGCCGTGTGCGCGTTGGTCATCGTCTCAAGAGTCGTAAAGGTCTTCGACGAAATGATGAACAGCGTCTCCTCGGCGTCAAGGTCGCGGGTGGCCTCGGCAAAGTCGGTGCCGTCAATGTTGGAGACAAAGCGGAAGGTCAGGTCGCGCCGGCTGTAATGACGCAACGCCTCATACGCCATCACCGGCCCCAGATCAGATCCACCAATACCGATATTAATGACGTTGCGAATCGGCTTGCCGGTGTACCCCTTCCACTCCCCGCTGCGCACCCGGGAGGAGAAGTCGGCCATCTTGTCGAGCACGGCATGGACCTGGGGCACGACGTCTTTGCCGTCCACAACAATGGCTTGTCCTTTGGGGGCGCGCAGGGCCACGTGCAGGACGGCCCGCTTCTCGGTGCCGTTAATCTTCTCTCCCCGGAACATGGCATCGATGCGAGCCCGCAGACCGGACTCCTCCGCCAATTGTAAAAGGAGCCTGAGGGTCTCGTCGGTGATGCGGTGCTTCGAATAGTCAAAGTAGATGCCGACGGCCTCAGCGGTCATGCGCTCACCGCGCGTTGGATCATCCGCGAAGAGCCTCCGAAGATGCAACTCCCGGACTTTCGGGTAATGAGCTTCAAGGGCCTGCCATGACACAAGTTTAGTAAGTTGCGGGATAATTGTTTTCATGCTTATTTCCTTTCTCTTGCGGAAGCCATTCACGGCAGCGGCAGTGATCGTTCCCCTATCTCTTGTCTTCGCTGCGTGTCTTTCAGTTAGTTTTCCAGAACTGTCACTTTACCCAAGCGAGCGCATCACCAAGCACACACCAGCCATAAAGGCTGCACCTTGGTCATGGCGCGTCATGACCAAGCGGATAGAAGAGCCGAGCAAGGCGTCGAGCAGATCCATGTTTTCCTTGCCCTGTTCACCAAAAATATATTCAACACCTTCGTCTCCACTCATTTTACAATGAGTTCACTAACTTTCATAGTCGTGTCACAGGATAATTATGTTCAACACAACTCCGAGATAAAAAAATATTCTGCGTATTTTTGCAGAATATTTTTTTATTAAAGTACTTTTGCTGCTCAACTGGATTAGAAGTTACTTTAGATTTTTACTTTTCGCAGCCTTAAGGCATTGCTGATGACTGAAACCGAACTTAAACTCATGGCGGCGCCGGCAATGATGGGGCTGAGCAACAAGCCAAAAAACGGGTAAAGCGCCCCGGCCGCCACCGGAATTCCCAGCGCGTTGTAAAAAAAGGCGAAAATCAAGTTCTGCCGAATATTCCACATGGTGGCGCGACTGAGCTTGATGGCCTTGGCAATGCCGCGCAGGTCACCTTTCACCAGGGTAATGCCGGCGCTTTGCATGGCCACGTCAGTGCCGGTGCCCATGGCAATGCCGACTTCAGCCGCGCTCAAGGCCGGTGCATCGTTAATGCCGTCGCCGGCCATGGCCACATGGCCGCCTGCTGCGGTCAGCTTCTTAATATAAGCGACTTTACCGGCCGGTTCGATTTCCGCCTCCACTGCGTCAAGGCCCAGTTGCTTGGCCACTGCCGCGGCGGTGCGTTGGTTGTCACCGGTGAGCATAACGATCTGCAAGCCGAGGGCGTGGAGTTCGACGATGGCCTCGGCAGTGGAGGCCTTGATCGGGTCATCTACCGAGAGGATTCCCGCCGGTTTGCCGTCGATGGCGACGTACATCACGGTCTTGCCCTCTTCCTGCAGTTTCATGGCCGAGGCCTCCAGCGTCTCCAGGCCGGTTATTTTTTCGTTCCGCAAAAAATCCGGTTTCCCGATCAGCGCCGCCCGCCCGCCGACGGTGCCGAAAACCCCGCCCGCCGTCACCGAGCGAAAGTCTTTTACATCCTCTAAATCAACCCCTTGTTCTTTATCTTTAGCGCCCTGCACAATTGCGGCGGCCAGCGGGTGTTCGCTGTTCTGCTCCAGTGAGGCGGCGATATGCAGGAACTCCTTGGCGTCAAATCCGTCAGCCGGCAGGACATCCATGAGCTTTGGTTTGCCCTCGGTGAGGGTGCCCGTCTTGTCCACGACCAGGGTGGTGACTTTCTCCAGCCGTTCCAGCGCCTCGGCATTTTTCACCAGCACGCCTTCCTGGGCGCCGCGTCCGACCCCGACCATGATCGACATGGGCGTGGCCAGGCCCAAAGCACACGGGCAGGCGATGATGAGAACCGCGACCGCGTTGACAATGGCGTGGGCGAGCCTGGGCTCGGGCCCCAGCCACATCCAGAGCCCGAAGGTGATCACCGCAACCGCCACTACCAAGGGTACGAAGATGCCGGCGACCTGGTCGGCGAGACCCTGAATGGGCGCCCGGCTGCGTTGGGCCTCGACAACCATGTTGACGATCTGCCCGAGCAGGGTGTCGTTACCGACCCGCTCGGCCCGCATGACAAAACTGCCGGAACCATTGACGGTGCCGCCGGTCACCTTGTCGCCGACGCCCTTTTCCACCGGCAGGGGTTCGCCGGTGACCATCGACTCTTCGACGCTGGAATGACCTTCAACCACCTCGCCATCAACGGGCACCTTGTCACCGGGAACCACGCGCAACCAGTCGCCGACCTGAACCTGTTCGAGCGGGACTTCCTTGTCGCCCCCAGGTGAAACCTGGCGCGCCGTGGGCGGGGCCAGGTTCAGTAACGCCTTGATGGCACTGCCCGTGCGGCTGCGGGCCCGGAGTTCGAGCACCTGACCGAGCAGCACCAGCACCACGATTACCGCCGCCGCCTCGAAGTAGATGTCGATCATGCCCCCATGCCGCATAGTGGCAGGGAATATATCCGGCAGGAGCATCCCCACGGCGCTGAACAGATAGGCGGCGCTGACGCCCATGGAAATCAGCGTGAACATGTTCAGGTGTCGCGTCATCAGAGAGCGCCATCCCCGTTGAAAAAATGGCCAGCCCGCCCACCAAACCACGGGGGTGGTGAGGGCAAATTGCAGCCAGCGCGAGACAGAGCCGGCCACCCAGGACTGCTTTCCCACTCCCGGGAGCAGGTGGGACATGGCCAGGAGAAAGACCGGCAGGGCCAGGCCGCCGCCGATCCAGAAACGGTTCGTCATGTCCTGTAGCTCGGCGTTCTCCTCATCACCCGTACCCGCGGTCCCCGTCTTCAGTTCCAGCGCCATGCCGCACTTGGGGCAAACGCCGGGCTGGTCCTGCTCCACTTCGGGGTGCATGGGGCAGGTGTAAACCGGTTTCGAGCCCGCGGCGGGTGGATGAAACTCACAGGCTTCGCAAGGAACTTCCTCTGGTTTTGCTGTGTTCTCCGCGTGACCCGTACTCTCGATTCCCGGCTTCAGTTCCAGCGCCATGCCACACTTGGGGCAGACACCGGGCTGGTCCTGTTCCACTTCGGGGTGCATCGGACAGGTGTAAATGGGTTTGGCCGCAGGGGAGCCACCCTTGGTTGGCGAAGGTTTGTCGGTGTCAGGTATGGGGGAAAGAGAATCGTTGTCATCGCCGGAAATTTCCTCTGTTTTTGCTGCTGCCGGTTCTGACAGGAACTTTTGGCGACAGTCGTCACTGCAAAAGTAGATGGTCTGGCCATCACGCTCGGCAGAGAGCGCCGAGGCTTCGTCCACCGTCATGCCGCAGATGGGGTCGATTGCCATATCATTTCTCCTTTATTGTGAGCCGGTTCGACATGGTTGACCAGCGATCCAGACAAGCCGTACTCGATGATGGTCAGGCAGCGAGCCATAGGGACGCGCATAGCCTGTCAATCAACCCGCTGCAGCCTCGTTCATGATTTTTACAATCGTGTTTTCCACTTCCCGCGCCACCCCTTCCAGGTGCGGCGCGTTGAACATCCCCAGAAGCATGGTCGGATTCAAGGTAGCCAAAACGGTTTTGCCGTCTTCCTCGAAAATGGAGATCCGGCAAGGCAGGGCGGTGGAGAGACTCATATTTGCATCGAGCACCTTCTTGGCTTGTTTTGGCTGACACACCTCGTAGATCAGGCATTCATGGGCAAACTCCACCCCCTTCTTGGCCATGCTCTCTTTGAGGTTATGAACCTGCATGACGCCAAAGTGATTGGCCTCAACGGCGGTCTGTAGGGCTGCAGCGGTCTCGCTTACCGTTTTGTCAGTGAATACTTTGATCAGCATAATTTTCCTCCCATGGTTAACAGTTCACTTCAAAGGCGGGCGGTAACGGTGTTGTTATTTTTTGGATACTTTGACAATCAAGACGACCAGCAGGACCACCACCAGTACGCCGATCACCGTCCAAAGGCCAATTCCTCCGCCCATCCCTCCATTCATCCAACCATTCGACCAACCGCCCATATGATTCATCACCAAGCTCCTTTTAGTTGCGTAGCGACCAGCCTACCATCCGGCAATCCGGATGGTAGGCTGGAGCCTAGGTTCTTACCCGGAAGACTCTAAAACATCATCCAAACAAGGAGGTATAAAGTATTGTTGTCTGTGGCATCTCTTCCAAACCCGTCATAGTTTGATTTCGCGCCATTGAATTTGTCATAGAGTGTATATTGCAGGGAAAACTTGTATTTTGTCATCAACACGTAATCCAATTCTAAAATGAAGCCGTTGCTATCGGGGCTTCCGTTTCTGCTTCCGCCAATCTGGTCTGGCGCATAAAGAAGGGCATCCATATCGCCGGTGGTTGAAAAATAGGCTAGTGCCCCGCCTATATCTCCATATGAACTTCTATAGTAGTATTTACCGTTAACTTTGAAGGCATCCAGAGAGTTGAATTGGTTGGCCGAAAGTCCCAAATCAAAGCTCGATTCCAGGTCCTGGCGTTCATGTATCAAGCTCGTCTGGAACGTAAAAAGATGTTGATCGCCGATGATTTGATACTGTGCATCGACTGCGGTATCAGTAAATTTATCGGTGGGCCCACTGCTCCCGCCGCCGGGAAAAATATCGGCCACCAGACCATAAGTACCAACCTCTATTGACTGTTTGTTCCAATAATGTTGCAACGCCACCCGCCAGTATGGAACCGCGCCGTCCGTCACCGTGTCAGGATTTTTGCCCGCACCGAACGGTCGTGTAATGCCATCGTTTGTGGTTCGGTAGACAGTTGCGCCGGCATAGAGCAGATCATTCCAGAAAACGTAAGGACCAATACCACCCATCTGACCGGCTAAGGCGCCGTCGATAACGGTACCGACCGCAGGGGTCGGTGCAACAGCTGAAGCCGCATACGGAAACCCCCAAATGGGTGTGCTGTTCCAAACATCTTCCACGGCAGGAGCGTTATTCAGGCTCAGTCCATAAAGAAGATGTTTGCCCCCGATCAAGATATTGTTTGCGTAGCGGATATCCGTCAGATCCAATGCGATGTCATTGGCGGTTCCATCATAGGTCAACTGAACAAAAGCACCTGTATGATCGATGATTCGTCCGCCATAGAAAATGCTTGCTTGCTGGGGTAGGTTTGTTTTATCAATAGCCGAGTCTTCATCGTTGTCAAAGGGCGCGATCCCGTTATTCAAAACACCACCGTTATGATTCAGTGTCGTATAAGAAAGTTGCACCATCGCGGACAGTGGTGGCACATACCCTTTAGATTGACTCTTGTTGCTGAAGACATAACCGCCGAGTTTAAAAACGCGCCCAAAAGGGGTTAACTCCGGGAAAACGGTGTGACACGCGTTACAAGACATCCCCGTCTGGCGTCCAAAGCTGGGTACGGCATGTGCATTATTGGACCATGCTAAAAAGAAAAGGCATGCCGCAAGGCACCCAAATACTATTTTATTCCGGTAATTCTGGATCATATCTTCTTCCTCCCTTTTTAAAATACCTATCGTTCCTTTTTGAAGGCTCCGGACATATAATCAATGACGTCTTTGATCTCGTCGGGTGACAAATCAAAGGCAGGCATCATGCCGCGGCCTTTTTTAATTGTGTCGGTGATAGAACTATCCTTGTTTTCTTCCCAGAATCCGGGGCTTTTGAAATTACTTGGTGGAGGATTTAAGGCCGTCGCTGCCGGACCGTTACCCTCCCCTTTTATGCCATGGCAAAGGGCACATTTATTTTCATAAATATTTTTCCCCTGCTCGTATTCAGCCCCGGCGGAAGTAACAATTAACAAAAACATTGTTGTCAGGAATACTCCAACCCCGGTACCTTTCGTCATCTTTCTCATGAGTGAACCCTCCTTTGCATTAGCAGTGCATTGTTGATATGTTTATCCACCATACCCAAACCGAATGGAAAAACATCGGGACTATCTACCATTATCAACATCTCCGAAGCCTTTTCACTGACAATTGGCACTGCACGAACCAATCCAGCCATTCGGCCAACCGGCCATATGATCCATCAGAATAAGCCCCTTTCATTCTGAATTGTGTGAAGTTTTTTGATCAGCCCCCAGCCGAAAGGACAGATCCCTCATGCTCGGCCTGCATTAGTGGTAGCTCACCATAATGCTAAGATTTCTTGGCCCGCAGGTATTGATTCGGCCAGGGAACGTCTGCATGCAGCGCCTTAGCGGCATGGAGGGGCCAATAGGGATCGCGCAGCATCTGCCTCCCCAGGAGCACGACATCGGCCTGGCCGGTCGCCACTATCTGTTCCGCCTGGGCCGGCTCGGTGATAAAGCCGACCGCTCCGCTGGCAATCCCCGCCTCAGCCCGGATTTTGGCCGCAAAGGGGACCTGGAAACCGGGACCGAAGGGAACCGGCTCATCCGGCACCGCAAAGCCTGAAGAGCAGTCGATCAGGTCCACTCCGATCGCCTTCAACTGACGGGCCAGGATCACCGACTGGTCGACGTCCCACCCATGCGCCACCCAGTCGGTCGCCGAAATCCGGACAAAGAAAGGCAGCTTCTCCGGCCACTCCTCACGCATCGCCCGGGCTACCCGCAGGGGAAAACGGAGCCGATTCTCCAGGGTTCCACCGTATTCGTCTTGCCGCTGATTAACCAGCGGGGAGAGGAATTCATGGAGCAGGTAGCCATGGGCCATATGCAGCTCAATCACCTGGAATCCGGCGGCAAGCGCCCGGCCTGCCGCGGCCCGGAACTGGGCTTCAATCTCGTTCATTTCGGCCAGGGTTACGGCCAGCGGCACTGGGTGCCCCACGTCAAAGGGTTCGGCACTCGGCGCCAGCGGCTGCCAGCCGCTGGCCTCAGGTCCCAGGGGGCCGCCACCGAGCCACGGCAGAGAACAGGACCCCTTGCGGCCGGCATGGGCGAGTTGAATCCCCGCGACCGCACCCTGCTCTTTGATGAAGCGGGCGATGGGCGCAAAGGCCTCGGCGTGGGTGTCGCTCCAGAGACCACTGTCGCCTGGGCTGATGCGGCCTTCGGGACTTACCGCGGTCGCCTCGGCCATGACCATTCCCGCACCACCAACGGCACGGCTGCCGAGATGAACGAGATGCCAGTCAGTGGATAAACCGTCGTGACTGGAATACTGACACATCGGGGAAACGAAAATACGGTTGCGAAAAGTGATGGACCGCAGATTGAAAGAGGAAAAGAGAGTGCTCATGGGTTGTCTCCATTTATAAGGGTTCCATGTTGTGAAATCTCTATGATCATGAAGGGTTGTACCGTGTCGTCCTTTATTGAGATGACACCGGAGGGCCTGCCACCAATCATTTATTGAAGACCGTCTTGTTATTTGAGCTCACTTTCCTTATCTTTGTTTGCGTGCTCCTGACCCAATCCCATGGTCAAGGCTGTCATCCCGGCAATACTTCCCAGTTGCATGGTTTCCACGGCCGTGCTGGGTACAATTACGATCGTGGAGTTGTTCTTCAACCCCTCATAAAGCATGTTCATAGCCCTTAAATGAAGCGCGATGGGATTGTTGATATAGGTCTTGGCCACTTCTCCAAACTTCTCCGCCACCTGTCGCTCCGAATCTCCCAAAATCACCCGTGCCTGCCGTTCCCTTTCCGCTTGGGCCTGCATTGACATCTTCACTTAGTTTTCCAGAGCTTTCACTTTATCCAGGCGGCGTTGGTGCCGTTCGACGCCAATGAAACGGGCGGCGAGGAAGGCCTTGGCCAAATCCCAGGCAAGGGCATCACCGAGCACACGCGCGCCGAAGCAGATTACATTCATGTCGTCATCTTCCACTCCCTGGTGGGCGGAAAAGACGTCGTGAACCAACGCCGCCCGTATTCCCTTCACCTTATTGGCAGTGACGCACGCCCCCACCCCGCTGCCGCAGATCGCTACCCCGCGTTCGACCTCACCACTGGCCACGCTCCGAGCCAGCGGCACAACGTAATCGGGGTAGTCGTCTTCCGGAATCAGAGTGGACGGGCCGAAGTCGAGGACCTCATGTCCTGACTCACGAAATACTTTGACCAGTTGTTCCTTCAGGGCCAACCCCGCATGATCCGCTGCAATTCCGATACGCATTATATCGCCTCCAGTTTCCAGTTTACTGATTCCAAGGCACGTTTGCAAATATTGTCAACCGTGAAGCCATATTCGCGCATCAAGACATTGCTCGGGGCCGATGCGCCAAAATGATCCACTCCAATAACCTCACCCTCGCTGCCCACATACTTGCACCAACCTTGAGTCGCGCCCGCTTCAACCGCAAGTCGTGCTCGTGTTGAGGGAGGAAGAACCGAGTCGCGATAACTTCGAGGTTGGGCATCAAACAATTCCCAGCTCGGCATGGATACGATCCGAACGTGGATCCCGCTCTCGGTCAGTGCCTGACCGGCTGCCACGACCAGACTCACTTCCGACCCGGTGGCGATCAAAATGATGTCCGGTTTACCCCTGGGGGTATCAGCCAAAACATACGCACCGCGCCGCAGACCATCTGCCGCGGCAAATCGGGTGCGGTCAAGCGTGGGCACATTCTGCCGGGTCAGGATAAGCGCGACCGGTCGATCCCGGGTCTGAACAGCGACGCTCCAGGCCACGGCCGTCTCGTTCGCATCGCACGGGCGAAGGACAAGCAGGTTGGGAATCGCCCGCAGGGAAACCAATTGCTCGATCGGCTGATGTGTTGGACCATCTTCGCCAACAGCGATGCTATCATGGGTGAAAACGAAGATCACCCCCTGTTCCATCAGCGCCGCCAGTCGAATCGCCGGTCGCATGTAGTCCGAGAAAATGAGGAACGTCGCCGTGAACGGAATGACGCCGCCATGCACCGCCAGCCCATTGGCGATGGACCCCATCGCATGTTCGCGCACCCCAAAGTGCAGATTGCGTCCTCCATAACTCCAGCCGCCACCTGACGATCCCTGCAGGTCGCCGGCCTCATCGCCCGGGTTCTCGAAATCGCCCATCGCTTTAAGCGCAGTGTGAGTGGACGGATCTAAATCCGCCGATCCACCGATCAGCGAGGGAAGTTTCTGCGCGATCGCGTTCAATATTTTGCCAGATGCAATGCGGGTTGCCAACCCTTTCGGATCGGCTGGAAAGACCGGGATGTCACTATCCCAGCCTTGAGGCAATTCTCCTGCCATCCCCTGCTGAAATTCCTTGGCGAGTTCCGGAAAAGCCTGCGCATACTCCGAGAATCGAACATCCCATTCCGCTTCGGCCTGTTTGCCGTATTCAAGGGCAAGACGGAAATGGGCAAGTGCTTGGTCGGGAATGGAGAACAACGGAGCGATTGGCCAGCCCAACGCCTGTTTCGTCAATTTCACTTCTTCCTCGCCGAGCGGCGAACCGTGCACTTCAAAAGTGTCCTGCTTGTGCGGAGAGCCGTAGCCGATATGTGTACGCACGAGAATAAGCGAAGGCCTTTCCCTCTCGGCTTGCGCCACCCGCAGTGCGCGGTCAATCGCTTCCAGGTCGTTGCCATCCTCAACCGTCTGCGTGTGCCAACCATACGCCTCAAAACGCCTGGCCCGGTCTTCCGTGAAGGTCATATTGGTCGAGGCGGCAAGCGTGATCTGGTTGTCATCGTAAAGGCAAATCAGTTTACCGAGCTTTAAATGACCGGCGAGCGATGCGGTCTCGGACGCTACTCCTTCCATTAAATCGCCGTCGCCAACCAATACATAGGTGGAATGATTAACGATCTGGTGTCCTGGCCGGTTGTAGTGTGCCGCAAGATACTCTTCGGCGATCGCCATGCCGACGCCATTGGCGAATCCCTGGCCGAGGGGACCGGTCGTCGTCTCCACGCCCGGAGTCAGTCCGTGCTCCGGGTGGCCAGGGCACTTGCTGCCCCATTGGCGGAATTGTTTGATTTGTTCCAGCGGCAAATCGTAGCCCGTCAGATGCAGCAGGCTGTAGAGCAGCATCGAACCGTGTCCGGCCGACAGGACAAACCGGTCCCGATTGACCCAGTGCGGATTGGCCGGATTATGCCGGAGAAACCGCGTCCACAGCACATAGGCCATCGGCGCCGCACCGAGGGGCAACCCGGGGTGGCCGCTATTGGCCTTTTCAATGGCGTCCACGGACAGGAAACGAACCGTGTTGATCGCCAGTTGATCCAATTGCGCTGAATCGAGACTTGAAGTGGTTGGCATGCTGATCTCCTTTCCTTCGCGTTTTTGTATTCGCCACGGAGCGTAGCCCGGTTGCACCTGGCTTGATGATATATTGTGCTCGATGAGCTTCACAGTTCGTCCCTGGCAGGGATTGCGCTCTTTGTCTTACGGGAGTTCCAGCGCTTCAATGAACACGTCCAGTTGTTGGCCGATAAAGATCGGCAGGTCGCCCCGCGTGAAACTAAAGACCACCTGCAGCACACGTGTATCAACGCGCTCAGTGCTATCGCCGGTGAGTGATTTTTTGGGAACGACATAGGGTTCAAATCGCACAAATGTCAGTGGCGTCCCGATTTTCTTGTTCCCGCGGAGGTAGCCGACCGCAGGCGCGCCTTCATGCACGCGCCATGCATCGTTTTCGTCCACGTCCACGCGCACATTCAACGGCGTGACGCTGCCGAACAAGATCAGCGGCGATTGTCCTGGAACCATGGCAGCGACTGGCGCAAACTCCCCGAGATGCACTTTAAGTTGCAGCACCTGTCCGTCCACCGGAGCGCGCACAGTTAGCCGCTCCAACTCGGTTTCGGAAGAGTTCAGTTCAGCATGTGCCTGCAGCAGTTGCGCTTCGGCCTTTTGCGTGACGAAGCGTTTCTTCACAAGATCTGCGACGCTGGTGAAGCCTTGGGCTGCAAGTGGTTTGTAGAGTGAGAAATCGTATTGAGCATCGGCGAGTGTTGCCTCGGCAACCTGAACCGCCGCGTGTCGAGTGGCCAATTCTGCTCGAATTGAGCGTTCATCAATGGTGAACAACGGATCCCCCGCTTTCACGTTGCTGCCAATCTCAACAAAAATTTTGGAAACGATCCCCGGAATCTGGGTTCCAATCGAAATATCTTCCGTGCTTGCTTCGACGATGCCCGATCCGGCGACAGAACTGTGATAAGGTGATGTTGGAGCGTCTGAGATTGGCTGCACCGTCGGACGGGTTTTATCACCCCAGACAACAGCAAAGATGGCGAAGGCCACCCCTGCTAACGCCAGCAACGGTAAGATGTATTTACGAAACATGAGTTCCCCTATGGATTATTCAGCGGTACATTCCCACGGCTTGGTGGATTTTCAATCCGCGTGATGCGGCCATCCTCCATCCGGGCAATGCGGTCGGCAAATTCGAAGATGCGGGTGTCGTGCGTGACCACCACCAGCACGCGGTCCTTGCCCAGCGCGAATTGCCGCATCAAACTCATCACCATGTGACCGCTCTCGCTATCGAGCGCGCTGGTCGGTTCATCACAGACGATCATTCGCGGGTCATGAACCATCGCGCGGGCAACAGCTACGCGCTGCTGCTGGCCGCCCGATAAATCCGTGGGCAGCGAATGGATCATACGGTCATCAAAGCCCACCACTTTTAACACTGCACCCGCTTTCTCCAACGCCGCTGGCCACTTCACGCCATTGATGAGGAGGGGCGTCGCCACATTTTCTGCCGCGGTGAGCGCAGGAATCAAGTCAAAGGTTTGAAAGACAAAGCCGATGTTTCGTCCGCGAAATCTCGTCGTTTCGTTGAATGACATCTGTTTGTAATCGTGATCGAGGACAGAGCAATCGCCACCGTCCCGTTGCAGAAGGCCTGCCAGGACTGAAATCAGCGTCGTCTTGCCACATCCAGACGGACCAACCAACATCAATAACTCTCCCGTGCGGATTTCCAGATCTACACCGCGGAGAGCCTGCACGGCGGCTTTACCTTGACCATACGTCTTGGTCACGCCGTGACATCTGACGGCTGTTTGATTTTTGGTTGCTTCGATAAAACTTTTCATGGTGTTACCACTCATCTTCCGGCTAAAAACGAGGCCGGCTGCATCTTCAACACGGACCGCCCGCTGAACGCCGCGGCACCAATACTCACAAGCAAAACCGCCGTCCCTCCTACCACTGGTGCAAACCACATCATGCGGAACGGAAAGCCATAGTTCACAAAAACCTGACCGGCAAGAACGCAGAGGCCGAGTCCTAATCCCGTCCCCAAGAGCGCACAAAGTGCGGCCTGCGAACATATCATTATCAGCAACGATCGCGTGGTCGCACCCATGGCGTTGAGTACGGCGTAATACTTCAGGTTTTCATTCGTGAACATGAACATCATGACGCCGGTGACGCCAAAGCCCACAAGCATGGCGATGGAAAGCATCGTTACAGCGTCGCCCACGTCTTCGGAGTTGGCTAACATCCACTTAACCGTGTCGGTCTTGAAATCGTCCGACGCCCGGGCGCGCAGATCAGTCGCCTCCTCAATGCGGGCGGCGAGCGTGTGCGCATCCACTCCGGGTACGGTTGTTACGAGAACAAACGTCAACCGTCGCCGCTCCGGCAACAAAATGTGCTCGGCAGTGGAATAGGTCGTAAACAGAATTGGCCGCGGCGGGAACCTGGGCAGGGCTTCCGATTGCCCAGCCACCTGAACGCGGGTGTCGTTGACCAGAAGTTCGTCGCCCGCAATCAACAGACGCATCGGAACGTCCAAGTGCGGCCTGCCGCGGGGCCACTGGTCAGCCTTCAGCAATGGGGTCTCCAGCTTGCCGCTTGTGCCGCCCGCATCGACAATCACGGCATCGGGAGCACGAAGCACTGCGGCCGTTGCCCCGCCGCTCATCGGAGGCACACCGATGAGCGTGGCGTCGTCGACCCCAATCACCTGGAAGGATTGAAACCTTCCGTTCGGAAAACGGGCATCAGCTTGGGCCACCGCCAGCGGCACCGCTGATTGCACGCCCTCCACGCTGCGCACGCGGCTGAGGTCCGCTGCAGGCAGGTTAATTACACTGTCGACCGCCACAACTGCCGGATCCATGACCCACACATCCGCCCTCGGGTTCTCGGCAATCAAGGCAAAACTGCGGGTCATCATACCACCGAAGTAGGATACCGCGAACGTAACGAGAAACGAGGTGAACGCAATGCCGAAAAGCAGTCCCGCGTATTTCGTGAAGTCACCAAGCAGCATTTTCAGTGCAATAAGGTTCATTGATTCTCTTCCTCCATCATGGCATTGTAGTTGCCACGACTATTGGGATGACATTACAAAATCATCTTGCGCAAGCATGACTTTTACCTTGTGCTCAAATCCGACCTCATGGTTTTGACTTCCAGAATGCACAGGATTTATTTTCTTTCATCATGTCCTCCGTCCCTGTCATGATCATACCGCTCACCCTCAACATGTCCTCCATCCCTATCATGCCGTTCATCCCCGTCATTCCTTTCATCTCTATCATGCCGTTCACCCCTTTCATATCTTCCGTCTCTTTCATATACTCCATCATTGCCAAAGCCATATATTCCGTCATTGCCATATATTTCGTTCCTATCGTCCCTGTCATAACTTCCATCACCACCATTCACAGGATATCCCGGAAAACATCCGCCAAGAGAGACAAGCGTTGCCACCATTACCATTCCCGACATAATAATTTTCTTCATTTCATCCTCCTTTTTTCCCTGGTTTGAGAACAGAGAAGCGGCTGACAATCACCTTAACCCGCCTCATTTTACTTCTTCCAATATGGTTAACGATTACATAACACGAGACACTTTGACGATCCTCTACTGACCGATCAATTTCATACCGGTCTGCCCGCTTCGGCCAGATCCCACTTCCAGTTCCGGATCTCCGGCATGTCCTGACCGTACTTGTTGATATACTGCTTATGTTTAACGAGCTTATCCTCTATAATCCGTTTCAGCGAGGCTCCGGCACCCGACTGGGGCAGGCGCTGGAGCACATCCAGTACCAGGTGAAAGCGGTCCAGATCGTTTAAGACCGTCATGTCAAAGGTCGTCGTGATGGTGCCCTCTTCCTTATAGCCCCGGACATGCATGTTTTCGTGGTTGGTACGGCGGTACGTTAAGCGATGAATCAACCAGGGGTAGCCATGGAAGGCAAAGACGATCGGCTTGTCTTTGGTGAAAAGCGCATCAAAGTCTTCATCGATCAGGCCGTGCGGATGTTCGATGGGCGGCTGCAGCTTCATCAGGTCGACGACATTGACCACCCGGATCCGCAGCGACGGCAGGTGTTCGCGCAGGATGGTGACGGCGGCGAGAGTCTCGAGCGTGGGCACGTCGCCGCAACAGGCCATCACCAGCTCCGGCGCATCGCCGCCGCTGCTGCTGGCCCAGGACCAGATGCCGACCCCGGCGGCGCAGTGCCTGGCCGCGGCCTCCATGTACAGCCATTGCGGGGCAGGATGCTTTCCGGCGATCACCACGTTGACGTAATGGCGACTGCGCAGGCAGTGGTCCATCACCGACAGCAGGCAGTTCGCATCCGGCGGCAGGTAGACGCGCACGACCTCGGCCTTCTTGTTCACGACATGGTCGATGAAGCCCGGATCCTGGTGGCTGAAGCCATTGTGGTCCTGGCGCCAGACGTGCGAGGCCAACAGGTAGTTGAGCGAGGCGATCTTCCGTCGCCATGGAATGTGCAGGCTTACCTTCAGCCACTTGGCATGCTGGTTGAACATCGAGTCGATGATGTGGATGAACGCCTCGTAGCAGTTGAACAGCCCGTGGCGGCCGGTCAGCAGGTAGCCCTCGAGCCAGCCCTCGCACTGGTGCTCGCTGAGCATTTCCATGACGCTGCCGGTGGGCGCCAGGAATTCGTCGCCCGGCTCGGTGG
>JAPLJF010000004.1 GCA_026388715.1 Deltaproteobacteria bacterium
CTACTGTATATACGTAATAAAACAACGATCGAGCTTATGGTATAATAAGGTCATCAACATCCTGTTTTTTCTCTAAAAGAAGAAGGAGGACAGCATGGCCGCACAAAATAGTATATTCGAGAGTTTTTATCCCACCGATTGGAGTGACCCCACCCAATCATCTCAATCCTATCTCATTTTATCGCTCCAACATCCTGCAAGGCAAAATGCCGGGTTGTTGGATAAATTATTCCTTCCCTCTGCCGGAGCATTGTACGTCTATCGTCCCAGCAAACGGCGTCGTGTTCTTAATCGGGCTGTAGACAAACTGGAGAGCAGTAATCTTCCCGGCTATGAATACGTCATAGCTCATTTGTACGACAAGTATCGTCGTAATCTTACAATCAGCACCATTGGTCAAACCGGTCAAACCCTGAGCGGATTTCTGGCTTTTTTGCAAGAATCAGGAAGGCCGTGCATAGAGGAAATCAGCCGTAAGGCTATTGCTGATTACATCGATCATGAGCAGGAGAGAGGGCTAAAGATCAACTCAGTCAGAAACCACCTGCAGACACTGTATGCTTTTATTCAGTACCTGATTGATAAAGATATTCTTCCCCTGGAACTCCTTCGTAAAAAGATCAGAGTCAAGTTGCCTGAAGTGTTACCAAGGGCCATCCCCACAGAAGATCTGAGGGAAATTCTTGCTGTAATCACATCTGTGCGAGATCGTGCCCTTATCCTGCTGTTACTACATACCGGCATGCGTATTGGAGAGCTTCTCCAGGTAAAAATGACTGATATTATTCTGCCCGAACGAAAGATCCTGTTGTTTATCGGAGAGAAGAATCTCCATGGTCGGGTTGTTTATTACAATCAAGAAGCGGAAGCAGCATTGAAGAAGTGGCTTGGTGTCAGAGACAGGGACAGTGAGCATCTGTTTTATGGGAACAGAGGTCGGGATCTCTCCTATGTCGGGGCATGGATGATAATGAAAAAAGCTATTCAACAGGCAGGGCTTGAGCAAAAAGGGTACAGCCTCCATTCACTGCGACACACGTTCGCCACCAATATGCTCAACGCAGGATTGCATCTGGAGGTACTGCAAAAGCTTCTGGGACACCTCAATATCGATATCACCCTTCGATATGCGAAGATCGCAGATGGTACACGGGAAGAGGCATATTTCAATGCAATGGCAGTCATCGAGAGAGGAGAAAATCATGAATATGACCGAGTCAATCCTGAACTACAGGCAGTATTTGAAGAGAAAGAATTACTCGGAATTGACGGTTAAGAACTACCTGCACAGAGTGAAGCTGTTCTTCAGCTGGCTACCGGTGACGGTTGAGGCCGCATCGGCAACAGAGGTGAAGCACTATATCGATTACTTGCTGGAAAAGAGGATGGCTCCACGCAGCATTAACTGCCATCTTTCAGCAGTTCGTGGATTCTATGATTACCTTACCTATGAGGAAGACGTACGATTGGACAATCCAGTTGCCAGAGGACAGATGCTCCGTGAGCCCCATCCTCTTCCGAGATACCTCCATGACAACGAACTCCAGCTGTTTATCGAGAGTGTATCAAGTACAAGAGACCTTGCCATCTTTATGTTGATGTTGCGCTGTGGTTTGCGTGTCCAGGAGGTGGTTAACCTGACCCTTGACGTTATTGATTACAGACGCAGCCGGATTCTGGTCAAAGCCGGTAAAGGTGCCAGGGATCGAATCGTGTATATCAGCAATGATGCAGCAGTGGCACTGGCAAAGTACTTGAGAATGAGACCAAAAACTGGTGAGAAGCAGATCTTTCTGGCTGAGAAGGGGCGCTGCAGAGGAAAGCCGATCTCTGTCCGTGCAGTACAGAAATGGGTAGAACATTATGCTCAGGAAAGTGGTGTGGCCGTAACTTGCCACAGGTTCCGGCATACGATGGCCACCCAATTACTGAATGCTGATGCTGATATCGTTTCGATTCAGGAACTGCTTGGCCATTCAAAAATCAAGACTACCCAGCGTTACAGTAAATTGCTGAACCTAAAAGCCCAGCGTGATTATTTCAAAGCTATGGAGGTGGTGATGAGACAGACATCGACAAATCAACTGGAATGAAAAACTGCGGTACAATTCCGCTCCGCCAAGAACCAATTCTTCCGACGAGCATTTGTTAGGCCCATTCTCAGAATTGGCCCTTGACGGAGCTACCATCGGAGGAAAAACTTGACATATGTGTACTAAATGACCAAAAATAGAAACAGGTAACACTACAATTTAAAAGAAAAAATAGGATCTATTACGTATATAGACTGTAAATATCGGATTTGATAAAGCTTCTTTTGTCCAAATTATCAAATCAGCTCTGAGTTACCACAATTCAGGCAAGCAGACTGAAACGCTCCCAGAAATCAGGGAAAGATTTGGCGACACAACCCTCATCGCTGATCTTCACCCCGGCCACCCTCAGACCCGCCACCGCAAAACTCATGGCCATACGATGATCCTTGTAGGTATCAATGACCGCGCCGTGCAGGTTCGCCCCGCCATCACCATGAATAATCATGCTGTCCTGCTGCTCTTCTACCTGGGCGCCCATCTTGGTCAGCTCCGTGACCACCGCACTCAACCGATCGCACTCCTTGATCCGGAGGTGGGCAATATTCTTGATAACCGTCTTGCCATGGGCAAAGGCAGCCACCACCGCCAAGGTGGGAACCACATCCGGCATATCGCCCATGTCCACAATGATCCCTTCCAGACGCGGCCGGCCCTGCACCATGATCCCGCCGCCTTCCCGGCTGATGTCACAACCCATGCGGGCCAGAAGCGGCACGAGCCCGGCATCCCCCTGCAGAGAGGGAACCGGCACATTGCTCACCGTCACCCGCCCGGCAGTAATGGCGGCCGCCGCCCAGAAATAGGAGGCATTGGAGGCATCGCCTTCAATCTCATACTCCATGGCCCGGTAGCAGCCCTGGGGAATCACGAAGCGGGTCAGGTCCTGATTGCAATCAACCTCAATGCCAAAATCGGCCATCACGGAAAGGGTCATGGCCACATAGGGTTTTGACAGGACCTCACCCTTGACCTGGAGGATTGCCGGATGCGCCGCATAGGGCGCAACCAGCAGGAGGGAGGAAAGATACTGGCTGCTCTTGCCTTCCGGAAGGACCGTCTCTCCGCCCTGCAGGCCATGGCTGTTTATCCGAAGGGGCGGACACCCTGTGCCCGCGACCGAACTGATATCGACCCCCCAACCCCTGAGCGCCTCCATCAGCGGACCGATAGGACGCTCACGCATCCGCTCTTCGCCATCAATGGTAAAGAGGCCATGACCCAGGGCCGCAACCGAGGTAAGAAACCGGGTGGCGGTGCCGTTATTGCCCAGATAAATCACATCGTTCGGGGTGGCAATCCGGCCGCCATTGCCTTCCACCTGCCATAAATCTTTTTCTTTATGAACGGTGATCCCCATCTGCCCCAGGGCCTTTGAGGTATAGTCTGTGTCTTCACTGGTCAAGGGACCGAGCAGTCGGCTGCTGCCATCAGCCAGGGCCGCGGCAATGAGCGCCCTCTGGGTCAGGCTCTTGGAACCGGGCACCGCAATGGTGGCATCAACACTTGTAACGGGGGAGATCTCTTTCATCTTTTATCTTTTACCTCTTTCCTGTCCACTTTTAAGGCCCAACACATTCCCAGTCGCCTGATACAATTTCTGACGCATCAGCTCCACCGGGGCAGGCTTGCCCGTCCACAGTTCAAACTGCGCCACCCCCTGATAGAGCAGCATCTCCAGGCCATTAATCACCTGGCAGCCGGCAGCCTCTGCCTCCATCAGCAGCCTGGTTGCAAGCGGGGCATAGACGATATCCATCACCACCTGAAAACGGGAAAGGATGGTTGCGGGAACAGGGCTGACATCACTCTCTGGCTTCATCCCGACTGAGGTGGCATTGATCAGGACGTCTCCATGCAGGGTGTCGGCATCAGCCAGAGGGCACCAGAGACAGCCTAGATCCGCGGCCAGGGCCCGGCCGCGCGACTCGGTCCGGCTGCAGAGCACCACCTGTGCCCCCTGTTGGAGCAGACCAAAGCCGATGGCCCGGGCCGAACCGCCGGCGCCAAGGAGGGCCACCCGCGCCCCCCGCAACCGCACCTTTTCGGACAGGGCCCGATTGGCGCCGAGCCAATCGGTATTGCTGCCACAGAGATGCTTTTTGCCGCCGACATTCTTGATCTCGACGGTATTCACCGCCCCGATCTGCCGGGCCACATCCTCAATTGTATCAAGCAGGGGGATGACCGCCTCTTTGTAGGGGATGGTCACACTCACCCCCTTTACTCCCAGTGCCTTTAAGCCCTGCATTCCTGCCTCCAGGTCCAAAACCGGGAACGGCAGGTACACGCTGTTTTCCCCAAGTTCAGCAAAAGCGGCATTATGCATGACAGGACTGAGGGAATGGCTAACCGGGTTGCCAATAATCCCATAGAGCGCGGTTTTTCCGTTGATTATCACGGCCATTTTCAGTACGACTCCCTTTCCTTTGGCATCAAGTTTTCATCAAGGCATCGATCTGCCGCAAGACGGCAACAGAGAGCTGACCAGGGGCTGTCGCCTCATCTTCGCCCGCAGCACAATAAGTCATGTAACCGCCAAGCTCCACGGTAGCCACTCGGCTGATAACCCCCGGCCTGCCCATACAGAAGGCAATCAGCGGAATATCCATCCTGGCGGCCTCTTCCTGGAGATTAAGCACCCGCAGGACATCATGATAATCATGGGCCGTGGTCACAATCTTGGCAATATGGGCCCCCTTATCCTGGATCAGGGCTAGACGGCCAACCAGTTCCGCCTTCGTGGGTGTTTCCAGAAAATTATGCCAGGAGAGGATTAAACGACTTGCAGAGTCTTCCACCACTGCCAGCAGCGCCTTATGCGAGGAAGTGGGGGCCTTGAGTTCCAGATCAACATAATGGGCCCCCTGTTGCACGGCCTCGATAAGCGGGGCGATCCTTGCCTCTTCATCTCCGGCAAAGCCTCCACCTTCCCAGAGCGGACGGTTGGTAAAAAGCAGGGGTTTGGTCAGATGGCTGATAAAAGGTGCAACAGCAATCTTCTTGAGACGGTCAAGCCGGATCTCGATCACATCGGCCAAAGGGGTGATCTGATCGGCCACAGCCAAACCTTCTTCAACAGTCTCCCTGGCAATCGCGACACAGATACGGTGCATGTTTTCCTCTCTCTTCATTTTTGTTTCTCAGATGAAATATTGGGCAGCCGACCGGCAAGACGAATCGCCCATCCCACCAGTAACGAGACAATGACAAGATCGTCAAGCAGTCCCAGACCAACAATCCAGTCCGGCACCAGATCAAAAGGTGAGAGGAGATATAGAATGGCCAGGGCCAGAATCCCTTTCACCGTCCACGGCGTATCGGCACGAAACAGGAGGCGGGTAGAGGACGCAACCGTTGCCCAGAGGGATATGGGGGTTTTCCGGCTGGAATAAAAAGCTGTCATATCCCTGGTCCTCCTATCCAACCAACAGGGCGCCAATCAAGTCACGCACCGAACCCAGTTGCTGCTCCCGGACATAGGCGGCGATCCCATCAACCACATCCTCACTGGCCCTGGGGTTTACAAAATTGGCGGTTCCGACCTGCACCGCGCTGGCCCCGGCCAGCATGAATTCCATGGCATCTTCGGTCGTTGCAATCCCGCCGATTCCGATGATCGGGATAGTCACCGCCTGGGCGACCTGATAGACCATGCGCAGGGCCACCGGCTTGATGGCAGGCCCGGACAGACCGCCAAAGATATTGGCAAGCCGGGGACGCCGGGACCTGAGATCAATGGCCATGCCGATGAGGGTATTGATCAGGGAAACGGCATCGGCACCGGCATCCTGAACCGCTTTCGCCATAACGGTCACATCGGTAACATTGGGAGAAAGTTTGACGATAACCGGCACCCGGCAACTCTGCTTTACCGCACTCGTTACGGAGGCGGCCATTTTCGGGTCTGCGCCGAAGGCCACTCCGCCCTTCTTGACATTGGGGCAGGAGATATTCACCTCAATGGCGGCAACGCCCTCCACCTGGGCCAGCCGCTCAGCAATCCGGCTGTACTCTTCAACGCAATCGCCAAGGATATTGACAATAACCGGCACCCCAAGGGCTGACAGATAGGGCATCTTCTCGCTGATAAAACGATCAACCCCCACGTTTTCCAGACCGATGGCATTGAGCATGCCACAGGCGGTCTCAACAATCCGGGGCGGGGGATTACCGGCGCGGGGCGCAATGGATATCCCCTTGACCACCACCGCCCCGAGACGACGCAGATCAACAAAATCCTCAAACTCACGGGCATAACCAAAGGTTCCGGACGCGGTCATCACCGGATTCTGCAGTTCAAGGCTGCCAATGGCAACCCGCAGATCAACCTCACCCCTGTTCATTATTACAGGCTCCATAGCAACTCCCCTGCCTCAAAAACCGGCCCGTCAGAGCAGGCATGGGCATAGCCGCCAGCCTTCAGGGGAACGGCACAGCCGAGACAGGCCCCCATGCCGCAGGCCATCACCGTTTCCACCGAGACCTGACAATGAATGTTCTCTTTCAGGCATAAATGATGAATCGCCGCCATCATCGGCCTGGGACCACAACTATAGACCGTGAAATCCGGACCGATGTTCATTTTTTTCAGGACATCGGTAACCAGGCCATGATGGCCAAACGAGCCGTCATCAGTGGCCGCCAAGACCTCTAAACCCAGGTTCTGGAAATCACTAATGAGCGGCACCAGCTCCTCACGATTCCTGGCGCCAAGAATAACTTTGGGCGCCGCGCCGTACCTTGCCTGTTGCTGGAAACGACTGGCCAGGAAGAGCATGGGTGCTATCCCCATGCCGCCGCCCACCAGGCAGGCATTGCCCCGCTCACAGAGGACAAACCCTTTCCCGAGGGGACCAAGGAGTGACAGCTTCTCGCCGACACGGCACTGAGCGAGCAGCTGCGTCCCCCGTCCCACCACCTTGAAGAGAATTTGCAGATAGCCTTCACTGCTGGTTTGATGGATGGAAAAAGGACGCCTGAGCAATGGATCCTTGCCGGGGGCTGTTTGAATCATCACAAATTGTCCGGGCATGGCCGCCGCCGCGATCTCCGGGGCGTTCAGGGTCAGCCTGACGACATCCCTGGCAATGACCTCAGAGCGAACAAGCTCGACTTTTTTCTGGAATTGAGACATAATAAAAGTTATGTTATGGTGAATAACTAAGGAAGATTAATAAAAAAATTCAACATTTGACAAACAGACAGCAGCAAGAGGATATCATGTGCCATCCTCCTCCACCGATCGTCCAGATCCCTAACCAGTTCCCCCTCATATACCACAATGGAACCCATGACCCTCACGCTCTTGTTTGCCCTGCTCTTTGGGGCAATTATCGGCAGTTTTCTCAATGTCGTTATCCACCGATTACCTACCGAAGGTGGCTCTATTGTCTTCCCGGCCTCGCACTGTCCACAGTGTCAGAGCCCTCTTTCCTGGTATGAGAATATTCCAGTCATCAGCTTTCTCGTCCTGCGTGGCCGATGCAGGCATTGTCACGAAAAGATATTACTGCAATATCCAGTGGTCGAGCTCTGCATGGCCCTGCTGTCAGCGGCTGTAGTCCAGCGCTTTGGTCTCAACATAACGGCTGCCGGATATTTTCTCTTCTGCGCCGCGTTACTGGCCATCATCTGGATCGATCTTCGACATCAGATTATTCCGGATGTGATCAGTCTGCCGGGAATTCTCCTGGGCCTCATTTTTTCGTTTGTGAGCCCGGCGCTTAGCTGGCAGGACTCTCTCCTCGGCCTGCTCCTCGGTGGTGGAGTCCTCTACGCTATAGCCCTGTTGTATTACCTGTGGCGGAAACAGGAAGGAATGGGGGGTGGTGACATCAAACTGCTGGCCATGATCGGGGCATTTCTGGGCTGGCAGGCCCTTCCCTTTGTCATCTTTGCCAGTTCCCTTTCTGGTTCCTGCGTTGGGATTCTGGCCATGATCATACAACGAAAAGGAGGAAAGACCCGTATCCCTTTTGGCCCTTTTCTCTCCCTCGCCGCCTTAGTCTATCTCTTTTTTTCTGAACAGGTCAACTTGCTGTACCAGTTTTATCTCCATGGCCTTTTTTAACAATAAGGCACATCGAGTGGTCGAGCTTTTCCTATTCCAAGATACAATTTGAGAACAACAACGAGATGGTAGTGGTAATTTTGCAAGTGCCACTTACCCTTCATCTTTTGCTTCGCTCCTGACTGGAATAGGGAAGAGAGGATGATGAAGAGGATTTCCCGCTATAATATTTTCACCCAGCTCCAGTCCGATCCTTTGACAATCTTCCACCTGTACCCTGCTATGCCCATATTTGGGATAGAAGCGATGGAACCATGAGCTTCCAGCCTCCGGCACCTTTCCAGCCAGTTTCAGGAAAACGCCAATAGTCCGCCACGGTTCAGGTGTGGGATGAGAGAAGACTAGAGGAGCGACAACTGTAGCCCCGCAGCGTCTGAGCAAACCTTTAAGCCCATAATAATGAACCCGCCAATAACCGCGACAGGAAATAAAAGGCAGGACGATCTTGCCCGCAAACAACCTCTTCCCGTCCCGGTCAAGAAGAGAAAGCACCGGGCCGCTGGGATTATATGACCAGGTTGGCCCGGCCAGAATAATAAGATCCCACGGGGCAAAACATCTGGGATTGATTGGATGAACCGGGTAACGCTTCCGCAGAAAAGTCTGCGTCATCATTATCAACGTTGCGCTGATAGTTCCAATGGGGAATCTTAATTCAGAGACCGGATTCAGTTGTTCCCAAAAAACCTCTATACCACTCTTTTCAAGTCCATCAATCAAGCCGTGAAGAAGATTTCTGGTCTGACTGCTGAATGAATAGGAAATTATGAGAATTCTTTTTTTACTCAAGATGATAAACCACAATATAATACTCTAACTTAACAGAAATGAAAAACCTGCCAGAGACTATACCGCAGATAGGCATAAAAAAAAAGCCCCCGATCGCTCGGGGGCTTTTCATATAGAAAACTTTTATGCCTTACTGCTTATTGTTCTATTTCATGCTCAACACCAACCGCAATCTTATAGAGCAGGGTCACAACCAGGAATCCGGTTGCCCAGATGCCAAGGGTGATACCAAGCTCATTGGCGGTGGGGATATACTCGGTAATCTCATCCAGAGGATTCGGGACAAATCCGGCAAAAACAAAACCAAGCCCCTTGTCAATCCACAACGCTATAAAGATCATCACGCAGGAAAGGCCAAGGAGGAATTCGTTCTTTTTCCGGGCGTAAGGCCAGGCAAAAAGTCCTAGGGCGCCGAAGTTCAACACCGCTGAAGTCCACATGAATGGCACCAGATTATTATACATATGCCCATGATGCTCAAGTCCAAAAAAGAGATATTGGATACTGTGTTTATGGCCAGGGATATTGGAATAATAGCCCACGAAAACCTCAAGCAGGACAAAGAAGGTGTTCAGCAGGGCGGCATACATAATAATCGTCACCAGCTTGTTCATCGCTTCCTTGCCGGCATCAAAGTTGGCAACACGCTTCAGAATCAGACAGGCGATGATAATAAGGGCCGGGCCGGCCGCAAAAGCGGACGCCAGAAAGCGTGGGGCAATGATTGCTGACAGCCAGAAATGCCGGCCGGGCAGACCGCAGTAAAGCATGGCGGTCACGGTGTGGATGGAAACAGCAAAGGGAATGGACAGATAGACAAAGAAATATATCCACTTAGGAGGATGCACCTGTTTTCTCTCGGCGGTAAGAATCACCCAGCCGCAGAGGATATTGAGAAACAGATAGCCATTCAGAACAATCATGTCATAAAAGAGCATGGAACTGGGGGTCGGATGGAGTACCACATTCAAGGCCCGGAGCGGCTGTCCGAGATCGGCCATGATAAAGAGCAGACACATGACGATGGCAGCAATAGCCAGAAACTCACCAAGAATGGTGATCTTGCCGAAGACTTTATAATTATGGACATAATAGGGCAGAACCAGCATCACTCCTCCGGCGGCGACACCAACCAGAAAGGTAAACTGGGAGATATAAAGCCCCCATGAAACATCACGGCTCATACCCGTCAATCCAAGGCCGAAGAGATATTGCCGCGCATAACAGGCAACACCTACAGCCATGAACATTCCTAAAAATGCAAGCCAGATCCAATAGGCTGGTTTGCCTTTGAGTGTTTTTTCAATCATGACTTCCTCACACTATGTAAAAGACTGAAGGTTTCGTACCCAGTTCAGCATTCCGCTGGATAGTAAACTCTTTATCAAGAACCTGCCTGATCTCTGACTGCGCATCATTCAGATCACCAAAAACCATGGCTCCCGTTCCCTTGCAGGCCTCTACACAGGCAGGTTCCTGCCCCAGGGCCAGACGCTCGCCGCAGAAGTTACATTTCTCGACAACTCCCCGCATACGACTTGGAAAATCCTTGTTATATTTTTTAATATAGGGCCGGGGATCTTGCCAATTGAAACTTCTCGCCCCGTACGGACAGGCCGCCATACAGAAACGACAGCCTATGCAGCGATGATAATCCATGGCCACAATACCATTCGCTTTGACCTTGAAGGTGGCCTGCGTTGGACAGGCACGCACGCATGGCGGATCGTCACAATGATTACAGAGGACGGCAAAATCAGCTTTCTCAACATTTTTTGCTAAATGGTAGGAAGACTCTGTAGGAAAGACATTTTCAAAAGGAGCCTTCCAGATCCATTTTATCTCACTCTTCCGGTTGTCAAACTGCGGAATATTATGGGCGTCGTTGCAGGCTGCAATAGCATTATCAAGCATTTCCGGCTGTTCTGAAAACTTGCGCATATCAATAACCATGCCCAATCGTACTCCTGGCGGAGCAGCAGGGACAGGCGCTCCATGCACAGCCTCTGCAGCATGACTCTCAGCGGCACCATGCTCAGAGGCAAGGGCAGTTGAAGAGGTCAGCCTGATAAGAGCCGGGGCCCCGATCCCTGCAAGCGCTGTTACGCCTGCAATCTTGAGGAATTTTCTTCTTTGCTTATCCATTAGTGGGTCTCCTCCTTCGATGCTGCTTCCTTGGGAGTCAGATGACAATCCCAACAATATGGTTTTACAGCGGTATAGGTATGACAATTATCACAGAATTTTTCTTTATTGCTATGACACTTCATACACGCCATCTGCAGACCCTTGCGGTATTTTTTGCCTTCAACCATAACAACTATACGATCATTGTTACGCAGGACATCATCCCGCCATTGATTCAAGAGCTGCATATGATTGGCCCGCATATACTCAACAGGCATGACACATTTTTTTTCGCCACCCGGTGGTAACTCAGGTTTTGGCAGGGTACCCGCCTTTAAACCGTTAAACCAGATGGGGAAGGTCACAATGAGGACGAAAATAATCAGTCCTGGTATGATTGTTCCTTTATTATACATTATACTATTTCCTCCGTTCTGGTCCGGTTTAAACTAAGGTCCTTAGACCCTCGTCAAGTTCTTGTCGATTTTCACCATCCATTACCAGGGCATTCCCAACAAGCTCAGAGACACCGCACACCTTGCATCCTGGGTTCCAGTAATCCATAAGTGAGGTCAATGTGGCGCGGTCAATGGCACACACACAGGACAAGGTATTGACATCATGTTTGTCGATCACATGCTTCACCGCATTAGCCCGTGGCAGTCCAGCCCGCATCCTCAGCTCCATGATCTCATCAGTATTCAGACCCGTTCCCGATCCACAACAGAAGGTCTGCTCCCGAATGGTATTCTCCGGCATCTCTACCCAGTTATCCACAACATGATCGAGGATATAGCGGGGTTCATCCATAAGGCCCATGGCCCGCGCTGGGTTGCAGGAATCATGGAATGTTGCCTTCACATGGGCATTCCGGCTCTTGTCCAGCTTCAATTTGCCATGGCGGATAAGGTCAGCAGTAAACTCACTGATATGGACCATCTTGGTGGAGGCAGCATTGTTGAATGTTGTCCCGGTCACAGATGATTTTGGCACCTCCAGGAAATCAGCGGGGCCATTCATGGTATCCATATACTGATGAACAACGCGCCACATATGGCCGCATTCACCACCGATGATATATTTTACCCCCAGACGCTTGGCCTCGGCGTACATCTTACCATTGAGCTTCTTCATCAACTCGTTGTTGGTGAAGAGGCCAAAGTTTCCACCCTCAGAGGCATAGGTTGACCAGGTGTAGTCCAGACCGATATGCTCAAAAAGAAGCAGATATCCCATGGCCGTATAGAGACCTGGTTCGGCAAAGACATCAGCGGAGGGGGTGATAAAGAGAACCTCTGCCCCCTTGCGGTTAAAGGAAGTATTGATTTTTATGCCAGTAAGATTCTCGACATCATCGGCCAGGAAATCAACATTATCCTTGAAGGTATGAGGCTGCAACCCCATATGGTTACCGGTACGATTGGAGTTTGAGGCCGGCTCCAGGATCCAGTTTATGCCCACCCCCACCAGATGCAGCAGCTCGCGAAGCATCATGGTAACCTCGGCAGTATCAATGCCGTAAGGACAGAAGACGGAACAGCGTCGACACTCGGTACACTGATAGGAGTACATGAACCACTCCTTGAGCACGCCAACGGTCATCTCCCGAGCGCCGGCCATTTTCCCCAATATCTTTCCACCGATGGTGAAATCATTGCGGTAAACCGACCTGAGCAGCTCGGCCCGCAAGACCGGCATGTTTTTGGGATCCCCGGTTCCGAGGAAAAAGTGGCACTTGTCAGCGCATGCCCCGCAGCGGACACAGCAATCCATAAAGATCTTCAGGGAGCGGAATTTATCCAGACGCTCCTTAAGTCCTTTAAGGATAATATCCTTCCAGCCTTCGGGAAGTTTCCAGTCATCATCCTCTGGAGACCACTCGCGGGCATTAGGAAAGGACAGCCCTGGCTGGCTGTTCAGGTATGCGACCTTTTCCTGTTTAGCCTGATAGGCATAATTGCCCGGTTTGAAGATCGCAGGGATATCCATCCAGTCCTTGGTGGGCACAGCTCCTGTTGCCAAGGACGGCCCCTGCACTACGCTTTTCGATAATTGTTCTAATTTTGGAACGGCCATCGTCATGTATCCTTATAAGCTAGTTTTGGGTGTGGGCAAGCTCACGCTTCATCCTGGACGGCAGACAACTCTTTTTCAACCGGGATACCCGCATCCACCATAAACTCTCTGAACTCATCCTCGTATCCGGCATAGGAATGGGGTTTAATCGTCGGATCATTCCAGGGATTGATATGTCGTTTTGCCCGACTGTCATTAGCCATATTCCTGGTGGGACTCATAAACACGCCACCCATATGCATCAGCTTACTGAAAGGAAAATAGGCAAGCAGGGTGGAGACCAGAAAGAGATGGATGTAAAAAATAGCTCCGATCTTGACATTGATCACCGGAGAAAAAGTCACTAGTCCCATTGCCAGGGTCTTGATGTTAATGATGTCAATATTCGTGCGCAGAAAATAACGCATCAGGATGCCGGTCACACCGATAGCAAAGATCAACACCAGCGGGAAATAATCGTTGTTCAATGAGATATAACGGACTTGACGGTTTACAAGACGCCGCCCAAAAAGCAGAAGAAGCCCGCCCAGAAGGGCCACATCAGAGAGATACAGGGTAGGCGCGCCAATCTGCAACAAGGAATCAGCCCCTTCAATGGCCGACAACCAGTAAGGAACGGGGTCGATAAAGAGGCGCATATGCCTGATCACAATCAGCAGGAACGAATAATGAAAAAGCAGGCCAAAAAGCCACAGCCACTTCGATGATTCGTAGGTAACTTTTGGCCCGTTATGGATCTCGGACTTGGTATTCCGAAACAACGACCTGAAGAGAAAAATCTCCAGAAACATTCTGGCCACAACCTCTGAGGTCTTGGTCGGACAATCAAGCTTATCCTGCTTGATGAAATCCAGCGATGCACCTTGGCCACATGTGGTGGGGATAGAAAAAGGAACAGGTGATTTTGCCCATTGCATGACTCTGTAAACAAAGCCACCCACGAAGAGCATAATGGCCAGATACGGTATGGCAACACCAAAAAAGTATTGCATGCCCGGTATCTGGGATCCTAGCCCTGCAATCAAAATCAGAGCAATGACTGCCAGGAATGAGAAGGCGTACTTCATTTCTTACCTCGCTTCAAATTGAACAGTGTTGGAAACTGCCCGAAAGAACCCCCCCCTTCCGGCCCAGCACCCAGTTAATGGTTCTCAACAGTCTTAAGAGACTCCTGAATATTAATTTTCAGCAAATTCGTCGGACATTTGCTGTCAGTAAGAATATAATTGCCGGTCTTTATTTCCTTAATCCGAACCTGATACAACCGCTCCCGGCATTGCATGTACAGGTCAAAGGCGGCAAGTACGGCAAGGTCAACCGCAAACTCAAAGTCATACAGTTCCTGAACAAGATGACATCGCTCCTTGTCTTTGCTCAGGATCTCACGGGTGATATGCTTGACCGCATGAATCGGCCCCACCGCCACCGATGCCGCGAACTCCTGTATGGCGCGAATGCGCATAATCTGCTCCAGCGGAGCGACAAACTCTTGGGGATCAGCATTCTTGGCAAGCAGACCGAACAAGGCATCCAAGGCCTCTCGGGTATTGCCGCCAACGGGATTAGCAAATTTATCCTTTTCTTTTATAAAAAAGGATGAGGATTTATAGGTGGACAAGGTGTATTCAACCCACCTGTCAACAATCTTTTCCCTATAATTTCTAAACGCCTCATCAAGCTTCATTCATCACCAGTCCTAAGCCATTCGCCGACAATAAGCCATCCATTAAATGAATAGTCATTCATAAGCCCCGAGCTTTATCACTTTTTTTTCTGTTAATCAACATTTTTTTAGGTGCCGTTATGAAATAAGCAGTGCGTTTTTGCTTATCTCATAACGGCACCTTATGCCGCCTCACAGGAACAGCCAATCTTTTCCGGTTGTTCCTGTGAGTGGCGTCTGGCAGATAATATAAAAGTGCCCTATTATCCGGACCGGACAGCGGTTATGGCTGGGTCATATCCATCAGCACGCGCTTGGCCTCACCGACATAGGGATCATCTTTCACTTCCTCCAGCCATTTCAGCCGATCATCTCCCTTCTTGGCACCTTTTTTGGCATCTTCACCCTTCTTGGCACCTTTTTCCGGCTCTTCACCCATCTCTCCATCCTGCTCCACACGATATTTTCGGTAATAAGAGCCTATTTTCTTTCTGGCCAGATCCGCCTCTTCACGTTTTTTCTTCAGATCAGTCAACTGCAGTGACACCACCGTGTCCTTACTTCGTTCTTCCGCCTTTTTTGCCTCTTCGGCGATGGCCTGCAACCCAGGATCGGATTCAACCCGCTTTTTGCTTGCCGCAATCAGCCGATCCAGATCAATTTTTTTGCCACTATATCTGACAAAGGGAACTGGCTCCACCTGATCCCAGGGCAGAGAGTAATCTATATACTGTTCACCGGATTTCAGATATTGGAACAGGCTCGGCAGCACGATATCCGACTCCACACCTTTATATTGAGTTGATCCGCCAGTCACCCGGTAAAACTTCTGAATCGTGACCTTGAGCGCCCCTAAGTCACTATAGGTGCGCAGATGCAACGAAGGAATATTTTCATTCATATCCACGAGGGTCTGCACCGTTCCCTTGCCGTGGGTGTGCTTGCCTCCGATGATTACCGCCCGCCCATAATCCTGAAGGGCCGCCGCCACAATCTCCGAGGCCGAGGCGGAAAACTGATTCACCAGAACCACCAGAGGACCATCATAGGCAATCGCCGGATCTTCATCGCTGAGAATCCGCTGCTGCCCGGAGCTGTTTTTCACCTGCACAACCGGCCCGGCCCCGACAAAAAGACCTGTGGTATCAACCGCATCGACCAGAGAGCCGCCGCCATTATTACGCAGATCAAGAATCAGGCCACTGATTCCCGCCTTCTTCAGATCTTCGATGGCCTTTTTGGTATCCTCCGTACAATTTCTGGCCTCCTTCCCATTCTTTGTCCCTTCAAAATCACGATAGAAACTGGGGATCAAGATGTACCCTATCTTCTCTCCATCCGGGGTATCAAGAGTCGTCGATTTCACAAAAGTCTCTTCAATCTGGACCACTTCTCTGACCAGAGGAATCATTACTTTTACCCCATCCGGCTTCTTCACGGTCAGTCGTACCTCACTCCCCTTGGGACCTCTGATCAAGCGGACGGCATCCCGCAGACGCATATCGGTAAGTTCCACCGGCTCACCATCTTTCTGGGTTACGTCTAAGATAATGTCCTCCGCCTCAAGCTGCCCCTGTCTGGCAGAAGCGCTTCCGGGAATAATTGACACTACCTTGATATATCCGTCATCCTCTCGCAGCACCGCACCAATCCCTTCAAGACTGCCGCGCATGTGAATATCAAAATCTTCCTTATTATCAGGTGGCATATAATCGGTATGCGGATCAAAGGCCCTTGCTACCGCATCAAAGTAACGATCGAAGTGATCCTGCAACGTCTCCTGAGAGAGGCGATGGAAAAACTCTTTGGTCTGCTTGGCCACTCTTTCTCTGGCCTCTTTCCACAGAACGTCATCGCTTTTCTTCTCCTTCGCCGTCTGCTGGTCATTCAGCGCATCCAGATACCGGGAAAGGATCTGCGCCTTCAACATCTTGCGCCAATATTCCCGCAACCCCTGCAGATCAGTGGCATACGTCAATTTTTCCGGATCAGTTTCATAGGACTCTTTCTGATCCACATCAATCTTCGCGGCCAGAAGCTCAGTAACCATCTTTTCCACCTGCTGGATACGAATATTCAGGAGTTCAAACCCTTTCTGGGGCAGGCCCAGACTTCCCTGCTGCAGTTCATTGTCAATCAACAGGGAATAGGTGGTCAGGACATCAACATCCTGCTGCAGCAGAAAACGCTTCTGGAAATCAAGCTGCTTGAGATACAGAGTAAAGGCGGCGCGACTTAAGGAATCATCCATCTTTTTATCGCTGAAATGCATACCCGGCAGTTGTTTGCTGATCATATAACCGATCATCTTGTTTCTGCCCATGTCCACCGGGGCTGACCCATTGGCTAACCCTGTATCCAGAGAAGAAAAAAACAGAAAGGCACAAAAAAAGAAGGAGAAAAAAACAGATGAACGATTTTTCATGAAATTATATCCGCTAAAAGGAAAAATGGGTTACTCTACCCCAGAATCAATGTTTCTTAACTGGCAGGTGAAACTGAAAAAATCTACCAGAATTCACCAACAAATACCACGACAAAGACAGCTATCATGAAAAAACTGCAGACAAAGCTCACAAAATTCGTCAGGGAACGGAATTGGGAGCAGTTTCACTCCCCCAAAAATCTGGTGATGGCCCTCAGCGTTGAGGCTGCGGAACTGGTGGAGATCTTTCAATGGATGGAAGGCCCGGAGAGCAGAACGGTGGATGCGGCAACCCGCGAACACGTTGAACAGGAGGTCGGCGACGTGATGATCTATCTCACCATGCTCGCCTCCAAGTTTGACCTGGACCCGATAGAGGCGGCCCATAAGAAGATGGCGCTCAACGAAAAAAAGTATCCCGCTGATCCGTAATCTTATGCTCAACAATCATCATTTTTCACATTTCTTTCTTCTTGTCCTTAAAGGAAACCGCCACACGAAGAAGGTGGATGAATAACGGAGCGGAGCATGGAGATACTGGAAGTGTTCCTCATTTCCCCATTGCAGAACTTCCCACCATCTCGGAGACTAGACAGGGCCGTTGGCAGCAATGCTGACTTTGTCCTTTGACTTTTGCATAATATAAATATATACAAATTCAATTGCTAGGTTCAAGCCCTCTGATGTCCTTGAGCGGTGAGGCGACAAGCTTTGCTCTATTTGTCATAATTACCTGACAACCTTAAAAAAAACGGAGATATTTCATTTGACACCCGGAACCGGATCAGCCTATGATGCAATTAACTTACTGATCTTAACTGGCCCTATTTTATCATGTGAAGACAGGCATAATAATACTGTTAGGCATCAAGAAAGAGGCACCTCTTGCGAACAGAAGCAATAGTTCAAAGAAGAGATCCAGGATCGGGCCTGTATGAAGGTCGTGTTCTGCTTCACTTGGAAAGCACAAACACAAGCTTATGGTGTGCATATCAAGGCTCGGCCTCGGATGCAATAGACAAACTGTCTCCGGGAAAGCGCTTGCTTGTCGCTATCCGCTTTCGCTTTGCAAACCCCAAGCCAACAGAAATTCGCATAAAGGCTCTCCTTCCGAGCACACCAGATCAAGCATGCACAAGCTTTACGGCCATCGGTACGCTTGAGGAAAAACTGCGAGAGGCTGATGAAGAGTTCTATGTACTCTCTTCCACCATTCCAGTTCACTTTGATCCCGAGCTTGGCCAACCTCCGGTACTCGAAGATATTAAGCGCTGGTTTTCGGTAACCGGTGAGTTCTTCGTCGAAGAGTGGAACTGAGTGCGTAAAATGCCTAACCCGGCGCTCAACCTCGCTCCCTTTGGTCGCTGGACGCTGCGCGATAAAGCCGCGCAGCGCCGGTTAGCTCTACGTTAGCCGTCGAAAGCATCCATGCCCGTAATCCGCGAATACCTGCCGAACGATTCAGCACAAGTCAATGCTCTGGCGTTGCTGGCATTTGATGAGTTCAAAGACTCGTACCACGATTGGCCAGCATTTAGGGCAAAGATCGGAAACATGTCTGCGCTTGCCGATGTGGGAGAAATCATTGTTGCTGAAGTAGAAGGCCAGATCATTGGCGCTGTCGCGTATGTTGGCCCCGGCGTGCCCAAAGCGGAATTCTTTCGGTCCGAGTGGCCGATTATGCGAATGCTTGTTGTTACCCCCGATTTTCGCGGTCGTGGTATCGGCCGCGCATTGGCGCAGGAGTGTCTCCGCCGTGCCAAGCGTGACGGTGCTTCTGTCTTTGCTCTTCACACAAGCGAGCTTATGCACGTAGCTCTACCAATGTACCAACGCATGGGCTTCAAGTGGAAGTCGGTCGCACCGGTAATTCACGGGGTCAAATACGATGTGTATGCCAAAGAAATCGACGGCTAACCCATCATTCCACCGGACGCTGCGCGATAAAGCCGCGCAGCGCCGGTGAATTCAAACGTTAGGCCGGTGGCGGTATCTCTGAATCGCCACAACTTTAAAGGGGAGAAAAGCATGAGTGGGAAAGTTGAAAAAGGTGTGTCGTGGTTAAAAACTGTCATGTTGCTGTGGGCCGCGTTGGTAGGCTTTAAGATTCTCGCTGCATTCGGCCAAGAGAATACGGCTCGTGGCGTTGTGGAAGCATTATTCATGTTCATAGGAGCTTTTGTTCTTACTGGCATTCCAGCATTCATTATAGGGTGGGCAACAGGTAAAAATGAGCAGTAGATTTCGTTAAGTAGCTGCCACATTGGAAACCAAACTAATCGTAGAGGAATACTTGTATGCCTAGAAAAACATTCTCCCGTTCATTCTCATTAGTGCTCCTTGTTTCTTTTATTTTGATAACAGCCAATGGTTTTGCTGCCAATCTAAATTTAGAGCAACTTGCTAAACAAATTGCGGATCAGTTCAATGCAAATCCACCGAAGGCTGATGACGGATTTACATCTACCCTTATGGCTAAATCCGTTGGTAATAATGTCATTTACAGTTATGTATGGAACTATCGCCTTGACACACCAAAATATAAAATTGACCAGCTTGTCTCAGAGTGGAAAGCGGAGATGATTCCAAAAGTCTGCCAAAACCATGTGAAAGATGAGGCCTTCAAACAGGGGTTGTATTACACATTCGCGTATTTCGATTTAAACCGAAATAAAGTTACTGAATACAGTGTTAGTCGAGATACTTGTGCAAGTCTGCGGAGATAAAACCCAAGGACAAAGAGGCAAAAAATAGGGACAGCGACCGTTTAATTTTAGGTGTTCAGGAATGCTTCCATAAATCCAACAGCCACTCCAGCCGCCACCGGGAAGACTGCGGTTTGTTTTTTTTGAACGTCAGCTGCCCGGTGCGGCTGACCCGCACGTTAGAGCAAGGAGAAAACATGAACCAACCAGACGAAATCGTTGAAGCAAAGACTTCTTTTGAGCAAGCCGAGAAAGAAAGTGATCCTCTTAGGAAATACGAAGAGCTAAGAAATGGGATTGATTCTATAGACTTCTATTTGGAAGAGCATCAAGATCCATCGGAGGATTTAACAAAATATATCGTCAATCTGAAGCGCTCGCACACAAGGCGACTATTAAGTCAGTTACTATCATTAACGAACGTAGAAATAGATGTTTGGTTGAAATACGTGGTTCTACTCATTACAGAATTGGAAGACGAAATGAAGTTCGCTATTCAAAGCGATCATACATTAAAGGACAATTACGATAAGTTTGTCGCAGTTTATTCAGATGTATTGCAAGAAGCAATCAAGAAATTTAAAATTAATAAATAAAAACAATGCTCTAGCAAGGCGCTCCAAGGGACGCCGTGAGGCTCGCGGTTTTACAAAGTTTGTCGGTAAATTGAAAATAAATCTTTTACTCCAAGTTCAAGGGTAGAAATCACGCAGCCCCTGAGCTTCACGTTAGGTGATATGAGCGATGAAACAACATTCCATTGGCCAAATGTTAGAAGGACTTTTCAAGATATGGCCGGGGATAAAGATGATTCTAAAACGAAGTGTTTTGTAGACCATGCTTATGGTTTTCACGCAGATGACTTTAGAGTATCTATGTATTATCTAAGGTGCGCTGATATGGCGATTTGGGCGCAGGAAAACGATCCAAGCCTTCCACATCCTGATGGATTATTTATGCCGATCGCATATCTGTATCGGCACTCAATAGAATTGGCACTCAAAAGCATTATTCGCACGATGTACAATGCGCAAAGACTTTCCGAGTTGCCAGAGGGTGTGCTAGAGAAACATGGAATCATTTCACTTTGGAATATTGTGCGCCCCGTGTTAATCGAAACTTGGCCTAATGAAGACCGAACTCCAGTAAATAATACGCAAGCTTTACTAGAGAGTTTACAGCGGATTGATAAGTCTGGCCAAAACCTACGCTATTCTCATCAGAAAAACGGAAACAAAACTTCGGACAAATACCCCAAAATAATCAGGTTAGAGCTACTCAAGCAAGCCATGCATGAGGTTTACAATTTTATAACAAGCTGTGAAAGCGCTTACTGCGAAGAATGGCAAAACTTAGATTGATAGCTATCACCTAACAAGCAAATTAAGAGTGAAAACAAGCACGCCTATTTTCAGGCCAACTGTTCGTGTTTTCCGAACAGCTCACTTTGTTCCAAACTCATCGGTTAAATGCTTGTTTCACCTTATTTAAACGTTGGCAGGAGAAGAATATGAGCATTGAAGACGATATCAGACAGAAGCATGCGTCTGTCGAACAGGCGATCCGTGCCCAGCATGAGTTTGGGAAACGACTAAAGGAATTCCTGAAGCTCGCCTCCTCAATGTCCGACAAGGAACTCGAAATCGCACTGGCACGACTGGCCGACATGGTCACAAGAGAAAAGCCTGACGCTGAGCCTGCTGTCAGATTCAAAGGCATGGTGTTGAACCTGTACTACCGGATGCGACTTTCTGGAGGCAAGAGTCAAAGTACTCTTGCGCGGATGCGGCAGAACATCCGCGCAGGTGTATATATCGGCGAATTCGGTGAGTACTTGGTCAACTCGATTTCATCATACTCATTTCCCCCAATTCCCGCTGAACATGCGGCGAAGTATCGAGACGAAGATTTCTTTGGGCAACGAGTGAAGTTGCTGGCCCCATGACGAAACAGAATCTGCCAACCAGCTAAACAAGGAGAACGGAAAATGCCAAGATTTATTATTAATCACAACGCCCAACCCAACGGCGATCATGAAGTTCACAACACATCAACCGGCTGCAGTTACATGCCAGCACCGGAGAATCAAATTGACCTTGGCACTCATGTTACGTGCCATGGAAAGGGGGTCAGGTCTTGCAAACAAGCATTATGAAAACCAACCGACAAAAATCGGCCAACCAGGCACTTCAGCCGACCGCGTGGAGCTGCTGATTTTCTTCTGCACCTTCAGTGGCGCGGTCGGCTGAGTTTGTCGTTGGGCCTCTCACAACTATGCTCGAAGCTCTGTTTGAACTCGTTGCCAGATTCTTGATTGAGTTTCTGTTCTATACAGTCTTCTACGGTGGCGGCTGTGTCATGCTCAAGGCGATTACCCTTGGCTGCTATCCACCGCCACGACCTAAAACACACAATGATGAGCTTTTTTTTGTTCCCGATCGCAACACTGTTTGTCGGGCTCACGGTCGCCTTCTCATGAGCAAATTTGAAATGCCAATCTTGGTTCGTTCTCCTCTAGCTGTGTCACTTCGCCGGGAGCGTTGCAACAATGACAGATCGTGAGCGTCGGGTAACGAGTTTGTTTTTTATCAGTCTTGGGGCGCTTGGTCTGCTCGCCTTCGCCATCAGCATTGTCAATGTTTCCCCTCCGCCGCCAACTGCATCTCCGCTCCGCTCCGGCCTTGCCAATCTCCTTGTGTCTCTATTTGGCGTGCCGGCAGGACATCTGGTTTTTCATACGGTATTTGCGCTTGGCTCAGCCTTTATGGTTTGGCTCAGCATCAAGGTCCGCAGTGCCAATTCGGGAAAGTAGCGCTTTGTTGCCGTGTGGCCCAACCCATCATTCCACCGGACCTGCGCGAAAAGCCGCGCAGGCCGGTGAATTCAAACGTTGAGCCTGTAGGAAAACGCAAATTATTGTAATTTTTTCCTGTAATTTCAAGAACAGTAGCAGTATAATTACTGCAATATCAAGCAAGTAAAGCGGTTAACCATCCACTTCAGAGAGATATTGCAGCATGG
>JAPLJF010000011.1 GCA_026388715.1 Deltaproteobacteria bacterium
TAGATTTACTGTTTGCCTCAATTTGGCTGAGAAAACGGCACAATTTCTTGCCGCTATGTCAATAGCTTTTTGTGATTTTTTTACAAATTTTTAACATATAGTTTCAGTCATGCTGTTGGCTGAAACTCCAAACTCCAGACCTCTTGATGGATCCAAACGTGCTGAGGCAATTTTAAGTCATGTTGAGGAAATGGCCAGGAAAATGGGGTCAAGGATTATTCTGATCACCTGTGTCGAGCAGAAACTCGTCTACACCGGGGACATGGAAATTCCCGCCATGGCGCAGAGCGATGAAGACATGGCGCAGCAGACCAAAACCGCCAAGTCGTATCTTAAGGAAGTGCAGACGAAACTGGAACAGCAGGGTATCCAGGTAAGCACGACGATCATGCAAGGCCCGCCGGTTGAAGCGATCTTGGCTGTTGCCGCCCAGGAAAACGTCGATATGATCGCCATTGCCAGCCACGGACGCAGCGGTCTGGGCCGGGTTTTCTACGGCAGTGTGGCCGCGGGCATCCTGCAACGGGTGGATCGCCCCCTGCTTATTATCCGTGCCAACGAGGGCTGAGAAAAAAAGGTGGCAGGAAGCAAGCATACTTCTCCCTGCCGCTTCATAACAGATCTTTATTGTTGAGGGTTGCAGGTTCTCCTGCAGCCCTTTTTTCTATTGAAGCAATCCTGAAATATCTAAGAGCTTGTCTGTCTTCCCTCTTGTTTTGGAAATACAGCCCATCCGCCGAATTTCAAACTCGTATCAGAAGTCAGTCATTATTTGTGCTGTCGTAATAATTCTTGTGTTAAGTCTTTTTACATCTTTATGAGCATACCTTCCTTTTGCTTTACTTAAAATATCAAGAAATTCATCTATTTCCTCTTCTTTGCTCAATATAATGTACTTAATATCATTTGGCTCAAATTCAAGACGAAGGGGTTTTATTTTAACTTCAACTTCTTCCTTCATTTTTTTGAAGTTGTCACTGCCAAGAAGCATACTACAATCAGTATCGTAACTTGGGACATATCTCCATTCACGTTCATCGGAGTAACGATAATCCTTAATAGTTTTACCTTTTCGAGTCAAATCACTTTGGTAATTTTTCATATATCTTACAATATCTAAATGTGCCTTCACTTCTGGTGTATATTCGCTGGTTTTAACTCCTTTTTTTAGTACAAATTCCTTCGTTGATTTCATATAGCTAGCTGCCAAAAATGAGTTTGGTTCTACATACAATACGGGTTTAAGCCATTGCGCGATGCCCACTCTTTTGTCAATCCAATACCGTAGGAACCATATTTCTCTATATGGTTTTTGACTTCTGACAATGGTATGTCGCAAAAGCTAACCATGGGTGCGTGAAAGCTCCAGTTTTGTGTTCCAAAGGTTACTGTTTCTGAACAGTAGGATATGTGAAAATTATTTTCCAATATTCCTTTTAAGTATGCTTTTTTATTAGTGAAATGAATGATTGAACTAGAACTGAGTGGCATATGCCCTCCATATTTATTGTCCAACAAGTAATTGTATAGTTCTGCTTATCTCCTTATTTTGGATGATAACCAAAAAGAAAAAAAGGGAACAACAGACGTCAATCAACTAACGTAAAATTCAGCATAATTCTATTGTGTACCAGCAAGAGGGGTAATTCTCAAGAAGAATGGAGAATGAGCGATAAAACAATATTTTTTCTGTAAATTCTTCAACTTCTTGCAGCCATTCCGGTTCCGCAATCGCAAAGATCGGGTCAACCCTTGATCTTTGGTCTACACCGCACAAGACAAGTTTTAAGGCCACCCTCCTTGTACTCTGGTAATCAACCATGCTATTCTTTCAATGAGCGTCATTGGCCTTTTCCTGTTCATGATTTTACTGCTGGTAAGCGAGAGCCGCGAATCCGATGCGTTCTCGATGCTGGTGCCGGATTCTCAATCTGTCCATCAGGATGGCCAGATGAAGGCAAGGTTGCATGAGTGCCGGAAGGGATTGACGCTCGCGTTCGTCCCTTGGGCTACGTTCAATAGAAATTGGTTCACCCTGGAAACAGGGAGCGTTCTGAAACCCTCATAGAAAAGGAGTCGTGCCATGGAAAAGTCAATGTTCAACTTTCAGGTTGATGAGGAGCGTTGTATCCAGTGTGGAGAGTGCGCGTTGGATTGCCCGGCCGGGGTTATTACCATGGACGGCACCCCCAAATTCAATGAGGAGGGAGGATGTTTTCGGTGTCAGCACTGTCTGGCCATCTGCCCGACGGCCGCCATATCGATTCTCGGTAAAAATCCCGATGAGAGCCCGGCGCTGGCTGGTACTTTCCCCACCGCTGCCCAGATGACGGCCCTGATCAAGGGGCGCAGGTCTGTTCGTCGTTACCGCGACGAGGAGGTCGCCGCCGGCCTGATCAACGAGCTCCTGGACACTGCCGGCCATGCCCCCACCGGAGTCAATGCCCAGAACGTGCTGTTTACCGTGGTCAAAGAGCGTGCGGTCATGAATGCGCTGCGCCAGGAGGTCATGGAACGGCTCGGGAAGCTCAAGGACAGTGGCGGGCTGCCGGAGGGGTTTATCGGCCAGTATATGGGCGGGGCCGTCAAACTCTGGGTGGAGGAAGGAAAGGACATCATCTTCCGGGGTGCGCCCCACCTGCTCATCACCAGTGCCCCCAAGGCCTCTCACTGTCCGGCCCAGGACACCCTGATCGCCCTTACCACCTTTCAGATGATCGCCCATGCCCACGGCCTTGGCTCAGTCTGGGACGGTTTGTTCATGATGGCGCTCTCCCTCTGCCCTGATCTGGCAGCGAGGCTCGGCATCCCGGAACAGCATCTGGTGGGGTACGCCATGGTCTTTGGCTGGCCGGCCGTCGAATATCACCGTACCGTGCAGCGGGCCCCGGCCCAGGTCAATGTGGTGCGCTGATCAGATATTTTTGGGATGATGATTTCTTTCTTCATCCTTTTCAGAGAGCGTTTTTGTCGTGTTCGAAGGTTTGAGCAAAGCGCCCTTCCAGCCACCGGCGATAAGTGCTGTCAGATTGGCAAGGATATGCGGCAAGGCGACGCCCTTGGGGGAGGCAAGGTATTTTGGCTGCCATATCGGATCGAACTTCTGCTTATACTGGCGGAGCCCCTGGAAATTATAAAAATGTTCACCATGGCGGGCGATGAAGGCCGCGACATAATGCCAGCGGGGGGCAAAAGCCCGCCCTTCCAGGCCGGCCAAGGGCGCCATGCCGAGATCGAACCAGCGGAAACCTGCTTGTTTCCCCCAGAACATGAGGTGCAGAAAAAGAAAATCCATCGCCCCGCGCGGTGCCCTGGTCGGGTGGAGCCGCATCAGGTCAATGGAGAGCTCTTCCTTCTCACCGCTTTGCCATAAATTGGCAAAGGCTACCACCTCATTGTCTTTCTTGATTACTGCGATGTCGAAACGCCGGAGGTATTCCTTGTTGAAAAAACCGAGTGAGAACCCTTTCTCCCGCGCCTGCTTGTTGAGCAGCCAGGCATCGGAAATAGCCGTAAGGACCGGCAGGATCGCATCAATGGATGTCTTGGCTATAATCTCGAACTCCCATCCCTCCTTTTCAAGTCTTCGAAAAATATAACGGAGTCCCTTGCGGGGGCTTCCTTCCAGAGAAAAATCCTGGAGGGGTATCCGTGCCGCCTCGCCAAGTTTAGTCAGGGTCAGCCCTGAGTCAAGGTAGTGGTGGAGGGTGTCAGTCCCCACTTGATAAAAAATGGTCCATCCGTCGCTCTGGTCTGAAACCTCCCGAAATTGCGAGATAAGTCCCGGCCATTCTGCGACTGGCCCTACAGGGTCTCCCATAGATATCCAACTGCGACCCTCTACCCCGAACATGATAAAGGCGGAACGTTGCGGGTTGAACAGAAAATTCTTGTCTCCCAGAAACGCCAGTTGGGCCGTGGAGCGGCGCGAGGCGGTGACGATGTTTGTCACTGCCTCCAGTTCTGCTCGGTCTGGAAGCGTCGGTCGTCGCGGGGATGGATGCAGCAGCCGGGCAACGGCAAACATGAGCAGCACGCCGGCTCCACCTGCCGTGGCCCTGAGGAAACGGGGGGCATTGCCTTCGAAGGTAAACTGCCACCAGAGTTGATGAACGTATTCCTGATGTTTGTGGGAGAACAATCCCAGCCAGACCGTGCAGATGAATACCGTTACGACGGCGGCCAGCCAGACCGGCGTGAATTGCTGGCTGAGAAGAGAGGCCTTGCGGTAAAAATAGCGGCGGCTTGGGAGAAGCGCCGCCAGGAGCAGGCCAAGGATGAGGGCCTCTTCATAATCAAGTCCTTTGATCAGGGAGGCAACCATACCGACCGCCAGGAGAATAATAGTTATCCAGTAGGCGCCGTCCAGGCGGCGTTGGATTCCTCTGGCCAGCAGGAGCAGGACCATGCCGATGGTGCTGCCGAAGAAATGGGAGATCTCCAGTGCCGGAAGGGGAAAGAAGCGTTGCAGCCAGGCCAGACGTTCGTTCAGCGCGGGCAGGGCGCCGGAGAAGAGGAGCAGCGCCCCGGCAACAAAGGTCGCCAGGCTCAGCACTGGCACCACAATGGCGCTTTCCCATTTCTGATACGCCCTGAAGGCCCGGCGGAAGAAGGTCCGGTAGGCAGCCATTTCGTGGACGGCCAGCATGAGGACGGCAAACCCCAAAGGAATCAGGTAGTATATGGCCCGATAGGCCACCAGAGAGACCAGGACCTGGGGTGTTGGCACCAGCGGGGAGACGAGCAGCAGGAACACCGTTTCGAACACCCCCAGTCCACCGGGGACCTGACTGACAAGCCCTGCCAGCTGGGCCAGCATGTACATGGCAAGGCAAGCGGGAAGTGAGAGTGACGGGGATGGCGGGAGCAGGATAAAGAGGACGCATCCGGCAAGAAGCCAGTCGGTGGAGGCAATCAGCAGCTGTGCCATGAGAATCCCGAATGGAGGCGTTTTTGCATCCATGTTCCGCCAGGGCAGGGGCCGTTTCCATATCAAGCCCGCAGCAAGGTAGAGAGCCACCGGAGCAAGAAGCAGCAGGCCGAGCAGCCGCGGCGGAAGAGCTGAAAAGATCAGACCGGCCGGCAGAGTCATGGGCACCAGGGTGAGGATGAGCCCCCCCACGGCAAAAAATCCCAACCAGAGGCTCAGCGTACAGAAGAAGACGATGGTGGCTATTTTTTCTCCGGAAAGCCCCCAGGCCGAATAAAGACGATAGCGGACCGAGGCACCGGCGAGCATGGAGAGTCCGATATTATTGCTGAAGGCATAGCTGATAAAGGAAGCGAGCCCTATTTTTCGATAGGGCAGGGGGTGGCCGACATAGCGGAGGGCGAGGGCGTCATAGGCCGTCATGACAGTATAACTGAAAAAGGTAAGGCCGATGGCTGCCCAGAGCATGGTCGATGGCAGGGTATGCAGCTCCTGGACAATTTCGTGAAGATGGTAGGCGCGCAGTTCATGGAAGAGCAGCCACCCTGCTGCTGAAAACAGGAGAACGCTGAACACCGGGCCAACAACGTTTCTGACCAGGAGGACCATTTTCCCCCACAGGGGGACAGGGATCCTTGGCACCGGAGAGGAAGAAGCGAGATCCGGCTGCTCTGGGGCTGGAGGTGGAGAATGACTGTCCATAAGTGGGCGTTTTATTTCAAGTATTTGAGGATGGTCTCTTCGATGGGGGCGTAGTTGTGGTTGAAATGGTGCCCGCCTGGCACGGGCATGATCCGACGGTTTTTCCCTTCCAGCTGCGGACAGATGGAATCATCCTTCTCTTTCATCCCATAGATACACAAAAGGGGGCGGCGCAGAGCAGCTGCTGCCTCCGTAACATCTAATGCCCCGGGGCGTCGGGTGTCGTGAATCCAGTCGCCGACCTTGATCTCGATATTGGTATAGGACCCCGGTGCGAGCAGCACCACCAGGCTTATTTGATCCTGGAGTTCGACGGGCAGGCGGTTGACCAGCAGCGGCAGCCAGGAGGCACCGAAGGAGTAGCCCATCAGCACGACCCGTTTTTTCCCCCAGGCCTTGAGATAATAAGTGAGGATAGTTTCCAGGTCGCTGGCCGCTTCGGCGGGATGGCGTGGTTTCCAGAAATATTTGAGGCAGTCGAAACCGAGGGTGGCGATCCCCCGCTGTTGAAAGAACTTGCCAAAATCGCGATCCAGGTCTGCCCAGCCACCATCGCCGGACAGGATCATTGCCAGCACATCATTGCCGGAGTCGGGAACAGGCAGTTCCACCACGGGAAGCTTCTCTGAGGGTGGAACTGCCGGGCTGGACTTGGTTGGTCCTGAAGTGTCGCCTGGAGGAGATGCCGACTGCCCGATGGTTGCCACCAGCAGCAAATGCGTCGACAGGAATATCACGAGAATCTTGCCACTTATTTTGCTCAAACCCATCATTATCTCAGAAGTAATTGGGAGGAAGCAGGGTCAGTACTATCCTGAAACAATCCGGGTTATATTAGAGCCTCTTGCAAAAATGGTCTTTTCGCCCAAACTCTGCGTTATGCTTAAAATTTTATCCTCGGAATATCAAATATATGCCTGCGGTAAAATTTTTCGCATGCCTTGATTTTGAACGAAAATCCTCATTTTGCAAAAGGCTCATTATACTGCCGGCACATGCCGGAGCACACTGGCAGTGTGACGCCAAAACTGCAGAGATAGCAGGTGCATTCCTGTTCCGTTCGTCTCTTCTGTCTTTATCAGTTGGTTTTTTGACTGCGCCCTTCATCCAGGCGGCGCATCCCTTCCATGAGCAGCTTCATGAAGTAACCGATTTCAGGAATTTCGAACTCCTCAGTTGGAATGCCGGGAGTAAAGCGGAACCGTCCTTCCGGCTCTTTGAGGATTTCATAAAAGGCCCCTTCGCCGCTAATGTCGGCATACTGGGCCTTGATGAGGGATCCCTGCCGGAAGGAGAAGCGGGCCTTCCCTTTAGAGAGCTCGGTGATGGTCAGGATTCCGGTCTTCTGGTTCATGTTGAGGATCTGGAAAAGGGCCTCGGGCGGGATTTCGGCAAGGTTGCCGATCATCCCCGAGGTGAGATCCTTGGCCCGAATCATGTTGGACTGGCTGAGCCGTTTTGCCATCAAACGGGTGAAGTAGAGTTGAATGGCGGGATACTGATCGAGAATTTTCAGGAAGTTTTTCCGGTCGATGTACAGGATGACTGCGGGGTCACAGACCTGGATGGTGGCGCTGACGGGATCGTTACAGATCAGGCTCATCTCGCCAAAGACATCACCCTGCTTCAAGGTGGAGATGGAGATGCCCACCTTGTTGATCACATTGACACTTCCTTTGACGATGATGAAAAAATTGCCGCCAGGGCTTCCCATGCGGATGACAATGTCACCGGCCTTGTGCTTGTTAATCTTGAAGTGTTGTGTCACCTTTTTGATATCTTTATCATGGATGCTTTTGAAGAAGGGGAAATCACTGAGCAAGGGCAATATGGAGTCCAACTCAGCGGGGTTGGACTCATCGTCGAATTCCAGATCCTCAATGCCGTCCTCTCGGCAGTGTTCCAGGCGGAGCGAGCCGGTGCAGCCACTGCAGGTGACCAGGCAGACCGGGATCTTCTCCGCCCGTTCGTACTGGATGAGGATCTTGGTCAGGTCACTGCTCAGGATCTTGCATCTTTCCTTTTCGAGCGGGGAGGTGATGATGACCGTGCTGAAAAGGGTGTTTACCTCATCGTTGGCCATGGGGATGGTGATACCGGTCACGCTGAAGGTGTCCCCGAAGGTGAAGAGAGGGCATTTGTCATTTTCAGTGACTTTGAACTGGATTTTTGGGAAACTCATGGTGATTTGTCGCGCATTAAGGGTTGCATGGCGGTATTGCCGAAAATTTCTGCAAATTAATCTCTCAAAAAGAGAGATAGCATGATAAATGAAAAAAGTACATAAACGAAGGGATCATTTTTACTCCATCCGTTTTTTGAACAGCCAGGTAGCCATGGAAAGGGTTATGCAGGCAATGATGGCCAGGGGCCAGGTCTGGCCCCAGACAACGGCCGCCGGCATGTCTTTCAGAAAGATGCCGCGGACAATGGCCATGAAGTAGCGCAGGGGGTTGGCATAGGAGATGGTCTGCAGCCAGTGCGGCATGTTTTCGATGGGACTGGCGAATCCGGAAAGAATGGTTGCCGGCACCAGAAACAGGAAGCTGCCGAGCACCGCCTGCTGCTGGGTCATGGCCAGCGAGGAGACAAACAGGCCGACCCCGATGATGGCCAGCAGGAAGATAGTCATACTGGCAAAAAGCAGAGGCAGGGAGCCGTTAAAGGGCACCTGCAGCAGAAAGACGCCAATAGTGACGATCAAGGCCCCTTCAATCAGCCCTACGAGCAGGGCTGGAAGCGCCTTGCCCATCAGGATCTCCAGGGGATGCAGTGGCGAGACCAGCAATTGTTCAAAGGTGCCCATCTCCCGTTCTCTGGCCACAGACAGACCGGTGACGATCAGGCCGATGACCGTGGTCAGGATACAGACCAGGCTGGGCACGGTGAACCAGCGGAATTCGAGGTTGGGATTGAACCAGTTGCGCGCCACCAGAGTGACACCTGTCTGCTGCCCAGTGCTGGCGGTCAGTCTGTCCCGGTAGCTGTTGATGATCCGCACACCGTAGCCCTGGACGATCTGGGCGGCATTGGTCTTGCGGCCATCGAGGATGAAGTTGACCGGGGCTGCCTGGCCGCGTGCCAGATTGCGGGAAAAATCCGCCGGGATCCAGAGGACGGCTATGGCCTGCTGTTCATTGATCACGGCCGGGATCTCTTCCGGCCGTTGCAGGTGGATGACCTCGCTGAAGGTGGCGGCGCCCGTAAAATCCTGTTCCAGGGTCAGGGCCGGCCGGCCGTGATCAAGGTTGAGAACGGCCAGGGTCTGGTTTTTGACCTCCTGGGTGGCGGCAAAAGAAAAGATGAAAAGCTGGATCAGGGGCGGGACGATGAGGACCATGCGGCTTTTTTTGTCCCGCAGAAGGGCCAGCAGTTCCTTGATGATCAGGGCGCGGATGCGGTTGAACATGGCTTACCTCAGGCGTTTGACGGTTTTTCTGGCGGTGAGGAAAAAGAGCACTGCTGCCAGCAGCAGCAAAATACCGACATTGGGGAGCAGCAGCGGCCAGACATCTCCGACCAGGAACAGGGTCTGGAGATTGGTCACCAGGTAGCGGGCCGGAATAATATGGGTGAGGGCGCGGACCAGGGGCGGCATGGAGGCGATCTCGAAGATGAATCCGGAGAGGAGAAAGGCCGGCAGAAATCCGGTGATCAGGGCGATCATGGCGGCGATGAACTGATTTTTGGCGGCCGAGGAGATCAGCAGCCCCTGCCCGAGGGCGGCCAGGAGAAAGGCCCCGGCGCTGAGGAGCAGGGCCGGAATGGACCCCCGGAAAGGCAGGTCGAACAGGGTCACGGAGATGGCCACACTGCCGAGCATGGCCAGCATCCCTAATACAAAATAGGGAAGAAGCTTACTGATAATGAGTTCGCTGATGGCGACCGGTGTGGCCATCAGCGCCTCCATGGTGCCCCGTTCCCATTCCCTGGCCACGACGAGGGCCGTGAGCAGGGTGCCGATAATGGCCATGATGATGGCCAGGGCCCCCGGCAGCAGGGAGTTGCGGCTTTCCAGTTCCGGATTGAACCAGATGCGGGTCAGCAATTGCGGTCCGTGTTGACTCCAGATCCCATGGTCCTGCTGCCGCATGGTCCACCAGGTGTTGACCACCCCCTGGCTGTAGTTCTGGACATAGTTGGCGGTATTGGCCTCACTGCCGTCAGCAATGACCTGCACCCTGGCCGCGCCGGCACCTTTTTCCACCTGCCGGGAGAAATTCTCGGGAATCACCACCAGGCCCCGCAGATGGCCAGCCTCAAGCTCCTGTTCGAGAAGCCCTTCATCATGGCTGATACGGGTCAGAAAATAGGGACTGGCAAGAAAGGCTGCACCCAGGTTATTGGCATCTTTGCCTGAGTCCTGGATCGCCACCCCAAGTTTAATCTCTTTGGCGTCCAGGGAGACGCCGAATCCATAAAGAAACAGCAGGATCACGGGCAGGACAAAGGCGATCAGCAGACTGCTGGGGTCACGCCGGATCTGGGTGAATTCCTTGCGGATCAGGGCGCTCATCCGTCGCATACGGTTGTTCATGACGCCGCCTCCCCATGGCTCGCGTCCCACTGCTGGAGCAGGCTAATAAAGGCCTCTTCCAGGGTCGGGTCGGGTATCTGCGGGCTCCTGGTCTGGGCCTTCAGTTCATCCGGCGGTCCGCTGGCAATCATCTGCCCCCGGTAGATAAGACCTATCCGGTCGCAATATTCCGCCTCATCCATGAAGTGGGTGGTGACCAGGACCGTCACCCCGAGCTCGACCAGACCATTGATGTGGGTCCAGAATTCCCGGCGGGTCAGGGGATCGACGCCGGAAGTTGGTTCATCAAGAAATAAGACTGCCGGTTCGTGCATGACCGAACAGGCCAGGGCCAGACGTTGCTTGAAGCCCAGCGGCAGGTCTTTGGCCGGGTCTTTCAGGTGGGGCTGCAGACCGAAGATGTCGATCATCCGGGCCACCGTCTCTTTCTGCCGTGTTCCGGTCAGGCCATAGACTCCGGAAAAAAAAACGAGGTTCTGACGGGCGGAAAGATCGCCGTAGAGGGAAAACTTCTGGGCCATGTAACCCAGACGGGAGCGGGCCTGACCCGGCGCCTGCTGCAGATCGAGTCCGACTACCCGGCCGGTGCCGCTGCTCGGTCGCAGCAGGCCGCACATCATCTTGAAGGTGGTCGATTTGCCGGCGCCGTTGGGACCGAGCAGGCCGAAGATCTCGCCCCGGCGGATGGCGAAGCTGACGTCCCGGGCGGCGGTAAAGTCGCCGAAACGTTTGGTGAGTCCTTTGGCCTCAACCGTTATCTCATGATCCCCCGGCAGGGCGGTCATGGCTGCGGCTAAGGCCGAAACTCCACCGGGGCCGCCTCCCAGGGCATCGACATAGGCATCTTCAAAGCGGGGCGCAACCGGTACCAACCGGGCCTCAGGTCCGGCGCCCAGCAGGGAAAGGGCGGGTGGGTTCTGATCGGCCCGCAGGACGATGCGCACATTCTGCCCCTGGACGATGCCGTCCTGTACCTCCGGCTGTTGCAGGGCCCGGGACAGTACCTGGCGACGGTTGCCGGTAATTCCCTGGACCTGGAAACAGCGGTCGGCCACCCTTTCCGTCATGTTCCGGGGCGGCCCGGAGAAGATCAGCCGTCCGCCTTCAAGAAGGAGAACATCCTGGCACAGTTCCGCCTCGTCCAGATAGGCGGTGGACCAGATAACCGCGGTCTCCTCGTCCACCAGTTCCTGCACCATGCGCCACAACTCCCGGCGGCTGACCGGGTCCACGCCCACGCTCGGCTCATCCAGCAGCAACAGGCTCGGCTTGCGGATCAGGGCGCAGGCCAGACCGAGTTTCTGCTTCATGCCGCCGGACAGACGTCCGGCCAGCCGTTTCTGGAATGGTTCCAGGCCGGTAAAGGTGAGCAGCCGCGCAAATACCTGCTGGCGGTCGGCTGCGGTCACATTACGCAGATCGGCGTAGAGGCGCAGGTTCTGCATAACCGACAGGTCCTCGTACAGGCCGAATTTCTGGGGCATATAGCCGATGATCTCGTGCAGCTGGCTGGCGTTGCTGCGGGTATCCAGGCCAAAGACCGTAAGGCTGCCTGATGACGGCAAGAGCAGCGCGGTCATCAGACGCATCAGGGTTGTCTTGCCGGCGCCATCCGGGCCCACCAGGCCGGTCACGATGCCGGGGCGGATCGTCGCCGACAGTGCGGACAGGGCCAGTGGCAGATGTTTGCCGTAGCTGTAGGTCAGGTCCTCAATGACCAGCGATTCATTGGCCATGGTTGGATGCAGAACTGTTTTGCTGCTCGTCTGCACGCAGTTTCACGGTTACCGGCATTCCCTGCCGCAAGCCATGGTCCGGGTTATCGGCAATAATGCGCACCTGATAGACCAAGCGCGTCCGTAATTCCTTGGTCTGCACGGTTTTCGGGGTGAATTCCGCTTCGGGCGAGATGTAGCCTACATGTCCGGAAAAAGGTTGTTGCTGCCGGGAATCGGTGAAGACCTGAGCTGCCATCCCCGGATGGATGCGCCCCAGGTCCGGTTCCTCGATATAAGCGCGAATCCACACCGGGGTGTCGAGGGAGAGGGTCAGCACGGTCTGGCCGATGCCGACAATGGCCCCTGGCTCTTCCACCCGGGTCAGGATAATGCCGTTGTCCGGGGCCTTGCACACGGTGTCGTCCAGCCGGGTACGGGCGCTGGCGGAACGCGCCTCGGCAGCGTGCAGGGCGGCCCGTGCCGCGTCGATGTCCTCGGTTCGAAATCCTTCGCGGGCCAGTTTCACTCCTTCTTTAGCGGTAGCCAGACGGGCCTTGGCCTCGGACAGGCCGGCATCCACATTGTCGAATAACTCGCGGGCAATGGCGTTGATTTTCAGCAGGGACTTCAGGCGCTGGTATTCGATCTCCAGATTGCTGGCCGTGGCCTGTCTTTCCCGCACTAATGCCTCGGCCTGGGCAATCTCCTGGGGTCGGTTGCCGGCCTCCATCTTCGCGAGATTCGCCGCCGCCTGCTCCTGCTGGGCCAGGGCCAGGTTTAATTCATCCTGAAAAGGGGTATTTTCGAGGTGAGCGATGATTTGCCCGGATTGGACCCGATCCCCTTCTTCAAAGGCAATCGCGGAAATTTTTCCACCGACCCGGAATCCGAGATCCACCTTGCGGATATCGACATTGCCATACAGGGTCAGAAAATCTTTCGTTGTCGGTTCCCGCCGCTGCCAGTTCCAGTAATAGGCGCCACCGATGAGGAAGGCGATCAGGACCAATAAACCGGGAAGTTTCCTTTTCATGGAGGATCCTCTTTCTATCCTTGAATATTATGGGGTTAAATCATTCTGTTTGATGTGATGTTGTCTTGTGGTAACCAGGTAATACTCGGTCAAAAGTTAAAATGTGCCCTCCAATGGTACTCACAGGGAGGGGCCATGTTGGCGTAAAAGACAAGGCCTCCATGGCCTGATGAGCTATCGGGCTGGAGGCCTTGTCGTGAACATGGAGTGGTATTGCCTGCTATGCTTCCCAACCTGGGAAACGAAAGTTAGTTTCAGCCACGGCAGACGTTTTCTGCGACGTTGTCTGCAAAGCGCCAGAGGTAATCGTTGACCATGCGCAACTGTTCGTCACTGATTCCATTCCAGGAACCATCCTGGGCACATTTGGGATAGCGGCTGGCAAAAACTCTGTTCCAGGCATCCTGGTTTTTCGACTCTGACCAGAGGAAGGGTACGTTTTTATCGTTGCCGTTGTGGCAACTTTGGCACTTGGCCTTGAATGTCTTACCCCCTTCGCCAAAGGCATAACTTTCCCAGTACAGAGGGCCTTCACTGAGTACCCGGCATGTGTTGCTGGCGGCGTCGAAACGGCTCACGGGCTTGGCGTGCGCCGGCATGGAATAAATCAGAATTACAAGGAACATCAATATCGCGGATATCTGTTTCATATGATTTCTCCTGTTATTAAATGGATATATCTTTTTTCGCGAAAAATGTATCTGTAAATATGTCGATCCTTTTCCTGTCAGTTTGTACAAAATTTTCTATCATTTATTGTTTCTTTGCAAGTAAAGATGATGGCAGTCACTTATCTTATTGTTTTTTCATTATCAGCCCTCCTTTTATATTGTTTTGAGTTGAAATTATTGATTGATATTACAAGTAATCAGTGGACGTTGCTATAGCAATTGCTGATGCAATGAAATTCTGGCCCTATAATTGTGACTACCGGGTCAACTCCTGAGTGTCATCCCGTTTTTTCCTTTCTTTTTTCCTACCAAATTGTCACTCCCCTCTCAAATTGTCATCTTGTGAACAAAATGGATTGTTGAGCTTCCTCCCATATCTCAGCTTCTTGTCCTGTTGAAGTCCTTACCAGTTAAGGGAAAACGTTTTTTTAATCTTTTGGCACAGCCTTTGTAATAGTGATGGCAAGACACAATACGGTCTGCATTGAGGGCAGAATATTTTCAAGGCATTTTGTTTTTCACAGGCGGTACAAACAGGGAACCTAATTACAAGGAGATACGGGCATGATGAGAAAAGTGGCAATTTACGGTAAAGGCGGCATCGGCAAGTCAACCACTACACAGAATACGGTGGCTGGATTGGCGCAGATGGGTAAAAAAATTATGGTCGTCGGCTGCGATCCCAAGGCCGATTCCACCCGTTTGCTGCTGGGCGGACTCGCCCAGAAATCGGTGCTCGACAGCCTGCGCGAGGAAGGCGAGGACGTGCTGCTCGAGAACATCCGCAAGAAGGGGTATGGCGATACCTGGTGCGTTGAATCAGGTGGACCCGAGCCAGGCGTTGGTTGTGCCGGTCGCGGCATCATCACCTCCATCAACATGCTGGAATCCCTTGGTGCCTATGAAGAGAGTGAGGGGCTTGATTATGCCTTTTATGATGTTCTGGGCGACGTGGTCTGCGGCGGTTTCGCCATGCCCATCCGCGATGGCAAGGCCGAGGAAATCTATATTGTCTGTTCCGGTGAGATGATGGCCATGTACGCGGCCAACAACATATGCAAGGGCATCATGAAGTTCGCCCAATCCGGAGCTGTCCGTCTGGGTGGGCTGATCTGTAATTCCCGGGCCGTGGACAACGAAAAAGAGATGATCGAGGAACTGGCCAAGAAGCTTGGCACCCATATGATCTATTTTGTGCCCAGAGATAATGATGTACAGCGGGCGGAGATCAACCGCAAGACCGTTATCGAGTGGAATCCGGACGTACCGCAGGCCGATCATTATCGGGGTCTGGCCAAGGCCATTGACACGAACACGAATTTTGTGATCCCTAAGCCGTTGGAGATGGAGGAGTTGGAAAAACTGCTCATGGATTTTGGACTCATGAATTGAGGGAAGGCACAAGGCACAAGGGGCAAGGTTAAAGAGGGGAAGGTGCAGCCAGTCAGCTAGTCGTTTCCTTGAACCTTTCGTCTTTCGCCTCTCCCTGTGATCCGCACACTACAACTTATTAAATATATAGGAGAAATAACCATGTTAACCATGATCAGAGCCATTGTCAGACCAGAAAAAGCGGACAAGATTCTTGCAGCCCTGATGGATGCAGGATTCCCCTCTGTCACCAAATACGCGGTGGCCGGCCGCGGCAAGCAGCGTGGCATAAAAATCGGCGATGTCACCTATGATGAAATACCCAAGGTCATGCTCATGAGCGTGATCAATCCCGCGGATAAGGATTTTGTTCTCGACACCATTATGAAAACGGCCAAGTCAGGGACCAAAGGGGCCTTTGGCGACGGCAAGATCTTTGTCAGTGATGTGGAGGAGGCCTACACCATCAGCTCCGGGGTCAAGGAGACGGAATTCGAATCTGAGAGGGGGCCGGTATGAAAGAGGTGATTGCGATCGTGCGCATCAACATGATGAATCAGACTAAGCAGGCCCTGACCGATGCCGGCATTGACGCCTTTTTTGCCCATGAGGCCCATGGCCGCGGCAAGGGTTTTGTCAATATGCATGTCCTTGAGGGGGCGAATCAGGGCTATGAGGAGGCGGCGTCCCTGCTTGGTGAGAAAGGCAAGCTCTATGCCAAACGGATGGTGACGATGGTAGTGAAAGATGAGCTGGTGAGTGATGTGGTCGAGGCGATCATTAAGACCAATCAGACCGGCAAGCCCGGTGACGGCAAGATCTTTGTCCTGCCGGTGGCGGATGCGGTCCGGGTGCGTACCGGAGAGACGGGGCTGAAGTCCATCGTTTAATTAGGCCTCAATCAAGAAGGAGTAAGTGAAATGGCAACAACAACCAAGAAAAAAATTGTGCAATGGGACCCTGCCCATGTCAAGGCGGAGCTGCTGGCCAAGTATCCGTCGAAGGTGGCCCGCAAGCGCTCCAAACAGATTATGATCAATGAGGCCCTCGGCAACGAAACGCCCGAGATTATGGCCAATGTTCGTACCACCCCCGGAATCATCACCATGCGCGGCTGTACCTATGCCGGCTGCAAGGGTGTTATCATGGGCCCGACCCGGGATATCGTTAATCTGGTGCACGGTCCCATCGGGTGCAGCTTTTATGCCTGGTTGACCCGCAGGAACCAGACGAATGCCGGGACGGATGGCGAAAACTACATGAATTACTGCTTCAGTACCGACATGCAGGATTCGGATATCATCTTTGGCGGCGAGAAAAAATTGGAAAAAGCCATTCAGGAGGCCTATGACCTCTTTCATCCCCGGTCCATCGCCGTCTTCGCCACCTGTCCGGTGGGGCTGATCGGTGATGATATTCATACCGTGACCAAAAGGATGAAGGAAAAATTCGGCGACTGCAATGTCTATGCCTTTTCCTGCGAAGGATACAAGGGCGTTTCCCAGTCTGCCGGCCATCATATCGCCAACAACCAGGTGTTCAGGCATATCGTCGGCGAAAACGATGAGGAAAAACCCGGCAAGTACAAGATCAACCTGCTGGGTGAGTACAACATCGGCGGTGACGGCTTTGAGATCGACCGCATCTTTAAAAAATGCGGCATCACCAATATCGCCACCTTTTCCGGCAACTCCACCTATGACCAGTTCGCCTCGGCCCATAAGGCCGACCTGAACGCCGTCATGTGCCACCGTTCGATCAACTATGTGGCCGATATGCTGGAGGTTAAATATGGTATCCCCTGGATCAAGGTGAACTTTATCGGTGCCGATGCCACGGCCAAGTCGTTGCGCAAGATCGCCCAGTACTTTGGCGATCAGGAATTCATCGATCGGGTGGAGGAGGTTATTGCCGAGGAGATGCCGAAGGTGCTGGCGGCCCGCACCGATGTCCGCACCCGCACCGAGGGCAAGACAGCGATGATGTTCGTAGGTGGTTCCCGGGCCCATCATTACAAGGAACTGTTTAACGAGATGGGGATGAGGGTCATCTCCGCCGGATATGAGTTTGGTCATCGTGACGACTATGAGGGACGTCAGGTTATTCCCGACCTCAAAGTGGATGCCGATAGCCGGAACATTGAAGAGCTGGAGGTCGAGGCCGATGCAACCCGTTTTAACCCACGCAAGAGTGCCGAGGAGATCAAGGCGTTGGAAAATGCCGGCTACAAGTTCAAACATTATGACGGGCTGGTCCCTGATATGGAAAACGGCACACTCATTATTGATGACCTGAACCAGTACGAGGCGGAAAAGCTGGTGGAGCTGATGAAACCGGATATCTTCTGCGCTGGAATCAAGGAAAAATATTCCATCCAGAAGCTGGGCGTGCCCATGAAGCAGTTGCACAGCTATGATTCAGGCGGGCCGTATGCCGGGTTTGAGGGCGCGATCAACTTTTATCATGAAATCGATCGCCTGGTGAACAGCAAGGTCTGGAGCTACATGAAGGCCCCCTGGCAGGACAATCCCCAATTATCTGCCACCTATGGCTGGGAATAAAATGGCGTCGCCAAAAGAACCAAATACTGCGTTGCCTGCATCCTTCGTCATTGCGGCGTACCCAACAGTACGCCTTATTCCTCAGGACTTGGCGCCTTGTCTTTGGCCCTTTTGGCTTAGCCATTTCGCAGTTGATTTTTTTACGAGTTTTCGCCGTATTCATTCACTCAATTTTTGAGGTAAATCATGCTATTACGACATACACCAAAAGAAATAACCGAGCGCAGCGCCTTGATGATCAATCCGGCGAAGACCTGCCAGCCCATCGGCGCCATGTATGCCGCACTCGGCATCCATGGCTGCCTGCCGCACAGTCATGGTTCTCAGGGCTGCTGCGCCTATCATCGGAGCACCTTGACCAGGCATTACAAGGAGCCGGTCTCCGCGGCCACCAGTTCCTTTACCGAAGGATCATCGGTCTTTGGCGGTCAGGCCAATATGCTGCAGGCCATTGAAAATATTTTTGCCGTCTATAATCCCGTGATTATTGCCGCGCATACCACCTGTCTTTCCGAGACCATTGGCGATGATTTGAAGCAGATCAGGAAAAAGGCGATAGCCGAGGGCAAGATTCCCGAGGGCAAGTATATGATCAGTGCCTCAACGCCCAGTTATATTGGCTCGCATGTCACCGGGTTTTCGACCATGGTCAAATCCATGGCCGGACTCGCTGAGACCACCGGTAAAAAGAACGGCAAGGTGAATATTATCCCTGGTTGGGTGGAACCATCGGATATGGAAGAGATCAAGCGGCTGACCACGATGATCGGGGTAAAGACCATCATGTTTCCTGATACCTCCGGGGTCCTGAATGGCCCCCTGTCCGGGGAGTACAAGATGTTTCCCGATGGCGGCACCACGGTGGCGGAACTCATATCCACAGGTGATTCCATCGGTACCCTGGCCCTTGGGGAATGGTGTTCAGCGGCGGCGGCCCACGAACTGGATACCAAAAACAAGGTCCCCTGTCAGGTGCTGGATATGCCGTTTGGACTCAAGGCCACGGATCGGTTCATTGATGCCCTGCGTATTATTGCCGGGGTTACGGTGCCGGATGAATTGTCCCTGGAGCGGGGGCAGCTGGTGGACATGATTTCCGATATGCATCAGTATCTGTATCATAAAAAGGTGGCGCTGGTGGGTGATCCTGATCAGCTCATTGCCATGACCGAGTTTCTGGTTTCCATGGACATGTGTCCGATTCATATTGTTACCGGCACGCCCGGCAAGGAATTTGAGCGTCGGATCAAGGAGATTACCAAGGACATGCCCTTTGCGGTTAATGTCAGGGCTAAGGGGGATATGTTCCTGCTCCATCAGTGGATCAAGAACGAGCCGGTGGATCTGCTTATCGGCAATACCTACTGCAAGTATATCGCCCGGGACGAGGATATCCCGCTGGTGCGCTGGGGTTTTCCCATCCTTGACCGGCAGGGCCATCAATATTTCCCGACGGTCGGCTACAAGGGGGCCTTACGGCTGCTGGAAAAGATACTGGGAGCTTTACAGGATCGTAAGGATCGGGATGATCCGGAGTCGAAGTTTGAACTTGTTCTGTAAGGATGAGGTTGCAGTGGTCAGCATTCAGCAGAAGTTGGGCGGTAGAACCGTGGATGTATGCTGAATGCTGATAAACTGGGTTGGAATAAACTTGTAACTATTGAATAAAAATGACAACTCTTTCTCAAACTTCGTGTTCCTGTTCCACTTCTCATCTTCATTCACCGCAGGGGCGATGGGTGAATTTGCCGGTGGCGCCGCGTGCCAATAACCGCATTCGCTTTGCCTCTACCAAAGAGTCCACACAGGCGATGATACCGGTACAGGCGCTGGCCTGGCTCGACGATATTGTGAGCAAGGGTAACAAGGTTGATGGGGTGAACATAGCGGGTCCCGGTGATCCGCTGGCTGATCTGGGGCCGACTCTTGAGACCTTGCGTCTGGTGTGTGAGAAATATCCGGCCATGAATCTGGGAATTACCACCTTGGGGCTGGGGGGCGAGCAGTCTGTCGAACGACTGGTCAAGGCTGGTGTCAGCCATGTTACCCTGCTGGTGGATGGTGTTGATCTGGAAGTAGTGCAGAAATTGTATGCCTGGATCCGTCCCGGTATCAAGACGGTTCCGTTATTCACGGCAGTCGGGGTGCTCCTGGACGAACAGATAAGGGCCATAGTAGCCTTTCTGCAGGCCGGATGCGCTGTGCAGGTCAGAACTACGATCTATACTGGGTATAATGACGCGCACGCAGAGGAACTTGGCATGTCCATGGCGGCCTTGGGGGTGAAATCCATGATATTGGTGCCCTTTGATCCGGCCACTGAAGGTGAAGAGATGCTTGAACGGCCGAGTCATGAACTGATGACCAGGGTTCGCGACCAGGTGACAAAATACCTGACCGTTGTGGCAATTCCTGAGAAAATCCAGCCCGACAGGACGGCTGATGCCTCTGGAGAGAGCTGCTGCTCAGTGGCTGCGGCGCTGCCAACGCCAAGCGCGGGGCGCCCCAACGTGGCGGTGGTCAGTTCTAATGGCATGGAGGTTGATCTCCATCTTGGCCATGCCATAACGGCGCTGATTTATGGTCCGAGGGAAGATGGGCTTGTTTGTCTGCTTGGAGCCCGAACCCTTCCTGAACCTGGGGCTGGCGCTTCCCGCTGGGAGATCCTGGCTGATACCCTGAAAGACTGTTTTGTGCTGCTGGCGGCCAGCGCCGGCGAGAGTCCCAGAAAGGTATTAAGCAGCCAGGGCATCAGTGTCCTGATTACCGAGGACAATATCGAAGGTTCTGTTGAAGTTCTGTATGGCGGCGGGCGCCGTTGTAAAAAATAAGCATACCCTTGCAATATCGTGAACGGCATAAGGAGCTGTAATAAACTAAGCAGAAAAACACTGCTTAGTTCATAACGGCTCCTAAAAAAAAGGAAAAAATGCCGGAAATAATGATCTGTACCAGGAGTGTCAGGTTAGAAATTTTTTTATGATAGTATTTTAGGTATCTGAATAGCGGGCATAGTGTAACCCTGCTCAAGCATTGAGTTTTCAAGGGTACGCGTGCATACTGTAAAGAGTGAATCCATTGAGTAAAAGGAGAAAAATGGCAATTCCAGAACGACAAATCCTTGTCTGCCAGAGTTTTCGGGTGACGGGCGATAAAAAAGGTATCTGCCACAAGCGGACCGATGGTTTCCTCCAGTATCTTGAGGAAGAGATACTGGATCGTGGCCTGGACTGCCTGGTCACCGCCACCACCTGCCTTAAACAATGTGAGTCCGGCCCGATCATGGTGGTTCAGCCAGAAAACTGGTGGTTCAAAGGGGTGAACAGTACCGATGCCATTGATGCTATTCTCGATGGCATAGAGGATGGTGAGCCGGCGGCAGAGTATCTGATCGCCTCATAGGAATGGGGTTTATCCCAGTCAACTGAAAAGGCCGTGTTGGCAGATCCCTTCACCCTTCTTCCTTACTGAAGAAAAGAGGAGTATTCCCATGGATCCGACTGCAAATTTTTCATTATTCGACCTCAAAAAAGCCCAGCCCATAAGCGGCTGGGAAGATTTCTGGGGTGAAGGCAAGGCCTTTCTCAAGACCGCTTCCGCAGCCTATGCGCAGCATAAAAAGGCCTTTACCACCGTGATCCTGTACAACATTATTGCCATGGCAATTGAAAAGTTCGTCATGACCGCCCTGATGTGCCAGGGCAAATTGCCCTATAACCACACCATGAAAGATCTTGTCGAGGCTATGGATGAGGCCTTTCCCGGCGCCATGTCAGACATACGGGAGGGACTCCTGAACCTTGATAAATATCAGGAGATCTGTGACATCGATACGTTCAATATCTCCGGGCCAGTCATGGAGGAAATTCCTGCCATGCTGGATCTAGCAGGCAGGCTGCAGGATCTGGTGGAAAAACAACTTTTAAGTCGGGAAGAATAAAAAATGAGCCTGAAACCCTTAGGGATTGTCACGGAAATTGTTGAATCCGCAGGTATGGGGATATCCTACGCCTATGAAGATCTGGTGTTTTTGGAACACAATGCCTTTCTCCTGGAATTCACCGCCAACGACAAGGAACTTCTTGTTCATACCAACAGTGAGGCTGAAGAAAGTGAGGTCAAAGACTCCATTGCCAGGCTGAAAAACGTTGCTGTGGCTCATGGTATGACCTTTACGGATGGCGGTCTGTATACGTTAACCCAGGCTGATGATGAAAATATCCGTATCGATTTTTTTTAACTGTCCCAACAAGGTTTATGAATTTTGCTGCACGCTTTTATAATAACAGGAACGATGATCCATGTCTGACTTAAGGGTGAGTGTGCGAACCGCACAACCTGCAGATCTTGACAGTCTGGTTTCTCTGCTGGCAGTGCTTTTTTCAATCGAACAGGATTTTATCTTCGATGAGCTGAGGCAGCGGCGGGGCCTTGCCCTGATGCTTGAAAACGAGCACGGCTGTGTGCTGGTTGCCGAAGTTGAAGGCCAAGTAGTTGGCATGTGTACAGGGCAGTTGCTTGTCTCTACGGCGGAGGGTGGTCTGTCCCTGCTGGTTGAAGATGTAGTTGTCCAAGAACAATGGCGCGGGCGCAGCGTAGGCCGCCTGCTGGTAGAAACGATCAGCGACTGGGCCAGGGTGAACAAGGTCTCGCGCCTGCAACTCCTGGCCGACCGCAACAATGTCTCGGCCCTTGACTTCTACCGGAGCCTGGGCTGGAATACTACGGAGCTCATCTGCCTGCGGACCTCTCTGCCGCGATGAGCCAATCTTTTTATCTCAACCAGTTCAAGGCGAAGGCATCTGTGTGTATACATTTAATCCTAAAAACGGCAGTTATCTTGTAATGCACATGTCGCTCCCCCTCATCCCCAACCCTTGTATGTGAACATAGTTGCTTCTCACTCAGGGAGAAGGGCAAAAAACTTCCTCTCCTTTTGGGAGAGGGTCGGGGTGAGGGAAAGGTTTAGCAATACAAGAAGTTGTTGCAAAATCACTGTATTCAACTACCGTTTTTAGGTTAATGGCAATTGGGTAATGAGGACCCCCTTGACATAGACTGCATAAGCGGGTTCGGTTATTGGTTTACTTTTTCGCCATGGGGGCCTGTGGGACACCGCCGCTGTGACATTCTGTGCAATTCTGCTGGGCGTTGATGCCAAATGTCGTAACAGGAGTCCACTCGCTTGTTTTTTTGTATTTCCCGTCTTTCCAATCATTAAGCAGTTCAACCAGATGATAGGCAACACTGGCCGCTACCCGGGCGCAGCGGTCTTTCCGCTCTGGGCTGCTAATGGGTTTGTCGGCAACCGCCATCCATTTTCCTACAGAAATATGACAGAGAGGAGATTCACTGATGGTATGAGGGATGTCTTTTGGATCTACTTTTGGGTTTTTGGGGACGAAAACAGGCATTGCTTGCCTGCCGTACCAGTCAAGCATATCCGCGCCGATCAGATGACCGTTTTCAGCGCCTTTTTTGCCTGTAATTCGTGGTCCAAGGATCACATTGGCGACAATATTGGCTCCAGCGTTTGATCCACAAATCGTTCCCCAGCCGGCCACACCGCCTTCAAGAAAAACAAAGGCATCAATAGGAAAAGACTTATACGGTTCACCAACTTTTTCTCTGAGCTGAGTAAAAACACTGCTGATAACGGCACCCCCACAAAAAAGACGATACCATTCCTTATAGGCCAGTTCCGCTGTCTCTGTCGGATCGAGCTTTTCATAGGGCCAGGGCCATGTTTCTGTCGGTCCGCCATTGGCTTCCGCCGATTTTAACAATCCGCTAAAGTGCGCAAGCGCCGTGGTCGCAGCCAGCGCACCGGCCCCTGCCATCCATTGTCGTCGGGATATCCCATCCTCACACATTTTGCAAACATCTTTGCCGTTATAACTCATTTTTTCCTCCTTAGTAATTTGCTAATTCAATGGTTTATCAGTTTATTTTTTTGTATGGCAGACGCCGCATTTGATGAGTTCCTTATCATTCTCCAGGTGACATTCCATGCAGAGTATATGGCTGACACGCTTGAGACTTGCTAATTTTTCCGGCATACCGGTTTTATCGTTATGACAGGTCTCACATTTTTCAATTTTTTGTCCCTTGATATAGGCAACCTGTTTGCCGTCAGCGCCTTTGCCATGATGACACTTTTCACACCCCAGTTTTTGATGCGTTTGATGGGGGAAAAATGCCGGTCTTGGTACTTTTTGGGCATCAATGGTGGTCTGAAGTGTTATTTCCGCAGGTCCGTTGTCGGCGCCGGATGCAATGCCAATCCCTCCAGTCATGCAGTAAAAAACCAGGATGGCCCCGTAGATGTGGATTTTTTTCATGCTGTTCTCCTTTAGTTGTTAAGGTTGATCTCCAAGCAGATTATTAACTGGCGCTATATTTATCAAAAAATAACGGTGCGCACAAGAAAAAATTGTATTTTTAATTTATTTTTGTAATTACTTGATTTTAAATATGAATTTACAGGAAGGGTGTGCTATAGATGCTCATCTTCGATCCAGTGTTGAAATTTTTCTACAAGTTGCCAAAAATCATGTACCGCCTGTTTGCCGGCTGGGGTCAGCCAGGTACCTCCACCCTGACGGCCTCCTGCCTGTTTTTCCACTAAAGGCTTCGGAGCAAGGGTATTCATATTCTCGATTAAATGCCAGGCATGACTGAAACTCATTTTCATGGATTTTGCAGCGGCGGAAACCGAACCATGCTCATCTATCCGTTCGAGCAGAGCGATCCGGCCCCAGGAAAGATACGTCTGTCCTTCACATTCCACCCATAGGCGTCCTTTTATCTGTAATCCTTTGTCTATCTGGCCTGACACCATTGAATTCTGTTCTTTGTCTTTTTTTGTTTTGGGCATAGATAACTCTCATGGGTAATAAGGTAAGGGAAATAGCATGTCTAAATTAACGAACGTAAAATGGAAATTCATTTTATTATGTATCAGTAAGAGGTGTTCTTCTCAAGCAGAATGGAGAATTTTTGATAAAACGATATCATTTCTGCGCATGTGTGTACTTTTAGTGGCGGTCTTTTAGCCCAGCCATGGCCATTCCTAGAGTAGATCCTGGTTGTAATCCTGTTATCTTTTTTTCTCCTACCAAATTGTCGCATTCCTCGCGAATTGTTATCTTCTGAACAAAATGGATTGAAGGGGGGCTCCCTTGTCTCATGAGCTGACTTTGCTGCTATCCTTTCCAGTCAAGGGGAAATGCTTTTTTCATCTTCTGGCACAGCCTTTGTAGTAGAGCTTGCAAGGAAAACGAAGGCCTGCCTTCAGGGTGGAGTGAAGAGAGCAAGAAGGTAACAGAGCGGTGGCTGCAGAAAATTATTGACACATCGCTATATTGTTATAAACATATGGTCATGGAAAAGAACAGGAATTCGATAAAGTCCGGGTATCAGTGGCGGGGACGGTTCTGGCTGGAGGGTGTTGAAGGCACCTTTCTTGGCCATGGCCGGGTGGTGTTGCTGGAGCGGATTAAGGCATATGGCTCTATCTCCCGGGCCGCCAGATCCATGGAGATGTCATTTAAACATGCCAAGGACCTACTGGAATCCATGGACCGGCAGGCGGGCTGCAAGCTGGTGGTAACAGCCCGTGGCGGGAAGAGTGGTGGCGGGGCCACGCTTACGCCTGCAGGAGAGAAGGCAATTACCATTTTCTGGCATTATCATGAGCGTTTTCAGGAAGTCTTTCAGGAGATGACCAAAAAACTTGGAGATGCCGTTCAAAGGGAAAATTTTTGTCCATAATGAACTAAGGTGAAGGAGGATGTGTTATGTCGGTGAGGATTTGTATTATCTGCATGTGTGCGTTGATTTTTGGTGTTGGCAACGTCGTTGCCGAGGAAAATCAGGAACCAGCTCCGCCTGTTATTACTGCGGCAGCGGACACAAAATATGCACTTGAGGAAATAGCGACCGCATTTACCCGTGAGACGGGAAAATCAGTAAAGCTCTCCTTCGGTTCGTCAGGGAACGCCTACCGGCAACTCCAGCAGGGTGCGCCCTTCGAAATGTTCCTTTCTGCCGATGAGAACTATGCGCTCGATCTTGCGGACAAGGGGATGACCCTTGATCGCGGTACGCTGTATGCGGTTGGGCGAATCGTTATTATGGTACCTCCTGATTCACCACTCAAGCCAGATGCCGAGTTGACAGATTTGCGGGCGGCTCTGGCCGAGGGTCGATTGCAAAAATTCGCCATTCCGAATCCAGAGCATGCCCCATATGGCCGGGCTGCCAAGGAGGCCTTGCAGAAGGCTGGGTTATGGGAGATGATTGAACCGAAACTTGTGCTGGGTGAGGACGCCACTCAGGCCACCCAGTTTGCATTGAAAGGATCAACCCAAGGAGGCATTCTGCCTTTTTCGTTTTCGAGCGCTCCTGCGATTGCCAAGCTCGGCAAAGCCGTGCTGATTCCGGCAGATTGGCATAATCCCCTGCGTCAGCGTATGATTTTGATGAAAAATGCCGGTCCGGTAACCAAGGCATTTTATGCCTATCTGCAGCAACCGGAAGCCCGCTCGGTATTGGTCCGATACGGCTTCGTGCTTCCAGAAGAAAAAGGGAATTGATGATGGACTGGACGGCATTACGATTGTCACTGTCGCTGGCAGGATGGACGGTGTTTATTCTGCTGCCTCTGGCGATTATTGCCGCCCGGTTTTTGGCCTTCAACCGGCCGCGTGGTAAAAATGTGATCGAGGCTCTGATTGCGCTTCCCTTGGTTTTGCCGCCCACAGTCTTCGGTTATTATCTGTTGGTCGCTTTTGGGCCGCACCACTGGTTGGGCAACGGATACCAAGCCTTGTTTGGCAGGACCTTTGCCTTCAGTTTTGAAGGTCTGCTGGCAGCTTCGCTACTTATGAATATTCCATTTGCCGTGCAGCCATTGCAACGGGCCTTTGAGGCGATTCCGGCCAATGTACGTGAGGCTGCCTGGTGCAGCGGGTTGTCCCGCTGGCGGACATTTCGACAGATTGAAATGCCTCTGGCCTGGCCCGGTCTTGCTGGGGCGGCGGCCTTGACTTTTTCGCATACCTTGGGAGAGTTTGGGGTGGTGCTGATGGTGGGCGGCAATATTCCAGGAGAGACCAAAACCATTGCCATTTCTATTTATGACCGGGTGCAGGCCTTTGATGATGTTGCGGCAGGAAAAATGGCGGCCTTGCTGCTGCTGATTTCCTTCCTGACGGTGGCGGTGGTGTTCATGCTTGCGGAAAAACGTCATGACTCATAATACGCAGGAAACAGGTCTGGTTGTTCGTCTGTCTCAGGCTGAACCGATTCCGCTTGCGGCTGAATTGCAATGTGGAGCTGGAGAACTGCTGGCCCTGGTCGGGCCGTCCGGCAGCGGCAAGACCACGATCCTGCGTGCCTTGGCTGGCCTGACCCGGATTAAACAGGGGAAAATCAGTTGCGCCGGTGAAATCTGGTTTGACTCCACAGTCTGTCTTTCGCCGCAGCAACGGCGGGTTGGGTATGTATTTCAGGATTATGCCCTGTTTCCGCACTTGAATGCGCAAGACAATGTCGCCCTGGCCGTACCGTCACCTGGCAAGGCGGAGCAGCGGTTTATTGCTGATGCCTGGTTGGAACGGGTGCATTTGGCCGGGTTTGGGAAACGCTACCCGGCTGAGCTGTCCGGTGGTCAGAGGCAGCGTGTCGCCCTGGCCCGGGCTCTGGCGCGCGAACCGGTGCTCCTTCTTCTGGATGAGCCGTTTTCCGCAGTGGATCGTACCACTCGTGAGCGTCTCTATGAGGAGCTTTCCCTGCTGCGTCGCGACCTCGATATGCCGATCATTCTGGTCACCCATGACCTTGGCGAGGCGCAGATGCTCGCTGATCGGATCACTGTATTGCACCATGGCATGACCCTGCAAAGCGATACCCCGGACCGGTTGGTGCGGCAGCCCATTAACGAGCGGGTGGCAAGGGTGATTGGCCACCGCAATATATTTACGGCCACGGTTACGGCCCATGAGCCGGAAAATGGTTATACAGTGCTGTCCTGGTTCGGCCAGGAGATCCGCGCTGGGTTGTGTCTGGAATTTTCGGTAGGTTCCCTGGTGCGGTGGCTGATCCCCAAGGGCTATATTTTACTGGAGTATCAAGTCAGGCCAGCTGGATTTGAAAGGGAAAATCAGGTGTCAGGGGTGCTTGCGGGGTGTCTCACCTTGGGGGACACGGTGCAGGCGCGGTTTCTCCCGGATCATGCGCCGGAGGTGCCGATTTATCTTGAGGTTTCCGCTCATGATGCTCGCCATGCTGGGGTTGCTGAAGGCATCAGGATATCGATTTCGATGCACGCCCGCGATATTCATTTGATGCTGCCCTCCCCACATTTCTAAGTCCCTCCTTCTTCCCCATTCCCCCCTCCCCCCTCAAAAAACCCTTGACGCGATCAGGCAAATAAGTCAAATGTGTGTTTAACTTATTTGAAAAGGGAGCGATCCGTGAGAAAACAGCGCAGCGATGGTCAGGAAACACGTCAGAATCTGTTGGCGGCAGCCGGTGAAGTCTTTGCCAGCAAAGGCTTCCGGGAGGCAACCATTGCCGAGATCTGCCGGCAGGCAGTAGCCAACACTGCCGCCATCAGCTACCATTTCGGCAGCAAGGAAGCGCTGTATGTGGAGAGCTGGCGCTACGCCTTTACCCAGTCATTAACGACCTACCCTCTGGATGGTGGCATTCCGGTCGAGGCCTCGGCGGAAGAACGGCTGCGCGGTCGGATACTGGCGATCATGCGCCGGATCATCGACCCGCACAGCCATGAATTTGACATCTTCCACAAGGAGATGGCAAACCCGACAGGCCTGCTGGCCAAGGCCATTCAGGAATCAGTGGAACCGATTTTCCAGGGCTTTGCCCTTTTGGTCGGCGAATTATTGGGCAAGGAACCCCATGCGCACGAGGTGCAGCTCTGTACCATGAGCATCCGGGCCCAGTGTTTTGGACCGTTACTCCACGCCCGCCGCCGCAAGACCGCACAGGGGCTTCCGCCAACTGGTTTTGAGCCCCTTCTCGATGATGTGGAACAGCTTGCAGAGCATGTCACCCGCTTCAGCATGGCCGGTATTCGCGCGCTTGGCGACCGGCATGTACAACAGTCAGACAACGAGGTTGGATTATGAAATACCTGGGCAAGAAATCCCTTATTGCATTGATTGTCGTGCTTCTTCTTGGCAGCCTGGCCACCTGGCAGCTTACCCGCCGTCAGGGAAAGGATGCCGTCTACCGGACTGCCGAGCTCAAGCGTGGTGACCTGCTGGTTTCCATCAGCGCCACCGGCACCGTAGAGCCGGAAGAGGTCATTGACGTGGGGGCGCAGGTAGCCGGGCGGATCGTTTCCTTTGGCACAGATGCCAAGGGGAAAACAGTGGATTACGGTTCCGTGGTTGAGGCCGGCATGGTATTGGCCCGGATCGATGATTCGCTTTACGCGGCTGACGTGGCCCAGGCCGAGGCCCAGCTCCTGTCAAGCAAGGCCGGCCTGCAAAAGGCCACGGCCGATTTGAGTCAGGCGGAAGGCAACTGGCAGCGGGCCAGGAAACTTGGCCCCTCCGAGGCATTGGCACAATCGAGTTATGAGGGCTACGAATCGGCGTATAAAATCGCGCTGGCCCAGGTCGCAGTGAGTGAGGCGGCTATCAAACAGGCCGAGGCGGCGTTGGCACGCGTTCGGCGTAATCTCAGCTACTGCACCATAACCTCGCCGGTCAAGGGCATTATCATCGATCGCCGGGTCAATACCGGCCAGACCGTGGTGGCGAGCCTCAATGCCCCCAGTCTCTTCCTGCTGGCCAAGGATCTCACTCGCATTCAGGTCTGGGTGGCGGTGAACGAGGCGGATATCGGCAAGATCCATCCCGGCCAGCCGGTGAGCTTTACCGTAGATGCCTTCCCCGGTGAGACCTTCCGAGGTGAGGTGGGTAAGATCCGGCTCAACGCCTCCATGACCCAGAACGTGGTAACGTATACGGTCGAAATTTCTACTGATAACGCTGATGGTCGTCTCCTGCCGTACCTTACCGCCAATATCCAGTTTCAGCTGCAAAAGATGAGCAATGTCCTGCAGGCACCCAATGCAGCCCTGCGTTGGAGCCCGCCGGCCAAAGAGGGGGCGGGTGAGAGCCGTGGTGGTAAAGGAAAAGATGGAACGGGACTGGGCAAAGGACCGGTCTCTGCCCAGGTTCCGGCTAACATCAAGGCCACCGGCATCCTCTGGGTGCTTGATGAAAATCAGAAACCTCGCCGGATAGAGGTTGAGACCGGGACAAGTGACGGGGCCAACACCGTAGTGGAAGGTGTGGATCTGCGTGAAGGAATGCAGGTTATTACCGGTATCCGTCCGGCAGACTCCGGCAATGGCAAGGAAGAAGGCGCCAATCCCTTTACTCCGAAATTGGGCCGTGGCAAGGCCGGCGGCGGACACTAAGCAGAGCCATGGAACTCATTGAACTGCGCGACATTGAAAAGACCTATCAGATGGGGGACATCTCTGTGCCCGTGCTGAAAGGCATATCTCTCTCTATCCGCCAGGGGGAGTTGATTGCGCTTACCGGCTCGTCTGGATCCGGGAAAAGTACGCTGATGAACATCCTTGGCTGCCTGGATCGCCCGACCGCAGGTGAATACTGGCTGGACGGTCAGGAAACCTCCAAACTCACCACCGACGAGCGGGCCCTGCTTCGCAACCGCAAATTGGGATTTGTATTCCAGAGTTTCAATTTGCTGTCTCGAACCAGTGCCATCGAGAACGTGGCTATGCCGCTTTCCTATGCAGCCGAGAATCTGAGCGACCGCGAGGCTCGAGGAAGGGCTGCGGAGATGCTTGGCCGGGTGGGGCTGGCCGACCGGTTGGATCACTTCCCCTCTCAGCTCTCCGGTGGTCAACAGCAGCGGGTCGCCATTGCCAGGGCCCTGATCAACCGGCCGCCGGTATTGTTTGCTGATGAGCCTACCGGCAACCTTGATTCCCGTACCAGTGAAGAGGTGCTCCAGATGTTTGAGCGGCTTAATAGCGAGGAAGGCATCACTATCATCATGGTGACCCACGATCCCAAGGTGGCTGGACATGCCAAACGGGTGATCCGCTTGGATGATGGCTTGATTCAGGGTAATGTGCCTATCCCTGAGCCAGGAACGGAAACCCCGGGAGGTACCTCATGAGGGTTTACACCACCGCCCGCACCGCCTTCAAAGCCTTGGGCCGCAATCCTATGCGGGCCATGCTCACCACCCTGGGGATTGTTATCGGTGTCGGTGCGGTCATTGCCATGATGGAGATCGGCGCCGGTTCTTCGGCCTCTCTTAAGAAAACCATCGCCAGCATGGGGGCCAACGTCCTCGTCATTCGGCCGGGAACTGCCTCCAGCGGCGGGATCTCCTTCGGAGTTGGTACCTCGACCACCCTGACCCCGGAAGACAACCAGGCAATCTTGCGGGAATGCCCGTCCATTCACAATGCCGCGCCCATTGTCCGCGCCCGGACCCAGGTGGTGTACGGTAACCGCAACTGGGTGCCCAACACTATGTATGGCACCACCCCGGCCTTTCTTGATGTGCAGGACTGGAGTATCCTGGCCGAAGGTGAGCCCTTCAGCGACCGGGACGTGCTCAACGGCAACCGGGTCTGCCTGCTCGGTCAGACCCTGGTTCGGGAGCTGTTTGAGGGCGCCTCGCCTGTGGGCAAGGAGATCCGGATCAAGAACATCTCCTTCCGGGTGATCGGGGTACTTACCCCCAAGGGCGCCAATATGATGGGTCAGGATCAGGACGACGTCATCCTTGCGCCCTGGACCACCATCAAATACCGGGTCACCGGCTCAAGCCTCTCCACCACCAACCAGAGCGCCTCGACTGCCGCCACCACCACCGATACGGTAAACACCCTGTCCAATCTCTACCCGGCGGCCCAGCTCAGCCTCTACCCTGAACGCTCCAGCGTCCAGCAGGCCGATAATCCTATGCCGGTGCGCTTCGCTAATATCGAAAGTATCATGGCCGCGGCCAACAACGCCGGAGAGATATCCCCGGCCATCGAGCAGATGACGGCGCTGCTCCGGGAACGGCATCACCTCCGCGTCGATGAGCCCGACGATTTTAGCATTCGCGACATGGCCGAGCTTACCAAAACCCTCTCTACCACCACCACACTGATGACTAATCTGCTGCTGACCGTGGCCATGATCTCGCTGGTGGTGGGCGGGGTGGGGATCATGAATATCATGCTCGTTTCCGTGACCGAGCGCACCCGGGAGATTGGCCTGCGTATGGCGGTGGGGGCCCGGGGGAGGGACATCCTTCAGCAGTTTCTGGTGGAGGCGGTGGTCCTCTGCCTTACCGGCGGGGCCATGGGCATAGTCCTCGGTCATGGTGGCTCTCTGCTGGTGCAGCTCCTGCTCAAGTGGCCGGTGGAAACGTCGCCTGCGGCCATTGCCGCGGCAGTACTGGTATCGGCCGGGGTGGGAATCATCTTTGGATTTTACCCGGCCTGGAAGGCCTCACGGTTCGACCCCATTGAGGCGCTGCGCTTTGAATGAAGGCAACCGGGCCGGCCTCTCGGTCCATTTTTCAAGGAGTACCCCATGATTGCTTGCTCGCGCCAAATACCCTACCGGACCTGTCTGGTCCTGTGCCTCTCCCTGCCCCTTGTGACCAGTTGCATGATGGGACCTGATTTCCAACGCCCCGAGACCAAGGTTTCTTCTCAGTGGCTGGGGCAGGCTTCAAACGCCCCCGAGGCCGCACCGGTTCAGGATATGGCGCAATGGTGGACGGCCTTCAACGATCCCCAGCTTACCTCCCTGGTGGAGCGGGCCATGCAGGCTAATCTGGACCTGAGAATGGCTGAAAGCCGCATCCGCCAAGCCCGCGCTGCCATGGGCATCGCCGGGGCAGACCTTGGCCCGACTGTGGATACCTCCGCTTCGTACAGGCGCAGCCGGACACCGGGGTCTGGAAACAGCGGCGAGGGTGTAACCTCCGATCTTTACAAGATGGGCTTTGATGCCGGCTGGGAGATTGATCTCTTTGGTGGGCTGCGGCGCGGGGTCGAGGCGGCAGGCGCGGATCTTGACACGGCCGTGGAAAGCCGCCGTGATCTGCTGGTGAGCCTGAGCGCCGAGGTGGCCAGCGACTATCTGAATCTACGTTCCCTTCAGCAGCGACTTACCATTGCCCGCCAGAACCTGTCGGCCCAGGAACACAGCGTCGAGTTGACCCGCAAGCGCTTTAGTGTAGGTTTTGTCGGCAAACTGGATGTGGTGCAGGCGGAAGCGCTTGCCGCCACCACGGCCGGGCAGATCCCGCTGCTTGAGGCGCAGGTGAGGCAAACGATCTACAGCCTCAGTCTGCTGCTCGGCGGAGAACCGTCCACCCTGCTGGCCGAACTGACTCCAGATGTCGCTCTGCCCGTACCGCTGGCGACTGTGCCGTTAGGTATACCTTCGGATCTTGTCCGCCAGAGGCCGGATATCCGCGTGGCGGAGGCGAAGATCCATGCCGCCACCGCCCGTATCGGTGTGGCCAAGGCCGATCTCTTTCCCAAATTCACCATCTCCGGCGCCCTCGGTCTTCAAAACAACACGTTTAATTCGGTCTTTAATCAGGCCAGCAGCGCCTGGTCTCTTGGCCCTTCGCTGAGCTGGCCGCTCTTTGATATGGGCCGCAGCCGTGCCAATCTGGAATTGAAAAAAGCCTTCCAGGAAGAAGAGCTTCTGGCCTATGAACAGACCGTGCTGGGCGCCCTGCGGGAGGTGGAAAGCGCCTTGATTGCCTCGACCAAGGAGGAGGAACATCGTCAGACTTTGGTCCAGGCTGTGGCGGCCAACCACACCGCAGTAGATCTCGCCACTTCCCTCTATACTGCGGGCCAGAACGATTTTCTCGCCGTGCTGGACGCCCAGCGCTCCCTCTATGCCGCTGAGGATGCCCTGGCCCAGTCCAGCCGCACCGTCTCCACCAATCTGGTCGCCTTGTTCAAGGCTCTGGGTGGCGGCTGGCCTGCGGAAGAAGGTGAGGCCAATGCTGCCTCGGGCTTGTAGCAGGGACTTTGTTTTTCAGGTTCTTAATATTTTTCTTGTTTCCATATCTTCTGTGTGAACCGGACTACCCCGTTTTTTCCTTCATTCTTGGCTTGATAAAGAGTCACATCGGCAAATTTGATTGCCTCCCAGCTGGTTGATCAGGATTGCATCACCGGTCTCATGGCCGTAGGTGTCATTGACTTCCTTGAAAAAGCTCATGTCACACATCAGGATGCCAACCCTGGTTCCCCGGCGCATGGTACCGGTCACCAGGGTGTCAGTGTCTGTTTCCGGTGATAAAGGTATCAAGACATTTTTTGAGGAAGGTTTCCAGGAATGTTTCCGATGAACAGGTGAGGCCAAACAGCGAGAATGTTTTATCTTTGCATATGCTCGTTTCGGATTGAGGGATGGAGTATTTGATGAGGTGGAATGTGAGTGAATTTTAAGGATTTTTTATTGCCAATTCATTGGCGATAGTTTTTGCTGCTTGTCAAGGAACGAGAGGGGACTCTGAGTTTTTTGTTGTTGAAATGGAAAAATGGAGGGCCTTGTCAACAGTTGCAAGATAATGCTCCTCTGAGTTGGCTTTTTTTATTTTTTTCCAGAGTTTTTGTTGCCCGGGAAAAGAGGCAGCAAGATAAAACCATATCTGCTTCATCCTGCCGAGCAGATGGCTGGGCCCGGCGAGGCTTTCTTTGTAGCCCGCATAGAGATCCTGGTGGAAGTTAATCAGCATGGTTGCGCGTTGCTCGGCGCTGAACTGTTCGCCCTTGATGGTCCTGGCCAGAAAGGGGTCGGTCAGGGCTCCCCGGCCGATCATCCAGCGTTGCACCATGGGAAATTGCCTTTGCAGGCTGCTCCATGTCGCAATGTCGGTTATGTCGCCGTTATAGACCAGCTGATGACGGCTTAGTTCCAGGCAATGGCCGAAGCTCTCCGGGTCGGTAGTCCCCTTGTAGAGTTGTTTGCCCAGCCGGGTATGGATGATGATCTCTTTCAGCGGGTAGTCGTTGAGCCGTGGCAGAAGCCCTGCCAATTCATCCGGGTGGTTGAGGCCCAGCCGGGTCTTGATGGAGAGCTGCATGGGCAGTCGGGGCAGGATGTGATCGAGGAAGGAGATGATTGCGTCGGGATAGGGAAGCAGACCGGAGCCCCGTTTTTTACGGGTGACCATGGGCGCCGGACAGCCCAGGTTCCAGTTGAGGTGCTCATAGCCAAGATCGTGCAGTCGATGTGCCAGGGCCAGGAGGCCCTCCGCTTCGGTATGGAGAAACTGCGGCACCACCGGCAGGGCCATGTTCTCTTCGGGCTGCAGGTCGCGGAGCTGTCTGGGATCGAAGTTTGAGTGCGGTTGCGGATTGATAAAGGGGGCAACCGCCTGATCAAAGCCGCCAAAATGGCGCTGCAACAGGTTGCGGAACAAGCAGTCGGTGATGCCGCGAATGGGCGCCAGGTAGAGAAAAGGTTGATTCGTCATTTGATCACTTATGGTCAGGCATTGCCGCCCGGATCCATCCTTCCACCTGGGTCAGGGTCGGCATGATCCCGGCGATCTTGAGCTGGCCATTGATTATCAGGGCCGGGGTGGCGGTGACCCCCAGACGCCCGATCTCATCGCGGTCATGGATCTGTTCGATGTCGGCGGCGACGCCGGCCCGTTCCATGGCATTGATGACCATGGTCTGCAGACCGTTGCAACTGATACAGCCAGTCCCCAGGATGCGGATGGTCAGCCCCTGATTCTGGCCGTCATCAATGCCAAGCAGTCGCCGGTATTCCCGGCCTATGGCTTCCCTGTATTTATCAACCATGCCGGAGGGGATATAGTTTCGTTCCTTGACAGCCAGGAAGATGAAGTCAACCGCCTGGGGCACGGCCATCTCTGCGGCCAAGGCCTTGTTGAAGGCAATGTCGAGTCCGATCAGGCCAATAGACGTCTTGCCGATCCTGATCATTCGTTGGGTGGGACTATCCATATCTGTTCTGATGTGGTAATTGTGAAAGATAATTGTCGGATTGAAGACCCTTCTTCAGTCCGATTTCAGTTTGACAAATGGGTTTATTTTTCTTTGCATCATACGATAAACCAAACCGTGGAGCCTCTTGCAAAAATGGTCTTTTCGCCCAAACTCTGCGTTATGCTTAAAATTTTATCCTCGGAATATCAACTATATGCCTGCGGTAAAATTTTTCGCATGCCTTGATTTTGAACGAAAATCCTCATTTTGCAAAAGGCT
>JAPLJF010000025.1 GCA_026388715.1 Deltaproteobacteria bacterium
GATTTACTGTTTGCCTCAATTTGGCTGAGAAAACGGCACAATTTCTTGCCGCTATGTCAATAGCTTTTTGTGATTTTTTTACAAATTTTTAACATATAGTTTCAGTCATGCTGTTGGCTGAAACTCCAAACTCCAGTGAAATAGATCGATATGCAAAAGCCCGCTTCGTTTCACAATATGATGAAACGAAGCGGGCTTCTTGGCCTTTTTCCCTACAACCTTCAGCCTCTTATCTGAAGCTTACGATATTATACATGACAGACGAGAACTGGACAATTAGCATAGCCGATAACCCGCTCGGTGACACTGCCCATAAGCAGGCGGGTCAATCCTTTCCGACCATGAGAACCCATAACAATAAGATCGCTTGACCGTTCTGTTGCCAGATCAACAATGGCCTGATGGGGTTCTCCGTCTTTGACGAATACTTCCGCTTGCACCCCAAGATCGCCGGCCCACTTCTTCACCTTGTCCAGGACCTTGTCTGCCTCCTTATACATCCCTTGAATAATCGTCTGGCCCAAGGCGTAGAACTCATCATTGGTATAGACCACGGAAACAGCAGCAAGCCTTGACCCTCGCTCCTGGGCGATCTCCAGAGATCTCGCCAGGGCATTGTCACACGATGGCGAACCATCCGTTGCCAGCAGGATATTTCCCCAGGCAAGGGTACACTTTTCCGGAATCACCAGGACATCTTTGCGTGTATGGCCGATGACCCTGGCAGTCACGCTGCCCATGAGTTCTCGCTCCAGATTGCCGCCGCCGCGGCGACCCATAATAATGAGATCACAATTTTCCTCAGCGGCCACACGCACGATCTGTTCATACGGCTCGCCTTGCTCCAGATCGGTCAGGATGTGAACATCTTCACTCTCAGCAATCTTCCGGGCCTCGGCCAGCAACCGCTCACCAGGCCCGGTAATAGCCTCTTTGATATGGGAGACACCAATGAGGTCAAGATCGCCCTGATAGGTTGGCACCACCGCCAGCACCTTGATCCAGCTTTTGTCTTCCCTGGCAAGCTTCCCGGCCAGGGTAAGGGCGTTTTTGGCAGAGGATGACCCATCGTAGGCTACCAGGATCTTCCGATATTTAGCCATGACGGACTCCGGCAAGCGTTTTTTGGGCTCTCCGATCAGCGGTCATCCCCTTGACCATGGCCACAACGATGATCAGACCGGCAGAACCAAGGGCCAGGAGCAGGGACCAGTAACTGATCCTTTCCAGCACGGCAATGGTGCCCGCATCGATCGGCGCGATCATTCCAACATCGGCCAGGTAGCCGGGAACCATGACGCCACGGCTGACCGCAACAATCAGCATGGTGGTGGCCATAACCACCTTGATGATGTAATCCTTGACATAGGTGGTGCCCAAGGCCCCAAGTTGCACGCCAATAAGGGAGGTGGCCAGGAGCAGCAGGGAAAGACGGATATCAATCAAACCGCTTAACCCCCACTGCACGGAACCCCAGGCCCCCATGACAAAGGCAATGATCAGCTCGGTGGCGCTGGCGACCACGGCAGAAGCGCCGAGGACATAGATCATGCCGGGGACACCGACAAAGCCGCCGACGGCGATGGTTGCGGCCAGCATACCGGTGAGCACGCCAATCGGGATGGTGATCCAGGCGGAGATGGTGATATTGGCAGTCTTGAAATGGATCATGGGGGGAAGATTGATCTTCTGCATGGCAATGGCCAGCTTACTCACGGTCTCTTCACCACCACCCTTAGCCATCTTCCAGGCATCGTAAAACACGTAGCCGCCGACAAAAACGAGGACAACCATAAAAACCGCGCTGATATAGAGATTGGAACCGGCGCCGCCAAACTGACTCAGGATGAATTTCTGAATCTTGATACCGATCTGCACTCCAATAATGGCAGTGACAGACATAACTAGACCGAGCTTAATATCGGCCTGACCATATTTCCAGCGTTTATAGGCGCCGACCATGGCCTTGGGAAACTTGTGGCACATATTGCTGGCCACGGCCACCGCGCCCGGAACGCCAAGGGACATCATGGCCGGAGTCATAACAAAAGCGCCGCCGGAACCGATGAAGCCGGAGAGCAATCCACCAATGGCGCCAATGGCAAGCAAGGCCAAAAGCTTGCTCACTGTCATATCCATGAACATGACGGAGAAGTCCTTCATCACATTTTCCCCGGCATGTTTATCGAGGTTGATCAACACCTTGGTGTTCATCTTCATGTCTTCAATCTTCATCTTCTCGCCAAGGGCCAGGGTCCGGACCTCCTTGGTGCCATCTTTCACAAAGACCACTGTGCGCTCGGCACCATTAACCTGGGTCACAATGCCCTTGAGCATATCCTTGGATGGCCCGTCTCCCGCGGCAAAGGCAGACTGGGTCAAAACCGGAAGAGCGGCGAGGACAAACATACATATCAGCAATAACTTCTTCATTGTGGGTACATCTCCTTTGTGCAAGCTTGTAAGTAACTTATAAATAGCTGAAAATTATTTTTTGGCCTCAAGACCCAGACTGCTCAGCAGATTGCTGGCAAAGGCCCCATGGATAAAGGAAAAGAAAAAAGCCGCGCCCACGGGAAACACCCAACGCCAACCGCCCATGGTAAAGGTATCAGTTACCAGTTGTTCATTCTTAAACAGCAGGATATAGGCGGTAATCGAGATTGCCCCAAAAAAAACAGTCTTCAGGTAGGGCTTGTTTTTAACCGGAACCGGAACTGTCACCTTACTCTTCTTCCCATCTTTCAGGATCTCCCTTGCCGTATCATGTTCTCCTGCTTCGGCAAAGGCTACCGCCATCATGTTTTTGTCAAATCGTGTTACTTCCATTTCACTTCTCCCCTCTTTTGTTAAATGTACTGTTAAATGCACAAAGCGTAGTCACGCCACCGGTTGTTCGGCATAAACCACCACCGGGCAGTGCAATGCATGAAATTTTGCCAGCATGGTTTCCCTGGCCTTCTGGCAACTTACATTGCCAGCCTCTATGGCATCGAAGACAACACAGAGAAGATTCCGCCTGTTGACTGTATATTTGAGAACTTCTTCCGCCAGACACTCTTCTCCCATGACAAGCTGATAGACGATACCTTTTTCCCGTAATGAATCTTGAACCGCCTCAACCAATCTGTTCTTTTGTCCAGCTTCACAAGCCATACTCTCTTCAGCCGCATGAATCACATGGAAGATCTCTAAATTGCCACCAATGCGCTGGCAGAGCTGCATAGCATACTGCAGGGCCTTGGGATTGATCTCCGTTCTGTCAGTCCCAAGGAGCACACGCTTATAGGCATTCTTGTTAGGTTTAAGAAACTGACGGGCTATTTCGAACTCACCGGCCTCGGCAAAGGTTGCCGCGGTCATGGATTCTTCGAGTTTCTCAAAAATGGTTGCCAAAAGACTCATGAGTGGTTTCGTAATAAAAAAGTTGGTTCAGTGAGCTGCCGGGGTTGGCATAATCTTGCGACTGGCCACTTTTTTCCCCTTGGTTTGCTGTTCCTGTTTTGGTTTCCGGTCTCTGGCCAACTCTTCTTGGGCCCAATCAAACTCACCAGCTTCCGCAAAGGTTATCGCACTCATTATTTGATCAAATCGTGACATTTTTGTGCTCATGGCAATCCTCCGTAGGGATATATATGTTTTTTAAAGTCTAATTCTTGAGTGACTCTGTTTTACACCACCTCATAAAGCAACAACCATGCCATCCGATTACTATATTTTTTTATGTTTTATTTCAAATAGTTACACTGTGCCATCTTGTCATGACCATCGTTGTTATTCTGCAACACATGCAATGCAGAAAAAAATATAATTAAATAAAATCAACATATTATATTATTGTTACAATAAAAAACACACTGTTACTAAATGCAACCTCTGGACTTTATTCCAGGCTGGAAGTATGGTATACACAGACAGAACGCGGACAGGATTACCATGGACACTGACTGCTCCAAAATCTCTTGACTCGGCCGTCATTCAGGTAAGCGAAGACTCCGGCCATGGCCCCTGCTAAATGGAATGGTTATTTTGTAACGGCTCCTGCACCACGGGAACAATTTAATATCATTATTTAAAATGTAAAAACGGCATAAGGAGCCGTTACAAAATGAACAAAAAAAACCGTTCATTTTGTAACGGCTTTTAAAAAAAGGCTGATCATGTTTCAACTTGGCATCCGCAAGAAAATAACCTACGGCTTTTATCTCTTGCTCATCATCACCGTAGGCTCGGCTATCCTGACTTTCGCCATCGTCAAACGGGTTGAAAGACAGGTGACCTTCGGTGAGGTTATTGAAGATTTTTTCAATACGACCCTGGAGGTGCGCCGATTCGAAAAAAATTACTTCCTCTACCGCCAGGAAAAGGACTTTCAGGAAAATCAACTCTACTGGCTGAAGATACGGGATATCTTTGAAAATAATTCTTCCGCCCTGCATCTGGTGGTTTCATCCGCTGATATTCAACGGTTGGCACATGTTATTACCGCCTATAATGAATACATGGGGCGGTTGCATGAATATGACCAGAGGATTGGCCACAAGAATGAAAGCAGCATCAGTAGCAATCAACTTCGCGGCCTGGAGCATCTGGAAGAACAGGTCCGGTCTTCCGGCAAAGAACTCACCGAGTTTGGCGAGAAGACCAGGGATACCGTCAAACAGAAGATCAAGCTGCTCCTGAAAACCACCCAGAACATCCTCCTGGCCTCGATGCTCTGTCTCTTTGTGGCCGCCCTGGCCATCGCCGCTTTTTTAGGGAGAAGGGTAGTCAGCTCTCTGAAGATGCTGGAGGGATACACCAAGATCATTTCCCAAGGTGATTTTGTCGAGATTACGGTAGGGGAAGGAGAACAGGAAATCCGCTCACTGCTCACCGCCTTTAACCGCATGACCAAGGAGTTACAGATCCGGCAGCATCAACTGGTACAGTCGGAAAAACTGGCAGCCCTCGGCACCCTGTTATCCGGAGTGGCCCATGAACTGAACAATCCCTTGTCCAATATCTCCACCTCGGCCCAGATCCTGAGTGAGGAAATCGAGGAAGGCGATGCGGAGTTCAAGAAAAATCTTATTACCCAGATCGAGACCCAAGCTGACAAAGCACGGGATATTGTCAAAACCCTTCTCGAGTTTTCCCGAATCAAGGAGTTCAAAAAAGCAAAACTCCTCCTCAAAAAACTGGTGGAGGAGACCATCCTGCTCGTGCGGGGGCATGCGCCTGATAACGTCATCATCTCCGTAGAAATTCCGGAAGATCTCACAATCATTGCTGACAAGCAGCGGATGCAGCAGGTTCTGCTCAACCTGATCAAAAACGGGATAGACGCCATACAGGACAATGGCCATATCTGGATTTCCGCCTCCGATACCGGATATTATTCCAGCTATAACGGAGTGGAGATATTAATTGAAGATGACGGGCCGGGGATTGAAGCGGAACAGCTCAAGAAAATATTTGACCCGTTTTTTACCACCAAGGACGTGGGAAAAGGCTCCGGGCTTGGCCTGTTTATTGTGCATGACATTATTGAGTGGCATGGAGGGAGTATCACCGTGGACAGCAGGACCGGTCTTGGCACCACCTTCATTATATGGTTACCGGAAACACAACAGGAAAGTTAATATGAGTAATGAGACCGCAAAGATACTGATCGTTGACGATGAAGAGATAGCCCTGCACAATCTCAAGCATGTCCTGAAAAAAGAAGGGTACGATGTGACGGCCTCACAAAGTGGCCAGCGCGCCCTCCAGCTCCTGGAAGAACACAGTTTCGATCTTGTCCTCACCGATCTGAAAATGGAAAAAGTTGGCGGGATGCAGATTTTAAAGCGCGCCCGGGAGCTGAATCCCGATATCGAGGTGATCATGATCACCGGCTATGCCACGGTGGACTCCGCCATCGAGGCAATGAAGGCAGGGGCGTATCACTATATCGCCAAGCCCTACAAACTGGACGAGGCGCGTAAGATTGTCCGGGAGGCCCTGGAAAAAATCGGGCTGAAACGGGAAAACAGCAGGTTGCGTGAATCCCTGAAGGTCTTCCAGGGAGAGGCCCGCCTCGTTACAAACAATCCGGGCATGAAGAAGCTGCTGGCCATGGCCAGTCAGGTGGCCGCCTCTGACAGCAATATCGTAATCTGCGGGGAATCGGGCACCGGCAAGGAACTGCTGGCCCGTTTTGTCCACGCCTGCAGCAACCGCCGAAAGGGCCCCCTGTTATCTGTGAATTGCGGGGCCTTTCAAGAGGAGCTACTGGCTAATGAGCTCTTCGGTCATGAAAAAGGGGCCTTCACTGGCGCCATGGAAACCAAAAAGGGATTGGTGGAGATGGCCGATGGCGGCACCCTTTTTCTTGACGAGATCACCGAGATATCTCTGGCCATGCAGGTGAAACTCCTCCGGGTGATCCAGGAAAAAGAGGTGATGCATCTTGGCGGGGTCGCCCCAATTCAGGTCAATGTCCGTTTTCTGGCAGCCACGAACAGGAATCTGGCAGAAGAGGTAAAACAAGGACATTTCCGCCAGGATCTGTTTTACCGGATCAATGTTGTTGCCCTCAACATCCCCCCCCTGGCCGAGCGCAAGGATGACCTCCCCTTGCTCATTCAGTATTTTATTAAGAAATACGGGGCATTAATGAATAAAGACGTCAGTAATATTGACCCAGAGGTGGTTGACATCCTGCTCCGCTATGATTTTCCGGGAAATGTGCGGGAGCTGGAAAATATCATTGAGCGCGGGGTGGCACTTGCCAGCGGCGACACCATTGAGGTCGGGCATCTGCCTGAAGACCTGCGGGGCACCTGTTTTCAGACCTTCCGCCGAAAAAGTGGCGCCATCCCCAGTCTTGCCGACCAGGAGCGGGCCTATATTGAATGGGTATTAAAGGAGCAAGGTGATAATAAGAGCCTGGCCGCCCAGGCATTGGGGATTGACCGGGTCTCGCTGTGGCGCAAGATCAAGAAATACGAGATGGAAGGATAAAAAAATGCAGGGGATCTTCGCAAACGGCCACAACACATTTGTAAAAATCCCCTGAACAGAGAACTTGAGGTTAGGGTCTTTAATTATTAATGGCCGCCCACCTTGAGGATACCGCTGGCCGCCAGCACCAGAATACCGATCTCGACAATGGCCATAATCCCCATGGCCATGTCACCACGGGCAAAAAAACCGGGGATGATAACCCCGTAACAGATGATGGTAATCCCGGCAAGGATGGCCACCGGCAGAAAGTTGAGGAAATCTGCATATCCCAGCAGCGAAAACCAGGCCCAGCCGCTCAGCACATGTCGCGGGGCATGATGAGCCCCGGCCCTGGACTCGTGCCCCTGAGCCTGCGGGGTTGCCGCATCTTGCTGGGCATGAACCCTGACCTTGAGGGAATGCCCTTCCGGAATATACTTATTTTCAACGGTGGTCAGGTAAACTCCTGATTTCGTGGCCCACAGGGTGGAAATATCCTGTAAGGGGATGAGGGGTTTCGTGACCCCGAAGACATACAGGGCAAAGGTGATGACCATCAGAAACAGCCCGGCCAACATCCCTTTTTCCAGGATCCTGGCATACTGGAGCTGCTCAATGGATGCTTCTTTTGTTGGTGCGTTAGTTGTAGACATAATCTATTTCTCCTTAAGGCACGCTGTGCCTCTCATAATTTAGGAGCCGTTACGAAATAACCATTACATTTTTGACCATTTCGTTACGACGGCCATGGATGGCATAGTGTCGCTCGCTCCATGGATGGATGAAGAGCGACCGACTCCTTATGTCGGTCATGATATTCCAATGTTATAGTTATTTTTTGACAACGACTAATCACAAAATGGTTGCCCGTTATTGATGAGTCTTGGCCTCGACTGGCGCTTGTGCAGGTATAGCAACCTGCTGGGACACCGCCGGTTTATTGTTATTGACCTTCTGATATTCCTGATACCCCTTCTGAATAGCCTTGCCGCCTGAAAAAAGAAGGACAAAGATAACCATCCAGCGAATAAATCCCGGCTTGGCCACCTTGAGCAGACGCACACCAACAAAGGAACCCAGCATAATACCGATGAGCGATGGCACCACCATCATGGGGATGATGCAGCCCTGATTGAAATAGATCCAGGCCGCCGAGGTATCCGTGATGGAAAGAAGGAACTTGGAGGTGGCCACCGAGATCTTGAGCGGCGCGCCCATAAGCAGATTCAGCACGGGCACATTGGCCCAGCCAGCGCCCAGCCCGAACATGCCGGCCATAAAACCGATGATGACAAAGAGCATCAGGCCAGGGATGGTGCGATGGATCTTCCAGTTGATATCCTGTTTGGTGGCATAATCATGATAGATACCGCAGATCCGCAGGGCGGATGACAAAGCATCAGCGGCGGGAACATCGGGAACCGCTGATTTCTTGGCCGAGAGCATGATGGCAACAATACCAAGGATGGTAGCCCCCAAAGAAAGCTGCACGATATGGGGCGGCATGGCTAAGCCCACCACAGCACCGACAATGGCCATGGTGGAGGCGATCAGGGCCACGGGCAGGGCCAGACGCAGACTGGCGAGATTGGCCTTGAGCAAACCAGGACCAGCGGCCAGCGCCCCGCACAAGGCCACCAGCAGACCTGTTCCGCGAACAAAGTCAATGTGAAAGGGGAAGAACCCACTCATGATCGGCACATACAATACGCCGCCGCCTACACCACCAAGCACCGCAATAATCCCCATGACAAAGGTAACACCCAGCAGGATCAACGGCCATTTCCACCAGTCATCCGGGGTACAGACTGGCACCTGAGCCACTGCTGTCACTTCCTGAGCCAGCGTCCAGACCGGACTCAGCATGATTGTACACACGAGAGAGGCCAATAGCACCCCCACCTTTTTCTTGATGTTCCTTTGCATCTTTGTTTTCTCCTTGTTAACTTCCTGAAAAAGAAAATAAAACGATATATGAAAAATAAAACCACACACTATGAGTTCTTTGTCACCTGGTTACTCCCCTCTTTTATCCCTTCTTATTCAGCAATGACCATGCGATATTGGAAAATTGCTGGCATGATTACTACTCGCAAAATCCCCTGTCAAGAAAAAACTGTTTCCACTTGAAACAGTGCTATTGCGTAATGCATCATACTAAAAAAATGATGCACAAACAAAAAGATACGATGCATTACGCAACATCTTCTCCTGCAATCTGCCTGCCTCCACCGCCTTCCCCCAACATCTCCCCCATGATCCATCCCCATATAATATGTCGTAAGTTTCTCCGATATATGTCATAATAGAAGTCACTTTATTGTGTCATTCTGTCGCTCCAGAGAAAACAAAAGGAAAAAACCAATGTTCAAGGTAAATGAGTATTTTGACGGCAAGGTGAAATCCATCGCCTTTACCAGTCCTGAAGGACCAGCCACCCTGGGAGTCATGGCGGTCGGGGAATATGAGTTTGGCACCACCTCTGTGGAGATCATGTCAGTGATTTCCGGGGCCATGGAAGTCAAACTGCCAGGGGCTGAAAGCTGGAAAACCATCAAGACCGGTGAGCGTTTTGAAGTGGCAGCCAACGTAAAATTTGGTGTGCGGGTACAGGTTGAAACCGCCTATCTCTGCCTCTACAAATAGTCCAAATAGCCAGAGCAGGAAACATCACTGCGCTGTATTGCAGTCCCTACACCCCTGAAGGAAGCGTCCTTTTGCGCTACCGTGCGCCTTGGGCACTTTTCCTGTTTCTTGTTTTTACATCGGATATATTGTATATTCTGTCTTAAAAGAGACTCTCCATAGAAGAGTATCTGACAGCATTTTTAACTCCCTCTTTTATTGTACGCCGTCATTCAGAAATAACCGTAACATTGAAATGCCGTGACCGGCATAAAGAGCCCTAATGAAATGATCAGAAATATATTGGTTATTTCGTAACGGCTCCTAAATATTTTCTACTGAGAGTCTCACACAACAATTTCTTCATTTTTTCTCCATATAACCACCCGCAACCCATCTGCTTTTCCGGGTTTACCCCTTTTTATTACAAGGATCCACCATGTCTTCTGACGATCAGCCCCAGACCAAGTTTTCTGATTTCGCATTCAGCCCCGCCATCCTTCAGGCCATTGATGAAGCGGGATACGAGTCCCCCACCCCGATCCAGTCCCGCATCATCCCCCATGTCCTGGCAGGAGATGATGTAGTCGGTCAGGCCCAGACCGGCACCGGCAAGACAGCAGCCTTTGCCCTGCCGCTCCTGTCCCGCCTGGATCTGCACAAAAGAAAACCGCAGGTCCTGGTGCTGGCCCCCACCCGCGAGCTGGCCATCCAGGTAGCCGAGGCCTTTCATAGTTACGCCACCCATATGAAAGGGTTTCAGGTAGTGCCCATCTATGGCGGTCAGGATTATAATATTCAGCTCCGGCAACTGGAGCGTGGCGTTCACGTCGTGGTCGGCACCCCGGGCCGGGTCATGGACCATATCCGCCGCAAGACCCTGAACCTTGAGGAGCTGGACTGCCTGGTGCTCGATGAGGCAGACGAGATGCTGCGCATGGGGTTTATTGATGATGTCGAATGGATCCTGGAACAGACCCCTAAGACCCGGCAAATTGCCCTGTTTTCGGCCACCATGCCCAGCAGTATCCGCCGCATCGCCCAGAAATATCTCCATAATCCCCAGGAGATCACCATCACCGGCAAGACCAGCACTGCCCAGAATATCAGGCAACGCTTTCTCGTCACCAGCGGCTTTCATAAACTCGAATCCCTGACCAGGGTCCTGGAGGCCGAGTCCTTTGAAGGGATGCTGATCTTTGTCCGTACCAAGAATCAGACCGTGGAGCTGGCCGAAAAGCTGGCAGCCCGAGGCTATTCCGTGGCCCCGCTCAGCGGCGACATCCCGCAGAATCTGCGCCAACGGACTGTGGAGCAACTGAAAAGCGGCAAGCTTGATATCCTGGTGGCAACCGATGTGGCGGCCCGGGGTTTAGATGTCGAGCGGATCAGCCATGTACTCAATTTTGACATCCCCCATGACACCGAGTCGTACATCCACCGCATTGGCCGAACCGGCAGGGCCGGACGCAGCGGTGAGGCCATACTCTTTGTCACCACCCGCGAACGGCATATGGTGGGCACTATAGAGCGGGCAACCCGGCAGAAGATTGAGCCGATGAAGCTGCCCTCCACCGAGATCATTAATGATAAACGGATCATGGAGTTCAAGCAGCGGATCACCGATACCCTCACCGCCAACAATCTTGATTTTTATGAGCGCCTGATTGAGGAATATCTGGGAGAACATGACGTTCCGGCCGACCTTGTGGCCGCGGCCCTGGCCAGCCTGGTCCAGGGTGACACACCTCTGCTGTTGAAGGATCTACCCGCACCCAAGCCGGACAGCTCCATTCCCTTTGACCGCTCCGCGCGACCGGGCCGGAAGTTTGAAAAATCAGCACGACCATCATTCAGGGAGAGAAAAGAAGAACCCAGAGAGTTCCGGGAGGCCAGGGAGTTTAGAGAATATCGAGAACCTCAGAAATTCCGGGAGCCACAGGAAGCAAGGGAACCCAGGCCATCAACCCAACCTGACCAGGGTATGGAACGCTTTCGCATTGAGGTGGGTCTCAACCAGGGGGTGAAACCGGGGAATATTGTCGGGGCCATTGCCAATGAAGCCGATCTCAATAGCAAACACATCGGACGGATCTCGATCTTTGACGATCACAGCACCGTCGATCTCCCAGTCGGGATTTCCCAGGAAACCCTGTCCCTCTTGCAAAAAGTCCGGGTGGCTGAAAAACAGCTCAAGATCAGCCGGCTCGATGGAGCAAAGGTCCAGCCTCACAATCCACCAGCACAAGTGGTACGGAAGACCGAGGAGAAGACCGAGAGAAGAGAATCGGCCATTGGCCGGGCGAGAAGACGGGGCCAGATGAGCGCCCCATCAGTTGCCGCCAGGAAAAAAAGGGTTAAAGAGTAAAAGCAACCTTTCCAGAGAGCAGTCATCGTGGAAGTCATTATCATTGCGGCCATGGCTGCCAACCGGGTTATCGGCAGAGGAAACACCATCCCCTGGCACATCCCGGAGGAACTGCAATGGTTCAAGGCAACCACCATGGGCCATGTCCTGATCATGGGCCGCAAGACCTATGAATCCATTGGCCGCTCCCTGCCCGGTCGCGCCACCATTGTCATCAGCCGCAACAAAAACCGCTGCTTTCCGGGATGCACCACGGTCCAGAGCCTGAGCCAGGCCCTGGACCTGTGCGCCGGGCGTGAAAAGGTCTTCATTGCCGGCGGCGCGCAGATATACGCCCTAGCCCTACCCCTGACTGACACCATCATCCTCAGCGTCCTGGTTCAAGAGGTTGCGGGCGACATCCTTTTCCCCCCTCTCCCTGAAGGGGACTTCACCGAGACCACCCGCACCGCAATCCCAGGCCCGACCCCTTACACCCGTATCACCTACCAACGCATGAAACCTTCACCGATTAAGGTTGATGATTTCGCAACAAATCATTTAATGGATGGCTAAGCAAAAAGGCACAAAGACAAGACGCGCAAATCATGAGGAATGAGGCATACATATGGTATGTCGCAGTGACGAAGGATGTGCGCGCCCCGAAGGAAGTGCCCTTGGGGTACAACGCAGTATTTGGGCCTTTTTGCGACGCGATCAGGGTTTGATATAGGCAAAGCCCTCATTCTGCAGATCGATGAGCCCAACAATACCTGCAGGAATAACCTGACTTTGGACAATCAGGCTGTCACGGCTGACCTCAAAACGTTTAAGGGCATTGTCGCAGACCTGGAAACGGACCCCCTGGGCCGCAAGCTCTTGAATCCTCTCCACAAAAGAGGTTGCCTCATCCGCGGCCATCAAGCCAACCGCCGGACCATTCAGCAGCACAATCAGATCATGCTCCTGACCGGGGATGGCACTCAACAGATTGATGACATTATTGAGGGCCAGATTAAAGACCTGCCCATCCTTCTGATCCACGTGAAAAACCGCTTTATATTGCATGATACCTCCTCCTTATCATAGAAATCCACTCATTCTCATTCAATCACCTTCTAATAAAAAAGGTTTCTTTACATCTGCATTTCTTATCAGATATCATGTGGCCTGACAATTGGGGAATTTCATCTTATTCTTTTCGTGCAAAAAGGGACTGCTCCACAGCACAGACTTGCCACCTACATGACAGAATGGGCGTAAAAGATATGACGTCCCCTTAATCTTTGGACAGGAAGACAACCGGGTCTCTTGGAAAGTCGTTTTTCATCCCAAGACCACCACAAATTCCCCGATTACCTGTAACTCTTCACTCTGGCGCTCGTCAAGCACCACTGGCTCATAGCCCGTAGCGGTTGTGTCGGGGCGCAGAATTATTGATGTGTGCTGCCATGTGCCGTCTTCGTGTATTATTTTCTTGCTATCGTAAATTTTTACTGCGTAATGGCCACCAGTATCATTGTCAGAAATTTCGCGATGCTGAACAAGCACAACCTTCCCTTGGCGGCTGCCTGCGGGGATTTTCTTGAACAGACACCATGAACCACTCGGAATTCGGCGGTTCATCGATTCACCAACAACCTGAATCACGAAAAGGCTCCGCTGGGGACGAAAGATGTCGGGGAGTTCGACCCAATCTTTATCGGAAATTTGCTGCTCATCGCTGAATTGACCTGCAGCCGCCTTGAGATCATAAAGAGGAACACAATTCTCAAAGGGCCTGGCTTCTTTCGGCGACATACGGCGAAATGGCAGAATATCCGCAATTTCGAGATGTTCAACCAATGAGATTTCAGAAGTCACCGACTCCATCTGGCTTTTGAAGAATTGTTCCGTTTTCTTGTCGGTGAAATAAACATAGCAACCCTTCATCCCTCTCGAAAGAAGGGTTCTATATATGTTTTTCACATGATGCTCAAAATTATCCCTGCCTCTCCTGAGTGTGGGGTCTTGCGTTGCTGTAATATCTGCGGCAAGACAGTCAGTGTTTTCATTATAGCACAAATCGTTGCCAATAATGACCCCGACGTAGTCAAATTCGAAGCCCTGTGCGGTATAAATGCAGCCGACTTGTTTAAATCCCTCCGGTCGGTACGCCCATTCGTACCACTTGACGAAACCTGTTGGAGGGCGGATTGTTCCATGCGTTTCCCAAGGCATCGCAAAATCGCCGATACTCACGTCCTTTACCAATTCGCCTTTTACATCGAGTGCCTTGCTCCATGGCCAGCAAAAGCCCGCTACCATGCGAGCCGAATTGGGCTTTTCTTTTTCTTTGATGCAGAGCGCATCATAAATTGCCTGCGGGGAGTCAAATATCTTGAAGTCAAAAATTTCATTCTTCCGCAAAATGCGTCGTTCGTCCGTGTACCCCAGCACTGATTCAAGCCAGAGCAGATAATCGTTTGACCCCATGCAGCGGAACTGCGCCTGAAGTGTAATTTCGGAAACCGTGCACCCATATTTCTCCGCAGCAGCCTTGATGCTCGCGGAATTCCCTATTTCCTGAGAACGTACATTTTGCTTGTCATCGATGAAAAACACAGCAGTTTTAGCGCAGCGGACAAGTTGGTCGACCTGAGGCATTGTTGTGCGGTCAGCAGGTCTTGTGAACCGATGATTGCTGGTTTTCTCGATTCGGTGCGCTTCATCGATAAGAAGCAGATCCAGTTCGTCTTCGGAAACAATTGAGGGTAGGAAGCGGTACAGATTGGAAAAAAGCAGTGCTCCATTTTTTCCAACAAGTTTTTTCAGCCCTTCGGTAAATGGCTTTGACTTGCAACCATAGAAAACTTTTTTTCCCCTTTGTGCAGCCTCGACAAGTATGTTTATTGCAATCACAGATTTACCGGTGCCTGGACCACCATGGATGATAACCACTGATTTTTCTTTGTTTTTCACAACCTTGCTGACTTTCGACCAGATGAGATTTTTTGCTACCAACTGTTCGTTGAGCAATGAGAAGACTGCTTCATTTTTGATTATCTTGGAAACATTGTCGAGCAGCTTTTTTGTTGGCCGGATCGGGCTCTGCATGAAACGGTTGAAAATCTCAAAGCCGTCTCCGTGTGCGAGAAGTTCCTTGATTTTGTCTGCCAACGCAATAGTATCGCTCTTGCAATAAACGGGGTATTCACGCACCAACTGCTTATAAAGGGGGCTGAAAAGGCCGAGGGCCTCAACTATTTCGTAGTTATGACAATATGAACAGCTGAAGAGAACCATGGGTGGCGATTCGTCAAACTCTGCAACAAAACCCTTCAAGTAATTGTGGTACCCCTTTACCTGCTCTGACGGATGGGCAACGACCCTCTCTGTCCCGCCCGTGAAGGTTTCCACGAAGTTCCCTTCATCCTCCAGTGCCCGAACGGAAGACCATTGCTTAAGTTCAATCAATACGATATTTTGATTGTCATCTTTCCCCTTGCCAAACAGTAGACAGTCGATCCGACTCTGGCTATAAGGAACTTCATACTCAAGGGCAATCATGTTTTCAGCAAGCCCGGCAATTTCGATTACATCACGAACCCGAGAAAGAGAATTTTGCCAAGATAGCAATTCACTGGCACCAGGCATCCTGCCCCAACGATTCTGAAAGTGATTCACCATGATGTCAGTGAGTTTATTAATTTGCACATCATGGACAAACTGGTTGGTTGTATCCTGGTAGATAAGCATAAGCCCTACAATTCAGTATATTTTTTAGCAGAACCCCGTACCTTGTCCGCCGGATATTTGACCCGGTTTACCTCGAGTTTCTTTGCAGCTGCTTCCAACATATCTACCCCAAGCTTGTCAGCCAACCTGGTCAGGTAAATCAGGACATCGCCGATCTCCTCCCGCACTTGCTGCAGTTTTTCCGGTGGCAGTGCAGAACTCTGCTCCTCCGTCAACCACTGGAAATGCTCCATGATCTCCGAGACCTCAACTGACAGGGCCATGACGAGATTCTTGGGGGAATGGAACTGGTCCCAGTCACGCTCGGAGGCAAAGGTTCTTAGTTTTGCTGTAAGATCTGTAAATGACTGTTTTTCCATCAGTGCACCGCTTCCTTATGCGCCTCTAGCGCCATTTCGTAAGCCTCGGCAAAATCGAGGCCGCTATTGATTGACGGGTCATACAGTTTAAAGCCGACGTACATGAGACAGAGAAGGGACAGGCCGGTGAAGGTCTCGCCTGGATAAGCTTTGAGAGAGTAAGTTTTTTCAGAGGTGTGGTCGATGCCGTTCATACCAAGGATGCCGATCTCGGAAGCGACAGCGAAAATCTCGTCACGGCTCTTGCCGTCGAACCGGCGAAGGGCATCGAGGCAGTAGATGTACGCTTCCGGTTTATCGGTAGTCAGAGGAACAATATTTGCTGAGGGTAGCTCTGTATGGCTCATGTCCGGGACGTCATCCGTTTTCCAAATATACCAGGAACGCAGCTTGAGAAGACGGGCAAATTCGTCCACCAGGGCGTACTCATCGCCAGGTTGGAAGACTTCCATCTGTTTTTTCCAGACGTTGAAGAGATTTTCCCCGTTCGAAAATACTTCGGAAGAACGGTAGGCAGAGGAATAGTCGGTGCGGCCTTGATACAAATGGTCGATAAAGAGGGCGTACGTACAGTTAAGCGTGTTGCTGGCACGAAATATGGAGGGGGGGTAAGCTTTTTTATTTCTGGGCTGGTAAAGGTTTTCAGTGCCTCCTGGTACATCTGGTGGAGCGAGACGAATTGGCTTCGCTGCAATTCCGGGTACTTTGCAAAAAGGTTGTGTTCGACAACCATGTCGAGCGGACAATTGAAAATCTGGCTACATAGCCCATGGATAAGTTGGAGGATGACTTCGGTAATATTTTTTTCCGCATACCCCTGTTGCTGCAATTTCGAAACATGGCTTGCAACTGAATGGACGGCCGCCGTCCGGGTTTCAGCAGTGGTGACAAAGAAAAGATTTCTTCCACCTGCGCGGGCCTGCTGTTCGAGGACGATATGCTCCAGCTCGTGGGCCACCAGGTGGGGGGTGACCGCTTCAGATTTCATCCGATAGCGGATCCTGTGTTCGTCCCGCCCATGCTTCCACGCCATCTGGGCGACGGCTGAAACGTATTCCAATGAATTGTCCTCTTCGATGCTGATACGTTGGCCGGCAGCACGTTCCAGTTCCGACTTTTTCTCTTGAATCAGCCCCATGAGCCGTGTGCCATCCTGTCGGGCTAATTCTTCAGAGAGTTCGAGGTAGAGCGCACGGGCATTCCGGTAAACCGGCTCACTTCTCATATCAGACGATTTCGGCCGATCGAACAAGCGGTCCAGAATGGCTATGGCGGCGGCTGGTTCACGGTTTATCTGATGGAGATACGCCAGCCCGTAATAGGTATTCGGATATGATGAATCTGCCGCCAGCGCCCTTTCGAACAGCTCCTTTGCCTTAACACTATTCCCCTGCTCCATCTGCAGCGCGGCATAATTGTTGAGGAGGATGTTATCATTTGGGGAAGTTGTCAGTCCCGCCTCATAATAGAATTCGGCGACGGGCTGGTTCCGCTCATGTTTGGCGTAGATGTTACCAAGCAGAACGAACGACCAGGCATTGGCCGGGTCGAGTTTCAGGCATTCCTCAAGATGTTCCTTGGCCTTGGCCACATTACCAAGTTCCAGATGGGCCATGGCAAGGTTGCGTCGGGCATCGACATGGTTTGGGATTATTTCGAGAACCTTTGTGAACGTCTTGATCGCCTTCCGGTAATCTCCCTGCTGTGCCTCCCGGATCCCTTTCTGGAAGGTTTTCTGCACATTGTTGGCGCGGGCGGAGCGTTCCTCCTTCAATTCAATCACGGCAAGTCCGTCCCTGATCGACACATCAAGGGATGACGAAAGAAAACCGTACGACTCCTTGATGAGCCGGATGGCCTCCTGCTCGGGAAGAATGGAAAGGTCTATCGAGTTGGACGGATCAAGGATAATTTGTTTAAGTGGGACAATTAGTAAAGCCACCAGCGGGTTCCTTTAAATATAGGAAATGTTATAGCAGGATGTACCTGCTCCGTTTCATAAAAATCGTTACCTTTCTTATGGCAGTCGGCGTAAATGCGACTCACTTCCGGATGACCCCAAAGACGCTCAAGAAGCTCTTGGCCTCAACGTCTTCAGATGACTCGCCTTCCCATTCTCGGGAAAAGGCCAGGGCGCGGCTGCGGATTTCGTTCCAGGAAAGGGGCATGGAGTACCAACGGGGTTGATTATTTCAACTGTTCAGGGTTCAGGCCCATAGCCAGCGCCAGCTTCTCCCGTGTGGCCTTGCGCAGTTTTACTTCACCCGACTCCATCTGAGAAAGCGCGGCCTGTGTGATCCCGGCCCGCTCGGCAACCTCGACCTGAGTGAGGCCAAGGTATTCCCGCCAGGCGCGGACCAGCGGCAGACCATCCTGCACGTGCAGGCCGACGACCTCATGGGGGATGTAATCTCCTTCAGGAATTCGGGGAGTTTGTAGTTTTATTTGCGCCGCTTCAACCGGATGCTCACGGGCAAAATCAGCAAAAGGGATAACCACGAAGGCAGGCACCCCGCCTTGGTAGATCGGTTGAATTTTAGTAGGTTCGATCATCGCGTTTTTTCACCTCTTCTATATGAATAATGCGTACTTCCCCGTCTGCCTCAAACATTACCCGGTAGCGTCCAACCCGCAACCGATGGGAATGCTCATGATTTTTCAGTTTCCTGACATTCGCTACTTCCGGGAAACTACGCAGAGATTGCACTGAGGCATAGATAGCATCACGGGTTTCCCGACTATCAATTCTGGCAAGTTGTTTCATCGCCTTCGACTTCCAGTGAATATCATACATGGCAAAATATAAGTTTATTATAAGTTTATGTCAAGTCGCTTTATCTTTCCAGAACAGGGATCAATCATAAAGAAATCATGGCTACAACACGCAAGGAAACAGGCCCACCAGCTACTCCCTCAACCAGAAAGCTCATCACCGTTTTCCCAGAAGTTCTGAAACCTCTCCCAGGAAACCGTGGGCCATCTTGTCGCCGGACAGCTCCGGGATCTCTGTCACCCTCCGGCCAGCCGCCGCCTGCAGCAGCCTCTGTCGCCAACGTTGCTGCGACTCAAACTTTGCCTGCCAGAAAGGATGGGTGCAGCACAGCTCAAGGGGCAGCATTTTATTGAGAATAAAACCATTCACCTTGATGCCAAAGGCGGTCAGCGAGGCCGCTATGTTGAGCGCCTGTTCCACCGGCAAACGCTCCGGGTTGGCGACCACCCAGGCCGTGGTTTCTGCTTGCAGCATGGCTATGATCTGCGCGGTCAACTGCTGCCACTTGTCAATCAAGGCCAGCGGGTCACCGTGGGCGAAGACACCTTTTACCTTCAGATAAATCTTCTGGGCCTGGGTCAGATGGGTGTAAAAAAGCTGCTGAATACAGAGGAGGTTAAGCGTCGTTACCGTCGGCGCCGTATCCCAGACAATCGTCTGGTAGACAGTGCTTTGCGCTTTTGTCAGGAGATAATCGAGCATAAACTCTTCCTCAACCCCCGGCGCCCCTTCAATATAGTCGATAACCTCTCGTCCAACCGGCAAAAAAGAGGACAAGACCGTATAAATTTCATCGGCAAATTTCGCCCGCCATAAATCAAGAACCAGTTTCCGGGTCAACTCAACGGCATCAAGGTTGCTCGCCACCTCAGTCACCCGTTGGTCTAAGGGCTGAGAAAAGATCTCCGACAGAGAACCGGAAGGGTCCGTGGAGATCAGTAGCGTCTTACCGGATTGGGCATATTTTAAGGCAGTGGCAACCGACATCGTCGTCTTCCCGACCCCGCCTTTTCCGGTAAACATCTCGATTCTGGTCATGCCTGCTTACCTATCGGCTTATTCCTTAGAATGTTTACCGAGATTTTCAACGACCCGCATGCCTACCGCCTGCAATATCGCCTTGTCTTTCGACAAACTCCCCAGCGAAACGGTGAGGTAATATCCATCCTTGAGGATGTGAAGCCCGCCAGGGGCGATAAAGTTGTCATCCCCCACTCCATCAATCCTGGCAGCATCTTTAAAAGCGCCTTTTATCGCCAGGTAGATGGATTGCGGTGTTGTTCCGCCCTCGCGCGACTTCTTGTCCATAAAAGCAACCTGTGTTACACCGATCTGCAACAAAGCCCCATCCTTTTCATACACACACAATTTCAACCCGACGGCAGGCTGTTCCTTCACCGTACACGCCTCAAAACTGACTCCAGTCAGCACCTTGGCCTCTTCTTGAGACAGGAGCATAGCTGGTTCCAGAACCTTTCCGGCAGCACTACTTACTCCGGCCATCGCCATGTCACCGCCAACAAAAAACAGACTTCCAATAAGCAGGACTATCCATATTTTTCTCATAGCAAGAAGCATCCTTTTTCAAAATACAAACCCTCTCCGAACATCCTCACTCCCCAACACACCATGTGTAGGCGTTCTGGAACATCCGCAGCCAAGGCGAGGCCTGAATATCCTTCATGGACTCCGGCAGATACTGGAGCTGCCAGGGCAGAAAGGCCCGCTCGGGATGGGGCATCACCGCCAGATGGCGGCCATCCGGCGAACAGAGGGCGGCCAGGCCGTCCAGCGAACCGTTGGGGTTAAAGGGGTAGGCCTCGGTAGCCTGACCGCTGTCATCGACATAGACCAGGGGAGTCATACCGCCTGCCTCCACCTGCTGCCGGATGGCGGAATCAGGAAAATGGAGACGGCCCTCGCCATGATCGAGATGAATGCCGAAGACCAGGTCCTCCATGCCCTTGAACATGATCGCCTTTGATGGCTGAACCTTGACCGTCACCCACCGTGATTCAAAGCGGCCCGAGGTATTATGGGCAAATCGGGGCTGGCCGGCAGGCGTAATCCCCTGCCAGGGCACCCAGCCCAGTAGTCCGAAGAGCTGACAACCGTTGCAGATCCCCAGGGTAAAGGTGTCAGGGCGGTTATAGAATTCATTGAACATGGTCTTGAGCTGTTCATTAAAGAGGATGGTGGCCGCCCAACCCTTGGCCGACTCAGGGACATCGCCATAGGAAAAACCGCCCACCGCTGCCAAGCCCCTAAAACCGTCGAGGGTGATCCGGCCGGCCAGCAGGTCATTCATGCAGATATCCCAGGGCTCAAATCCGGCGGCGTAAAAGGCGGAGGTCATCTCCCTATCAGAATTGGAGCCCTCATCACGGAGGATGGCCACCCTCGACTTCTCCTTCTTCTCCAGGATATGGGCCGGGGTGGGTTCCGGCGTAAAGCTCAAATGATAGGTTGGCCCCTGACGATCGGCAATATTCGCTTTTTCCTCTTCGGCACAGGCAGGATTTATTTGCAGCCGTTCGAGCTGATAACTGGTCTCCTCCCACCATTGGCGCAGGGTCTGCATCTTTTCATCGAGCGCCACTTCGCCATTGCAGCGAACCCGAATCTGTTTGGCCTTGGTACTCCTGCCGATAACACCATGGGGGATATCGCTTGCCGTAAGCAGGGCCGCCAGCACATCCAGATCATCCTGCCGGCACTCAACAACCATCCCCAACTCCTCCGAGAACAGGGCGGCCAAGGCCGAATCGCTACTCGCCAGATCAATCTCCAGGCCACAGTTGCCACTGAAGGCCATCTCCAGGAGCGTGGTGATCAGGCCGCCGTCACTGCGATCATGGCCGGCCCGGATCAGGCCGCGACGGATCAGCTCCTGCACGGCGCCAAAGGCCCGTTTGAACTGGTGGGGATCGTCCATGTCCGGGCTCTCGTTGCCAATCTGCCCCTGCACCTGGGCCAGGGCCGTGCCGCCCAGTCTGTTTTTGCCACCCGCCAGATCAATGAGCACCAGCACACTACCCGGCTCCTTGATATCCGGGGTGATCACCGCCCTGATATCAGGCACCGCCGCATAGACAGAAATGACCAGCTGACGCGGGGATTTCACCGTCTCGCCAGCCACCATGGTGGCCATGGACAGACTATCCTTGCCGCCGTCCACCGCGACACCAATGGCGACCATGGCATCGCGCATGGCCCGGGCTGCGTCATAAATTGCCGCGCCTTCTCCAGGGAGCTTGGGGGCCCACATCCAGTTGGCCGAACACTTGACCTGCTCCAGGTCCTCGATTCCGGCCCACACCAGATTGGTCAGGGCCTCGCCCACAGCCATCCGCGCCCCTGCCGCCGGGTCAACCAGCATCTTGATCGGCTGCTCGCCGATGGCCGTGGCGATCCCGGTCAGGCCGAAATGGCTCTGGGCCACCACGGCCACATCGCTGACCGGAAGCTGGAGCGGGCCGCAACACTGCTGGCGGACAATGAGGCCGGAGACCGCGCGATCCACCTTGCTCGTAAGAAAACGTTTGGAACCCACCGACAGCAGACGCAGCACATCATGCAGGGCCGAGGTCACGCTCAGGTTTTGAGGCAGAACCAGGGGTTGCAGGCCGGGATCGCGCCGCGCATCCGTAAAGGTCTTCTGCGGGATATTGCCGAGCAGGACATCAAGCTCGATATCCACCGGCGTGGAATCATCGACCGCGTCATGGAGGACAAATCGCAGGTCGCCGGTAACCTCGCCCAGCACCTCGCAGCCCACCTTTTCCCGGGCACAGATGGCCTGAAACTGCCCGATATTCTCCTGGCGGATCAGGAAGCCATTACGTTCCTGGTATTCGGCCACATAGATCTCCAGCACCGACATGGTGGGATCGCCCACCCTGATGTTGCGGACCTCCACCCGGCCGCCGGATTTTTCCACCAGCTCCTTGAGCACATTGGCAGGCCCGCCCGCCCCCTGATCGTGGATCACATCAATCAAGGTCTGGTCGCCCATCTCGTTGCAGGCGCGGATGACCCGGTTCATCTTCTGCTCCATCTCGGCATCGCCGCGCTGTACCGCGTTGAAGTCCAGCTCAGAGGCATTCTCCCCCTGCAGCATGCTGGAGGCGGCGCCGCCGCCGAAGCCGACCCGATAGGCCGGCCCGCCCACCTGGACAATGAGCATGCCCTTCTGCTCTTTATTCTTTTGGGTATGCCGGTCGTCAATCTGGCCCACACCGGCGGTGAACATGATCGGCTTCAGATAGCCCCAACGCTCGCCATCTGCCAGACGCAGATCAAAGGAACGGGTAAAGCCCTGGATCAAAGGCTCGCCAAACTTGTTGCCGTAATCCGAAGCGCCATTGCTGGCATCAATCTCGATCTGCAGGGCGGAGGCCAGATTATCGGGACAGGGATAATGATTTTCCCAGCTCATGGCATAGCCGGGGATATGGAGATTACCCACGCAGTAGCCGGCAGTGCCGGCGATGACGAAACCACCCCTGCCCGTCCCCTGGACATCGCGGATCCTGCCGCCGGTCCCGGTCTCGGCACCGGGAAAGGGGGCGACACCGGTGGGGAAATTATGGGTCTCGGCAGTCAACAGGGGATGATAATGGACATCCCTGACCGCAAAGGCGGAAGGCTCTCCCGGCCGGGATGGATGGAGGGTCTTGATATCATACCCCTCAACCACGCTGGAATTATCCTTAAAGGCAATCACTGAGCCCTTGGGATTGGCGGTCAGGGTGTCAATGACCAGCTCGAACAGGGTCTGCTCCTGCTCCTGGCCGTCAATTACCTGTTTACCCTTGAAAAAACCATGACGGGAATGCTCGGAGTTGGCATTATTGAGATCCAGGATCTCGACAATAGTCGGATTCCGGTCATGTTTAACAACAAAATAGTCGTAATAAAAATTGCGGTCCCACTCGTCCATGGAGATGCCGGGGATACCCAGCAGGGCATCCGGCCCGCCGCCCTTGAGATCCACAGTATAAACCGCCTCCGGCACGATCCCGGTTTCGAAGGTGTGCAGGGGTTCGGGATAGGCACACTCGGTCATCCGGTCATGGTGGCCGGCAACAAACGCCTGTATATCCTGAGTTTCCGGCACCAGATAGCGGCGCGAACGCTCCACCCTGGTCACACAATCAATACCGGTAGCCCTGCAGATGGAGACCATATTCGAGGACCAGGCCGTGGCGAAATTGAGCCGCGGTCCCACCTCGACTACCCGCTCACCCTGGAGCAGAGGCGTAACCGACACCGTTTCCGGAAGAAAACCATCGGCCAGAACCAGCCGCAGACACTCCATCTCCGTAGCGGTCAACTGCCGGGTGGATTCCACATTAAAGCAATAGGCCCGGCCCTCATCAATCCTGCGGTATAACTGCGTCACTCTCGATCCCATTTTTTCCCTTTTCCTTGCTCGGTTATCCCTAAACCCGAGGCTCAATGATCCTTCAACAGAAACGGCAAGCCATAGCGACACGCCATGGCTTGCACCATATTTTTTTCAACACAGCAGTTCAACCTTATCATGAAACCCATTGTCCTGAAACCCCCTGCATTCTCCTGTTGTAACTTTTCTCCTCAATACGCAAAAATAACCGCAAAAAATACCAAAAAACAAGGCTGATGTTTTTTATTGCCCACACGATTCACCAAGCCGCTGTAAATAAATAAGATGGCCACCTAAATGGCCAGAACGGCTCCTTGTATGTTATCTGCCAGACGGCCATTCCGCCTTTTTCCTTGCAGAGAAAGGCAAGAAAGGGTAAATCTACAACATTCCGCATTTCATTTAGCATGCCTTTGGCATGAGAATCAATCCTACCTTTTCACTACCAGGCAGGAGCAACCTTTTTCCAGAGTATCCCCATGCTGCAAATCCTCCGCAATAAAGCGCAATCCATCGTTATCCAGGCCATGGTCCTGATTATCGCCCTGGTTTTTATCTTCTGGGGTGTGGGCACCAAGATGATGAATAGTCGGGATGCCGCCATCACTATCAATAATGAAGAGATCACCTTCCAGGAATTTCAACGGAGCTACGACCAGGCAATAACCGGCTACCGGCGCCAATTTGGTGATGCCATCTCCGACGAAATCCTCAAAGGTCTCGGGGTCAAACAACAGGTTGTCAACCAATTGATTCAGACGGCACTCCTGCGTCAGGGTGCAAATGCCATGGGAATCATGGCAACCCCTGTTGAAATCCAGACCGCCATCCAGAAGATGCCCCAATTCCAGCAAGAGGGTAGTTTTAACATGAATACCTACCAGGCCATCCTCAGCGCCAACCGCCTGACTCCCCATAAATTCGAGGCCTCCATCGGTCATGACCTGCTTGGCGAAAAAGTGATTACCTCTATCAATAACTTTGCCACCACAGCAAGCGGGACCGAGATAAACGAGATGTATAAACGGGATCAGGAAACAGTGCGCGTCAAAGTTGTTAAGGTTACGCCCGCTCTCTTCAATGACCAGATAGTGGTTAATCCTCAAGATCTTGCTGCCTGGTTTGAAACAGAAAAAAACACCTACAAGACCGAGAAAAAAATCAAACTGAACTATCTCAGCTTTCCCTACAAGGCCCAGATAGACAAGGTAACAATCAGTGACGAACAGGTTCTGGCCCAATACGAAAAAGAGAAGGCCGCTTACCAGGTTCCTGAAAAACGACATGCCAGACACATCTTATTGAAGACAGAAGAAAACGCCTCCCCGGAAAAGCAGGCGGAACAACGAAAAAAAGCAGAAGAAATCCTGATTAAGGCCCGTGCTGGTGAAGATTTTTCAAAGCTGGCCGCAACGTACTCCGAAGATCCATCCAAGGCCAAGGGTGGAGATCTAGGGACATTTGCCAAGGGCAAAATGATTAAAGAATTTGACGACGCAGTCTTCTCCATGCAACCAAACGATATCAGCGATATCATCCAGACACGATTTGGTTATCATATCATCAAGCTCGACAAGATCATGCCCGCCACGACCCAACCGATAGAGGAAGTACGCGCCGCCATTATTGCAAAACTCCAGAGTGAACAGGCAAGACCGGCAACTTTCCAGATGGCGAACGAAGCCTATGAAGGCATTATTGCCGCAGGCAGCTTGCCGGCATATGCCGAAAAACATGCCGAAAAAGCCGTTGTTACAACTGACTTTTTCAGTCGCACCGCCCCGCCCGCAACGCTGGACCATGATCCCAAGTTCATGGATACCATTTTTGCCCTGAAACAGGGTGAACTCAGCTCACTCATTGAAACTCCATCCGGCTATTTCATCCTCTTTGCGGAGGCAATCCAGGAACCAGCTCCTCCGAAGCTCGAAGAAGTCAAGGAGCTGGTAATCAAAGATTACAAGTTGGCCAAGGCCCGCAAAATGGCCAAAGAGACCGCAACGGCAATCTTGACCAAGGTACAGGGAGGAGCTGATTTTGAGAAAACGGCCAGTGAAGCAAAATTGCAAGCCAAGAAATCAGGGCCACTGAGTAAAAACAATGCGACTCCTGACCCTGTGCTTCCGCCATCTCTTCTTGATCAGGCCTTGCGGCTGAGCGCCAAAAATCCCTTTCCCAAAGAGGCATTGGCCGTGGGAGATGATTTATATATCTTGCAATTTTTGGAACGAAAATTACCAGAAGCTGCCAGTTTAGATGCTGCCACCAGAAAAGAATATACCACCACTCTAATCAAACAAAAACAAGATCAGTTGCTTTCTTCCTGGCTGAAACAGCAGGAAAAAAATAGCAAGATATCTATCAATAAAAATATCTTGAAATAAAAAGCATCTTAAAGAGATCCATAAAGAGAAACCAGTGTGGGCTTACCAACCCCAATATGGTTTCTCTTTCAATTCCTGCCCTGAATCCACTTCCGTGTCATAGCGACTGACACCGGTGGTGTCATGGCATGTTCTCCATTTTCAGATCAATCCATATTTTCATTTCCGAACCAACGATCTTTCCAATCAGGATAATGCCGCATTGACTATGACCGACCGACACCCTCTTCTGCAGCGCTATGACACACTCAACCAATTCGAGCAGACCTTTCTTCAATTTCTGTCCATTGTTTGTGAGCCACCTCATATCACCTTATTGATTAACTGTCTTACCAAACTGGATATGCGGAGTCCGCGGGGTAGCTGTCCCACGGCGGCCAATCTCACCCATTATTTCAATAAATTCCAAAAACTCGGCCTCGTGACCAAAGACCGGCAATGCGCGCCGGAGTTAGCCGAAATATTCAGCCGAATTTCGGTTGCCCAAGGAACTTTTGCCTCTTTTGCGCAAGTAATCCGCCAGGAAGCCCCGGTCTCCTATTATTACGGGAAATGGACAACTCGTTGCTGGCGGGCCATGCGCGAGCTCCGCATTGGTATCTATACCCAGCAGTTTGATCTTATTGACGATGCCCTCGATTTTCTTGGCAGCCAGGACCAAAAACTCTTCTCAGCCATATCCCCCACGGTCCAGGTCATCACCAATCCCTTTGATCCAGTATGGTTTCGAACTCTTGCCCCTTCCTTCCAGTTTTTCTTAACAGATCAGGCCCTTCGTTTTGCCCAGTCTACTTTATCGTCCTTCCCGGAAATTTTAAAATTTCTCCAAGATAAGGACAATTTCCAGGGCCTTGATAACGACGAAAGGCTCCCTTTTCAACGCCTGCTTTTTAACCAACTCCTCCTCCAGGGAGAACTAGACGCCGCAGAACACCTGATCACCGAGCAACCAGAAAGCTTCAGCGGAACTGGCGCCGCAGGCTCTCTTTCTTTTCTGCGTGGCCAGTACCGCCAGGCCCGACAATCTTTTGCCGACGATATCCAGACCCTCCAGAAACTCAGCGGCAATGACAAGGTTGCCTTTATTGGTCCGCCAGGACTCTTGCATCTTCTGGCCTGCCTCCAGGAAGACACCATCGACCAAAACCAGGCCGTTGCCCACCGTATCGGTATTACCCTGTCACTCTTTCCCGGCATGGCAGAAGAGAAGGCCTACCATTTTCTGGCCGCCCTGCTCAGCGCGCAAAGCAATAGCAAGCTCACCGATGAAACATTCGGCCTCATCCAGGATGAAAAAGCCCCCAGCCTGAACATCCTTTTTGCCGGACTCTGCGACTACTGGCTGAACAGCACGATCAAGCCGGATACCGAAAAAAGAATCCAGGCCCTGTATCAACAGGCCAAGGCCAATCACTATCATTTTTTCACCCTGAATCTGGCTGACATTCTGGCCAAGACTTCCGCAGAAAACAGTGAATATCTGGCAACCATGCAGACTATCCAGGAACAAACTGGCCAAGTCTCCCTGGTCGCTATCCTTGAGCCTGAAGATCCCTGGAAACGAAGCCTGCAGGCACTGATCCAGGCCACAACCATCCAGCCGTACCCTGACCAGAATCAGACAATCAGAATGGCATGGTTCATCGATTATAAAAATGATGTGCTCACCATCAGCCCCAAAGAGCAAAAGATCTCTCCCGAAGGGCAATGGAGTAAAGGCCGGCCCATATCGCTTTCCCGGCTTTACTCAGGTGACATGCTCCCCTATCTGAGCATCCAGGATCGCAAGATCAGCGCGGCCATCAAAAAAATCCAACACCCTGAGACCCACGGAATCAGTTACCACTTTGACATGGACCAAGCCTTGGTCGCCATGATTAACCATCCTCTCCTTTTCCTGACCCAATCACCAACTTCAGCTGTCGAATTTATTGCCGGTGAACCTGAGCTTCTGGTGGAAGAAAGAGGCGGGCAACTCCACATCCGTTTTGCCCAGGCAGTTACCAAAAACTCTATTACTGTCTTTCAGGAAACACCGACGCGTTTCAAAATCATTGCCATTAATGACAATCATCGCCGCATTGCCCAGATTACCGGTCCCGATGGTCTCAGTGTCCCTCTTGCGGCAAGCGAACAAGTACTTACCGCCATTGGCAATATTTCTTCCTATATGACGGTTCATTCGGCAATTGCCGTTGATGCCACAACCAATAAAAATACCCATATCGAATTTGTCGAGGCCGACCCCTCCATTTATATCCACCTACTCCCTTTTGGCACCGGCTTCCGCCTGGAGATGTTTGTCAAGCCCTTTGCTGAAGGCGGTCATTATCTGAAACCGGGGCAGGGTGTTGAAAATATCATGGCTGAAGTCCGGGGAAAACGCCTGCAAACGCGGCGTAATCTGGCACTCGAAGAAGAAAAGGCCAGAGGGATTGAAGAATCCTGCCCTATCCTTGACCTGGCCATTGATATCGAACAGGAAAATGATCGGGAATGGCACCTGCAGGATCCGGATGACTGTCTGCAGGCCCTGATGGAATTGCAGGCCATTCATGATCAGGTCATCATTGAATGGCCGGAAGGTGAAAAACTGACGGTCAGCCATCAGGCCTCCCTGAAAAATCTGAATCTGAAGATACGCACCAATCGTCAAAACTGGTTTGCCCTTTCCGGATACCTAGAGCTTGACCAGGATACCGTTATTGACCTGCGTGAGTTGCTCGCCAAGGTCAAAGGGTCTTCAGGCCGTTTTGTACAGATTGGTGAAGGCCAATTTCTGGCCCTTACTCAGGAATTTAAAAAACGACTGGAAGAACTGAACATCTACTCTGAAGGAATTGATCCCGACAGCGGCGACGAAATCCTTCTGCACCCCCTGGCTGCCCTCCCACTGGAACAACTGATCGAACAGGCAAAAACCAATGTTGATGCCGGCTGGGAGACGCAACAGGCAAGACTCAAAGATCTCCAATCCTACACCCCCAAGCTTCCATCTACTCTCCAGGCAGAATTACGGGATTATCAGCTCGAAGGCTATAACTGGCTGGCCCGCCTTGTGCACTGGGGCGTTGGTGGCTGTCTGGCCGATGATATGGGGCTGGGCAAGACCATCCAGTCCCTGGCCATCATCCTGGAACTGGCCTCGGAAGGGCCGTCTCTGGTGATTGCCCCCACTTCAGTCTCCACCAACTGGGAAACAGAGGTGAATCGCTTTGCCCCCACCCTCAACATCAAAACTCTGACTGGAAAAAATCGCGGAAGAACCATTGAGGAATTGGGGAAATTTGATCTCCTGATCACCACCTACACCCTGCTCCAACAAGAAAACGAGCTCTTGTCACAGGTCAAATGGCAGACCGTTATTCTCGATGAGGCCCAGGCCATAAAAAATGCGGCAACCAAACGATCCAAGGCCGCCATGGCACTCCAGGCCAGATTCAGACTTCTCACCACCGGTACCCCCATCGAAAACCACCTGGGAGAACTGTGGAACCTCTTTCACTTTATCAATCCTGGCCTGCTGGGTTCATTGAATCGCTTCAATGAACGCTTTGCCATTCCCATCGAACGCTACCACGATCGCGAGGCCCGACTGAAACTGAAAAAGCTCATTCGCCCTTTTATCCTGCGACGAATCAAATCGGAAGTGCTGGAAGAACTGCCACCACGCACAGAGATCACTCTCCACGTGGCCATGAGCCAAGAGGAAACCCATTTTTATGAGGCACTGAGACAAAACGCGCTGCAGACCCTTGAAAATAATCAGGAGAAAAAAGGAAGGCATCTCCAGATCCTGACCGAGATCATGAAATTACGTCAGGCCTGTTGCAACCCCCGTCTGATAGCCCCGGACACCAATATTCCCAGTGCCAAACTTGAAGTATTCTCGGCAGTCATTGAGGAACTGCTGGGCGGTCGCCATAAGGCCCTGGTGTTCAGCCAATTTATCGGTCATCTACAGATCCTGCGTGAGCATCTGGATAGCAAGGGAATTGCCTACAAATATCTGGACGGTTCAACCAACAGCGCCAAACGAAAACAGCAGGTTGATGAATTCCAATCAGGGGAAAGCGATCTCTTTCTCATCAGCCTCAAGGCAGGCGGGCTTGGCCTGAATCTAACTGCGGCTGATTACGTCATCCACATGGACCCCTGGTGGAATCCAGCCATTGAGGACCAGGCATCTGACCGCGCCCACCGCATTGGCCAGACACGCCCCGTCACCATCTATAGGCTCATCTGCAAAAACACTATTGAAGAAAAAATAGTCAAACTTCATCAAGAAAAACGGGATCTTGCCGGAAGCCTACTCGAAGGAACCGATATCAGCGCCAAAATGAGCGCTGACGATCTCCTGGATCTGATCAAACAAATCTAATCCGGCATCAACACTTAAGGTGAATACAGAGGCAAGCGAGAGAAAAGGCGGTTGCTTTTTACCTCCATTCGATTAAAATGACTTGTTCTCAAAAAGATATGCGCCCGTAGCTCAGCTGGATAGAGCAACGGACTTCTAATCCGTAGGCCGCGCGTTCGAATCGCGCCGGGCGCACCAATAAATATAAGCACTTACTTCTTTTTGAGGTGGGTGCTTTTTTGTTCAGTCAGATGCCGGTCAGATGAGATCATATTACTCCCGACACAGAGTACGTGCAAAATATGCAAAAAAAAATACTTCATTTCTATCGAAAAAATGCTAACAGCTATATCAAAGAGACAATAAATCTTGATATGATAGAAATATTATCAAGTTTTATTAGTTACTTACCACCAAACGGGCATATTCTTGATCTCGGTTGTGGCTCTGGACGTGATACTCTTTTTTTTCAGAAACATGGTTTTAAAGTGACAGCTATGGATGCAACTCCAGAAATAGCTACTATTTGCCGTCAGATTATTGATCAAGAAGTGCTTGTCGCCTCAGCCCAATCCCTGAATTCGCCTGATTGTTATGATGGCATTTGGGCATGTGCCAGCCTGCTTCATATTCCAGCATCGAAATTTACAGATACACTAAACAGGTTGTATATGGCATTAAAACCTGGCGGGATATGTTACATGTCTTTTAAAAAAGGAAATGGGGAAAGATGGGATGAAAAGGGTCGTTTTTTCTTTGATCTTACTCCAAACATCATACGTCAATATCTCTCTCAACTTAAAAATATAGATCTTATTGATATTGAGGAACAAACAAAATTACTCCGGGAAAAACAACAAACTTGGGTCAATGTTTTTTTTCAAAAAAAGACACTCTCCAAAATGAAAAAGGAATGTTAGATGACCGAAGATACACGTTTTTACGAGATAGAACCAAGTCGTGAAAACTATTGGCGTGCCATTATACTTTTTGGCAGAAATGTAGCTTCATATAAATTTGCATTAGCAAAAGCTCTTTATGACCTGCGTTCTCATCCTCAAGAATTAATCAGAATGGATGAATTGGCACCATATTTTGCCAAGCATATCACTGAACATCTGAAACATTGTAATAAACAGGCGACTTCAAGCCAAAGTCGTTTTCTTAATGCCTGTCGGACATTCAACGACAATAACATTCCAGAATCAAAACTGATTGAAGAAACCGTAAAATTTGGTTTTCAAAATGTTATTGATGCATTTCACAATGTTCATGGGGGTGAACTTCCTTGTAGATTTTTTCTTGATGAAAGAAAAACAAATGGAGCTATTCGCTTAACTGACGAATTCTACCAATTGGCTGAAAGCTCTCTTATTCATGATTTAAACATTGAGACAGAAGCAAGATGGCGCTTGGTTGAAACTGCGTGGGAACTGGGTTTATCACGGCATATTGTTCAAATTGGGTACGATGAATCCAGCCATGTATTGAATGCCATTACAATACAAAATCGACGTGTCACCATCACATCTTCACGAGATGCATTGAATGGGTATCAAAAAGGACGTTGTTTTTATTGCTACAAAGATATTTCGATAGATACAAACTCATCAGAACTTGCTGATGTCGATCATTTTTTTCCATATAAACTGACCTTTTGTGCCGCTGAAAAACCAATTAACGGTGTCGCAAATTTAGTTTTGGCGTGCAAACAATGTAATCGTGGCTCTAATGGAAAATTTGATAGAATTCCTAAAATAACATTATTGGAACGGCTTTATCAACGAAATGAATATCTCATTAAAAGCCATCATCCACTTCGCGAAACCTTGATGCTGCAAACAGGTATCACAGAGTCAGAACGTCGATCATTTTTAAATTCAGCTTACAATTGTGCAAAAAGTTCTATTATTATGGATTGGGCACCCGCACCATGTGGTGAAGCAATTTTTTAACAAAATTATCCATATCTAATTATAATTACGTGAGTTTCTGAATAGTTAAGAAAATACACAGTCTCATAACTATTCCGAAATCAAGCTATTCTCTTCAATTCACCTATGGTAACTCAGGGTAGATCTGGTCATTCTGACAAAAGAAGTTCTATCAAATCAGACATTCACAGTAGAAAGGATTATTCCACATCCCTCTCTTCCACGTCAATCATCTCCATTATTTCGGCCTGAAACACCTCATCCTGCATAATCTTTACTGCAATGGCTTGGCATATTGCACCAGCAAGTCCATCAACATTACCAAAAGCCACGTCTACCTTAATTTCACCATCCTCTGAAGCTTCAATGATTAATGCCGCCTGATTATCTTTTAGTTCCATCGTTTAATGCTCCGTTACCTCAGCTTTGTATAACATCTCTTCTTCATAAATTTCTATTGATGAGCCTGTTTCTAAGGAGAATCCTTTCGGTAATTTTGTCATTACCACAGCAAAAATCTCACCATCATCAATATGCTCAATTTTCACATCAATATGCCCACCATCGATACGCATATTCTTGCCTGTTCCTATTCCGAAAAAGACACGAATAGTAATAACATCGTCAATTTTAAGGTCTTTAATATTTACACCAGGATACTTTGGTAACTCTGGTGGATAATAGCCGGGTGTCTTGGCATTCTTGAGACTGTAGATATGATAACCGTCTTTCTTGATATCGTTTAGAAAGGCTGGCTCATTCTTTCTGGATGGGAATTTTATGATGGTCATTTATTTTCTTCCAGCATTCACAGTCTCTCTTAAATCCTTCCCGACCTTGAAAATTGGAAGCTTCTTAGCCTTCACCTCAGTTTCTTTGCCTGTTTTGGGATTTCTGCCAGTATAGGGCTCGTAATGCTTGACAATGAAGCTACCAAAACCACGGATCTCAATATTATCACCGTTGGCCAGTGCATTCGTCATAGAATCAAGTATCGTGCTGACGATGCCCGCCGTTGTTCGGGTTGAAAGGTTCAGTTCTTTGGATAATGCCTCTGTCAATTCTGTTTTAGTCATGTTTTTTACACCATCAAGTTTTGGGATCAAGAGTTCAACAATTCTAAAAAACAACAATTCGTGGATATTCCAGCATCATCTTTTTCCAAAATCCTCCACTCCAATCCATTGGTACCACAAGAAACCAGTCTTCAGGTGTAGCCTTAACAACAGACTCTACCATTTTTCTACCATAACCTTTCTGGGTTGATGTTACTGAGTAAAATTGGACGGTTTTAATAACAGGATCAATGAGCAACTCCACACCGACCACGTCTTCTTTACCAATCTCTACTATCGGTTCTTTTTTGCCATTGTCGCTTAACAGATTAGAAGCACACAACCTGTCATTATAGATTTTTATAAATTTCAGTATATCAATACGAGAAAGGCTTTCAGCGAGTTGGATAGATACAGGATGTATCGTTTTGACATTTGTTGCTTTGAATATTCTTTTGCCGTCAATAATGAACTGTTCAGGCGATTTTATCATTCAGACTTAGTTCCCGAGAGTGTTTTCTATATCCAAAAAAGGCTTCAAGTCGTTACAGATGATTCATTTCAGAATATTCCTTGTATTATGTGGCGGAAAGCTCTATTCAATTAATGATTGATAACGACTTAAAATAACATATTAATCTTGTAGCACATTGGCAAAACAGAATGAAGCATAAACTGTTGCAGAAGAACAGAAGAAGGCTGATCAGGAGGCGTATCAACTTGCGGTTGCTGACGTAACAACAGCTGCGGCGAAGTTAGCAGACAAATTAGGGGAACCTGCGGCGAAGAGTGCCGATAAAGCTCAGGCGGAAAGGGACTTGTTTGAAAAGAAAATTATTGTAAATCAGAAGGCACGAAAAGCTGGTTTGGCGGAACCTTACAAAATCAATTAATGGCTGCAAGTAAATACAGATAGGCCCAACGAGAGTTTGTTCGTGGACGCGGAAAAGGCCCAGTGCCGGTGAAACTTGGCATTGTCATTTAAATGAAGTACTGACGAAATGCCGGATTTGTTTTTGTCCGTAACTTATAATTAATCTAAGGAGGAGTAATTTGAAAAAGCTAATTACCACAAGTTTCGCAATTAGTTGTATTTTATTTTCATATGGGCAAGTGTCAGCTGACGATGATGTGAAGTTGGGAACTAAGCATTATAGTGCATCTGGTGCTTATCAAGAAAAGTATGTATTGGAAAACACAAATAGTAATACAGCGAAAAAAGTTACTGTTAAATATACTGATACAAATAATTATAGCGATGGTTTAATTGGCCCAAGAATATACACAAAAACATATACAGTTGAACCCGGTGAAGTAATTGATGTTGGAGAAAAATCATTCTCTTCTATCAATGCAACCAACAATTCAGTTAAAGCCGAAATTGTTGGGGCAAGAGATGTAAAGTAGAGGAGAAACGTGGGGCGTACATAAAATTAGGATCATTAGTGTCTGGTCTTGTTCCTTGAAATGAATGCTATCCACAACGATAATTCTGATATGGCTGTTACTTGTCAATAGGAAAAAGTATCCCGTTACCCTTACTTCAAAGGTTTCGCTCTTTTGTATGTATTCCAGGCCACAGACAGAGACGGGATCTTGTGGCGACGTTTGATCACTCTGATATTCGCG
>JAPLJF010000021.1 GCA_026388715.1 Deltaproteobacteria bacterium
TTTTTTCGGTGGTCATAGCGAAGAGGACCCACCCGTTCCCATTCCGAACACGGTCGTTAAGCTCTTCTGCGCCAATGGTACTGCATGGGTGACTATGTGGGAGAGTAGGACGCCGCCGAATTTTTTATATAAAAAGCCCCAATCAGAACTCCTGATTGGGGCTTTCTTGCGTCTGATGGATAGAAAATGTTTTGGAAGTCCGAAAACTTCCTGCCTTCCTTGGCCTTCTGTCTTCCTCCCTTTTCTTGACAGATTGCTAATTTCTGTATAATGGGGAAATCATCAGCAAATTTTGAGACAGTTTGGAAAAAATCTTGTAAGTATTGCTTAATTCGGATTCTGCAAAAAATAGGGTGGAATCAGGGATAGGAATATAAACTATCAATCAATTAGGAAGAGAAAATGAGAAAGAAAATTACGATTATTGGGGCAGGGAATGTGGGGGCAACGGCTGCGCACTGGGCGGCGGCCAAGAATCTTGGTGACGTGGTTCTCCTCGATGTGGCGGAAGGGATTCCCCAGGGCAAGGCCCTGGATCTGTTGCAGTGCGGGCCGGTGGAAGGGTTTAACTATCGGGTGACGGGGAGCAATAATTACAAGGATACCGCCAATTCTGATGTGGTGATCATTGCCGCCGGTCTGGCCCGCAAGCCCGGGATGTCCCGCGACGATCTGCTTGCCATCAATGTCTCTATTGTCAAGGCCTGTGCGGAAGAGGCGGTCAGGCATTCACCGGATTGTGTGTTGATCGTGGTCACCAATCCCATTGACGCCATGGTGCATACGGCCTTCAAAGTGACCGGCCATCCCAAACAGAAGGTGATTGGCATGGCCGGAGTGCTAGATTCCGCCCGCTATCGCACCTTCCTGGCCGAGGCCATTGGTGTGGCGCCCCGGGATGTGAATGCCCTGGTCATGGGGATCCATGGGGATAACATGATGCCCCTTGTCCGCCTGGCCAATGTGGCAGGTGTTCCCATCTCTGATCTCCTCTCTGCTGAGAAAATAGCCCAGATCGTCGATCGGACCCAGAAGGGTGGAATCGAGATCGTCAATCACCTGAAAACTGGTTCAGCCTTTTATACCCCAGGGCTGGCGGCGGTTGAGATGGCTGAGGCCGTGCTTACGGACTCACAACGGGTGCTGCCTTGCGCGGCCTATCTGGAGGGTGAGTTCGGCATAAACGGCTATTTCCTCGGGGTGCCGGTGGTGATTGGCGCCAAGGGAGTGGAACGAATCCTGGAGTTTGAACTGACCAGCGAGGAAAAGGCGGCCATGGCCCTGTCCGTGACCGCAGTGCAGAAACAGATGGAAGCGACTGGGATTTAACGGCTGTGTCGCAATTATCTGGTGGCCACTTTTTAAGCAGCGGGAGGCACGATGCCATAGGCAGTACCTTGGAGCTGCTTATGGCCAGGCAGTTGTCACCGCTTGACCTGCTTCCGCATGCCGACCTACGTGAAAAGCTGGTCGAACTGGTACTCTATGGACAACCACCAGGTCTTGATGCTGAAATGGGGCAACAATTTCAGTATCTGCGGACGGCCCTTGAGGAAAAGGCAGTTGAGGGCGTACGGATTGTGGTCTTTGGCGGCGGTACCGGGCTCTCCAATCTTATTGGCGGCGATAGTCGTATCGCCACTTGGGCCCGTAAGCCTTTTGTCGGCCTGAAAGAGCTCTTTCCCCAGACCCGTGCTATTGTCTGTGTGACCGATGATGGCGGCTGCTCTGGTGAGCTACAGAAAGATCTGCCCCTGATCGCCCTTGGTGATATTCGCCATGTTCTGCTCTCCTCAATCCAGTCGAACAGTCTTCAGGCCCTTTATGGCCTGACCTTGACCCAGGCGGTGGAGGTGGTCTCAACACTGTCGTCTCTTTTTAATTATCGATTCGATCAAAGGCCTGATAGCGCAAGCACGCTTGTGGGCCAGGCAGGTGTTGATCTTCAGTGTCTGCCATCGCCCATGAGTGAGGCGCTGGCAGGTCTGGTTGCCCTCATTTTTACCGATCCACGCCTTGAGCAGACCCTTTCCAGGCCTCACTGCCTGGGCAATCTTATCCTGGCTGCTGCTATTTATGCCGAGATCCCGCAAGAGACCACCAATGACGAATTCATGGCCGACCATGATCTGCTGGCAGCCCCTCTGGATCGTGGTTTGGGTGCCCTTTCCACAGTTCTTGGAGTGGCGGAACAGGCTGTTCTTCCCTGTACTTCCACCCAGGCCCAGTTGAGAGTCCTCTACAGTAACGGGGTGCAGGTTACCGGTGAGTATAAATCAGGGCATGCCCAACGCGGTTATCCGGTTGAGCGTGTTTCCGTGGAGTTCTGCGAAAAACCTCAGGTTAACTCTGGGGTTCTGAGTGCTATTGCTGAGGCCGATATTCTGATTATGGCGCCAGGCAGTCTGTACAGCTCGTTGATTCCCATCTTTCAGGTTCCCGGTTTGGCCAAGGCAGTTCGTAAGAATCAGCGGGCATTAAAGATCTTGGTCTCCAATCTCTGGGTGCAGGCTGGAGAGACGGATCGGAGTATGGGGGATGTCGAGCGCAAGTTTCATGTCTCTGATCTGCTCAGGGCCTATGAGCGCAATATACCCGGAGGCACAAAGGGCCTCTTTGAGCAGGTGCTCTGCCTGTCGCTTAAGGATGTACCTTCTTCGGTGCTCCAGAGGTATGCGGTGGAAGGAAAGGTTCCCATCTATCTTGATCGGGAAAAGGTCATAAACCAGGGCTTTACCCCTATTGAGTGTGGCATTTTTTCCAGGACGGCCTTGGCCGAGCATGGTGTTATTCAACATGGCCCGAATCATCTTGCCAAGGTCATTAAAACCTTATGGGCCATTTTCGACCATTTCAAGATCGCAGAGCAGGGACGCTCCAGTGTCGCAGGCGGAGTGGATATCCCGAAGGAGATACTCTTGGGGAATGGTGAAAGTGCGATTTCAGAACACGAACTTCCCGACAGCGAGGCCCTGGCGGATGAATCGGTGTGGGGTTCAAGCAAAACAGCTGTGCGTCCCTCAAGCCGTTACCAGCAGATAGAGCAGCGAATGGCGGATCTTTCCATGGAAATTGGTGGGTGTCCGACGGTCGTTCCGGAACTGTTTGATAAAATCCAGCACATGGTAAAAGATATCCTCTGGCGTCACCCTGATATTCCCCTTGCCCATCTTGCGTATGTGCGTGGGATTGTCTGTATTGAACAGGAGTTGTGGCGGCGCAGTCAAAAGTGGGACAGTGTCTTTTCTTTTTATGATCCTGAAGATGGTCTGATCAAGATAAGAGAAGACCAGTTGGAGCAGGAGCAGACCTTTGAGGTGGCTTTTCTGGTGGCTCTTGGCCAGTCTCTTTTGGGGAATTATGCCCGTCACAAGGAGATGAAACCCCTGAAGATCGACGGTGTTGCTCTTGGCAAGGTGTATCATCTGCATCTGCGTCCGGCCGTGGAGCGAACCTGCTATTTCAGCGATCAGGAGTTGCGGCGGTATCTGGAACTCACCCGGATGCTGCCGGCGGCGACGGAAGAACCTGTTCATTTTACCAGACTGATCAATGGTGATGAAGGGTTTACTCCCCCCGGTATGCTCATGGGACTCAACTATGCCTGGTATCTGGATAACCGTTTTGCCAGTCATGTGGAGTATAAGATGGCGGTGATGAAGATTGCCCCTTCCAGTCTGATTCCAGAGCAGGTGAAAATGCTGGGCCGCCGGCAACGGCTGGTGAGTTTTTTTCGAGAAGTAGTTTTTCGTAAGTAAAGAAGTGAGCAACTGCTGTCTGATTGCTATCAGTAATATTTACAAATTTCCTGCCATTGTTGATCAAGTTTTTTTGATGACATTTGGTTTCCACCCTGGATTTCCGGGGCAAACAGGGTGATTCGGAACTGGTCGATCATCTTCTCGTATTTTTTCATCTCTAGCAGGCATTCGCTTGAGAGGTCTTTTGCCCTTTTGCGGAGTCCAAGCAAATTTTGCAGGTGGGGTTTGAGCTGGCTGGCCTTGAGCGTGTCTTTTGCCGGATCCACATAGGCCCGTTCGATCCGGATCATGAGCGCCTTCATGTCCCTGGTGCATCGTTGTACCTCTGCCAGCCCTTTGGTTTCCAGAAAATCCAGGGGCAGGATCTCATCAAGCAGTTTTTCATATTCATCGTAGCGTTCACGGATGAAAGAATGGGTCTTTTTGGCCAGATCGGCAAAGCGCTGGATATGGGCGCTGACCTCTTTGCGTTGTCTGAGGGTGGCCATGATGGTGTCACAGATTGTTCTGCCTGCACCATAAAAATCCTGTTTCTTGACCCTGGCCACGGCCTCCAGAAATTCCACACGGCCAGGGATCGGGCCAATGGCAGTGCTGAAAAGCGAACCCAGGATAAAGGAGAGCAGCGCACTGACCACCTTGGGCCGCTCCCCAAGTCCCTGGGTGAGCCAGGATGATGAAGGCCCGGACAGGCTGGTTGTACAGTATTTTTTCAGGGCCTTGTACTGTTCTGCCACCTGGAGCTGACAGAGAAAATTGAGGCCGTTGCGGTTCTGAGAAAAGGCCTGTTTCTGGTTGGTCATAAATTCAATCACTACCCCGCCGCGATCCTTGACCGGGCGCAGGGCCGGGAAGAGAGAACCGCATATCTCCTGTTGCGGACTCAGCAAGGGGAGAGAGGGCGGCAGACCGGCAAAATCCCAGGTCGTGCAGAGCCGTTCTTCCCAGGAATCCCTGGTCTTTTGATCCTGATCGCTCAGGTGAACCTTGGAGATATTTATCGCAAGATGGTGGCGACTATCCCGCAACTGCGCCAGGGATCTTCCCACGGCCACTTCCCTTCCAGACTGGTCAAAGAGGAGAAAACGCATGGTAAGGTGGGCCGGCAGCTCTGTTGGCCAGTCTCCTCGGGTGATGGTCCGGCGGAAAGATTTGAGGATGGAGCGTTCCAGAGCCTGATGGAGTGAGCCCTTGTACATGTCCAGATCGTCCAGTAACATATCAACCGTGCCGCTTAACGGGATGAGATATTTGCGGATGTTTTTGGGCAGCCCTTTGAGCAGGAGGGTGACCTTTTCCTTGAGCAGGCCGGGCACCAGCCATTCAAAGAAGGGTTCCTGCAGGGTGTCGATCAGGTCCTGAGGGATCCGCACCGTCACCCCGTCATCTTCGGCCCCCGGCGCAAAGTGATATTCCAGCCTGAACTGCAGGGAGCCGACGGTGAGCAGAGGAGGGAAGTCGCTGAGTTCCCGGTCTTCCGGCCGACGGTTCAGGACATCCGCCTCGGTCATCATAAGCCCCTGTTTGTCCTTCTGTCGCTGCAGGAAACGGGTCAGGGTGAAACGGTCATAGACATCTTCGGGGATCCGTTGTTCATAAAAGGCCTGAAGCGCCCGGTCATCGACCACGATATCCCGCTTGCGCAACCTCTCTTCGGTGGCCTGCCATTCCTCAAGCAGATCCAGATTCTTCTGGAGGAAGGGGAAGGGGCCATCCAGCTCGCCGCCCATCAGGGCCGCCTGGATAAAGATCTGCCGCGCTTCTGCCCGGTTTTTGGGATCTATCCGTCCGTAGTTGATCTTCCGGTTTGCGACTATGACCAGTCCAAAGAGGGTCACCTTTTCATCGGCAATGACCTGGCCTGATTTTTTATGCCAGCGGGGATTCGACCAGGAGCGTTTGCACAGCGTTCCCCCTAATGGCTCCAGCCATTCCTGGTCAATAGCGGCCACCGTCATGGCGTAGAGCCGGGTGGTCTCCATAAACGAGGCGGCCATGATCCATTGGTGACCCTTGTCCGGTAAGATATCCGTCTTCTGTCTTTTGTCCTCTGGCTTCTGATTTTTAGCCAGGTGCGAGCCGGGAAAGATCCTGAGCTCAATCCCGCCGCCGCCAAGATAAATTTTATCCTTTTGTTTGACGGCGATATTGCGCAGGAAACCGGTACACAGAGATTGATGGATGGCAGCAAAAGAGGCCGGCGTGGTGTTGTCGATGAATCCCGGGTGATGCACCAGAAGCCGGTCAAGCTGTTCGTGGAGATCCAGCCATTCGCGCATCCGCTGGAAGGAGAGGAAGTGGCTGGCGCAGAATTTTTTCAGGCGGCTCCAGGATTTGATCTGGGACTGGACGTCATGAAAAAGGTTCCAGATATTGAGCAGGGAGAGAAAATCGGAATCCGGGTGGGCGAAGTGCCTGTGGGCGTTATCGGCCTCCTGCTCCCGATCAGCCGGCCTGACCCGCGGGTCAGGGATGGCAAGGGCCGCCGCTATGGCCTTGATCTCCCGCAGGCAGTTATTCTCCTGGGCGGCGAGGATGATCCGGGCAATACAGGGATCAATGGGCAGGGTGGCCATGATCCGGCCATGGCTGGTCAGCTTTCCTTTCTCGTCAATGGCCCCGAGCTCGGTCAGCAGCTTGTAGCCGTCGCGGATGGCATTGGCGGGCGGCGGTTCGACAAAGGGGAAGGAGTGAGGATCTCCCAGATTGAAGGCGATCATCTGGAGGATGACCTCGGCCAGGTTGGCCCGTTTGATCTCGGGGGCGGTGAACTCCTCCCGGCCCAGGTAATCTTCTTCGGAAAAAAGGCGGACACAGATGCCGGGGCCGATCCGGCCGCAGCGACCCTTGCGCTGGTCACAGCTGGCCCTTGATATCCTGGTGATCGGCAGGCTGATGGTCTTGGCCCGGACATTGTACTGGGAGATTCTGGCCAGGCCCGCGTCCACCACATACCTGATCCCCGGTACGGTAATGGAGGTCTCGGCGACATTGGTGGCCACCACAATCTTGCACTGTTTGTACTGCTGGAAGATTCTCCGCTGATCCGACCCCTGCAGGCGGCCAAACATGGGCAGGATCACCGCCTCCGGGGCTTTTTTGGCAAGCAGGGCGCAACAGGTGCGGATGTCGCGCTCGGTGGGCAGAAAGATCAGGGTGTCGCGTGACCCGTCATGGAGGTGGAGGTCGAGCACCGCTTGCACGCAGTGATCGATATAGTCATCTTTCTCAGCCAGGGGGTCGTCTTCGATTGGCGAATAACGGACCTCGACCGGATATGTCCTGCCGGCAATGGTGAGGACCGGCGCCTGGTCAAAGTGCCTTGAAAAAACCGCAGTGTCGATGGTGGCGCTGGTGATAATCAGTTTCAGATCAGGCCGCTTCGGCAGCAGGTTCTTGAGAAATCCGAGGAGGAAATCGATATTCAGGCTCCGCTCGTGGGCCTCGTCAATGATGATCACCCTGTATTGACGGAGCAGTGGGTCGTTTCTGGTTTCCGCCAGAAGCACCCCGTCGGTCATGAATTTGATGCGGGTGTCAGCGCTGGTCTGGTCGTGGAAGCGGATCTTGTAGCCAACCAGCCCGCCATTTTTGCCGTTTTCCTCCAGTTCCTCGCCAACCCGTTCCGCCACCGAGACAGCGGCCACCCGGCGCGGCTGGGTGCAGCCGATGAGTTTCTTGCCTGTCGGGTCCAGCTCCAGGCAGAACTGCGGGAGTTGGGTGGTCTTTCCCGAACCGGTATCTCCGGCAATGATGATGGTCTGGTGGGCCTGCAAGGCCTCCTGGATCTCGGTTTTATGGTTGAGGATGGGCAGGCTGTCCGGGGAATGAATTGTCATGGAAGGGATGGTCGATCTTTGGATTCTATGGTATATAAAAGGTTTTCAGACTGAAGACTGAAGGGCAGGTAGAATGAAGGGCTTGGTAAAAATGCCCTTCAGCCTTCAGCCTTTTACCTTCAGCCTAAGCAATCACTTATAACATTTCAATTGTCACCCTGAAAGAGGAGAAAACCATATGAAGGTTCGAAAGGCAGTGATTCCGGTAGCAGGCTTAGGGACCAGGTTTTTACCTGCCACCAAGGCGATCCCCAAGGAGATGCTCACCATTGTGGATCGGCCGACCATCCAGTATATCGTCGAAGAAGCAGTGGCCTCAGGCATTGAGCAGGTTATTTTTATCACCAGCGCCGGGAAATCAGCCATTGAAAATCACTTTGATTATGACTTTCATCTGGATTGCGTACTGAGGGAAAAAAAGAAGATTGCCCTTGGAGAAGAACTGAACAATATCTCCAACCTCATTGATATAGTCTCTGTCCGTCAGAAGAAGCCTCTGGGGCTTGGCCATGCCATCTGGACGGCGAGGCATGTGGTGGGTGATGAGCCCTTCATGGTCATGCTTGGTGATGATCTGGTGTTGAGCAAGACCCCCTGCGCCAAGCAGATGCTTGATCTCTTTGATGAGGTGCAGGAGTCCATCGTCGCCGTCCAGCGGGTGCCCCAGGATCAGACCTATCAGTATGGTATTGTCGAGGGCGCGCCTATTGAGCGCGAGCGGACCCACCGGGTCAAGAGGATGATTGAGAAACCCGCGCCCGGGACCACGGATTCCGACATGGCCATCATTGGCCGCTATATCCTCATGCCCGAAATCTTTGATCTCCTGGAGAAGACCACGCCCGGACACGGTGGCGAGATCCAGTTGACCGATGCCTTACAGGCCCTGGGCAAAAAACGGGACATGTATGCCTATGAGTTTAACGGCACCCGCTTTGATGCCGGGGACAAGATGGGATACCTGAAGGCCATTCTGGCCTATGGCATGGTCCATAATAAACTCGGTGCCGAACTGAAGGCCCATATCAAGGAGTTGGCGGCAAGTCTATGATGCGACTGGAGGTGGCGGTAGCCGCGCCCTTGTGGCAGACGCTCACCTATCTGTTTGCAGGTGATAATGATGATGACAGCGTTGGCGTAAGCCCGGTTGGTAAAAGGGTGCTGGTGCCCCTTGGCAACAGGAGGGTGACCGGTTATGTGCTGGGGCTGCTTCCTGAGGAAGATGTCGGTTATAAACTGCGGGCCGTGATCGAGATCCTTGATCCGGAACCGCTTTTTCCCGTCAATTTGATCCCTTTTTTTCGCTGGGTGGCCAGTTATTATCATTATCCGCTGGGCGAGGTCATTAAAACGGCCCTGCCCGGCGGTCTTGCGCCCCGCAGTGGCAAACAGCTCCTGCTGACCGAACTGGGGCGGATAACGGGATTGGTAAATCTGCAGCGGAACCTGGAGGAAACAGGCGGGCAGGAACCGGACTGGTTGCCACGCCTTATCGAAAAAGGGGCTCTTGGCGCCTCTGAATCCCGGAAGATCCTGGGTCAGAAGGGTTTCCGGAAACTGATCAGTTCCTGGCAGGAACAGGGGCTGGCTGAGATCCGGGAGATACTGATTGGCAATGATATCCGCCAGAAGAATGAGATCTGTTATTCCTGTTCCCGCACCGTCTTGCTTCCTCCCTGTTCAAACGCTGATCCCTGCAGGGATGAAATCGCGATCTTTGGACGGGAACTTCCGGAAGAGCTTGCCGTCTCCCTCCCGTTTTCCCATATCAAGACCCTCTATTTCCTGCAATTGCTGGCTGGAACCCAGGCGCCGGGCATGGACGCCCCGGTGGTGTGCCCCCCGCAGCGGGCTGTTCCGGCCAGGGAGCTGAGCAAGGCCTACAGCGGCGCCGCCAAGGCCCTGCCGTTTCTTGTGGAACAGGGGATTGTGCACCGGGTGGAACAGCGGGTGTTTCGCAATCCTTACGGCGAACAGCTCTCCTGGTTTCCCCGGCCTGAGACCCTCACACCGGAACAGGAACAGGTTGTATCAACACTCCTTCCCGCCATTGAAACAAAGAAATTTGCCACCTTTCTGCTCCATGGCGTGACTGGTTGCGGCAAGACCGAGGTCTATCTGCGGGCAGCCGAAGCAACTCTTGCCAGTGGTCGTGATGTCCTGGTCCTGGTCCCCGAGATTGCCCTGGCCACCCAGCTTGAGGCCCATTTTGTCTCCCGTTTTGGCGACAGGGTCCTGCTCCTGCATAGTGGCCTGTCAACAGGTGAACGCTTTGACCAGTGGAGTTTGGCCAGAGGCCGTATGTCAGAGGCCAGGGACGGTGCGGGGCGCCCGATGATCGTAATCGGGGCCAGATCAGCGGTCTTTGCCCCCTTGCCGGATCCGGGGCTTATTGTGGTCGATGAAGAACATGACGGCGGCTTCAAGCAGGATGATGGCTTGCGCTACAACGGCCGTGATCTGGCGGTGCTGCGGGCGAGGTTGCATAACGCTGTCGTTCTTCTCGGCTCGGCCACGCCGTCGGTGACCAGTTTTTATCATGCCCGGCAGGGAAAATATTCTCTGCTGACCATGAACAAGCGGGTGCAGGATCGTTCTCTGCCCTCCGTCACTCTGGTTGATCTGCGTGATAAATCGGTAAAGGCCTATGGCAAGGCGCTTGGCAAGAAATTGCAACAGGCCCTGCGCGAGACCCTGGCCCAGGGAAAACAGAGTCTTTTACTCTTGAACAGAAGGGGATTTGCCTCGGTTTACCTGTGTCAGGATTGTGGCAAGCCGGTTGAGTGCAACCATTGCCATATCTCGCTCACCTTTCACAAGGGCAAAAAACAGCTGGTCTGTCATTACTGCGGCTTTACGCTTACCAGTAATCAGCTCTGTTCCGGGTGCCACTCGGAAAAGCTGGTCCCTGTAGGGTTTGGTACCGAACGCATTGAGCAGGAGGTGCTGGAACTGCTGCCTGAGGCCAGAATTGCCCGGCTGGATTCTGATACCGCCGTTGATCGCAAGAAATTCCTGCACCTGTTGCAGGCCATGCACAACCGGGAGATTGATATCCTGATCGGCACCCAGATGATTGCCAAGGGCCATGACTTCCCGGAAGTGACCCTGGTGGGGGTGGTCTGGGCGGACGGCGGCTTGAGTATGCCCGATTTCAGGGCAGCGGAGCGGACCTATCAACTGCTCTCCCAGGTCAGCGGCCGGGCCGGGCGCGGCGACAGTCCCGGGCAGGTGATTATCCAGACCTTGCGGCCGGATCATTATGCAGTAGCCCTGGCGCAGCGCCATGCCTACAGCGAGATGTATGATAAGGAGATGGCGATCCGCCGGATGCCGTCCTTTCCGCCCCTGCTGCGGATGATCAACATCCATATTCAGGGGAGCAGGGAACAGGACGTGAAACAGGCGGCGGCCGCGATTGCCGGGATGTGCCGGGAATTTACGAAGTCCCTGGCCGCTGAAACGAGGCGTCATCCCGTGGAGATCCTGGGCCCGGCCCCGTCGCCTCTGGACAGGCTGCGTGACCGCTATCGCTGGCAGGTCCTGCTCAAGGGTGCCAGCCAGGACGATCTCCATGCAGTCTGTAATCAGGTGGTGATGGGTGATTTTGCGGCCGGGGATATCAGGATTGCGGTTGATGTTGACCCGGAGAATATGATGTGAACAGGAGAATAATGTTTATATCCCATCCCCTGATTCCGGGTAGGTGCAGACCTCACCGCAATAATTTTCAAAAACCAGATTCTCCCCTCTGGTCAGGATATAATCAGGGGTGAGCGGGATCTTTCCTTTGCCGCCCGGGCCATCGAGGGCAAAGGTCGGCACGGCCATACCGGAGATATGGCCGATCAGGCTGCGCATGATCCTGATCCCTGTGGCGGTGGATGTGCGGAAGTGATTGGTGCCCCGGGTGAGGTCGGTCTGGAAAAGGTAGTAGGGCTTTACCCGTATCTCCAGCAGTTTTAACAGCAGCTCCCGCATGACCTCCGGGCTGTCGTTGACCCCTTTTAAGAGAACGGTCTGGCAGCCCAGAGGAATCCCGGCATCGGCCAGCAGGTTACAGGCGGCGCTGGATTCCGGGGTGATTTCGGCCGGATGGTTGAAGTGGGTGTTGATATAGAGCGGATGATATTTTTTCAGGATGGCAACCAGCTCCGGGGTCACGCGCATGGGCAGGGTGCAGGGCACCCTGGTGCCGATGCGGATCACCTTGACTGAGGGAATGGCGCGCAGCTCGCTTAAGAGATATTCGATCTGGCTGTCAGGCAGGAGCAGGGGGTCGCCGCCTGAGAGGAGCACCTCCCGGACCCGGGGATGATGGCGGATGTAATCAAGTCCGGCCTCGATGGTTTCCGGGCTGATAATCATCCTGTCGGTGCCCACTTTGCGCTTTCTGGTGCAGAAACGACAGTACATCGCGCACTGAGTGGAGACCAGAAAAAGGACCCGGTCAGGATATTTGTGGACCAGATTAGGGACTGGACTTAAACGTTCTTCACCAAGAGGGTCTTCCATGCAGACCGGATCAAGCAATTCGGCGACATCGGGAACGGCCTGTTTCCATAGGGGGGCGCCCGTTTCCTGAATTAATTGCAGATAATAGGGATTAATCCGCATGGGAAATGTTGCTATTACCTTGTCTAATGAGGTAACATCAACATTGAAATACTCATTCAGGAGAGTCGGGCTGGTTACGGATTCTCTCAATATATCTTGCCATTTTTCCATAGCTCGACATTATGGGATATCATGCCTGAAATGTCAATTTGGTAAGTGGGTATTTCCGGTTGGTATGAGATGATTTTGCCGTTTTTTGGCGGGGCTTGCTCATTTTGGTTACTTGAGCGTCAGGATCCAGGTATTTTAATTTTTTTACATTTTTCTACTATGGATATCGATCAAACACAAAAAGAACAGGCCTTGCGGAAAGCCAAGGAACTGATGGCCGAAGGGGAAAGACAGAGGGCTCTGGTTCGGTTGTCGCGTCAGGTTGAAGAGTTTGAACGTGGAAATGTCAGCGTGTTGCTGCAGGATGAATTTGTCCGTAATGTGTCACAGGCTATTGTTGAGGCGTCCCGTGAGGGCTCTGATGGTCGTGCCGAGACTCTTATCGAGCAACTGGGCAAGCATGCCTGCGGGGAGGATGCCAAGATTCGGGAACGGGCTGTCATGGCCCTTTCTTTTTGTTTCAGCCTTTTGTCTGCCGAAGAGAATGATGCCTTGCTGGCAAAGGCGGCCTTGGCCATGGCGCTTTGGTTGAAGGTTGAAACAACCTATCTTCCGGTTTGTGATACCGTTTGTCGGCAGTTGCAGCAGAGTGGCCTCAGAATGATGGATGAGGGCCATTGGCAGCAGTTTGATTCCCTGCTGGAAATCCTGTTTCAGATTCAATCCGGTGTCCTGAAAAAAAGCAATGTGATTCGGGGATTGGTTGCAAGAACCCAGGATCTGCTGGCTATTCCGTATATCCTTGAAGAGCTTTCTCTGGTTTGTCTGCATAGCCACGGGGGGCGGCAGGCCCTGGCTGAGAAAATTCTGGTCCGTCTTGGCCGTCGGGCAGTTATCTTTTTACTGGAAAAGCTGTTGGCGTCACAACAAAAAGATGAACGTCTGCGTCTCATCACGTTGATTGTCGAGACGGGTAAGGTGGCCGTGCCGGTGCTCAAGGAATATCCGACCAAAGATTTACCCTGGTATGGGCTGCGCAATATTGTGTTGCTCATTGCGGCCATGGGGGACTCCTCTCTTGTCCCTCTGGTCCTTCCTTTACTTAAGCATGAGGATATCCGCGTCCAGCAGCAGATTCTTGATTGTATTAACGATCTTGCGGGTGAGGATAAAAAGAGATATTTCCTGTCGGCTTTTTCTCTGGTTAACGATGACCTCAAGGCCCATCTGATTATGCAATTGGGACAGCTTGAGTGCAGGGAATGCGCGGATGTGCTGCTCGATATCCTGGCGGAGCGTGAAACCCTTGCCGCTCATGTATGTGATGATATCTTGAGTCAACTCTGTACCGTCCTTCGTCTGGCGCCACAGCAACGGACCCTTATTCTTTTACGGCAGCTTATTGCTGAGCGGGAAAAACAGGGTGGGAGCGGACACGATGCGGTAACCCTCATTGCCAGGCGCACTCTGCAGATTCTTGAACCGCAACTGCAGCCGACGGGTAAAAAACAGGGCGATGAGCCACAGGTTGATAAACTTGAGGATAAGCCGGCCGAGGTTTCTTCTGATGCTGATCCAGTGGCTGAACAACAGGCCGGCCATATGCGTGGCTTGGAGGCCCAGATCCAGCCATTGCTGCAGGAGAAAAAGATAACAGAGGCGATAGCTTTGCTTGCTGAGCATGCGGTGCATGCGGCCAAAGAAAAAGATTTTGTGACCGCAGAAATATTACGTGACCGGATGCTGGCGGTGAATCCTTATGCCTTGATTGAGGTCATTCGCGTTGGTGAAGCAATAGAGGAAGAAAAGAGGAGTGCCATCAGCAGTCATCATCTCACCCTCTGGAGTGAGCTTTATGATTTTTTAGACACCGAGTCGTTCAGCGCCCTTTATCATTGTCCGCAGACTAAAGACTATCTGGCGGAAGAGATTATTGTCCAACAGGGAGATGCTAATCCTACTCTTTATTTTATCAATGCGGGCCAGGTTGCTCTGACCTGCAGGCAAGGCAAAAAAGAGATATTCCTTAAACGTCTGAATCCTGGAGAGATTGTCGGGGTCGGTCCTTTTTTTGATGTCTCGCTATGGACGGTAACGTTGACAGCCATGACTACGGTGCAGGTCCAGGCCCTGGATCGGGAGGCCTTTCTGGGCTTGTTGCCGCAGTATCCTGGCCTTGAATCCAGGTTGTCTGATTTCTGTCGCCGATCAGACAAGGTGTCTGAGTTGTTGCGGGTCGCTGGTGAGAACCGGCGGGAGGAAGTGCGGTATCCAGCGCAACAGATCATTGTCAACACCTTGCTGGATGGTAATAGCAAGGCCTCTTCTCAGCAATTCAAGGGACTGGTGGAGGATATCTCTATTGGTGGTCTTTCTCTGTTGATTCGTATCTCAAAGAAAGAAAATGCGCGACTGCTTCTGGGAAGAGGCATCATCTCCTTTCTACCCATGGCCGCAGATGAGACGCGAGAGTGCAGGGGAGAGATTGTCGCGGTTACCTTAGTGGATTATGTGGAAAAGGATTATCTTGTGCATGTGCGATTCACTGAGCCAATGTACGCGGCAGAGCTCCAAGCCATTCTTTTTCACTGGCGCCGCAAGTAAATGCTGTCAGCGCCGTGCATGGACGCCCCAGTGTTGCCCGAGCCAGGGCCGGAGTCTCAGTTTCTTCTTGCTTGCCTGGAGAAAGGGCGACCGCCATTCATGGATGCATCATTTTCTGTCGGGGCTTTGACCCTGTCGCCGCCGTTGGCGCTGGCTCCCATGGTCGGCCTGTCCCATTCGGCGCTGCGGACCCTGGCGCTGGAATTGGGGGGGGTCGGTCTGCTCTTTACCGAGATGCTGTCGGTGAGCAGGCTTCCGCAGGAGAATGCCGGTGTCTCGCCTTTTCTCCTGCGTTACCCGGAAGAGCAGCCGCTTTTTTACCAGCTCTTTGTGAGCCCTGGCCAGGACATTGTCCCTGCGGTTGAACGTCTGCACCAGCTCGGCGCCCAGGGGGTTGATCTGAATCTGGGCTGTCCGGCCCCGAATCTGCGCAAACAGGGGGCGGGTTGTGCCCTGACCAATGATCGTCAGCAGGTGCGCCATACTGTTGCCATGCTGAGGGCGGCCACCCGATTGCCCTTGAGCGCCAAAATCCGTCTGGGCGCCACTTTGCATGAAGAAGAATTGGTTGATTTCTGCCGGATGCTGGAGGGTGAAGGGGTTGATCTGCTTTCCGTCCATGGGCGTCTGCACAAGGAAAAATTCTGCCGGCGGCCGCGCTGGGACTGGATCGGCAAGGTTAAATCTGCCGTAAACATTCCGGTGCTGGCCAATGGCGGCATCTTCAGTGTTGACGATGCCAGGAAATGTCTGGAACTCTCCGGCGCGGATGGCCTGATGCTGGGCCGGGGCGCGGTCTGTCGGCCCTGGTTGTTTGCCGAGATTGCCAGGGAAATTTACGGGGTGTCATGCCCCCCGACCAGTTTGAGTCTCGCGGATATCTATTTTCGTTTTGTCCAGCTCCTGGAGCGGTTTCGTCCGGAACGGCGCCTAGGACGTTTGAAGCAATTTACCCATTATTATGGGCAGAATTTTACCTTCGGCCATCACCTGGCCATTGCTGTCCAGACCAGCAGTTCTGTTGAGCAGGCCTCGGAGCGTGCCCACCAATTTTTTTCCCGTAATACATAAAGCACAGGCTTTATAAATGCAAAAACGAGTTGCCGAAAGATTGGCAGCCCGTTTTTTTATCCTTGCAGAAAGGCGCTGGCTATACCTTTACCAGCTTCACCTTGGTGTCATAATCAGCCCTATCTCGCTTGTCCGTAGAAACTTGGTGGGATTGCCATTTACATCCAGCTTTACCAGTCAGGTTGAATAACACCAGATGGCCGCCCTGCCCGAAAAAAAAGCGGCCCCGCTTCATGACTAACAACCTTCCTTTTGTTCCTAGATCCATTCTGTGCCATCCTTGTTGTCTTTCTGTAAATGAGGCGGCGGTTTTTTCGGGGATTTTTTTTTGAACAACGAGGGATGATTCTTCTTTATTTCCTGTTTTTTCGGAGAAACGGCATCTTTCTTTTCGAGATCAATGCTGGGCGAATTTTCGGCTCCGTGGGCGGAGAAACCCCACATCAGCAAGACAAGGCAAACAAAAAAGCGTTTCATGGTATCGTCCTCACCAAGGCTGCAGGATTTTCTGCGCATTGGTGTGGGCAATGTGCATGGTCCTGCCTTTTAAAACATAAACTTTGTTGCCGCCAAGAATCCATGCGGAGAATAGTGCCATCATATTATGGACTTTCGCCTCTTCCTGTGATTCACCAGAGAAAGAGCCAGGGAAGGGGGAAGAGTCCCTTCCCTGGCTGGAGAGGTTTGCGATAAAGAGTGTTGGCATACCATGTCTCTATCGTGTGAAAAACGCGAACGGCTCGGCGATTTCGGGAGGAAATAGTTAAGAATCCGTTCGCGTTTTTGTCGCAGGCCAAGTTGCAGTCGATCAGGCCGATCTGGGCAACGCCCCACGTTCCGCCGCGCCGCTTTTGATCTTCACCAGCTTAATGCGTGTCCCACAATAGGCTGCGTCACCGGCAATGGGGTCGGTGAGGCAGACATCCTTGAGATAGCCGTCCACACCCATGGCCGGGTTGGGCACCAGGCCCTTGGCGCGGGCGGGTTCGCCCTTCACCACCTGGTCATTGATGGTCATGTCCTTGGCGCCATAGGCCCAGTGGCCATAGCTCCAGGATACGGCCACGGAACCAGGACGAATGCCCTGGATCACCTTCACCTTACCTTCCACGGTGACCGTTTCGCCGGGTGCAAGTTCGAAGGTGCCATTGAAGGTGGGCGATACCAGGCGAACCACATCGTAGTCATCCAACCCCAGACGTTTCCCGTCCAAGGCGTTGAGGTAGATGTAATTTTCCGGCATCAGGGCCATCTGGCCCGCATAATTTCCGGAAGTCCGGGACTGACCGCCCCAGATCTCCTTATAGGTGAAGAGGTCCAGATCATACTCCGCCGGGAAGACGACGGGTTTTCCGTCGAAGCTGGTCATCTCCTGGAAGACGGGGACACCGGAAAGCGGCTTGCCGGTGACCGAATGCTTGGCCGAGCCCACGGGCTCGACATACAGGTTCATCTGTTTGCCCCAAGGGTGCCCCAGGAAGGCGCCGTCGTGTGCCTTGTCGGCCGCCTCGAACCGCCCTCCGTGGTTGAGAACGGTGACCACCCGGCCCCACTCGTTACCCACGGCAGCCTGCCACTTGACGAGATCAAATACCCCCTTGGGCAGGTGACGGCGGGCTTTGATGAAGAGATCCATATCCTGGGCAGATGCCGTGGCCACCCCCTCGCCTTCCTTTTCACCCCAGGCCACGTTGGCCACCATCTTAAGATAGAACTGTTCAGGCCGCTTGAAGTCGTACCCGGCGCCGAGACCGTCCTTGCCGTAGCCGGACGCCTTGAGCTTCTGGGCCACAGCGATCATCACCGCGTCCATGCTGATGGGCATTTCTTCGCCCTCCACCGAGACGATCTCGGGGATGGGCGCCACCACGGGCTGGCGGATTTTGGTGGTCTTGGTCAGGGTAACTGGGCTGGTGCCCATCGGGTTCCCCCAGCGCTCGAGGTAGGCGATGTCCGGGAACACGTAGTCCGCGAACATGCTGGTCTCGCCCAGGACAATATCCGTGGAGATGAACAGGGGAATCCGCGAGGTGTCCTGAAGCATCTTGATCTGGAGGTGGCCGGCAGGGCTGGACAACGCCGGCGTCCCGTAGTGCAGCCAGAGGATCTTGACGGAATAGGGATAGCCCGCATAGGCGGCCGGGATGATCTCCTGGTACACATCATCCGTGAAAGGGAACCAGGGACGCTTGGCCGGGTAGCCGTCCCGCTTGAAGAGGGTGCTGCTTTCGTAGGGACCGCTGGCCTCGCGGGTCAGCTTCACGCCGAAGGGCTTCAGTGCGCCGGGGTGCATCTTGCCGATGTCGAAGGGCTTGCCGGGCTTTCCACCCACGGCGTCCCAGGCGCCACCCCCGGGGGCGAAGCCGCCCGTGTGGTCAATGTTGCCGATGAGGAGGTTCAGGGCGATGATCGCTTGGGCAGCGTAGTAGCCGTAGGTGACCTTGATGGGGCCCCGGTAAAAGTCAATGGCCGCCTTCTTGCCGTGGGCCGTGAATTCCTGGGCCAGATCCTCGATGGATTTCTGGCCAACGCCGCTCTTATCCGCGTAATACGCCATATCATGGGCAAAAACAGATTCCTTAAGTGTCTGGAAACCGGTCTTGACCTTGAGTTCACCCAGCGAGGTGTCAGCATCCAGATCGCCCACGACCGCGCTTTTCTCGTCATCGGGGGTCACCGCCACCGGTCGGCCGGCCACCAGGACGACGAACTGGTTTTCATCGCCGACTCCGAGGTCCTTGGCGCGGAGCAGCTTGCCGTTTTCGGCATTGACCAGCCAGGTTGAGTTGCTCCAGCTTTTTTCGCCGCCGGCCTTGGCCGCCCCCTTGTTGGCATTGCGCAGGAACGCCTCATCGTAGTGTTTGTTCTCAATGATCCAGCGCAGCATGCCAAAGGCCAGGGCAAGATCGCCTCCTGGCCGGACCGGAATCCACCATCCCTTGGCCGCGGTTTTGGACAGCCGGGGATCGATGACGGCGATCTTGAGTTTCCCGTCCACGATGGCTTGCGAGACCTGAGGTCCCATGGGGGTGGGACCGAAGTTGGCTTCGGTGTATCCCGTGCCCCAGAAGATCACGAATTCCGCCTGGGTATAGTCGGGCTTCATGTGGTTGGTGCCCTTGTTCCAGCTTCCCTTGCCATCCTTCACCTCCCACTGGGCGGTGGACCAGAGGAAGGCCACATGATGGGCCTGCTCGCAGATGGTGGTATGGGCGTACCAGTTGACGGACCCGATGCCGTTGAAGGTGAAGCGCTTGGCGAACACCTCGCGGTCGGGACCGATGCGCCCGCCCTGGAAGACGAACTGGTTGTTCTTGGGGCCCAGGTCGGGGTGGTTCGGGTCAATCAGGACGTCGAGGTGGTCCTTGTGTTTCTCCTTGAACTCATCCACGGTCATCTTGCCGCCGCGAATCGCAGCCGCATCATTGCCCATGGTCTTGGCCAGATCGGCATCCCGCAGGGCAAAGACCTCCTTGAAGCCGGGCACCTGTCGATCCTCGCCGATCTCCGCGAAGAGCTTGCCGCCCTCCGCAATCTCCTTGACGGCCTGGTCAAAGGGGATCGCCTTCCATTTCCTGGATCCACGGGGCCCCGTGCGCTTCAGCACCATGCGGATCCGGTAGGGATCGTAGATGGTCTGGACGCCACTCTGCCCTTTCGGGCAGAGGTGGCCATCCACCTTGGCCACGGCCTGGGGGCTGAGGTCGTAGCTGAGCTGGGGCTGCATGCACATAGGGCTATAGGGATTGCCGTCGATCTTGACAAGTAGTCCGTTCTGGATCTTAGCCTTCACGGTGCACTGGGTGTTGCACTGGAGACACTGGGAATAGAGGATATTTTCCGGCTGGGCCAGATCGTAGCTGTCATGGCCATCGGGCCCGGAGGCCTGGATAGCGGCCATCAGGCGGTTGCCCTCGCTGCCAAGGAGGGCGCCGGCGCCGGCGAGGGCACCACCCTTGAGAAGGTTGCGGCGGGAGAGTTTCATTTCGACACCTCGCGGTTGTTAAGAGTTTGCATTAGAGGAAGATACCGCTGGCCAAAGTAGAACAGGGCCAGCCCCAGGGCCACGACCCCCATCAGAACCTGCCACTCGAAGAAGCTGGGGATGTAGTGGTAGGACAGGCGGTTCCCGATGGGATCCACGTAGGCGTGTTCGAGGCCCCGGAGTTCAGGGGTCACGAGGCCGGGGATGACCAGGTTCAGGCGGATGGCAAAGAAGGTGACCGCCACAAGGGCGCTGGCGATGCCAATGGACCTGGCATCCCGCTTCCAGGTGAGCAGGTAGACCGGAATGGCCACCCCGAACAGGATGTGGACGATCCAGTGCACGTACCAGAAGGGTCCAAAGAGCACGAACTTTACGAGGTCGGCCTCGGGCCCCACACCGTACCAAAGTGGGATCGAGTATTCAGCCCACTCCAGGAGCAGGTCGAAGAGCAGGAAGCCCAGGACGATCTTTCCGAGGAACTGGAGGAGATCCAGCCAGGCCTCGTCCTTCTCGGGCCAGATCACGGACACGATAAAGGTCATGAGGGCTCCGCCAGAGAGCAGGGCCCCCACCAGGAACATGATGGGGTAGATGGAACTGTGCCAAAAAGGACGGGACGACACGGTTCCGAACAGGGCACCCACGCCGCCGTGGAAGGCGATGGCTAGAGGGATGCCGATAGTGGCCAGACGTTTGAGCTTCCGGTCGTCCTCCTGGATTTCACGGGGGCTCAGGTTCTTGACGTCCCGGCGCAGGGCGTAGTAGAGCTCGCCCAGGAGCAGTGCGAAGTAGGCGCTGTAGAGCCACACCATCCAGGCCATCATGGAGTGGAATTGTGGTCGGGTGAACACCTCGTAGTTGCGCTCCATGTGGCCCAGGTCGAACCAGATGGTGAGGAGGGACATGACGAGGGTGATCGCGGCCACGAAGAGCGCCAACTTGGCGATGCGTTCCAGTTTGTGGACGCCGAACACGTAGACCAGACTGGATAGAAGGAAGGCACCGGCCGAGAGGCCGATAAAATAGATGTAGGCTGCTACCCACATGCCCCAAGGCACATAGCTGGTATAGGCCGCCAGGCGTTCGCCCATGGTCAGGCGTTCGAATATGCCGATCCCGCCCATGAGGGCCAGAATGATCCAGAGCGCCCAGAGGATTTTGGTGTTTCGGGTCATGGTTGCCTCCTAGTTAAGGTAATAGACATTGGGATGGGTTCCGGCTTCCGGCTTGAGGACTGAGGCGTTCGGCGCTCCGGCCAGTTCGGACACAAGGGACTTGGGATCGTTGAGATCCCCGAAGAACGTCGCCCGGCCCACGCAGGTGGACACGCACATGGGCAGCATCCCCTGGTCGAGGCGGTGGGTGCAGAAGGTGCACTTGCGTGCATTGCCCACCGGGCTCTTGGGGATGATGCCTTCGCCCCGCTCCCAGTGCTTGCCGTATTCGAAGTTCGGAGGGTTCTGGTAGGCGCGGGCAGCAGTGAGCGCCAAAGCCCCATCGGCACCCTTGGCCGCGTTGTCCGTCCAGTGCTCGCCGAAGTCGAAGGTGCGGGCCTGGTAGGGGCAGGCCGTGAGGCAGTAGCGGCAACCGATGCAGACGTCATAGTCTACCACCACGATCCCGTCCGCCCGCTTGTAGGTCGCTCCCACAGGGCAGGCCGGCGTGCAGGGCGGATCTTCGCAATGCATGCAGGGGCGGGGCAGGAACGTCCGTGTCACGTTGGGATAGGTGCCTTTCTCCTCATCGATGACGGGGCGGTACACAACGCCGGGAGGCAGCTTGTTCTCCATGACGCAGCCCACGGTGCAGCTATGACAGCCGATGCACTTGCGCATATCGATGACCATGCCCCAACGGCGCTCGTTGATCGGCTTCTGCATGGCCCGCTCCAGCTCCCCCTGCATGCGGATCAGCACATCCTGATTGGCATCGGACGAAACCTTGAAGGGGCGGGCGGGGATCAGCGTCTTTTGTGGTGCGGCATCCTGTGCGTGCGCCAGTACCCCGCTTAACATCAGGCCGGCAAAAGTCGCCGAAGCCATTTTCCCTAAAACGGCGCGACGCTCTTCCGATTCAGGCGTTCTGTCGGGCCTATCCTTGTTCATACATTGCCTCCAATTTGTACAGGTTAAGGTAATTCTTGTCCATATCATGATTGGTAATATGAAGACATTTCTCAATGGTACTTTTCATGGGGTATCTTCAAATTATCTCCAGGAATATCTGGACGAGTTTTGTTATCGATTTAATCGCAGGTTCTGGGAACCAGAATTGCCACTGAGATTACTCAACGCATGTTTGGCTCACGTTCCTGTCAAAATAGCTGAGTTTCATTAAGAGCCACTTTAAAATTTATAGCTTACATCAAACTGGTAAAGGTTGACATGATCTTCCTGGGCGCTGGCAAAGTCTTCAATACGCTTAACGTTGAAAAAGGTAAAATCAGTTGACCAGTTTTTGCTGATATCGTAGCCAAGCTGGACCCGGTGTCCCTTTTTATTGGTCTTGGAAAGGCCATCGCCAAAATCCGCGTCTGAGAGGTAACCAAACAGGGAGTCGGCCTCAACCATGGAGTAAGCATAGCCCAGTTTGAAGTTGTTAAACTTGGTGTCGATGCCCATAACCCAACCCATGTCATTATCTCTAGGAGTTTCTGGAAAATGGCTGCCGGCCTGACTCTGGCCAATCTTGCCATCTGCACCGAAATTCTTCCACATCTGACCATACAATTTAAGTTGTACTGGTCCTGCGGGAAGACTGACATCGCCATAGAGATCACCGATATTCAGTTTATAGTTGTTGGGATCAACACTGCCAAAACCGAACAATGCTTTGCCGCCAAGGGCAGAGTCTTCGTTGATTATACTATTAGTATAGGTATGATATCCGGTGGCAACCGTGAACTTGCCTTTTTCGCTGAACTTGCCATTGTAACCAACCTGTCCCATATAGAGCATGGAGGTGTTATCATCATGGACGAATTTGGCCCCATAACCGCCGGCCGTGGCAAAAACACCTTCTTTCTGGCCATAGGCCAGTGTCAAACCGGTAAGCCGCACGTCGGTATCCCAGAGAACCCATGAGCTTTTATAGGGATTTTCGGATTGACCCAGGGTCATGCTGAAATCATTCCATTTATGTTTCGCATAGGCATAGTCAATATTGATATTGGTGTGTTCAAAGGGATAGGTCTCACCCCAGGTATCATTGGTACTGGTCGGAGTATTGTCACCGCTGGCAATACCTAAAGCTACCTGCCAGTTTTCTTCTTTATTGTCCCAGACACCGCCCAGGCGAACACGGCTACGGAATCGCTCACGGGAAGTATCATCTCCAACTTTATAATTCTTGTCGCGTATCTCGTAACGAATGCGCAGATCGCCATTCAGTTTGACTTGGTCGATGAATTCATTGCCGGAAACGACAAAGCCTTTTTTCTTTTCAATGGCGTCAATATGTTCCTGCTGAGCGGTAACCTTGGTTTTCAGAGAGTCAAGTTCTGCACCTGGAACAACCTTCTGCCCCTTGAGCATATCAATCTCCGCTTGCTGGGATGAAACAATTGATTGCAGCTCCTTGAGTTGCCGTAATATCTCATCGTTGCTCTGGTGTCCGCCAGCCATAGCAGACGCGGGTAGATACAGACAAAAGCCGAGGGCGACTGCCGTTGATAATACCTTTTTCATTTTCTTTCTCCTCTCCTTGTAAAATTGAATGTTTTTGAGCATTGCCCATGTTTATCCGTTTTTGACGGATATTTTTGTTTGTCAGCATGCATGCTCCTATCCTGAATGCTGTGTGTCAAATCAGACAGTACAACTCTATTTTATGCAGATTTCTTTTCATCGCTGCCTGGAAGTTTTTTGTCCTGTAGTCCTTTTTTAAAAGAGCTGATTCCTTTTCCCAGACCTGCTCCGAGTTCCGGCAGTTTTTTACCGCCGAAGATTAGAAAGGCGATCGCCAGGATGATGATCAATTCCGGTGTTCCCAGTCCAAACATGCTGTTCTCCTTTTTTGAATTGTTCTTTCTTGCTATGATGGCGTGGATCATGGGTCAACTTTATGGTTACTTCCCGTCTTTGACGACAGGTCGTTGCGAGTCCTTGGTCCATTCGTGCATGGAACCGTCATACAGTTTTACTTCCTGGTTTCCTAACATCTCGTGCAGAACAAACCATAATCCCGTACTCAGGTGCCCTGAGTCGCAATAGACTATGCTTGGTTTGGCAATATCGATCCCGTTGTCGGCAAAGAGCTGTTTTATAGTTGAGGCGGGTTGGAAGATTTTTGTTTTTTCATCCAGAATCAGCGTGTGGGGAAAATCTTTTGCGTTGGGAATATGGCCAAGGGCCAAGACATAGTCCTTTTTCTTTTCACCAACATAAAAATCCGGGGTTCGACCATCAATGAGTTGAACGCCATTGCCTTGTGAAGATTTAGCAACCTCTTCAGTGGTGGCGGATATCCCGTTGTTTACCGATTTCACTATGTAGGTGCTCTGCTCTTTCACCTCCTCCGGTCGTTCGACGGTTTTATTGCCATCGTTGATCCATTTCGTTACTCCCCCATTCAGTATCGAGACATTGGAATGTCCGTAATATTTGAAGGTCCAGTAGGCCCGTGTACCCATGGCTAATGTTGAGGTGTTTTCCACCAGTGGGGCGATAACCACTGCGGTATCGTTGGTTATGCCTAACTGCTGCATGGTAGTTTTGAACTGTTCTTGGGTCGGCACCATGCCCTCCAGTTCAATGCCATTAATCGTGCGGTTCACGCGAACATTTTCGAAGGCCCATAATCTCGAATCGGGTATATATCCGTACTTCTCCAAATTTGGCTTGTTGCGGACATCAAGAACCACCAGATTTTTATTATCCTGATTTTTTATTATCCAATCCGCTTCCACAAGTGGCCCCGGTACCTGAATGGCAAATGAGGTACCGGTGAATGCGAACAACAATGTTATCAATATTGTGACAATGTTTTTAATCATTTAGCTTCTTCTTTTAGGCTCTTGTTTCTTTCAATGGCAAGGCCCGCCATAACAACCCCGCCGTGGATGACCTTGGTAAAAATGCCTTCCTTGGGCATGATGCAATCGCCAGTGGCCTTTTTGATGGCGCAGCCGGCGTTGTGACATTCCTTGCCGATCTGGGTGACTTCGAGCACCACCTGGCCGTTGATTACCAACCGGTCGCCGATGGCAAGTGCAGTCAGCTCCAGACCCCGGCAGACGATGTTCTCGGCGAATACCCCGTGCTTCAGATTCGGCATCTTTTTCTTTACTGCATCGATACTTTCCCCGGCCAGTAGCGACACCTGCCGGTGCCAGATCCCGGCATGGGCGTCCCCGGTGATCCCCCAGTTTTCCTCCAAGAGGATCCCAGATACCTCTTTTTTCGCCATGCCTTTTTTCCCGCTGATGCAGACTGCTTCGATCACTCCCATAAGGCACCTTTTCTTGGTTCGTGAATATCACTTGGTGTTGAGGTTGAAGACTGAAGTGTGTCAATCATCACGCAACGCCCGAATAAAGCCAGAATATTAAAAATCTGGGCATGTTGTATGATCACGTATTGTTTGTCCCTAAAAACCTTAGGTCTTCACTCTATCCATCTGAGTGGTTATAAATATATTCTTGCTTTGAAGCTGGAAGAAGAGATCGTACCGATCAACCATAAAGATAAAGAGTGTGGATAATCAGCTCACTTATCCGATTATTATGATATAGGGAAAATTTCAGGAGGAAACAAGCGGGATATCTCTGATTTTGTGTAGGAATTTATCCTACAGGGGAGGGGCGGCAGGAGGGGGGCAGACGGCAGGAAGCTTCTGGCGGGCAACAAATTCGACCAGTTCGGCTCTGGTCTCCAGGCCAAGCTTGGTCATAGCCCTAGAGCGATAGGTGGCTACGGTCTTTTCGCTGAGAAAATGTCTTTTCCCTATCTCTCGGCCCGTGAAGCCCATGGCCACTCCGAGCATGACCTGCTGCTCCCGGTTACTGAGCGAGAGCCAGAGCATCTCCTCGGGGGAGGCTGCGCCTTTTTCCTGCTCGGCCAGGATATCCGGCATCATGGCCGGATGGATATAGATCTGCCCCCGCATCACCGAACGGATGGCATAGAGCAGATCGACATCCAGACATTTTTTGAGAATAAAGCCCTTGGCGCCCTTGGCCAGAGCTTCTTTGAGATACTGATGCTCCTCATGCATGGTCAGCATGAGGACGCGGGTTTGAAGCGCCTGCCGCAAGATCTCCGGCAGGAGTAGAAGCCCGCTGGTCTCCGGCAGTGAGATATCGAGGAGCACGATGTCAGGTTGCAGCTTCTTGGCCAGGGCCAGGGCCTTTGGGCCCGAATCGGCCGCCCCCACCACCTCCATATCCGGTTCGGCATTGAGCAGTAGGCTCAGACCGGAAAGAAGTACCGGATGATCATCAACTACCAGAATCCGGATCATTTCATTGTTCATGGCAGACTCCCGTAGTGGCAGGCATTTCAAAAACCAGCATGGCGCCTTCGCCCGGACTGCTTTCAATCCGGAAGGCACCTTGGAACAACTGGGCTCGTTCCTGCATGCCCAGCACCCCGAGCTTGGCCTTGGAGTCAACCAGCTCCGGTGCAAAACCAATACCGTTGTCCTCGATCACGCCCCGGATTTTCTCCCCACGCCATTCCAGAAGCATGCTCACCGCCGTGGCCTTGGCATGTCGGGCCACATTGGAGAGGGCTTCCTGAACGATCCGATAGATACAGGTTTCGATGCAGGCATCCGCCCTTTTCTCGACAAAACCGATGACGGTCAGCTCGACCGCAATTCCGTAACGGGTGATAAAACCCCGGACCAGCATCTCCACCGCCGGAACCAGGCCAAGATCGTCCAGCACGCTGGGCCGCAGCGCTATTGCCAGATCATGGATTGCCGCCATCTCCTCAGTGATGGCCTTTCTCAACCGACCGATACTCTGGCAGGTTTCGGACTCGTTTTTTGCATTTTCCAGCATTTTAAGATCCACCATGACCGAGGCCAGGGCCTGGCCGGTCTGGTCGTGGAGCTCGCGGGCGATGCGTTTTCTTTCACTTTCCTGCCCGGCCATGACCCGGTGCAGGAAATCCCGCTGAAGATGCTCCTTTTCCAACCTGGCCTTATCCGCACTGGCCAGAGAAAGCACCATTGAATTGAAGCCCTCCATGAGCCTTCCCAGTTCATCCTGGCTTTTCGTTGGGTCCAGGGTCACGGAATAATCCCCGCGCCGTACGGCCCGGGTGGCTTCAAGTAGTTGGCCCACTGGGCGGGTGATAATCCAGGTCAGCCCCAGGGACAAGAGCACCCCGAATCCCGCAACCAGCAAGGTGGTCCGGGCAAGAGAACCGGTGATCGCCCCGATCTGGCTGCGCAGACTGTCGCCCTTCACCCCGACCACCACCGCGCCTTCGTTGCCGTTGCTGATGCCCGCCGTCGTCTCCCAGATGTTTCCTTCATTAGTGTGAAGCAGTTTCGGGGCGGATGCCTGCGGCGGAAGGCCGGGGGGCTTTTCCAGCAAATCCGTCGGAAACCCGCCCTCAAAGGTATGGGCAACCACCTGACCTGCACCATTACGGACAAAGACATAGCGCAGGTCGGGACGATTCTGCACCGTGTTCCTGAGCATCTGGGTCAGGCCGTACATATCGTTGATCAGCAGATAATCGTGGGACTGATAGGACAGCTCCGTTGCCACGAAGCGGCTCTCTTCCCGAAGAAAGGCGTCGAAGTGTTCGCTGAGCGCCGCCTGTACCTTGTAAATACTGACCGCGCCAAAGAGCAGGATCAGGGTAAGGGCCAGCCCCAAGATCTTCAGCTTCAGCGGCACACTGAGCAGAACGGACCTGCCCTTGCGCGCGACTTGCCGAAAAAATGCGCTCACAGAGGTCACTGCAACAGACACGGACGTCTCTCCTTGGAATCATACAGCCGTGGCTCAGGCTCCACGAAGCGTTCCACCCCCAGCACGGCCAGGGCTTTTTTGCCTTCCGCATCACGATGCATGCCGAGGAGGAACTTTTTGAGCAAGGCTTTCCTCGCCGGGGAGATGGTGCGCGGCACCACCACCGGGGGGATGCCAAAATCCGGCGATTCCCAGATCACCTTGGTCTGCCTGGAAATTTCAGGGTTGCTCTTACTGGCGAATGCATAGACCAGGCTGTCCACCGAAGCGCCATCCGCGATGCCCTCCATTACCGCAGCCATGGAACGGTCATGACTGTAAGTGAAAATCGTCCGGCCAAAAAAAGTTTCCGGTTGCTGCCCCATGCCCTGCAACAGGGACAGAGGGTAGAGATAGCCGGTGTTGGAAAGCGGATCGGTGAAGGCGAATACCTTGCCGCGCAGGTCGGCAAATTCCCGGACCGGGGAAGCGGCAGGCACGATGACAAAGGCTCGGTAGGTAGTCCTGCCGTTGATCTGCGGGACAACCAACAGCGACACCGCCTCTTTTTTGACATCTTCGGCATAGGCCCCTGTACAGATGAAGCCCAGATCCACTACGTTTCTGGCCAGCAGGTCGTTCAACTCCTGATATGTCTTGCGCTGCACCAGAATTGCCGGTTTGCCCATCTTGCGCCCCAGGTAGTCGATAAGCAACTGGTAGGAGTGCGCCGTGCCCTGGGGTGAAAGAATGGCCCCCACTCCGATCCGGAGGGCTTGCGCGTCCGGTTCGCTTTGCCCGACCGGGAGCTGCTGGAGCTTGTCCAGGCGGACTGGTGGATTCTGGCCGGAGGGATTATCCTGCTCGGCGCGGTCGCAACCAAGGATAGCGGCAAGGATGAGGGCAACGAGGCAAAGAAGGGAATGCCATTTTTTCAACATGACCATCCTCACGAGCAGTAGCGGGCAACCGCGCAGATGTTAGCGGCTACCGGCCAATTTGGGTCAACGTGCCGGGACGCCAGTTCCCTCGCCAGGGCCCACTCCGGGGCGGTCAGCTCCCCGGCCTCAAATTCCTGACCCAGGACTTGCGCCAGCCCTGTTCTGAGAGCTGTCTTGACGTCATCCGGCTCCACTGTGTGTCCAAGGATTTCGCCCAGCGAGGTTGTCCGGGCTGCAAGTTTTTCGAGCAAGGCGCGGTGGGAAATGCCGGTTGGCGCAATAATCTTTGCCCAGGTCTCGTGTTGCGGTTCCAGGACGAGGGAGCCGTGTTGCAGTAAAGAGGCACCGGTCCAGGTCTGCGCGCTCCCCATAAATTTTTTTCCTTGAACGACAAGATCGCCTGCTGCGGAACGCATGAAACAGATATCCGTCCGGGACGACCTGACATTCTCACGGCCCCGCTCGGCTTCGAACCCCAGCAGGCGACATCCTGCAAGCAGCCCGTCGCACAACAACCGGTAAGAAGCAGCCAGCGATAGCGGGATTCCGTCCCTGGTGCCTGCCACCACGCTGTAGGTGAGATCATTCTGGTGCAGCACCGCCCGGCCGCCTGTATGCCGTCGCACAATGTCCAGCCCCATTGTGCGGCAGGAGTCCAAGTCGAGGGAATTATTCCGCTGAAAATACCCAAAGGAAACCGCAGGCGGCAGCCACTGGTAAAACCTAAGGGTCGGGGGTGATTCTCCTCTGGCGTGCAATTGCAGCAAGGCCTCGTCAATGGCCATGTTGATCGAAGCGGGTAGGGCGCCGGTATCGAGTAGACGCCAGGCCGTCATACAACCTCGCGGTAAAACAGCGGGGCCTTATAGGAGCTGCGCACCAGCGATCCCGCTGCGACGCTTTTGAAGCCAATTCCCAAGGCGCTTGCCCGCCACTGCTTGAACTCTTCCTTCGCCACGTATCGGGCCACGGGCGCATGCGCCAGCGAGGGCATCAGATACTGGCCAAGGGTCAGCATATCGCAGTGTACAGCCGCCAAATCACGTAACACCGCCTCGACTTCCTCTGCAGCCTCCCCGAGTCCCAGCATCAGGCCCGACTTGGTGGTGATCCACGGTGCTATCCGCTTTGCATATTGCAGCAGCCAAAGCGAACGCTCGTAGCGGGCGCCTGGGCGCACCTCGCGATAGAGGCGGGGCACGGTTTCCAGATTATGGGCCAGGATGTCTGGAGCTGCTTCCAGTACCGTCGTTAGCGCCATCTCGGATCCGAGGAAGTCGGGTACAAGGAGTTCCACCTTAACAGCCGGGCAGCGGCGCCGGAGTTCCTTCACCACGGCCGCGTAATGATTTGCCCCGCCATCCGGGAGGTCATCACGGGTTACCGAAGTGATCACCACATGGGCGAGGCCCAGTTCCGCGACCGCGCACGCTAGGCGCTCGGGCTCAGTGTGGTCAGGCGGGCCGGCGGGATGGCCATGGCACACTGCGCAAAAGGCGCAACGCCGCGTGCATACCTCGCCAAGGATAAGGAAGGTAGCCGTGCGGTGCGAGAAGCACTCACCCCGGTTGGGACAACGGGCGCTGTTGCAGACCGTGGATAGTTCCAGGCGTGCGAGCATTTCGCTGGTATAGCCGATTTGATCAAGATTGCTGCCTTGTTTTGCCCGGCGCACTTCCTCCACCAGCCAGGCTGGCGCGGCTGCCGGGGTCGTCTGCGACGTCACCCGGAATCCCCCTCCGGCTGCATATGAATGGCTTGGCCGTGGAGTGCCTGGACCACTTCCAGCACAGCTTCGGAAAGCGTTGGATGGCTGTGGATGGTTTCCATGATCATGCGGGCCGGTAGCTTCGCTTTCATGGCCAGGGCAATGGTGGAAATCAGATCCGCCCCGTGCGGGCCGATGATGTGGGCCCCAAGAATCTGGTCCGTCTCCGCATGGACAATGATCTTCACCAATCCCTCCAGCTCGCCCATGGCCTGAGCCATGCCCAAAGACTTGAAGGGAAAACGCGCCACTTTCACGGGAAATTGGCGTCTGGCCTCTTCTTCGCCAATTCCGACCGCCGCGTACTCGGGGATACTGAATACACAGCGCGGCACAACCCGGTAATCCATGGCGCTTCCCATCCCCATGGCGTGTTCCGTGGCGGAGATGCCTTCGGCAAAGGCTACGTGCGCTAACTGCCAGCCGCCAATGACGTCGCCTGCGGCATAGTGACCTGGCGCAGTGGTCGCAAGGTATTCATCCACCACGATGTGGCCACGGTTCACCTCGATTCCCAGGGTTTCCAAGCCAATACCCTCGGTATTGCAGCGCCGCCCGACGGCCTGGAGGATGGTGTCCGGCGTGAGTTCCGTTCCGTTTGCAAGCCGAACCACAAAACCCTCTCCGGTTTCCGTCACGGATTCGAGCGTGGCGCCGCAGAGCACTTTAATCTTGCGCCGCTGGAGAATGGCGAGGAGGTTCGCCACCATCTCCTGATCGTCAGCTGGCAGGATATGTTCGAGCGCCTCAAGGAGCACCACCTCGGAACCCAGTTCCCGGAAGATGGCCGCCATCTCCACGCCGACCGCTCCGCCGCCCACGACCAGAAGCTGTCGCGGCAGATAGGGGATATCGAGCATCGCGTCAGCCAGGAAAACCCGCGGACTCTTAGGAATCATGGGTAACCCGGATGGGCGGGAACCGGTGGCGATGACCACCTTGCCCGCCTCTACCAACCGCGCCCCGTCACCGGTTTGCACCTCGATCCTGCCGGGGCCGGTAAGAACGCCCCGACCTTCGATAAGGTCAATTTTATGGGCCTGGAACAGGCGCTCGATGCTGCTACGCAGGCTGGTTACCACCCGCTGCTTGCGGGCGATGATGGCCGCTATCTCAGGCACGGCTTCAACCGGCTTGAATCCATATTCCCTGGCCCGGCGCAGCGCCCGGCCCACTTCTGCCGAAGCCCGCACCGCCTTAGTCGGGATGCAGCCCCAGTTGAGGCACACGCCGCCCACAAACCTTTCTTCGACCACCGCAACCCGGGCGCCGAGCTGAGCAGCCCGAATGGCGCCCTGATATCCGGCAGGACCTCCCCCCAGAAAAACGATGTCGTATTGTTCTTTCATCGGCGGCGACCTCACTTGACAAGGATGGTCGGTTCTACGAGAACTTCGCTCTTAAATGACTGACAAATGGTCGAGTACTTGAGAGCAAGATCAAGGGCGCGTTGGACGACGCTGACTGGTTTACCCCTGACCACCAACTTGGGAAAGAGGGTGAGACGCTTGAACCAGGAGGTCTTATCGATGTGCTCCTCGACCTCACCTACGGCTTCGCATTCGAAGGAAATCAGTTCGATTTTAAACCGCTCCATCGCCCACAAAACCATCATGTGATAGCAAGTGTTGCCGGCCATTACGAAGGCGTCTTCCGGGGTCATGACGCTGGGTAGACCGTGCAGATCCGGCGGCGCGGAAAAGTCCATGGTGGTGCCATTCTGGCACCAGGTGAAACCGAGATGCTCTCCACGCCATGCTACCTTGTTTGTGTATTTTGCCATGGTTCCCACCTTTCATTTTTTCAGGATTTCATCCACGGCCCTGGCAATTTCTTCTGCCACAACTTGGGCCGTCGCCTTTTCCTCGGGCCGCAGATTACGAAGATTGACCGGCTTGGCGATTCCGTGCCGGCTGAGAATTTCAGGAATGAGAAGCGACTTGCCGGGCTTGCCTGAGAGTTTTTCCGTACTTTTGCGGGCGCACTGTTTCTCACAACCATCCACAGTGATGGTGGGGAAGTCGCGGGCAAAATTCCGCTCTTCTGTTCCTCCGGCAATAAAAAGCGGTAGACAGATAGTCACGGTCTGGTCCGGACGCAGCTCATCAAGTACCTTGCGGCAGGCGAGCCGCGATAGCGTGCCCTCGGGGATTGCTTCCCCGCTGCATGAGACAATGCCAACCTTGCCAACCTTGAGAACATTAAGCGTGATCATTTTTCCACCTCCCCTTGAGCCAGCTCATCCACTGTGTGCGCCAGTTCATCGGCTGCTACTGCTGCAAGCTTCCGGCCGTTTTCGTCCAGCTCTGCAATGCCGCCCGGTTTGAGTTCCTTGTGGGCCTTGTAGAAGTTGATCGCCTGGCATGTCAGAGCGACCTTAATGCCATGGGTCTCGACGTTCTTGTGCGCGCAGCCTGAAGGGCAACCGTCGATGGTGATAACCGGATTGCCGGTAATCAGTTGAAGTGCCTCTGGGTCATCAATCATCAAGAGCGGCAAACACGTGGTCACAACCACTCCGGGACGCACCCGCTCCATAAGTTCATAGACCGTCTCCCGGGCCAACGCGCCATAGACCTTGCCTATGCCGCTACATGGAATCACTACGACTTTTCTGGTTTCTCGGCTCATTTCTTATTCACCTCCAAGGCAATCTTCTGTTCCAAGAGATCCTGATATTCCTCGGCCTGAAGGAGACTGGCCTGGTCGCCTGCAAAATCGGTCAGCGCGATTTTATAGAGCCAGCCTGCCCCGTAAGGATCCTGGTTGATGAGGAAGGCGCTTGCATCCAATTCCTGGTTGACCTCCACCACCTTGCCCGAAACAGGCGAGAGGATCGTGAACGTCGCCTTGATGGTCTCGATCTTGCCAAGCTCCTGGCCTTGTTTGACTTCTGTCCCCACCTCGGCGGTCTCAAGGAAGGCGACATCGCCTCTGATTTTTTGCAGGAAGTCGCTGACGCCCACGGTGGCCAGGTTGTCGCTTACACTCACCCAGAAGTCATCCTCGCTGTAGAAGCATCCGACCTTCACTTTGAACACAAATTTGTCGAAGGATTTTTCTAGATAGTCTGCCATGTTATCCCCTCCATTGCGTCATGCGTTGAGATTTTTTGTTTCTTTGAGAAACGGTTTATGTTAGCCGGTCTCAGCTTCCAAATTGTCAGTCACCCGGCATTACGCCAACCACTCTCGCCTTCCTTCCCTGGTTTTTCGGGTTGTAAACAAGCACCGGGTCGGGCGGGAAGAAATTTCTGTCTTGATAGACAGCCAGATGATAATAGAATTATCTCCTTTTCAGGAGACATGTCCAGGTTTAAAATGTATTTCAAGGTTATAAAGGCCCTAACCGATCGGAACCGGGGGGAATGGCGAAATCCGGTGATTCCCAGATCACCCGGTTCCGGTCGGGCAATTTACAGGTGCCGCCATTCCACTGTCACGATTTTCATCAATTCATCCTCAATATTGATTGTGCGTTCTATGTTTTGTCATGGCTCATGGCTTACAGGAAACATGGCAGACCCCGGTGGGGTCTTGGCAAAGGCCTGCGCGGAAGACAAGATCACCTCAATCTCCTCGACGATCTTTTCCTGGCGCAGGGCGTTACGTTTAAGGGCGAGCCGGTCGAGTGTTTCGTGCAGCCGGTCGAGGGCATGCTCCATGTGGGCCAGGCGCTGACGGTTCTCCGCCATAAGCGATTCATACAACAGACCATAGAGCGCCGAGAGGAGATACTGGTCGAGCAGCTCGGCGAAAAAGTCAGGCGGTGCAAGTTGCAGGAGCGGCGGATGCCTGAGAGGCGGCATGTTGAGCGGCGTAAGCGGCAGCAGGCGTTTGAGTGCCGGTTCGCCCTCGGTTTCGTGAGCCAGGCAGAAGAGGGCCGCGCCATTACCGGAAAGCTGGCGGCTAACCGTGTGTAGGGTGTCCAACAGACGATTCAGCACAATGGGCACGTCTTCGGTCACGGTCGGGCCGTCAAGCCTGGCGATTACGTTGGGGTTGCCCTCCAACTTCGCCCCCAGGCGATGGCCTACCACCAGCAGTGCCGGGGCGGTTTGCCACTCCGGCAGGTCGACAAGGGCAGTAAGGACGCGCTCATTGAAGTTGCCGCAAAACCCGCGTTCTGAGCCGACCAGCACCAGGATCGAAGGCTGCGTTTCAGCGGTGTTTGCGATTGGGAAAAAGGTGAGAAAGTCGGTGGCCGCAGCCTTGATGTTGGCGAGCATGCAACGCTGGTGACCGATAAAACGGGTGAGTTTGTGGGTCTCCACCAGGGACAGGCTCTTCATTGCCGTCATGATGCCGCTGATTTCGGTAAGCCGTACCAAGCGCTGGGAGAGTTCGGCCAGGCCGCTCATGGCCCACCATCAAGCCAGTTTTTCAGTCGGGCCAACCATTCGTTCCGTGCTGTATCAAGGGCCAGGGGGTTCCGTCTCAGCCCGGCCTCGATCTTGTGCAAAGTTTCGGCCACTGAGTTCGGCTCGCAATCATCGAGCAGCCCCTCGTTGAAGGCACTCATCCATGCGAGCTGGAAGACTGCGGCCAACGGATTCAGACGATCCTGTTTGAGTATTTCACGTAACAACCGACCACGCCGGATTTTGGTCTCGGTGCCCGCCTCAAGTTTGGTGCCAAAGCGGGTGAAGACCTCCAGTTCGAGAAATTGCAGGTAATCGAGTTTTATCCGACCTGCCTCTTCCTTGATTCGCGGATGTTGTGCTTTACCGCCAATGCGGGAAACCGAGAGCGGCACGTCCACTGCCGGGAAGATGCCAGCGGCAAACAGATGCCGCTCCAGGTAAATCTGGCCATCGGTGATTGAGATCAGATTGGTGGGGATATACGTGGCGATCTCGCCTTCCTCGGTTTCGACAAGTGGCATCGCGGTCAGGCTGCCACCGCCATAATCAGGCGACAGGCGGGTGGAGCGCTCAAGCAGGCGGGCGTGCAGGTAGAAGATGTCGCCGGGAAAGGCCTCGCGCCCAGGCGGACGGTGCATCAAGAGCGACAGCTCACGGTAAGCACGGGCGTGGGTGGTAAGGTCATCATAGACCACCAGGGTATCCTCGCCTCGACGCATCCAGCCCTCGGCGACTGCACAACCGGCAAAGGGGGCAAGATACTTCATGCCAGGGGTGGCAGTGGCCTCGGCCACAACCACCGTGGTGTAAGCGAGAGCCTCGTGGCGACGTAACAGGTCGATCACTAACGCTGTCTCAGAACGCTTCTGCCCAATCATGACGTAAATGCACCTCACGTCCTGTCCGGCCTGGGCCACGATGGTGTCTAGGGCAAGCGATGTCTTCCCGGTACCTGAATCGCCGATAACGAGCTGACGCTGGCCACGGCCAATCGGAATCAGGGTGTCCACCACCTTGATTCCTGTGTAGAGCGGGCGGCTTACGAAATCCCGAGCCAGAATGGGCGGCGACTCCGCTTCGAGTGCGCAGAATCCGTCTGCGGCAATGGGTGGCAGGCCGTCCAGGGGGTTGCCGAGAGGGTCTATCACCCGCCCGAGCAGCCCGTCACCGACACCAATCTCAAGCCTCTCGCCGGCATGGGAAACCAGGGATCCGGAGGCAACATTTGCCGCCGGATCGAGCAGGATGACACCAAGGCGCTCCGCCTGGAGTTCGAACACCATGCCGCGGCTGCCATCCTCAAAAAACAGGATCTCATCCTGGGCAGCAGAGGGTAGACCGTAGACCCAAGCAATACCGTCACCCACCGAGGCGACCCGCCCCTTCTCGCCCAGGCGCAGGGTAAGTCGGTAACCTTCCACTCGTCGCGCCAGACGGTCCAGCATTCCGACGTCAGCCGTCATGGTCGAACGTCCCGGTAAAGAAATTGAGTTCGTCGCGCAAATTGGCCATCAGCACCCAGGCACCGGCTATGATGCACACCCCTGCCTTGAGCGTGACGTCTTCGCTGAATTCGGGTACCACTGCCCGGCCTGCCAGCAGGCCAAGGGCCTGGGTGAAGGCGGTGCGCCTCACCTCGTCAAGGGGGTAGGCGGTGGTAACCTTGACGGTCTCCCTGTGCTCCTGCAGGGCGATGCGCATTGCTTCCAGTGTATCTGGCGCCAGGGTGCCGAGTTCGCTCAGGGTGAGATCCGCAAGCCTTGCTTCCAGTTCGGGACCGGCCAATCGATCCAGAAAGCGTGTGGCAAAAAGGGTAGTGATGGTCATCGCCTCCCGTTCCAGTGCGTGTTCGCGCTCACTCCTTTTCCGTGCTTCCACTGCCTCGCGCCGTTGGCGTTCCTCGCCGATTTCCACCTCGAGGACAGCCAGGCGCTGCAACCGTTCACCAGAGATCTCCTTGTCGAGCCGGGCCTTGGCCTCGGCGCGCTCCTTGTCTCTTTCCGCCAGATGCGCCAGATATTGGCTTTTTAACTCTTCCGCTTCGAGCCTCACCGCCTCAGCGTCTGCGATCGTCTTGGCGCACTCTTCCTGACGCGCCTCGATTACTGCCAGCACTGGGCGATAGAAAAAGCGCTTGAGCAGCCACACCAGCACCAGAAAGTTAAGAACTTCTAGGGCAAAGGTAGTCCAGTCGAATTCCATGGGGCGCCTACTTGAGCATGTATTCGAGCAGAGGATTACGGAACAGGACGATGAGCACGACCACCAGCGCGTAGATCGCCAGTGACTCAATCATTGCCAGGCCGATGAACAGCATGCGCGAAATAGATTTTTCGGCCTCGGGCTGACGAGCAAGGGCCTCAAGCGCTTGGGAAATGACGCGGCCCATGGCAAGCGACGGGAAGATTCCGCCGATGGCTATGGTGGCAAGCGCGCCACCAGTAGAAAGTAAGACAAACCAGGCCATCTTGTCCATCAATCACTCCTTTTTTTAAGTTCATGGGATTGCAAAGCGCCAGCCACATAGACCAGAGCCAGCATGCCAAAGATGTAGGATTGCACCAACGCCTCAACGATGTGCAGCATGAGCAAAGGCACCGGCGCCAGGAAACCAGCCACCAACAGAACCAGTAGTGCTGCCATCTCCAGGCTCATCATATTACCAAACAGGCGCACAGCCAGCGCCAGGGTGCGGGTAAGTTCGCCCATCAGGTGAAACGGCAGCAGGATCGGGTTGGGTTCAAGATAATGGTGCAGGTAAGCCCTGAGTCCGTCGATGCGGATGCCGAACCAGTGTACCGAGACAAACACCAGCATGGCCAGCGCTACGGTCACTGACAAGTTCCCCGTGGGCGAGCGCAGACCCGGCACCAATCCTGCCAGGTTGGCCACCCCGACGAATAACCACAGGGTGCCGATAAAGGGCAGCAGCCGCAGGGCATAGCCCGGAGCGGCGCCATCAATGGCCGCCTGCAGGGCGAGCACGGTTCCTTCGAACGCTGTTTGCAGACGTGTGGGCGAGACAACGCTTAGGCGCCGCGTGCCGAACCAGGCCAGCCCCGTAAGACCTGCCATGAGCAGCCAAGTGGTGAGCACCGTGGTGTCGATGTAAAGAGGTCCCAGGTGAAATGTCAGCAGTTCGAGAAATTCCGGTTTGCCCATTCAATGCCTCTGAATGTAGAGATAAACGTTCATGCCGCCGACGAATAGCCCGGTCACCAGCAGGCTCATCGTCCAGCGGTAAGAATAACCTGCCAATTGGCTGTCGATCCAGTGACCGAGATAGGCGCCGCCCACTACCGGTAGCACGAACAACAACGCCAGTGTGCCCAGAAACACGGTCTGGGCGAGCAGGGTTGGCCGTTCCTTTTCTGCCTGGACCATGCGCCGGGCCTGTTTTTCGATGTTCTGCCGCAAACGTTCGCCGTTTTCCATATTCGTTAGTCCATCCCGAGTTGCGCCAAGCGCCTGAGCATCTCCGCCTCCAGGCGATGCAGCTTGTGCCGGGTTTCATTTAATGCCTGTTCCTCTTCCAGCATCTCTCGGGAGAGAATCTCTGCGAGGTTCTCGGCGTTGGTGTCGCGAAGATAGCGTCTGGTGGAGATGCGCAATTCGTTGTCGATGAAATAGAGCAATCCACTCGGCAGGGCCAGATATTCCCGACTACCGTCCGCCAAAAGCAGGCGCGCCAGACCGAAGGTGAGTGCAGTCATAAAGCGGTCATGTCGGGCCAGCAGACCGAAACTGCCGCTCTTATCCTCGCCGACGAAACTCGCCACATCCTCAATACGCTCGCAACGGTCGGCAGCGAAAAGATGCAGGGTGAAAGTATTCATGGTGCAGCCTGTTCGATCATGGCGCCCCGCATATAACAGCGCTCCTCGGGTACTGTGTCATACTTGCCTCCCAGGAATGCCTCGCAGTCGGTAAGCGTCTGCAAGAGCGGTACCGACACGCCTTGGGCGGCATTCTGCGCCGTCATGGCGTGGAATGGCTGGGTTAGATAGCGCTGCAACCGGCGGGCACGCTGCACGACCAGACGATCTGATTCTGAAAGCTCCTCGATCCCGAGCATGGTAATGATGTCCTCCAGCTCACGGTAGCGTGTCAGGTGCTCCCGCACGTCATGGGCCACGGTGTAGTGACGGTCGCCCAGAAAATGCCGATCCATAAGATTGCTGCCCGAGGTGAGCGGGTCCACTGCCGGATAGATGCCCTTGGCCGCCTGGGCGCGGGACAGGATCACCCGCGTATCGAGATGGGCGAGGATGGCGCCTACGGCAGGGTCTGTCATGTCATCGGCAGGCACGTAAACGGCCTGCACCGAGGTGATGTTACCCTGCCGGCTGGAGACGATGCGGTCCTCCAGTTCCGCCACTTCCGATGGCAGGGTGGGCTGGTAGCCAACGGTGGCTGGCATGCGTCCCAAGACCCCTGACACCTCGGATCCTGCCTGCACAAAGCGGAACACGTTGTCCATCAGAAAGAGAACCTCGCGACCCAGGGCATCGCGCAGGAACTCGGCATAAGAGAGGGCGGCGAGGCCGACGCGAAAGCGCACCCCGGGCGACTCGTCCATCTGGCCGAACACCAGTACCGAGTTCGCCAGCGTGCCATTGTCTTCCATCTCGTGCCACAGTTCGTGTCCTTCACGGATGCGCTCACCCACCCCGGCGAATACCGACACCCCGCCGTGCAATGAGGCTACCGCCTGCATAAACTCCATGATCAGCACAGTTTTGCCCACCCCTGCCCCGCCGAAGAGCCCAGTCTTTCCCCCTCGGATGAAGGGGCACAGCAGATCGATAACCTTGATCCCGGTCTCTAAAATGCCGTTTGCTGGCAGGGTCTCGGAGAGCAGAGGTGGTGGCGAAAGCAGATTGCGAAATTTGCTGGAACCGAGCGGCGGTCTACCATCCAAAGGTTGCCCAAAAACATTCAGCAGTCGTCCCAGGCAGTCGAGGGATACCGGTACCCGTAACGGTGCGCCGCTGTCGAACACCAGAGTGCCGCGCTGGAGCCCTGCCGTGCGGTTCAGGGCGATGGCTCGCACCTGGCGCGAGTCGAGGTGGTGGAGGACTTCGAGTACCGCCTTGCCGTCATCAATCGTCACCTCAAGTGCCCGATGCAGCGGCGGTAAGGAGAATTCACAGGCGATATCGACCACCGGTCCGTGTACCTCGACCACTCGGCCGATGGCATGGGCGGAGGACTCCCCTGTTACATTTGTGAAGGTAAAGAGCCTCCTGTTCATTTGATTAATGGCCATTGCAATTGTCTCGATTATTATGCGTCCAATTTCAAGCCCGGAGGGGTTGTTAAGGCCTGTCGAGACCGTCTGGCAGGCCAGCGACAAAGTCATGGATCTCGTCCCGCACACGCCGATAGTGTGCCATGGCCTCTTCGTCGCTTTTCGCCTCAGTTGCCAGCTTCGGCGGGTCGTCAAATCCCCTGTGAATATTTGGACCCGGAAAAAAAGGGCAGGTTTCATTGGCATGGCCGCAGAGGGTGATGACGTAATCGAATTGCTGTACCGGCAATTCGTCGATCACCTTGGAGTATTGTCTGGAGATATCGACTCCGGCCTCAGCCATCACCTTGATCGCCAGGGGATTCAACCCATGCTTTTCGATACCGGCGGAAAAGGCCTCAATGACATCACCTTTCAGGTGGCGAGCCCAGCCTTCCGCCATCTGACTGCGGCAGGAGTTGCCGGTGCACAAAAAAAGGATTTTCGTTTTTTTCATGATTGCTCCACTGGCTGAAAGGTATGGGCTGGCTTAGCGCCTGATGTCGGGATGGTAAAGCTGAAGACGCTTCCTTGGCCGGGGATGCTTTCAGCCCAGATTTTGCCGCCGTGCGCCTCGACGATGGTTTTTGCTATCGACAAACCGAGGCCGGATCCCCTCAAATCCCTGCTGACACGATAGAAGGCGTCGAATAGATAGGGAATATGATCTTTTGCAACACCTATTCCCGTATCACCAACTCGCACAAAAACGGCCTCCTCTTCCTTGGACACACTGATGGTTACCGTGCCATTCATTCTCATGTAACGAATGGCATTGTCCAGCAGATTGTCGATGACCCTGCTGATCAATCGGGTATCTGCGGCAACAATCATTTCGCTTTCACCTGGATTCGCGAAAGTCAGCGTTATCCTTTTGTCCTCCGCCTTTAGCTTAGCCAGCTCAACTTGGGCGCGGAGAATGAGAATGATGTCCACAGCTTCCAACACAGGTATGCACTTTGTCGCCTCAAAACGGGAAAATTCATGAAAGTCTGTGACAAGACCCTCAAGTTGGTTGAGCTCTTCGCATATTAACTGAAGATGCTCCTCTTGCTTCCCGGTAGGCGGTCCCGCCTTACCGGCGAGCAGTCTCCTGGTAAATTTACCCGCGATTAGAACAGGGTTTTGCATGTCATGGGCGAACATGGCGAGGATATGTTTACGTTCCCGATCCAATTTCAAACTCTCGGAAATGTCCATGAAAAGCTCAATACCACCATGGAAGGTTCCCGCCTGGTCGAATAAAGGGGCAGTTGTAACAGACAGAAGAATACAATCACCAGATTTACGCCTGATAAAATTTTCCTTGGCAATGGCGTGTTCGCGACGACCAAGGGCGTACTCGCACAAAGTGCATTTTTTCTTTTCGGCCGAGCAATGGAGAAATTCGGAACGGGATCTGTCTACAACTTCTTCCTTAGTGTAGCCGGTAATCGTTTCCGCGGCGTGGTTGAAATCAATGATCATCCCCTTCGCATCGACCCGTAGAAAACCAACAGGCAGAGCTTTGATAACAAGGTCATATAGCCGTTCTTCTTCCATTGCTCTCTCTCGCTTCTGTCATCCGTGGTAGAGAGCCTGTTTTGCTCTCACCTAAATGCTTATTTTTGTTCATATAAAGGAACGGGTTATGTTCTGATTGGGCTTAAATACTGCCCCCTGGTACTCGTAGTAGCGGGAAATCAGTCTCTGCACCTTGTGCTTGACTTGTTTTGCCTCAGTCGGAAATGCCTAACAAACATCCAAATGAGATTTAAGGCCATGTTGCTTTTGCTGTTCTATGCGTTTGCAAAGCTCTCGTATCATGAGAAAGGCTTCAGCCTCATCATGATCCAGAATAACCCTTTTCATTCGCATATAGTCTTCTTGTGTAAGTGTCAGAACCATTTATTTCATTCCTTTTTTGTTGGGGGATAAATCCTCTCGGCATATTTAATGGTCATCTCCCTGTAAAAAAAAATGTGGTTGCGAGAAAAGCCTGGCAGACTGCCTATTCGAGGCATTGTCATGGTTTACAGGAAACATGGCAGACCCCGGTTGGGGTTTCCTTGGCAATAGGGAAATACTTTTTCTTGAAGTACAGGGCCACATGAACCAGGGCCAGGAGCACCGGCACTTCGACCAGCGGTCCGATTACGGCGGCGAAAGCCTGGCCGGAATCGATGCCGAAGACGGCGATGGCCACGGCAATGGCCAGCTCAAAGTTATTGGAGGCGGCGGTAAACGAAAGGGTGGCCGACTGCTCGTAAGTGGCCCCGGCCTTCATGGACAGGAAGAAGGAGACCAGAAACATCAGCAGGAAGTAGATGGTAAGCGGGAGAGCGATGCGGAGCACGTCCAACGGCAGTTGGACGATATATTCGCCCTTGAGGGAGAACATGACCATGATGGTGAAAAGCAGAAAAATCAGGGTGAAGGGGCTGATCCGGGGGATCAGTTTTTCCTGGTACCATGTCTCGCCCTTGAGCTTCACCCCAATCAGTCGGGTCAGCATCCCGGCGATGAAAGGAATGCCGAGATAGATGAAGACTGATTTGGCGATCTGGCCCATGGAGATGTTGACTACCGCGCCTTCAATATGCAGCCAGCCGGGAATGATGGTGATGAAGAGCCAGGCATAGAAGGAGAAGAAGAGCACCTGAAAGATGGAGTTGAAGGCGACCAGCCCGGCGCAGTATTCGCGGTCGCCGTCGGCCAGATCGTTCCAGACGATGACCATGGCGATGCAGCGGGCCAGGCCAATGAGGATCAACCCCACCATGTATTCGTGGTGGCCGGAGAGAAAGGCCACCGCCAGACCGAACATGAGGATGGGGCCGATGATCCAGTTCTGGATGAGTGAGAGCGCCAGCACCTTGCCGTTGCGGAACACCTCGTGCAGCTTTTCATAGCGCACCTTGGCCAGCGGCGGATACATCATGAGGATCAGGCCGATGGCAATAGGGATATTGGTGGTCCCCACCTGGAAGGAGTTGATGATATCGCGGATTCCGGGATAGAGATACCCCCCGGCCACGCCGATAAACATGGCCAGGAATATCCACAGGGTGAGAAAGCGGTCGAGAAAGCTCAATTTTTTTTCGGCATCCGGCATGGCGGTTCTCCTTGAGAAATGTGGGTAGCTCAGCAGCGGTGGCAGGCCACCTCATCTTTAGTGGCAAGGTAGGCGGCCAGCGCCTCTTGGTCTGTTTTCCCCTGGGGCAGGGCGACAAGCTCGCGCCGGAGCAGTGCCAGGGTCTGTTGCTGCACGGGGTTCTCCGCTTCGGCCAACCGGTAATACATCCATAGACCCTGCCGCCGCCCCTTGATCCAGCCGGCAGTGCGCAAGGTGCCAAGATGGCGTGATACCGTGGACTGCGGTAGATTAAGCACCGCCATCAGGTCGCAGACGCATCGCTCGCCTTCTAACAGCAAGGCAAGGATCCGCAACCGGATTGTTTCAGAAAGGGCTTTGAAAAGGTGTGCTGTTGTCTTCATACAATTATGTGTATCCGTGTAGGCGGATATTGTCAAGGCGATTTCCTGCAAAATTTTTCTGCTGCTTTTCTATCGCAAGAGGAAGTGTGTGTGACTTTTGTTACACCGGCATGTAACTCAGGTCATTGTTATCCTTTTTCCGGTCATGATAAAGAAAGCCTCAAGAGGGTTTTTTTTATTAATCTTATTTCTTACAGGGGGAAGGGAATCATGAAAAAAAAGTATTTCAAGACAATGATGGCACTGGGTGCAACTCTGGCAGGTGGACTGTTGCTGGCAGGCTCGGCTGTTGCCGGTCCGCGCATCGATTTTGGGGATGATGGGGGTTATATGCAGCTCGATGTAAAGTTCCAGGGCATCCTTGATTATACGGATTTTGGTTCCGGCAGTGATGGCAAGGATGATCGTTATGATCTTTATCTGCGGCGGGCGCGTATCGTCTTTACCGGCATGCTTAATGACACCTGGGGCGCCAAGTTCCAAACCTGCGGCGGCACCAGTGCCACCCGTAACTTTGGCGGAGTTGGCTATGAACTTGCTAAAAGTAACAGCAAGACAAATTCTCAGATCAGGCTCACTGACGGCTACCTGATTGGTTTGTTTGACGATGCGTTCAATATCAAAGTTGGTCTTACCAAGATTCCCTTGACACGCGGTAACCTGGATGAGTGTTTCAACCCGTTGAGTACTGAACGTTCTGCCTTTGTCTATTCACCGTATGGCACGGACGCGACCAAGAATAGTCGCGATATGGGCTTTGTGGCCTCCGGTAATTTTATCCAAGATCATTTAAAATACTTTGCGGCAGTCATGGAAGGCCGAGAAGGGTCTGTTGATTGGGATAATCCGTTTAATGATACGTCATTTACAACAACCCCGGAGCCAAGCAGCAACCTGGAGTATGTGGGCCGGGTTCATTATTCATTTCTTGATCCCGAAGGTGGACCGACCGCTATGGGCTACAAAGGTTCATATTTCGGAAAAAAAGGCAAGGTTCTGACGGTTGCTGCTGGCGGTGCCTATGAGAAGGATGCCGCCTACAAGAATACCGCGCCCGCCGGGGCAATGGGAACACCTGGATTTACGAAAGGCATAGTTCTTAACCAGGAGTCTGTAGATTATACCGCCTGGACGACTGATGTCTTCTTTGAATATCCGTTTGAAAACAGTGGGGTGTTCACTGCCACCGCCCTCTACTTGAATGTGGATTTCGAGGATGCGTACAAGACAGCTCGTGCAGTCGCCGACCTCAATACCATCGTTGGTGGTGGGATGGGCCAGAGAGATGGGTATTACGTCAAGGCCGGGTATATCCTGCCCATGACCCTTGGTGCCAAAGGAAAGTTGCAGCCGTTTGTCCGCTACGAGGACTGGAATCTTGCTTATATGATGGGCGTCACCGATCAGACTGTAAAGCAGGAAGGAATTGGTTTTAATTACTATGTATTTGGGAATGATAAATTGCGCTTCAGTATGGAGTACACCCATAACGATTTTGACAAGGGAACAAAATTGGGAGATTATTTAAGCCAGACCGGAGCCAACGACACCATGTACACGTCTTATAACATCATTACCTGCATGTTTATGGTTCAGATCTAAAGCAGGAGTGATTCGTTATCTCTTCATTGCCTTATGGCGGGAGAGATAACGAATCTACCTTGAAATTTTTTATACGGGAGTAAGAATGAAAAAAATAGTCCTGTTCTTGTTATTAGGCATGTTCTCCAGCGGCGCTGCCTGTGCCGAGGAATTGATCGTCACCCTCAATTCGGGAAATACTGTCGTGGTCCAATATACAGGCACAATCCAGGGCGTAACGCTCAAGGGGACCACCGACGGCATAGCCGGTATCTCCATGCCGCATTCGGCAAATCCTGCAGGAGCAGTGAACCCGCAAGGTTCCGGGAAGGAGCAGACAGCGATGCCGCAGGATGAAAAGAAAGAAGTAAAAAATCAGGAGAAGGGGGGGATCCGTTTCAAGTGGGCCGAGCCCATAAGAGAGGATTAAAGGGAAGAGATTTTCGTTTTTGAATGACTGTTGAAAACCCTTTCGTGTCGGCATACGGTTGAGCAGAATGAATCGTATGCGACCATTCATTTCCCTCTTGATCGAATCAGGCATTTTTTCTCTCCTTCCTTATGCATGGGTCGATTTTGAGGGTTAGTGGCTGGGTAGTCGGCTGTGAATAATGGCCGACTACCCAGTTATTTATGGCTTAATCACAAAGTCTTTTCAGCCTGTCCGGCTGGATGATCACAATCTGGCGAGATTGGGAGGTGGAAATAATGCCGTCATCCCGTAGTTTCTTCAAAGAACGGGCTACAACCTCCCGGCAGGATCCGACCAGGGAGGCAAGTTCCCCCTGGGTCAGGCTGCAGAAGGCCGTCCCGGATACGTCGTCTTTTTTCTGGTATTCCAGCAACACCTTGGCCAGCCGGGCCATTATCCCCTTGAAGGCCATATCCTCAAGCATGGCGGAATAGAGCGCCATTTTCTTCGACATGCAGTACACAAATCGGGTGGAGATCTCTCCTGATTGGGCGACAAAGTCATCAAAATCCTTTTCCTTCAGGGTGTACAGCATGGCATCTTCAATAACCAGGGCGTTGGCAAAGGCCGCCGAGGTATGCAGGCTTGCCAGACAGAAGGTGTCTTTGGGATCAACGAACCACAGGGTCAGTTTCCTGCCGTCCATATCGCTTTTGTAGATTTCTACCCGACCCATTTCCACAAAATAGAAATGGGAAACCACGTCTCCCTGGAAAAAAATATGCTCGCCTTTTCTGAATCTTTTTTTATGCAGCCGCGAGGCGAGAAAACGGATCAACTGATCATCCAGCCCGGAGAGGATATCGATCGATTTTAAAAATTGAAATTCAGTGCCAGGCATGGTGAACGCTCCTTGTTTTGGTATTGCTTTCAAATAAAAGGCCGGGCGATGAAATAGATCCCAATCCCGCCGATCAACACACCAGCTCCCCGTTTGAACCATCCCCCGGCCCGTTGCATGGCGCTGTTTTCAATCAACTTCCTGATCAGGGCAGTCGAGCTGCCGGCCACGGCAATGGGCAGGCAATGACCAGCCGCAAACATGGTGATCAGCAGCAGGCCGGTGACGATCTTTTCCTGAACGGTGATGATGGCGAGCAGCGGCGCGATGAAGCCGAAGGTGCAGGAGCCGGACAGAATGCCGTAGGCCAGCCCGAGGATCAAGGCGCCGCCCGCCCCTTTGATCCGCAGTTTGGCCAGAAGTCCGCCGCCGGGCAGGGAACATTTGCTCGTCGTTCCCAGCATGTCAAAGGCGACCCAGATGAGCAGCAGGCCCATGGGAATGGTCCAGTACGGACCTACATCTCCCAGCATCCGGCCAAGCAGGGCGCAGAGCAACCCGATCATGGCTATAGTCAGGAAGAGCCCCAGGCTGAAGAGGAGGGCGAACATGGCCGCCCTCCTGCCTTCAACTATCTTCTGTTGGCCGCCCACATAGGCGATAATGAGGGGGATGGAGGCGAGATGGCAGGGGCTGAACAGAACGCTCACCATCCCCCAGAGAAAGCTGCCCACAAGCGCTAGGCCGATGGAACCCGTCATCCAGCCGTTGACCATGAGAAAGAGTTGGTCAAGCATGTTATTTCTGCTCCAGCATGGTTTCGAGACGGTCGATGATGACCTGTTTTTCGAGAAAACCGCTATGACGGTATACTTCTTTACCGCTCCGGTCAAAAAAGATCTGGGTCGGGATCACGCTCACCCCGAACCGTTTCCCTTCATCTTCATTCTGCCAGACATCAATAAAGATGATAGCGGCCTTTCCTTTGTATTCTTTTTCCAGTTCTTCCAGGATCGGGGCCATCATCTTGCAGGGAATGCAGGAGTGAGCGCCCAGATCCACCATGGTGACCATGCCTGGAACCGGGGCTGTGGCAGCCGCCCGGCTGTCAGAGACATGGATAATGACGATGGCAGCCAGCAGCAAAGTAAATCGGCCAAAAGTTTTCATAAAAGTTTTCATAAAATCCTCCTTTGGTTTACAAAAAAACGCTCCTCCCGCGAAGGGGAAGCTGCATACGACGCATTTGAGTGCGCCGTTGTATAAGTTAGTGATGAAGTCCTTGGCATTGTTGCCCCGTCACAGTTCGGCAAGTCTGATCAGGCTCACTGGTGTTCCGTTTCGGCCAGCAGCAGCCCTGGCTTGTGCTGTTGACATGGCAGACGCCGCTTACGTCCTCCCGTTCAATTTGAATGGTGGTGTGGTGGATTGCAAAGTCGTGGTGGAGATGTTCGGCGGTCTCGTGCAGAAAGGCATCATCGCCGCCTGCTGGCATGACCAGATGAGCTGTCAGAACGTTTTCCGTGGTGCTGGCCGCCCAGATATGGAGATCGTGGACGCACTGCACCCCTGGTAGCCCGGTGAGATAGTCGAGCACCGCCTCGGCCTCGATATGCTCTGGCACCCCGGCCATGGTGAGGTGGAGCGAATCTTTGAGCAGGCCCCAGCCTGCGATGAGCACCACGAGGGCGATGGCAATCGAAATCAGCGGGTCGAGCCAGTTCCAGCCGGTGGCCATGATGGCGAATCCGGCGGCCACCACTCCGGCTGAAACGGCGGCGTCGGCTGCCATGTGCAGGAAGGCCCCTTTGATGTTGAGATCGTTTTTCCGGCCCGCCATGAACAGAAGGGCGGTGGCGGTGTTGATCACCACACCGATGGCGGCGACCACGGTGATAGCCATGCCGTTGACCTCGGCCGGGGCGCGCAGGCGGCCCACCGCCTCCCAGAGGATGACCCCGATGGCGGCATAAAGAAACAGGGTGCTGCCCAGGGAGACCAGGATGGTACCCTTTTTGAAGCCATAGGTGTGCCGGGCCGTGGCCCCGCGTCTGGCCATGATCATGCTGCCCCAGGCCAGGAGCAGGGCCATAACGTCGCTCAGGTTATGCCCGGCGTCGGCCATCAGCGCCAGGGAGTTGGCCATAAAGCCGTAGCCCCCCTCCACCAGGACAAAGATCAGGTTCAGCGCCGTGCCAATGGCAAAGGCCCGGCTGAAGTCGGCAGGGGCGTGGTCGTGCCCATGGTGGTCGTGATTATGATGCGTCATTGAAAATCACCCGCAAAGAAGTTTTTTCGCATACCCTGCATTGTAGTAATACAGGGTATGCATATTGTCCTGTTTTTTGTCTATTGCAGTCGATATGAGCGGTCTTCTGCCATGATCTTGTCGGCGTTTCCGTTGTAATCAGGGGTCGTATTAACCTCCGGCCAGTCGGTATCTTTATTGTAGGTCTGATATCGTGTCGGGTCGTTGATCGTTGCTGATGGCCTGAAGACAACGTGTTCGGAGCGGTGGATAGTATCCCAGCGGAGATTGCCCATTAAACTTCCGCCAGGCTTGACCTGAGAGGCGGGAGCTGGCTTGCCGGTGGCTGCATTGATAAATTCCTTCCCGTTCCACTCCAGGTAGTTATTCATGCCGTCAAAAACGTAGAGCGCAGGCATCATGGCGGGGTAGCCGGGATAGACCAGCTGGTTGTCTTTTCTGACGTAAGTGGTGTCTGCTGGTTCGAAGGCAGTCAGGTTTGACCACTCCATCCACGAGCCGTCATATATCCTGACATTCGTAAAACCGCAGATCTCGTGCAGGGCGTAAAAATAGAAGGATGAGAGTGCTCCGGAATTACAGTAGAGGATGACCGGTTTCGTGCCGTCGATCCCCGCTTTGGCGAAGAGGGCGAGGAGTTCCGTCTTGCTCTTGAAACGGTTGTCAGGACCGACCAGCATGGGGACGGTGATGTTGTAGACCGCAGTTTTGGTGAGATGAGCGCCCTTGATAATCCCCTCAAAGGCGGCGCTCTTTATGCTGATCGGGATGGCGAAATGATCCACAGTGGGGGTGCTGTGGATCCCCAGGTAGGGATTGGGGAACTGGATGGGTGGATTGACTTTCATGTCAAAGGGGGCGCGTGGTACTTTGCCGTCATTGGCTGCCGCGGCGAAGAACATCTCGCTCAGATTGAAGACTGCTTTGTCCGAATGGCGGGTGAAGAGTTTATTGACTGGATTGTAGCTGAATCCTGGCACCTGATATAGGTCTGGAACACCGTCGCTGCCCGCCGCGCCGTCCTTGTTCAGTTCATCCTTTAGATAAAAGGCGGCCGGCGGCTGGCGGTTATCCAGCAGATAGATGTCGCCATTACTGGTCTTGTTGGTGTCAACCAGGGAGATCATTTCTTCCAGGCTCACCCGGACATCAAGATGTTTGGGGGTAAGACCGGCGACGCTGATCTTCGAGGGAGTTACAGTGGGTGTCTTTGTCCCTTTTTCCAGGGGGTAGCCGGCAAAGGCGTACCCTTTGTTGCTGCCGTCCAGCAGTTTTATTTTTTCCTGGGGAAATCCCCAATAATAGAGGGTCCACCACAGACGCGCGCCGCAGACCATCCACGGGTTTTGCTGGGAACTGGTGAGGACCAGCACGTCGTCGGGGGTGATTCCGAGCCCCTGGAGCATGGCATCAAACTGGGCGCCGTCGGCGACCTCATGTTCGGTCTTGATGGGGCCTTCACTCCGAACGGCCACTTCGCCTCCTGAATGAGATGCCAGATAAAGCGCCCCAGGGATATGTCCCAGGGCGCCCTTCCGGTCAAGCTGAAGAATCAGCTCGTACTGGGGGGAGTGTTCGCCAAACTTACGGACGGTCATCTGCTTTACTGCTTCCGTGTCTCCGGCGAACCATGAGTCCTTTTCAGATTGATTGGGGGTCACATCAATGACCACGACCCGCTCTCCCTTTTCGGTGCGGGAGCCATTGTCTAGCCATTGTTTCAATTGCGCCGGTTCGATAAGTGAGTCTCCCGACGCTGCCTGCACAGGCAGTACAGGCCGTATAACGCAAAATAGAAGAAAAAAGAGGATAATTGGGAACAGCTTGGTTCTCTTTAAGAAAATGTCCATTGCAATGTCCTTATGTAAGTTTTTTTAGGGTTGAAAATTATCCCAGCATGAATCCTTTGTTGAACAAGGTCAGACAGGCATCAACAACTTCAGGGTCATAACGGCGGCCTCTGTATTCTTTTATCTCCGCCAGGGCCGGGGCAATCCCGTTGGCCGGCCGGTATGGCCGATATGAGGCCATCGCCTCAACGACATCAGCCACCGTCAGGATTCTCGCTTCCAGGAGTATTACCTCGCCCGCAAGTCCCAACGGGTAGCCGGTGCCATCCATCCGCTCGTGGTGCTGTTGGACGATGCGGGCAATCGGCCAGCAGCATTCGATCCCCGCCAGTATTTCATAACCTGCCTGGGAATGGGTCTTGATGAGACTCATCTCGATTTCCGACAGCCGTCCCGGTTTGCTGAGAATCTCGGCCGGGACGGAGAGCTTGCCGATGTCGTGGACGATCGCAGCCGTGCGAATACCGTTGATCTGTTCCGTCGGCAGCCCCATTTCGCCGGCGATGGCGCAGGCCAAGCGGGCGACACGCTGCTGATGTCCGGCGGTGTAGGGATCTCTCTTTTCCACGGCTGAGGCCAGTGCATGGATCATTTCGTCAAACAGCCTCTCCGACTTTTGCAGGCTCTCGCGCAGCGCTTCTTCCATCCGCTTGCGTTCGCTGACATCGGCCACCACCGCCATGAGCCCGAAAATGACGCCGGACCGGTCACGGAGGGGGGCCGTCGAAACACTGATGTCAACGGGTGAGCCGTTTTTTTTACGGACGCGCACTTCCATGCCGGTGTAAACCTCTCCGGCCAGGGCGCGATCCCGCAACTGCCGGAACTTTTTCCCCTGCTTCTCTGGAACGATGGGGTTTTTCTGACCTATGACCTCCTGTTCATCCCAGCCGAACAGACCTTCGGCTGCCTTGTTCCAGACCAGAACCGAAGCTTTCCGGTCAACGGCAAAGATCGCCAGCGGCGATCCCTGTACCAGCGACCAGAGGGTCTGGAGGCCGATTTGCTCCGCGGTCATCCGCTGTGTTCCGGCAGTTTCCTGGCGCATACCGGTCTATTTGTTGTTTGCCAGCCACTCGAAGGCCTGCATTGAACTTGCCATTGCGGTTGCTGACTTGGCGAACCTGGCGACCGCGAAGGCCTCAATAATTTCCTCTGTGGTGGCGCCGGCTTTTTTGGCGTGTTTGGCGTTATTGAGAATACAGGCCGGTGAATCGAGCGCGATGCCAACTGACATGGCGATCAAGGCCTTGTACTTTTGAGGAATCGCCGCACCGCTGAAAGCGGATTGCCGTTCAGAGACAAGCTGCATGACCTGCCCCTCGTCAAGCTGCCCCAGCAGTTCCAACGGTCTCGGCACTTCTCCATTTTCTTTTTTGATATTTTCCATCAATTCATTGAAATTCATGATAAAATCTCCTTTTTGTTGTTGTAGTGTTTCTTTACGTTATAGTCTCAATTTAATTTCCTGATTGTTCACCGTTAAATTTTTCATGTCTCCACTGACGCGATCTCTCTCCAGGATGCCCTGTGCTCGCAGGTCATGCCGTCTTTTCCCTGCTTTTGCCATTATTCTGATGCGCGTAAATCAGCACCGCAAAGAACACGCCTCCCTGGATGAAACCGAGCAGGGCCTCGATCCCGGCGGCCAGCATGGCGTTGAGGGTTTGGGGAATCCACTCGCCAAGCCCGAGCGTGGTGAACAGTTCCATCGAAATGTAGAGCGCTACACGCAGGCTGTGCCCTTGCATGGCCTGCATCTGTTGAGCAGCGGCAGCGCCGTTGTACCGGAACAGATCGAATACCCCGAACAGGTCGTAGAGCAGCGCAAAAAACAGCAGCGTGATCGCCGTGATCTCCAGATAGAGAAGCACGATGTGCAAGAGGTCGAGGTGCATCGATCTGTGCTTGCGCGAGACGTAGAACAACATCAGATCGAGCAGGGCAAGGCGTACCACGACGATGTAGATTAGATAGGCAGACAACAGATCGTCGTGGTACTGGGCAAACTGCGCCGGGGCCGCTGCCCGTAACCACCAGCCGGCGGCCAGCGGCATGAGCAGCAACGGCATGATAAAAGGCAGAAAGGGAATCGTCGGCTCGATGCACGACTGAACAACCCGCCAGGCGCGTGTGCTGAGAGTTGGCATGTTCAATATTCCTCATAGAAATCAATCTCTTTATGGATGATCTTGGCTGACATGTTCATATCACGTTTGATCGGTTTCGTGCCATTGTCTGTCCCGGTGATCCAAGAGTTGCAGTCCAAGGGCGGGCAGAGGTCGGCAAAGTGGTAAGGCTGATCTCTGCCCGCGCGCAAGACAGAAACGTTTTTTTATAGGTCATCTCCTTTGGGTTGTTGTCGCGCGTCTTTTCTTTCCACGGAATAGGCGAACATTGGGATGTAGATCAGGGTCAGGATGGTTCCGATGATTAGTCCGCCAATGGCGACATCGGCCAGCGGTGACAATTTTTCCAGCCCCACGGCCCATTCGAAGGCAATCGGGATCATGCCGGCGATCGTGCCGAAGGCGGTCATCAAGACCGGCCGGAACCTTACCCGGACTGATTCAATCGCCGATTCGAAGGGCGACTCGCCACGCCTGCGGTGCTGCTGGTAGAAATCGATCAGCAACACCGAGTTTTTGATGATGATGCCGAAAAGCAGCATGATTCCGATCATGCTCGGCATGCAGCTCGGCTTGTTGAAGGCGAGCATACCCCAGGAGGCGCCGATCATGGACAGCGGCAGGACCAGGACCATGACCATGGCCATGCGTGTTGACTGATAGATGGCCACCAGACAGAGCAGGAGCAGAACCACCCCGATGCCGATGGCCCTGATCATCCGCGCGAAGCTGTCCTGCATCTGGAAGATATCGCCCTGCTGGTCGATCTTGACCCCGGTGATTCCCGCTTTTTTCACCGCCGCCACGGTATCGGCGGTCAGGATGGAGACGGGCCGGGTGCGGCGGTAGCCGGAGACATCGACCGAGTAGAGCATCTGGTTGCGCTCGATCTTGCTGGCGGTGAAATCGTAGGAGATTGTCGCGAGCGAGGCAAGGGGCACCGGCCCTTTGGCGGTCTGGATGGGGATGAGTTTGAGATTTTCCAGATTGTCGTCAAAACCATGATCGAAATAGAGGCGGACGAACTGGGTGTCCATGGAGACCAGATTACCGCTTAAGGCCACCGGGATACCGGCCAGGGGCAGCTGGGCGGCGATGGCAGCCGGGGTCAACCCATAGTCCAGGGCCCGATTGGTGTCGATCTCCAGCCGCGCCTCGGTAAAATCGTTGTCCCAACTGCTGTTCACCGAGGTGAAACCCTTGACCGTAGCCATGGCAGCGGCCGCCTTTTTCGCCGCCGCTGGCAGGAGGTGGTAATCCTCGGCATAGAGCCGGGTATCCACCGGCGCCTTGATAGAGCTCATGGCGCTGGCCCCGAAATCATAGACATCCACCGCCTGAACATTGGTCAGGGCCATCAGTTTTTCGCGGATCTCGTCCTCGATTTTCCAGATGTCCTTTTTGCGTTCAAAGCGGTTGATGCAGTTGATAGTCATCTTCGCCTCTGTCGGCAGCGACCCGGAGCCAAGAGAAAGCACCCCCGGCTCCGAGCCGAAGGTGACGGAACTCATTGTAACCTCGGGTTGGGTATGCAGCCAGGTGAGAAAAGGCGCCAGTCGCTGCTCCGCTGTATCCACCGTCTCGTTGGCCGAGAATTTCAGCTGGGCCTTGATGATCCCGGTATCCATGGGCGGCATCAGATCCTTGCCGATGACCGGCATGATATTTTTCATGCTGAGCACCAGGATCACAATTACCCCCAGGGTCATGAGCACCCGCCGCAACACCGACCGGCCGCCAGCGGAAAATTGCAGGATGGCGACATAGGGACCGATCAGGCGGCCGAATGTATTTTCATAAAGTTTTTCCAGCCAGAGCTCCACTCTCATCTTTTTATGGCCCTTGCGGTAGAGGAAGAAAGAGATGCTGGGAATGAAGGTGATGGAGAGAAAATAGGAGACCAGCAGGGCGATGATCAGGGTGGAGATCAGGTGTCGGTAGATCTGCTGGGGAAAATCGCCGACAAAAAGAAAGGGAAACATGATGGCGATGGTGGCAACCGTGCCGGCGAAGACCGGCCCCACCACTTCCTTGGTGCCTTGAATGATGGCTGTTTCCAGATCCTGCTTCATCTCTTTGAGGTGGCGCTCGATATTCTCCAGCACAACCACCGCGTCGTCCACCAGCATACCGAGTGCCAGGATGATGGCGGTATAGACGACGATATTGAGGTCGCCGCCCATGAGCCAGCGGATAGCGATGGTGCCGAAAAAGACCATGGGGATGGAGACGAGCGCCGCGATTATCGCCCGGAAATTGCCCAGGAAAAGCAGGATCACCAGCAAAGTGAAGATGATGGCGTCGCGCAGGGCCTCCAGCATGTTGGTGTTGGCGGTCTCGATCAGGATGCGCTGCGTGTCGGCGAGCTGAAAGTCGATATTCCGGTAACGGCTTTTCAGCTTTTCGATCTCGGCCCGGCCAGCTTTGGAGGTGTCCAGCACCGAGCCGCCCGGTGCTCGCTGGATGGCGACTGCGATGGCGGGCTGGCCGTTGCCGAGGTAGCCGGAGAAGCGGGTCTGGTGCCGCCAGTCGATGGTAGCAATATCTCCCAGGCGGACATTGGGGGCGACGGTCAAGAGGCGCAGTTCGTCCACTCGGTCCTGTTCGCCGTAGAAGGTGAGGGTGTAAAAGGAGTCGGCCCCCTTGGCAAAGCCCACAGGCACATCACGGTCGAGGGCGGAAATGGTGGCGGCGATTTTATCGAGGACAACGCCATGAGCCTTGGCCTTGAAGGGATCAACCCGGATGGTGATGGCGGACTGGTAGCCGCCGAATACCTCGACATTACCGATCGCCGAGGTTCTCAGCAGGGCCGGCTTGATGTCGCTGTCAACAATCTTGCGGATATCCTCCACGGCCAGCGTATCGCCTTTCGGGGTCAGGGCGAAGACATCCACCGGCAGGGTGAAGGCGCCGGTGGTGTAGATGGAGGGGTTGGTCCCGGCGGGCAGTTTGCCCCGCACCTTGTTGATGGCATTGTTCACATCCACCGCCGCTGGATCCAGTCCCTTCGCGTATTCAAACTCGGCGGTGACAATGGACATACCGGCGATGTTGGTGGAGCTGACCTGGCGGATCAACGCCAGCGAGGAAAGCTCCATCTCAATGGGCTTGCTCACCGTCGCCGCCACCACATTGGGGGTGCCGCCCGGCACCTGGGTCATGACGATAACCGTGGGCCGGTCGGAGTCGGGAAAAAGATTCTTGGGCATGACCACCAGCCCGTAGATCCCGAGGACAAAAAAGGTGGCAATCAGGCTGTAAAGAAGGTAGGGGCGGGTAAAGAAGAAGTCGAACAGCCCTTTTTTTGACTCCTTGGTACTGGAGGTGAGATCAGTCATCTGCTCGTCCTCCAGTCTGTATTTTCTTATCCGCCGGAGCGGTGCTGTCTGGCTGGGCGCTTACCAGCACCGGAACCCCGGTTGCGGCCCGTAACAGGATGTCCGGCTTGGCCATCAGGATCGTTTTGCCGGCAAGATCTTCGGCAACCACTGCCCCCTCGCTGCCGCGATGCAGGATGGTCACCGGCACCTTCCGGGCCAGATCGCCATCAAGAACGAGGACGTAAGTCTTACCGCCCATGGTGAGCAGGCCGTCCATCGGCACCAGTACGCCGCTGCCGGCAAAGAGCACCACCTGCAGGTTGAGATATTGACCCTCCACCAGGCCGCTTTGATTGTCGAGGGGGGCTACATACTGAACCAGACCGGTGGCCGAGGCCTGGTTCCGGGGCACGGTCTTGATGGCGGCGCCGTTGACAAGAAGCCCCTGCGGGGTGATGGAATCGGGCAGAGAGAGGGTAAGATACAGTCCCTGATCAGCGGCGATCCGCAGCAGCGCTTTGCCGGGCACGGCGATATCGCCGCTGTTAACCAGGAGTTCACTTACCGTGCCCGTCACCGGGGCGACAAGGGTGGAGTAACTGCTTAACGTCTCGATCTCGCGGATGTTCTGGACAAGGCCCTCCTTGCTCTTTTCCAGATTGGCAAGGGCCGCTTCTTCCATGCGGGTCTGTTCCAGAGACGCGCCCTTGATGGCGAAGAGCTTCATGGTCCGTTCGTGATTTTCCCGCTGGACCGCGAGTTCGTAGTTGAGGCCTTCAAGCTTGGCGCTGATGGCCGCCTTCTTGGCGTCCAGATCACTGGCGTCGATGACGATCAGTTTTTCGCCCTGTTTGACCCGGTCGCCCTGTTTTTTATGGACAGCCAGCACCCGGCCGGTGACCTTGGTGGCAAGGGTGGTGGACAGGTCACTGGCCACCATGGCCATGGCGGGCGTGGTCAGGGTGATCTGGCCGGATTTGAGGGTGACGGTCTCCGTCACTACAGGCAGGATATTGGCCACCGGGGCCTTGGTCAAATTGGACTGGCGTTTTTTCACCAGCAGTACCACACCAATGGCCAGAACAAGAACAAGAAGTAAAGCGATTATTTTTTTCATTGGGTGATCTCCTGCAGATCAGCGCCGTAAAGCACGGCCAGTTGAGTGATGATACGCCATTTGTCATTTTCAGCCTGGTAGAGGGCGGCGCGAGCGGCCAGCACCTGGGCCTCCTGGCGCAGGTATTCCTCGGTGGTGGTGCGACCCTGCTCCAGCGCCAATCGCGCCACGGCCAGGATCTGTTCGCTGTTGGCGAGCGACTGCGCCGCGATGGCCCGTGACTCCTCGACCACCGGCAGTTTGCCCTTGAAATTCTTCTCCTGGGCGGCGAGTGCGATGCGGGTTGCCTCCATCTCCTTTTCCGCCTTGTGGAGCTTGTTCTGGGCGATGGACTGCTCTACGCTCAAGGTCTGATCAAAAAGCGGCATCTGGATGGTCAGCCCGATGAAGCCGTAGTCCCTATAGATGTGTTCATCGGTGTTGTATGCTACGCCGTCATTGCCGGACAGGCTGCCGGTAAGGTAGAGGCTGGGATAACGGGCGCTTTTGCTCCGCTGCCATTCCTCGCGGGCGGCAGCGGCCTCTTTTTCGGCCATCTTCTCCCCCAGATAGGGAGCGGCAACCAGTTCACCAGTCATGGTCATGGCTGCCGGTTCGGTAATGTCGAGACCGGTGAGGGTCTCAAGGTCTTTGCGGATGTCGAGGATCTTCGCAGCCAGCTCGTTTTTCTGGGCCTTCAGGTCGTTGATGGAACTTTCCACCTTGAGGAGTTCCACCTCGGCCATGCGCCCGATCTGGACCTTGAGTCCCATGTCCTCACGGGTCTTGGATAGAGACACCAGACGGGCGTCAATGGCCTTGTCCAGGCCAAGCAGATAGACAAGGCCGCTGTTGGCGGCCACCACTGACGCCTTCCGGCTGGAGAGTTCCAGGACGTGGGCCAAGCCTGCCTTTTCGGCAAGCCTTGCGGCCTTCTGCCTCAGGTCGTAGAGCGACTTGACAAAGAGCGGCATGTCGAGAGTCAGGCCATATCGCAGGATGTCACGGGAAAAGGGAATGGAGTCGCCGGCCTGAACATTGACCTCTGTGGGCGGCATGGGCCGCAGGTTGGTAGGCGAGTTATAGAACTCGGCCTTGCCAAAACCATTGATTTTGGGGAACAGGGCTGCCGTTGCCGCCTGTTCGCGCAGTGTTCCCTCCCGGGCCGCCAGTTCGCTTGCGGTAACGCCTGGTTGTCGGGTTGCGGCGGTGAGCATCTCCTGAAGAGTGATGGCGTGCGCCGGGGCCGGTATCGTCGGGGGCATTGCCAGCAGACACAGTAACGCCAGCCGTACCCGTTTCTTTCGTAGAATTTTTAAAATATTCATTTTCTCCTCAATATAAATTTCTTGGTCATGGTTATTCCGCCTCCAGATGTGGTTCATGGCGAATAGTCAGCGCCGCCAAAATCAGCAATCCAGCCAGCAGGGCTCCGTTAAGTGAAAAAAACCTCATATAGGAAGTGCCAGCAATAATCCGGCCATTTATGGCAGTGCCGACCCCGCCGCCACCCATGAAACAGAAGGCCACCAGCGACATCGCCGCGCCGCGGGACTTTTTGGCGAACATTGTAGCGCGGGTCAGCAGGGAGGAGTGGGCCAGTATGAACCCGAAGCCCAGCAGACCGACCCCGCAGACAACCACGACCAAATTTTCTCCTATTGCCCCGAACAGGGCGTTTGCCGCCGTGGCGCTGGCCAGGCCGATCAGCAAGACCTTCCGACGTCCTATTTTGTCGGCGAATTTACCGCTTAGGCGGCCACCAATTATCGCCATGACGCCGAAAGCGGTCATGATGAAGCCGATTTTCAGATAATTGAAATGGAACTGGTTTGACAGAAAACCCCCGAGATAAGAAAAGGAACCGATAATCAGCCACCCCTCCAAGGCCACTACCAGGTAGGTAAGGGCACTTTGGCTGTGGCCCAGCAGGGTGAAGTAGGGCCTGAAAAAATGACTGTGCGGATTCTTGTGCGAAGGGATGTGACGCCCCAGGGTGAAAAGCAGCAGGGTTGAGACAATCGCCAGAACGGCATAGAGGGCGAAGACCCAGCGCCAGTTCAGGAAATAGGCGATGCTGCCGCCGATGGCCATGCTCAAGCCCTGGCCCAGAAAGGAAATGCCCATGAACATGCCGATGGCCGACTGCCTTTCCTTCATCGGGAACAGATCCCCGATCAGGGCCAGGGATATCGGCATGACGCAGGCGGCGAAAATTCCGGTCAACGCTCGATAAATCGCCAGGTCGGTCAGTGTCGAACCGAAGGAGCACAGCCCGGTAGCAACGGTAAAGATGATCATGGACCAAGTGATGATCTGCCGTTTGCCGTAACGATCGGCCAGCGCCCCGAAGATGAGTTGAAAGAGTCCGAAGGGGATCATGTACGCAGAGATGAGCAGACCGGCCTGGGTGACCGGAATGTTGAGATCTGCGGCAATGGCCGGAAGGATGGGCGACACCACCCAGTTGTCGGCCACGACGATGAACCCAGCCAGGCCGAGAATGAGAAGAAAACTTTTTTTGTTCACTTTATTGCCTCGTGTAAATACGAACATCCGGATCGGAGAGGTGCGCAGCTGCAAGAATACCACCCATCCAGCACATTATTTTGTGTCTAGGCAAAAAAATCATCATGGTTTTTCGCTGCCTCGTAACGCATATTTGTCCCGGTTGTCCGCCAAGACGTCCTTGGACTGCTTCATGAGATGCTTCCCCTTGATCAGCCGGTGGACATAACTCAAGGACGGAAAGCTGATGGCGTGCTGCGGACAGGTGTTGGCGCAGGTCACACAGCCGACCATGCAGTGAAGCGGATCGACCACGACAGGTTTTTTCCTCTCAAAATCAAAGTGATACACCATGCGTCCGCAGCCGGTTACGCACAGGCCGCAGCCGATGCACAGCTCCTCATCCACGGTGGGATTCCAGGAAATTTCCTCCCGGTTGATTCCGTGCCATGGTTTGGTAAAGGTCTCATCCATAACAATTCTCCTTGGGGTATAAGGTGTTTTACATTTCCGGCCTACCAGTCAAACCGAAACCGGCCGAGGTATTCCTGGAGTTTTTTCTTGTTGTCTGGAGCGAGATCCGGGCAGTCATCCGCACCCAAACCCCCTTCCATGGCCAGGGTTGCAAAAACTATACATGTGGGCTGGCCGCATTTCCGGCAATTCGTCTTGGGCAGCAGGCGCAGGATCTCGAAGACCTGTGGTCGCGGAGCTGCCTGAAAACTGGGGGTGATTTCAGTTCTTTTGCTCCAGGCGTTATTGATTTCCCCTTGCAGCCACCGCAGAATTTTTTCCGCCTCCTCGGCATCCTGCAGGGCATTGATGGCAATATGGTCATCATGCACGGAGATCAGCTTGCCCTGGGAGCGAAAGGTGACCGAGGGCGGTTCCTTGACATAGGAAAACCCGCCAAGCACGGCATTGAGGTAGGGTATGACCTCCCCGATGTTCTGTTCCAGTCGTGCGATGCAGTGCACGGTCTGAGCCTCGGGCCGGCATTCGGCCCGGGAAATTTCCTTTACCCATCCCTTCAGCAGCATGGCGTCCTTACTTTATTGGTTTGGAATTTTATCATCCACCACATCTTCCCTGTCCTGTTCACTGAAGAGCGGGGATAAGGAGAACCGGCTGGGCGGCATGGCGGACGACCTGGTGCGCCACGCTGCCCAGCAGCAGTTCCCGGGTAATACCCTTGCCCTGGGTGCCCATCAGGATCAGGGAGCAGTCCTTGGCCTTGGCCATCTTCACAACCTCATCCCCAGGGTTTCCTTGAATAACCTCTACGCCCACCTTTGTCGCCCCTGACCGCTCCAGCCAGAGCTGCAACCGTTGCAGCCTGGTCGTATCAAGATTTCGCAGCGCCGGCAGACGATGCCCGAAATGCGGGGCCGGCCTGTCATTGTCCTGAACATGCAGCAGCGTTGCCCGGCAGTTCGTGGCGCTGACCATGGTTTCGAGATAGGTGAAGGCGACCTCGGCCGTGTCGGAAAAATCGGTGGGGAAGAGGATATGGGCAAACAGATCCCGACTCGCAGGGGCCGCAGCCTTCTCCGGCATCGTGGCGCGATTGAGCAGCACCGGCCGGTGGGTGGTATGAAGAAGCCTGGCGGATACACTGCCCAGGGCAATGGCTTCAGGGAGCCCTCGGCCATGGGTGCCGACAGCAATGACCGATACGTCATGCATTTCGGCAAGGTTGTGTAGATCCTGGGCCGGAACGCCTCTTCGTATTACCATGGAGACCTTGAACCCAGCTTCTTCCAGGAGTCTTTGCTGCCGTTCCATCTCCGGTCTGGCTTGGGCGAGCAGCATGTTATCAAGACCGGGGGTATCGGCTTCGAAAATATGCGCCAGGATGACCTCGGTGGCCCCACAGTTTTTCAGGGGGAGAACACAGGACAGGAGGGTGTTTCCCGGCGGGTAAGGATCGACACAGACCAAAATTTTGTTGAACATTTCATCCCTCTATATGATGATGGGTAGTGTAGGCAAGATGGCTGGTCAGACCGGCCTATTCTCTCTGTCACCTGCTTTTTTGAGCCAAGTCAAGACCTCGGCGGGGCTGGGCACCCGGCCCGTGCACTTCACATCTCCGTCAACGACCACCGCCGGTGTGAGTAAAACGCCGAACTCGGCAATCCTCTCGGTATTGCCAATCTTCTCTATCTGTACCGGCAGACCATGCTCCTTGGCCACCATACGAACTACATTCGCCGCTTCCAGACATTTTGTGCATCCTGGCCCTAGAATCTTGATGTCGATATCCATGATCTCTCTCCTTGTATCCCGTTTTATTTGTCAATTATGCGATCTGATCACCAGACAAACGACCTGTCAGGTTCGGTAAACCGCCGGCCGGATCAGGTTATGAATAATTATCGCATACTATCGCATACTTATGTGTACCCTTATTTTTTGAGCCAGGCCAAGGCTTCATTCTTTGACGGTACCTTGCCGACGCATTTGACCTGGCCGTCGATGACTACCGCCGGGGTGGAGAAAACACCATGTTTGGCGATCTGCTGAAAATCGCTGATCTTCTCGATGGCGGCGGTGATACCCGCCTCTTCGACCGCAGCCCGCATGATTTTTTCAGCCTCCGCGCACTTCACGCATCCCGGTCCCAGTACCTTGATCTCTATTTTTTTGTCCATGACCGACCTCTTGTCAGATGATAATATTGAAGAGATAGCCTACCAGCATGATGCCGGTGCCCACTACTCCGATGAAAACCGCGATGAGTCGCGGCTTGAGAACTTTCCGGAGAATGACCATCTCCGGCAATGACAGGGCGATGACGCTCATCATGAAGGCGAGCACCGTGCCCAGCGCCGCCCCCTTGCCGAGCAGGGCCTGGACCACCGGTACGATGCCGGCGGCATTAGAGTACATGGGGATACCGATCACCACCGCTGCCGGCACCGACCACCAGGCGTCTTTGCCCATGATCTGGGCCATGAAGCCCTCGGGCACGAAGCCATGTATGCCGGCGCCCACCGCAATCCCCGCGACCACATAGATCCAGACCCTGCCGACGATGTCCCGCACCGCCATCTTGCCATGATTGAACCGATCGGCCCAGGTCAGTTTTTCATCCGGGATATCCGCGGCATTAATGTGCATCTCCCGCACCCAGTCTTCAATGTGGTTCTCCATGTGCAGGCGGCCGATGGTCCAGCCGGCGACAATGGCGATCAACAGGCCGGTCCCCAGGTAGATGGCCGCCACCTTCCAGCCCAAAAGCCCGTAAAGAAGCACCAGGGCGATTTCGTTGACCATGGGGGCTGAGATCAAAAAGGAAAAGGTGACGCCCAAGGGAACGCCGGCGGTGACAAAGCCGATGAAGAGCGGCACGGCCGAGCAGGAGCAGAAGGGGGTGACGATGCCAAGCAGGGCGGCAAGGACATTGCCCACGGATTCACGCTTGCCGGCCAATATCTTTCGAGTCCGTTCAGGAGTGAAAAAGGAACGCAGTATACCCACAGCAAAGACGATGAGGGTGAGCAGCATCAGCACCTTGGGGGTATCATAGAAAAAAAAGAGTACGGCCTCACCCAGGTGGCTGCCGGGTTTCAGGCCGAGCAGGGAAAAGGCAAGGAATTCGGCCAAGCTGTGCAGCTGCCGGTACAGGGCAAACCAGAGACCAAGTCCGGCAAGGCCAGTCAGGAGATATTTGATTTTTGTTGAGGCCGTAGGCGGCGGGGCGGGTTGGAGGAGGGTTGGAGCCGGATTGTCCATTTTTATGGGGATGATGGGCTGCATGGTGTGTTTCCTCAAGGCCTACAGATGTCGTTGCGGTTGATAGTGGGCAGAAGCCGGTGGATCTCTGCAAGCTCCGGGGTCTCGTTCAGCCAGTTTTTGAGTTGCGTGAGCATGGCGGCACTGTAGAGGGAGCCCCCGGCCGGGTGCAGCCGATAGTTAACCCAGAGTTTTTCCTTTTCAGAAGCGATCAATCCCGCTTCTTCCAGTATCTTGAGATGCTTGGAGACGGTGGGCTGGGCCAGTTTCAGCATTGCCCGCATCTCGCAGACGCACAGGTTTTCTCTCTGCTGGAGCATCTTGATGATCTTGACCCGATTCGGGTCGGAAAGGGCCTTCATGACCTTGATAAAATTTTTCATCGCTACTCCATTCTATGGTTATATAGTTATATGGCAATATAACTATAGTGAAGTGGGGCGTCAATCTCTTTTTTTCTGGGAATAAGTATGAAAAAGGAGGTGATAGGCCCTCAGGAATAACAGTTATTTCACTTTATTGACGGCCTGTTTTATTATAGAATTTTTTCAACACACCTTGTAGCTATTTAATATTTTTAAAAAAATCAATATTTGATCCTTAACTGTATTCTCAGGCGTTCCATAGAAAGTTTTGATGCGCAGGTCCTGCTTGATCCATTAGAAAAAAGCTCCACTTGCCAGCGATACCGGTACTATTCAGCAATAGTCATGACCGGTGGAGAAAAATTGTTGCTTCTGCTCAAGATGAACATTGAGCAAGAGACTCATCACTTAGAGTTTGTCCGTAAATAAATCTTTGGTGCTTGCATCCGGCTTTTGGCCGTCTTTGACCGCTCCTCAATCGCAAAATCCTCGCCGTAGCGCTGCTACGGCTGCGGTTTTATTCAATCGTCCCGGCCAAATTCGTCTCAAAATCCGGCGCGATCCCTGAAAAGCTTATTTACGGACAAGCTCTTAATGTTGTCTGGCCGTTATTTTGTTCGACTTTTCACTCAAGGCCCGGACCTCGAATCCGACCGCGTCGAGTTCCTTTCCTGTTTTATCTGTGAGCGTCAGGCGGTGGTGACCGGGTTGAGGCAGCCAGAGGAGCTTGCGGTCTGCCCGTCCAAGAGGCTGGTTGTCCATGCGCCATTGCCATCCTGTCCCTGCCGGGGCTGAAAGCTGCAGGGGCAGACGCTGGCGTTGCGGCGGAATGTCCGGGTCCAGGGCCAGGATGGCGCCATTGGCCGGATATTCGATGCGGGCCAGGGATTGATTGTCGGCGGCGATGATCACCTTCCTTTCGGTTCCAGCCATAAACCATTCCTGACGTGGCGGTTCTTTGGGGGGCTCGAAACGGATGGCGGTTTTCACTACCCCTGGCGGTGATTCCGGCGGCTGACTGGCGTGTTTGGGCCGTCCATGGGTCGGGTCGCCTCGGTGCAGCCAGTCCATCACCTCGCGCCAGACCGGGGCGGCGCCGGAAACCCCGGAGACATTATGCATGGGCTCACCTGCGGCATTGCCGACCCAGACCACCACCGTGTAATGCTGCGAGAAACCTGCGCACCAGTTATCCCGCATATCCTTGCTGGTGCCGGTCTTGACCGCGGTCCAGTAAGGGGTGGCCAGCCAGGATTCAAGGCCGAAGGTACCGGCCCTGGCACTCGGATCGGACAAGATATTGGCCACCAGGAAGGCGGCCTCGGGAGTGAAGGCGGTATGGCTGGTCCCGGCAAAGACCCCGGTGCAACCGTCCCGGGCGCAGGGGGCAGGTGAGGGCATCGGGTCCGGAGTTACCCGCAGGGGAGACCAGCGGCCGGCGTTGGCCAGAGTTCGATAGGCATTGGCCAGCATCAGGACGGAGACATCGGCGGAGCCCAAGGCCAGACTGAAGCCATACCAGTCGCCTTCTTCCTTGAGGCAGTCAAAACCGAGCAACTGCAGGCGCTGCAGAAAGGCGTCCGGCCCCAGGCGAACCAGGGTTTTTACCGCCGGCACGTTGAGCGATCCGGCCAGGGCCATGCGGGTGCTGACCCAGCCCTGATACTGGGGCTCGTAGTTCTGGGGATGATAAAGGCCGTTGCCGGTTTCCAGGGTCAAGGGTGCGTCTTCAATCAAAGAGGCGGGGGTAAGGCTGCGGTTTTCAAAGGCCAGGGCGTACAGGAAGGGCTTTAAGGTCGACCCGGCCTGGCGCAGGGCGGTGACGCCATCCACCTCGGTGGCTGCCGAAAGATCACCGCTTGAGCCAACCCAGGCCAGCACCTCGCCACTGGCGTTGTCGAGTACCAGCACAGCGCCATCCTGAGCGTTTTGTTTAGTGAGGTCGGCAAGATGGCGGCGCAGAGATTCGGTGGCCAGGGATTGCAGATCACCATCAAGGCTGGAGGTGAGTTGCTGGCCCGGAAGGGTCAGCAACTTATGGGCCAAGTGTGGCGCCCTAGAAGGTGCAGTTTCGCCATGTCGTAAATTACCGGTCAAGGCCAACTGAGCCAGGCCGGAAAGATCGGCACATTCGCTTGCCCTGCCCATTTCTGTCAGCAGGGCACAGGCCCGCTTGGTCACCACCTGGGGCGAAGAGTTGGGGGCGCGGATCAGGGCGGCGGCCAGGGCTGATTCCTGTTCATCAAGACCATCCGGCCATTTACCAAACAGGGTCTGACTCATGGCGGCGATCCCCTGCTGCTCGCCGCGGAAGTTCACCAGATTCAGATAGGCCTCCAGTATCTGTTTCTTGGTCCAGCTTTTTTCAAATTGGAGCGCCGTGGCGGTCTGGGATATCTTGTCAAACAGGCTGCGGCGGCCATGGCGTTTGCCTTCTTCGTCCAGTAATCCGGCCAGCTGCATGGTCAGGGTGCTGGCGCCACGGGTACGGGTGTTCCGGAAGTTGTTCCAAGCGGCGTTGCCCGCCGCTTTCCAGTCCACCCCGCTATGTTCGTAAAAGCGTTTGTCTTCGGAAATGATCACCGCCCGGCAAAGGGCCGTGGAGACCTCCGATAGGCTGGTCCACGGCAAACGCCGGATTTGCCGATCGATCCGCAGGCTCTGAAGCTGCCGCCCGTCTCTGGCCAGCAGCCATGCCTCTGACGGGGTGTATGCCGCTTTGACCTCTTCAAAGGTAGGAAAGGCCAGGGCTGGCAGCGGAGTAAGCGTTGCGGCCAGCAGAGTCAGCGCTATCCAGACCTTTATCGCGGTCAATTGCCATCCACCACTACCTTGGCATTGGGCGCTTCGCCAAAGACATCCGGGGCGTACATGGCCTCGACCCGGGTGGGCGGCAGGCTGAACTCGCCGCTATTGTTGATCCGCACCGTATAGTCGATCTGGAAGTGGCCCTTGGGCGCCACCTCGTAATAGGCCCGAAAACAACCGAAGGTGCGTTCGACAAAGGTCGGCCACAAACGGCGGGAACGGGTGTCCTCGCCTTGTGTGGCAATGTGGGAATCGCGGCCATCGCCGTCGCCAAGGATTTTTGCCCCGGCCGGGATGGGGTCGGAAAGCACCACCCAGGTCATATCCTGATCACCATCGACACTGACCGTGACGCGCCAGAGATCGCCCCGGCTGACCTTGCCCGGGGTTTTCTCCTGGATCGGAACAACCTCGCGGCTGACTTTGTAGCCCATAGCCGTCTGCGTTTCGACCGGCACAGCCGCCAGCAGCTGCACAGTGGCCCAAGGGCTACCCGTGCCTTCGTGGCTGATGGCGAGCTTGTCGTCGCTGCCGGATGCGGGCCATGCCAGATTGAGTGGCGCGTTTGCCGTGTCCTCCTTTTCCCATTGCAGTTGAGTACTCTCCTGGCCAAGGGTGGCGCGGGTGATGCCGCTGACCGGCGTGCGTTCAAATTTGCGGCCAAACTGGTCAAGCACCACACTGGCCCAGGCATTGGCGGTGGTGGTGAACCAGCGTCCGCGCACCTGACGCTCAATGGCGCCGCGCATCAGACGCGGCATATCTTCCTGCCAGGCCGGTTCGTCCAGCATGGCCTCGATCAGGCGGAAGGCATTGGAATCGCCGCTGATCATCATCCACCACCAGTAGTCGGAGCGTTCCGTGGTGAAGCTGAGCCGCCCCCCGGTGTATGCAAGACGATTGCGCAGCTCCTGTTCCGCTGCTGCCAGTCTGGCCTCGCGTTGCGGCATCTCCGGCAACCGTTTTATGACCAGATACCAGTCGATCAAGGTGGCGGTGGAGAGGCGCATGGGCTCCACCTCAAGGGCAGCGGCAACCCGGGTCGGGGTCTGGCCCTGACGGGTCAGGGCTTCCAGGGTCATAAGCTTGCGCGCCAGCAGATCGTCAACAGGAGACCACTGTTTCGCCTTAATGCGCCCTTCTGCAAAGGCCGTCAGTCCCTTGATCATCCGATTTTTGATTTCCTCCGGCAGGGTAAAGCCGGAGAGGGCGGCCATGTCGAGCACGTAGGCGGTCAGAGGTACACTGCCTGCGCCCTGGCCGGGAAAGTACCGCGCCAGACCATCGCTATCGAGATACGTCGGCAGGTCGGCAACGATGGCCTGCCAGCGTTTTTCATCGTGCAGGCCCACCGCGATTGAGGTCATTTGCTCCAGACAGGAGAAGGGGTATTCCTCAAAAAAACGTTTCAGCCCCGGTGGCGGGGTCGAGAGTTTGGCAGCCAGGCCAATCTCCAGGCCACCCTTTCCGGGCAGGGCACCGACCGGCAGCATGACCGGCGCTTCATACCTGCCTTCGATGCGGGTGAAGGTGGCTTGCCGCACCGTGACCGGCACCGCCGGGGTCACCTGCTGGGTAATCTTCAGCTGATCGTGTGCCGCCTTGCCGCCTTCCTCCTTGGCCTCGAACTCCCAGACCATCTGCGTGGCACCTTCTGGGGCCGCGGCCGTCCATTCAACTTCGGCCGCCCCCTCCGGTTCCAGTTTCACCTGACGTGGTTCCAGGGGTTTGTCTCCCGCCTTGGCCGACACGGCAACCGTCATGGCCTTGGCGGTACTGTTGCGCAGGGTGAGCAGGCCCTGGAAGCTGTCTTTTTCCCGGACCATGGGCGGCAGGCCCGAGATCAGCTGCAGGTCCTGGGTAGTGCGCACCGAGGTGGAGCCGGTACCGAACAGGGCCGTACCGGAGGTGGCAACCCCCACCAGTTTGAACTCGGTGAGTGAGTCGTTCATCGGCACCTTGAGGGTGGTGCTGCCATTGGCATCCAGCTTGACATGTGGATTCCAGGTGAGCAGGGTGTCAAAAAGCTCCCGCGCCGGACCGCGTCCACCACCACCGCCGGCAGGCAGGGCCTTTTTGCCGAAATGGCGTTTGCCGATCACCTACGACTGGGCAGTGGCGGTTTCCACCTCATAACCGCGCTTTTGCATCATGGCTTCCAGCAGGTCCCAGCTCTTGTTGGGCCTGAGCTCCAGCAGGGCCTTATCTACCGCGGCAAAGGCCACCTCGCTACCGGCCGGTGCCGGTTTGCCATCGGGGGTGGTCACCTTGAGCCGCACCGTGGCCTGTTCCCGGGGCTGATAATTGGCCTTGTCGGCAGTTACCTCCACCTGGAGTTTAAAACCTTCAGTGCCGACGCCGATTTCCGCCAGCCCAATCCGGTAGGCGGGCTTGGCCAGATCAACCATGGCCGTCGGCTGCTGCGGGTTCCACCAGTTTTTAAACCAGCTTGCCGGCTCCCGCCAGCCCCAGTGAAAGAAGGAGTACCATTTGAGAGGCTGTACCCGGCCCCGGACCACCAGCACCGAGACAAAAACATTGGGCCCCCACTCGGTCTTGACCGGCAGCTTGACTGTCGGGTTGAAGCGCGAAAGCGGCTGGACAAAGGTGTCAATAATCCCCCCGGCCTCAACTGAGATCAGGGCCGTGGCCTCGGTAAAGGGGGTGTGCACCTGAAAAGCGGCGGTCTCGCCCGGCTTGTAGCTGCGCTTGTCAGGAATAACGTCGATCCGGTCCTGGTTGCCGGCGGCAAACCAGGAGTCGCCGTTGCCGCTGACCCAGTAGCTGTTGCCGGCCCGGGCTATGTTGCCGTTATTGTCCCTGGTTTCCGCCAGCAGATGGATGCTGCCGGGATCGGTTGATTTCGGTTCACATAAAAACAGCCCTCTGCTGTCGGTGCGGCCGCTGCACACCTCTCCCAGATCCACAAACTCGGAATGATGCTCATAGGCATAAAAGCCGCCCACGATCCGGCGGCGGTGGCTGTAATCGATCTGCCGCCGGGCCACAATGCTCACTTGTTGGTCAGCCACCGGCTTGCCGGTGGTGTCGAGGGCGACAGCTTTCACTTTGATGCTGTTTTCTTTATTGCTATCCTCCTCATCGATCTTGAGGCCCAGCACCACCGAGGCGGGCCAGAGTTCCACCTTGCCGCTGATGGTCTGGGTCTCACCATTGGGATCGGTAAAACTCATCTCGGAATAAAGCTCGCTCGGACCTTTAGGTCTCTCCGGCAGGGGAACTTCCAGCTTGCCGGCCCCGGCCTTGTCCAGGGTAAGGGGCTGCTTGTCCAGCACCAGGTATTCCTGTCTCCGATTACCTTTGATGCCAAAAGCCGAGAATGTTTCGTCGTTGAAATTGACATCAAAGTTGTAATTCTCATAATGGGGATAGGTGGGCCAACGGGGCCGCAAGGTGGCGGAGACATTTACTGCCGCTCCTTTGGCCGCTCCTCCATTCAAAAAAGAAAGCCCCAAAGCCAGAGGCACCTTGCCCTGTGCTATCTGCTTTGCCGGTACGCCTTGCACACTTCCGGTAAACACGGGCAGACGGAAATCCCCGACCCTGAACTCGCCGCTTGTCCGGGTATTGTGGTTACCACCGGAGAGGGTTACCTCATAGGTGCCGCGTTTGGCAGAATTGGGAATTTGCCAGGTGCTGACCGCGCTGCCCTGATTGTCCCAGACCAGGGGCTGGGAGAATTCGGTGCCGTCTGAGTGGCGGATGGTGAGCTTGTCGGGCAGGTTTTTGGCAGCAGGGAACCCAAATCCTTTGCTGTCGCGGCTGCGGGCAAGGTGCTTCATCGACACGATCTGACCGGCGCGGAACAGGGTGCGGTCAAAGACGGTATGGATTGAGAATTCGCTCTGGTTGCCCCAGGTTTCAACCCCGAATCGCCAGGGCTCGATGCCTTCGTTCCAGTCTGAGCGTACGAAGCTGAAGTCCTCGCCAAGACGGGCGCTGGCGAAGATGAAACTCCCCCCCTCGCAGGATGAGCTGTAGAGCGCCTGATCAATGTGAGCCCGGCCCAGGCTGTCGGTCTTGCCGTGCCATTGCTCGTGGCCGTCGCAGCTTGAGACCCGCACCTCGGCATTGGCCACGGGCTTGCCTGTATCCAGGGCAGTGACCCAGACCAGGGCGTTGTCTTTCCCGTGTTTCAGATGAACTGCCAGATTGGTGACCAGCACCGCGGCCCGCATGTACATGGGCTTGGGGGTGGAAAGCAGCGATGCGCCCAGCAGTTGGCTTTCGATTTCAACGATGTGGTAGCCGGGTTTTTGCAGCGGGATGCCCACCACCTCAAATTCTTTGCCGCCGCCCGGTTTGGGCAGTTCCTGCCGGGTGATACCGGGGCGCTGGTCAAGGAAGGAAAGCTCGCGGGCGTAGTAGGGGTCTTCATAGTCCACCATTTCGCCATCGCGTTCAACTTGCACCGTCTGGGTCTGGCTTTCGAATTTGGCCAGCTCCAGAATGGCGGTGATCACATCGCTGTCCTCGGTCAGGCGCAGGTCGGCAAGGTTGTGACTGCCGGGAAGACGCAGGTCGGTGGTGGCGAGTTTGGGCTCAACGTTGCGCAGGGTTACCGGCAGCAACCCGCCCTCCTTCAACTCGACAATACCGAAATCGCCGGGGAATTTTGCCAGCGGCGGCAGCTCGGCGGTACGGAACTTGAGGGGGAACTTGTCGGCGTTAGCCAGGGGACGACCGGCCTCATCCTTGAGACCGGCAGGGAGTTCCAGGGTCAATTCGGCGTTTGGTGGCAGGGGGCCGGGAAAGTTGAGGGAAGTGGTCATGTTTTCCCGCAGTCTATTGTCCTTGTCAGGATCGCTGGGGCTACGAACTCCTGCCGGAGTCAGAAGCCTGGCTTCTTGCAGAAGCTTAACATCGGTGTGGGCCGTAAATTCCACGCGCAAACTGGACAAGGGCGAACAGGGCGCCCCTGCCTTTTCCCTTTCGCAGGTCATGTCGGCGCGGAATGGCTCGCGTACGGTATAGACGAAGCTCTCCTGCTTTTGCGATTTGACGCCGTTTTCCGTTTCTACGTCCTTGCCCCAAACCAGTTTCATCTTCGCCCCTGGCGGCAAACGTTCAGTACAGCTCACCACCAACGCTTCACTCCCGAACTTTTTATGAGCGCTGGCGAGGATTTCCCGGCGTTGTGATTCAGCCACAAGGCGCACCGGAATACGGTTGCCAACCCCATCCGCTTCGCACCAGATCGATTTTTCCACTGAGGCGGTGGTGGGAAGAAGGCCGCCACCGACACCGATAATGAAGGCCTGATCCTCCTCCACCTTTGATTCCGGCCGGGGCAAGATGGAGCGGGGCCAAGGTCCGGGAGCGAAAAACTCGTAGCGGTTCTTGCCGCTGAGCGCTTCGCCGTTCAAGGCGACAAGGTCGGAACGCAGGACGAACTCGCAGTGTTCCCCGCTCTGTAAAGGGCGCTTCATCTGCCAGGCCCAATTGCTGGCGTCAACCCAGCGGCCTTCGCCGCCGACGTTGCCGCAATTCACCACAAATGGCGCCGGGGCATTGGTGTCACCCAGCTTCACCATCTCGGTGCTGAATTGGACCGAGACCCTAGTCTGCTGGTCAATGCGCCCCAGTGGTGAAAACTGTTTGACCGTGGCTCCCAGGGACATGCACGGTTGCAGCAGCAGAAAAACAAAAACAAGCCAGGATTTTCTTGTCATGGGCCACCAAAAGGGGAAGGTTGTGCCGTAAAGGTTAAGCCTTATTGGCAGGATCTATGGGGTTAATCGTAAGTTTAAAGAAAGGATATCATGGTTGATGGGGCATGTCCAAAAAAGTTTATTCCCTCATCCTGATGAATGTTTTGAAACCGTTCTTCTTGAGCAAGAACAACGATTGGTCTCAATTCTTGATGGTATTCAGGTTGAAAAGCATGTCAAAAAATCACTCTTTATTGATGGTCTTTATTCGAATGAATCAACGCCGTTTCTTCTCAATCCACCTCCAAGAACTTACTTTTCAAACTTGAATTCAGATTGCTTTTTTCAAACACACCTTATAAGATGCCTCATTTGTGAAGTGACATATTATGCGTATTGTGGAAAGAGTCTTTTTTTTTATAACCAAATTTACAACCTTAAATCCCCTGACGTAAAGGTTTTCTAACATGACCGATTTGCAACAATCAAAATACAGTGAAGCAGGCGTTGATATTGATAAGGGAAACGCCTTTGTCAAGGGAATCAAGGATATTGTCGCCTCGACGCATCAACGTGGGGTGCTTAACGATATCGGCGGATTTTCCAGTCTTTTTGCCATCGATACCAACACCTATAAACAACCTGTTATCGTCTCATCCACCGATGGGGTGGGCACCAAACTTGCCATTGCGGGGCTCTGCAAGAAGCATGATACCATTGGCATTGATCTTGTGGCCATGTGTGTCAATGATATCATTGTCGGTGGGGCCAAACCCCTTTGTTTCCTCGATTATTTCTCCATAGGCAAGCTGGATCTGCACATAGCCACCGAGGTGGTCAGGGGTATTGCCGAGGGGTGCCGGCAGGCAAAATGTTCTCTGGTGGGTGGTGAAACAGCCGAAATGCCAGGTCTGTATAATGGTGAGGATTATGATCTTGCCGGTTTTGTGGTGGGGATCGTCAATCGCGATGCGATCATTGATGGCTCCGAGATCAAGGTCGGCAACAAGATTATCGGCGTGGCCTCAAGCGGCCTCCATTCCAATGGATACTCACTGGTCAGAAAGGTCTGTTTCCAGGATCTTGGGCTGTCGGTTGACCAGCAGATGGCAGAGTTCGGCTGCACCCTCGGCGAAGAACTGCTCCGGCCGACCCGTATTTATGTCCAGGCGGTCCATGGAGTATTAAAACATTATAAAATCAACGGCATGGTTCATAATACCGGCGGCGGTTTCATTGATAATGTCCCTCGCATTTTGCCGCGAAGCTGCAAGGCGATCATTGACCGCTCTTCATGGAAAGTACCGCCTGTTTTCACCTTCCTGAGCGAGAAAGGCAACATTCCGATGGAAGAGATGTATCGCACTTTTAATATGGGTATTGGCCTGATGGCCATTGTTGAAGATGCTGTTGCTGATGACGTTGTCCATCACTTTGGGGCGCTTGGTGAACAGGCCTTTATCATTGGTGAGATTGTGGCCACGGACAATGATGAAGAGGAGCAGGTCGAACTGATCAATTGATTGCAGGATAGCAATACGTTTCCGCTGGAACAAGCAGGGGCGTTTATCTCACGATAAACGCCCCTGCTTGTTTATGGGAACAGTAATCAAAGAGAGAAGTTTATCGCAAATTGGCACAGTCGCTGGTTCCGCCCTGAATCTTGTCAAGGGCATGGGGCAGGGCAGGGAGGAGGACTTCAATATTTTCTCTGGCGGCTTTCTGGCTGCCGGGAAGATTGATAATCAGGCTCCTTCCCCGAATGCCGGCCATGGCGCGGGACAGAACAGCATGGGGTGTTTTGAGCAGACTGGCCGCGCGCATGGCCTCTGCCATACCTGGGATCTCTTTGTCGATCACACCCCGCATGGCCTCCGGGGTCACGTCTGTAGGTGAAACTCCGGTTCCTCCGGTTGTCACGATCAGATCAATCTTGTCCAGGTCCACCCACTGCACCAGGATTTTAGCGATGGCCTCGATCTGATCGGGAACCATTGTGTACGCACGCAGTTGATACCCTTCTTCCCGCAGCATCTCCTGGAGCATGGCCCCGCTTTCATCCACCCGCTCACCGCGCGACCCTTTGTCGCTCATGGTGAGCACCGCGCAACTGAACCTGTTGGCCTCGTGTCTCATATCTGTCTCGCATACGGCCTCTTACGGCCATGTTATTTATTTATAACAGGTAACTTGTTTAGGCTGAAGACTGAAGTAAAAACCCTCGGCCTTCAGTCTATCTACTTATGCTCTTCAACACTGGCAGTAATAATTTTCTCGGCAAGATGGGCCGGCACCTCTTCATAGTGGGAAAAGGCCATAGTAAAAGAGCCCAGACCGCCGGTCATGGCGGTCAGATCGGTGGCGTAACGCTGCACTTCCGCCAGGGGAACCTGGGCGATAATGATTTCATGGATGCCATCGGTATCCATGCCCATCACCTTGCCCCGTCGGGAGTTAAGATCTCCCATGACATCCCCCACATGTTCCTTGGCAACCCGGATGGTCATTTTCGTATAGGGTTCAAGCAGCACCAGACCCGCCTCCTGGGCGCCTTTCTTAAAGGCCAGTGAACCGGCCACCTTGAAGGCCAGCTCGGAGGAGTCCACGGCGTGAAAGGAGCCGTCAACAAGAGCAACTTTCAGATCAACCACCGGATATCCGGCGAGAACGCCTTTTTCCATGGCCTCGATGATGCCTTTTTCGACAGCCGGACGGTACTGCTGCGGAATAACCCCGCCCACAATCTTGTCCTCAAAGAGAAATCCGCCGCCATGGGCCAGGGGCATGATCTCAATGGTACAGTCACCAAACTGACCCCGGCCGCCACTCTGTTTTTTATGCTTGCCCTGGACCCTGGCCTTGCCTTTGATGGTCTCTTTATAGGCGATTTTAGGCAGGGTCAGTTCCAGCTCCACGCCAAATTTTCTTTTAATCCTGGCCCCAACCACTTCCAGATGGACCTGGCCCATACCGGAAAGCAGAACCTCTCCGGTTTGCTGGTCCCGGGTCAGGCGCAGGGTGAGGTCTTCATCGAGGATTCTGGTGAGGGCGGAGAAGAGCTTTTCTTCTTCGCCTTGTCTGGCATGCACCGCAAAGGAGATAACAGGGGCGAATGATTGCGGAGGGTTATAAACAATGGGATGGCCGGCATCACAAAGAGTATCGCCTGTTGTTGTTTCCTTGAGTTTGGCGACCGCCACAATCATTCCCGGGCCCACCATGTCAACGGCCCGTTGTTCCTTGCCTTCGAGGAAATAAAGCTGGCCAAAACGCTCGCTTACTTTTTTACTGGCGTTATAAAACGAATCGCCGGCAAGGGTGCCGGAGTAAACGCGGAAGATGGTGAGTCGGCCCGCGTAGGGGTCGGCCATGGTTTTGAAGACCATGGCTGAAAAATGTTCATTGGCAAAGGGTTTGCGCTCCTCGATCTCTCCAGTCACCGGATGGGCGCCCACCAGCAGCGGACGTTCAGTCGGGGAGGGCAGGATGTCGTTTATGGTGTCGAGCAGGGAGGCAATCCCCTTGTTGAGAAGGGTGGAACCCAGGCAGACCGGGGCGATGCTTCCATTTGCCACTCCTTTTCTTAAACCAAACCTGATTTCAGTCTCGGTCAATTCGCCATTTTCGAGAAACCGTTCAATGAGATCGTCGTCAGTCTCCGCCACTGTTTCCATCAGTTTTTCATGGTACTCAGCAGCCTGAGCAACAAGATCTTCCGGGATGTCAATTTTTTTGTGCCGGTCACGCTATCAAAGAGATAGGCCGTTTGTGAGACGATATCAATAAGGCCCCTGAATCCCTCTTCAGCGCCGATGGGTATCTGGAGAACGACCAGGTTGATGGGGAGCAGGGCCTTTATCTCATCGAGAGTTTTCTGGAAATTGGCACGTTCCCTGTCCATTTTATTGATAAAAAGAAGGCAGGGAAGTTTATTTTCGGCAATGAAATTGGCAAATTTTATGGTCTGGCCTTTGACCCCAAGGACCGCGCCAATAACAAAAATCACACTGTCGGTAATCTGAACAGCCTGATAGGTTTCGTTGAGGAAATTATCATCTCCCGGGGTATCAATGAGAAAGGTCTCATGACGTTTCCAGGTATAATTATGAAAAGAGGAGCTGATGGAGAGCTTACGCCGAATTTCTTCTTCGTCAAAATCCATGGTGGAGGTACCTTCATCTACCTTGCCCTGTCTCTTGATCTTGCCGGCAGTATAGAGCATGGCCTCGGCCAAAGAGCTTTTCCCGCAATGCCCATGTCCGATTATAGCAACATTCCTGATCATATTAATGTCTTGCATGCATCTCTCCTTTTACGAAGGCCCCTGGAAATTTGCTGGGTCATTTCCACGAAGTTTTCTGCTGATAGATTTTAATGGATCAATAATTATTAAGGAACTATTAATTATATATTCAATATGTTGTTATAAAGTCAAGGATGATTGAGGGGAAGGGATGTTTAGGAGCCGTTACGAAATAACTTACCTCTTTATAACTATTTTGTTACCGCTCCTTATGCCGCTCTGGCCATTCAGATGGCTATTTTATTTATTTACAGCGGTTTAGCCTTCTGGTCGGCATATGAGTTTCCTCACTATCAGAGATCTGCATGATTTTCTGGTAAAAACAAGACGAAAAAGGTATGTATAGCGGCAAGCTGGCATTGATGGCAGCACAACAAAAAGAACGGGGAAAACAAGGTGACGGAAAAGAAACGACAGAATACGGCAATAGCAAAATCCGCCGGAACCGTGGGCATAGCGGTGATGTGCAGCCGGGTGCTGGGTCTGGTGCGGGAGCAGATCTTTGCGGCCATGTTTGGCGCGGGCTTTGCCTATGATGCCTTTGTGGTTGCCTTCCGGATTCCCAACCTGCTCAGGGATCTTTTTGGGGAAGGGGCGCTGTCAGCCGCCTTCGTGACCATCTTTTCCCGCTATGACACGAGTAAGACCCAGGAAGAAACCTGGCGTCTGGCCTCCAATGTCCTGGTTTTTTTTACTATCCTGCTCTCTCTTCTCACCCTGCTGGGTATCTTTATGGCCGGGCCTCTGGTCTCGCTCCTGGCCCCTGATTTTTCAAAAATCGCCGGTAAGGCGGAACTCACTGCCACGCTCACCATGATCATGCTGCCGTTTCTGGTTTTCATTTCCCTTGCCGCTGTGGTTATGGGGATGCTGAATACCAAGGGGCGCTTTTTTGTTCCGGCCATGGCCTCTTCTTATTTCAATCTTGGCTCCATTGTCGGTGGCGTCACCCTGGCCTGGTTCCTGCCCCGTTTTGGTTATCCGGCCATTGTCGGCATGGCCTTTGGCACCTTGATCGGCGGGATATTGCAACTGGCCGTCCAGCTACCGGCGCTTTTCCGGACCGGATTCCGCTTCTTCCCCCATCTCGACCTGCGCGATCCCGGTCTGCACAGCATCCTCCGGCTGATGATCCCGGCCACCATCGGCCTTTCGGCCACCCAGATCAATATCTTTGTCAACACCAGCTTTGCCGCTTCCTGTGTGGAAGGTTCCGTCTCCTGGCTCAATTACGCCTTCCGTCTGGTGCAACTGCCCATCGGCATCTTTGGCGTCGCCTTTTCCATTGCCATTATGCCGGTTATGGCCCGACATGCTGCCAGAAAGGATGTCCCTGCCATGCGCGATACCCTGGTTTCCTCGCTGACCATGGTGTTCTGCCTGACCATTCCGGCAACCGCCGGGCTTATCCTTCTTGCTGAGCCGATTATTCGCCTGATCTTTGAGCGCGGGGCCTTCACCGCCTTTGATACCGTGGCCACCGCCCAGACCCTGACACTGTACGCGGTCGGACTTTTTGCCTATTCGGCCAACAAGATTCTGGTGCCGGTCTTCTACGCCCTTAATAATACCATCTATCCCGTGATCGCCAGTTTCCTGGCGGTTGCTGCCAATATCCTGATCATCAATCTGACCATCGCCGTCTTTCAGCATAAGGCCATTGCCCTTTCCACCTCCTGTACCATGTTCCTGAACTTTCTCTTTTTAAGCGCCGTGCTCTACCGGAAGATGGATGGCTATTCGCTGGCAACTCTTTTCAGAGGGCTGGCCAAGATCCTTGTCGCCACCCTCTGTATGAGTCTGCTCCTCTTTTTTGCCAGGATGCTTCTGGCAGGTTTTCTGATCGGCAGTCTGGTTCAGCAGCTCCTGGCCACCTTGCTGCTGATTTTTCTGGCTGCATGTCTCTACACCGTGGTCCTGCACTGGCTTAAATTGTCGGAATTGACCGAGATTGTTGATAGGATTCGGGCAAAGTTCTGTTAACAGGATGGGTCTCTTGCCGGAAATTTTCAACCAGCAAAGAGTCCGATCTCTTTCTGTAAATATTTAGCCTGGTTACCTGACAGGATACAGCCAAACTGGCTCAACAACCTGAACGTTTACGATGTTTTTTCAAATTTTTGAGTTGCAGATCCTCTGTACCCTGGCCCTTGACCTGTTCCTGGGCGATCCCCGCTGGTTTCCCCATCCGGTGCGGATTATCGGCTGGTTCTGTGTCAGGATTGAGGCGCTTTTCCGCCAGCTTTTTGTAAGCAAAAGGTTGGCCGGGATGGCGACAGTCCTTGCCGTCCTCGCCGTGACCCTTGCCCTGGTTGCCGTTCTGTTTCATCTCGCCGCGCTCATCTCGCCCCTGCTGGTTGCCGGCCTGGCTGTCTTTCTGCTCTATACCTCCGTTGCCGCCCGGGATCTGATCCGTCATAGCCGCGATGTCTTTGCGGCCCTGCAACAGGAAGGGGAGTCCGGTCTTCAGGCTGGACGTAAGGCAGTAGGGATGATTGTGGGCCGTGATACGACCGCCCTTGACCGGGCCGGGGTGATCCGGGCCTGTGTGGAAACGGTGGCCGAGAATATGGTTGATGGGGTGGCAGCTCCACTTTTTTTTGCGGTGCTGGGGGCGACTTGTGCTCCGTTTCTGGAGATGAGCCCGGTCGTGTTGGCGGCCTTCTGTGCCATGGGGTATAAGGCGGTGAATACCATGGACTCCATGTTCGGCTATAAGAATGAGCGCTATCTTGCCTTTGGCTGGGCAGCGGCCAGATTGGATGATGTGGTCAATTTTATCCCGGCCCGTCTGAGCGGCCTGTTCCTGGTGCTTGCCTCCTTTCTTCTTGGTCTGGATGGGAAAGGTTCCCTGCGGATTTTCTGCCGGGACCGATTGAATCATGCCAGCCCCAATTCCGGTCATTCGGAGGCGGCGGTAGCCGGGGCTCTCGGGGTACAACTGGGCGGGGTCTCCGTCTATTTTGGTCAAGCTGTTGCCAAACCAACCATGGGGGAGAGGACGCGAGAGTTTGCGGCTGCCGATATTCTGATTACCAACCGGTTGATGCTTGCCGGTTCCGCTCTGGTGATTATTTTCTTACTTTTATTGAGACGGATATCCCTGTGATGGTGAGATGATGCTACAAAGACATACTGCTCTGAGCTCTGATCTTGGTCACCTGTCTGCGAATACCCAGGTCCCGGCTTTTCTGATTGGCGGCACCACCAGCGGTTCCGGGAAAACCACCATTACCCTGGGAATTCTGGCCGCGCTTAGAGCCCGTGGTCTGGCGGTGCAGCCCTTCAAGTGCGGGCCTGATTTTATTGATCCCACCTTGCATCGGATGGTGACGGGCCGGATCTCGTCCAACCTTGATCTGCGGATGTGCGGCCCGGAATTTTGCCGGAAGACCTTTCACCAGTGGCTCTCTGATCAGGGTGGGGGAGTAGTGGGGGTGGTGGAAGGGGTGATGGGCCTGTTTGACGGCGGCCTCTCCAGCTCGGCGGCCCTGGCAGAGGCCCTGGACTTGCCCGTTGTCCTGGTCATTGATGCGCGTTCAGCGGCCGAGAGTGTGGCGGCGGTGCTCAAGGGCTTTGAGGTATATGATCCCTGCGTGCAGATCAAAGGGGTGATCTTTAACCGGGTGGGCTCTGATCGTCATATTGAACTGATCCGCGGGGCGGTGGAGCAGTCCTGTCAGGCCAGAATCTTGGGTTTTTTCCCGCGTGACATCCGCTTTGAGATCCCTGACCGCCATCTTGGCCTGCACATGGGAGAAGAGGCGCCGTTGAATGAAAGTCAGCTTGCCGGGCTGATTGCCGCCGTTGAAAAGCACATTGACCTGGATGCCCTGCTGTCCCTTGGCGTCAGCAGGGTCGGCAGGCAGGTCATCTCTCCCCCTCAGCATCAGCTCAGGCCGCACCCGACAGGCAAGCGAGGCAAAGCCGAGACTCCGGTCCTGGCTCCCGCAGCATCAGGCCGTCCCAGGCCGCTTCCGCTCAAACTGGCTGTGGCCCGTGATCTGCCGTTCTGCTTTTATTATGAAGACAACCTGGCCATCTTTGCACAAGCCGGCTTTGAGCTGCTCATGTTCAGCCCCTTAAACGATCAAAAACTCCCCGCAGGCATGGATGCCCTTTATCTTGGCGGCGGCTATCCCGAGCTTTATGCCAGCGCCCTGAGCCGGAATGTGGGGATGCGATCTGCCATTGCCGCCTGGGCACGTGGCGGCGGCGTGATCCATGCGGAGTGCGGCGGATTTATGTATCTGTGTGATGAGTTGATTGATCTGGAGGGAAAGGCGCATGCCATGGCCGGGGTCTTTCCGGCAACGGTACGGATGCAAAGTCGCCTGTCCCGCCTTGGCTATCGTCAGCCACGTCTGGACAGGGACTGTCTGTGGGGAAAAAAGGGGGAGGTGCTGCACGGTCATGAGTTTCATTATTCGGTGATTGAGCGGATGGCCCCGGATGTTGAGACCATCTACCAGCTGGAGAATGGGCGGAGGGAAGGATTCAAGGTCGGCAATGCGGTGGGCGGGTATATCCATCTCCATTTCGGCCGGACAGAAAAGAACGTGGACGCTTTTTATAATTATATCATGCAGGTTCAAAAGGGATAAACATGGTCACCTTGCAGCAGATAAAGCCCCTGGAGATTGAGGCGGAGAGTTTTCGGATCATTGAGCGCGAGTTTCATGATCAAACCGGCTGCTCGGTTGCGGACTATTCCCTGGAGGAATTTGCCGTCATACGACGGGTCATCCATGCCACCGGGGACTTTGGCTTTCCGGCCAACCTGCGTTTTCACAAGCAGGCCATTGCTGCCGGGTTGGCCGCGATCCGGGCAGGAAAGAATGTTCTGACCGACGTGAATATGGCCGCCGCCGGAATCAGTCGCTCGTTTCTGGGAAAGTTTGGCGGCCAGGTGATCTGCCGGGTGGGGGAACCGGAGGTGGCCGCCAGTGCCAGTCGCCAGGGCCTTACCCGCTCGGAGACGGCCCTGGCCCTGGCAGTGGATGACAATGTGGGGATTGTGGCCATCGGCAATGCCCCCACCGCTCTGCTGGCGGTGATGGAGCTCATTGCGGCCGGAAAGATCCGGCCTGACCTGGTGGTGGGGGTGCCGGTGGGCTTTGTTAATGCCGCCGAATCCAAAGAACTTCTTTCGCAGAAAGACTATCCTTTTATCACCGCCCTTGGCCGCAAGGGCGGAAGCCCGGTCGCCGTAGCCATTGTCAATGCCTTGCTGCGGCTGGCCTGAAACAGGCCGGACCAGGCGAGATGCATCGTGTTGAACAATTTTTTTTATTCCATAGTAAAGTTCTTGGATTATGGCACTGTTTAGAGCTATCAACTGAGGCAAGGAAATTCATGCGATGAAAACTTTTTTATTCCGTACAGCACTGGTACTGGGGGGCTTGTTATTTATTGTTTCCTCTTCTTGGGCCGCCGAGCGCGCCCTGTTGGCTAATCCTGACGGGCCGACACTGGCCGCGGCCAGCGCCAACGACCGGGCCATGGCCAACAAGTTGACGCGGCTGCGCACGAAAGCCAGGGAGAGCGGGAATGTGCGGCTGATTGTCGGTGTGCGTACGGCATTTGCTCCCGAAGGCAAACTTGCCGCGGTCGAAGCAGCGACGCAACGCCTCGACATCGGCAAGGCACAGGCCGCCGTCCTTCGCCGGTTGGCAGTTGTCCATGGCCGGGAGAAGAAGGTAAGCCGCTTTACAACCATTCCGTTCCTGGGGTTGGAAGTAAATGCTGCCGAGTTTGAGACGCTTGCCTCGGACAGCAATGTGCTCAGCATCGAGGAAGATGTTTTGAGGGCCCCGACACTGGAGGAAAGCAGCCCGTTGATTGGTGCAACATCGTCGTGGTCGGCAGGCTGCAATGGCTGCGGACAGGTCGTGGCGATACTGGATACCGGTGTCGACAAAACGCACCCCTTCCTGAGCGGTAAGGTGGTTTCCGAGGCCTGCTATTCAACCAATAACGTCAATTACAGCTCGAGTACACTGTGTCCGGGCGGAGCCACCGAATCGACTGCCAGCGGCTCAGGTATCAATTGTAATATAGAGGGCTGCGAACACGGCACGCATGTGGCCGGCATTGCTGCCGGCTCAAAGGATGATACTTTCTCCGGCGTGGCACGCGGCGCAAATCTGATCGCCATTCAGGTGTTTTCCCGTTTCGATTCGACCTACTATTGCGGTGGCATAGTGCCCTGTGTATTAAGCTTCGTCAGCGATCAGATCAAGGGCCTGGAGCGAGTGTACGACTTGCGTACCAGCTATAGCATTGCGGCAGTCAACATGAGCATGGGAGGCGGCCAGTATTTCGACCAGGCGATGTGCGATAATGACAATTCGGCGGTCAAGGCGGTGATCGACAATCTGCGTGCCGTTGGTGTCGCTACCGTTATTTCTTCCGGCAACGACGCCTCTACGAATAGTTTGAGCGCACCTGGCTGCGTGTCGACTGCCGTCAGCGTCGGGTCCACCTGGGATGCCTCCGGCCTGTCGGCCACGTTTTCAATCTGCAGCGAGCCAAATTCCACGGTTGACAAGGTTGCCTGCTATTCCAACTCGGCGTCCTTTCTCAACCTGCTGGCCCCCGGCTCAGCAATCAACTCCTCCATTCCGGGTCCCGGATATGCCATTTTCCACGGCACATCAATGGCCGCGCCGCAGGTGACGGGTGCCTGGGCACTCCTCAAGCAGGCTGTGCCGCATATCTCGGTCAACAACGCACTCAATGCGCTGACGACTACCGGCGTTCCCGTGACTGACTACCGTTACCCCTTCATCGTCAAACCGCGTATCAATCTGGTTGCGGCGCTGGCGTCCATATCCCCTGGTCCGCCTTATACACTGACGGTAAATTCTTCGGGCGCCTATCACGTGGCGATTGGTTCCTTTCCGACGGACTATGCCGGGACGACCAACTACAGCAAAACCGGCATTGCCGAGGGGACAACTATTACGCTCACCGCGCCCGTGACTTCTGAAAGTGCTACGTTCAGCAGTTGGAAATGTTGTGATTCGGCTTCAGGCGTCACCTGTACGGTGAATATGAATACGTCAAAAAGTGTGATGGCGATCTACAGCACACCATTTCCATGGCCGATGTTTGTGCCGGCTATCACAGGGGGAAAGAAATAGAAAAAAAGACAGACCATGTTTTTCCTGGTGGTTTCTCTACTGTTGATACCTCAACAGTTGCCGCAGCCCTTGTCAATTCCTTGCTGCGGCTGGCCTGAAGATTGGGGCGGTTATCCTATCAGGGTTCTGATGATATCTTTTTTGCCGATGACTCCCACCAATGTTTCTTTATTCACAACCGGCAGGGTGTGAACATTCTTTTCCGCCATGATGGTGGCAATTTCGTCTAAAGGCGTATCCTCGTTTACGGTAAGAGGGGAACCGGTCAGGATATCTTTTACCTTGATGCCGGCCATCTTTTTCATCTCCTCGCCCATTTTATCCGGATTCTCAAGATAAAAGACGGAATCAAGGATGGTGATAACGGTGGGAATGTGGACTTTTTTGGTCTGAAAAATCAGATCACTCTCAGTTACCACCCCGACAAGCTTTCCCGTGTCATCAATGACCGGCACCCCGCTTATCTGGTGGACGGCCAAAAGCCTGGCCAGCTCTTTTACGGTGGAGTCATCTGTTATGGTAATAACTTCACGGGTCATGATATCACGGGCAGTTAGCATGAGATAGCTCCTTGTTTGTTTAATTGTTTGATGCTCCGGGGCAAGGTGTCGGCAAGTTCTGTCGCGCTGTAACCTGTGCCAATAATGTCCTGCAATAAATCTCCTGCCATTCCGTGTAGATAAACAGCGGCGCGGGCGGCCTCTTGCGGGCTAAGCCCTTGACAGATCAAAGACCCGATGATCCCGCTGAGCACATCTCCCGTTCCTCCTGTTGCCATTCCGGGATTACCGGTGGTGTTGATCCAGGCCTTACCCCCCTCTGAGACGATAACCGTGCCTGCGCCCTTGAGGATAACCGTGCACTGTCCCGCTGACTGATCAAAGAGCAGACAGGCCTTTCTGGCGGCCTGAATCCTGTCTTCCTGGACCTTGGCAACGGAGATTCCCAGAATTCTCGCCATCTCGCCGGGATGGGGGGTAAATATCCGGGGGCCGGGCGGGGACTGGAGCTGATTTTTGTAGCTTGCCAGGATGTTGAGGGCGTCGGCATCAATCACCATGGGCACCTTTACCGTATGATAGAGGTGGAGGACAAGCTGGGCCGTCTGTTCCGCCATGCCCAGCCCTGGGCCCAAGACAACAGCCTTTTTCCCGGACAGGTGCTGCTCAATAGTTGCGAGGTCCTCCATGCCGATTGTTGAGTTTGAGGCAGGAAGGGGAATGGTCATGGCCTCAACCAGCCGGGTCTCAAAGATGGCGTTGAGATTCTGGGGACAGCAGAGGCTGACCAGACCGCATCCACTGCGCAGAGCCCCTTTGACACTGAGGATAGCCGCCCCTGTCTTGCCGATGGATCCGGCCAGGACCAGAAGATGGCCGTTGCTTCCCTTGTGGGACGTGGTTGACCGTTTTATTTTGGCCAGTGAGCAGGCCGCTTTCCGGTTCGTCAGAGCTTCCTGCTCGATGGCAAGGGCGGCCAGAGCCGCAGGGGGGATGCCGATATCAATAACATGCAGCCTGCCGCAGACCTCCAGGCCGTACTCGAGCAACTGTCCCGGTTTGGCGCAGCCGTAGGTGGCGGTATGATCGGCAGGGATGCAGACGCCCTGAATCCTGCCGGTATCCGCGTGCAGGCCGGAGGGGATATCAACGGCAATCCGGGGGATGCCCGCACTCCATGCTTCGGTAGTGATGAGTCGGATCAGCTCTGCTACGTGGCCATCGATTGCTCTGGTCAGTCCGGTGCCAAACAGGGCATCAATTATGGCATAGCAGGATTTACCTGTCGAAATCAGCTGCCGATACAGGGCGGGAAGGGTCTGGACGCGGGCCGCGGAGTCCAGCACATGCAGGGGAAGCGCCAGATTTTTGACAATGTGCAGATTGCCGGCGGCATCCCCTTGCAGTGTCTCCGGGGCCACCAGGAAGATAAAGACCGGCTTGCAGCCGCGCTGGTGGAGGTGACGCCCTATGACCAGACCATCGCCGCCATTATTGCCGGGACCGATCAGGATGAGGGCAAAGCTGTCGGCAGCCGGGCCCAGTTCCTTCTCCATCATCAAAACAGTGCCCAGGCCGGCATTTTCCATGAGAACCATGCCCGGGATGCCGTATTCTTCAATGGCAGACCGGTCGAGTTCCCGCATTTCACTGGCGTATGGAAGTTTCATTAATATGTTGCCTGTGATTTTGTACGGGCCCTGAGTTTTTTGCAGGGAGTCTCAAGAGAGATTCTTGAGGAAATAGATCACATTGTCGATGACTTCCTGACGCTGGCTTTCCGCGTGTTTCAAGATGCCAAGGTAATAGCGGCCCAGTGAGAACACCAGGAGATCGTCGCCGGATTCCCGTTCAATACTGAGATGAATATAGCGCTTTCCGCCCATGTCGGCGGCAAGGGCATCGCATTGGGTTCCGCCGGCGGCGATGATCGGGCCGAGGCTGGCCGCATCTTCCATGTTCTGGCTGACTACCTGGCCATCACCTCGCACCAGGATGTAATGGGCAACACCATTGATCTGGTCTAATCGGTTAAAATCTTTGGCAGAGGCCATAATGCTACTCCTGGGGAAAGAGGTTTTTTATATTGGCATGGAAGGCTTTGATGTCCTTGGTATCATCGATCTCTTTGTCTATCAGCGGAATCAGGTGTTTCAGGGTGTCCAGCGCCGGGGTGTGTTCTTGGCACCACCTGTTCACGATATCCTGAAAGACAGGAAGTGCCGCCGGGCCGATACAATTAGCGAGCTCATCCTGCAGAATATTTAAAGGTTTGGCCAGAGGTGCTCCCGGGGACATCAGGACTTCCATATCGACCTGATGTCCTTTTTGGAAGGTGATCACGTCCTCGTCCATGTCTTCAGCAGGCGATTCAGCTTGATTGGCCTGGGTGTCATCGCTTTCCTGATTGCTGTTATTCAAGGCCATCTGCAAGGTCATCCGAATCATGCTGCTGGAGAGTTCGGGTGTATGCAGGAGAAAAAGCCAGTTTTGATCGGGGAGCAGACGGCCGGAGAGGATCATGGTGTCAAAGTTTACCTCGATCTGGGTGATATCACTCAACTGCTCAGAGGCTATCGCCGCAATGCCTGCTATTTTTTTCCCTATTGCCAAGGGGTTGAAGCCGCTTGTTTCCTGATCAAGCTGCTTGGCAACAATTCCCGACCGAGAGGAAAAGATAAAAGCGCCATTGATCTCGGGCAGGCTGGTAAAAAGGTCTGAAAGAAAGATCTTATGATTCATGATGGGATTGCCTTTACGGGTGTTGAGCCATTCTCTTGTTAGTTGTCAGCGATCAGTTTCAGGTATTAAACTTTTTTCAGCTTATATGGCCTGCATCTCAGTGTCAAGTCTGTGCCCTCGACAAACAGGTGAAAGGCGATAATCAGCAGGCGATTCGTCAACAGTTCCTTCTGCCGTTTTGGTCATTCAGATGACTGTGTTATTGATTTATAGCGGCTCGGTTTGCATCCTCTTTTTCCAGAATAGCCTTGCAGGCAGTGCAGGGGGTAAAACCGGCCTGCAAGGCTATCTCCATATTCTTGAATTCAATGGTGCAGTGACGACAGGAGTAGGACTCGCATCCCGGGAGATGACAGACCATGTCTTTCGCGTTTCCATGCACAGTCCCGGCAGTCAGGTGGCCAGGGCCAAGAAGCTCTTCCCGTGTTTGTTCATATCGCCGCATATTCAGTGCCGGTCCTGCAATTATTTTTTTAACCGGCAGGTGAATCCATACGCGTAATTTTTCCTTGATCGGGGGCAGCAGTTTGGCAATCAGGGCGATACAAGGGTTGCAGATTGTTTTGGGTATAAAAGGCCGCTCATTGGCGGTCTGGCGTAAAAGAAACAAAACAAAAACAAGGAAGATGAAATTGGGAGCCCACATGGCAATCCCGACGGGAAGCGAAGAAGTCTCCGCCAGATTTTTCCCAACCGTGAACAGGATATAATAGAGGATAAAGCACCCCAGACCCAAAGGGAGGCCGATTGCGCTCTTGCCCGCTCGTGCCTGGAGTCCAAGGGGAAGGCCGAGCAGACTGAGGATAAAACAGCCCATCGGCAGGACCAGCCGTTTGTGATAGTGGATCAGCGCCTCCCGGCCCTCTTTGGTCGCCCTGCCAACCTGGGAGACTGTCTGTTGCAACTGCTGCATGGTCATGGAGCTGATGGATAGCTGGGTGACATCTGTGCCGTCAATAATGCTGGGGATGTGCAGGGGGATGTTGATCTGGTACCGGTCAAAGGTGACGGTCTGGGCATAAGTGCCATCAGGACGGTTGAGACTGCCGTTTTCCAGGATGATCGTCACCTGCATTTTTTTGGTGTCGCCAACCATGGAACCTGATCTCGCCATGGTAATTGACGGAATTTTCTGATCCCGCATGTCGGAAACCCAGACGTTCTGCCATTGACCAGTCTTCTGGTCAATGGACTGGACATAGACGACCACATCGCCCAGGGCCTCGGTGAAGGCGTTTTCCTTGATCCCCTTGTCTATTTTTTCTTTTGCCAGTTGAAACATGAGCTGATTCATGGCGATCTCGCCGGCAGGAATCAGTTTTACCGAGAAATAGCCGGTGATAAGCGCAATAGCAAGAGATACCAGAATGACAGGGGGCAGGATGGTATAGATGCTGATGCCATTGGCCTTGAAGGCCAGGATCTCGGTGTCGCTGGAGAGTCGGCTGAAGGCGATGATCACTCCCATCATGGCGGCCATGGGCATGGAGTAGAGGAACATGTTGGGGAAGAGATAAGAAAAAAGACGGATAAAATCGGCAAATCCGATATTAAGTTCAAGGACTACATTAAGAAACGGGATCAGCTTGACCAGAAAGAAAACTGAGTTCAGGATGAGAAAACTTGCAAAAAACGGGGCAAGAATCTCGGAGGCCAGGTAGCTGTAAAGCAGCAGAGGCAATGGGGGCAGATGGAAAAAACGATTCATTGCTTGAGAAATAAAGGTTTAAGTTTTAAGATTTACAATCTAAGTTGTTCCTGGAGAGCATCTTAACACTGAACAGATAAAACTTGAAACCTAAAAGTAACGCCCGCATATGGATAACCCCTTCGAACTCGTCACCACCTTTGCCGCCGCCGGCGATCAGCCGCAGGCCATAGCGACCCTGGTGCGCGGCTTGGAAAGCGGTGCGCGCAGCCAAATGCTGCTGGGGGTGACCGGATCGGGCAAGACCTTTACCATGGCCAGTGTGGTGGCAGCGGTGCAGCGGCCCACCCTGGTCATTGCTCCCAACAAGACCCTGGCCGCCCAGCTTTTCGCCGAGTTCAAGGAGCTTTTTCCCCATAACGCGGTGGAATATTTTGTCTCCTATTACGACTACTATCAGCCCGAGGCCTATATCCCCACCTCGGACACCTTTATCGAGAAAGATTCCGCCATCAATGACGCCATCGACATGATGCGTCACTCCGCCACCCGCTCCCTGCTTACCCGGCGCGATGTGCTGATCGTGGCCTCGGTCTCCTGCATCTACGGCTTGGGCTCGCCGGATGAATACAAGAACATGCATCTCTTCCTGCGCCGCGATGAAGAGTATGCCATGGAAAAGGTGCAGCGCCGCTTGGTCTTCATGCTCTATGAACGCAACGATATCTCCTTCCATCGCGGCACCTTCCGGGTGCGGGGCGATGTCATTGATATCTTCCCGGTGCATGAGGAAGAGATCTCCATCCGGGTGGAGTTTTTTGGCGATACGGTGGAGGCCATCTCGGTGATTGATCCCCTGCGGGGGGTAGTCCTGCAGCGACTGGATGAGTACACGGTCTTTCCGGCCAGCCATTTCGTCACCTCGCGCGACCGGCTGCAGGTGGCGATAAATGCCATCAAGGAGGAGCTGAAGGAGCGGTTGGCTTGGTATCAGGAGAAAAACCGCCTCGTTGAGCTGCAGCGTCTGGAGCAGCGCACCCTATTTGATCTGGAGATGATCCAGGAGCTGGGCTATTGCAGCGGCATTGAGAACTACAGCCGCCATCTGACCGGCAAGGAGCCGGGCGCGGCCCCTCCCAATCTCATCGATTATTTCCCGGATGATTTCCTGCTCTTTCTCGACGAGTCCCATATCGGCGTGCCGCAGCTCAACGGCATGTACAATGGCGACCGTTCCCGCAAGGAGACCCTGGTCGATTACGGCTTCCGTCTGCCCTCGGCCCTCGATAACCGGCCCCTGCGCTTTGAGGAGTTCAACGCCCGGATCAAGCAGGTGATCTTTGTGTCGGCGACCCCCGGCCCGTATGAAATCGAGCAGGTGGAAGGACGGATCGTGGCCCAGATTATCCGGCCCACCGGCCTGCTTGATCCCCGGATCGAGGTGCGTCCGGCCAAAAGCCAGGTGGATGATCTGCTCGAAGAGATCCGCTTGCGCACCGAGCGGAATGAGGCGGTGCTGGTGACGACGCTGACCAAGCGCATGGCCGAAGACCTGACCGATTATTACGAAAAGCTCGGGGTCAAGGTGCGCTATCTCCATTCCGATATCAAGACTCTGCAACGGGTGGAGCTGATCCGCGATCTTCGCAACGGCGACTACAATGTCCTGGTCGGGATCAATCTCTTGCGTGAGGGGCTGGATATCCCGGAGGTGTCGCTGGTGGCGATCCTTGACGCCGACAAGGAGGGCTTTCTCCGTTCTGAGCGCTCGCTGACCCAGACCTGCGGCCGGGCGGCGAGAAATGCCGACGGCATGGTCATCTTCTACGCCGACGCCATAACCGGTTCCATGCAGCGCACCATGGATGAGACGGCGCGGCGGCGCAAGATTCAGGAACAATATAATCAGGAGCATGGTATAACGCCCACCACCATCTGTTCCCGGGTCAAGGACGGTCTGCAGCAGCATCTTGCCGACAGCGGCTATCAGGCCGGGTATCAGGCGGATCTGCTGCAGGCGGCTGAAGAGCTTCCCGTTTATACCAGTATCCGTGATCTGGAAAAAGAGATAAAGAAACTGGAGAAAGAGATGCAGGTTGCGGCCAAAGAGCTTGCCTTTGAACAGGCGGCCGCCCTGCGTGATCGAATCAAGGTCTTGCGCAAGTTGGAGATAGAGATCGGATGAAAGGCGGATTCTGGTATAAAGTATCATTGAAGGTGGTCCCGTTTGTCTTTGTATGGCTGATCAGGATCTGGTTTGCTACCTGCCGGGTCGTGACCCATGGCCAGGAATACCGCCGGCAGGTTGATGCCCTTGGTGGTCCGGCAGTAGCGTCATTCTGGCACTATGCGATTCTGTTTCTTTTTTATTATGTCCGCAACGAGAGGGCGGCGGTCATGGTCAGCGCCAGCCGGGATGGTGAATATATCGCCAAAGTGGCCGAGAAATTGGGGCATGTAACGGTGCGCGGTTCCCGCGGCAAGGGCGGCGGCGGGGCCATCAAGGGCCTGATCCGGGCCATGCGGTCGGGTCATCATGCGGCCCTGGTTGCCGACGGTTCGCAGGGGCCGGCCCGGGTGGCGCAGGCCGGTTCCGTTGTCCTGGCCTCGCATGTCGGCGCGCCGATCCTGCCCATGCTCTGGTCATGCAATCGCTACAAGCGGTTTGGCTCCTGGGATGGCACAGCCCTGCCGCTGCCTTTTTCCCGGATCGATTTCTTTTACGGTGAGCCCCTGCTGGTACCGTCAGACTTGAAGGAAGAACAGGTGGAGGAGTACCGTCTGGAGCTGGAAAAGCGGTTGAATGATCTGTATGCCCAGGCCTGGGCCTTGCAAGGGAAGGCGGAGCATTGAGAAGGGCAGGGGGTGGAGTTTTTTGGATAATAGTGAGCCTGTTGCAAAAGTATAATGAGTGGTTCGACAGGTTCACCACGAACGGAAAAAGGCTAATAAATCCAATGAAGATACCGTTCACCCTGAGCTTGTCGAAGGGTATTACCGGAGTTTTGCAACAGGCTCTATAGAGCCGGAATTTTCAAGAAAGTCCCCCCGCCCCTTGCGGGAGGGGGTCAGGGGGAGGGGGAATTGCCGGATTCAACTCAACTGGCAACTTCATCCACCCCGCAATTCCCACCATCAAGGTAGGGAATTGAGAAGATACAAAAGGCTGAATACGATTTTTATTTCTATCTAAAAACAGCACTTGTCTTATGATGTAACTGCTGTTCCCCCTCATCCCCAACCCTTCCCCCTCAGGGAGAAAGCTGGGGTGAGGGGAAAAGTCTATCCACACAAAGAGTTATTGCAAAATTACTCAGTGTTGTCCGTTATAATATTGCGTTACTATTCTAAAAGTTCCCTCCCCCCTGGTGGGGGAGGGTTAGGGTGGGTGGGAAAGTTGCCAGATGAGACCATGTTGGCACTTTCACCCTCCCCCCAACCCCCTCCCATCAAGGGAGGGGGAGTTAATGCAAAAACCTGACGGACATTACTGGAAATTACTCTATTAACCTGCCGTTTTTATTTCCATCTGCGTGATCGCTGGTGACAACAGAAAAAACAAAAAGCTCGCCCCCTGGAAAATCCGGGAAACTAGAAAAGTCTGGCAAAACAGGAAAATCAGAACTCTTGGCTCCGGCCGGTAGTCTGGAGGCCTTTTTTGCCGCCCTCGATTCCGGCGCCGATGCCGTCTATTGCGGGCTCAAGGAATTTTCCGCCCGGGCCAAGGCCCGGAATTTTACCCTGGCCGATGTGGAGCGAATGTCGTCCTATGCCCACAGCCGGAAAAAGCACCTCTATGTCACCCTCAACACCCTGATCAAGGAGGCCGAGCTGCCCAAATTGGTGGATATCCTCGCCTCCCTGGCCGCTATCCCTGTCGATGGTCTGATTATCCAGGATCTGGGAGTCTGGCGGCTGGCGCATCTCCATTTTCCCCAGCTCCCTCTCCATGCCTCAACCCAGATGACCGTCCATAATGCTGCCGGGGTCAAAATGCTTGAGCAGATGGGATTCACGCGGGCAGTCCTGGCCCGTGAGCTGTCCCTGGCCGAGATCGCCGAGGTCCGCAGCCAGACCACCATCGAGCTGGAACATTTTGTCCACGGGGCCCTCTGCTTTTCCATCTCCGGCCAGTGCCTTTTTTCCTCGGCCCTGACCGGCGCCAGCGGCAATCGCGGCCGCTGCGCCCAACCCTGCCGCCGCCGTCTGCATAACCGCAAACAGCCGGGCTATCACTTCTCCACCAGTGATCTCAGCGCCATCGAGCTTCTGCCGCAACTGCTCAAGGCCGGGGTCATGAGCTTCAAGATCGAAGGACGGATGAAGAGCGCCGAGTATGTGGCCCGGGTGGTGGCGGCCTATCGCCTGATGCTCGATGCCCCTTCAGAACAGCGCAAGACCGCCCTCCAGGAGGCCGTCGAACATCTGGAACTCTCATTCGGCCGTCAGGCCACCAAGGGTTTTCTCACCGGTTTTGTCCCCACCGGCATTGCCGATTCAACCCAGCATGGGACTCTGGGGCGTCCTCTGGGTGAGGTGGTATCGCTTCGCGGCGGCATGATCGGTTTTACGGCCAAGGAACGTCTGCATGTGGGCGACCGGATCCGGATCCAGCCGCAGAATGATCAGGCCGGTATCGGCTTTACGGTGCGGGAACTGTTCTGCGAAAAGAAAAAGACCAAGGTGGCCAAGGCCGGTGATTTTGTCCAGGTCAAGATCCCGGAAAAGGGATTTTTCCGGGTGGGGGACGCGGTGCTCAAGGTGGGCGGCAGGCCGCTCTTCACCCTGAGCCCGGATGCCTGTCTGGAGCGGCTGGCCAAGGTGGTCTTGTCTCCACGGACTGAGGAGGAGGTAAAGCTGCGGGTGGACTCTGCCGCTCAGGCCCTGGCCGCTCTTTTGCCGAAAATTACGGCGGAACCGGCAGCGATGCCGGAGCTCACGGTCCGGGGCCGGGAGGTCCAGGATATCGGACTGCTCGACGACCAGCAACAGGTGGCGCGCCTGGAGCTGCCGCTGACCTCCAGGAACCTTGCCGCCCTCAAGGGGGTTGAAAAACAGTTGGCGCAGAAGAAAGATCGGTTATCCTGGGAGCTCCCGGCCATGCTCTTTGGTCCCGACTGGATCGAATACCGGCGGGCGGTGCAGATGCTGCACGCTTCAGGATACCGGAGATTCAGGATTAACAATCTGGGGCATATCCCTTTGTTTGCAGGACTTTCTGATGTGATTCTCCTTGGTGGCTTCCGCTGTTATACCCTGAACAGCCAGGCGGCGCTGGCCTGGCAGGAGCTGGGACTGGCCGAGCTGACCCTGAGCCTGGAAGATGAGCAAAAGAATATCAGCGACCTCTTTCATCGACCGCTGACGATTCCTCTGGCCCTGACGGTGTACAGCGCCGTTACCCTGCTCCTGTCGCGGATACCCCTCAAGGGCCTGCGTTCCGGCAATGTGCTCCATTCCGACAAGGAGGAAGAGTACCGTGTCATCACCGACAGCGGGCTCACCGAGGTCATGAGTAGCCAGGATTTTTCGCTGGTGGGTCGCCTGCGGGAGCTGCGGGAGATGGGGTGCGCCCGGATCATGGTCGATCTCAGCCATTGCGGCGCGGTTTCAGCAAAAGGGCGACAGGTGCTTGCGGCCCTGGCCTCAGATCAGCCTTTGCCGGATACCTTCACCTTTAACTATTTACAGGGGCTTTCCTGATTTTTATCCGCGCGATGAAAATTGGAAGAAGGAAATGAAATATGGATCAGATAGCGATTGCTTTAACTGGTGCTACGGCTATTTGGTTGAGCCAGGATGAGCGAGCAGAATGGCGGAAGTGGGCATGTATTTTTGGTTTATGCGGCCAGCCATTCTGGTTTTATTCGGCATGGATCGCGGAACAATGGGGCATTTTTGCCCTGAGTTTCCTCTATACTTTTGCCTGGATGCGCGGTATTCGTTATCACTGGCTGAGAAATAATCGGTTTTAGGCAAAAAATAACCTACAAACCCTTCTTGGCTCTTTAACGCAAACCAACAAGTGCTTGTGAAGAGGTTGCTTATAGAAAACTGGTGTACAGAAGAGAAGAAAGATTATTTAAGTTATTTTAAACTTGGTCAGTTACAGATTGTCATATGCTCCCAAACTTGTCAACTTGTAGACCCCGTTGTGCTTAGTTGCTTATCACAGCGGCAAAAAACTTTTCAAAGGATGACTTGTCACTCTATCCCTTGAAAAGGGATACCAATGATCCTGTCCGCTGATCCTCTATCATAACAAGATTTTTTCGGAGACCTTCCCCTAATGGCAACACTGGATAAAGTTTTCAAACTAGCTGTCGAATTGAACGCCTCGGATGTACATATTACTCCAGGTGAGCCCTTTATGGTTCGCAGAACAGGCAAGCTCATTCGCCTGAAAAGCCAGAACCTCACCCCGGAACACACTGTCCAGCTGATTTCCGAACTGCTTACACCCGTTCAACTTGAAATTTTGACCCGCGAGCGACAGCTCGATTTCGCCTATGAAATAAAGGAGCTGGGGCGCTTCAGGGGCAGTGCAATGCGCCATAACAGAGGAATGAGTGGTGTGTTTCGAGTCATCCCTCCAGAAATACCCACACTTGCCCGACTGGGTTTTCCTGATGTGGTCTACTCGATTCTCGACAATCACCAGGGTATCATCCTGGTCACCGGAGCAACCGGTCATGGCAAAACAACAACTCTTGCCGCCATGGTCGATTACATCAACTCAAAGCGTGCCCATCATATCCTCTCAGTTGAAGACCCGATAGAGTTCATTCATCCCTACAAAAAGGGAGTTGTGAACCAGAGGGAACTTGGCAAGAGCACGCATTCGTATCAAAATGCCCTGAGAGGTGCGCTCAGACAGGACCCGGATGTCATTGTCATTGGTGAATTAAGGGATCTGGACACCATCTCTCTAGCTATTTCCGCCTCCGAGACCGGGCATCTCGTTATTGGAACCCTTTCGACTTCAAGTGCTGCCAAGACTGTCGACAGAATAATCAATTCCTATCCTGCCGGTTCACAAAACCAGATAAGAGCAATGATCAGTGAAGCCCTGAAGGCAGTTATTACACAACGTCTCATACCAGGAGCCGACGGAAAGACGATGCATTTGGCGCTGGAAGTACTGATTGGCAATCTCTCGGTAGCCAATCTTATTCGCGATAATAAAACATATCAAATTCAATCGACAATGCAGATGGGTAAAAAGCTCGGTATGCGACTTATGGATGATTCCATAATGGAAATGCTTGAGGCAGGAAAAATTTCCCCAGTGGAGGCAGCTGCCAATATTGACAACAAGGCTCTTTTAAAGCGTTTTTCACCTTCTATTGCCAAAATGCCGGTTGAGTAACAATAGCAGTGCACTCTCCCTTTAGCTCCTCTTACAATTACCAAGAGTGAAATTCATGAATCATATTGATAAATATTTCAGACAGATGCAAGAACATGGCGCAAGTGATTTGCACATGGTCATTGGTTTTCCGCCACTCCTGCGTATGCGGGGCGAACTTGTCCCGATGAACGCTCCGGTGCTGACGCCTGAGTCCAATAAACAAATTCTCTTTGAAATTCTCGATTCAGCTCAGCGGGAACTCATTGAAAAGAATAAAGATCTTGACAAAGCCTACGAGCTTGAGGGCGTTGGACGGTTTCGTTGCAACTTTATGTACCAGCATCATGGCATTGGCGCGGTGTTTCGACTCATTCCAACCAAAATTCTTACCCTCGACCAGCTTGGCATGCCTGAGGCTGTAAAGAAAATTGCCCATTATCAACGGGGTCTGGTGCTGGTAACCGGACCAACCGGGAGCGGCAAGTCGACCACCATGGCCGCAATTATTGATTCAATTAATGATAACTATGCAAAACATATCATAACGATTGAAGACCCTCTCGAGTTTGTTCACCCCAACAAGAAATGTATTTTTTCCCAGCGCGAAGTGGGTACTCATGCCAAGAGTTTCTCCCAGGCACTTCAGGTGGCGAGCCGAGAAGACCCGGATGTCATCTTGGTCGGTGAAATGCGTGACTTAGAGACAATCGCCTTGGCTTTGACCTGTGCGGAGCTGGGTATTCTTGTCTTCGGGACTTTGCATACCAACAGTGCCGGCAAGACCATTGACAGAATCATCAATTCCTTCCCCGCAGAACAGCAGGCCCAGACTCGCACTATGCTCTCAGAGTCGCTGAAGGCGGTTGTTGCCCAGCAGCTTTTAAAAACAAAGGATGGCAAAGGCCGGTGTGCCGCAATAGAAGTGCTCATTGGCTCCTCGGCCCTGGCAAGCATTATCAGAGACGGAAAAATCACCCAGGTAGAATCTCTCATCCAATCAGGGAGATCACAGGGCATGCAAACTATGGATTATCACCTTCAGATGTTGATAAACGCAGGAACGATAAGCCGGGAAGCGGCCCGGGAAAAAGCCATTGATAAAAGCCTTTTTTCCAATCCTGGAGAGGAATAGAAAATGGCGCCAGGCTTCCAAGATGTTAAGTTTGTCCTTTGAAGTACCCTGGGGTCAGTTCAAGCTAACAACTTGATATTCAATAAAAACATACCATGAATACCACAACCATCCTTACTGCCATTATTGCCACCGTTCTTGCGGATTATCTCCTGGAAAGGGGGCTCAGCTTTCTTAACTGCCGGAGTATTTCCACGCAACTGCCTGATGAGGTGAAGGGGATTTACAGCGAGGAGAAGTATCAACGGTCCCAGGAGTACAAGAGGGCAAACTGCCGGTTTGAACTGGTCACCGCCAGCCTGCAGGTTGTGATCCTCCTGGCCATGCTTATGGGTGGCGGCTTTGCCTTTGTCGACGGGCTTGTCCGGGGGATGGTGCAGGGGGAATTGCGGGTCTCCCTGCTCTTTTTTGCCCTGCTTTTTTTTGGTTCGGAAATTCTCTTTCTGCCCTTTGCCCTCTATCACACCTTTGTCCTTGAGGAGCGCTTTGCCTTTAACAAGACCACCAAGGCCACCTTTATCACCGACAAGATCAAGGGCTTCGTCCTCCTGGGCGGCCCCCTCCTGAACAGACTGCGAGCCCTGAGCACGATCTGAGAAGACTGTTCCGGCCACTTTTCCTTTAGCCTTTAAGAACCCGGAAAACGGAGGACCGTAGAATATCGGTGGACAGACCACTGTTTCTTGTGAGACTATCAAATAAACTGGGAGCGGTCCCTTATTGCTCACTTTATATTTGCTCAATCCAACTGAATAGAAAAAGAGGCTACTATGATGAACGACGATCTGAAAAAGAGCAGCGAGCTAACACGGCGAGAGTTTGTTAAATGTTTTGCCGGAACAACCGCCTATATGTCTTTCGCCTCGTTCAGCCTGCCTGGCCCTCTTTTCCTCCTGACCCATAAACAAAGATGGCCGATTGCAAGCGATGTCTATACCACAGCCGAACGCCAGATCCTTCCGAAACCGGTATCTGCAAGCACGCCACCCATCGACCCCAAAGACCTCGCGCTCTACTATAATTACAGTTCATGGACCGTAGGGCAGGGGTTGTCCTGTACGGTATGGAAGACTTTCGTTCCCGGCTATAATTCAACTAATGCCGCGCTCCTGCTGTCATTTTTTACCATAACCGACATCCATATTGCTGATAAGGAATCCCCGGCGCAACCGCTCTATTACGAGTGGAGCAAGACTTACCGCTTAAATTGCAATTCGTCGGCCTATTCACCGGTGATACTGGCGACGACCCATGTTCTGAATGCCGCTGTCCAGACCATTAATGCCTTGCATGAAAAATCGCCGTTTGACTTCGGGATATCCCTTGGTGATGCCATCAACAACACCCAGTACAACGAGTTGAGATGGTATATTGACGTGCTTGACGGCAGGGATATCACCCCCAGTTCCGGCACCCATATCGGCGCCGGCTTCATTGATTATCAAAAACCGTACCGGGCGGCCGGACTCGATAAGTCAATCCCCTGGTATCAGGTTCTGGGCAACCACGATCAGTTCTGGATGGGTACCTGTTATGAAAATGCCCAGATCCAGGCGGCCCATATCTCGAGTGCCATTCAGACCTCGGATAATTCGGACGTGCCATGTGACAGCATAACCAAAACCGGCTTCTATTCGGGGGTGATTGATGGCTCGGATCCATTGGGGGCGGTTATCAAGTCAGGACCAATCGGTGACTACCCCGTGCCCCCGACCGTTGTTGCCGACCCGAATCGCTATTCACTCTCGACGCTTACATCTTCCAGCCAGAACTGGATCAATGAATTTTTCACGACAACATCAACCCCGGTCGGCCATGGTTTTAACCTGGTGGACCCGGCCATGAGAAGCAGCGGCTTTGCCTGCTACAGCTTTGTACCCAAGGCCAATATACCGATCAAGATAATTGTGCTGGACGATACCTGCAAGGAACCTGGTGAGCCAAACTATGCCGCCGGCAGTCTTGACCAGCTTCGGTTGGACTGGCTCAGATATCAGCTCCAGGCAGGACAGGACAACAACCAGCTTATGATTATCGCCGCGCATATTCCCTTTAAAGTGTATAAAAATCTTGTTACCGATCCAACCCAGGTGTCAGAATTTATGAACTTGTTTATCCCGGCACCCAATTATGGAGCTACCTCTGTTGTAAGTGATGCATCATTACTTGCCGAGCTCCAAAACTATCCGAATCTCATCATGTGGATCGCCGGACACCGCCACATGAATACGGTTACGCCTCAAATTCATGCGGATCCGACCCTCAGCTTCTGGGAGGTCGAGACCTCGTCCCTGCGGGATTTCCCGCAGCAGTTCCGGACCTTTCAAATTTACCGCAACAGCAACAACACAGTCTCAATCATCATCACCAACGTTGACCCGGCAGTCGCGGCAGAGTCGCCGGCAACAACTTCACGGGGAAATGCAATCGCCACCGCCCGGATAACCGCGGCCACTACCATTGATGATTCGACGTCCCACGCGCTTAATGCCGAACTTGTGGTACAATTGAGTCCGGTAATGCAGGGAGTTATTGCCAGTGCAGGAACACCGGTATCATAATCTTTGCTTGGACAGGAGAGCCTTTTGGTATCATCGTCTGGGATTTAACAGGATTTAAGGAAGAAGAGTACCGTGTCGTCACCGAGAGTGGGCTTTTTTTGACGATATAGAATTTGTAGTCGGTGAATTCTGCCTATCACACTATTTTGCAAATAAACTAAGGATAACAAATGGATTTAACTTCAATTATTATTCAAATGATCGGAAATATTTGGTACTTGATTCCCCTTGTTATCATAGGTGCTGTATTAAAATCATCATGGTTCAAAGGGGTAGCGGGGGAATTCATTGTTAACTTAAGCGCAAAGCTATTTCTGAATAAAAAACAATATCATCTTATAAAAAATGTAACTCTTCCTACGGAGGATGGGAGTACACAAATAGACCACATTATTGTTTCAAAATATGGTGTTTTTGTTGTTGAAACAAAAAACATGAAGGGGTGGATTTTTGGTAGCCCTAACCAAAAAACCTGGACTCAAAAAATCTATATGGCTCTGCCCTATTTTCAGTTGAGTGATTATCTTCTTAACAAGACCAAGAAACCAAGCAAATAAAGGAGGTTTCGTTATGAAGATGCCAGAACTCTCTCTTATAGAATGGCAACGTCGATTTGGTACCGAAGAA
>JAPLJF010000012.1 GCA_026388715.1 Deltaproteobacteria bacterium
GATTTACTGTTTGCCTCAATTTGGCTGAGAAAACGGCACAATTTCTTGCCGCTATGTCAATAGCTTTTTGTGATTTTTTTACAAATTTTTAACATATAGTTTCAGTCATGCTGTTGGCTGAAACTCCAAACTCCAGTTATACAGAGAGACGGCATTATTTTAGGGAACTTGATTTGGGCCTTCGATAGTCGCCATCTTTCCCAAAAATCATGCCTTTCATCTACCATTTATCACCTGACCCAACTCATTAGCGGTGATTCAGAAATATTGCAAACAATACTACACCCCCGCTGCCTTGGCCACAGGCAGCTCTTGCCAATTAGTGGTGTAGGCGGGCGACTTTCGCGTCTGTTGCATTGACCATGGCTTATCTTCAGCCGTCGTCATGCCATACTGAATGGTTTGACGCCCCCATTTATTGTTGATCCTGTCCAGCGCGGCCATTAACTGTTTATCCTCCTTCACTGCCGGCTGTGAGAATGAAAACAAATCCTGCTGCCTGTATCCATGACTTGTGATACCGGCGAGCATGATACCGGCCTTCCGATATCGATAACCGGGTCTGTACAACGACTTGAGGCATTGCAGGGCTGCGGTTATGAGCTCGGGCGTTGAAGAGGTGGGCCGCTGCAGAGTAATCGTCTGATTATTGGAGTAACCGGCCTGTTCGTCAAACGGCCCGGTTGTAATAAACAGATTCAGGGTATCGGCCTCAACACCTTGTTCCCGGAGTTTTCCCCCAGCTATCGAAACATAACTGATGACCGCCTCTCTGAGGTTGTCAAGATCGGTTATCGGGTGTCCGAATGATCTTGACGTAATGATCGATTTTGGACACGCGGGAGCTTTTTCAAGGGAGATACATGATATCCCGTTGAGTTCCATGACGGTCCGCGCGCCGCCAACGGTCAGATGCTTGCGGATCCATGTTGGATCGGCCCGTTTGAGATCGTGGGCGGTATAGATCCCACGCCTGTTCAGCTTTTCAGTAGAACGTCTTCCTATTCCCCAAACATCATTCACTTCAGTCTGCGCCAACACCTGATCTGTTTGACTATTGCCGACAAGATCAAAGGTGCCCTGGAATCGTGCCTCTTTCTTGGCGACTCGATTGGCGATCTTGGCCAGCGTTTTGGTTGTGGCGATACCGATGGAGACGGGAATGCCAACCTGTTTTTTTACTCTCGCCCTCAGTTCTGCAGCATATTGGTGCCGGTTCCAGACTTGAGTTACCGGGAGCGATAAAAATGCCTCGTCAATCGAATACACCTCAACATCTGCTTCCATCTGTCGCAAGACCTCCATCACCCGGTGCGAGAGATCCCCGTACAGCCCATAGTTCGATGAAAAAACATGGACATTGTGCCTGACAATCAAAGGCTTGAACTTGAAAAAAGGTGCGCCCATAGGAATCCCGAGCGCCTTTGCCTCGTTTGACCGCGCAATGATGCAACCGTCGTTGTTGGAGAGGACGACAACCGGCTTACCATTCAGCTCCGGCCGGAACAGTCGTTCACATGACGCGAAAAAATTATTACAATCAACAAGGGCAAAGACTTTCTTCATCGAACAGGCCGGTTAAAATTGATGGATAACACTGGTGACCACTCCCCAGACACTGAAATCGGTATCTTCGGTGATCTCGACAGGAGGGTAGGCAGAGTTTGCCGCAACCAACTGACAGGAGGTGTGGTTTTGCACGAATCTTTTCACCGTCAGCTCGCCATTAACGATAGCGATGACAATTTTCCCGCTCGCCGCTTCCAGGGATCGGTCAACAACCAGGATATCTCCATGATTTATCCCTGCATCCATCATGGAATCACCCGCAACCCTCACAAAAAAAGTGGCAACCGGATTTTGGATCAGCAGCTCATTCAAATCGAGCTTTCGATCTACATGGTCGTCGGCAGGTGAAGGAAAACCGGCAGAAACACCGCAGGTAAAGAGAGGGCATATAACCTTGGTCTTTTGTTCAACTTCAAAAATCGCGTCTATCGAGGAATCTATTTTCATACTGGTAAGAATATCACAGATACCGGAAAAGATACTATGAGAGAATATTTCATCACCACTTAATTGTGGGGCCAAACAGTTAGGTCGTTATGACTCAACCCCTTTTTCTATCTCAACACAAGGGAGACAGAGAAGACGATCATCAACCATCAAAGCCATAGGCTCCATCACCTTCTCACCGCACCGGGCACAACGAATACTGGGATAGACACGGGCCTGCTCCGGCAGTTGTTCCTTGACCCTGCGGATCTCAAAAAGCTCAGCCATGTCAGCCTGGAGAATCGCCTGGATCTTTCTGCCCTTATGCGCCTTGATCGCCCGCATGACCTCGGTTGACCGATCTCCCTGGGAAAAACGCTGCCAGCAGGAGGTCATCTCCTGATCTTCGGGCGGGGCAATCCACTTGACACTGATGCGTACCCCCTCACCATGCGGACGTTTGAGAAAAGTATAGACCTGCTTTCCATAATCCCTGACCACCAGGTTTCCTTTGCCGAAGGTACACCCGCTCACCACCTGAATGGCATCAACGGCGCAGGAACGATTTTCGACCACCGCCACCAGTTCTTCATCCCGGGAACGATCGCCCAAGGCTTCGAGGGCCGCTTGCGCCACCCGAAAGCCAAAGGCCAGACCTGGACAGACGTGGCCATGAAATTGCACAACCTCTTCAAAGTTTTTCATCTTCTTATCCGTATTGATGTTGGAAAACGGTCCTCCAAGCTTAACAGAGTAGCTTGAAAAAACATGCGGCGTTCAGTTCACAATTAAACAAGCCGGACAGGTCAGGAACCTCAGACCTCTCAGGCAGTCAAGAGAAGAGGGCTTCAGGATAGCTATAGAGATTGTCTTCATGTCTTCTTCTCAATGATATTTTTCATCACGACCAGAATCAGAACATCTGAATGGCCAATACACGCACAGTTTACCTCATGACGTCATACTTCGGCCGCTATAGAGATAGCGTTTAATCTTATGAGTTGCGGTCTTGATAAAAGGTTCCCGATGCTCAAGCACCCTGGTCAATCGTGCTGCCGGAGAAAGCTGCTCATTAAGCCCCTTGCGCATCTCCGCCAGCAGGCCGGCAATATAGTCGTGCCGCTGAAGCCGCGACTTGCCTGCTGTTGCCGCATCAATATATTCATAATCAGGATAGACCCAGGCATCCAGGCGACCATTATTTTCAACCACCAGAGACTCCACAACCCAGGGATTGACATTGATCTTGTGTTCAATGGCCTCGGGATAGACATTTTCACCATTGGACATGACAATGACATTCTTGGATCGGCCACGGATATGCAGATTGCCCAAATCATCTATAAACCCCAGATCCCCGGTGGCCAGCCAGCCATCGACGGTAAGGGCTTCAGCGGTAGCCTCCGGATCATTATAGTACCCCTGCATCACATTGGGCCCACAACCATAAATTTCACCGATACCCGTCCGGGGATCGGGACCTACAATTTTTATCCTGACCCCGGGAACTGGTTTTCCAGTGGAGCCCACAACAATGGTTTTGTCGCCTGGAGGTCCACCTGCCAGCAGAGGCGCGCATTCAGTCAGGCCGTAGCCGATGAGATACGGAAAATCCGCATCATACAAAAACTGCTCAACCTCCGGGTTAAGGGCCGCCCCGCCTATCCCCATCAGTTGCAGGTTCCCGCCAAAAAAATCCAGGAGCCTTGCCCCGATACGTTTATGGATAAATTTTCTGCCCAACCCAATCTTACAAATCAAGGACAAGACAAAACTCTTGCGGATCTGGGGGAGCACCCGTTTTTTATAAATTTTTTCCAGCACAAGGGGCACCACAAACATGGCATAGGGTTTTTCCTGACTACAGAGTTTCTGCAGGATAGCCGGCGTCGGTGCCTTGCCGGCATAGGCAATTCTGGCGCCTCGCAGCAAGGGAAGAATAAAACCTACTGTAAATTCATAGGTATGGGACAGGGGCAGGATGGAAAGAAAAACAGCGCCTGGTTCGATATCAATCATGGCAGAAGCGGACCTGGCATTGGCGGCCAGATTCTTATGACTGAGCATGACCGCCTTGGAATGCCCGGAGGTTCCTGATGTATATAAGATAGACGCCAGGTCATCTTCATGGACCTTGGCAAAGACAAGATCATCCTCTGCTTCTGTTTTTTCCCGCATATCCATGGCACCGGCCAGATAGCCTGAAAAGGTCGCCACAGCAAGGAGATCGAGGGTGGCCGCAGAGTCATCAAGCATAACAATCCGTTTCAAGCTCTTGTGATTCAGCTCATATATCTTTTCTATCTGCCGCTCAGTGGTAAAGAGGAGCGGCACCCGCATTTCATTGAGAATATGATGGACATCCGCCTCCGGCAGATCAGGCAGGATGGGAACAGCCACGGCCCCCAAGCGGACAATGGCAAAATAGGCAATGCCCCAGTTAGGGGAATTTTCTGCCAGAATGGCAATATGATCATCTTTTTTGATCCCTTCCCTTGACAAGCGTCCAGCAAGCGCAATGATCCGCTCATAAAAAATCTGATAAGTTATTGGGGTTTCAAGGGCCATTCCCACTGCCGGGAGATCAGAAAATTTCTTCTGACTGGCGTCAATAATATCATTCAAGGTCATGAACATACTGGTATCATCTGACATGAAGCGCCTCTTTCATAGTATGTTTATGTTATATTGACAATTATGAACAGGCTGGCAAAATACTGAAACTATCAGTTTTTTTTACTGTAAGCCATTATAAATAAATAACATGGACATTTAAATGACGAAAATGGCATAAGGAACCATAACGAAAGAGTCGTAAAGAGAGATCTCGTAACGGCCCCTAACCCGTTCGAGCTTACCTAAAACAATTTTTTTGGGCAATCAAGAAGTTCCAGACACTGGTGCCAGTAATGATATCTACTGTTCCTTTGGGGAAAAATCATTTAATTTCTTGACAAGAAACAGCGTATTATATAGAAATAATTAGGGGTTATAATTTTTCACAACTCTTTTTATCCATCGGAACACAACCGCCAATATAATGAAATACTCTCTTGCCCCTTTCCTGCTGGCCAACCTGCTGTGCTGCTGGTTTTTTATCGGACTATCAGCCATCCCGGCGAAGGCTGTTCCTGTGTTGCAGGATCGGGCCAAACGACCGGTGGTTTCCAGCCAGAAACAGAGCGCAATCAAAAAAAACATCCTCCAGGAAATAAAGGTTCTCGGGAGTTACCAGAACATCTCGCCGTATAAAAAAAGTATCGAAACAGCCAGACCCGAACTTGCTCTTGTAGAACAGACAGTTCCCGACGCCAAGCCCGACATCGACACGGAGCAGAACCACCCCCAAGGCTCTAACAATCTCCAAAAGAAGATCTCAGCAAAAAGTGCCATCATCATGAATGCGGCCAATGGTCAAACCCTTTTTGCGGTTTCTCCTGACACCCCCCGCCAGCCAGCCAGCACCATAAAGATCCTGACCGGCTTGATTGCCATCAAGTCCCTTAATTTCAGCGAAGCTGTTGCCATAAGCTCCAAAGCTGCCGGGCAACCAAGTTCCAAAATCTATCTTAAAAAAGAGAAGCAATATAAAGCCGATGACCTGATCAATGCTGTTCTGCTTTCTTCTGCCAATGATGCCAGCGTCGCCCTTGCCGAAAAGATTGCTGGATCCGAGCAATCCTTTGCCCGGATGATGACCCTGCGTGCCAAACTCTGTGGCGCCCAGAATACAGTCTGCAAGACCGCCAACGGCCTGACTGCTGAAGGACAAAGCACCACGGCCCGAGACCTGGCCACCATTTTCAAACACGCCATGCAGGATGAACAATTTTCCCAGAGGATGAAACAGGTCAAGACCCATACCGCCGAGGGGAAACTGCTGAAAAATCACAACAAGGCCCTCTGGCAGATAGAAGGGGCGGAAGGCGGCAAGACCGGTTTTACCAATGCGGCCGGCCAGACCTATGTGGGAAAATTCAAAAGAGGATCCAAGGAGATCATCGTCGCAATCATGGGCAGCAGAACCATGTGGGCAGATCTCAAGACCTTGGTGGAATATGGCTTCTCGCAACAGGGATCAATGGTCGCCAAGGCCACAAAGGATAAGGAAGAACCAAGGATTGTTGCCGGTATCCGCGTGGCCAACCGACGACAGTAAAATCAGAACCACCCTTACGCGCGTTTCGCCTTCCGCCACCCAGCTGCCTTCAACCGGGCAATCCGTTCAACGGCCCATGCATTAATGGCAGTCAGGTACTCTCGTGGATTTTTCTCCTTCATGGAGATAATTTTCTTCCTCTCATCGGCAATATCCCTGGTCTCACCCGGATACATCTCTCGCCAGGTGACATACCCCTCATCAAAGACAAACTCAGGCTGTACCTGAGCTGCTTCCATGCCTAATTTGGCAATGGCATACATCCGGGCCAGATCCATATCATATTCAATGACCCATCCGTTATCTTCAACCATCCGCCCTTCCTCAAGGGCAACCGTCCCTGAACAGGACGGGCAGAACAGACGGTCAATAACCTCCTGACTCATAATATTATCACGTAGATGAAAGGAGACTTTTTCCTTTCCACAACTGCAATTTCTGTTTACTTCCTGGCACATGATTCCACCTCCATCATCTGGGAATTTTACAAGTTATCACTGCTGTCTCATAATCGGTCATGGATCCTCTTGCTCAACCTTTTTCCTTCAGGGCCATGGCTACTTGGATGAGGAGCGTATTTCTGCTAATGGGCTTTTGCAGAGCGGCAAACACCCCAGCCATCTTAACCTGATCACCATTGAGGTTTGAGCTGTAGCCAGAGCAGGTGATGATCGGCAGGTCTGGCCGAACCCCCAACACCTTGGCCACCAATTGGTCACCGGTCATTCCCGGCATGGTCTGATCGGTAAAGAGGAGCTCCCAATCATCCGGCCTTGAGGAAAAGGCCTGCCAGGCCTCCAGACCATTGCTGAATCCATCAACCCGATAACCGGCCTGGATTAAAACTCGACTTGTCAAGTCGCGGATTGTCAACTCATCATCCACCACCATAATCCGCTCATGGGCCCTGGCCATAAGCGGAGCTACTTCTGTGACCTCCGTTATTGTTGCTTCATCTGCGACAATGGGTAGATAGACATTGAAGGTGGTGCCATGTCCTGGTTCACTCTCCACGGCGATTCTGCCATTATAACTTTTAACAATGCCATGGACCACAGCCAGACCCAAGCCGGTGCCCTTGCCCACCTCCTTGGTAGTAAAATAGGGCTCAAAGATTCTGTCCATGGTCGCTTTCTCCATGCCGCAGCCAGTATCACTGACCGACAGCATCACGTAGCGGCCAGGGACTAACTCGGCATCACCATCAATCGTTATCTCTTTCAGGGTGACCGCCAACACTCCACCACTCTCCATCATGGCCTGATAGGCGTTGGTGCAGAGATTCATGATCAACTGGTGAACCTGGGTCGGATCAGCCAGAACCACAGCCGGGGAAATGATCTCCTGCCGAATCTCAATAGTCGAGGGAATGGAGGCACGCAACAGTTGCAAGGCCTCTTTGACAATTAAGGCTATCTGCAAGGATTGTCTTTCCTGTGGGTTCTTGCGGCTGAAGGTCAGGATTTGGCGGACCAAGGCCGTGGCCCGATCCGCCGACATGCGGACCTGCTGCAAATCATCCCGCCGCCCTTTATCGTCTTCTTTCTTCCGCAACATGGCCAGTTCAGTAAAGCCAATGATGGCACTGAGGATATTATTGAAATCGTGGGCAATACCGCCAGCGAGGGTGCCGATGGACTCCATCTTCTGGGCCTGCTGCAGTCGGCTTTCAGATCGTTTCTGGTCAGTAATGTCCTTGGCAATGTGGACAAGACCTGTTGCATGTCCTTCATCATCAAGTATTGGTGCAACTGAAACAGCGAAGGTTTTGTCCAGATTTTCGTGATAGATCTCGGCGGAATGGCTCTTTAAATCTTGAATAGCTTTTATTTCGGGACACTCCTCGCAAGGGGTCGAAACATTCCGGAAGACTTCATAGCAAAATTTACCGATTATGTTCTCTTTGCTTGTATTCAATGTCTGGCAGGTTGCCTGATTGACCCGAACAATGCGCATCTGGAGATCCTGGATGGTCACTGATTCACCAATAGAATCGAAAGTCTTCTCCCATTCGGCCTTAGCCCTTAAGGCATCTTGTTCCGCCTGCCTCCGGAGAGTAATGTCTGTCGCGATCTCCATCCGGACAAACCGGCCATCAGGCCATCGTATGGCCTGATCTCGGCAGTCATACCATTGCTTTGTCACCGTATTCTGGAATTCCCAGACATAAACACCTGTGGGGTTTCCCTCGGCATTCACCAACTTATCATTCGTACAGAACGTACAGGGACCAGTCTGATTTGTCTGCAATGCCTGCCAGCACCTTTTCCCAATCACATCCCCCCAGTTTTTTCTACCATATTCATTCAAGAATAAGAGTTCATAAGTCTCCATGTCCGCAACATAAACAAGGGCGTCAAGACTGTCCATTATCATTCGGAAGTACTCTTTGCTCTTCTGTAGGGCCGCCTCGCTTTGCTCCAGGGCGCTGATTGCCCTTTGCAATTTTTGAAAAGGTTCTTGGATGCTGACGACAAATATTGCTTGGTAGATAAAGAAATAGGCCAGGATCTTATAAATATGACCAACCAGATTGAAAATATCGGTGACCTCGGAATAGACGGTAAAGATCAGTTCGCTAAAGATGGTAATGACAACAGCGGCAAACAGACTTGCCGCGTCATAAGGCGGAGAAGAGTATCGCGCCTTAAAATACAACAAAATGGCAGAACCAAGCATAATGGCAATGAGCATATACTCTGCCCCAATCTTGAAGCACGTCAGCCCTTGCCCATCAATGAAGGTGCGGGGCCAGACATCCTGGTGGTATAACCCCAGCCAGTAAATGAATGCTGTAAGGATAAGGCTGCCAGTCAATAACGAGTAGCGCGTCCGGGGGCTGGAGAAGGGTCGCCAGGGCAGGAGGGCAAAAGCAAGCATGGCCAGAGCGAAAACCAGACGTGCCGTCAACCAGAAGTTCAGTCCTTTTTCACGACTGGCAGGGGTGATAAAATCCGGCATATCCTTGAAGGACAAGAGGTGGGCGAAATCTAGAAGTCCCACCACCAGAAAGGCACAACCGAGCACGACGATAGGAGCGGGGCGGTCTTCAGTGGATGCGTAAGCGACAGCAAAGACCATCATGGAAATAATGATGGAAAAGGTCTCACCAAAAATATGCATCGGCAGGGTCATGATGGTTCTTCCCAGCATGACCGGCAAAACCGGCATCTGCCACAACACGACAAACAAGCCGGTTAAGCCGAAAAATAACCAGCCGAAGCGCCGTAAAGGATTATCCGTTGCCGGAAAAAATGAGAACAAAGCAAGTGCTCCTGATTAAGGCGGAGGGGAGATGAAATTTATCGGAGGGTGAACCACCTTGATTATTTATCTAAGAAAACAAGAACAATGTCAATTTTTAAAGTGATGTAGGTTGAGGCTCTGGCAAGGGCCTCAACCTACATCACTGAATCACCGGTTCAGATTTTAAGGTCCTTTATAACTCTTGACTATTCCATCGTTCCACACTCTAATAAAATGAAGCCCTCATGATCAGGGCGTTCCCAAACGTTGACCGGCCGCAAGAGAGTCCGCTGACCACGCAAATTGAATTCTGACGTGAAGTACACAACAGATAGGGGCTGGGCCAGCACGTCATGGTCAAGACCTTCATTGTCCCCGCCAATATGCCCAACTCCCAAATGTTTGAAATGGCGATGCGCAACTTCTGCAAATGGGCGCACATGGTCCTTTGGCACCACGTCATCCATGGCTACGCGATGCCGCGGCTACGTGGACGAACAACGAACGAACAGCCGGAGACCTGATTTACTGCCACGGCCAGTGGTACCCGATGGTGTACTCGGCCACAAACTTGCCCTCATTGCCACGGAATGCATATACCGAAAACAGGCCATTACCCTCCCCACCATCAAGTTGAGATGGAATCTGACAAAGTAGAAAAACCATGCAAAAAAAAACATACAATCCTGCCGCTGACACGGCGGAGGGCATCACCGAGATCCGCCGCCAGAAAGCATTACTTAAAACCGGGGCCTTGCAGAACGCGATTTTCAATAGCGCCAACTTCTCAAGTATCGCCACTGACGCCAAGGGCGTCATTCAGATCTTCAACGTCGGCGCCGAACGCATGCTGGGCTACGCGGCCGACGAAGTGATGAACAAGATCACGCCGGCCGATATCTCCGATCCGCAGGAAGTGATCGCGCGCGCCGAGGCGTTGAGCGTCGAGCTCAACACCCCGATTATGCCAGGATTCGAGGCCTTGGTGTTCAAGGCCTCACGCGGTATTGAGGACATCTACGAGCTGACCTACATCCGCAAAGATGGCAGCCGCTTCCCGGCAGTCGTATCGGTCACGGCCCTGCGCGACGCGCAAAACAAAATTATCGGCTACCTGCTGATCGGCACCGACAACACTGCGCGCAAGCAGGCGGAAGAGGCGCTGCTCAAGGCGGGGGCTTTACAGAGCGCGATTTTCAATAGCGCCAACTTTTCGAGTATCGCCACTGACGCCAAGGGCGTTATTCAGATCTTCAACGTCGGCGCCGAGCGCATGCTGGGCTACGCAGCCGCCGACGTGATGAATAAGATCACCCCGGCCGATATCTCCGACCCGCAGGAAGTAATCGCGCGGGCCGAGGCGTTGAGCTTCGAGCTCAACACCCCGATTATGCCGGGATTCGAGGCCTTGGTGTTCAAGGCCTCACGCGGTATCGAGGATATCTACGAGCTGACCTACATCCGCAAGGACGGCAGCCGCTTCCCGGCAGTGGTATCGGTCACGGCCCTGCGCGACGATCAAAATAAAATTATCGGCTACCTGTTGATCGGCACCGACAACACCGCGCGCAAGCTGGCGGAAGAGGCGCTGCTCAAGGCGGGGGCTTTACAGAGCGCGATTTTCAATAGCGCCAACTTCTCGAGTATCGCCACTGACGCCAAGGGCGTTATTCAGATCTTCAACGTCGGCGCCGAGCGCATGCTGGGCTACGCAGCCGCCGACGTGATGAATAAGATCACCCCGGCCGATATCTCCGACCCGCAGGAAGTGATCGCGCGGGCCAAGGCGTTAAGCATCGAGCTCGGAACCAAAATTGAGCCGGGATTCGAGGCCTTGGTGTTCAAAGCCGCGCGTGGTATCGAGGACATCTACGAGCTGACCTATATTCGCAAGGATGGCAGCCGCTTTCCGGCGGTGGTATCGGTCACGGCCCTGCGCGACGCACAAAATAAAATTATCGGCTACTTGCTGATCGGCACCGACAACACCGCGCGCAAGCAGGCCGAAGAAGCGCTGCTTCAAGCGGGGGCCTTGCAAAGCGCGATTTTCAACAGCGCCAACTTTTCAAGTATCGCCACTGACGCCAACGGCGTTATTCAGATCTTCAACGTCGGTGCCGAGCGCATGCTGGGCTACGCGGCCGCCGACGTGATGAACAAGATCACGCCGGCCGATATTTCCGATCCCCAGGAAGTGATCGCGCGGGCCGAGGCGTTGAGCGTCGAGCTCAACACCCCGATCATGCCTGGATTCGAGGCCTTGGTGTTCAAGGCCTCGCGCGGTATTGAGGACATCTACGAGCTGACCTACATCCGCAAGGACGGCAGCCGCTTTCCGGCGGTCGTGTCGGTCACGGCCCTGCGCGACGATCAAGACGCCATCATCGGCTACCTGCTGATCGGCACCGACAACACCGCGCGCAAGCAGGCGGAAGAGGCACTGCTTCAAGCGGGGGCCTTGCAAAACGCGATTTTCAACAGCGCCAATTTCTCAAGTATTGCCACTGACGCCAAGGGTGTTATTCAGATCTTCAACGTCGGCGCCGAGCGCATGCTGGGCTACACCGCCGACGAAGTGATGAACAAGATCACCCCGGCCGATATTTCCGATCCCCAGGAAGTGATCGCGCGTGCCAAGGCGTTGAGCACCGAGCTCAACACCCCGATTGCGCCGGGATTTGAGGCCTTGGTGTTCAAGGCCTCACGCGGCATTGAAGACATCTACGAGCTGACCTACATCCGTAAAGATGGCAGCCGCTTCCCGGCAGTCGTGTCGGTTACGGCCCTTCGCGACGATCAAAATAAAATTATCGGCTACCTGCTGATTGGCACCGACAACACTGCGCGCAAGCAGGTCGAAGCAGAACAGAAGAAGCTCGATCAGCGACTACGCGACCACCAGTTCTACACACGCTCTCTCTTCGAATCTAATATCGACGCGCTGATAACTACCGATCCGTCCGGCATCATTACCGACGTCAACAAACAGATGGAAGCACTCACCGGTTGCACACGGGACGAGCTGATCGGTGCGCCGTTCAAGAAATACTTCACCGATCCGGAGCTGGCCGAAGCGGCCATCAAACTGGTGCTGGGCGAAAAGAAGGTCACCGACTACGAGCTCACAGCGCGGGCCTGGGACGGCAAGGAAACAGTGGTGTCCTACAATGCGACCACCTTCTACGACCGAGACAGAAATCTGCAGGGGGTGTTCGCCGCCGCACGCGACGTCACTGAGCGCAAACGTCTCGATCAGGCGTTGCAAGAAACGAACGTCGAGCTGGAGAACGCCAGGATCGTTGCCGAAAAAGCCAATTTCGCCAAATCGGGATTTTTCGCCACGATGAGTCACGAGATCCGCACGCCGATGAACGCCATCATCGGCCTGGCCCACTTGCTGGTTGGCACCGAACTTTCACTTCGGCAACGCGATTACCTCATGAAAATACTGGCATCGTCAAAGTTGTTACTGACTATTATTAACGATATTCTCGACTTTTCAAAAATGGAGGCCGGAAAGCTGGAGCTGAACCCCGTACCGTTCAGGCTGGATACTGTCCTCCATGACCTCGCCACCATCATCAGTGGGACAGGCCAGGCCAAGAATATCGAGATTTTGTTCTCGATCGCGCCCACTCTGCCGACCACACTGATCGGCGACGACCAGCGCCTTCGTCAGATGTTGATCAACCTGGTCGGCAATGCCGTCAAGTTCACCGACCAGGGTGAGGTAAGCGTGCATGTCGAGCCGGTGAAGGTGGACGACCAGCGCGCGATCCTGCGCTTTCTGGTACGCGATACCGGCCTCGGCATGAGCGAGGAACAGATATCCCGGCTGTTCCTCGCATTCAATCAGGCGGACAGTTCCACCACCCGACGTTATGGCGGCACCGGCCTTGGACTCGCCATCTGCAGCCGCCTCGCAACCCTGATGGGCGGCACGATCGGCGTCGAAAGCGAAATCGGCAAGGGCAGCGTCTTTTCCTTCACCGCCAGCTTCGGCCGCACACCAGCGGAATACGACCATGATGATGTTTTCCTGCACTGCGCCGAGGCGTTGCGCGACCTTCGGATTCTTATAATCGACGACTGCGGACTGGCCACCGACAGTCTGTGCGCCTATGCCAAGAGCTTCGGCTGGCGATGCAAGGCCACGGCCAATTTCGCTGACGGCTTGGAACAGATGGGCCGCATGGTAGCTGAGGGGACGCCTTTCGGCATCGTGCTGCTCGACTGGCGGCTGCCGGGGCTGGACGGACCAGATGCCATCTTCCGCCTGGGAGCGACCACCGACCCGGCCGCCCAGATCGTGGTCCTGACCAACGGCTTCCACTTGGACGATGATTTACGGGACTTGGTGGGCACCGGAGTAGTCACCACCTTGAGCAAACCGTTAACTCCGTCGATGCTGTTCGATGCGGTGGCGATTGCCCTTGGTTACCAGCCACGCAGTACCACCAATCTGGACTTCGATCCATCATCGGCAAGCCTGCTCAACACCCGGATTCTTCTCGTCGAGGACAATTACATCAACCAGGAAGTCGCCCGCACCCTTCTCGAACGGGAGGGAGCCACCGTCGTCACTGCCGGAAATGGACGCGAGGCCCTGGATCGCCTCGCCCGGGAGAATACTGTCTTCGATGCCGTGCTGATGGACGTGCAAATGCCGGAAATGGACGGCTATGAGGCATCACGGGCGATACGGGCACAGCCGCGCTTCGCCTCCCTGCCGATCATTGCCATGACCGCCAACGCCATGACCGGCGACCGCGAAAAGTGCCTCGAAGCCGGCATGAACGATCATATACCCAAGCCGTTCGACCCGGTCCACCTCTACGCGACGCTGGCCCACTGTCTCGGCCGGCAGGCGCCGGATCGTCCGAACGATGAGCCAGTTGCCGGCACGCCTTCCTTGCGCCTTGAGGGTATCGACACCGTAACCGGCCTGTCCCGAGTTCGCGGTAATTTCGATCTTTATCTTTCACTGCTCGAATCCTTCCTCACCAAAAATGGAGAAGTCGCCACCACGCTGGATCAGGATATCGCACGGGGACAGCTGGATCAGGTTCACCAGTTGGTTCATAGTGTGAAAGGAGTGGCAGCCAATCTTGGCGCCGACGCTCTCGCTTCGACGGCAGCGGACCTGGAGCGGGCCGCCCGAGAGGCTGTCAGCAGTGGCCCTGGTGTGGATCTGACGGCGGTCCGAGCGGCATTCGACTCTTTCAAGCCCAGTCTTGCCCTGGTACTGGCCGAACTCAGCACCTACTTCGCCCACAACCGCAAGGAAATAAAACCGACAGTATCCCGGCCACCCGCCGATCCGGCCCAGACGCGGCAGGCCCTCAGCCAGGCAGCAGAGCTGCTGGATCAGGACCTGGCTGCGGCGATCAACTGTCTTAACTGCATCGGCGCGGATCTGGAACAATCACCACTGGCGGAAAAGTATCGGCGTCTGCGCCAGGAGATGGCGGACTTCGATACCGACCTAGCCCGGCAGACCATCAAGGAAATCCTGAGCGCCCTGCCGGCCACTACTACGGAGACATGAACGATGCCTGACGACAACAACCTTTCACCCCGGAAGACGCCTGCTTCAGGTGAGCGGTCACGGATATTGGTCGTGGATGACGCGCCGGAGAACCTTGGCATTCTGCTTGACGCCCTGAAAGACGACTACACGGTTATCGCGGCGCGCAACGGCGCCAAGGCCCTGCAACTGGCTGCGGCGACACCGGCTCCGGACCTGATTCTTCTCGACATCGTCATGCCCGAGATGGACGGATATCAGGTGTGCGCCCGCCTGAAGGAGAGGGAGGAAACACGCTCCATCCCCGTGATCTTCCTGACCGCCCTTGAAAAAGAGGAAAGTGAGAATCATGGACTGAGTCTGGGGGCGGTAGATTTCATCCGCAAACCGATCAACCCCACCACCCTGCACCTCAGGGTTAAGCTGCACCTTGAGCTGTTTCAATCCCGTCGGCGCCTCGAGGAGCAGAATCATCAGCTCATCGAGGCCGCCCGCCTGCGCGAGTTCGTCGAACAGATCACCCAACACGACCTGAAGGGTCCTCTCAACGTTATTATCGGCATACCGCAGCTTCTGTTGAAAAAGTGTGAATTCACCGATTCTCAGCGAAATCTGGTCAAAGCGATCAGAAAAACGGGATACAATATGTTGGAGATGATCAATCGGTCGCTCAATCTCTTCAAGATGGAGAGAGGCAGTTACGATTATCGGCCCGAACCGGTAGACATCCTCTCGGTCATGCGCTGCGCACTGGACGAGGTGACGCCGATGGTAACAGCCAGGAATCTTCAGGTCGCTATCCGAGTGGACAACCAGCTCCCAAAGGACGGGCAGAAGGTCATGGCAATGGCGGAAAGCCTTTTTTGTCATTCGATGTTCTCGAATCTGGTCAGAAATGCCGTCGAGGCGTCCCCGCGCGATGATGTGATCAACATAGGATTTGAACAACGTAGGGCCAATATGACGATATCGATTGACAATGGAGGGGAGGTTCCCGAGGAAATTCGTGAACGCTTCTTCGACAAGTTTGTGACGGCGGGGAAACGGGATGGCACCGGGATCGGTACGTATTCGGCTAAACTGATCGCGCGGACACAAAAGGGAGACATCAATCTTGACACGTCGGTCGCGGGCCGAACGTGCATCAGGGTGACCCTGCCAGCGGTCGACGAGGGCCTGGACGAACAAATAACGGCGTGATTTTCCCGATAGGGAGGGTTATCCATGGACAAGAAACGCAGAAAAATCCTGCTCGTTGACGACAATCCGGAAAACATACAGATCCTGCTCGAGACACTGGGCGATGAATTCGCCGTGGTCGCCGCCCGTAGCGGAGAAAAGGCCCTCGCTCTCGCCATTGCCGCGCCTCACCCCGATATCATCCTCCTTGATGTGATGATGCCGAACATGGATGGCTATGAGGTGTGCCGGAGGCTCAAGGCCAATCCGCTGACCAGGAGCATTCCCGTGCTGTTCGTGACGTCATTAAACGACATCGAGGACGAGCAGCGCGGACTGGAGATGGGAGCAGTCGATTACATCATCAAGCCCTTCCGGCCGGAGCTGATAAAGGCGCGAGTGCGCAATCAGATCGATCTCAAGCAGTACAGGGATCACCTGGAACAACTGGTGGGGGAACGCACACGGGAATTGTCTCTCACCCAGGATGCCACGATCTTCACCGTCGCCAATCTGGCCGAAACCCGCGACCCTGATACCGGCGCTCACATCTGGCGCACCCAGCAATACGTGCGGATACTGGCCCTTCATCTCGCTGCCTCGCCCAGATACGCCGTCGCCCTGACGCCGCCCGACATCGACCTGTTGTTCAAATCGGCGCCACTGCATGATATCGGCAAGATCGGTATCGCTGATCACATCCTTCTGAAACCGGGCAAGCTGACACCCGAGGAATTCGAGGAGATGAAAAAGCACAGTATCCTCGGATGGCGAGCGTTGAACCGAACGGCGCAGCTTCTCGGCTCCAATTCCTTTCTGCGCTACGCCTGCGAGATTGCGCTCACTCACCACGAGAAATGGGACGGAAGCGGCTATCCTCATGGACTCTTCGGCGAGGCGATTCCCCTGTCCGGCCGATTGATGGCGGTGGCGGACGTGTATGACGCCCTCATCAGCCACCGCCCCTACAAGAACCCCTTCCCGCATGCCGAGGCGGCGGCCCTGATCATTGACGGTCGAGGCCACCATTTCGACCCGGCTATCATAGACGTATTCATCACCCTGGAGTCCGAGTTCCAGCAAATCAGCGAGATGGTAACCGACGTCCCGGCAGACACCCTCGAACTGACGCCGGAAATAGCCGTTACCAGCACGCCGTCGCCCCACCCGATCGTTGCGCCGACCATTTCCGTGCCTCCCCCCCGTCCCTTAAGGAAATGAGGAAATCGAACTAACAACACGGACGGCTATCTGCCTTCCATCAATGTTTCTTTATTGTGGATTGACTCTTGCGACTGGCACTCTACCCAGAATTGCATTGCAGCGCGGGAATATTATCGCGTCTGGGCACTGACATACAAACAATAAACCCTGCCAAGGCAGGGTTTATTGTTTGTACGACATATCTCGACAACACCTCCCGCTTGGCGGATTGCTCAACAATCAGGGCAGCAGGAAACGACCTGTTTTTGTCATGCCCTATGCAGAAGGATGAGCCGGGAGAGGTGTTGTTACGCTAATGCTTTAGCGATCACCGCGGTAGCCACGGCGGTCATCACGGCGGTCGTCATGGCGATCACGATTGTGTTCCCGATAACGCGGAACATACTCGCGGCGATACCAGTTGTCTTGCACAAAGAAGACGCGCTCGCCGCAGGCATTGTATTCGCCGCAGTACCTGTTCCAATGTCTGGCGTGTCTCGGGGGTACGCGCAGATAGATCGGCGGGCGGTCCTCATACACCCGATCAATGATTATCGGCCGACGGTAGATCACTTGTGGCTGCGGGTAGTCGCCGATGTCAAGTCGGCCATAGAAGCCGGGTTGGCCTATGTTGACCGAGACGCCAACGTCGGAAGCAAATGCCGGGGTGGTAAGAGCGACAGCGGATAGCGCCGCTGCAATCAGAAAACGTTTCATATTGAATCTCCTGCTGTTAAGTTCATGGAAAAGGTCCTGGTTTCTTTCCTTCCACCGAAGAAAAAGGGCATGAAATTAGGATCAAAGCAATCAAGTCGGCCAATTCAGGCGACTCTTGAGCCAGAATCGAGGACTTCCGTTTACAGTACCTCTTTCCTGACAATATAAAAGTATTATAAACACTCTTTGATATTTTTAAAGTCCCTGAGTAATTCTTGATCGATCAACTGCTCATTCTCCACCTGGAGGCGCTTTTTTCTCCTCACTTGGCTTCTCTGTATCCCCCATTCTCACAACGACCCGATGTTCTATCAGTACCCGTTCCAGAGGGATGATGCCACCGGTCAGGCGCTGGCCATCCATCTCCACCCAGGCAACACCGCGCTCGCGACCGTGCGGATTCTCCACCTGGATCACGTAGAGCGCTTCACCGTGCCGATAGCGGAGACTGAATCCCGGCCACGTTGCAGTGATGACCGGGTTCACCCGCATCTGCTCGCCCCGCACCTGGAGGCCAAGAACCTCTTCAACCCAGGCCCGGTACATCCATGCTGCCGAACCGGTATACCAGGACCAGCCCCCCTGCCCGATCCGCCCTGGCAACCGGTAGACGTCGGCCGCGACCACATAGGGTTCAATTCCGTAGTGCCAGGCCGATTCCGCATCGCGGGCGTGCTCGATCGGATTAAGGATGCGCAAAAGCTGCACAGCCCGCTCCCCATCCCCTTTACGGGCCATAGCCATGGCCATCCACAGACCGGCATGGGTGTACTGGCCGCCGTTCTCCCGCACCCCGGGGGGATAGCCCTTGATGTAGCCGGGTGAGGGTTCTGATTTGTCAAAGGGGGGCTCGAAAAGAAGCACCAGACCTTCATCCTGGCGGACGAGATGGTGCCAGGCCGACTCCAGGGCCTGATCCGCCCGCGCGGGATCAGCGGCGCCGGAAAGCCAGGCCCACGATTGGGGCAGGGAATCGATCCTCGCCTCGGTGTTTGCCGCAGAGCCAAGCGGGGTGCCATCGTCGAAGGTCCCCCGCAGATACCACTCCCCGTCCCAGCCGGCCTGCTCCACCCGCTCGATCAGGGCCCTCCTCTCCTCTTGATAGGTCTGGCTCAACTCCGGCTGGTGCAGGAGACTCGACAGATCAACCATCCCCTGCAACAACTCGCAGAGGAACCAGGCGAGCCATACGCTCTCCCCCTTCCCTCCGGCGCCCACCAGGTTCATGCCGTCGTTCCAATCCCCCGTCCCCATCAGGGGCAGGCCATGGGGCCCGATGGTCAGGCCGTGGCTGACCGCGCGCCGGCAGTGTTCAAAGAGGGTGGCGCGTTCCAGGGTGACCTCGGGGATGGAAAACACCTCGTGCTGATCGTCGGCCAGGACGGGGGCGTTGAGGAAGGAGACCCCCGCCTGCAGGATCTCCACATCGCCGGTGGTGCGGACGTAGTGTGCGACCACATAAGGGAGCCATAGCAGGTCATCGGAGATACGCGAGCGGATCCCGGCACCGCCAGGTTCATGCCACCAATGCTGGACATCCCCCTCCTTGAACTGCCGGCTGGCGGCCAGCAGGATCTGGTCGCGGGCCAGTTCCGGCCTGGCGTAAAAAAAGGCCATGACATCCTGCAGCTGATCACGAAAGCCGAAGGCGCCGCCTGACTGGTAAAACGCGGAGCGCCCCCAGATCCGGCAGCTTAAGGACTGGTACTGAAGCCAGCGGTTGATCAGGAGATCGGCGGCCAGGTCGGGGGTATGCACCTCAATAGTGCTGAGCAGGCCATTCCACCAGGCCTTGGTCTGCTCAAGCGCCTCCTCCAAGGCCTGATCCTCCTGAAAACTCTGCACCAGTTCCCGGGCCTCAGCCACTGACCCGGCCTGACCCAGCATGCAGGTGATATCCCGGCGTTCACCCGGAGACAATTCGACGCTAACCCGGAGTACCGCGCAGGGGTCCAGCCCTGCCCCGCTCCTTTGTGACAGCCGGGTCAGCTCCATGGCTGCCGGGTTAGCCAGCGAGCGGTTGCGGCCGATGAAGGCGCTACGGTCGCCGCCGTATGAATCGGGCTGGGGGGTGATGGCCACAAAGGCGACCCGCTCCGGGTACTCGGGGTGGTAGCGGTTGTACGCCAGCATGGCCTGGGCCTCATCATCCCAGTTGGTCATGACATGCATCTGGGAGGTTTCACGGTTCTCGCCCAGGGTCAATTCCACATAATAGGTGACCGAGAGTCTGCGCCTTCTGGAGGAAGCATTGGTGAGCCACAACCGCTGCAGTTTGATCGGCTGCCCCCCATTCTCATCCACGGGGACGAAAACGGTCAGCTCCTGCTCGATACCGTTGCTGTTATGCTCGAAGACGGTATAACCCGCCCCGTGCCGAGCCCGATAGGCGCTCTTCTCACGGACCGGCATAGCTGTCGGCGACCAGAAGACGCCGCTCTCCTCATCGCGGATATAGAGCACCTCCGAGGCCGGGTCCAGCACCGGATCGTTGGACCAGCCGGTCAGACGATTGCGCTGGCTGTTGCCATACCAGGTGAAGCCGGACCCGGTTTCGCTGACCATGGTGCCGAAGGTCGGGTTGGCGATGACGTTCACCCAGGGTGCGGGGGTATTGGTGCCGGGGCCGAGATAGATCGCGTATTCACACCCGTCCGGGGTAAAGCCGCCGAGGCTGTTGAAGTAATTTAACTCCATGAAAGGAAGCGGGGCCGAGGGCTCCCGGTGAGCACGTTTCCGGGTCAGCCTCTCCATGAGCTCGGGAGCCTCCACCGGCACCCCCAATTGCTGGGGCAGCGTGCCGCGTGCCGCCACCAGCGCGACGCTGGCTGCAAATTTAAGGAGCTTCAGATCTTCCTCCGGGATAAGCGCCGCATTGCGCAGGAAGACCCCGCCCGGTTGGTCGGTTACGTTAAAGAGGGAATGGGCCTGGATCAGGCGTTCCAGTCGTTCCAGGAGCGGCCGCTCGTAACTTCCCGCTTCCTCGTTGAGGATCACCAGGTCGGCCGCCAATCCGTGCATCCGCCAATAGGTGTGGGCCTGGAGCAACTGGCGGACCAGGTTGACATCCCGTATCTCGCCAATGGTGACCAGGGCTATGGGCAGGTCGCCCGAGATGCCGTAGGGCCACAATCCGGCCTGGCCCTTGCGATTCTCAGCGAGGCGCTCGCCGGGAGCACGCAAGAGGGAATTGGGAAAGAGCAGGTGACTTGCCAGTTTCTGAAATCGGCGCGCTTCGTCAGATTGAATGTGCAGCATCTGCAACTCCTGCTGAGCCGAAACCCAGGCAAAATCCATGGCCCGATTGATCGCCTGGGGCTCGCAATATTTATCCATCAGCAGCAGGACTTGCTCGCGGGTTGGCCCGGCGGCGAGCACCAGAGATAGCTGGATGTGTTGGCCCGGTTCCAGAGTAAGACTCCGCCGCAGGCTGAGCATCGGATCCAGGACAAAGCCCTGGCTGTTGCCGAGCCTTTGCACCGCCCCCATGGGATTGGCGAGGGTTCGGCCGCGGCCGATGAAACGCACCCGGTCGGTTTCAAATTGCCACCCCTCTTCAGGCGGACAATCATCTCCGGTGTGCTCAAAGGTCAAGCGGTGGGCCACATAGAGCGGCGGCTCGTTTTCGCTGCGCGCTCTCCGGTAGGCGAGGAGCGCCTGCTGCCCGGGGATCGCTTCGGTCTGGATGAACAGCTTATTGAAGGCCGGGTGCTGGCGGTCGGCGTTGTGGGGCGCCATGGAGAGTTCAACATAGCTGGTGAGGTTGAAGCTGCGGGCGCGGTCGGAACGATTGATCAGGGAAATCCTCCGCACCTCCACATCGTCTTCCGGCGAGACGATGACCTCTGTTTCGGTATGCAGACCGTTGTCATCACGCCGGAACACGGCCCGGTCGAGGGCAAAGTCCACGGAATACCCTGCAACCGTCCCGCCGACCGGGTGATAGGTGGTGGACCAGAGACGATCCGGCTCGGCCTCATGGATGTAGCAGAAGGTTCCCTGACTGTCACGGGTCTGATCCGACCGCCAGCGGGTAAGTTCCTGCCCCGCCCACTGACTGTAGCCGCCACCGCTGTTGGTGACCATCAGGCCATAGCGGCTGTTGCTGAGTAGCAGAGTCTTGGGCGTGGTGGTATGGGGAGTGGTAAAGATACTTGCTCTCGTCGCGATCAGGTCTCCGCCCAACAGCGTCGGTTCATTCTGCCGCGTCGAGGTCAGGTGCAGTGTGGGCAGGGTCGGGATGCGTTCCTGCAGCAGGGGTTCAAAGGCACGCACCCGTGGATCGCTGTGAAAGCGGCGCGGAAACGGGTTGCCATGGAGGAAGTTGGTCAAGGCCAGAAACGCCATGCCCTGGTGATGGGCCATATACGCCTTGATGATCACCCCGCGCCTGCCCTCCCGCTGCGGTTGCCGGCTGAAATCCATGGCCTCGTAATACCCGTAATCACCGAGCAGCCCCAGCCCGGCCAATTGTTTCAGATTCTGCACGGTCTCTGTCGGCGCCACGTTCAGGGCCAGCAGAGTGGCATAGGGAGCGATGACCAGCTGTTCCTCGAGGCCGCGCTTCAAGCCGAGCGCCGGCACACCGAAGGCATTGTATTGATAGGTCTTGTTGAGGTCCATATTGCCGAAGGCGGACTCGGAAATTCCCCACGGCACCCGTCGCGTGCGGCCGTAGGCGATCTGGACCGTCACCGCTTCCCGGGCCGCCTTGTCCAGGAGCGAATTGCCGTAGGAGTACTGAAACAAGAGCGGCATCAGGTATTCGAACATGGTCCCGGACCAGCTGAGCAGCACCCGCTGCCGGCCGATAGCGCCATAGGGGCGGCCCAAGGAGAACCAGTGCTCCAGGGGGACATCGCCCCGGGCAATGGCGACGAAACTGCCGAAGCGCGCCTCGCTGGCCAGGAGATCGTAACTGGAACCGTCGAGAAGGTCAGTGGAAACATTGAAGCCGATGGCGAACAGCTTGCTTTCCCTGTCATAGAGGAATCGCATATCCATGGCTGCGGACAGCTTGCGGACGTCCTCAATGAGCCGCTCAGCCATCCCCAGCATTTCACCGGCCAGCCACTGCGACGTGGCGAATGCCTTGATAACCCGGTCGAGCCACGGGCCGAGGGGGGTGCCGGCCTGGAGAGACTCCGCGCGGAAGGCGTGGAGAATCGGGATCGAGCCGATCCGGGCATGGGCAAGATCGTGCAGCGAAGGCGCCTTGGAAAGATCATGTTGGATGGCGAGCAGGGCCGCCGCCCCCAACGGGGCCATCTCCTCCTCGGTCTTTTCGGCGAGGATTTCAATCCAGGTGAGATAGCGATCGCTGTTCTGAATCCAGGCCGCAACCTGTTGTTCAAGTTCAGCGGCCCATGGCGAGGCTCCTACGACAGCGACAACAGAACTGACATCGACCTCTATCCGCCGCTGCAGGCGGAGAAGATCGACGATGGTGGATGGCGGTGCATTGCACTCAGCCAGGAGTTGGTCAAGAATCTGTCGATACGGACCGGTCATTCCTTCTATGGCTGCGGCCCGTTCCAGGATTTCGCCGGTGTCGGCCAGGCCACCAAAGGCCTGGCCGTCCAGGAGGGGTCCATGCACCAACTCGTCAAGCCCTTGCTCCAGTGCCCACAGGGCACCCAGCAGGTTGCCGCTGTCGACCATGGAGACGTAGCGAGGTTCAAGCGGGGCCAGGGTCTGGATATCGTACCAGTTCAGGAGATGCCCTTCGTAGCGTTCCAGACGGCCGATGGTTGTCATGGTGCTGGTCAGTCTTTCGACGACCTGGTTAATGGTCAGATAGCCGGAATCATGGGCTCCCAGGACACTGGTCATCCAGAGGCCGATGTTGGTTGGACTGGTTCGCATGGCCAGGCTGTTCTGATGGGCAACCTGGTAATTATCGGGCGGCAACCAGGAGGTGTCGGCGCTGACAAAGGATGAAAAATAGCGCCAGGTCCGCCGGGCAACCACTCTGAGGAAGCGGCGGTCCATTGCCGGCAGCAGTTGTGCCTGTTGCGGCTCACCGGGTCGAAGATTCAGGAGCCAGCCAAGCAGCGGAGAGAAAAACCACAAAACAAGCCAGGGGGCGGCCAGCAGTTGGCTGTCCGGCATGAGGTGCCAGATCGCTAAGCTCACAATGACGCTGAAGATGCTCCCCAAGGCCAGGCTCACGACGAAGAACGGCTGCTGCCGGGAGGCGCTCCCGGATGCTGCGTGGGCCGTCCATTCCAGCAGGCCGCGACGGGAGATCAAGCGGCGGTAGCAGGCCCGGACAATGGCATCCAGGGCCAGTATTGCCTGGTGCGGCAGCAGCGCGGCATCGACAATCGCCCGCAACAGATCGTGCCGCACCTTGGACAGAGAGAGATACTTCAGCCCCTTGCGGGTGGTGACCACGGTGAAGAGTTGCGCCAGGGGGGGGAAGAGCAGCTGCATGCCGACCACCAGGGTTGCGATCCCGCCGATCTTCGGGGAGACGAGCCAGGAGGCAGTCAAGAGGACCAGGCTCGTGGCAGGCAGGAGGCTGCGACGCAGGTTGTCGAGAATCTTCCCACGGTCGAACAGGGAGAGCGGATTGGCCCCGCGACCTCCTCCCGCCAGGGGGACACGCGGGAGAATCCACTCCGCGATCTGCCAGTCACCGCGAATCCAGCGATGGGCCCGGCTGGTGTAGCTTTGATACCCTTGGGGAAATTCATCGAAGAGCTCAATATCACTGGCCAGCCCCACCCGGACATGGGCCCCTTCGATCAGGTCGTGGCTCAAGACCCACTCTTCAGGGAGCCGTCCCGAGAGCACGCGGCTGAAGGCGCGCACATCGTAAATCCCCTTGCCATGATACGACCCTTCCCCGCTCAAGTCCTGATAGACATCGGAGACCGCCTGGGTATAGGGGTCGATGCCAACCGCATCGGCGAAGAGCCGGCTGAAGATCGAGGCGCTCGTACTCGGCAGGGTCGGGCTCACCCGCGGCTGGATGATGGTATAGGAGCCGGCCATGATCCTGCCCGACCCATCGAAGCGGGGCAGGTTGAGGGGGTGCGCCAGGGTCTCCACCAGCCTGCGGGCCGTTGCGTGCGGCAACTGGGTGTCGCTGTCCAGGGTTATGATGAAGCGGATATCCGCCAACTGATCCTGGTCGCCCACGTAGACCAGGCGGGCAGCGCTTTCGGGCCGCGTACCATCGATCAGGCAGTTCAGTTCCTCAAGCTTGCCCCGTTTGCGCTCCCAGCCGATGAATCTCTGTTCGGATTCGCTCCAGATGCGCTCCCGATGGAAAAGGAAAAAACGTTCGCCGCCATAACGCTGGTTGAGAGCCTCAATGCCTGCGCTTACGGTCTCGAGCAGCCCATTATCATCTTCACGCGAAGGAGTTACGGAATCAGTGTAATCCGAGAAGAGACTGTAGAGCAGATTCGCTTCCTTATTGGCCAGATAGCGGATCTCCAGATTCTCCACCTCGGCCCGGATCGTCTCCGCATTCACCAGCATCATCGGCACGACCACCAGGGTACGGAATTCATCGGGAATCCCTGCTGCCTTGAAGTCCATCTTGGCCAGGGGGTGGGGCGGCAGAAGTCGCATGATCAGGTAATTGGCCACCTCGATGGCCAGCTGGCTGACCGGAATCAGCAGGAGCAGTATCAGCCCGATGCGAATGGCGGGCGACAACCCGGTCGGGATCAGTCCAAAGATAACGATCAGAAAGACGAGCAGCACTGAGAAGCCGCCGATGACGAGGAAATAGACGGCGGTGTGATGGTCATTGACCCATTTCTGAACACGAAAACGGAGCGTTTCACGGCAGGCGAGCAGCCGGGCCAACTCGGCCCGTCCCTCATCAATCAGCCAGGTGCCGACATGGCTGCGCCGTTCATCGCTTGTTGCTTCACGCCCCGCCTGCGTCGCCAGCTTGATGACGCGTTCCGCAACCCGTTCCTCGGGCTGGGCCGCAGCGCGGGCAAGGTCTTCGATCGCCCGACGGCAGCGGTCACGGGTTGCAAAATCCATTTTGGGATAGACCCCGGACGGATCGCTGCGCAACACCTGCTCCACCCGGCTGAGCTGTTCGAAGATTTTCCGCCAGTCCAAAAGGGCCAGCTGACGCAGGCTGGTGAAGGCATTGCCGCTGGCCAACTGCTCGCTGGCCTGCCGGTTCTGCTCACGCCGATTGAGGTCGGGCAAGGGAGTTTTCAGCGTACGCTCAAGCCAGTTTTTGACCGGCGCCAAGGCGGCGGCCTCGTCGTAGAGCAGGCCGACCAGCTGCGCACCAAAATAATCACTGGGACTCGGCTCCGATGCAGCAAGTTCCGCCAGGATCGCGAAGAGTTGGTTGGAATCGCGGCGATTGGCGGCAACCAGCCGGTTCGCCCAGAAGTCGGCCAACTGACGTTCTCGCAGGTCCGCCAGGGCGGTGACAGCCAGGCTCTGGATGCTTTCGATCAGCGCAATGCGCAGCATCTGGGGAATAGCCCAGAGTTCGCCGATCTTCAGCGTGCGCACGGATTGATAGGCCTCGATAAAGGCCAGGATATTCTCCCGGTCCAGGCGCAGATCCGTATGGGAAACGAGATCCTTGGCCAGACCGTAGATGCACGGCAGCCCCCGGTAGGGATCAGAGGCCAAGGTGGGCAGTTGCCGGTAAAAGCGCCGGGGAAGGTTGAGCAGGACATCGCGGGCGTTGCCCTCCAGGATGTACTCATTATCCAGGATCCAATCGGCAGCCGGCGTGGCTTTCTGTTCCAAGCGGCTCGCCGCGGCAAGGTCCGCGCAGACCTGACGCACCCAGTGACGTGACTGTTTGAGGCGTTTGAGCAGTTCGGTACTGCGCTGCGGCCTCAGCTCCACCTGCTGCTCACGGGCATGGCGTTGCGCATGTTCCAAGACCTGGGCCGGGGAAAGCTTTACTTCGAAGCCCCGCGACTCGACCCGCCGCTCGCACTTAGGATGCATGATAAACAGCACTGGAGGGATATCGCCACTTTCCCGCAGCAGAGCCACCGGACGCGGTAAAGATTCGCAGGCTGCCTGGAGAATCAGGACGGTCTCCCCGGACACGAGCCAGCGGGCGTGATCACGCACAACCCCGGACTCAACACCATACCTGGAGCGGCGCAGCCAGAGCAGAGCTACCGAGGCGCCGATTGCGGCTGCTGCCGGAAACAAGGTCAGCGTAAAGAGGTTGCCGCTCGGCAGCAAGCCCAACCATTGCAGGACGGGGGTAGCGACTCCGGCGAGCCCGCCGGACAGGATGGCCGCCAGGGTCACGCCGTAAGCCCGGCGCCACAGGAAGGGATCACTTATGTGCACATCGCCGTTCGTGGCCTTGTGCACCAGAACGGCGCGGTGGAATCCTTGTCTCACCAGTTCCCGAAAGACTTTACGCGCTTCATCTTGTCGGGCGAAGTAAGCGATAAGAATAGCCAGATCCATATTTTGCCCTTTACTTGACTGCATTTTCTGAACTTCCAGCCATCGTGAAGGATTTCAGATGCGGGAAAGGCCCAGAAAGGAACCGTGCGAACTGCTCCCAAAGAGGTAACAACGAGGTGGACGATAACCGGGGGAAAGGGGGTCATGGCTAAGAGCTTAGCCATGACCATGCGTTTTCTCAAACCAAGGAGGCGGCAGCCAGGTGGAGAAGGGTCATTGGTCTCCTCATTTCTTCATACCGTACAGGTTCAAGTTGAGCCCGCATTATCTCTATCTGCCCCTGTCACGACGATTGATCACCGGACTCCACGCCTTAGCAAAATGCCTTCTGCTTCCTTTATTCCCCTGTCAGTCGAACTCCGACTCACAGCTAAACAGATTTTTTTGCCATATTCTCTCCTTTGCCAGAGTTCAATATATGGAAAGAATAGCATAAAGCGGAGGATCTTGCAAAAATCCATGATGGTCATTGGGAACAAAGCGAGGAATCTTTTACCCTGTTGATTCCTTTAAGATTTTGACAAGGGGTTCAAGAGGTAACGCAACGATTCAATTTACCTTTTCCTTGTATCAGGCCCTGTCATTCCTATTTTTTATCTCCCCTCTTTCTTGAATCATTTCTGGTCGTGGCCATATGCTTCCCCCGCAGGCCGGAGCCAGGCATCTGCCTTTCCAGCAGGCCGCGCTGTTCCTTTCGCTCTGACCGGTTACGGGCAACCGGGATGGGCTTATTGCTGTCACGATGCAGGCCGGTGACATACATGGCGGTTGACAGGGTGCCGGGAGTCGGGGTGAAATCCTGAAACTGTTTGACCTGCAGATCAAGGGCCGCCAGCTTTCCGGTCATGGCCTCGGTATCCCTGGCCGTGCAGCCGGGATGAGAAGAGATCAGATAGGGGGTGAAGATGATCTTTTTGCCAAGCCCTGCCGCCACCTGGCGACACTGATGCAGGAAATCGATCAACTGCTGGTGTGATTCCTTGTGCATGAGGGTCAGCACGTCCTCTTCCGTGTGCTCCGGGGCGATCTTCATGGCCCCCGGGGTATGGCTGCGGATAATCTCCTGGAGCAGGCGGGGGGTCTTGAGCAGCAGTTCCATGCGCAGACCGGAAGAGATAAAGACATGATTGACCCCTGCCAGCTTCGAGACATCCCGCAGCAGGTTCAGGAAAGTCTCTTCATCCACCTGCAGATTGGGGCATAGCCGTGGGTAGAGGCAATCGTGCTTGCGGCAGGAACCGACCTTGCAACCGGTCCGATAGAGATTGGCGGTGGGGCCGCCGAGATCGCTGATAACGCCGGTAAAGTTGTCCATACCGCTGACGATCCTGGCCTCGCGCAGGATCGATTCCGGGCTGCGGCTGCTGATGATCGGTCCCTGGTGACGGGTGATGGCGCAGAACGAGCAGTTCCCGGAACAGCCGCGGACAATGGTGAGCGAATGGCAGATCATGCGGTAGGCCGGGATATCCGGGCTGGCCGGGTGCGGTTTGCGGCTGTAGGGCAACTCATACATCTGATCCAGCTCGGCGGTGGTCAGCGGTCTGGCCGCTGGATGCTGGATGAGCCAGGCGCTCTGCTGGCGCTGCACCAGCAGGTTCGGCAGGCAGCCGCGGGCATGGATGTCAACCATCCGTTCCGCCTCCATGAACAGCCGCTTGTCCTGCTCTATTGCCTCCCAGGAAGGGAGGAGAGAGCAGGTCTCATTGCCGGTTGCGGGAAGATCGGGGAAACGTGACTGGAATTCCGCCTCGGTCAAACGCTCGCAACTGCCCGCAATCCCGTCAAGCCCCTGGCCGGCGGCCAGACGGGCAGCGGCCTCAACCACCGCCCGCTCACCCATGCCGTAAATGAGCAGATCAGCCTTGGCATCGGTCAGCAGCGAGGCGCGCAGTTTCCCCTGCTGATAGTCATAATGAACAAAACGGCGCAGCGAGGCCTCGACCCCGCCCAGGATAATGGGCACACCCTTGCAGGCGGCGCGGGCCAGATTGGCATAGATGAGGCTGGCGCGATCGGGCCGCCGCCGGTTGGTCCTGCCCTTCTCGCCGTCACGCCAGGGATTGCCGCCCGGCGAATAGGCATCCTCGGTGCGCACCTTGCCGTTGCCGGAATAATTGGCGACGATGGAGTCCAGATTGCCGCCGCTGATCCCCCAGAAAAGACGGGGCGGGCCGAACTGGAGAAAATCATCAAGCCGGTCATACCGGGGCTGGGCCAGAATGGCCACCCGATAGCCGTGACTCTCCAGCAGCCTGCCGATCAGGGCAATGCCGAAGGAGGGGTGATCGATATAGGCATCGCCGCTGACCAGCACCACATCCACCTGATCCCAGCCGCGCGCCGCGCACTCCACCCGCGAAGCGGGCAGCGGCTGAATGCCCCTACCGCCCGGTGCAGACACAGGGGCGGCAACCGATGATCCCGCCTTTTTCCTGATTGAACTGGTCACCATTGCCAATTTATTACCCGTCAACCTATTCTCCTGTCAAAACACAAACATACAGCAAGCAAACAACACGAGAAATCTCATCCCGACATCCAGAACTCACACAATAAACACTGAAGGCAAAGACCGCTTGCGATATCGACCCTTTTGTTCCTTTTTCAATCATCAACAACGACAACACAACGACGGGCAACAGTTACGAAAAAAAGCCGGAAAAGGCCAAGATTTTTTTCAGATGGTTACACCAGACCTGACTTTGTCTTGTGACTTCTTCATATTGTCAAAACAACAAAGTCCAACAAAGAACCTCAAAAAGGTTGTTCCCATAACACCCAGAGTACCCAATGAGACTTACCATCCAATAATTTACGGAGATCATTCAGGATTCGGAACACATTATCGTTTGACATTCCACCCTGTCCCTGCCTATGATGAATAAATTTTATGATTTTCCAACAGGCTCGTCTTTCGATGCAAAGACAGGCCTAATTATACTGCTAGGCATTAAAAGGAGCTATAATGGGCATATTTTCATCGTTATTCAAGAAAACGGGCGATTGGCATATTAAACAACTTGTCAAAGATAGCTGCAATCACATCATAAATGGATCTATGCAGGCTTATAACCAAAAAAATAATCCCTATTTAGTAGATTCAGCCCTCGATTTTTTGATTGAGCATGGCTCATTCAATTTAATAAAGGAGAAAGCAGTCTAAAAGACAAATCAAAAGATTACATGTCATTCTATGTTGTCAGGAATTTAGGTAGAGATATTGACTGGTTGGCTGGAGAAAACGAAACGATGCTAGATGAAATAGAAAGATATTGGGCGGTATTTAAGGAATCAAAAGACGGTACAGAGCAGATAGTTGAACTCAAATAAAGAATAATTATAAAATTTACCCAACAACCGGCTTCACTCGGACCGCGCAAACAGCGCGGGTCCGGTGAGACGGAACTTAAGTGCTTAAGGAAATCTCAGTGGAACAAAGCAGATCAAAGCATATTTTGGAATTAGCAAAAGAACTCCTCGACGACATTGAATTGAGCAGACTACCTGCAGAATCCTTACTTTTAAAGGCATCAAGGTTGGCTCGATGGGTTGGCTCTGATGAGATTAAACATTGGATTAATCTCGAAATGAAGGGATACAACTCATCCGATAATGTCTCTCTAAAATATATGGACATTACAGGACGCTGGGCCGACAAGGCCAAGGGGACAGGTTACTGGGGGCCTCTCGCTCAACACGAGGCCGTTATAGAAGCCGAAAAAATTAAATTGCGTTCCATATCTACACCTGACACCAGCGGCGATTGGGCATTCCGCGTAATGCAGATGCACGAACAACAACTGGCCGTAACGACTGCCAACATTACGAGAATGAACGGCATAAAAAGTAGGGTCTTGGCCCATCTTCATAACTTTGTAACCGAAGTCTATTATGAAAAGGAATTTGACAGCTTATCTGAATCAATTTTCGAAAAATACAAAAGTGAAGTTGACACCTTAATTTCCGAGAACTGCGGAGATGTTCTTGAGCAACTACCTTCAGTTATGGGTAGGTTGGCCGATGGCGATCCTGAGTCAATAAGTCAGTCTCTGTCCACCGTGAGAAGAATAATTGACTCATTTGCAGATTCCATTTTCCCATCAACAGACAAAACTATAAATATTGGGGGAAATGAGGTGACGCTAGGGGCAAACAGGCATCAGAACAGAATCAATGCCTTCGTTCATCAGAGAGTTGAGAGCAAGTCGCGCAAAACAAAAATTCGACAAAATCTATCAAATCTTTACGATAGAGTTTCAACAGGGGTCCATCAAGAAGTAACAGCAGAAGAAGCAAAAGCTTTATTCTTGAACACTTACCTTCTCTTAGGTGAAGTATTACATATTGCCGAAAACAACACTTAACAAGTCAATAAACCAGACTCGAAATACCCGCACTATCTTCAAGCCGAGCACAAAAAACCAGACCATCCACCACAAGGAGAGACTCATGTTTGATTTCACCTTTCACAACCCGACCAAGATCATCTTCGGCGCCGGCAAGGAGACCCTGATCGGCGCCGAGCTGAACGCTGCCGGAATAACCAGGGTCCTGCTGGTCTATGGCCGCAATTCGGTGGTCAAAAGCGGCCTGCTCGACCGGGTCATGGCCAGCCTCAAGGCCGGCGATATCACCTGCAGCCAATATGGCGGGGTGGACTCCAATCCGCTCCTCTCCCATACCAGGGAAGGCGTGGCCCTGGCCAAGCGGGACAAAGTCGAGGCGGTCCTGGCGGTGGGCGGCGGTTCGGTGCTGGACGAGTCCAAGGCCATCGCGGTGGGCGCCCTGGCCGACGAGGATGTCTGGGACTTCTTTGTCGGCAAGGAGGTTACGCGGGCCCTGCCGGTCTTCACCGTCCTGACCCTGGCCGCCACCGGCAGCGAGATGAACGGCAACGCGGTGATCACCAATGCCGAGACCCGCCAGAAATACAATATCGCCTCGCCCCACGTCTACCCCAAGGTCTCTATCCTCAACCCGGAGCTGACCCATTCCGTGCCCCTGAGTTACACGGCCTACAGCGCCGTGGATGCCATCTGCCATGTCATTGAAGGCTATTTCACCAAAGAGCCCGGCACCCATCTCCAGGACCGGCTGGTGGAAGGGATCATCAAGACCGTGATCGAGACCACCGACCTGATCATGGACGAGCCCGACCACGCCAAGGCGCGCGCCTCCTTCATGTGGGCCGCCACCCTGGCCCTGAACGGCCTGACCCCGGCCGGGATCGGCGAATACAGCTTTCCCAACCACATGATCGAACATGCCCTGAGTGCCATCTACAACATCCCGCACGGGGCTGGACTCTCCATCGTCATGCCGGCCTGGATGAAGTGGTATGTGACCAAAAACCCCAGCCAGTTTGCACGGTTCGCCAGGGAGATCTTCGGGATCCATACCGGCGAGGCGGGGATTGAGGCGCTGGAACAGTGGTTTGTAACCATCAACGCGCCGGTGCGGCTGCACGAGGTGGGGATTCCCGCAACAGAGATCGGGGCAATCGCCGAAAACGCCGAAGGCCTTGCCCGACAATGGGGTATTGGTGATCTCTACCCCAGGGAAACCATTGCCGAGATCCTGAGACTGGCGGTGTAGGCACGTCTTTTGCCGCCAGGCCCTGCCTTATTGTGGCGGACACCGCTCATCCGACGCAAGAAAAACAGATAGGTGCTTAAGAGCTTGTCCGTAAATAAATCTTTGGTGCTCGCATCCGGCTTTTGGCCGTCTTTGACCGCTTCTCAATCGCAAAATCCTCGCCGTAGTGCTGCTACGGCTGCGGTTTTACTCAATCGTCTCGGCCAAATTCGTCTCAAAATCCGGCGCGCTCCCTGAAAAGCTTATTTACGGACAAGCTCTAAATCACTACAACACTTAAAACAACAGCGTCCCCTCTTTTCATTATTGCATAGTTCGTCATAAAAAGTAACGGGGGGATAGAATGCCTCGGGTGACATGAATGCCGTCCGAGGCAATTCAATTGTATTGAGTAACAAAATCAGTGGACACCACCGCTGGTGATGGGTGGATTCATCAAAATCCAGGAAAAATGAGTTCCATAAAGAACAAAGGGCATTCCTTGTATGAACGTGGAATCAGACGCATCATTCCACGTCCCAGAGACAAATTGCAGGGCATTGCCAGTGGTGGCCTGTCCGGCAATAGTAATCGGCGGAATCCAAGGGCCGGAGGCAAGAGAGCCGTCCGTCATCCAGTCCAGCCAATAAGTGCCTCGTTTCAGGTCAGTATCCACGTTCACGACGTTGAGCATAATGGGTCTGGAAATATCTCCTGATGTGTCTTCTTTTACTCGATAAATACCGGACCATGAGGAGGAGACTAACCGGTTAGTGGTCAGGTCGCCCCAGACTACCTTGCTGGCGGGATCATTAGGGGGGCCATCCCAGATCTGGAGATACACCCCGGTTATGGATGACGGATTTATGGGTGAACCGGTCTGATAGGCAAAAAGATGAATCTTCTTGACAGTCCATTTGCCATCGGTCACCTTGAAGTCATCGGCTATTCTATTCCCGATTATAAACTGGTGACCGAACCCATAGGTGGACATCCCCAGACTAGTGTCCTGTAACATAGACTCATCTGCCCCGCCTGCACCGGTGCCGGGACTGTTAACCAACGGGCCGTTATCATAGAGTTTATCATAGAGTTCGACTGTCCCGTTGTTGATCGGGGATGTTTCCTTGATTCCTTTAACAGCTGTGGCAATTCCCACTTTATCAATGGGTTGTATTGCAACACTGGCCCTGGGTTCATCCCCGATTACCTCAGCCGCCTGGTTTGCAGCGGCCAGGGCAGAACCCGCCTGGCTCATCAATATCACCATGACCCATGCCACCACTACCAATTTCCATAATCGAAAAAGATCACGATTTCCGTACATCATAAACACCTCCCCGCTGTTGATTTTTAGTACAAACACCCACCAGCAAAAGCTGATAGGTAGGTTTATCTATACACACATCTCTTTCTTTTGAGGAAAAGCATTATATCGAAACGCGGCGCAAGCTTTGCGACTCTCGATACAAGATATCCCAAGAGGTGTGCCATTCGCAATTGTCCATTAGCCGAGAGTTTAAGCGTAATACAGGGCAGCTTGGCCACCGGCACAAGCAGGCGCAACCAAGAAAGCCAAACAGCGTCATGCCGAGACGCCCAAGGCAATCAAGCTGACAGTTAAGAGAAAGCTATCATAGTTTCCCTGCTGAATCAAGGCGGGGAAACTATAAGGGGACGGCCCCTGAGATTTAAAGTTTTACAACATTCTCCGAAATCTTTTCCAGATCACTATCCGCAACCTGAAGCGCCTCACCTCTTTTTGCCGCCATGGTCACCGCGGTGGAACTATAGCCCAGTGCTGCGGCATCCACCCCTTAAAAAAATAAAGGGATATAACTGTATTTATTTAATGATATTGTCATGTTCCATTGCTCATTAGTGCCTTTCAAAGAACCGTTACGGCTCTTTATGCCGTCCTTGCCAGAGAAACGACAAGGTCGTTTTTGTTGCAACGACTTATTCCTGGATTAAGAGCTTGTCCGTAAATAAATCTTTGGTGCTCGCATCCGGCTTTTGGCCGAATTTGACCGCTCCTCAATCGCAAAATCCTCGCCGTAGCGCTGCTACGGCTGCGGTTTTACTCAATCGTCTCGGCCAAATTCGTCTCAAAAAAGCTCTTAGTGGGGACGGCCATTCTTAGTTATTCTGTTTTTAAATCAGCCAGATCAGCAGCAGACAAAGGGTCAGGGCGCAATAGAGCAGATAGACGTTAATCCGGCCCTGATGAAAAAAAGAACGGAAGAGAAAGGCCACCTTAGCCAGGATGCGGCAGGTGGGATAAAGCAGACGATCAAGGATAACATCGGGGGTGTGATCCGCAAAACTGGACAGGCCTGGGAAAAAGCCGATGGTCCGTCCTTCGACAATATCACTCCATAACCCCCAGCGGAAGAGGCGGACGAGCTGTTCAGCAAAGGAGGCGGCGGTGTATTGCATTCGGGCCGTTCCCTTGATATAGCCACAGCCCCAGGTAGCAGGACGCCGCTGCCAGTCATCTTCAGGAAAGCCTTGCCGGTACCAGACAACGCCGATGATACCCAGCAGCAGAACGGCACCGACACTGATCCAGGTTACCGGCGCCAGGGTGGTGAGAAGCGGCACCGCAACCGATCCCGTTCCCAGCCAGGAGCCGATTCCCCGCTGCAACAGGGGAACGATGGCCCATGGCATCAGACCTATGACCAGACAGCCGAGGAAAAGCACGGCCATGGGCAGGAGCATGCTGCCAGGCGCCTCGCGGGGCGGGACCTGAAACTCCTGACGCGCTGTTCCCAAAAAGGTAACGCCGAAGACCTTGACAAAACAGGCCAGGGCCAGGGCCCCGGTCATGGCCAGGGCGGGGATAGCCAGTACGGCCAGGGAAAGCGGGAAAATCGCGCCCTCCGTCTGACTGTGCAGCAGGCCCAGGTAAATCAACCATTCACTGACAAAACCGTTGAGCGGCGGCAGCCCGCAAATAGCCACCGCCCCGCCCAGAAAGAAAAAGGCGGTGTACGGCATGGCCCGTAGCAACCCCCCGTAATGGTCGATGGTTCTCGTTCCGGTGGCCTGGATCACCGAACCCGCGCCAAGAAAGAGCAGGGACTTGAAGAGACCATGGTTGACCACATGGAGCAAGGCCCCGGCCAGACCAAGGGCCACAAGAGACGGATGGTGAAAGCTCTGCCCCAGCAGGGCGCAACCCAGACCGATGAGGATAATGCCGATATTTTCAACGCTATGATAGGCGAGCAATCGCTTGATATCATGCTGGGCCAGGGCAAAGACCACACCCATGATGGCCGAGATCACCCCCAGCGCCAGGATAGTCCACCCCCACCAGGCAGGCGGACTGCTGTAAAAACAGGTGATGCGCACCAGACCGTAAATCCCCATCTTGATCATCACCCCGCTCATGAAAGCGGAGACATGACTGGGGGCGTTGGCGTGGGCGGCCGGCAACCAGAAGTGAAGCGGCATCATGCCCGCTTTCATCCCAAAACCGAACAGACCAAGGAGAAAGACCGCGCCGGCAGTGACCGTTGCCCCCTGCAAGGTCGCGGCCCGAGGAAAATCCATGTTGCCGCTGCTGCCCGCCAGCAGGATGAACAGGGCAAAGAGGGCCAGGGTCCCGGCATGGGTGGCCATCAGATAGACATAGGCGGCCCGGCGGGCCGACTCCTCCTTTTGTTCGGTAAGGATCAGGAAAAAACAACTGAGGGCCATGACCTCCCAGGCCATGAGAAAGAGGATGCCATTGCGACAGACCGGCAGGAGGGCAACGGAGGCGCCCAGTATGCCGTAAAATAAACGCACCCTGCCTGCCGCCGGGCCGACCCTGGCCTGGGGCATATAGCCAAGGCCGTAGATACCCCCCATGCCCAGAATGACCAGGGCCGGCAGGAGAAAGATCACGGCAATTCCATCCAGTTCCAGAACAAACTGACCGGCTGGATGCGCCCATGCCAGGGCCAGCACGGGTGATGGCGTCTGCCAGATAGCGGCCAGCGATGCGCCAAGGGCCAGAGAGACCCCCGATAACAGCAGAATGACCGAGCTCAGCTCTCCCCGCCGTCCCCAGCGCCCCCAGGCCAAGGCCGGCAGGCCGGAACAGGATATCAGGATGAGGGCAACAAGAAAGAGTTCAGCCATGCTCTCTGCCCCCTCCATTACCTTCTGCCAAGCAGACGCAGCAGACCATCAAGGATGGTGTAGGGTTGCGGCGGACAACCGGGGATATAAAGATCCACCGGCAACAATGTATCAAGCCCCTGATTCGTTTCGCTGCTGTGGATAAAAGGCCCGCCATTGACCCCGCAGGCCCCGACAGCAATGACGACTTTGGGACCAGGCACCGCCTCATAGGTGTCCAGCACGGCGCTGCGCATATTTTCAGTAACCGGCCCGGTGAGCAGGATCCCATCGGCGTGACGGGGCGAGGCGACAAACTGGATGCCGAAACGGCCAAGATCAAAGACCAGCGTGCCGAGCACGTTGCAATCGGCCTCGCAGGCATTGCAACCGCCAGCGGAGACCTGACGCAGCTTGAGCGACCGGCCAAAGAGCTTGAGCCGGGCAGGTTCAAGGGGTTCTGCCAGGGGATATGCTGCGCCGCTGTAGAGGAGATCCTGCCGTCTGCGCACTGCCAGCCGGTAGTCATTGCCAAAGGTGATGCGGCCCTGCGGACAGGCCGGACAATCAGCGCAGAACAGGCAGCGGCCAAGATCAATGACCATCTTCCCTTCCCGCACCGCGCAGGCGCCAAACGGACAAAGCTGCTCACAGGCCCGGCATCCTGATGGACACTCCCCATCAAACCGGGGAAGGCCACGAAAGCGGGGGGGCAGCTTTGGCTCCTCCAAGGGAAATTTCCCGGTCCGGAACCCCTGCTGAAATCGCTCACTGATTACACGCCACATGTTATTTTATCCTTGATGGCGTTACAAAAAGTCCCAAATACTTCGTTGCACTTGCATCCTTCGTCACTGCGGCGTACTTATTGTACGCCTCATTCCTCAGGATTTGTGCGCCTCGTCTTTGGGCCTTTTTGCTTAGCCATCTTCTTAAGAACTTTTCACGAGAAATCTTTTTTATGTTTTCTCGGCTATAAATCAAACCCGCAATAAGACAGACCAAAACTCTTGTTACACAAGGGAAAATCCGAGATCTGTTCATCGCGCAGGGCCATGGCCAACCCGCTCCAATTATGAAAAGAGGGGTCAACAATCTTGTACCGCCGCAGACGACCGCCGGCATCAGTAATGCCCACGTGAACCACCTCCCCCCGCCAGCCCTCCACCAGAGAGACCGCCAGGGTATTGGCCTTAAGCGGCCCGACTGGAACCTTGACCGGTCCGGCCGGCAGGCTGGTGCCGATCCTCCGGAGCAGGTCGATAGAGACGACAATCTCCCGGAGACGCAGGTGGGCCCTGGCCATGGCATCACCGGTTTCCTCAGTGATCATCTCATCAAAAAGCTGCCGATACACCCCGGTGGGGTGAAAAAAACGACTGTCACGGGGGACGCCGCAGGCCTTGGCGGCCACCCCCACCAGCCCCAGATCTTCCGCCACCGAACGGGACACCCTGCCGGCACCTTCAAGGCGGCCCAGTACCGACGGTTCGTCAAAAAAGAGATTGAGGGCACCCAGGGTATTGCCCTCAATCTCGTCAATCCGAGTCAGCACCGTGTTGGTAAGCGTCACATCAAGGTCAAAGAGAACCCCGCCGGGCCGCACCAGGCCCCGTCCAAAACGACTGCCGCACAGGGCCGCGCTCAGGTTGAGATAATCGCCACGCAGGCGGCCGCAAAAAGAAGCGGTGGGCAGAAAACCGATATCACCAGCCAGGGCGCCGATGTCGCCCACATGGTTGGCCAATCGTTCCAGTTCGAGGGCCATGGCCCGAATAGACTGGGCCCGCTCCGGCACCACGCAGCCACTCAAGGCCTCGATGACCTGACAATAGGCGAGCCCATGACCGATGGTGGTGTCGCCGGCAGTGGTCTCCATCTGGGCCATGGTGAAGGGATGTGGGCCGGCAAGCAGCATCGGCTCGATCCCCCGGTGCTGGTAGCCCAGGGAGATCTCCAGATGCATCACCTTTTCCCCATAACACTGGAAACGAAAATGCCCCGGTTCGATGATCCCGGCATGCACCGGCCCGACCGCCACTTCATGCACCCCTTCCCCCTCGACCCGGTAGAACTCCATGTCCCCTGGACGCGGATGTGTGTCCAGCGGGCGGCCCCAGACATCAGTCTCTCCTTGCCATACCCGATGAAAACGAACGGGTTTGAGCCAGGGATGATCTGTTGGCGTCACCCCGTACTGTTCGGCAATCTCCCTTTCAAACAGATGGACCTGCGGACAACTCAGAGCAAGTGACGGGAAGCTGGCCCCGACCTCGGTTCGATACACGGCAATTTGCGCAGAACGATCCCTGGCAATGAGGGCGAACAACTCCAGGCTCTCGTTTTTCCCCTCCCCGGGGACACCAAACAGGGCCGCTACCCTGCCCCCGGCCTTGACCTCAGCCAGCAGGCAACGGCTGAATTCATCATAGCCCAGCGATTCCACCAGGGTCAGATCAACAGTCCCGCCATTTTTCAGGAGTTGCGCCTCCAGATCATTTTTCATCATGGTCTCACCTCCAGCAATGCGGCCGCGTCAGCACAGATATGGCGAACAGGATCCGGCAGATAAACCCCCAGGACGAAGATAAGCAACAGCATAATCAATGGCACCGCGGTGGTGGCAAAGGTGTCCCGATAGTTCTCATAGCCTGTGCCTGTCTTCTCCGGCGGGGTTCCAAAGACCACCGAAAGCACGGTGCTGCCCATACCGATAAAGATAACCGCCAGAAAGAAAAGGAAAAGACCACCGGTCACAAAATGGCCATTACTGAAAACCCCCTGCAGGATGGTAAACTCGCTGATAAACGGCGCAAACGGCGGCGAACCGGTAATGGCCAGAAAGCCCAGGAGAAAAAGGGTGGCGGAAAGTGGCACCAGGCTTATCGCCCCGCGGGCATCAGCCACCTTTTTGCTGCCAAAACGACGATGGATATTGGCAGCCGCCAGAAAGAGCACTCCCTTGGTCAGGGCGTTATTGATCAGATGGAGCATGGCCCCAAAGGTGGCAATTCCGCCGACACTGATCCCGATGGCGAGAATCCCCATGTGTTCAACACTGGAATAGGCCAGCATCCGCTTAAAATCTGGCTGGCGGACGACAAAAACGGCCGCAAAGGCAATAGAGAGAAGACCCATGGCCAGGAAGGCCTCACGCGCCATGACCGCTTCACTGGCGGCATCCATGATCTGCAGGGTCCGGAGCAGGGCCAGAAAGGCGACACTGGTCAGCCCTCCCGCCAGGAGAGCGCCAACCAGACCGGGCGCCTCGCCGTAGGCATCCGGTTTCCAGGTGTGCAGGGGGGCAAAACCTACTTTAAGGCCAAAGCCCACCAGAAGAAAGACAAAGCCCGCCCTCAGCCAGGGCCTTGAGTAATTGGCAGCGCCATGGAGGATATCATCAAGCTGCAGGCTGACGTGTTCGCCTCCGGCAAGACCGGCGTAGGCGATAAAAAGAATACCCAGCATGGCCAGGGCAATGCCCACCGAACCGAGGAGCAGGTATTTCCAGGTGGCCTCCATGGAGAGCCGGTTCCGGTTATAATAGATAAGCGGGGCGCTGGCCACGGTGGTGGTCTCTACCGCCACCCAGAGGAGCCCTAAATGTCGAGATATAGTCGCCAGGGTCATGGCGGAGAGGAAAAGCAGCAGGCAGCCCACAAAGGTTCTGTTTCCCCAGGCGATACGACAACGAAGATAGCCCACGGCATAAAACGAACAGCCCAAAAAAAGCAGACTGATGACCGGCAGGATAAGACGGCTGAGGGGATCAACGCCTATCCAGCCATTCGCTGTAGTCAGTGGCCTCCCTGACTGGATGACAAGGAAGGTCAGCGCCAGATGCGGCGTTGCGCACAGGGGCAGCAACAACGGCCGGAGACGGTCTGAAGGCATACTAAAGGCAAGAACAGAGCCACAGAAAGGCAGAAGGAGAAGGAGTGCAAGGAGGTTATTTTCCATATTATTCATTAATAGTCTCGAAAAAAAACATCAAGGTGGCGCCATCATTCTTTTAACGACGTAAGATTATCCGTATTCATGGTGGAAAATTCCCGATTGATCTGATGCATGAGAATAGTCATAACAAAGACCCCGACCAGCAGATCGAGCAGGACACCGGACTCCACCATAAGGGGCATGGCCTCTGTCAACAGCATACCGAAGATAAAGATGCCGTTTTCAAAGATCAGATAACCAAGGGCCTGGGTGATGGCCTTGCGTCGGCTGATGAGCATGAGAAAACCGGTGGCAAGAGTAGCAAGACCAACAGGGACGAAAAGTGACTGACTGTGTTCGGGAATCAGCGGCAACCGACCGCTGAAGATAAAGGCACCGGCTGTGGCCAGCGTGCCGAGGATAAGGGTAGGCACATAGCCGATCAATGGCTCTACCTCCCGGCGAATATGAACTTGACGGATAGCCCGGAAAAGCAGGTACGGGATGGCAATCCCCTTGAGCAGAAAGGCCACGCTGGCCAGAAACAGCGTATGACCGGAAAATCCGTGCGCGAGAAGAGGGAGCAGGGAAAGGATTCCGCCCTGGAAGGCAGTCGTGCGGATACAGCTCGCTAAGCGACTGCTGCCCAGCAGAAAGAAGTTGAGCAGGATCACCAGCAACAACAGAAGATGGAGGAGAGTATCCATAATTTACCTTAAGAGCAGGATCAGCGAGAAAAAGGAGAGCAGCGAGACGCCCACCAGGAGTTGAGGAATCCGCAGCAGCCGCAAGCGCGCCATGACAGATTCAATCACCCCGATAACCACGGCCATAAACAGCAGGCCGCCGATAAACAGCAGGATATCAAGGGCTATATTGCCGGTTGTTACGGGAAGAAACAACCGTACCACCAGGGCGCCAAGGACCAGGAATTTCATGGCCGCCCCATACAGGATCATGCCGAGATCCGGCCCGCTGTGATCAAGGACCATGACCTCATGGATCATGGTCAACTCGAGATGGGTGTTCGGATCATCAAAGGGGATGCGGCAGTTCTCCACCAGGGTCACAATAAACAGACACACCAGAATAAGCAGGAGCGAGGGCGCAGCCGTATGCCAGGATGCGGCCAGGGTCGGGCCGAACATGGCATCAAGTGAAAACGAACCTGAAAGCCGGGCGAGAACGATGAAGACAAAAAAGACGGTAGGTTCAGCCAGACAGGAGAAAGTGACCTCACGCACCGCGCCCATGCCCTCAAAGGAAGAGCCGGTATCCAGTGCGGCGCAGGCGGTGAAAAAACGGGACAGCCCGAAAAGATAGACAAAAAAGATCAGATCACCGCTGAAGGAGATGGGTGCACCGACAGGGCCAAAGGGGATCAGGAGGGCCGCAAGCACCGGTACGGCAAGCCCGACCACGGGTCCGGCCCGGAAAATCCAGGTGGTGGTGCGGCTGATGACCAACCCCTTACCAAACAACTTCCAGATATCAAAGTACAACTGGAGGAACGGCGGCCCTACGCGGCCGGCGAACAGGGCCTTGGTCTTGCCGATAACACCGGACAGCAACGGGGAAAGGCCGAAAAGCAAAAGCAGATGCAGGAACAGTTGGAGTATTGTTATTCTCATTTCTTATCCATGATTCATCATTCTCCCTTCACCGCTACCGCCATCCCTGGCTCACGCGGCATTAGACCGTCCCTGGCCGTCACCGTAACCCGACCCAGAAGAGGAGCAGGACGGTGGCACTGAAGACATACAGCATATAGATGTGCAGATTGCCTGACTGCAACCGGCAGCAACGACGGCAATAGCCTGCAAGCCTCTGAAACAGGGGTTTGAAGAATTTTTCCAGCACCGGATCAGGCGCGTTAAAGACAAAGGATCGGCGCAGCGGAAAAAAGCCGATGGTGCGGCCGTCCTTGCTTTCCGGGGTCAGACAACTGCACAGGATCCCGCTCTGGGCAAGTTCACTATAACTCTCAGCGCTGTAGGACATGCGGCTTGAGGGAAAGGCAAAGCCGCAACCCCAGGTGGAGGCAGCAGCCACTGTCGCCCGCCCCTGTCGCCAGCGGTTAAAGCTGAATGCAGCCAGCAGGGCCCCGATGAGCAAAAACGCCATGATTCCCAACCACCAGGGCGTTATAACCTGGCCGGCAAACAGATGTGCCGAATCAGGGTCAAGCAGGACTGCGGCCCGTCCAGTCACCCGCAGCAACTGGATCGGCATGAGGCCACCCGCCAGGCAGAGCAGGGCCAAGGCAATCATGGCGCTGCGCATGGGCCAGCCAGCCTCGTGCGCCTGGGCCGCCGCCGGGCTGCGTGGAACTCCCAGCAGGGCAATGCCGATGATCCGGGTCATGACAATGAGAGCCAGACCGCCCACCAGGGCCAGAAAACCGATAAGCATGACCGGGAAAAAGCCCCCCAGACCGGAAAGGGCGGCGCCGCTCTCCAACAGGGCACGATAGATAAACCATTCGCCGACCAGCCCATTGAATGGCGGCAAGGCGCAGATTGCCATGCCCCCGCAAACAATCATCAGACCGGTCACCGGCATGCGGCGCATAAGACCGCCCATGCGGCCAAGATCGCGGCTGCCGCTGCCGTGCATCAGGGATCCTGCCCCCAGAAAAAGCAGACTCTTGAACAGGGCATGGTTCAAAAGATGGATCAGGCCGCCAGCCAGGGCCAGGGCGGCCACAACATGCTGGCCCGCGGCCCGGCTGTGCATCCAGAAGCCAAGGGCCAGAAGAATGATGCCAATATTTTCCACGGTGGAATAAGCAAGGCTGCGTTTCACGTCGCGCTGCATAGCAGCCATGGCGATGCCGAACAGGGCGCCGGTGATGCCGATTGTCATCAGCAGACCGCCCCACCAGGCAGGAGATGCCGGCAGGAAGGAACACATGCGGAGAAGGCCATAGATGGCGGTCTTGACCATGACCCCGCTCATGAGCGCCGAGACGTGGCTGGGCGCTGCCGGATGCGCGTCAGGCAGCCAGACATGAAAGGGAAAGATGCCGGCCTTGCTGCCAAATCCCGTCACCAGCAGCAAAAAAAGCACAGAGGCAACGGGACCGGTGAGCGTGCTCAGGAGATGAAAAGAGGCAAAGTCAAGACTGCCGCAAAAGGCGCCGGCAGTAAGGAAAAATGCGAAGAGACAGGCCGCGCCGAGATGGGTGGCGAGAAGATAGGTCCACCCAGCCGCCACGACCTCCGGCAGATCATATTCAGTGATCACCAGGAAAAAAGAGGTGAGCGACATGCACTCCCAGGCAAAGAGGAACAGCAGGCCGTTGGCCGCGGTCACCACCATGGCCATGGAGACAAGGAGCAGATTGTACCAGCTCCAGTGCAGACGCGCCTTCTCCTTCCGCATGTATTCGGTTCCGTACAGCGCCCCGACCAGACCAACGATAAAGAGCGGCAGCAGAAAAAAAGCCGACAGCCCGTCGAGGCGCAGGGAAAACGATCCGCCCGGCATGGACCAGGGCAGGGAAAATGTTGCGGCCGTATCGGCAATCAGGCCCTGCCCGGCCGCAATCAGCCCTGACAAGCAGCCAAGCACAGCGCTGCCGCCGCCAAGGATGGCGGTGATTTTAGAAGAACGCCAGGGCAGGGCTGCCGCACAGGCGCCAAGCCCCAATACCAACCAGGATAAAAAAAGAAAATTCATGCTCAAATTCACGCTAAAAGCCCTTGGTGAAAAACAGCCCCTTCCTGGGCAACGATGAATTCGAGCAGTTTTTTACGGGTCAACTGCTCCCGGATCCCGGCCAGGAAAGGGGCAGACATGGCGAGACGCCACAGTTTGCGTTCAATAATCGCCATCTCGGTATTATTGGCGGGCAGCACCAGAAAAAGCAGCTCCGTCTTCCTGTGATCCAGAGCCTTAAAATCCACCGGTTGTTCAAGAAAGGCGAGAATGACCATGGTCTTTCCCAGATAAACCGGCAGGGCCGGGTCAGGCCGCATCCAGGCAATCCCGGCCATGGAGGAGGAAGCCACCGACTCCCGCGACAGCACGGAGATCTTGATGGCCTTGGTATCCAGGTTGGCGGAATACGGCAGCGCTGCCAGCAGCTCATCAATGATCTCGTCCCGATTGGTGCCATGGATCCGGTAGAGAACCGCCCCGTTCTCCAGGGCAGAGGCCAGGGAGATATGATAATCCGTTTTTTGCCGGGGTACGGTGGTGGCCGGCTGTTTCTGATTGTCGATCCAGTCAACGACCTCATCGGCCTTGAAACGCCATTGCCCGCCGATCTTGACCGCAAAGGGGATCTGGTTGTCACCGACCATCCGATAAATGGTCTTCTCAGAAACACCCAGCTTTTCCGCCACACCCTTGATTGAAATAAATGTCTTATCCATTGCCATCCGTTCTTGTCCAAATTTGTCCAATCATGACCAGACACATATTCTTACGGCGTTGCCTGCTGCTTGTCAATAATTTTCAGAAAAAAATGAATGGTATTGTGTATTTGTTGAAAAGATGCGAAAAGGTATTCGAGAGTTGCAACAAAAAAATCAGAACAGGACGATTAATCTTCACCCTTCCAACTCGCCCATGCCTTTTAATATTGAACAAGCCTTACAGATCCTGGAACAGGAGGTGCAAAACTATCAGGTACCGGTGGTGGATCTGATTGCCGTGCAGACCCATGACCCCTTCAAGGTCCTGGTGGCAACCATCCTTTCGGCCCGGACCAGGGATGAGGTGACAGCACTTGCAGCCGCCCGCCTCTTTACCAAGGCCCCTACCCCTCAGGCCTTGGCCGCACTCGACGAAAAAACCCTGCAGCAGCTCATCTATCCGGTGGGATTCTACAAAAACAAGGCCCGCTATCTGGCCGCCCTGCCTGCAGTGCTGGAAAATGAATTTGGTTCTCAGGTGCCAAGCGAGATCGAGCAACTCACCTCCCTGCCGGGCGTTGGCCGGAAAACAGCCAACCTGGTTCGGGCGCAGGGGTTTGGCAAACCGGCGATCTGTGTCGATACCCATGTCCACCGGATCATGAATATCTGGGGCTATGTACAGACCGCAACTCCCTTGCAGACCGAAATGGTCCTGCGGGAAAAGCTCCCTGAACGCTACTGGATCCGGGTCAATTCTCTGCTGGTGGCCTTTGGTCAGGGAACCTGCCGGCCTGTCGGCCCGCACTGTGACAGCTGCGTCCTTACCGCCCTCTGTCCCCGGATCGGCGTGACCCCAAGAAAAATCAAACTGACGCGGCCCGAAAGGCAATCAGGGATCAAGAAGCTGGTCTCCTGGAATGTCAATGGCCTGCGCGCTGTGGCCAGAAACGGCTTCACCGATATCGTGCGCGATCTGGCCCCCGACATCCTGGCCCTCCAGGAGATCAAGGTCTCCCCGGAACAATTGCCGGACTCGATACGGGAAATAGCCGGGTTTACCAGTTATTTCCATCCTGCCCGCAAAAATGGCTACTCGGGGGTGGCCATTTACAGCCGGGTGCCGGCAGACAAGGTCTACCATGGCCTTGACGACCTCCGCTTTGATGAAGAAGGGCGGGTCCTGACCCTGGAGTTTGGAGATTTTTATTTCGTGAACTGTTATTTTCCTAATTCCCGCCACGACCTGAGCCGACTGGGCCTCAAACAGGAATTTAACCGTGCGCTACAGGAATTTGTTGAAGGCCTGGCCCGCAACAAATCCGTGGTGGTCTGTGGTGATTTTAATGTCGCCCATACCGCAAAAGACCTGGCCAACCCGGAGGCCAATATCAAGAACGCCGGGTTTACACCGGAAGAACGGCAATGGATGGATTCGTATATCAAGAGTGGATGGGTGGACACCTTCCGACACTACAATCAGGAACCGGGACACTACTCCTGGTGGAGTTACCGCAGCAACGCCCGCGAGCGGAACATCGGCTGGCGTATTGACTATTTCTTTGTTGATCCCGCCAGCAAAGCACGAATAATCGGTGCTGACATCCTGGCTGACATCCAGGGTTCAGACCACTGTCCGGTGGCCCTGGACTTCAAGTAAAATCTTCTTCACGGGTATTTTTTTGTTCACAAGCGGCTGTTTTTTCTACCTGCTCTGCCAGCGCCCGCGAACAATCCAGAACAGCACCCCGGTGACGATCATCAGGCTGCTGAGAAGCTGGCCCATGGTCAGCAGACCGAAGAGAAAGCCGACTTGCGGATCCGGCTCCCGCACCGTTTCCACCAGGAACCGGAACGATCCGTAGCAGATGAGAAAAAGAAAGACCATACTGCCATGGGGCCAGCGGGGATTTCCCTGCCAGGGCCGATGCTTCTGCGACCAGAGGATGGAGAAAAGCACGACCCCTTCCAGGAACATCTCATAGAGTTGTGAGGGGTGCCGGGCCAGAGGACCACCTCCGGGAAAGATCATCCCCCAGGGGACATCGGTGACCCGGCCATAGAGCTCGCCATTGATAAAATTGCCCAGCCTGCCCAAGCCCAGACCAACGGGCACGGTCACCACATAGATATCCGCGACCTTCCAGTAGTCCAGTTTCGTTTTCCGCGCATAGAGCCAGCCGCCCACCAACACCCCGATACAGGCGCCATGGAACGACATGCCTCCGGTCCAGGTTGCCGGGATCTCCAGGGGGTGGTGGAGGTAATAGGAAAAATTGTAAAAGAGGACATAGCCAAGACGGCCACCGAGGACCACCGAGAGGATGAGCACCAGATTCATATTTTCAAAATACGCCTCCAGCTCCTGATAAGCAAAGAGCCGGATCTGCCGGCGCACCAGGAGATAACTGGCCATAAACCCCAGCACATACATAAGACCGTACCAGCGGATATGCAGGGGGCCGATGGAGAGCAGAACCGGATCGATATTGGGGAAGGGCATCATGAAAGGCGCACCTCTTTTTTCTTTTCCATTTTTTTCAGATGGACCTGGAGGACGGAAATCGCCGCCGGAGTAATGCCCGAGATCCGTGAGGCCTGGCCAAGGGAGGTGGGACGCACCGTGGTCAATTTCTGCACCACCTCGTTGGAAAGCCCGGCCAGCCCTTTATATTCAAAGTCTTCAGGCAGGGCCACCGCCTCCATCTTCTTGAACCTGTCCACCTGTTCCTGCTGGCGCTGGATATAGCCATGGAACTTGATCTGCAGCTGGATCTCATCCCGGACAGATGATCCGGCCAGTTGCAGGACACGCCCCTGATTCTCCGCGTCCATGGGCAATCGCGCCAGTTGCTCCAGGCCCAGTTCAGGGCGGCGCAGGAGTTCGGCAAGGGACATCTTCTGTTTGAGCTCAACGCTCCCCTGGGTCAGCAGGGCCTCATTGATCGCTTTATCCGGCTTAACCTGGATGGATTCAAGCAGAAGCACACCCTGCTCAATGGCGGTCTGTTTTTCCCGATATCGCTGATACGCCTTCTCATCCAGCAGCCCGATATCATGGCCGATCTGACAGAGACGGGTGTCGGCGTTATCCTCGCGCAACAGCAGCCGGTATTCGGCCCGCGAGGTAAAAAGCCGGTACGGTTCTTTGGTGCCGCAGGTAACCAGATCATCAATAAGCACGCCGATATAGGCCTGGGAGCGATCAAGAACAAGCGGTTCCTGGCTCCTGACATGATGGACGGCATTGATCGCCGCCATCAGACCCTGGGCTGCGGCCTCCTCATAGCCGGAGGTGCCGTTGATCTGCCCGGCCAGGAAGAGCCCGCGGATGCGTTTGGTCTCCAGCGACGGTTTGAGTTCCAGGGGATCCACATAGTCATATTCAATGGCGTAACCGGTGCGAATGATCCGGGCCTGCTCCAGCCCCTTGATACTCCGGATCATGGCCACCTGGGTGGCGAGCGGCAGGCTGGTGGGCAGGCCATTGGGATAGACCTCGGTGGTATCCAGTCCCTCCGGCTCCAGAAAGACCTGATGGCGGTCTTTGTCCGGGAAGCGCATGACCTTGTCCTCAATCGAGGGACAGTACCTGGCCCCAATCCCTTCAATGATCCCGGTGTACATGGGGGACTTGTCGATGCCGGCCCGGATGATCTCGTGGGTACGGCTATTGGTATAGGTGATATAACAGGGCCGCTGGGGCAGGGTATACTCGCCTCTATTATCGAAGGAAAAATGGACGGGCGGCTGATCACTGTGCTGAATTTCCAGCTCGGAGTAATTGATACTGCCGGCGGCAATCCGCGGCACCGTTCCGGTCTTCATCCGCCCCACCCGAAACCCGGCCTCTTTGAACCATCGGGCCAGACTGGTTGAAGGGCTATCCCCCATGCGGCCGGCCGGAAAATGCTTGAGTCCCACATGGATCAGGCCGTTTAAGAAGGTGCCGGTGGCCACCACCACGGCCCCTACCCGAATCTCTTCCTCCAGCGAGGTGACAAGCCCGCAGATCCGGCCATCCTCTACCAGCAGCGAATCAACCACCGCCTGGCGGATCTCCAAACCTTCCTGATTCTCGAGAATGGACTTCATCCGCAGACGGTAGAGCAGACGATCGGCCTGGGCCCGGGAAGAACGGACGGCCGGCCCCTTGCTGGTGTTGAGGCGCCGGAACTGAATGGAGGTGGCATCAATATTTCTGGCCATTTCACCACCGAGTGCGTCAATCTCCCGTACCAGATGCCCCTTGGCCAAACCGCCAATGGCTGGATTACAGGACATGGCGCCAATGGTATCAACATTGATGACCACGACCAGGGTCTTGCATCCCATTCTGGCGGCAGCGAGGGCAGCCTCACAACCGGCATGCCCGGCGCCAATTACAGCGACATCATAGGTATTTAGGAGCCGTTGCGAAATAACCATTGCATTTTTTTCCATTTCGTTACGGCTCCTTATGCCGTTTTTGCCATCCCAATGATGGTATCATTTTTTTATAACGGCTTATTTCTTGTAACATTCTTGCTCCAGAGGACGGTCTTTTTTCCACCAGATAAGGGCCCACTGGGGAGGATGTTCGCGGCGGATGGTAATCTGACTTCCCTCAGAAGAGATGATCCTGGACTCGAGATAGCGCCGTAAAGCGTCTTCTTCCTTGGCGCTGAGGTCTTTGAACATCCAGCCGTAGGCCTGCAGGGCCTCTTCCCTGCCAGTAAACACCGAATCCCGGTCCAGCTTCAGGATATCAATACAGGGATGAATACCCATGGTATAGAGGATATTGACGGTGTAAATATAATCCGGGCCTGACTGAAACTCACGGCCAATGGCCGCAAAGGCCGCCGGATCAAAAGGAGTGGGCGAGATCCGGTCGGCGATGAAGACATACTCGCCGGCATGATCGTTGAGTTTCTGCAGGGCAAGAGAGAGATTACCAACCGCCAGCGATCGGGAGGCAATGGCAATATCGTGTTTTTCTATACCCAGTTGCTGCCAGTCATCTTCCCATGCCCCCTGAATGGTACGGATATTCTGGATATTTTTCGCCTGGGCCTGCCTGGTCAAGACCTCAAGCATCCCTGCTGAGTAGTCAACAGCGGTTACCGAGCGAACCCGCCCCGCCAGAGGGATAGCCAGTGTTCCCGGCCCTGCCCCCATGTCAAGAATGGTGCAATCAGGACCAAGCGGCAGACGCTCCAGCAAGAGAGAGACATACGAAGTACCCGCATTTCTGGTGGCAAAGGAAACCGCCTTTCTATCCCAGTCGGCCGCCCCCTTGCTGGACCAGGACTTCTGTTTTCTCGCATTGTGCCACAGCAGATTCCAGTCGATATCTGCCAGTGTTGTTTCGGGGGGTATAGGCATGGACATAAAACCACACAGCTCTCAAAAAAGATTGAAGAAAGAAGTTCTAACCTGACACCTGAAAAGTAGCACAGCTTGCATGCTTCTGCAAGTGAAGCCCGAAAGAGCCATGAAAATGTTTGACAGTTACCGGCATCTGTGTTTATAATCTTCTCTTTATTTTTATACTTGTACTACGGCCTCTTTCGACAAAGGGCCGATCAGGTTATTTTATTCGGATGGCCGGAAGGATCAAAAAGAATTTCAGTCAATCGAGTATTCGATACAATTAGAAATATTCATGAATATCATGGATCAGGAGTGAGTGATGAGTAAACGTACTTTCCAACCAAGTAATATCAAGATGAAACGTAAACATGGTTTTCGTCATCGCATGAGCACCGCTGCCGGTCGTTCTATTTTAAGCGCCCGCCGCGCCAAGGGACGGAAACGGCTGTCTGCCTGATTGTGGCAAGGTGTTCAGACTCCAGAAAAATCATCTGCTGCGCAAGGGGTGGGAGTTTGAACAGGTGTACAAACAGGGCAAGCGATTGCACGGTAAAGGCTTTACCCTGATCGTACTCCACAACAACCTTGGACAGAGCAGGATTGGGATCAGTGTGCACAGGCAGATCAAAGGGGCCGTAAAGAGAAATAGAATCAAACGGATAATAAGAGAGTCTTTTCGCCTGCATCGGGAACTGTACCCAGAATGTGCTGATATTATTTTTGCCATTCGTCCGGGAGTAGATTTTAGCTCAACTGCTGATATCAATCAGGCAGTGGCGGCAGTTTGTGGTCGAGTAGCGTGAGGCCTGGATACTATCTGCTATGAATAAAAACCTGTCCATAAAGAGAACTTTTATCTGGCTTATCAAGGGATATCGGTATGTTATTTCTCCTCTGCTCCCCCCCGGCTGTCGTTTTACTCCCACCTGCTCAATCTATGCGATTGAGGCAATAGAACGCTATGGCGCATGGCGTGGTGTCTATCTCGCCACTCGTCGCATTCTGCGCTGTCATCCATTCTGCCGGGGTGGTTATGATCCTGTTCCCTAACACCTTCCTCTTGCAGAGAAAGGATGGTTCACCGGAACAGATCTCCGAAAGATTATAACAGATTTTTTTACAGAGAGGCTCTCTTTGATGGAGCAAATCATTTTAGGAATATGGCATGGATACCTATAGAGCACTGCTGGCTGTCGTCATTTCGTTTGTTATTCTGGTTGGCTATCAATATTTCTTCGTGGGTTTTGATTCTAAAAAGGCAGTGAATGACCAGACGGCCAAGACCTCTGTATCCTCTGTTACCACTCCAGTTGCCCTCAATCAGACGGGCCAGGCGGCACCCCCGAAGCAAGAAGCGCTGAAACAGTCTCTGACACCCTCTATTCCGCCAGGACGTACGATTCGTGATATTCTCGTTGACACTGATCTCTATAGCGCAGTGATCACTGAAAATGGCGGGGCCATCAAGAGTTTTATCCTGAAAGATTACAAAGTAAGCCTGGCCAAAAACTCTGCCGGAGTGCAACTGGTCAAAACCACAGAGCAGGAAGGGCTCCCCCTGACATTTTCCTGGGGAGACGTGGCCGCCACCAATACCTTCTATAGCGCCGACGCCGACAAAGTACAGTTTGCCGGAACTGAAACCACCAGCACGCTCACCATGAAGGGCCAAAGCGAGTCCGGTCTTGAGCTGGAACGAACCTACCACTTTGACCGCAATACCTATCTGCTGGAACTCGCTGTCCGGGTAAAGAATGGTTCTACCAAACCTTTGCAGGGCTCAGCCCTCCTGCATCAAGCAAACCTGCCCTTTGAAGAGGCCGCTAAGGGCTCCAGAACCTCATCGCTTTTTGCCGGCCCGGTAATCTTTATGGATGGTCAGCGTCAGGAGTTCCCGAGCAAGGAAATAACCGGGGAGCCCAAGACCGTACAGGGAACAGTGGATTGGGCCGCTTACGACACCACCTATTTCATGTGCGGAATCCTGCCCGTAAATGAAGGCAGCACCAGCGTGACCATGCAGCAAGCAGACAAACTGGTGACCATGCAGGTTGGCGGCGCCCTTGACGTATTACAGCCCGGCCAGGAAAAAGTTTATAAGTATCGGATATATTTTGGTCCCAAAAAGCTTTCCCTGCTCCAGAAGACAGGATACAACCTGGATAAGGCCGTTAATTTCGGCTGGTTTGATGTCATGGCCAAACCCACCCTCTGGCTGTTGAATTTTTTTCATACCTATTTAAAGAATTATGGGCTCGCCATTATCCTGGTGACGGTTGCCTTCAAACTTGCCTTCTGGCCCATTGCCCAGAAGGGACTCAAGTCCATGAAAAACATGCAGAAGTTGCAGCCAAAGATGGCTAAACTCAAGGAAAAGTACAAAGACGATCCGGCCACGATGAACAAGGAGGTCATGAATCTGTACAAGACCTACAAGGTGAACCCCCTTGGCGGCTGTCTGCCCATGATTTTACAGATTCCTGTGTTTTTCGCTCTATACAAGGTGCTGCTCATGTGTATTGAGCTGCGGCATGCGCCTTTCATGCTCTGGATCACCGATCTTTCCGCCCCTGATCGGCTGATGATTGGCATCGATATTCCTTATCTGGGAGGAATCCCGGTACTCACCCTGCTCATGGGGGCCTCCATGTTCCTGCAGCAGAAGATGACACCCACCACTGCCGACCCTGCCCAGGCCAGGATCATGATGTTTTTGCCAATCATGTTTACCTTTATGTTTTTGAATTTTGCATCCGGTCTGGTTTTGTACTGGTTTATCAACAATCTGCTGGCTATCCTGCAGCAATATTTAATCAATAGACAAACCAATAAACCATTGGCAGCATAGTTATTCCATTCTGTGTATCCCCTTTATATTGCGCCTTTCTTTGATCTCCTTGCGCACCGGGAAACACCGATTCTATCAAGACCCCTTAAAAGAAATCAGTTTTTTTGTTTAAGCTCAAGGCAGATGAAAAATTTTACCACGGACACTCCGCAGGCAATACTCTTGGTGCAGAGATTTCCTGTTCCGAGGAAAATTTTTCGAGAATAACACCGAGATTAAACGAAAGGACACTTTTTCAAGGTGCCTATTAAATGACAAGTGACCATTGAAGGATAGCCCATGTCTTTAGAAAAAAAAGATTTTTTTGGAAAAACAGTGGCAGATGTAATCAAACAGGCCTGTGACACCTTGCAAGTACCCCAGGAACACCTGGATATTGAGGTGATCGAGACAGGCTCTACCGGTATTTTTGGTTTTATCCGCAAGAAAGCCCATATCCGAGCCAGGGTGAAAGAGGCTGTTTCTGCCACTAAAATGGAGATTGCACCGCCAGTAGCAAGGAAACAAACTCTTCCTGTCCTGCAGAAGCCTGCCCCAGCAACCAAAAAATCCGTTCAGCAGGCAGCCATCTCAACAGATGAAAGCATCGAGAGTGAGACCCTGACCGGCGAGGACGAAGAAGAAGACTTTCCCCTTGCTCCCAGCTCAGAAGAACCACTCAGCCAAGAAAGTATTGATGGAGTGCAACACGAGCTTACACTCTTGCTCCAGTTGATGGGCCTTCCCTCAAAGGTAGAAATTGAAGCACAAGGCAGTTCCGTAAGATGCCATATAATCGGCGATTTTGAAGAAGACCTTACCGGACAGGAAGGAAAAATCCTGGACAGCCTGCAGTATCTGCTCCGCAAGATCACCGCCAGAAAGATCTCCGAACGGGTACGGATCTCCATTGATGTCGGTGATTTCCGGGAAAAACGACAGGACGAATTACAGGATCTGGCCAGGGAACTGGCAACGCTCGTCAAGGCAGATGGTAAGACCCAGGTCATCCCTTCATTGAACCCATCCGAACGACGTGTTGTGCACATGGCCTTGCAGGATGATAAAGAGATCCGCAGCCGCAGTGTGGGCGATGGCCTGTTTAAAAAAATCCTTATTTATAAACCAGGAAAAGCCAAGACCGGCGGTAACACCGCCGACAATCCAAAAAAACGCCCTTCATCCCGAGGCAGAAGGCGCAAAGGAAGCAAACCCACAACCGAAAGTGGCGAGAACGAATAAGCCGTCATAATAAAATGGTCAGGGATATAAAGGTTGTTTGGTAATGGCTGCTGAAAACGAGACGAGCAATACTATCGCTGCCATTTCCACCCCTTCCGGAGCCGGAGGGATCGGGGTAATCCGCATGAGCGGCCCCCATGCCCTTACTATCCTGCAACAGATCTTTCAACCCCACGACCCGGCCTGTTCCTTCCGCAGTCATCAACTCTATTACGGCCATATTCTTGTGCCGGGGATATCCGGTCAGAAAAAAATTGTCGATGAAGTCCTGGCCGTTTACATGCGGGCCCCCAGTACCTATACCCGTGAGGATGTGGTTGAGATCCATGGGCACGGCAACTTCCTTGTCCTCCAGTCCATCCTTGAACTCCTGCTCCATTATCCTGTTCGTCTGGCCGAGCCCGGGGAATTCACCAAACGCGCCTTCCTGAATGGCCGCATCGATCTGACCCAAGCTGAGGCTGTGATTGATCTCCTCTCGGCCAGGACCAAAAAAGGGATCGAGATGGCTCAGGGCCAGCTCTCCGGCAGGCTCTATGACCAGGTGGACGCTATCCGCCAGGCCTTGATGCATATGCGGGCTATTGTCGAGGTCGCCATTGATTTTCCTGACGAAGACCACGAGATTATCAATCATAGCGAGTTGACCCTGCAGCTTGAGACGAGCGTCAGAGCCCCCCTTGCGGTCCTGCTGCGCAATGCCGAGCAGGGCAAGATCTTCCGTGAAGGGATTACCGTGGTCATTGCCGGGCTGCCCAATGTGGGCAAGTCCAGTCTGCTCAACACCCTCCTTCAGGAAGAACGGGCCCTGGTCACGGCCATTCCCGGAACCACTCGGGATACTATTGAGGAGTATCTTGATATTGAAGGGGTGCCGGTGCGCATCGTTGATACCGCCGGAATTCGTGATAACGCCGAAGAGGTGGAAGAGCTGGGAATCCAGAGGGCTAAACGACAGATAGGACAAGCCGATCTTGTCCTGTTCATGATTGATCCGACAAAGGGGATCAGCGCTGCAGATCATGAGCTATTTTACAGCATCCAGCATAAGCCGGTGATTCTGGTTGCCAACAAGATGGATCTATTGCCGCAAGGGCTGCCGGATCTAACGGAATTTGGCAATCACGCCTTGGCGCAGGTCCTGATCTCAGCCAGGAAACAACAGGGAATCACCGAACTGAAACAGGCCATTTTCAAGGCCGTGGTTGGCAACAGCGGGCAGTGGGAGGAAGATAGCTGTGCACCAAATCTCCGCCACAAAGATGCCCTGGCCCGGGCCTATGCGGCCAGTAACAAGGCGATAGGTGGGCTGCAGTCCAGGATCACCAGCGATCTGCTGGCTATCGACCTCCAGGAATGTCTGACCGAGCTTGATGCCATTGTCGGCGTTACCACAACCGAGGACATCCTGGATCTGATCTTCAAACAGTTCTGTCTGGGAAAATAATCAGGAAAATCAGTGATAACGGCCTGTTAAACTCGGCCTGATGTTTGTTCTTCGGTTTAACAAAAGAGCAATTACCGACCGCCATTTTCACCTCCTCCGTCGGCCCAGTTCGGATGCCCGGACTCATTACGGAGAATAACCACAACCCCTTGGCTGATTTCCGTAATTTTCTGGGCCAGGATATAGATAACCCCATCCTGTCCCTGGGCCTTGGAACCGCAAACCGCCACCTTATCTCCAACTTTTAATGGCATACCTTGCTCAGCCCAATAGCGCTGCGGGCCGAGAACAACCATCATCCTGATTCCGCAGCAGCATTCAATCTCCATCTGGAGATTGTGGTGATCGATACCTGTCTGAATGGAAAGAATCCGGCCAGTTACTGTGGTAACGGTATTAACATCATAACCGGATTCAAAATTCAGACAACAGGTACAATTCCCTTTCGTAGTTCCCCAGAAGGCTTGTGCGGAAGCCGGGAAGGACGCGAGAAAGATCAGCAAAGAAAAGAGGATGATTGATATTGGTTGCATATCGTAAAGCGGAGGACGTTTCCGTCCTCCGCTGGAAAACTGGTTGTTGTTAGTCTGCTACCACTGGGTGCTACGTGAGTGGTTGTGGCGCTGCCCCAACCACTCACGTTCCTCAATCCATTACCAGCGAGGACGGACTGTAGGTATAGTCATTTGTCTATTAGGTTGTGACGGAACTCGTGACCCGTAACCACCACCATTGCCAGGATAAGCTGTAGGTGTAGTCATTTGTCTGGTAGGTTGTGACTGAACTGGTGGCCCGTTGCCAATGCCATTGCCATGACCGTAGCCATATCCATAGGCATTGCCATTGCCTATGCCATAGGCATTTCCATTGCCATTGACGCCGCGGGCCATAGGTTGTGACTGAACTCGCATCCCGGCACCACCATTACCAAGACCAACAAGACCACTCCCGCCGAAAGCCATAGCCTCACCAGCCATTGTCATTGCGAAGATTGCTGCCAGGCCCACGACCATCATTCGTTTCGTTTTCATATTCGTTTTCTCCTTACGATTTCATACTACAGATTATATTTGACTGAGACGACCTCAATCAAACGTTCTGCTATAAGAATTCCACAATCTGTGCCAATCATTAAAAATTTTCCAACTAACTGAAACAAAGGATTTTTTAATTTTATCGCCACCCCCGCCGGCAAAAAATCAGTGCAGATTTTGCACCGGCAAGGAGAATCTTGCACCACTACCCCTCGTGTTCTTCGTCCGGCAGCCCATATTCTTTCAAACGATACTGGAGGGTCCGGCGCGATATCCCCAGACGGTCGGCAGCCAGGCGGCGATTGCCAGCCGTGGCCTTGAGCGCGGCGATGATCGCCTGGCGCTCAGCCTCCTTAAGAAGACCACCTTCTGCCGGCAACGCATCATTTTCTGCCAAGCGGACAAGTTCAGGGAGCTCCGCGCTTGTCACCTCGTCCCGCGCCAGGATTACCGCTCTCTCCAGGACATTCTGCAATTCGCGGATATTACCCGGCCAGTGATAGGCACGCAAGGCCTTGAGCGCCGGGGTGGCGATCCCGGAAAGCTGTTTTCCTATGCTGCGGGCATGCAGACGAACAAAAAAATTAGCCAGATCACCCACGGCATCGCGACGATCACGCAAAGGGGGCAGGGTAATGGGGAAGACGTTTAACCGGTAAAACAGGTCTTCGCGAAAGCGGCCAGTGGTTATCTCCCGGGCCAGATCACGATTGGTGGCAGCCAATACCCGCACATTGGTATGGATCTCACAACTGCCTCCCACCCGCTGAAAGGTACGCTCCTGCAGCACCCGCAGGATTTTGGCCTGCATCGGCAGCACCATCTCGCCAATCTCATCGAGCATAATGGTGCCGCCAGCGGCCAGCTCAAATTTCCCCTGACGGGTCACGGATGCGCCGGTGAAGGCGCCCCGCTCATGTCCGAAGAGCTCACTCTCCAGCAGATTTTCGGGAATGGCCGCACAATTTACCGCGACAAAGGGGCCATCTTTACGGGGACTGGTAAGATGGATATAACGGGCCAGCAGCTCCTTGCCGGTGCCGCTCTCGCCACCGATGAGCACCGTGGCCTCGGTCGGCGCGACCTCGCCCACCAGCCAGCGCACCTTGTCCATGGCTTTACCTGCAAAAAGAATATCCAGCGGCGGCAATCCGTCCATCTCGGCCTCATCAAGTGCCACCAGCCGCCGCTCGCGACAATGTTCCATAAGCAGGCGCTCCACCAAGGCCCGCAGGGTGGCAGGATCCTTGAGCGGCTTGGTCAGAAAATCACTGACGCCGTCCTTGATCGCCGCCACCGCCTCCTCCACCGTACCGAAGGCCGTGATCAGGACAAAGGGTGGGGCGGAAGGGTCATTACGACTGGCCTGAAACAGCTCAATGCCCCCCATTTTCGGCATCTTGAGATCAGACAACACCAGATCAAACGATTCCTGTTGCAGACTGGCCAGCCCCGCCGCCCCATCCACCGCCTGTATCACCTCATGCCCCGCGTCTTCGAGAATGGCCGCGAGTAACCCCCGAAAGGTGTCGTCATCTTCAACAATCAAGATCCGGCCAATCATCCACTCTCTCCATTTTTCAAAACAGCAACCGGCAGACGCACCGTAAATTCTGCCCCGCCGCCTGACCCATTCTTCACTTCTATACTGCCGCCGCAACCATCAACAATCTTTTTACAGACCGAGAGCCCCAAGCCCGCGCCCCTGGCCTTGCTGGTACGAAATGGTTCAAACAGCACGTTCTGCATCTCTTTCGCAATGCCGGGTCCATTATCTGTGACCCTGAGCTCCACCCATTTCCCAACACGCCGCCCCGACACTGTAACCAGACCGCCAACGGGAGAGGCCTGCATCCCATTGGTGAGCAAATTGAGCAAGACCTGTTGCAACCTCTCCTCCGGGCAGGAAACCAGCAGATCATCCGGGATGTCACACGAAAACCGTATTTCCAATTCTTGCGCCTGGGGAGTCAGCAACGCAACCACTCCCGCGGCAACGATCGCCGGTTGACAGGGCGCTGCCACAATGGACTCAGAACGGGTATAGAGCAGGATATCATGGGCCAATCTCTCCAGACGCCAGGCCTCGCTGACGATCAGGGTGGCAAATCCACGTTCCCTGCCATCAGGAAGCCGTTCTTCCAGAAGCTGACCATACCCCTTGATGCCGGCTAGCGGGTTGCGAATCTCATGGGCCAGTACCGCTCCTACCTCACCCAGTCGCGCCAGTTCCTGCTGCCGCGCAGCCTGCCGCTGCTGCCGCGCCTGCCGTCGCAACAGCCCGATGATGATCAGTCCCAAAATCCACCCCACAGTCAGCAGCGAGAAAATTTCCGTCATTCCCTGACGTGCCCGGCGCATAATGGCTTCGGAGCGCCAGGTGTGGAGGGCAAGACGCAGGATACCGCTCTGATCTGAGAGTTGCACAGGGGTCTGGAATTCACTGACTATTTCACCGGTCCCCAATCGTACCCGTGACTCACTCAGACCTTCTTTTGTCAATACCGGCCGGTAACGCTCATCCGTTACATCAGAACCAATGAGATCAGGATTTGTATGAAAAAGGATCTTTCCCTTGGCAGAAAGAAGGGCCGCATACGCGATCTCAGGAGTCTGGAATGAGGTCAGTGATTTCAGAGAAGGGTCACGGGCAGCTACGCCTTCCATGGCAGTTGCCAGGGTCAAGGCCAGACCACGCAAGTTCTCCTGAGCCACCGGCACAGCCAATCGATAATCGCGAATCGCGAACCAGGAAAGACCGCCGGTCAGAACAAGAACAGTCACAAAAATCAGTAAGAAAGCGCTAAAGCGAAGCATAAAAAGGGAACGCCACGAAACATCCTGCGATCAGACAGGATTCTTGAGGTGACAGATTGCTGGTAAGTTTCTATATTGTTCATTAAAATCAAGTCCATACCCAACGAGAAATCCTTCAGGGATGGAAAAACCGCAATAATCAATCGGCACTGGATGCGTGCGGCGTTCCGCTTTATCAATAAGGGTGCAGATCTTGACTGAATTTGCCCCCTGGTCGGCGAGATGATCCATCAGCCACTGCACAGTCAGACCACTGTCAATGATATCTTCCACCAGCAGCACGTCATATCCCTGGACCGCAATGGTGGGCGTACTGCGCAGGATGATACCGCCGGATGAGGACGTACCCTTGCCATAGGAAGAAACCTGGATAAAATCAATGGCCAGCGGGATAGCAATGGCGCGGACCAAATCAGCCATAAAGACAAAAGCCCCTTTCAGAACTCCGATTACCAGCAGATTTCCGGCCGCATAATCACGACTGATTGCCTCCCCCAGTTGCGCTATCCGCTCCTGGATGGACAGGGCATCCAAAATAATCTCCCGATCCGTGTCTTCCATAGCATACCCCTGTAATTTTCTATTTATTCTAATGATTCCTTCTTCTTTATGGTATGCTGCAAGGGCAAAGTCAAGGACTTAATGAGTATGCGCAGCGCCACTCATATGACGCAGAAAAACCCACCAAAGTCTTGCTGATATCAGTTAATAATGATTTTTCCCCTGTTGACAAACAGGGCCTGTTCAAGTAGATATAAATTTCTTTTATGAAATGTATCAGTCAACGTGGTGACAGGACTTTTTCTCTCTTCACTGCTTGAAAAAGAAAAAAGAAAAGCAAGAATTGCCAAATTAGGTCGTCAAAATGGGAAAACCAACCAGTACAAAAGCCAGTACACTTAATCCTGCCTTCAACAGCGAGGTTATTGCTGTTCCAGGCGGCGAACATCTGAACAGTTGTTTTTCGTGCGGGGCATGCAGCGGCATATGTCCAGTCAGTCAGGCTATTCCTGAGTTTGACCCGCGGAAGATTATTCACATGATCCGGATGGGCATGAAGGATCGTTTGTTGGGCTCCGATTTCCTCTGGTACTGTTCCGGGTGCAAATCATGTATCTTTGTCTGCCCACAGGATGTACGTTTTGCCGAGATCATGGGCGCCCTGGCCAAGCTGGCCCTGCAAGAAGGCTATGTGAGCGAGCAGGACCTGATTGACAAGGGCAAGGCCGCCCAGGTGGAGCGCGACCTCTGCGTCGCCTGCCTCACCTGTGTCCGGGTCTGTCCTTGGTCTATTCCCATGATTGACACACAGGGAGTGGCGGTCATTGATGTTGAGGCATGCAGGGCCTGCGGGATCTGCGTTGAGGAGTGTCCAGCCCAGGCAATCAAGTTGAATGAATCTGAGGATGCGCGTTTGATTGCGGCCTGTGGAGTTTAATCAAACAGCACATATATGTCGTTGAAGAAGACGAGGAATATTAAAATGAGTTTTGAACCAAAGATAACCCTGTTCAGTTGTCATTACGCGTCACAACAGAGTTGTGCTGAAAAGGGAAAAGAGTTGCAGCAGCTTGGTTTCCCCGCAACCATTACCTTGGTCAGGGTTCCCTGTACCGGAAAAGTGCAGGTGACAACCCTGTTGCAGGCCTTTGAAGACGGGGCCGATGGCGTCTATGTGGTTGGTTGTCCGGTGGATGGCTGTCACAATATCAAGGGAAGTGTCAGGGCGGCCAAAAGGGTGGCGGCAGTGAAAAAGGCCCTGGAAGAGCTCGACGTTGAAAGTGGAAGGATTGAGATGTTCCACCTGCCCCGCGGGCTGCACCCGGAATTTGTGGCCGCCGGAGTGGCAATGGATAAAAAGATACGCGCCCTTGGCCCAAGTCCTTTTCAAAGTTGAAATCAGGGAGAACAGAGGATGATTGTCGCAGAACGAAAGCCGATGGCTGAAATTATAGAAATGGTAAAAGATTGCTCCCGGGTTCTGGTCCTGGCCTGTCGCGGTTGCGTGACCGTCTGTTCCGCCGGTGGTGAGCGCGAGGCAGCAGCCCTGGCCTCCCTGATCCGCCTGGGCATGAAAAAACAGGGGAAAACCATCCAGATCATTGAAGGCAGTCTGGTCAGACAATGCGACAAGGAATATATCGACGCCATTGACGCCTGGAATGGTCAGTACGATGCCATTGTCTCCACGGCCTGTGGAGTCGGCGTCAACTTCATCGCCAATCTGCGCAAGGACACCATGGTCTATCCGGCGCTGAACACCTCCTTCTTTGGCGGATCGGCCGAGCAGGGTGTCTGGACGGAACAGTGCGCCGGTTGCGGCAACTGCGTCCTCCATCTCACCGGCGGACTTTGCCCGGTTGCCCGTTGCGCCAAGAGCCTGATGAACGGTCCTTGCGGTGGATCGGTAGGTGGCCGATGTGAAATCAATAAGAATACCGAATGTATCTGGCAGTCCATCCATGACCGCTTGGGTAGTTTTGACCGTCAGTCGCAGATGGAGACAATCGCCCCCATCCGCGACTGGTCAACAGCCGGACATGGCGGCCCCCGCAAGACCGTGCGTACCGACCTGACAATTTCATGAAGTTATAAAAACACAGTCGGATGGCCCTAATACGAGAAGACCTTAATTAATTAGGTATTTTCGTTCAAGGGGCTGAAAATACAATCCTGCAAAATACCTTAAAAACTTTTTCTAAAAAACGTTTCTGCCTTCATAGGCAGAAACGTTTTTTTGCTCTCCATCCTCCCAAGCTCCAAGCTCTCCACTTTTGAAAAAACTGATTTTTGCAGCCAACAAATAAAATAGCCCTTTACCTCTTGCAATAATCCAACTTTCATCTTATTCTCTAAAAAATAAGAATAAGTATCATTCCCTGTTTGGGCAGGTTCTTTAAAAGGATATCGGATTCATCTGTATTAAATAACTGCCATAACGGCACGACAAACAAAAGGAGCGCATAATGGGTAGAAGTAGCAAAAAAAACAATATATTGAAGCATATTATGCAAATGAAAGCACTTGTTGTCCTACCTGTTCTTGGCATCATCTGCCTCTTAACCTTACCCAGTATTACTGTAGCCCAAACCAAGTCCAACCTATTCCTCTTTCTTCCCGCAATCGTCAGCCATTCACACAATGCTACTCCTCCGCCAGGCATAGGGGTACTGCCACCTCCAGGGATAGGAGCGCCGCCAAAAGGAAATGGTCAATACACCCTCATTGCCTGGAATGAACTGGGGATGCATTGCATGGATCCCAGCTATGAAGATTTTTCAGTTCTTCCCCCTTACAACACCCTATTGGCGCAGGTTATTCACCGAGGAGACGGGCCTGCTATTGTCACCTCCAATATTACCGTCGAATATCGAATACTTGGAAACACCCGCTCTGACAACAAAACAAACTTCTGGCAATATGCGCAAAAACTTTTTGGTTTGCCACAACCCCTTACCCCCAATATCGGTCTCAAAGGAAATGGTCTCAGTGGACGGATGACAGCGGCCGGAGACCATTTCGTTGCCGAAGCAATCCCGCTTACCGAGTATCTGGACAGCAACCCGCAAACACCTTATCCCTATCAGGTCGCTGAACTTGTAGCCAAGGACAGCAGCGGCAACATTTTAGCCAGTACCCAGACCGTGGCCCCTGTTTCTACCGAAATGAACTGTGCGGCCTGCCATAATGACAACGGTTCAGCAAATCATGGTATTGCCACCGGCGTGGTGAAACAGAATATTCTTACACTCCATGATCAAAAACACTCTACGAACCTCATGGCTCAACGGCCTGTGCTTTGCGCCAGTTGCCACAGCTCAAATGCCCTTGGCACTCCCGGGAAACCAGGTATTCCCAGCCTGTCCAGCGCCATCCATGGAAGACATGCAGAAGCGGGCATTGACGATGGGACAATGACAGGAACCTGCTATAAGTGTCATCCCGGCGCTCAGACAAAATGTCTGCGCGGAGCTATGTTTACGGCAGGAAAAACCTGCTACGACTGTCACGGCAACCTCGCAGCTGTTGGAAACTCAAACCGCAGACCCTGGATCGATGAACCTCGTTGTGACCAGTGCCACGACGCGGCACACGCTGAAAACAGTGGCACTTTATACCGCTTTTCTAAAGGACACCAAGGCGTCTATTGTCAAGCATGCCATGGAAGTCAGCATGCCGTATATCCTTCAACACAACCAAATGACAATATCCAGTCAATTCTCCTGCAAGGTCATGCCGGAACCATTGATACCTGCACAGTCTGCCATACCAGCACTCCTGACAGAAGTGAAGGGCCACATCAGGGTGGCTCAAGTGATTAAGAGTAAAATCTACTGTAATCATACAACATTTCAACCAGGATTTAATCGCGACGATTGCATAAATTCTGTCCCGCTCTTGGGCGGTTAATCAAAAGGACTCCACGCACAGAACATATTATGAGAGAGACACTCCAGTGCCTCTCTCATAATATGTAAATTGGACAACAGGCTCATTTCCCCCAGCAATTACAGGTTTTCTTGTTCCTGTTTATTTCTTTTCAGGTCTGACCATTTGCTTCAGATAGGCGCTGCCGCCCATGAGTTTCATCTGACGCTCGATGTGTCTGACGCGACTGAGGATATAGCCTGTGGGATGAGCAAGATCAGAACGCAGGGGACTGGGCAGGATGGCAGCGAGAAGCGCTGCTTCAGTTGACGTCAGCTTGGCGGCTGATTTATGAAAATAGGTGTGACTGGCGGCCTCTACCCCAAAAATACCAGGACCGAGCTCCACCACATTAAGATAGACCTCAAGAATCCGCCGTTTTGGCCACAACCCTTCAAGCAGCAGGGTAAAATAGGCCTCAACCCCTTTGCGAAAAAAGGTTCGTCCCGACCACAGATAAAGATTTTTGGCCACCTGTTGGGAGATGGTGCTGGCCCCAAGCGGTCGGCGTCGATGCGGATTGGCCTGCCAGGCCTTGTTCATGGCACCGAAATCAAACCCGTCATGGTCAAAAAATTTCTGATCTTCAGCGGCAATCACCGCCAGAGGGGCATACAGGGAAACTTGTTCCAGATTGACCCAGGTATGAACCAATCGGTATCTCCCATCGCCCTGCCATGCCGCTGCTATCTGGCGCTGGATCATCAGGGAACTCCATGGCACAGGCACCCAGCGGAACAAAAGGGTCAGGGCGATGCTTCCAGCCAGAAAGAAACCGATACCCTGTAAAAAAATGCGGCGGAACGCTCGCAACCTGACAAATCTCAACTGGCTTCCGTCACCTGTTCCTGGACAGCTTCCCGGCCATAATCATCATCAAAACGGACGATATCGTCTTCACCCAGATAGCTGCCATTCTGCACCTCTATGAGCTCCAAGGCAATAACACCAGGATTATCCAGGCGATGCTGGACGCCGGCAGGAATATAAGTAGACTGGTTCTCGTGCAGCAGAAAGACCTCCTCACCATTGGTGATCCGGGCAGTCCCGGTGACAATTACCCAGTGTTCATGCCGATGATGGTGCATCTGCAGGGAAAGCTTTTCCCCTGGATAGACCGTTATCCGTTTGATCTGATACCGTGGCTGCTGTTCAAGGACCGTATAACTGCCCCAGGGACGAAAAACCGTCCGGTGAAACCGGAATTCATCACGCTGTTTCTTCTTCAGCCGGGTCACAATCTTTTTCACATCCTGGGACCGGGACAAGGGCGCCACCAGAACCGCATCCGCAGTCTCAATCACCAGCGTGTCTTCAAGGCCAACAGTGGCCACCAACTTGCTTTCTGAACGAACCAGACAGTTTTTAGTATCTTCAAGGATCACATCACCGGTACTGACATTCCCCTGCCCATCCTTGGTGGATATATCCCACAAGGCCTTCCAGGAACCAATATCACTCCAGTCAAGATTTGCTGCCACCACCGCTGCCTTATCGGTCTTTTCCATCAAGGCATAATCAATGGAGTCACTGGGGGATAAGGCCATGGCCGTGCGGTCCAGACGGTAAAATTTTCCATCCAGCGAGCCATGGCGGACAGATTCGGCCATGGCCGAAAGCATCTCTGGGGCATGAATCTCCATCTCTTCGCGAAAGGTCTTGATGGAAAAGGCAAACATCCCGCTGTTCCAGAAGTAATTTCCACTCTCGACATAGGCCATGGCCGTGGCCAGATCAGGTTTTTCCTTGAACGAAAGGACAGAACTGCCTTCGCCCCGTTCTATATACCCATACCCTGTTTCCGGACTCTGCGGTTCAATCCCGAAGGTGACAATGGCCCCCCCAGCTGCCAGCTCCGCCGCCTTCTGCACCGCCCTGGCAAATTCATCCTGCCGCAGGATCAGATGATCGGCAGGCAGCACCAGAAGGATGGTATCTTCATCGTCCGTCAGGGCGCAGAACTCCACAGCCCCGCACACAGCGGGTGCTGTATTGCGGCCAAGGGGTTCAAGCAGGATAGAATAATTTGTAACAACTGCCAGGTCATCAATCTGACTGCGGGTGATGAAACGATGTTCCTCGCCCACCACCACCACCGGGGCCAGGACATCCGCAAGTTGACAGACCCGCAGCACCGTGGTCTGGAGCAGGGAAGTCTCATCTATCAACGGCAGAAGCTGTTTGGGATAAAGCTCCCGGGACAAGGGCCACAGCCTGGAGCCGGTGCCGCCGGCCAGGATTACGGGTTGGATTTTATACATATGGTATTCTCCTTAAGAAGGGCTATCAGCGCCCAGCGTTATTCTTTCAACTATCAATTCAATCAAGTGCGGGCCCAAAAGATAACCCGAAGGGCCGCCACGCCTATTCTCATAGCCTGAATGGATACTTATCCCTTTAATTTGTTTCAACGATGTAATCACTTTTTTTCTCGTTCCAAGTCATCTTCATTGATAAAGGATAATCATTTGCAACCAGCTCAAATATATTGATTATTTCTTTGATGGGGATTCGGTAAATAGTTTTATCTCGTTCAAAATCTGAACAAGCATATACTCCTCCCCAATTTCTATCTTTTTCTCGATAAGCAAAAATTGTACAACTATGAATAAGTTGATTAGCCAAAAAAACAACGCTCTTAATTACATCCTTTTCATTTTTTAAATCATATACTTCGTCTATATCCCATTGATTACTTTTGGTGATTGTTTTGCCAGTAGGTGCGTAACAAAAGACTGAAGCCCTATATTCTTGTGATTTTGTTGATACCTTATAAGTCTCAAAAAGTTTCCGAATACAAAAGAATGAAACAATCAACTCTTTTTCAAAATTGACTACGCTCCTTTCACTCCAACGCTTAGGTTTCTTTACAGGTCTTAAGCGTTTTGCATGAATCAATAAATCTTCTTTCCAATAACAAGATTCAATCATTTATTTAAGAAAGGGGGATAGAGTTATTTTTCATTACTGCTTATCCCTGATCAGGGCCAGCAGCTCCCTGGTTTTTTCGGCAAGCAGCGCTGGATCATTACGGCTCTCCACATTCAACCGGAGCAGGGATTCGGTATTGGACTTGCGGATATTAAACCGAAACACGGGAAAAGTCATGCTCAGACCGTCGGTATCATCCTCTTCCCCATGAGAGAACCGCGCCTTGACCCGGGCAATGGCTGCGTCCGGGTCAGCCACCACGCTGTTGATCTCGCCGGAGACCGGATAGGCCGCCATCCGGTCCCGTACCAGACTGGCAAGGGTTGCATTTTTCCTGGAGAGAAGTGAGCAGATCAGCAGCCAGGGAATCATCCCGGAATCACAGTAGCCGAAGTCCCGGAAATAATGATGGGCAGACATCTCGCCGCCGTAGATCGCATCCTCCTGCCGCATCCGCTCCTTGATAAAGGCATGGCCGGTCCGGGTCATCACCGGAATGCCGCCTGCGGATCGCACCAATTCCCGGGTATTCCAGATCAGACGCGGATCGTGAAGGATCTTGCCGCCCGGCTCCTGGGCCAGCAGCTCCATGGCCAGCAGACCGACTATATAATAGCCCTCAATAAAATCGCCGTGGGCGTCCCAGAAAAAACAGCGGTCAAAATCGCCGTCCCAGGCAATGCCCAGATCGGCCCCGTGCTCACGCACCAGTCGTCCGGTCTCTTCCCGTTTTTCCGGGAGCAGGGGATTGGGGACGCCATGGGGAAAGGTGCCGTCCGGCTCATGAAAGGCCTTGATAAAGGTAAAGGGCAGATGCGGCTCCAGCAGATCAATCACCGCCCCGGCACAGCCGTTGCCGCTGTTGACCACCAGCTTCAGGGGTTTCAACACGGCCGGATTCACATAACTAAGAAGGTGCCGGATATAGCTGGCCTTGTCGGCAACGCTGCTCCGTTTTCCTTTAGTCGCAGGCAGCTTCGGCAGCCTGCCGCTGACAATCATCTCCGCCATTTTTTTGAGTCCCGACTCACCGGTCACGGGACGCGCTCCGACAGTCACAAACTTCATGCCGTTATAATCCGCCGGATTATGACTGGCGGTGACCACGATTCCGCCATCCACCCCCTCCTGCTCCAGACTGAAGGCCGCATGATAGATCTCCTCGGTGCCGCATAACCCCAACTCCAGGACATCCACCCCTGAATCCAGCAGCCCGGAGATCAGGGCCTCGGTCAGTGCTTCACTGCTCAGACGGATATCACGGCCGACCGCCACCTTCCGCGGCGAAAACACCGCGGCAAAGGCCCGCCCTATATCCCTGGCCATCTGCGGATTGAGTTCATCCGGCACCCGGCCCCGGATGTCATAGGCCTTGAAACAGGCCGGTATGGGTATCACGCTCTCCATCGATTGATTCTCCTTTTACTCAATATTACTGTGTGCTGATTATATATTGTTCCGTATCACGAGGCCAAGCGCACCAGCTCCACTGCGCCCATCGCCCCCATCACCTCGCCACAGATCACCACCGCCCCCTCGATGCCCTCGATCTCCCCGGCCTTGGCCAGGGCCCGCTCGACGCCAGCCTTGGCGCTGAGCGTTGTCCCCACCTCATTGCCAATACAGGTTGCCGCCGCATCGGCCAGCGCTGTTGATCTGGCCACCACGGTCACCGAATCGGCCTTGCCGAAACTGAGCGAATGGCCCACGGTCCCCGATGAGGTGCAGACCCCGACCGGCATCTGGGAAGGAAGAAGGCGCAGGCCGACCTTGTAGCTCAGCGGGGACTGCCCGGCAAAGATGGCCACCGTGCACTCCTGGAGCCGCTGCACATAGATATCCCCGCCATTTTCGACAATGATCTCCTCGACCCCCTCCGCTGCCAGCGCCTTGCCCACAAACTCGGCAATGGCCCCGGCCACCGCGGCCATGGGGCCGACCCCGGCCTTCTGCCCGGCGGCGAGCATCTCCCGCACCAGGGGCGTGGCCAGAAAATCCATGGGTAGAGGATCAAGCGTTGCTAAAAACAGCGGATGCTTTACAATATAGTTTTCAAGCTGCAGACGATACTGGATGACAAGCTCTGTTGCCCTCTCTTTCACATCCCGAGAGGCAAGGATATGGAGATCGGTCTCCTGAATCAGCACCTGGGTTGCAATCAGTGCTGTCTGATCCGGAAACTGGCGATAACTCCGGGTGCGGTATGATTCCGGTTTCTTGAGGCGTCTTGCTGCTTTCATATAAGCTATTGTAAGAAAATAATATAGTTTCCGGATGTCAAAATTGGCATAAGGAGCCGTAACGAAATGGTTAAAGAAGGAGAGGTTATTTGGCAGCTCCTGAGTTTCCTGACTGCTGCTTTTCCGGCCATACGATTATGATATCTGCTCAACCCGATCTTGTCCTTCTTTTTACCCGTTATCCCGAACCTGGAAGGTGCAAAACCCGGCTTATTCCGGCGCTGGGCCGGGACGGGGCCGCCCGTCTCCACCAGGAGATGACCGACCGGATCCTCACCCAGCTGACCCGGCTGGCAGCCATCCACCCGCATCTCCTGGAGATCCACCATGACGGTGGCACCGAAGACCAGATGCGCTCCTGGCTGGGTGCGGACCGCCACTACCGGCCGCAGGGTGACGGCGACATCGGCTGCCGCATGCAGGCCGCCATCAGCCGTCACCTGGGCCGGGTGCGACGACTGATCCTCATCGGCTCCGACTGCCCGGACCTCACCGCCGACATCATGGAGGAGGCCTTTATGGCCCTGACCACCCACGACCTTGTCCTCGGCCCGGCCTTCGATGGCGGTTATTACCTGATCGGAACGCGCCAGGAAAGCTCAAGCATCATCTGTCACACCCTGTTCCAGGATATCCACTGGGGCACGGAGAGTGTGTACCCAACCACCATAACACGGGCAGAACAGCACCGGCTGCGCTGCCACACCCTGACCCGACTCCATGACATCGACACCCCTGCAGACCTCAGACATCTCCATCATCATCCCCACCCTGAATGAAGAATCCCAGGTCAGCCACTGGCAAGAGCTGCAGTCATTGGTGGGGGAAGTCATTATTGTCGATGGCGGCAGCAGTGACCAGACGGTGTCCCTGGCCCGCAGCCATGGATTCCGGGTTGAAACCTGCACTGCTGGCCGCGGGGCCCAGCTCAACCACGGGGCCGGACTGGCCGGCGGCAGGATCCTGCTCTTTCTCCATGCCGACACCCGCCTGCCCGCAGACTTTGCCAGGCCGCTCCTCCATTGTCTGGGCAAAACCTCGACCATTGCCGGGGCCTTCAGCCTCACCATTCAGGATGCCGGCCTGCTGCTGCAAGCCATCTGCTTCGGCGCCAATCTGCGTTCACGTCTCCTGCAGCTTCCCTATGGCGATCAGGCCATCTTCATCCGCCGTCACGACTTTCTGCGACTGGGCGGGTTCCCGGAGGCCCCGATCATGGAGGACTTCATCTTTATGAGAAGGGCCGGACAGGAAGGCAGGATCACCACCCTGCCCCAGAGGGTGACCACCTCGGCCCGTCGCTGGCAACGCCTGGGGATCATCCGCACCACCCTTATCAACCAGTTTGTGATCCTTGGCTTTTACGCCCACGTTCCCTTACAGAAGCTGGCCTCATGGTACCGAAGGTAGAGGTTTGACCGGGGCCGGTTCGGCCGGATTTTTTTCAGCCGGCGGCGGCTCCGGCGATTCCGGCTTCACAGGCGGAGCTGGCTTCACAGGCCGCACAGCAGGATGCGCCTTGACATGATCAGGAATGGCCGGCATCTTTTTCTGAAAGGCCTGCCGCACCTTGTCATCCTTAATCATCTGTTGAGACAGGGCCAGGGCCTCGGACAGATACGGGCAAAGCCGGCACTGACGCAACATGGGCGTATCCTGGACCAGAAAGGTGGTGAGGAGCATATGCAGAAGAATAGTAATAATCAGGGCCTTGACCGCGCCAAAGACGGCGCCAAGCAGCTTATCAAACCAGCCGGCAATGGTCAGTTGCACCACCCCGGTCAACGCCTTGCCCACCAGCATGATCAGTACATAGGTACAGGCAAAGAGAATGGCATAGGCCAGCAGAAAGACGATCTGGGGATTTTCTGAAACCCCTCGCAAAAAAGGGAAAAGTTTGTCATGATACTGGCCGGCCACAAGATAACCGACATAGAGGGCAACAATCACCGTGACCTGGCCCAGCAGACCAACCCAGATCCCGCGCGCCACAAAAAAAACAAAAATGGCAACGATGACAAGATCATACGCCGTTATATCAGCCCCAATACCCATATCTCTTCTCCGTAGAAAGCAAGCGTGAATAACGCTGAAAAGCAGTGACTATACTCCGTCCGCATCCTGCAATGTTTTAGCAGGAACAGTTGGAATTGCAAGAAATTATTTCTCTATTCAACACCGCTATCAGGCCATGCAACTCTCACCCCTCCCGGAATCCCTGATCATTGATATCAGGAAAATCTTTGCCTGGGCACGCCTGCAGGCAACGATGCTGGATCTTGACCATCTGCGTGCTCTCATCGAGAATGGACAGGAGGGGGCCATATGCCAGGATTGGCTGCACGTGACAGAACAGGAAAAACTCTCCACCCTGCACTACCCCAAAAGACACCTTGAATGGCTGGGCGGCCGGATCTGCGCCAAACAGGCGGCCCGCCAATACCTCCTGCATAGCAATCAGGGCAATCCATCAGCACCGGCAGCCCTGCGCGCCCCGCATCTCCCGATCACGTCCGCGCCGTCAGGCCGCCCCTTGCTGGACCCCGGCGCCCTGCCGGAAGATCTGGGCACACCCCACCTCTCCATCTCCCATTCCAAGAGATATGCCCTGGCCGTGGCCGCCTCCACCCCCTGCGGCATTGATATCCAGGCCTCCAGCGATGCCCTGGGCCGGGTCCAGGATCGTTTCTGCTCCACGGAAGAAGAGGTACTTCTTGGCCGCCACCTGCAGAAATTGCAGCTATCAGATCATCTCACCCTGCTCTGGGCCGCCAAAGAGGCGGTCAAAAAGGCCACCGACTTTGAGCGAATGCCCGGATTTCTCGATCTGGCCCTGACCCATATCCAGACCATCGCGGAGACAAACGCCCCTGCCAATTGCCTGTTCACCCTTGATTATCAAGACCGTCACCAGGAGTCTTGCACGCCTCAGCTTCAATTCCAGGTAACGGTCTGCCTGTTCCAGGGATATGGAATAGGTCTGTGCGTCATCCCCTCTCAACCCTGCCCCGGAGTGAACCATGCCTGAGCTCCCTGAGGTCGAGGTCATCTGCCGGGGGTTACGTCCGCACCTGACCAGCCGTCTCATCACCGCTATCCGGTGCAGCGGCAAACCCCTGCGCTACCCCGTGCCTCATAGTGCCATGAACGAGATGCTCTGCGGCCGGACGATCCGCGCCGTCACCCGACGGGCCAAGTACCTGCTCATCGCCATGGAGGATGAAACGCTCATCATCATCCATCTGGGGATGACCGGAAATCTTGGTCTTTTCCCCCGCGCCACCCCGGTCAAAGTCCATGACCATGTCCGCTGGCAACTCGACAATGGCCTGGAACTGCGCCTCAACGACACCAGGCGCTTTGGCGGTGTCTGGCTGCTGACCCCGGAACAGGCTGCGAGCAGGGAAACCGGGTTTTTCGGGGGCACCGGGCCGGAACCTTTCGACAGTCTCTGCACTCCTGCCCATTTCATGACCTTGGCCCAGCGCCGGCAACAGCCGGTCAAGACCTTTCTCATGGACAGCAAGGTGGTGGCAGGCATTGGCAACATCTACGCCAACGAGGCCCTGCTGGCCGCCGGCATCCATCCCGCCCGCCAGGCCTGCGCCTTGCAGGAACACGACTGGCAACTACTCATCCCCCTGATCCGCCAGATCCTGACCCAGGCCATTGCCTGCGGCGGCTCAACCATCAGTGATTTCATCAATGCCAACGGCGAGAGCGGCTACTTCCAGATGAACTTCAAGGTCTATGGCCGGAAAGGCCAGCCCTGCCGCCAGTGTGGAGCACTCATAGAAAAAATACAGCTCAACGGCAGAGCAAGTTACTTTTGTCCCCATTGTCAGAAAAAAGAATAAGAAGGCTTAGCCTGCAACCTCACATCCGGCCGACAATCTTGTCGAGGATCACCCTGAACAGCTTCTGTTCTTCGCTGGACAGAGTGGCGGTTATCTCTTCAATGAACCGCAGATGGTGCTGATGATGCTGGCCAGAGATTGCCGATCAAGAGGCTTACGGCCCAGTCACTGGATAACTGCACTTTTAGAAACATACTTTTCAACCTGGACAATCTCAAGGATTGTTACCAGTCGTTGTTCCTGCTCGATGAGAAGCGTATAAAGACATTCGTTAAAATGGGGAAATAAATTTCTTTGGACATTTCCGCATCAGCTATGATAACTTCTCTGTGAGCTTCATCGGCATTACCCTTGATTTTGTTTTGGTGGCAACCTGGCAAAACCACAAAATCCAACAAAGTTAATTATTTAAATATGTTACAGTATGATTAAGCTGTTGAATAGTTTTGGAGGAGGCTCTGTGGATTGAAGAAGCCTGTAATTATATTTTCAACATTGCTGGAGGGTAAAAAAATTGCAGTCAAAATGGAAGATGTCAGCATGTAGTGCAGCTACAGCGATGTTGTTGTTAACGGCAGTGCCGGATGGTTCGTTTGCTTTTCGTGCTCCCGATGAGCCGCAGAGTGTAATCGGTAAAAAAATGGAAGAGGGGGCGACTTTACAACTACAGACAATAAATCAGCGTAACCTCAAGTCACCTATCAGCGGCGATCCTGTGAAGGCCGCTCTGCAACTGGCTGAAGAACTTATGAATCATCCTACAGGGCAACAGCTTTCGGCTTCCGGTCCGAGCCTGAGTTCGGCACCCACAACAATACCCTCGGCAGACAGGGTTTCCAGGGCTTCTCTGAGTAATGAACAGACCGACAAGATCGGTTTTCAGCACATCCGCATTGCCCAGCAGTACAAGGGGTTACCAGTTGTGGGGGCTCAGCTCATTGTTCATATCAATGACAAGGGCCTTGTTTACATGATTAATGGTAGATATCAAGCTGATACCAATATCTCTATTACACCGACCGTTGTTGCTGATGATGCTCTGCAAATTGGACTTAATGAGCAGCAGGGTAAGAAAAATATGCAGGTTACATTGAAACCCACACTGGTAATCTATGGTCCATGGCTGGCCTGGTCTTATGTCATCGAGTATAAAGACAAAGAGCCCGGCCGATGGCGTTACTATGTGGATGCGCAAAATGGTAATCTTATCAACAGTTACAATGATATCCAATATGCAGCTCCAAATCAAGGATCTGGAATTCCAGCGACTGTTTCGGGCAATCTCCTTGCTGGTGAGAACGGTAGCCATGTCAACATCTCCGGATTTTATGAATCCACTGGCTCTCATAACTATTTTCTTTACAACTTTAACAACCTGTGGGGTATTTATGACGTGGACGCTGCCGACTGGGAACAACAGACGACAAGCGACTGGGTGACAAATGACCAGGCAGCTGCTTCCTGTGCCAAGAACTTCTCTGACACTCAGAACTATGTCTCCACCGTTCTTTCCCGAGCCAGCTTTGATAATGCCTCTGCTTTTGCCCAGGCCAATGTCCATGAAGGGGACAATTACGCCAATGCCTATTGGAACGGCTCGCAATTTTATTTTGGTGATGGTGATGGCATAGATGCCCACGCGCTTACCGTTCTTGATGTAGCTGCCCACGAGTATGGTCATGCCATCACCCAATACACCTCGAATCTTGCCTATCAGTACGAGTCCGGTGCCCTCAATGAGGCCTATTCCGATATCCTCGGCTGCACCGTGGAGTTTGCCAAACAACCTGACGGAACCAGTGCCTATCCCAATCGCACTGCCGGCAGCTCCGACTGGTTGATGGGTGAGGATGCCTGGCTTTCTGACGTTGCCCTGCGTGATATGAGAAACCCGCAGCGTTATGGCCAGCCCTCCTATTATCATGGAACCAATTGGTACTCTGGCTCCGGCGATAATGGTGGTGTGCATACCAACAGTGGTGTGGCCAACTTTGCTTATTACCTGCTGGCGATGGGTGGCTCCGGTTCCAATGACGGACATGCCTATAATATTACAGGTATCGGTGAAACGGCGGCAGCCGCGGTGGCCCTGCGTGCCAACTATTATTATCATACGTCCAGCTCTCAATATGCAGACGCCCGTACAGCTTGGATTCAGGCCGCCAGCGATCTGGGCTACAATACGCAGACCGTAGCCGATGTCTGGACTGCCTGCGGAGTTAAGGGAGCAACATCAACATCCTTGACCTGCAACCTGTGGAATCAACCTGTGAGTAGTATTAACACCAATGCCTATGCCAATCAAGATTTTGAAACAACATATGACTCGTATGACATTTTTATTGCCGACGATTTCACCACCAAGGTTCCGTGGGTCATTGATACCCTTTTTGTTCCTGGAGGGCTCTGGAACGGGGCGGGCACTCTGGCCAATGCCAATACTCTTCATTTTGAAATTTACCGTGACAACGGGGGCAAGCCGGACGGTGATCCCAAAGGCGGTGGCAATTCGCCAGTCTGGTCCCTATCTGTGCCTCCCTCTGACAGCCAGATTACCATCGGATTGGATTCAAGTGGCACCATGGGTAATGTCACTCTCACGCTTCAATCGCCGGTCAGGTTACAGACAGGCACCTACTGGCTGGTATTTTACCCGCAAATGGATCTCGCAGTCGGCGGTCAGTATGGCCGAAGTGTTGCCGACACCAACAATCTTTCTCCTGCCCAGGTCATAAATCCAGGCGGGGGATTCGGCTTCCCGACAACTTGGGGGAACGCCTCCAGCCCATACGGAACTTCTCAGACGGACTTTGCCTTCTGTCTGCAAGGCAAAGAGGGTTTCCCTTGGCCGATGTTTCTTCCGACAATAACCAAGAAAAAGTGAAAACACTTTCTCTTTGATCTTCTTGCCGGGAGAAAGGTGGGTCAGGCTTGACATTTTGATATTCAAAGAGACGGTTGAGATTTTTATCAACCGTCTCTTCCTTTTTCAGCTAATAAAAGGTGAAGTCAATCGTCAATAGTGGACACCAAATCAGTCAAAAAATAAAGGAGGAATAAAGAGGAATAAAGGGGCCACCCATTAAAAAGCCCTCGTCAAGAAAATATAGTATCCCATTCAAGAAATTTGTTGTTTTCTTGCGAGGTTAAACATTCGGATTTTTCCACTATTTACCATTAATTCCAAATAGTTATCATCATCCTCTATTTCGAATATCGTGTGTCGGTGAGTTACCGCACCAGTCACCCATCAGGATCAAGGGCTAAGAAAACAACATCTGACAAGATTAATTGCAAAACGATTAGATCTTATGCTTTTGTTGTTTCCAGCCCCCTGTTCGCTATCTCGAACTCAGATTTATTATAACCTCCCTCCCTTTTGCCTTTCCTTGCTTCCTTATTTTACTGATACAATCAAATTAGAATGTAACCCTAGTTCAGGAGAGCAACTTATGAAAATAGCATTCTATCCAGCGATGATCTTACTGGGCTGGATTATCAGTCAGGCCGGTTTTGCCTCCAGTTGTGTGCAGGGGGATAAAACCCATATCTGGATTGCCCCGCAGGTGGTTGAAGCCGGAACGCCCGTGAAGATCATGGCGGTGTCCACTTCAGAGCCTGTCACCGAATTGCTGCTGATCGATCCGCAAGGTGAAACACAGGCGTTAAAAACCACAGCGAATACGGATGGAATGCCTTGGCGCTTGACTGCGCAGATAGACCCACTGGGGAGCGGTCATTATCAAGTCGTAGTGAAAGCGCATGACAAATCGCTGGCGTGTCGGGAAATTTTTAATGGTGATAACGGCAGGGAAAAACCGGTATGGAATGAGACGTATGAGGCCTTTTATTCGGCCTGGATAGAGCAGCTGTTTGACGGTTCGGTTGATAAAAACGTAAGTTTTCCCTCTTTAGAACCGGTGTTGCGCGATCCTGAACGCAATTTTTTGCACAATTCATTAGGTTTGCAGGAAGATAAAGGCTTGCCGGCAAGACCGGATTGCGCGGATTTTCCGTATTTTCTGCGCAACTATTTTGCCTGGAAAAATGGTTTACCGTTTAGCTACCGGTCTTGCAATCGCGGCTCGGCTACAAAACCACCTTCCTGCACTTCCGTCACCATCAGAACTGATTTTGTACAAAAGACAGCACCCTTGGCCACATTTAAAGTGTTGAGCCGCAGTTTAATGGATGCGGTGCAGTCAGGCAATGGCCGCACGACGCTTGCCAGTGAGGAAACCGACTTTTATCCCTTGCCCTTAAAGCGCGAGATGTTATGGCCGGGAACGATTTATGCCGACCCTTACGGCCATGTGCTGGTGCTGACAAAATGGGTCGACCAGACCCCCAATAGCCCCGGAATTTTATTTGCGGTCGATGCCCAGCCGGATAATTCCATTGCCAGAAAAAGATTTTGGGAAGGGACATTCTTATTTGCGAATATCGCCAGTGCCGGCCCCAGTTTTAAAGCGTTTCGACCCATTGCCAATAACCGCCTGTTGAGTAATGATGAATTGCCGAATTATTCGATGGAACAGGCAGCCTTAAGTCCTGATGAGTTTTACGCGCAACTGTATAAACTCATTAATCCTGGTGGATTGAATGCGAAACAGGCTTACGAGGCAACTTTAACCGCTTTGGTGGAACAGTTGGAAACGCGCGTACAGTCGGTTGAAAACGGCGAAGCGTATTTTCACAAAGGCGGTTCCCCCATTAAAATGCCCAAAGGCGCGGCTATTTTTGAAACTGTCGGCGCGTGGGAAGATTTCGCCACGCCATCACGGGACATGCGTT
>JAPLJF010000029.1 GCA_026388715.1 Deltaproteobacteria bacterium
AGCCCGACAAATATGGTATTCTTTTTCATGACCTGCCTCCTTGGTTATGGCTCTGCGCCGTAGTGAATTGCTCATCTACAGCATAACCCATGTTTGCAAGGGGCAGGTCTTTTGCTTTTAACTGACAGCCATTATGTCTAAGAAAATCACAAAAAGTCAAATAGTCAGGACGCAGCAGTGCCAACTACGCTGGTTATTTTGTAACGGCGTTTAGAGATCCACCACCCAATCAGGGATGTGATGGAGAATATAATTCTGCACTGCATCCTGTTGCTGCTGTTTGTCTCCAGGGCCAACTTCCTGCAAGACTTCTTCAAAATCAAACCAGCAGAGTTCACGATCATCATGATTATAAACCGTCAGGATACGCCGATCCTGATTATGGATATTTTCTTCCTCTTGAATGGCAGCTACCAGCTTGACAGCTTCCTGAAAAGGGAGAAATTTCGTTTCACTATCAGTCATTCCTCTGTACCTCAAACGGAAAAAGGCGAGATGGACTACTCCACTCGCCTTCTACAAATTACCAATGGAGATCTCAAACAGCAGGTTTCACAACAGCCCCGGATCGAATACATCGCGTACAAACCCTGGCCCTTACAGCACTGCCACTAGCGGCAACCATATGAACTTTTTTCAGATTTGGTAACCACCGCCGCCGAGTTTTATTATTGGCATGGGAAACATTATTCCCGGTAACAGGCCCTTTTCCACAAATTTCACATACTTTAGCCATGACTCTCTCCTTCCCTTGCTTCTTAGCCCGTTATTCCTTTATCAACAAACATGAGCAACGAGATTTTTTAAATATCTTAAATGCATGAAACAAATACCCACAAATCGAAAAGCAATTTTTATACCCCTTGTCCGTTCAAATAGCAAGTTCTTTTCTTTGAAATGCCCATCATGAAATGCAATAAACAGATGGGAACCTTGATAAGGTTACGACTCAACCGCACTCATTCGAGCAAAAGCCTTCCAGTTTACTCTTTATCAAAACACGTTGTGTTTTTAATGCAAAGAAACTGTTTTTCCTCATATCCTCTTTTATAAAATTCGTGTACATTAACAATGTTATTTTTGAGTTTTCCAACTGACAAAAAACATTTTTCTCTTGCTCTAATCCCTAATGGATGCTACAAAGACAAGACAATGATAACAATTATCAAAATAAGAAAAAATGAAAAATAAAAATCCAATCTGGGACTTTTTCGCATCAGTTAAGCTTGCCCTTTTCACTCTTTTCTTCCTCTCCACCACCTCAATCATCGGGACCATTATCCCCCAGAAAGAGACGACCCAATGGTATATTGACAGATATGGAGAGGCTACTGCCAATCTGTTTCAAATTCTCTCCATCACGCCAGACATGTACAGTTCAGTGTGGTTTTTATGTCTTCTAGGCCTACTCTGCCTGAACCTTATTGTCTGCAGCCTGGACAGGTTTCCCGGGGTCTGGCGTCAGATCAAGGCAGACAACCTCAACACCCCACTGAATCGTCTGGAAAAAATGGAACCGCAGTGCCGTTGGCAATTGAGCAATCCGCCGGAGTCCTCGACCATGGCCTTGAAGATCGCCCTCAAAACCAATGGTTGGAAAGCTGAAGAACGCAAACTCGACAATGCGTTTCTCCTCTTCGCTCAGAGAGGGGCTATGACCCGCACCGGTGTCTATATTGTCCATGCCTCTATCCTGGTAATTTTTGCCGGGGCGATCATCGGCTCTGTCCTTGGCTTCAAGGGTAGTATTATGCTGCCCGAGACCAAGACCTCTGACAAGGCCTACGCATTTGGCACGAACAGCCCTATTGATTTAGGCTTTACAGTCCGTTGCGACCGTTTCAACATCGAGTTTTATGATAATGGAATGCCCAAAAGCTACCGCTCACAGCTTGCCATCCTCGAAAACGGAAAAGTCGTAAAAGAAAAGGCCATTGTGGTTAATGACCCTCTCAGCTATAAAGGCATTACTTTTTATCAATCAAGCTACGAAGCATACCCTGAATTTTCGATCACAATCACCAACAAAAAAACTGGTTTAAGCGAAACCGCTATTATCCCGTACCAACAGCAACGCAGCCTGGATAAAAGCGGCCTTCGTTTTGGTATTATCAATGCCGAGGCACAAGGGAAGGTTGTCAGCAAGATGAAGATCTGGATGAGCGATGATAAAGGTGAGCCTTCACTCTTCTGGCTCAATGATGGAGAGCAAGTCACCGTAGAACGACCGCAGAATAACTTTACGGTGTCCGCAAAACAAATGTATGGTACCGGCCTGCAGGTTGGTAAAGACCCAGGAGTATGGACAGTTTATACCGGTTGCGCCCTGATGATCCTTGGCCTTATTGTTGCTTTTTTCATGTCCCATCAACGCATCTGGTTGTATATTTGTGAAGAAACAGACGGAAAAAGTTCCATCCTGATGGCTGGAAATGCCAATAAAAACAAGGCTGGTTTTGAAAAAACTTTTCAGGCCCTAACACAAACAATCAAGAAGGTTTGAGTAGCAAATTTCAAGCCTTGAACCTTCTCCTGCAAGTTTCAACCTGACAAAACTTCAAACCTTACCTAACGGGGTTAATTTCATGAACAGTTCACAACTCATCGGCATCACCACCTTTACCTACCTTTTTTCCACTATTCTTTATGCAGCTCTCTTTATCTTTAAGACCAAGCGCCTGGGACCCTTGGCAACGATCTTTACTTTCATTGCCTTTCTGATTCAAACAGCAGGCATTGGACTCAGGTGGCTGGAATCCTATCAGATAGGAATGGGGCGCGCGCCCCTGACCAATATGTACGAGTCAGTAGTCTTTTTTGCCTGGAGCATTATCTTGATTTATCTGGTTATTGAATGGAAATTCAAGACCAGGATCATTGGGGCATTCGCTGTGCCCTTTGCCTTCCTGGCCATGGCCTACGCCTCTTTTTCTTCTGGGATCACCAAAGAAATCGTTCCCCTGATTCCCGCCCTGCAATCAAACTGGCTGATCGCCCACGTTGTCACCTGCTTTATCGGCTATTCAGCCTTTGCTGTTGCCGCCGGACTAGGTATCATGTACCTGATCAAAAATACCAGCGAAACTCGTCAGTCAACCAACGACAGCACCCTGCTGGGTTCTTTACCGCCTTTAAAGGTTCTTGATGACATCACCCATAAGACCATGGTCTTTGGCTTCCTCTGGTTATCCGTTGGAATCATGACCGGCGCCATCTGGGCCAATTCGGCCTGGGGGACTTACTGGAGCTGGGATCCAAAAGAAACCTGGTCATTGATCACCTGGTTCATCTATGCCATTACCCTGCACGCCCGTTATACCAGAGGCTGGGGAGGCACACGGATTGCCTGGCTGGCAATCTTTGGTTTCATATCGGTTATATTCACCTACTATGGTGTCAACTTCCTGCTTGCAGGTCTGCACAGTTATGGCTCATCAAACTGACGACACAGTCTGTAAAAAATACGTAGTTACCATAAACTAAAAAAATATGGCATAACAACCAGTTACTTCCTATATTATGTGACCATAAAATCTGAATGCTGATTTCTTGACAAAGAAATGAGAAGAGGGTATTCTTAAATAATATATAAAAAGATATATGAGTGAATAGTCACTCATATATACTGGTCAATTCTTAAAAAAAAGGGGGAAAATTATGAAAAAAACCGTAATGTACGCCGCAGCCTTTGCTTTGGCACTGGGTCTGGGGTTTTCCGCTAACGCCATGGCTCTTGACAAAGGCCCAGCAGAGATAACTCTGCTGGCTACCGTTGACGCCGCTGCCACACCAAAACCTGCAATGTTTCCACACGCCAAACATCAGGAAAAACTTGCCTGTAAAGAGTGCCACCATTCCAAAGGTGCTGATGGCAAGCAGGTAGCCTATGTAGAGGGTCAGAAGATCGAAAAATGTGAATCTTGCCATAACAAGGCTGCAGGTATGACAAATGCTAAAGTTGCGACCTTCAAGGATGCCGCCCATACACGATGCAAGGGTTGCCATACCGAAAAGAAAGCTGGCCCTACCAAATGTCCTGATTGCCACAAAAAATAAGCAGAATTCTTATTAATTAACCTTCCTGCTTTAAGTATAAAAGAAAAGGGCCGTCTTGAAAAAGATGGCCCTTTTCTTTTGCTCTTCTCATACTGAGCCAAAGTTCCAACAAAACCTTGAAAATCCCTACAAAACCGTCATCTTGGAGATATCCCCGATCTGGAGAAACAGCTGGGCAATGGCCGTCAACAAATTAAGCCTGTTTCCACGAATCTTCTCATCATCAGCCATAACCATAACCGACTCGAAAAAGAGGTCCACCGGCTCCTTCAAGGCCAGCATAACAGCAAGTGCCTGGCCATACTCTTTCTGGGCCAACAAGGGTTGCACAGCAGTTGAAACATTGCTATAGACCTCCGCAAGATTTTGTTCAGCCTCTTCCACCAGCAACGCCGAGACCACCTCTCTTCCCTGATGTTCTTTAATGATATTACGAATCCGCTTGAATGCAGCCGCAAGAACGGCAAAAGACTCCTCGTCACGAATGGCAGCAAGGGCATCAATCTTCTTTTTGCAGTCATTGGCGTCATCAAAATCAAGGGAGGTCACTGCCTCCACCGCCTCCTGATCAACCCCGCTGGCCACCGCATCATTAACAAAACGTCCCTTGATAAAGGCCACAACCGAATCGACGGTCACAGCGCTGCCATCAACCTTATCTCCGTACAATGCCAGGGCCTTATAAACCATTTCCCGAAGCGACAAACTGTAACTGCGGTCACCAATAATATTCAACAGAGCAAGGGCCAGTCGGCGCAAGCCAAAAGGATCCGTGGTACCGGTGGGTTGCTGGCCGATACCGAAGCATCCGGCCAGGGTATCAAGACGATCAGCCAGCCCGACAAGGGCGCCAAGGGTAGAGGCCGGCAGTTCAGAGCCAGCCCTCTTGGGCAGATAATGCTCCCGAATGGCCAGGGCAATCTCTGCCGGTTCTCCATCACTTAAGGCATAAGCTGCCCCCATATCGCCCTGCAGAGAAGGAAATTCGCCGACCATATCGGTCAGAAGGTCAATCTTGCACAGCCGTGCTGCCCGTTGGGCAGCATCAATATGTTCCGGCGCCAGTTTCTCTGCCAGCATGGCTGAGAGTTTAATCAGACGCTCACTCTTCTCCAGCATGGTCCCCAGTCTGGCCTGGAAGATAATTCCGCTCAGTTCAGGAAAGCGATCTTCCAGCCGTCGTTGCCGATCCGCGCCAAAGAAGAATAAAGCATCTTCAAGCCGGGCCCGCAAGACACGTTCATGTCCCTTCCTGGTCAGAGCAATATCGGCAACCCGGGTATTATTGACCGCCACAAAAAAGGGAAGCAGACTCCCTTGCCCATCAACCACTGGAAAATATTTCTGATGTTCACGCATAGAGGTGATGAGCACCTCATCGGGCAATTCCAGAAAACACTCATCAAAGGCCCCGCAAACCGCAAAAGGATATTCCACAAGATTGGTGACCGTATCAACCAGAGCCTCATCAATCGCCAGATGGGCGCCAGTAAGGCCGGGTTTCTCAGCCACTGCTCGCTCAATCTCTGCCAGCACCGCCTGACGACGACGGACAGGATCAACCAGAACGTGGGCCGCCGCAAGTTGCTGCTCATAGCTTGATGCGCCTTGAATCTCAATGTCACCAGGGGCCATGAACCGATGGCCACGACTGCTATGAGAAGAGACAATCCCATTCAGAGACAGGTTGACAACATCTGGGCCATAGAGCGCCAGCAACCATTGAACAGGACGGGCAAAGGTATTACTGTTACTGCCCCATTTCATTGATTTGGCGAATGAAAATTCAGAAAGAAGCGCACCCAGAAAATCAGGCAGGAGTTCAGCGGTCTGGACTCCTGCCACCTCCCTGACCAGCATCAGATATTCACCCTTGGCCGTATGCACAACCTTCAGTCCCGAGACCTGAGCGCCCTTGGAGCGGGCAAATCCCTGGGCCGCCTTGCTGAACCCGCCATCCGCATCAAGACCTGCTTTGGCGGAAGGCCCCATAAGCTCTTCACGGCGGTCCGGCTGCCGATCTCCAAGATCCTGCACCATCAAGGCCAGACGTCTCGGGGTCCCTGCCACCTTCACCTGCCCGAAACCAAGCTGCAAATCCGTTGCCTTCCTGATAAAATTCTGTTGTAATTGTTCAAGGGCAGGGAGAATAAAACCAGAGGGAAGTTCTTCGGTGCCTATTTCAAAGAGAAGATCAGCCATAATAATATGTACAGGAATAAATCAGGAAGAATAAGAAGTTGTAGCAAAGGTAGAATAACCTTCAAAAAGATTCTCTACCGTTACCGAAAACCATTTTAAAGCAGATAATTCCGCAAGGCAGACCCCAACGTGCCGGGTCAGTGATTCTACGGACAACGTTCCTTGCAGATCCTGGCTGTTCTGCTCTTGTTCCTGACCAATAACCTGCTCTATGGCCCGCTCAACCAGGGTGATAATATCTTCTATCCAGATAAAATGACGGAACCTGACCGCAACAACTGCATGCCCCCAGTGACCAAGAGACCTGGGTAATCCAGATACCACCATTTCTTTCAATGGTAACGACACCGGGACGGTAAACTGAAATTCCAGATCATCACTCTGGGCCAGAGAACCGTGCATCCGGCACTCATAACGGCAGGTATTCAAGCTCTCCGGGTTCTGCTTTCTGGGCAAGAAATAGATAAATCCCATCTCGACATGGGCCGCCTCCGCCTCCAGTCGCTCTTTCATCTCCTCAAGGATATGATGAAAACCGCCAAGGTCAATCTGTCCATGAAACCGATTCAGGATCTCGACAAATCGGCTCATATGCGTCCCTTTGAACCGATGGGGCAGATTCACATACATATTGACCGTGGCCACGGTATGCTGACATTTTCTCGCCTTATCCAGAACTGTTATCGGATACGAGATGGTTTTGACCCCGACCTTTTTGATATTGATGCGCCTGTAATCCAGCTCGCTCTGGATATCTTTCATAATCAAGAAACCAACTCAGGTTATTTAGGCTATAAGCTGAAGGCTTGGACACGTATTGACCGAATCAAGGCGATTTCCTCCTCCATGCCAACTGCCTATGGCCTTCAGCCTGTTTTACCCCAGATACTTGCGAACCGCCTCTTTCAACTTCTGCAGGTCTGGGGATTTGACAATATATTCATCGGACGCCCAGGCACTGAGATCCTGCTTATATTCATGGTAGGCGGTACTGAGAATAATCGGGAGTTGAGGGGCAATCATCTTCATCTGTCTCAAAACCTCAATCCCATTCATCCCTGGCATCTGGATATCAAGAATGACCAGATTAGGGACTTCTGATTTGAATTTTTCCAGGGCCTCTTCTCCGGTAAAGGCAGAGATCACCTCGTAGCCTTCATCCTGAAATTCTTCCTGATACAGAAGCTGAATACCCTCTTCATCATCAACCAGTAAGATTTTTTTCATGGCCTTGCCTCCTGTGTTCCTTTTTCAAGTGATTCACGCAGATACAATGCAGCCTCTTCGGGGGGCATGGGATTGATATAAAATCCGGACCCCCATTCAAATCCAGCAATGGATGTCAATTTGGGAACGATCTCAAAATGCCAGTGAAAGTGTTTCATACTCTCAGAACGCAAGGGCTGGGTGTGCAGCACAAAATTATAGGGCACCCCTGGAATACAGGCATCAAGACGGCGTAAGGTCTCGGAAAAAATTTCAGACAGGACCGCAAGTTGCTGATCACTCTGATTATGATAGCCGGATTCATGATTCTTGGGGAGAATCCACATCTCAAAAGGAGTCCGCGGCGCAAAAGGGGTCATCGTGATAAAAAGCTCATTCTGGCACACCACCCGCACCTTCTGCTGGATCTCCTGGCGGATGATATCGCAATAAATACAGCGTTCCTTATAGTTATAATATTCTGATGTTCCTTGCAGCTCAGAGACAATCATGCGTGGAAGAATCGGCAAGGCAACAAGCTGTGAATGTGAATGTTCCAGCGAAGCCCCGGCGGCACGGCCAAAATTTTTAAAGACCAGGACATAACGGAAACGAGGGTCACGCTCCAGGTCTTGAATCCTGGCACGGAAGGCCTGAAAAACCAGCACCATATGCTCGACCCCAAGCTCCGCAAAGATATCCTCATGGCGCGGACTCTCGATTACCACCTCATGAGCGCCAATCCCATTCATCTTGTCATAAAGCCCCTCAGCCTGACGGTCAAGCTCTCCTTCAATGACAAGGGCTGGATATTTATTGGGAACCACCCGCACCTGCCAGCCAGGGGTATTGGCAGGTGCCCCATACGATCGGCCGTAGGCGAGCACCTCAGGGGGAGTTGTGTTCTCATTCCCAGGACAAAGGGGACAAAAACCTCCAGTAGTAGGCGCCTCGGCGACAAGAAAATCAGTGGGCCGTTTGGCACGTTCCTCGGCAATGATAATCCAGCGCCCGAGAATAGGATCTTTTCGTAGCTCAGGCATGGCTATTCTGCTTCATGGATACCATGAGCGCCATGGCCTTTTTCATTCTTTTCCTGGAGGGTTTTGCAATCAATACACAAAGAGGTAACTGGCCGGGCCTCAAGGCGCTTCGCACCGATCTCTTCACCACACCCCTCACATGAGCCAAAGGTGCCGTCCTTAATCCGCTTAAGGGCATCCTCAATCTTGGGCAGCAATTTTCGCTCACGATCACGGATACGGAGTTCAAAATTCCGGTCGGCCTCAGCGCTTGCCCGATCATTAGGATCAGGAATACTCCCACTCTGATCAGTCATTTCAATCAGTGTCCGCTCCGCTTCACTCAGGATCTCTGCACGTTTATCCTCAAGCAGCTTCCTGTAGCGATCCAGCTCTTTCTGCTCCATTCAATCCTCCCTCAAATTATCCAGCAACCCTGTCAGAGTTCATAAAGTACAGAAAAAAAATAAACCCCTTGTTCTTATCGAACAAAGGTCCCGCTTTTACCACCCGTTTTTCTCAACAGACGAATATTATTGATCACCATGGTTTTATCAACTGCTTTACACATATCGTAAATAGTCAATGCTGCCATAGAAACCGCAGTCAAGGCCTCCATCTCCACACCTGTCTTGCCACAAATCCCGACTGTTGCCTGTATTTCAATAGAGCAATTCTCATCATGAAAGACAAAATCCACATTGACCTTGGTAATCATCAGTGGATGAGTAAGCGGAATAAGTTCATCAACCTTTTTAGCGGCCATAATCCCCGCCAGTCGGGCAACACCCAGGACATCGCCTTTCGCCATGGAACCACTCTTCACCAAGGCGTAGGCCGATGCCGACATGCTGATACTCCCGGCAGCCAAGGCCACTCTGACGGACTCACTCTTACCGCTGACATCAACCATTCTGGCATTGCCATCGCCATCAAAATGAGTAAATCCTGATTCTTTATCCATCTGGCTCATAAACGGCTATTCTTCCTCTTTGTTTTTGTAGGAGCCGTTACGAAATAATTATCTGTTTTTCTACCATTTCGTTAAGATTCCTTATGCAGTTTTTTCCCATCCAGGTAACGACGTTATTTTGCTAAAACTACTTACCAAGGACTTCGTTAAAGAGTCGACTAAAAAAGCCCTCCTGCTCTTTATGGTGCCCATGCTCCCGGCACAGATCATCGAATTTCCGCAAGAGTTCCTTCTGTTCATCGCACAGCTTTACCGGCGTCAGCACCTGGAGTTCAACCACCATATCCCCACGACTACTGCCACGCAAACTGGGAACCCCTTCATGACGCAATGTAAACATGGCTCCGGATTGACTTCCTGCCGGGATCTTCAGACTCTTTTTACCATGGATCGTGGGAACCTCTACCTTACAACCAAGGGCAGCCTGAGCCATGGACACAGGGAACCGACAGTAAATGGTATCCCCTTCCCGTTTAAAAAATTCATGTTCCTCCACATGGATCACCACATAGAGATCACCGGCAGCCCCACCACGACGACCACCCTCGCCTTCTCCGCGCAGGCGCATCCGGGCGCCATGATCAACGCCAGCAGGAATCTTGATTGAAACCTTCTTGCTCTTATTCACCAGGCCAGTACCGTTGCAGTCCGTACAAGGGTCAGTGACAATCTCACCCTCGCCATGACATTGCGGGCAGGGAGAACTGACCTGAAAAAATCCCTGCGAGCGGATCACCTGGCCCCGTCCATGACAAGTGGGACAGGTCTCTCTCTTGTGACCAGGACGACACCCTGAACCTTCACAGCTCCAGCAGGTATCACGTCTGGTCAGTTCAACCTCTTTGGCCACACCATGCATGGCCTCCATGAACGAGATCGTGACATCGTAACGTAGATCATTGCCGGGAATAGGACCCCCGCGCCGAGGTTGCTCGCCACCCCGTCTCCCAAAGAGGTCGCCAAACAGATCGCCAAAGCCCGAAAAGACATCTTCAAAATTACCCGGCCCCTGATATCCACTGCTCTTCAGGCCTTCGTACCCATAGGTATCATAGATTTTTCGTTTCTGGACATCACTGAGCACCTCATAGGCCTCAGCACACTCTTTAAAAAGGGACTCCGCCTCTTTATCATCCGGATTCCGGTCGGGATGATACTTCATGGCATGCGTTCGATACGCCTTCTTGATCTCGCTGCTGCTTGCGGTCCGACTTACAGACAATACATCATAATAATCTCTTGGCATTCTTCTAACTCGTACAAAAAAAATGAGGAGGCGTTACGAAAAAACCATTACATTCCTGACCATTTCGTTACAGCTCCTTATGCCGGTCACGACATTCTAATATTATAGTTATTTTCGGAGTCTTCGCTTATCTGCAGATGGCTTACGCAACAACGCCCTGCTCAGAGACACCCTTTTCCAGGTCTTCCCTCCGAGAGTGATCAGTCAGCCCCTTGATATTCTTAAAGGTAACCTTGGCGGCAGCGATTTCCCGCAGGGTCATAACGATCTCTTTATTATCCCCCGGCACCAGAAAAGGTTCGCCATGTCGGTGCTGTTTAATGCGTTCAACGGTGAGATGAATCAAATTAAACCGGTTGTCATCACCAATCTGTTCCAAACAATCTTCCACGGTAATTCTTGCCATACAGTAACCTCGTTTTCTTAGGAGCCGTTACGAAACAACCACTACTTTCCGACCATTTCGATACGCTCTTTACGCCGTTTTTGCCATCCCGATGACGACATTATTTTGTCACAACAGCTTACTTGCCTGTTGAGTGCCCTTGACGCGCGCTTATTCTTTTAGCTTCAACCTATCTGCCGTATACCTTTATCCTTCAAAAGGATTCTTTAAAAGCATGGTCTCGTCACGATCCGGCCCCACGGAGACAATAACCGTCTCCACCCCGGTGAACTCTTCAATCCGTCGAATATACTCTCTGGTCTTGACCGGAAGATCATCGAAATCACGCACCCCGGTGATATCCTCCTGCCAACCGGCAAGCTCCTCATAAACCGGCTTTACAGCGGCAGCCTGTCTGATATTGGACGGCATGGCCGATAAACGTTTTCCGGCAAGTTCATATTCCGTAGCCATTTTCAAAACAGGATGCCCACTCAGGACATCCAGTTTTGTCAGGGCCAGCCCGGTGAGGCCATTCAAACGCGTCGCATCAGCAGCGACGACCCCATCCAACCAACCGCAGCGACGTTTCCGGCCAGTAGTGGCGCCAAACTCTCCACCTTTTCTCTGCAACTCATCACCCACACCATCAAAGAGCTCCGTGGGAAAGGGCCCTTCCCCCACCCGAGTGGTATAAGCCTTCAAAATACCGATAACAGAATCGATGTGGGCCGGACCAAATCCTGAGCCATTACAGGCATTGCCGGCAATAGTATTTGACGAGGTAACAAAGGGATAAGTGCCATGATCAATGTCAAGCTGAGTTCCCTGGGCCCCTTCAAACAGGATATTCTGGCCGCCCTTTCGCGCCTTGTCAAGTTCTACCGAGACATTGCCGATAAAAGGAATCAACTTATCCGCAAACCCCTGAAAGGCGGTATAGACCGTCTCAAAAGAAACGGGGGCACTGTTATATTTTTTGGTCAACAGAAAGTTTTTTTCTTCAATATTTTCCTGCAATCTTTCACGAAACAGGTCATCATCAAGAAGATCCCCGGCCTTTATCCCGACCCGGCCCACCTTATCCATATAACAGGGGCCAATGCCGCGTCCGGTGGTGCCAATCTTTTTTCCCGTTGCCAGGGCCGCTTCCTTGGCTTGATCCAGGCTCTGATGATAGGGCATAATCAAATGGGCGTTTTCACTGATCAGCAACCGCCTGGGAGTGACCTGTAAGCCTTTTTCCTGAAGCTCATCCATCTCCGCCAGCAGAACTGCAGGATCAATAATAACACCATTGCCAATCATGCAGACCTTGTCTTCATATAAAATACCAGAAGGGATAATATGAAAAACAAACTTTTTCCCCTCAACAACCAGCGTATGTCCGGCATTATTACCGCCCTGAAACCGGACTATATAGTCAGCATAACGAGTGAGGATATCGACAATCTTCCCTTTTCCCTCATCTCCCCACTGGGTTCCCACTACCACCACACTGGCCATGATCTTCTCCTGAATCTGCTCGTCACTCTCAACAAGAGAGCCATCAATATAAAGTATTTCGACAATGTGCTTCAGCACAAATCATCGTTTTACAAAGGAACAACCGAAATAATATAGTCAACACACGTCTTAAAGTCAATCATTTGCACGAGGATGGGGGCGCACAAAAAAAATACCGGGATAGTCCTGACCCAACTTTTTTCATTTCCCTCTGACATTGAGGACAAAGGGTTAGAAACCGTCACGAAACAACTTGTCTCTTTATTCCTATTTCGTTACGGCTTCTTATGCCGTTCATACCATTGATACGACCATATTCTTTAGTTACAATGACTTAGAAGACCTGAGCGGAGAGAAACAGCCTTTTTCAGGTCACCCTCGTTCATCTCCTGCATCACCTGCATCATGGCCTCTTTGGCACCAGGATATCCCTGTTCTTCGGCCAAGCCATACCAGGCAAGGGCCAGGCAATTATCCTGCTTTACCCCTTTGCCTTTTTTATACAACTCTGCCAGAAAGAATTGGGCCATGGCCCACCCTTTTCTGGCGGCACAGCCGTACCAGTTGCTAGCCACGGCAGGATCTCTGACAACACCACTGCCATTTTCATATTTGATTCCCAGATAGAGACAAGCTGCCGGAATCCCTGCCTTACCGGCCTGCAGAAACAAGGCGACGGCCTTTTCAGGGTCACGGGCCACTCCCTGCTCGCCATACTCATAGAGCAAGGCCAGGGCAAACCGGGACTCACCATCACCCTGACTGGCAAGTTCCTGAAGCTGAAGGACATAAGGATCATCACCAGCCAGACAATCTTTAGCAAACACACTCAAAACCAGCAACAACCACAACAAGCACTTGCCCATACATTCACCACTTCCACAGTTTCTTAGAGCTTGTCCGCAAACAAGCTTTTCAGGGATTGCGCTGGATTTTGAGACGAATTTGGCCGAGACGATTGAGAAAAACCACAGCCGTAGCAGCACTACGGCGAGGATTTTGCGATTGAGAAGCGGTCAAAGACGGCCAAAAGCCGGATGCGAGCACCAAAAATTTATTTACGGACAAGTTCTTAATCAATTGATGACAAAATCAACATAATTCCATTTCTAAATCAAGATAAAAGCGCAAAGACAATGGGAGACACAGCCTTATCAACAAGCAAGCGGTGACGAAGCACGCAAAAAGAACCCTTGAGTGTGAGCCGGGGACGACAAAAGCGTGACAAAAAGAGGTAACACTTGATTGAGAAATGAAATTACAGGAGATCGTCAAGTCCCTCTTTAAGTGCCGGAAAGATAAACCGGTAACCGGCCTGACTGATCTTCTCGGGAATAACCCGTTGCGAGGCAAGCAGAACGGTGGCAAATTCGCCAAGTGCCAACTTGAGGATAAAGCCGGGGACCGGGAAGAGAGCCGGGCGATGCAGCGCCCGGGCCAGAATCCTGCCAAATTCCCTGTTGGTCACCGGTTCAGGGGCCACCCCATTCACCGGGCCGCTGATGCTTTCCTGCTCGGCCGCATAGAGCATGATCCCCACCAGATCATCAATGTGAACCCAGGACATATACTGGTGACCATTGCCCAGCCAGCCGCCCAGCCCCATCCTGAAGAGGGGCAGCATCTGGGCCAGGGCTCCGCCACCTTTGCCCAGTACCACCCCGGTGCGGACACACACCACCCGAACCCCAAATTCCTGTGCCCGCAGAGCCTCGCGCTCCCAGGCCTCGCAGACCCCGGCCAGAAAATCATGCCCTGGAGCTGAGGACTCAACAAGTTTTTCAGCCCCACGATCAGCATAAAAACCAATGGCCGAAGAGCAGATCAATACCTTTGGCGGTTGGGCACAGGATGCGATACCATCCACCAGCCGCCTGGTGGCATCCACCCGGCTGGCCCGGATCTTCTCTTTCTTGACTATATTCCAGCGACCATTAAAGACCGACTCCCCGGCCAGATGAAAGACCGTGTCCACTCCAGCCAGCAGTGAGGGTTCTACTGATCGGCCCGGATTCCAGACCCGCGCCTCCACATCCTCTAGCCGCTCCCTGATCTTTTCCAGACTGCGGCCAACCGCAATCGGTTGATCCAACCGGCGCATCAGATGCGCCCCCACAAATCCTGTGCTGCCAGTAACAAGCGCCTTCATATCGGCCTCCAAAAAGGTGAAACTATATCACGGAACCAGAGAAAAGAGACGGTGCCCATTATTCAATGCATCCTCGGCAATGCAACATGCTGCTCCTCTCCCCATCACCATTCGCAAAATTTACAAATCGCAACAAGTAGCATGATTAATTGGAGATACACTCTTGACGACCGACCTCAGTTTATGGCCATCATAACAAAATAGTCAGGAAACAAGATATTCCTCTCATGACGACTCCTCAAAAAACAAAACTGCCGCCATACCAGAAACGGCATAGCGGCAGTTCACAACACAAGCAAGATCTGCTCAGCAAATCAGCATATTTTCAACAAAGACACTACGAGGATCTTGCCTCATTCATGACACCCTTTCATCACATCAATTATGACCGGAACCTGCGGCAACATCTTCGGCGACATAAATAGCCGCATAGGTCGAGCCAAATGAGCCGCCGAAGCCCTCATCAAGGACAACCGTGCAGGATTTATTAGGTTTGGTAAAGGCCATCAGAACACTGTCATACGACACCTCGCCCGCCCGTTTCCAGTTGTTCTTCTGCATGGAAGAAAGAATAAAGTTTCTCAATGAGTCTCGTTGCACCTTGCCACTAAAGTAGAACACCCCGCCGGTAAAGGAGTCAGTGCGAACAGCCAGGCTTTTTTTGTGGTCATATTTCATATCAGTGGGGAGCTCGATATCATGATATTCTCCAACAAAGTTAGACAATGCCGGAAGGTTATCCATCGGGGGCACGTTCTCACTGCTACTCCCCATAGGTGCACAACTACTCACCAACAGCATGGAAAAAACTGCAAGTAGAAAAAAAGCTACCTTGTTTTGTGATTTCGTGTATCGCATAATGCATTCTCCCTTATCAAAAAAAAAATCATTTTTAATACTCTACGCCGTTGCAAGAAAATAAAATAGTCGTCGGGATGTCAAAAACAGCATAATGAACCGTAACGAAATGGTCTAAAGAGTAACGATTATTTCGTAATAAAACCTGCCCATAAAGCTATAGTTAGTTTAAAGATCTCAGTTTGTCGAGAAGATTCTTGGTTGCAAGCGCCACCAAATAATATAGCGCCCTACTCCCTACAAATCAATTCCGCCAATACACATATATTTGATCTCCAGATACTCATCAATACCATATTTTGACCCTTCACGTCCTATGCCTGACTCCTTCATCCCGCCAAATGGCGCGGCCTCGGAAGAAAGGATCCCGGTATTCACACCTACCATACCATATTCCAAGGCCTCAGTAACACGCCAGGCCCTGCCGATATCACGACTATAAAAATAAGAGGCCAGTCCATATTGAGAATCATTGGCCATCCTGACCGCATCCGCTTCTTCTTTAAAGACAAAAAGCGGAGCCACGGGACCAAAGGTCTCTTCCCGAGCTATCCTCATCTCACTGGTCACATCAACAAGCACTGTTGGTTCAAAGAAAAAACCATTGCCACTGATCCGCTTACCACCAACTACCAGCCTGGCCCCTTTTTGCAGGGCATCCTGAATCTGCGCCTCCACCTTGATCACCGCGTTCAGATCAATGAGAGGCCCCTGGTTATTTCCTCTTTCCACCCCTGGCCCAACCCGAAACTCGGAACGGACCGCGGCGGCCAACTTGAAGGCAAAGGCCTCATAAACTCCTTCCTGCACGAGAAAACGGTTGGCGCAGACACAGGTCTGCCCTGAATTCCGATATTTGGAGGCCAGGGCCCCGGCCACCGCCAGATCAAGATCGGCGTCATCAAAGACGATAAAAGGGGCATGGCCACCAAGTTCCAGGGAGATCTTCTTCACCGTGCTGGCACAGGCAGCCATGAGCAGTTTTCCCACGGGCGTGGAGCCGGTAAAACTCAGCTTGCGCACCAGAGGATTACGGGTCAGCTCGCCCCCAATTTCAGCGGCAGGACCGGTAATCACATTCAATACACCGCGGGGAAAACCTGCCCGATCAGCAAGCTCGGCCAGGGCCAGGGCAGACAGAGGCGTCTGGGCCGCCGGCTTGACAATTACCGTACACCCTGCGGCCAAGGCGGGCGCAGCCTTACGGCTGATCACGGCGGAGGGATAATTCCAGGGGGTGATGGCGGCACAGACCCCTACTGGTTCCTTGAGGACAATAATCCGTTTTCCTTTCTGGGTCGTGGGGATGGTATCGCCATAAACCCGTTTGGCCTCTTCCGCAAACCACTCGACATAGGATGCTCCGGACAGAACCTCTCTCACGGCCTCGGCCAACGGTTTCCCCTGTTCGCGGGTCATGATCATGGCCAGATCGTCCTGGTGCTCAACGATCAGGGCGTGCCAGCGTTTCATAATCACGGAGCGTTCTTTGGCCGTCAGGGCCTTCCAGCCAGGATAGGCCGCACTGGCGGCGGCAACAGTCTGCCTGGTCGCCTCCGACCCAAGAGACGGCACCCTCCCAATAACTTTGCCATCTGCGGGATCAAAGACCTCAAAGGACTCTTTCGCCGTAACCCAGGCACCATTAATATAACATTCCTGCCTGAACAAGGCAGGGTCTTTCAATTTCATTACTCTCACCTCACACTGAAAACACCAACAATAAAAACGCATTTCCCCATCCGAAACGTCAGAAGAAACCTATTGATATCCTTTAATTTTCCATCTTGATCTATACTTGATCTATACTCTTACCCGTTCAGATGACAAGATCATTTTATCACAACAACTGGATATCCGCTGTCCGATCAAACACATAGAGCCCGTGTTCATCATTCCTGATATTCCATCACCCTATCCAGAATATCTTGATTTACCAAACAAATACTATACAATGAAATTGTATTTTAATACTATCTCTACTTTCCTGAAATAAAAAGACTCAATAAAATCAATATTTTTTCATTGAATAGAATAATCCAGACAAGAGTGCCTCTCATTCCTTAACAACTACTCATCAATTTAAACACAACTCCCGCCCATCATGTCCTCAACGTCAAACAATATCACCATCACCAAAGAACCTATTCGCTTAGGACAATTCCTGAAACTGGCCAATCTGGTTCAAGATGGACTGGAGGCAAAGATGCAGATACAAAATGGTGAAGTATGGGTAAATGGTGTTGTAGAAACAAGACGGGGAAGAAAGCTGACCCATGGAGACCAGGTCATGATGGGAAACACACTGTATCTGATACAGTGCACAAAGCACGTATAAAAGGTATCGGCGAAAAGGAACAGGCCTTCAGGCAATAATCCCTGATCTCGATCTCAATCCACCAATGGAATAATTGAATAAATCCGGATCTTTTTCTCCAGACCTCGAAGCAACCTGGTCTTTTGTTCCTGAACCGCAATCATGCCCGCCACATCACTATAAACTGACTCGGTAATAAGAATCTGGCCGACCACCGTATCCGAGGCAAGACGTTGCGCGATATTCACATCGGCGCCAACCACCGTATAATCAAGACGGCGCCCGGAACCCACATTTCCCAAATACATATCCCCACGGCTTATCCCAATCCCGAGCCCTATCTGCATAAAAAGTTCTGACTTTAAGGCCCACCTGGCACGCAAGGTCTCAAATCCCTTCTGGATTTCGATGGCAGCGAACACGGCAGACTGATTGGGTGAGTCCTGCGACACCGGTGCGCCAAAGATTGCCAGGGCGGCATCACCGATAAACTTATCAAGAGTGCCCTGCCTTAACGAGATAACATCTGCCACAAGATCAAAAAACTCCGTTAAGAACTTCTGCGAATCTTGTAAGTGTAAATGTTGCACCAGGAATGTAAAATTGCGGATATCAGCAAACAGGACGGTAATCTCCTGAACCTCGCCGACAACCTCCAACATCGTATCCCGTCGGTTCAACAAGATTGCAGCCACTTCCGGAGCCATATAACGTTCAAACAGGGTCTGCATCTTCAAAACCTGTTTCTTTAAACGGATATTTTCCTGTTGCAGATCAGATTCAGCAAGAACTCCCTGCACAACCCGCAACAAATCCCATGATTGTAACGGCTTGGCAAGCACCCTGCTGAATCCTTTATCCATGGCCTCAATGGCCATGGCTCTCGTCACGTCTCCGCTCACCAGGATCCCTTTCATAGAAGGACAAATCAGGCTGATAGTCTCAAAGGTCTCAATCCCGTTCATGCCCGGCAACATGGCATCAATAATGGCCAGATCAAAACGCGACGCCATAGCCAGTTCCACTGCCTGTTCTCCACTATAGGCGCAAACAACCTGGTGACCGGCATGAACAAGAATACTCCTGCTCACGTCTGCCACCATCACCTCATCGTCAATCACTATAATTTTTCGAGACTGCATCCAACTTTCCTTTACTCACATGCTTCTATTGAGAACAGATGACATCCTCTTTTGTAACCTGTCAATATTTTCAAAAAGTATCAAAAGGATAGTACCATTCACAACTACTCGTTTCAAGGGCAAGGAAGATCAAAAAAAAGAAAAAGCGGCAATGACTCCTTTTCTCCGCCTGTCACTCCTATTGCAGTTTGCCTGTTTCTTCCTTCAAACAGATCAACAATTACCGTGCCATTTTCAGCTCTTTCATTTGGACTTTGTTTCCCCTTTCGGGTATGCAATAATCAAGCTGGATATCATTCATACCCGTTGCAAATAAAGGACACAACCATCTGAAAGGTCAAAACGGCTTCCAAGATGATTCTTTCCAGGAGAAATGCCATGCAGACAAGCGTTACCGTTTTTACCCCCTACCCTTTTACTGTTGGTGAGAAAATTCATATCTCCCAGGGGCCACGGCATGGCGACTGGACAGTGGCAGGCTTTGACGAAAAAAAACTTACCCTGCGCTGCCCTGTCAGTGGAAAAGAGTTTTGCTGGGATCGATTCTGTTATATGGTTGAGGTAAGAGATCAGGAATGGCCGGAAAGCAAAGGAACAGATTTGATTCAACAAGTCAAGAGGACGACACCATGAAGATAGGCATGATCGGTCTTGGCCGGATGGGCATGAACATGGCGCGCAGGTTGATTCTGGGCGGCCATCAGATAGTGGCCTATAACCGCACTCCTGACAAGACTGAAGGACTGGTCAAAGAAGGGGCAGAGGGCGCTTTTTCCCTGCGGGAACTGGTGAAAAAGCTCCCCGCGCCCAAAGTGGTCTGGCTGATGCTGCCAGCTGGAAAACCTGTCGATGACCATCTGGAGCAGTTGCGCAGCCTCCTGTCGCCTGGCGATATTATCGTCGAAGGCGGCAACAGTCGCTATAAAGACGATATCCGCCGGGTCGAGACGCTGAAAGAAAGCGGCATTCACTACCTGGACGCCGGGGTAAGCGGCGGCATCTGGGGACTCAAGGTCGGCTACTGCACCATGATCGGCGGCGAGGAACAAATCTTTCACCATCTGGAACCCATCCTCCAGACCCTGGCGCCAAAGGATGGCTATATGTACTGCGGCCCCCCCGGTGCCGGCCATTTTGTGAAGATGATCCACAACGGCATTGAATACGGGATGATGCAGGCCTACGGCGAGGGTTTTGCCTTGCTCGAGGCCTCGCCCTATGGCCAGACCCTTGATTATGGCCGGATCTCTCATCTCTGGAATCAGGGCAGCGTCATCCGTTCCTGGCTCCTTGAACTGCTGGAAGACGCCTTCGCCGAAGATCCACGGCTGGAAACAATCACCGGCCATGTGGATGACTCCGGCGAAGGGCGATGGACCGTGGAGGCGGCCATTGACAGCGGGGTGGCAGCTCCGGTCATCACTATGGCCCTGTTCCAGCGTTTTCAATCGCGCAAGGAGAATGCCTTTGAAAACAGGGTGCTGGCCGCGCTGCGCCGTGAATTTGGCGGCCATGCTGTACAAAAATCCTGAGGGTCAAGACTCCCTTAATGTTTCCAACAAGAAATAAGGACATGGCATCAACCATCATTCAAGGCAAGATCTGCGACCGGGACAATATCTGTGACTGCCTGACCGTGGGCGAGCTCGATCCCTGCGCTATCGTCATCTTCGGGGCCTCCGGCGACCTGACTACCAGAAAACTGATCCCTGCCCTGTACCAGATGTTTTTGAACGCCAGTCTGCCCGACCCGGTATCCATCATCGGCTGCGCCCGCACCGGCTACAACCAGGACACCTTCCGCGCCATCCTGCAGGCAGCCTGTACCCGCGATACCCTAATGGACATGGCTCGCTGGCCCGAATTCGCGACCAGGATTTTTTATTTTCCCCTCAACTATGACTTACGTCAGGACTTTCTGGAGCTGGCCGGCTTCCTCGATACCCTCGACCAACAGAAAAACACCAGGGGCAACCGGCTCTTTGATCTGGCTCTGCCTCCTTCACTCTACGCATCAGTTGCCACGCTGATCGGCGAGGTAGGACTTGCCGATCAGTTTGAACACGGCAGGGGCTGGACCCGGATTGTAATTGAAAAACCATTTGGACGCGACCTGGACTCCGCCCTGGCACTGGATCAGACCCTGCACCAATATTTTGATGAGCGGCAGATCTTCCGCATCGACCATTACCTGGCCAAGGAGACGGTGCAGAATATTCTGACCTTCCGTTTTGCCAACGCCATCTTTGAACCCATCTGGAACCGTGCTTATATCGAATCCGTGAGCATCATGGCCGCGGAAAAACTGGGGGTGGAACATCGGGCCGGGTATTACGAGCAAGCCGGGATCATCCGCGACATGTTCCAGAATCATATGCTTCAGCTCCTGTCGCTCATTGCCATGGAACCACCATCGCACTTTGAGGCGGAACGGGTGCGGGATGAAAAAATCAAGCTGTTCCGCTCCATCCGGCCCCTGCATGCCAACAAAGATGACAACCAAGAGGCCATTGTCCTGGGACAATACGGATCAGGGATTATCGATGGTCAGCAAGTCCCGGGCTACCGTCAGGAACCGGAAGTTGCGGCCAACTCCCTGATCCCGACCTTTGCCATGCTGCCGGTGTACGTAGAAAACTGGCGCTGGCAGGGAGTGCCATTCTACCTCATCTCCGGCAAGAGGATGGCCCGCAAGGAGACCCGAATCGTCATCCAGTTCAAGGACGTCCCTCATTCCCTGTTCCGCGATATCCTGGGGGCCAGGGTCGTCGCCAACCGCCTGGTGCTGGGGATCTACCCCAAAGAGTCCATCAGTCTGACCTTCCAGACCAAAAACCCCGGGGCCAGGATGTGCATGCGTTCCATGACCATGGATTTCAGGTATGATGATTTCTACCCCGGGCCATCACCCGACGCCTATCAGAAGGTGCTTCTTGACTGCATTCTGGGCGACCATATGCTCTTCTCGCGGCAGGACGGGATCGAGCAGTCCTGGTCACTTCTCACTCCCCTGCTCAATGAATGCGAAAGCTGCCAGGGCCGCGCCCAACGCCTCCACAGCTATACCGCCGGAAGCTGGGGCCCCGATGCTGCTAAAACTATTATTGAAGGAATCATCACATGAACGAAACCCCTTCCCATAAAACCGATCAGCTCCTGAAGCGTGCGACCTATGCCTCCGTTGCCACCGCCCTGCTCCTGGTCGGGGTCAAATTCGCCGCCTGGCTGGCCACCGGTTCCCTCAGTATCCTGGCCTCGCTGATCGACTCCCTCATGGACGTCATGGCCTCTTTCATCAATCTGATGGCAATTCGTTACTCCTTAATATCCGCGGACGATGACCACAGTTTTGGCCACGGCAAGGCCGAGGCCCTGGCCGGACTGGGCCAGGCCAGCTTTATCGCCGGCTCCGCCCTGATCCTTTTCATGCAAGGCATCAAACGACTTACCAGTCCCGTCCCCATCCAGGCAGTGGGTCTGGGTCTTGGCATCATGGCCTTCTCCATCCTGGCCACATTGATTCTCATCACCTTCCAGAGGTATGTGATAAAAAAGACGAAGTCCACTGCCATCCGGGCCGATTCACTCCATTACGCCACCGATCTCCTGACCAATGTCTGCACCATTGTGGCCCTCCTGCTGACCTTGACCCGTTTCAGCTGGGCCCCGATCATGGATCCCCTTTTTTCCATAATAATCGCCCTGATCATCTTTCGCAGCGCCTGGCAGATCGGCAGTGAGGCCGTTCAACTCTTGATGGATCATCAATTACCACAGGAACAACGGGAGCTTATTCAACAAATAGCCCTTGGCCATCAACATGTGCTCGGCATGCACGACCTGCGCACCCGGCAATCGGGGCAGATTGCCATTATCCAGCTCCACCTGGATCTGAAGGCCACCCTCCCGCTCGCCCAGGCCCATTCCATCGGCAAAGACGTGGAGAAATTGATCAGAGAGAGCTTCCCGGGCGCCGATGTGACCATCCACCAGGATCCGGTGCTGACAGCGGCAGGAATGGCTGTTACCGTGGACCCTGGACAGTAACCAAGGCATCAGCCATTCTCGAAATCAAATAAAAATTTTATTTTCCTTCTGATTGATCCCCCTCATTACATCCATTAATTCTATAATCTGCCCTGGTTCTATCTGGCCCAGATAGGGTGTCAGATGGAACCCCTAACAACACCGCTGCAAAACAAAACAGCCTGTACCAGAAACTGGTACAGGCTGTTGAAATTTTCCACGATAGAGCTTGTCAACCCCGCTTATCGAAAGGAACGAAGTCGCGTTTTTTCGGACCGATGTAGATCTGCCTCGGTCTTCCTATTTTTCGATCCTTGGTATCCCGCATCATCTCCTGCCAGTGAGAGATCCACCCCGGCAACCTGCCCATGGCAAACAGCACAGTAAACATATCAGAGGGAATGCCCATGGCCCGATAAATAATACCGGAGTAAAAATCCACATTGGGATAAAGGTTCCGTTTGATGAAGTAGTCGTCATTTCTGGCGATTTCTTCCAGCTTCTCGGCAAGTTCCAGTAAAGGGTCATCCACATTCAAGGCCCGCAAGGTCTGTTCACAGGCCTCTTTAATAATAGTGGCCCTCGGGTCAAACGTCTTATAGACCCGGTGACCAAATCCAGAGAGGAGGAAGGGATCATTGGGATCCTTGGCTTTTTTGATATACTTCTCAAAATCATTATTATCCCGATGGATTGCTTCCAGCATTTTGATGACTGCCTGATTGGCCCCGCCGTGGAGTGGGCCCCAAAGGGCGCTGATACCGGCAGAGATAGAAGCATAAAGGTTCACTCCCGCACTCCCCACCAGACGCACTGTCGATGTTGAACAGTTCTGCTCATGATCCGCATGCAGAATAAGCAGCTTGTTGAGGGTGGCAACCAATTCAGGCTTTACAACATAAGGTTTCACCGGCTTATCAAACATCATGTTAAGAAAATTTCCACAGTAGGAAAGGTCATAACGGGGATAAACCAAAGGGTGACCGACTGATTTCTTATAAGAAAAGGCAGCTATGGTTCTAACCTTGGAAATGAGTCTTGCGGCAACAGACAACAGGGCATCATCGGAGTCAGCAGTCATCTCCGGATAAAAATTGCAGAGGGTGTTGACCATGGTGGAGAGGATGGACATGGGAGAGGCATTGGGGGGAAAATGATCAAAAAAATGAATCATATCCTCATGGATCAGGGCATGTTGCGACAGGAGTTCACGGAAGTTATTCAATTGCTCCGGGGTAGGCAGCTCCCCGATGAGAAGAAGATAAGCCACTTCAACAAAAGAACAATGCTCGGCAAGATCCTGAATGGCATAGCCACGATAATTGAGGATTCCCTTCTGACCATCAACAAAAGTGATCGCGGATTTACAGGAACCGGTATTCATATAGCCGGAATCGAGAGTGATATACCCGGTATCCTTGAGCAGAGTCCGGATATCCACGGCCCTATCGCCTTCAGAGCCTTCAATAAATGGAAGTTGATAGTTCCGGTCTTCAATGGTCAATGTTGCATGTTTTTCTGACATCGTGTACCTACAATTCTATTGTCCAAGAAGAGTGAATATTCTTCAGCGGGTTATCGCCAGGTCGATAGGGGGGAAATACAGGAAGGGGAAAAATTAGAATTTCAAGCTATTCTGTTTCGACACGCTGGCAGTGCATCAGTTGCTGGAAGGTGTGTTATGAAAACATGGCCGATCCTTGATCGAATACATCCTTTTTTCATTCCTGAACCGGTTAATCCATACTCCTGAAACAGCAATGTAACAAAAATGTACTGAAAAAGCAAGTTTCAGGCCAATGTCTATAACACAGAAGACGGGAGTACAGTTTTTCAATTTAAGAATGAAAAAAATCATTTTCTTTCTGGTAAACGCCCTTGTATTCTGTTGATTTACAGGAACAAAAAAGAAAACCAATGAAAATCAGCGAAAAATTATTGGAAATACGAGGACATAATCTGGCTGGCTACAAACCGGTCATTGATTATGCAAACTGGCGGGTGGCCATCCTCAATTTCAGTGATGACCTGCGACCGCAAAAGATCACAGCCCTGCAGCGTCATAATGAGACCGACGAGGTCTTCGTCCTGCTGCGGGGCCGTTGTCTTTTATTTTTAGGCGAAGGGGATCAAAGCATTACCGCTATTCATGGGCAGGACATGATCCCGCACACCATCTATAACGTCAAAAAAGGGGTCTGGCATTCCCACACCCTGAGCGAGGATGCGATGGTGCTGATTGTCGAGAACCGGGACACCACCTTCGACAACTCCCCATTCTGCCCCCTCACCAGCAATCAGCAGGAATCCCTGGTGGACTTGACCCACCGGTTATGGCCGGAAGAAACAACTCTCAAGACACCTTAAAAATCAGGCGAAACAGAGTCCGCAATCCGGGCAGGTACTGTTGCTGGTGGAAAAACGAAAACCACAGGCCGGACACACCGTCTCTCCCGCTCCCTGATCATAGACTGATTGGATATGGGTCAGATCGTGGTGATCAAGGGCAGTAGTCCGTTTGAATTCTCTGGCCAGGACCTCCATGGCCAGTTCGCCATCTTCTCTTCTGATCTGCAGAAACAACTCCGTCCCGCAGCATCCTTTGCCGCAATTGCTCTTTTTTTCGCCGGCAATCAAGGCGGGGATATGCTCTTTGGCCAGAATCTGCTGTAAAGTTTTCATTTCAAGCAATGGGCCTTTCCGGATATTTACCAGATCATCATCCACTGACAACTCCATAGACCGAACTACCTTCTTCTGCTTGACAACAACTTCTGAGGCAATTTTTTCCCGGCCCGGAATCAACGTTACCGCACAATCAACACACATCTTGATATCGGCCCGGTATTCCTCATCACATACCGGACAATACTTCAATTCAGGATCTCTATGACGCATTTCCTTCCACTCCTTGTTCAGATTTCAGTATACATTCTTTGTCTCGATCTTCCTTCCAGCAATAAGGATCAACATCCCGGAAGATATCACGGCCATAGCCATAGGCCACCGCCAGACACCCTCCGCAAACGGGCCTGATCTCACACCCCCTGACAGGCCGCCGACCCCTGACGGTACTGGCCGGCAAGAAAACCATCATAGTTTTCTCCTAAATGCTGCTGATACATATTGCCGATCAGGGAAGGCAGCTTGCGGCAGGCATGAACCTCGCCATCGGGCAGGAGCGAGACGAAATTAAAACCGGCGCCACAGCCATACCCGGCACACCCGCCACCATACGGAATACCCTGTTCATGACCCAGCAGATTGAACAGATTGTCCTTCAGCCCCACACAGAAATTGCGCGCCGCGGCCTGCCTGTACTCCCGCAGAAAACCGGGAAAGTCCTCAGGGGCAACCGAGGCCAAGGCCGCGCCCTCACCAACCATAGCCAGCCGATTAAAGGTGAACAGCTCCACTCTGTTCCGCAGCAATTCTGCCAACTCCAGGACTTCATCCATGTTGGCCCGGGTCAGGGTCAGCATGACCATGGAATATATGCCAAGTTCCCTTAAAAGGTCAAGAAAATCCAGCGTCCGGTCAAAATGTCCCACGCCGCGAATAGAATCATTCTGCACCCGCAGCCCCTCCAGACTCACTTGATAAAACTCAGGTTTCTGCAGGGCAAGAATTTCCTCGATCCGCTTGTGCGGCATGGAATTCCCGAGAATTGCGGTCATAAACCCACGATCTGCCGCCTCCTGGTACAAGGTGTTAAAATGGGGATAGAGCAAAGGATTACCGCCGGTAAAGGTCACTTGAGTGAAGACATGATGAGTCCTGCAAAAATCATACAGGTCATCAAGCACCCGTATCCCTTGCGACAACTCCATATCCTTACTGTCACTGCGGTCATAACAATGTCGGCAGTGCAGATCACAGACCTGGGTTACATGCCACTGCAAGGTAAAGATCGGGGCCGAAAAAGAGTGTGGATCAACGATCTTGCCTCGGGGAAAAGAATCCGGCCGTACCAGAAGGGATCCCGGAGCAAGCAACAGACCACGCTGGACCGCGGCCGCAAGGATATCATCAATGACACCCACGGTGACGCCACCTAAGCTGGCCGCCTCCCGGTCTCCTGTTCCTTCGCTAACGATCTTCAGGGCCAGAAGCTCATGCCCGGATGCGGTAATCGTCTGCATGACCTCCGTCCCTGGCTTTTTAAACACCAGCACCCACTCATCACCAATCTCTGGAATAATGGTCTGGTCATCAAAAAATGGCGGCAAATTATGCCAACACACAGGCACAAGCTCCAAGGCCGGATTGACCACCACTTCGCGCACCGTCGCGCCATGTTGCACAGATATCACTGACAGTGATATACCTCGCATATTCTATGGCTGCCAGATCAGCAAGGAAGGGGTACTCAAAACAGGTTTCCGGGTTATCACGAAAAAAGCCGAAGAGATCATGAACATTAACATCTTCAAGATCATGAGGGAGAAAACGGCTGCTAACCGGATAGATAGTTTCCAGAAGTTGCGCAGTTGGCGAGAGCCCAGACATGGATTCCTTCATGGTTAGCGTTTCATAGCGTCTGTAACGGCAATGAAAGTGGGCCCATAGAACAAGACATTGCCTTTCATTTTAGAGCCAGTCAAGCAAGAAAGATACTAATCACCCTGGCGCGCGTTCTAGTCGCAAGAAGGAGATGGCGGCTTGTATTATGGCCAGGTATTCACTGACCAACAGGGGAACGCTATTCAGGTTTTTGTCGCAATTGAAATTGTGGGCGGTCGATCCAGTACGGGGCGGCCACCGCGCCTCGGTAGGCATCAAGGGCCTCGGGGGAGGAATTGACGCGAAGATTGCTATAGCTCCCGTCCGTGTTTTCCCAGCGCTCATGCCAATAGACCGCGGCCTTGACCCGTTTGTATCTCGTCTGCATATCAGCGAAGGCCTTGGTGATAAATTCGGCCTTGTTGCCTGGCGGAAATTCACCAACACCCCATTCCGCCACGATCACAGGTTTTTGCGGGTCCAACTTACAGATTTCCTGATAGGAACTATCCATCACGTTAGAGAAAGAGGCCCAATCCTCCCCGCGGAGCATCTTGCCATAAACGCTCAACCCAAGCCAGTCCACGTAGGCCGCCCCAGGATAGTAATTAACCATCATATTCCATGGTTTCTGGGGCAGACCATAATGGTTGACGTGAAAACCCCAGAGGATATTGTCAGCCTTCCGCGCCCTGACCCGATCAACCACATAGCGGTAGGCCTTTTTTACCAGCTCAGGCCCGGCATAGAGGGGGTGACCTTCTTTATGGCCTGTAACCCTGCCCCCACCATAATGCACACCTGACCAGGGAAACCAGTTGCCGTTCATCTCAAGTCCCCAGGAGACGAGAAGGGGTTTTCCATAGTCCCGCGCCGCATCCGCCCATTGGTCAATATAGGTATCCCACTTGCCAGCCAGTATATCGCGCAGATTAAAACGGTCCGGCCCATGCTTTTCCTCGTAGGGCCTGTCCCATGGTGACCAGAAGATCAGCGGGATCGCCCCATATCCTGAAACGATATTCACCGTTTTTACAGGGAAGGCCTGTTCACCCCAGAAATTACCAAAGGCGACAATGGAAAGGTGCTTGCCGGTCATCTGCTCAAAAGCCGTTATAGCATCATAGGTGACCTTGTCCTCACCATCACCGAAATCAACATATGCCCCGAGGTAGGCCCCTGTACTCGGCATAACGAGTTCACTCGGGCCTTCGTCCTTGACCCTGGCGGCCTCCTCGTGCTGGCAGCCAGCGCCCAGAGCAAAACAGAAGAGCAAAACAGCGACAAAACCAAGGGCTGTTTTTGTTCTGGCGACTGAATATCTCGTAATCATTGCCTTCATGGTTTCTCTATTTTCTTCATGCGTTATAGGTGACCGAGGCGGTCCGGTCAAGTTTTCCCCAGCCGACCAATACCCCTTTACTCGCCTTAACAATGGCCTTGATGACCGCAAAACTTAACACGGGCCGGTAGACAAAGCGCATGGGCAGGACAAGCCAGATCTGGGACAAAGGCTCCCTTTCTATGAGGCAGGCAACCGCAGCCAGCAGCAGGTCGGCGCCAAGAAAGACTAAAAAATAAAAATAGAGAATATTGTTGGCCGGGCTCATCAGTAGCGATAAAAGCAAAAGGGCATCGATAATCGGTCCGAGCGCCACCAGCAGGATATTGAAAAACCAGGCGCTTGGCAGACTAAACCAGCCCAGCGCCTTATTTTTTCCATCGAAAAGCAGATCCCGGTGTTTCCAAAGACACTGCAAGGTGCCAAAGGCCCAACGGAACCGCTGCTTGGCAAAAGTCCTTATGGTCTCAGGGGCCTCGGTCCAAGCCACGGCCCTGGGGGCATAGCAAATTTTAAAACCACACCGGTGCATACTCAAGGTAAGGTCGGTATCCTCCGCAAGGGTTTCGGTACTGATCCCGCCAGCCGCGAAGACCGCGCTCTTTTTGAAGGCGCTGACCGCCCCCGGCACGACTGTGATGCAGTTGAGCAGGTGATAGGCCCTCCGATCGAGATTAAAGCCGCAGGTATATTCCAAGGACTGGAACCTGGCGACAAAGGTCTTGGCATTACCAACCCTCGCCCGTCCAGAAACCGCACCAACGGCGGGATCGGTAAAGGGCCGGACAAGCTCGGCAATGGTGTCGGACGCAAACTGGGTGTCGGCATCGAGACTGACCACGATTTCGTGGCAAACCGTGTCAAATCCGTTCTTCAAGGCCGCTGCCTTACCAAGGTTGATTTGCCGGAGAAGATGGATGCGCCCGTCGATTTGCGCCATCTTGGCCACGATCTCCGCGGTTTTGTCCCTTGAGCCGTCATCGACCACAACCACCTCAATTGCACCGGCGTAGGTGCTGTTCAAGAGCGCCCGCAGGGTTTGCCCGATAACCTTTTCCTCATTATAGGCAGCGATCAGGACGCTTACCGGCGGCCACGATCCAGAGGCCGGGGGCCAGGATGCCAACCCGGCATTGCCAGACCTTCGGCTCCAGATCGCCAGCCCAGCCACGCTTAACGTCCTTATCACAACCAGGGCGGTCGCCACGATCATAAATGCCCAGAAAAACTCCGTCACCGTATGGATAGCCTTGAACCCGCTCTCGCTCACTACCCTGCTCATGGACTGCTGATTATGGGAAACTGGCGGCATTAACTGCTCCATCGGGCTCCCAAGCATCGCGCCCAGGGAAATAATGGTGTCTCCCCTGGCCCGCAAGTAATCAATAATCCTGGGCAAGGCCTCAATTGTCTGGCTCCGATCACCACCCGCATCATGGAGCAGAACGATATTTCCACCCTGTTGGCGACCATTTTTGACGCTCTCAACCATTGCCGCAACCCCTGGCTTTGACCAATCCTCAGTGTCAATATCTTCGGTCACGGTGATGTATCCCAATTTTTGGGCAAGTTTGATGGGGATCAGCTCTTCCGGATCATGGGGGTTGGTGTCGGCGTTATAGGGCGGCCGGAAGAGCATGGTGGAATGATCGGTTATGGCCTCGATCAGACGTTCGGTCGCATTGAATTCCAGATTGGCCCGCTCCTCGGAGACCAGGGCGATATTGGGGTGGCTGTAGGTGTGAGCCCCCACCGTGTGCCCCTCGCGAACGATGCGCCGGACAAGATCGGGATATTTTTCCATGTTCGCGCCAACCATGAAAAAAGTAGCACTCACCCCTTTTTCTTTGAGGATATCAAGGATTTGCGGGGTCCACCTGGAATCAGGGCCGTCATCAAAGGTGATAGCCACAGAATCATTTGTTCCCCTGCCCTGATGGACAATGGTGAGGTAACTTGGGAACTTCTCATAGCGTTCGAGCACTGGATCTTCGGGATCGGCTTCTTTATCCATCATAATCTGACGCGTCCCGTCGGCGCGCTCGTCCGCTATGGTAATAAAATTCCCTCTACCGATATGGGCTATCGCCGCTCCTGGCGTGATGGTCTCCAGGGTGGCAAGACTCTCGAGGGCAAAGAGTTTGGCGGGTTCCAGCTTCAAGACATTCCAGATGCCAGGATCTTCCGTGCCAAGCCGCGATATAGCGATGCCACCGACATGGTACGATCTTCCGACCTTGAGCTGGTTCAAAAAAGTAACCGCATCCAGAAACCAGAGGGTATGGGCCACACCTGAGTCCTCATAGACAAAATGTGGATTATAGGTGGGGGCGTCAAGGTCACAGGAGCTGAGCGAAGAGTGGCCTGCCCGGCTCATCACATCCTGAAAGCGGACGATCTCCGCCTCTTTTTCCCCTTCAGCCCAATCATAGCCATAAGAACCGAGGGCTATCACCCACTGTTCCGGGTCACCGTAGTCGGTCAGGCTATCGAGCCAGCCATCAAACCATTCCCTTGAGGCAATCGGTCCTGGCGGGTCAGATTCGGCATTCTCATCATGGAGCATGGCAACAAAGCGGTCAACATGCTCGGCGAGGGCATCCAAATCCAGGACATTCAACTCCCTGCCCATGGGTACGCACAGCCACAACTCCAAGGCCTCGGCATGAAGCTCCGAAGCAATCTTGTTCAGCAATGCCGTCATAGCGGTCCGATAGGAAGGATCAACCTGCTCCCATTCGATAATAACCCCGCCCGCACCCATGGCCTTCAGATGTCCCTTGAGGGTGGCGATAAACTGATCCTGCCTGGCGACGGGGCCGTTGACAAGCCCTTCAACCGCCTCGGGCAGCCAGACCCCTTCCCTGCCCATGTTGCGGAGCAGAGGCAGAAGAATAACCCCCCGTTCCTTTACCAGATCAAGAATCTTCTGATCCGTAACAACCTTGAGCCCGCCACGACCATCCTCAACGGTGAGCCAGTCCGGGCAAAGATGGGTCAGGCTATCGGCATTGGCCTTGAGGGAATCAAAGCTGTTCGGGTCCCAACTTTCATAAAAACCCAGCCGAATCTCCTGCGCAGAAGGGAATTTTGGTCTCTGCTCTTTTTTCAAGGACGACACAGCACCCCCTGGACCGGCAATGAAGGGAAAGATTACCGAACTGCCGCTCTTACCCTTGACGAGATTCAGCCTCAACGGCCCCTGTCCTTTTTTAAAAGATGCACCAGCGCCTGATTGACCGGCAATAAAGGGGAAGATAGCCGCGCTGCCACTATTGCCTTTGGCAAAATTAAGCCATAACGGCTTTTTTGCCAGCTGTTTGGTCTGGTGTTCCTCGGTTTGGTGGGTCTTCAGTCGGGACTTGAGTTGTTGCACCGCAGACGGGAGAATAAGCTGCGATGGCAAAAACAGAGTCTGCGCAAACAGGATCACCCCAATAAAAAAAAGAAGCCCCGTAATAAACATAAAGAGCCGGAGCCTGGGCCAGCGCTTCCCGCGCACATCCAAAAAGATAAAGGAATCCGTATGAGTGGCGCGGGGAAGGGAATGGTCCCTTGGATGGCGATTATTATCCGTCATTTTCATTCACCTCACACGCAAAACACCCAACCAGCCCCAGCCAGGATCTTCATGTGTCGGTTCATTCTATTAGCAGGGTGACGTTTGCACGGGGCTTTATATTCCATATCGCGACATTATATGCTAATCGCCAGGAAAAAGCTACCTGTATGCAAGGCTTGAAGGCCTTTACAAGCGAACAAACAGGATAGTCGTAAGCATGAAACCTAACTGATGAGATGGTCTCCCCTCGCTTTCCAAATCGGCATCTTTGAGCCATGATGGCAATTGAAATTCCCATCAACCCAAAGCGAGAGGAGACCAAAATGAAGATTACCACAGTGGGCTTGGACTTGGCAAAAAATGTTTTTCATGTAGCGTGCTTTGATGAACACTCCAAAGAAGTGCAGAAGCGTATGCTACAGCGCAAACAGGTTCGGCTCTTTTTTACTCAGTTGCCACCTTGCAAGGTTGGCATGGAAGCATGCGCTGGTTTCCACTATTGGGGGCGTGAATTGAAAGCCTTGGGGCACGAGGGTTATGCTTATACCAGCACAACATGTCAAACCGTACCTTCGAGGCAATAAAAACGATTTCAATGATGCGCGAGCCATTGCCGAAGCCCTAAGTCGGCCCAGTATGCCAAGCGTCGCCGTCAAGACAACAGAACAACAGGATATTCAAGGCACTCACAGAATGCGTTCGCAATGTGTCCGAGATCGAACAGCTCTCTGCAATTCAATTCGGGGTCTGTTGGGAGAATACGGCATTGCACTCCCCAAAGGAGTGTCTGTTTTGCGCAAAAGCATTCATGTCCTGCTGGAAGATGCAGAACATGGGTTAAGTCTGCATTTCAAACATTTACTGGCACGTCGTTATGACCAACTTGTCGAATTGGATGGCCATATCGATTTTTATTCACTCCGTTAATATTCAAGGCATCAGGAACACAATAGCGATTTTCTGATCATAAACAAGGAAGCTTATTGTGGCATTGTCGCCGGAAAGTATTATAATAAATAAAAGCTTTTATGAAGTTGAAAAATCAACGGGAACAGGAGCAAAATTATGAAAAAAATAATTTCTGTGGCACTTATCATGTTACTCTGGCCGGCATTCAGCTTCGCTGATCGTTACGAATCTTCTTCACGATACTGGAGTGGACCATCAGGGCACTACCGTCAGCCACCACCGTATGCAAGAGGGAATCGTGGCTATTATTCCCATGGATACAATGGAGACTCTCACCATAACGATGACTGGATTCTGCCGCTGGCAATTTTCGGAACAGCCCTCGGGGTAATGGCACTCTCACAACAGCAATACGCTCCGCCTCCACCACCGCCGCAAAGGATGTGCCGTGACACCTATAATTATGTTGACCAGTATGGTCGCTATCTCTATTCCGAATATGTTGACCGCCCTTGCAATTATTAAAAAAACTTGAAACCAGAAATTCCATGGTCTCCCCTGCCAGACATCATCAAGCCGCCATCCAGAGAGCCTTCCATCCGCTTGGTCATGGTTTCCTAAAGGCACCAACCCCGATGGTGATATTTTCGGCGGGATGACCCTCTCCATGATCGAAGAAGCCGCGGAAGTAAAGGCCCAGCGCCAGGCTTGACACTGTTATATGACAGTCGCCATGGACTCCATCCAGTTTCACCAGCCGGTACGGGTCGGTGACATCGTCAGCCTCTGGTGTCGTACCGAAAAAATCAGTCAAAGCTCGATCTGGATCCATGTAGATGTACGGGCCAACCCTCGCTGGAGTGAAGACAAACATAAGGTCACTGAGACAAGCGTCACTCTGGTGGCCATCAATCAGGACTATCGCCCTATCCCGATCCTGAACTAAAAAAGTAAACAAGATTCTCTGTGCCAAACACAGAGATCTTCCGTTTATAAAGTGCAAAGCAATTTCCTTTATGGTATATTTATTGGTTTATTGATATTTATTTCTCATTTCAACATGTTATCATATAAGGAGGTATGCTGTGTCTTCACGACTTTTCCCTTTCATTCTTTTTTGTACTCTCTTGTTTGCAGGTTGCGCCCCAGTCACGCAAAATCAGATGGCTGCCAAGGGCATCACCCCCCTTACCGCGAAGCAGATTTTTGATCTGGTTTCCGGTAACACCTTGCATATGGAGGCTATTGATTTTAATTCGGACATGTACTTTCAACCGGACGGCACTATCGCGGCCCGTGCCGAAGCCATGACCGCCGATGATACCGACAACGGTGGCTGGGACATCAATGGCGAAAACCAGCTTTGTCTCAAATTCAAGGTCTGGTATTTTGGCGACATGAGGTGCTATTCCGTTTTCCCAGATAGTGGGAAAAATGGATATGTACTCTTTCTCAATAATGGCGCCCTTTCCTACAACGCAAAATCTTTAAATGGTGATCCGGCGCATTTGTACAAGTCTCCAGAATCAACTAAAAAAGACACCTTTCTCCGGGAATCCCTGACCACGGGGCAAACATCGCCCACTCCTGTTGCAGCCGCAGTCCCCCATCAGGCTCCTGCGCCAGCTAACAAAACCGCCTATCTCCGGGAGTCCCTGGCTGCGGGACAGACTGCCGCTTCCCCGCAAGAGGCGAAAACGTCCGAAGCTGTGACTCAGAAAAACGAGGCAACGCCGGCAACCTCTGACGCAGAGATAGAACACACCGTAAAATCCTTGGCCAAGAACTGTCCAGGATGCAATCTGGAGAAAAGCGACCTCAGACAGGCAGACCTGATAGGCGCCAACCTCAAGGGAGCTAATCTGCACAAGGCAGACCTGAGCCGCGCCAATCTGCGCCGTGCCAATCTTGAAGGAGCCAATCTCACCGGCGCCACCCTGCTCAGTGCCAATCTGCCCGGCGCCAATCTGAAAGGCGCTAATCTCACCGATGCCGACTTTACTGGGGCCAATTTGACTAAAGCTGATTTTACTGGCGCCAAGACTGGCAACATGATCCTGACCAATGCCCACCTTGAAGGTGTGCAAGGTCTAAAATAAACTTTATGAGCGCCGGCTTTGTTCATCTCCATGTCCATACCCAGTACAGCTTGCTGGACGGGGCCATCCGTATCTCCGACCTTCTCGACAAGTGCAAGGAATATGGAATGGAGAGCGTGGCTATCACCGATCACGGCGCCATGTATGGCGCGCTTGAGTTCTACGTCAAGGCGAAGAAGGCTGGAATAAAACCGATCGTCGGGTGCGAGTTCTATATGGCACCCGGCAAGCGGACAGATCGGGAAAAGGGCCATTTTCACATTGTGCTGCTGGCCATGGATTACACCGGCTACAGAAATCTGATGAAAATGGCCGCCATTGCCCAGTTTGAGGGGTTTTATCACAAACCTCGCATCGACATGGAGACCCTTGTCACCTACAACGAAGGCCTGATTGCCCTCACCGCCTGCCTCCACGGCCAGATCCCTTGGCTCATTGGCAACAACGACCTGAACGGGGCCAGAAAAAAGTCTAAAGAACTCCTTGATATCTTTGGCGATAGGCTTTATTTCGAACTCCAGGAAAACGGCATCCCCGAACAAACCCCGGTCAATAACGGGATGAAGACACTGGCGGCGGAGCTGGCGATCAAGACGGTTGCCACCAATGACTGCCACTATCTCAATAAGGATGAGGCCCATGCCCACGAGGTCCTCCTCTGCATCCAGACCAACAACACCCTGAACGACACCAAACGTTTCAAGTTTTCCTCGGACGAATTTTATTTCAAATCACCGGCGGAGATGAAGAAAAGCTTTCATCATTGTCCGGAGGCCGTTGCCACCACCGTTGAAATTGCTGAGCGTTGCAATCTCGAGATAGAATTTGGCAACTATTACTTTCCTATCTTCCCGATCACAGAAGGCGAAACTCTCGAATCCATGTTCACCAAGGCCTGCAAGGAGGGTCTGCAAGAACGGTTTGCGGTCATGCGCAAGGCCGAAACGTTTACTCCCGCCATTGAAGAGCAGTATAAAAAACGGCTGGCCCTGGAGATTGATGTCATCAATACCATGGGCTTTCCCGGTTACTTCCTCATCGTTGCTGATTTTATCAATTGGGCCAAAGATCAGGGTATCCCGGTGGGTCCGGGCCGTGGATCAGGAGCGGGCAGCCTTGCCGCCTACTGCATGCGGATCACCAACATCGACCCCCTTCCTTATGGCCTCCTCTTCGAGCGTTTTCTCAATATCGAACGAAAATCCATGCCCGACTTTGACGTGGACTTCTGCCAGGAACGACGCGGAGAGGTTATTGAATATGTGCAGAACAAGTATGGCGGGGCATCCCATGTCGCCCAGATTCTGACCTACGGCACCATGAAGGCGCGGGGGGCGATCCGCGACGTGGGTCGGGCCATGGATATCCCCTATGGCGAGGTGGACAAAATCGCCAAATTGATCCCTGAAGAATTGAAGATGACGATCAAGAAGGCCTTTGCCGATGAACCTCGTCTTCAGGATGCCGCCAACCGGGACCCTAAAATTGCCGAACTGCTGCGCGTGGCCCAGTCTCTGGAAGGATTGGCTCGGCACACATCCACCCATGCGGCAGGAGTTGTCGTCTCACCCCAGCCGATGGTGGAGTTCCTGCCCACCTGTCGGGGCAAGGATGGCGAGACCCTGACCCAGTATGACATGCAGCACACGGAGATGACCGGACTGATTAAGTTCGACTTCTTGGGCCTCAAGACCCTCACCGTCATTGACAAGGCGCTCAAGCACATCAAGTCCGACATCGGCACCGATCTGGATATCGACGCCATCCCCACGGATGATCTCAAAACCTATGATCTGCTCTGCAAGGGCGATGCCCTCGGGGTCTTCCAGCTGGAAAGTTCCGGGATGCGCGAACTGCTGGTCAAGATGGCGCCCACCCAGTTCAGCGATCTGATTGCCCTGGTCGCCCTCTATCGTCCCGGTCCGCTGGAGTCGGGGATGGTCAATGATTTTGTCGAGACCAAACATGGCCGCGCCACCGCTAGTTACCCTTTGCCCCAGATCAAACCGGTCCTGGAGGAGACCTACGGGGTTATTGTCTATCAGGAACAGGTCATGCAGATCGCCAATATTCTGGCCAGTTACTCACTCGGTGATGCCGACAACCTGCGCCGGGCCATGGGCAAGAAAAAGGCCGAGGTCATGGACAAGGAAAAGATCAAGTTCATGGCCGGGGCCAAAAAAAATGCCATTCCCGAAGACAAGGCCGAAGCTGTCTTTGATCTGATGGCTAAATTTGCCGGCTATGGTTTCAATAAATCACATTCTGCCGCCTATGCCCTGATCTGCTACCAGACCGCCTATCTCAAGGCCCACTACCCTGCCCAATTCATGGCCGCCCTTCTTTCCTGCGACATGAACAACACGGACAAGATAGTGCTCTACATAAATGAGTGCCGGGAGCACCAGATCGAGATGCTGCCGCCCGATATCAATGCATCACTCTATGACTTCAGCGTGACCGACGATCGTATCCGCTTTGGTCTGGCCGCGGTCAAGAATGTGGGCGGCGCAGCCCTTGAATCAATCATCCAGGAGCGAACGGATGGCGGGGAATATACCTCGCTGGAAGATTTCTGCAACCGGATTGACTCCCGGCGGGTCAATTCCCGGGTCATTGAAAGCCTGATCAAAGCGGGTTCTTTTGATTCACTCGGGTGCAAACGATCTCAACTCTTCACTATTTTGCCCCAGGCAATGGAACAGGCCAAGGCAGTGCAGCGAGATCGACTGAGCGGCCAGATGTCCCTTTTTGCACTAACACCCAATACCTCCAAAAAAAAGATCATTACCATCCCTCTTCCCGAAATACCAGAATGGAGCGAACTCGAAAGACTGGCCTTTGAGAAGGAGACCGTCGGTTTTTATATCACCGGCCACCCGCTGGATAATGCCATCCATGAGATCAGGACTGTCGTGGACACCGATATCGGTAAACTGGCGGAGTGGGGGGACGAGCAACCTGTCCGCGTTGGTGGCCTCATTCGTACCTGTAAGCTGTTGAAGAGCAAAAAGGGTGATTCCATGGCCTTCATCACTCTGGAGGATGTCCTGGATGCAGTCGAGGTCGTGGTCTTTCCTGAGACATTTTCCCGCACCCAGCATCTGTTGGCCTCAACCGAGGCGGTGGTCATCCAGGGGACGGTGCAGAAAGATGAACGGGGCGCCAAGATCATCGCCGAGTCTATCGACCTTCTTCCTGAGGCCCGCGAAAAATATACCGAATCAATCAAACTTGCGTTGTCGGCCACGAGTATTACCAGACAACGAATGGAGGCACTGAAAAAACTCTGCTACCAGTTCCATGGGATGTGTCCCCTGCTGCTCACCCTCCATTTCCCGGGGCACGGCGAGGTTGACATCGAAATCATCAAAGACCTCACTATCAGGCCATGCCGTGAATTTTCCGAAAAAACTCAGGAGATTTTCGGTTCCTCATCCCTTTCTTTCAAGAAAAAACCGCTCATCGCCCCTTCCCGCAAGAAATGGGGTAAATAAAGATAGCCAGTTGAGGCATAACTGCGCAAACAGATAGACTGAAGGTCGAAAGTTTTCAGGGACAAATAATTCGTAATCGTACAATATGCCGAGATTACTGATATACTTCAGTCTTCAGCATCAACACCCGAGTAGTTACGCCATGACACATATCAGATTCTGGAAAAACTGGGCCATCACCACCCGCATTGGCGCTGTCATCTCTCTTGGGGCCATCACCAGTATTCTTGTTATGGTGATCGGGGCTGTCAGCTTTCTCAAAAAAGAATACCTGACGACTTTTGGCAAACAACAATTCGCCACTGTCCAGGCCTTTGCCCTGTCTCTCAATGCCGACCTCTCGCAAGCTGAAGGCGTTAACGATGGTGGCTGCGGTGATGCCGCCGGAATCCCTGCTGAGAATTTATCGTACTCCTCACCAATATCAAACTCGACATAGGCATTGACAAGGTTACAAAAAAAAATCATTGCTGCCCTGCAGCAACCCTTTCATCTCAACAATGAAGTGGCCAGCATTTCAGTAAGCATTGGGGTTACCACCTGCCCGGAAGATTCGACCAACATCAGCACCCTTTTGAGAAATGCTGATCGGGCAATGTACCTGGCCAAAGATGCAGGGCGTAATTGCTGGCGATCGTTCACGGATGTCCGTGAGGCCGACAGCCAAAAGGGAAAGGAATACCATGTGGAAATCTAAAGATGTCTATTTTCTTTCCGGCAGTACCGGCATCCTGGCTGAGGATCTTGGCAAGGCCCTGCTCTGTCAGTTTCCTGAAATCAGTTTCAATGAGGAAAAGATCCCTTTCATCAGAACGGAAAAGGACGCCTGGAACGCCCGTGAGCATATTCTCAAACAATCGTCAGGCCGCCATCCCCTGGCTTTTTCCACCATCATGAATCCCGTTCTGATCAATATCCTGGATGCGCCTGAAATTGAATTCTTCAATATCTGTGACACCTATCTTTCCCGGCTCGAAGAACTCCTGGAGGCCAGGCCCCTGCGGGAATCAGGATTTTCCAGACATCTCGATGAAACCACCATGGCCCAGCGCGTTTCTGCTATCCAGTATTGTATCTCTCATGACGATGGCTCCTTGACCAAGGATTACGATGAGGCAGAGGCCATCCTGCTCGGGGTCTCCCGTTCAGGCAAGACCCCGGTTTCAGTCTATCTGGCCACCCAGATGGGGATCAAGACTGCCAACTACCCACTCGTCTGCGATGATCTGAACGCCTATCGTCTGCCCGCAGATATTATCCGGAATAAAAAACGGGTCATCGCTCTCTCGACTACCCCGGAGATCCTGCATCATATCAGGGAAAAACGGTACAAGGGCAGTTCATACGCCAAACTTGCCACCTGCGTCAATGAGATCAATCAGGCCCATCAGATCTTTCTTCAATATGAAATTCCGATTATCATGTCTGACGGCAGGTCCATTGAAGAGACGGCAACCCAGGTTGCCCAGGAGTTGGCTATCAAGAAAAAGATCCATCTGCATGCGACAAAGAAAGATTAGGGGCCGTTAGGAAACAAGCAAGGGCTTTTTCTTGCTTGTTTCTTTTACGGCACCTTATGCCGCTTCCAAGAAACAGCCAATCTCTTCCGGCTGTTTCTTGGAGTGGCGTCTTGCGGATAACAAGCGCAAGATGCAAAACAAGCAAGGTCTTTTTCTTGCTCTTTCAGTTTACGGCACCTTATGCCGCTTCCAAGAAACAGCCAATCTCTTCCGGCTGTTTCTTGGAAGCGGCGTCTTGCAGATATCATACAAGGAACCGTTACGAAATAACTTATGCCATTCTGGCCATCCAGATGACCATGTTATTTACAGCGGCTTAGTCCAATTTAATCATTTAATAAAAATTCAGGTTATTCCATGACTGATTATACCAAATTAGATCGTCCCGAAATCCTCTCGCATATCTTTTACCCGCAACAGGAAGCGGTCACCCCCCTGCCGCCCGGGGCCTGCGATCTCAACCTTGAGATGGAGCCAGGGGTGCGCATCGGCTGCCGCTTTTATCTTGTAGACCAGGCCGCTCCCTGCATCCTCTACTTTCACGGTAACGGCGAGACAGTCAGCGACCATGACACCATTGGTCCGCGATATAATGAGGTGGGCATCAACCTGCTGATGACTGATTACCGGGGGTATGGTTGGAGCAGCGGCCAACCCAGCGTCACTGCCATGTTCAGCGATGCAGAAATCCTGTTGCACGAGGCCAGGAAGTGGTTACACGAGAATGGATACACCGGCGCCCTCTTCCTCATGGGCCGATCACTGGGATCAGCCTGTGCCATTGATCTTGCCGCAAAATTCTCCGATGATATCAAGGGCCTCATCATTGAAAGCGGATTTGCCGACACCCTTCCCCTGGCGCAATCCCTTGGCTTGAATTTAAATGATTTTCATATTACAGAAGAAGAGTGTTTTAATAACAGCGCCAAGATCGCACTGGCCACCAAACCGACATTTATCCTCCATGGCGCCCGGGACGAAATGATTCCCGCGGCCGAGGCAGAGAAGCTGCAATCATTGTGCGGGGCCAAGAACAAGGAGTTTCAGGTTGTCCCAGGGGCAGATCATAACTCAATCATCGCGGTGGCCGGCAGACTCTACTTTCAGGTAATCAAGCAGTTCATCGACAAGATCACCGGGACCTCATCCTGGCGAAAGAGAAGAAAATCGGCGAAACAAGAAAAAACAGGCTGTTGAGACTGCCAGACTGGAGGAGGCTCACACAGTTGAGAATCAATTTTTCATAAAAAAACAGATGCGAAAATATATCATCCAACCATTCCTGGCGCTACTGGCACTGCTCTTTTGTATCAGCCTGAGCAATTGTGGGTCAGACATTCCTGAGCATGTCCTGCCCACCAAAAAAATCGAGCAATGCCAGCAAGCGCCAATCAAGCCACCGCCTGCTCCCAGCAAGCCTACACCGCCGCCACCTCCACCACAAGCCCTGGCCGACCCTGAAATAGCGGCCGACCCCAAGGTATTACGGGTGGGAGTCTTCCTGGATGCGCCTCCCTTTGTCTATCAAAAAGATAAAAAAACACAAGGACTTGAGGCTGATCTCGCCCAGCAGTTAGGAACATTTTCCGGCAAAACCGTTCAATTTGTCAAGGTGCCGGAAAAAAGGGCAACAGAGGCCCTGCTGAAAGGGTATATTGACATTATCATGTCCGGTCGAAAAATCGGAACCAGCGAAGATTGTAACGTAATCTTTAGTGAGCCATACCTGCGTGGCGGGCAGATCCTGCTTATCCGATCTCGAGATACAGCCCTCTTTTCCACCGGAATCTATAGTCTGGAAAATTCCGGATTTACTCTTGGGGTTATCCAGGGAAGCGCCGGCGATCTCTTTCTTACCCGGAACATTCATGGCATCCGTATCCTACGCTTCCAAAAGGTCGATGCCGCCATTCAGGCCTTGGCGCTTAAAAAAATTGATCTTTTCCTCCATGACGCGCCCACGATCTGCTATTACGCTGCGGCCAGTAAGCCCCCAGCACTGACCCCTATCCTGACCCTGGTGACTGAAGAATATCTGGGTTGGGAGATGAGAAAAGAAGACGAGAAACTGAGGCAACAGGCCAATCATTTTATCCGGCAAAGCAAGGCGGACGGCCGCTTGCAGAAGACCATCAAACAATGGACCCCCAATCTGTAATCTCCTGAAATCGCGTAAAATCGTGTATAGAGAGTCTCTTATGAAAAAGAAAGAACAAAAGCGGAGTGACTATCTTTCCTGGGATGAGTACTTCATGGCAGTAGCCATCCTGTCTGCCCAGCGCAGTAAGGATCCGAATACTCAAGTCGGCGCCTGTGTGGCCAATGAACAGAACAAGATCGTCGGCGTCGGGTATAATGGCTTTCCGTGGGGGTGTTCTGATGATGAATTACCCTGGGCGCGGGAAGGGACATTTCTGGACACCAAATACCCCTACGTGTGTCACGCGGAGGTCAATGCCGTACTCAACTCCATCACCTATAACCTCAATAATTGCCGCATCTACGTGGGACTCTTTCCGTGCAACGAATGCACCAAGGTAATTATCCAGGCAGGGATCAAAGAGATTATCTATATGTCGGACAAATACAAGGATACCGATACGGTACGGGCTGCAAAGATGATGCTTGACCGGGCCGGGATCACATACCGACAGTTTGAGAGCGCAAGAGGGTCGATCTGTCTTGATCTCTCACAGTTGTCAATCGACAATTGATAACTGTTTAAGAGCCGTTACGAAATAACATGTCTTTTTATAACCATTTCGTTACGGCTCCTTATGCCGACCGTTTAGAGGGTCATGTTATTTGTTTCCAGCGGCTAAATGTTCGTAGCCTTGAAAGGTAATATCACTGCGGGTCCCATCACTTTTTTCCAGAATAACGCCCTGGCCTTCGGTAATCATGCCAACCGGATAGATCCGGTGGCGCAGCGAGTTCATCAGGCTTGTCTCCAACTCTTTTTCCCGGCCGGGGCGCACCGTAAAAAGCAGTTGATAATCCTCTCCCCCCTTGAGGAGCAGATCCAGCTTCTCCTGAGCCAGAAAAACAGCCGCGCTGTCAAGAGACGGCAAAGCAGGCAGACTTATCGCATTCAAGACACTGCCGGTTCCACTTTCATGGCAGATATGGGCCAGGTCTGTGGCCAGACCATCTGAAATATCCTGCATGGCACTCACGCAACCACTGAGTCCAAGCTGCTGTCCCAGTTCGATCTGAGGCGTCGGATTCAAGTGAGCATCAAGCAAGGCCTGCCATTGAGGCCATTGCCCTGGATCCGTCCCTTCCTGTTTCGCCCTCTGAAACAAGGCCAATCCGGCGGCGGCAGAACCAAGCGGGCCGCTTACATAGACCATATCTCCAGGCCTGGCCCCCGTTCGATACAGGATCTGCCCCTCGCCTGCCTGGCCAATCACCGTGACCGAAATCACCAGGTCCCGGCCGTGCACCGTATCGCCGCCAATCAAGACACATCCCTGTTCGGCAAGGATTGCTGAAACCCCGGACAACCAGCGTTGCAGCCACTCTGACGGAAGAGATAAAGGCAGGCAGAGGGAGAGCAGGACAAAGCGGGGCACCCCGCCCATGGCCGCAATATCACTGAGATTTACCGCAATACTCTTGCGGCCGAGAAGCTCGGGGGGATGCCAGTAGCGATCAAAATGTACCAGATCCACCAGGGTATCGGTAGTTATTAACCACTGACCCCCATCAGCGGCCCCAAAGACCGCGCAATCATCGCCGATTCCCTGGATAAGCTCCGGGGCCGCACTCACACTTGCATCCCGGATCAAACGAATCAGCGCCCGTTCCGACAATCCGGCCATTATTTGACCCGTTTGAGAAAGGATCCCTTTTTCTCTTTCTGGGATGCAGGGACAGGTAGCTCCTGCACCGTCCTTGGCGCTCGTGACAGCAGGCCATCCCTGGCCGTCGACTGCAGAGGCGCGCCAAAATCAACAGCCTTGACAAAACGTTCTTCCCCACCCATGGTGAACACTTCCATGCCTGTAAATTGAGGTGTTCGCAGGGTCCAGGTTATCTCTTGCGGCGGAAGAGACAATAAAGTCAGACTGACATGCCACCATTCGCTCTTACGGCTGGTATCCCGTTCAATATCCGTGACCAAGGCATAAGAGGCCATCATCTGGGGTTCTTTGGCAACAATCAGGACCAGATCGCCGATATCCGTGCTGTCCTTGAATCTGACTATCTGTTTTAACTCAGTAATTAATTTTTGCATATCATCCGCACTCTCTTTAAAAAAAACTACGGGGCCAGCACTGTAGTCGATTCCAGAACAATGGCATCATCTTGGATTACACTGCGTGAACCAATCACTTCGTACATGGCCAGGCCGTCAAGCAGAGGAAGGACCAGCTGTTCAATCACCACCTTTGATTTCAGGGCAACCTCGGGAGCCTGCATCGAGAGCATGGTTCCGCCCCAGTTTGCCAGTTCCTTCATCATTTTCAACAGAGATGAAAACCGGACAAAGCTCACTGAATTGTTGACTTTAGTCAGCCTTTGATTGAGCCCCTGATTGACCTGCTGAAAAAGGCCATCACCCGCCAGACCGCCACCGTCAATAATCTTCTTCACCAGATCCACTGTACTTGCCAGGATCAGATAGCCCTGATGCAAGGCATAAACCGGTTGCAGGCCCGGATGAAGTGACACCCCCAAGGCATTCAGCTTAACGCCTTTATAGTCCTCACTCTGAACTGGAATAGCAGTCTTGGCCAGGAGCGGCCGCAACATCTTGACAAAGTCATCTTCCTTGTCGATCTTCAAAAAGATGGCCCCATTAGGCAAAGGGATAAAACCATCAGTAGCAACCTCTTTCAGCAGAAAAACAGCCTCAGAACCAAACATCGCGAATAACTGCTGGAGTCCAACACCAGTAAATGATTTCACATCCTGTTCCATGGCCTTGATCTGTTCGGTACTGTCTTTCATCTCCAGGGTGAACATCTCCCAGAACGTACTCATGTCCAAGGTATTGGTCCAGTAATACCCCAGGATATCAGCAGGAACCATAGCCAGTGTTTTATTCTCCACCGGTTTGACACTACACATCTTGGCCACAAGCGGGTTCAGCTTATCTTTTTTGAACAGCACAACGGCCTTATCTCGTATTCTCCCCTTCTCTTTCCAGGCCCCGAAGGCCAGCCCCTCCCACCCTTTCCACTGGTCAAGGGTCTTCTGAATTTCCTCTTTCTGATCAGGGGCAAGAGTGGCGGTCAATCTGCTGGTCTGCTCAGAGAGCGCCGGCATCGAGACATAGGCAAACAGTTTTGCATTAATAAAATCGTGCCGCAGACGGATATATTCCTTGTTTTGGGCCAGGGTGTTTTGCTTGCTGTCGTACCGGTCCAGGCTCGCCAAAATCAGTCGCTCATCAAAGGCGGCAATCACATAGCCGGCAACTGTTACCACACTCAAGGTTTTGTCTTCTTCCAAGCGATACCGTTTAATGCTGTGCATCCCATGCTGGGTAGTTGTCTGCTCCAGTTTCCTGGCAAAAAGAGAACTCATCATCTCAAGGAGATCGGCATTGTGCCTGGGTTTGACAATAAAAAGAAGACTGCTGGCCGCTGTTTTTTCAGGGGCATCGAGAGCACCATCAAGAACTGGTAACAAAGCAAGAGTCAATTCTTGACCAAGAACCTCGTTAAAGACCGGACTGTTAACGAAATCATCCAGCTGTTTCCTGGCCTCCCTGATCTTATTGATTTCCTCCGGGGCCAGACCAAGATCCGTGGCAATCTTCGTGGTATCAATACCGGTCATTGCCCGACCAAGACGTGAAGCCTTAAAGTCAGCGAGCAACTCTCCAAGATCCCGCTGCTCGACACAGGCCAGAGTCTCTACGGGCAGAAAATCAGCGGCCGCTACCTTTCCTGACCTTGCCGTAACCAAAAAATAAAGGCCAATTGCCAAAATGCAGATTGCCCCAAGGATTGCTCCTGTTTTTTTCATTTATCTCCCCTTCTTTTCCTTCTATCTGAAAATTTCCATTTTTTCCAGGATCCATTGCACCGCCTCAGCCAGATCAACCCCGACAAACGCCGGTTGCACCTCCTGGGTCGGCCCGATATATTGGGCGTCGCCACGGCCATAACCGGTCAGCACAAGCACCGGAAGAGCACCGCAGGCCTTCGCCGTCTTCAGATCCGACCAGCGATCACCAACAACAAAAGAGCGCGCAAGATCAAGACCCATCTCGGCTGCCGCCCGTACAAGCAGACCGGTTTTAGGCTTGCGGCAATCGCAGTTCACCCGATACTCCTCCTTCTTGGCCTCAGGATGATGAGGACAGACGTAGATTCCATCCGCATGCGCCCCCTGTTCCGCCAGCAGTGCCGCCATTTTTTCATGAACGGCCACAAGTAATTCCGCCGGAAAATAACCGCGGGCGAGTCCTGACTGATTGGTCACTACCACCACCGGGATCCGGGCCTCGTTGAGTCTCCTGATAGCCACAGCCACGCCTGGCAGCATCTGGAAGCGGCTGATATGATTGATATATCCCATCTGTTCATTGATCGTGCCGTCGCGATCAAGAAAGACGGCAGGCCGCAGAGATGCTGATGCCATGCGTGGTGACACATCCTTGACCATCATTCTCCCCTTCCCTGACACAGCGGGCTTGCCGAACCGGCAGCAAGGACCTTGGCCACCTCGGCATAGACCTCCTGACTGCTGATCTCCTCCAGACACCTCAGGTGTTTTCGGGGACATTCTGATTGCAGACAGGGGCTGCATGCCATCTCCTTACGAACCACTGTCGCCTTGTCAGAGAATGGGCCGGTGGCGATATGATCGGTGGAGCCGAAGATGGCAATAGTGGGAGTCTCAAGACCGGCGGCCACATGCATCAGGCCTGAATCGTTGGTGACAAAGACGTTGCAGCAGTGGATGAGCGCCATGACCTGCTGCAGGGTGGTCTTGGCCGTCATATCAACGACATGATACGGGGTTCGTGGCGAATACTCCTTGATAGCGCGGGCGGCCCCGGTATCATCCTTGGTGCCGAAGACCAGAATAAGGCAGCCACTTTCCCCGTGATGAGCGGCGATGAGGGCGGCCAACTGACCGAATTTTTCGGCCGGCCAGCGTTTTGCCGGGCCATAGGCCGCCCCGGGATTAAAACCAATGACCGGGATGGTGGTGTTTTTTGCCAAAGAAGCGATCAGCTCAGGTGGAGCCTGTCCCTCATGGCTCGAAAATGGCCCGCGCCCTTGCCTCTTCAGGCCTTCAATATAATCACGGGCCCAACCGATCAATGCCTCCGAGAGGGGCAGACGCAATTTGTCCGGTCCAAGCTCAAGACCCAGCCCCGCCAGCATCATCTGGTAATAGTGGACCTGATGCCGGGCACAGATCTCCGGGGTCAGCTCAACCCCATGGGTCAGGAGCAGGCCGCGGCCATCACGCTTGAAGCCGGCCCGCAGCGGGATACCGGCCATCCAGGCGATAAAAGCGGCCTCAAAGGCATTCTGCAGCAGAATGGCGGCATCAAACCGATACTGTCGCAGATCACTGGCCAGTTTCAGCACTCCCTTTACCTTACCAGGATAGAGTTCCTTTTTATCATAGACCAGAACCTTATCCACATCCGGACTCAGACGAAAGATATCCGCCACCCAGGGCATGGCGAGCATGGTGATTTCCGCCTCGGGAAAATTTTGTCTGATGGTATGGACGGCCGGCGTGGTCATAACCGCGTCCCCTATCCAGTTGGTGGAACGGACCAGGATCTTTTCCGGGTTCATCTGTTTGAAAGTCGATGGTACTGCCAAAACAAACCTCACTTAAAAAAGTGCCTATTCTTTTCTGTGCTTCCAATAATCTGGATGGCGGTGGAGATGCATCACAGCAACGACATAAATTCCTTCATCTCCCTCAGCATACAGGACGCCATAAGGAAATCGACTGACCAGCGAACGCCTGGATTTCACCGTCAATAACAGGCCATGCCTTTGGTAGAGCGACTGAACGCTGAATAGCGGCATAGACTTCAATCGCAAAATCATAACCAAGCCCTGGTTCAATCTCCTCGTAATATTCAATTGCGTTATTGAACTCCGCTTCTGCCTGCGGATGAAAAGTAAACTTCATTTTCCGAATCTCTTCCAGATGGTATTGAAAACATCCTCTCCGGAAACCGCGCCGCCACTGTTCCTGATCGCAGCTCCAAAAGGCGTTTTTGGGCTACCGTTGCCCATTTCTTATCGATTTCTGATTCTGGCTGGTTGAGACTGCGGAGAAAAGAATCTACCACCAGTGCCCGTTCTTCAACTGGCAATGAAATTGCCTCTGCAATGAGTTTTTGTGTATTCATGGTATCAACTCTTTCTCATGGTTCTTATTTCCACCACTTCCGTAGAAGCTAAGCAAATATGATATGAAAGATAAATTATATGGGTAGGACATCTTGGAATGTTTTCAAGATATCCTGCCCATTATTTCTGTCTTATTATTTTCCTATATTAATAGCCGGTAAAAAAATCGGCCATGGAAATTTTTTCTGAAGATCTGCCTCCAATTTTAAAACAAAGATGTCAGAACCTCCACTATGTGCATGCAGCGGAATGCCCCAGGTAACATCACTAGAACCTGGGACATAAACATTACTGCTGCCATCAACGGCTATGCGGGCGCAATAATCACCATTTACAGAGCCATAAAAGGTATTCCATACATATGCCCCTGATCTGTCAAGCTTGAAGATCACAATATCAGAGCTGCCGCTGTAAGCATGCAGCGGACTGCCCCACGTAGCATTGCTATAACCCGTTACATAGACATTACCACTGCCGTCAACAGCTATACCAGCGCCTCCATCATTAGATATGCCACCGTAAAAGGTATTCCACGCCAGTACCCCTGAGCTGTCAAGCTTCATGACCATGATGTCAAAGTTGCCGCTGCCGCTATGAGCATGTTTCGGGCTACCCCAGGTGGCATAGCTCTCACCCGTTACATAGACATTACCACTGCCGTCAACAGCTATACCATAGGTCTCATCATCAGCTGTAGAGCCGTAAAAGGTATTCCACACGAGTACCCCTGAGCTGTCAAGCTTCATGACCACGATGTCATAGTTGTTGGGGCCATCACTATGAGGATGTAGCGGGCTTCCCCAGGTGTCATCGCTCCGACCGGTTACATAAACATTGCCGTCGCTGTCAACGGCTACGGCTCTGCCATAATTAGAAGATGCAGAGCCGTAAAAAGTATGCCACATATATACCCCTGAGCTGTTAAGCTTGATAACCACGATATTAGCGCTACTAGCGCTACCGTTGTAAGCATGCAGGGGGATGCCCCAGGTGGCATCGCTCCGGCCTGTTACATAGATATTACCACTACCGTCAACAGCAATACCCTGGACAAAATCATAAGACGCAGAGCCGTAAAAGGTATTCCACACGAGCACCCCGGAACTGTCAAGCTTCATGACCACGATGTCAGAGTCCCCGCTGTAAGCATGCAGTGGGCTGCCCCAGGTGGCATAACTATGACCCGTTACATAGACATCACCACTGCCGGCAACAACTATACCAAAGCCTTCATCATCAGCTATGCCGCCGTAAAAGGTATTCCACATGAGCGCCCCGGAACTGTCAAGCTTGAGCGCCACGATGTCATTGCTGCTGTTGCCACTATGAGGATTCACCGGATTGCCCCAAGTGGCATTGCTCCAACCTGTTACATAAACATTGCCGCTGCAGTCCACGGCAATGTCAGAGGCATAATCATCAGCACCAGAGCCATAAAAGGTATGCCACTGATAAGTCGGGTCGATGATAAGTTCATGATCCTTGTTGTATGTTCCGGCCTTAAAACCGATTGTTCCGTCTTTGATCTCGTATGCCACCTGAACCGACTGTTTTTTGCCGTCAAGAATCTGCCAGGCCACGGGGCTTGACTCGGTAATATAGCCTTGCTGGGTGGGAAGTTTGATCTTGAGAGACCCGTCTTCCAGCAGTTCCGTATCGGTATTATAACGTAACTGGATATCGGCAACATCAGCCCCCGGTTGAATGGAATAAGTGCTCTCGGCGAGTCCATCCTTTGCTGCGTCATAACGAAGGGTGATCCCGTCCCAGAGATCGGGATATTCAACCCGTTGCAAATTTGCGAGTGTTTTGCCGCTGCCAGGTGTCAATGGCGTTGTCGATGGCGTCAACGTCACATCATTTTTAGGTTGGTTGGCACCTACGGTTGCAGCTTTTGGGGAAACAGTGTGGGCGCCAAGAAATTCTACGCTTAAAAAACCAGCCATATTGACAAGATAGACCTTGTCCGGCTTGAATCCCATGATATGACTTCCCGCCTTGAATTGTAAAAGATTATTTCCCACCGGCCGGGGCAAATCTTTTGCTTCAATGGTCGCACAGGCCATATCAGCCATTAAGCCAATGAACAACGCCAGCAACATCGGCAGCAAGGTATAACCTTTTATTCGCTTGAGACTCATGATTTTTCCAATTTTTTGATTTCTTAATTTTGTCTCTTTCACAGAATTAATGCCGCGGACAAAGGAAACACCTGAATCTTAATCACTGGACAATGAGCTCGGCAAGCTGCTGCCGGGCAAAGTCAATGGACGGATCGAGAGAAAGCGCAAGGTTGAAGAAATGAACCGCCTCATCCTGCTTGCCGATTTTACGATAATTGACGCCTAAATTGGCATAATCCATGGCCGAGGCAGGATCCAGCTCAACCGCCCGGTGAAAATGGACAATGGCCTGATTGAAAGCCTCTTTTTTATAATAGCAGACACCAAGCATATTGTGCAGATCAGGCCGTTCATCATCCACAGCCCGGCCCTGCTCCAAGGCCTTGATAGCTTCATCATACGCTCCCAGATCTTTCAGGCAATGGCCCTGGTAGGAATAGATATAGGGCAGGTCCTCCTGTTCAGGCGACAAAGTCAAGGCCCGGTCAAAGGCGGCCAGGGCGAATTCGGGCTGACCATGATTATAGAGATTGCGGCCCCGATAAAAGGCCAGGTAATAGGCGTCCGGGATCAACTGTTCCATACTCTCCAGTTTCTGCTCAAGTTGATTGGCATCATCAACCAGCTCTACCAACAGTTTGGCCGCAAAAAGTCCCACATCATGGATCATGGAGCGTTCACGGAAATGGGCGCCGGGGATAATGGTGTAAATAGCGGGAATCTGTAGCTGGGGATGGGTGGCATCCAGCATGAACACCTCCATATCCTGTCTGGCCAGGGCGGCAACACAGTTTTCCACCTCGGTTTTAATATTATGATCGGCAAGAGAAGGCATCTGGCCGATGGTGGTGCGAAGTCCGGAACCGGTCACATATGACACTTCCTCCATGGACAGAGGCTTGGGCAACCCAGAGGCCACATAATTGGAACCGCTGTTAAAGTCTCCCGCCAGTTGCGCCACCTCGGTTACTGCCCGGATCAGGGCCTTTTCCGGGTCAGGGGTGGTGCCGGCGGTAAAGACGATCTCGCTGGTCGCGGGAAAGGAAGACCGGTCAATAGCCAGTGCGGCCACGGTGCTGATGCCGGTATCCAGGCTGAAATCATTGAGATAGAGTTCGATGTTATTCCTGGCAAATTTTGCCAGGAGGTCCCTGGCCACCGGATCCTGCACCGAGGCCGGATCGATAACCGGGGTTGAAATCTTTTCATGGTTGATCAGGGCGCAGACATGGCGTTCCACCACCTCGGCGATACCCTGGAGCGCCGCTTCTTCATAGGTATTGCCGGCGGACGGGCCATTAAACTCATTGATGGCAAAAAACCAGGAAAAGGGAACCAGGGTATCAAGGCCAGTTGTCAGGCTGGTGGCCCAGGTCCACTGCATGGGGATCCCCTGGAGCAGCGCCTCCAGAAAGGGCACATCGTGACGGGTGTCGTGTACTGACTGGAGCAGGCGGGACGAATCCAGCACCGGATATCCGGCGTCCCGCATCTGCTGATAATCACCGATAATAAAATTGTCTTCATTGTTCTTGAAGGCGAAAAACGAAAACCGTTCGGCAAGCTCCATACAGGCCGAGGCCTCGGCCTGTATGGGTGAGGAGCCTTTGCCCATCTGTTTTTTGGTGCCGGTAATAGCCTGGGCATCTTCGCCGCAGACACTGAAAAAAACCGGGATATCCAGCCGGCCGTTATCGATTCGCTTTACTTCTTTCAGGATATCAATATCAAGATGCTGCAGCCTTTCCTTAAAACGGGCGACAGTATCTTCAGGCCGGATGGCCTTGTCCTGGTCGGTGGTATAGGTCTTCAGGCAATCCTGAAGACGGATAGATTTTTTTTTCATAATTCCTTTTCGTTATCTTGGGATAATTCAATAAAAGATCAATAAAGAAGATTCCTGATTCTCAGGTTGTCCATGGCCAGTTTTGCCATCTCTCTTTCCAGGAGCCGACGCCGGGATCGCAGATCAACATCCTGGATTCATCCGGCAGGGTGGTCATAGTTATCTTCAACCTGGTCGCCGGGACCAGACCACCAGCCCGCTCGCACCACTCTAACACAGCAAGGCCGGAAAGAAAAAGGTATTCATCAAGCCCCAGATCCTGGATATCAGCGGCATCCGTCAACCGGTAAAAATCCATATGATAGAGCGGTATCCGACCTTGATACTCATGGAGAATGGCAAAGCTGGGACTGGTCACATACTCGTCTGCCGGAACCTCCAGCCCTAGGGCAATGGCCTGGGTCAGGGTGGTCTTGCCCGCGCCCAGATCACCGTCAAGGCAAATGATATCGCCAGGCTGGGCGGCTTGCCCAAGAAGACGGCCAAAGGCCAGGGTATCAGCAAGGGTTTTCAGCAGGATAGTCTTCATGAACGCCTGAATCAGTGAGCCGGAGCGGTATCTTTCATCCACCAGCTCATCAACAGCTGCATATAATCATAATACAAGGGCAGGGTTTCCGGCTGCTTGAAAATATTGCGATAGGCCAGCCGGTGTCCATCCATATACCAGTTGGGCACCAGATAATAGCCATACCAGAGGATACGATCAAGGGCCTTGCAGGCGGCCGTCAATTCCTCCTGGGTCTGGGCATAGATGATCTTGTCCACCATGGCGTCAACCACCGGATCTTTTACCCCTGCCAGATTTTTTGAGCCCGGAATATCCGCGGATGCCGAGTGCCAGTAATTACGCTGTTCATTGCCCGGCGACACTGACTGGCCATACACCTGGACAATCATGTCAAAATCAAATTTCTGTTCGCGCTCGGTATAGAGCGCCGGGTCAATAGTGCGATATTCCGCCTGGATTCCCAGTATCTTCAGGTTTTTGACATAAGGGGCCATCACCCGTTCAAACGAAGGGGATGCCAGCAGGATCTCAAAGGCAAAGGGCGTGCCCGCTTTATTTTTCAAGACACCATCCTGAATCGTCCACCCAGCCTCACGCAGCAGTTCTTCTGCCTTACGCAGATTGATTCGTAATCCATCCTTTCCCGTGGTCACAGGCGGGGTCAACGGTTTCTGAAAGACATCCACAGGCAGCTGCTTACGAAACGGCTCCAGATACTCCAGTTCCAGGCCGACCGGCAGTCCGGTCGCGGCCAGAGGCGAATTGCTGAAAAAGGAATTGGCCCTGGTGTACTGATTAAAAAACAAGGATTTATTGGTCCATTCAAAATCCAGGGCCAGACCCATCGCCTCCCGCACCCTGGAATCTTTAAACAGCGGCCTGCGGGTGTTCATCAGAAAGCCCTGCATTCCGGCGTTATTCTTATGGGGAAAGACCTTTTTAATCAGTGTCCCATCATCAAAGCGGCCGCCTTCCATATCCCGCGCCCACTGCTTGGCGATATTCACCGGCATGAAATCAAACTCGCCGGCCTTGAAGGCCTCAACCGCGACAATCTGATCCTTGTAATAGTTGATGGTGATGGTGTCAAAATTAAACAACCCTTTTCTGACCGGATGATTGACAGCCCAGTAGTTGGGGTTTCGTTTATAGGTGATAGATTTTCCCTGTTTGAATGAATCAACTATATAAGGCCCTGAACCAATCGGGGGCAGGAGGGCTGCATCCCCATCCTTTTGCTCAAAACAATGCTTGCGGTAAAATTGTGCGGACATGACCGGGAGCTGGGCCGCGATCATGTGCAATTCCCGGTTGGGTTTGGCGAAGACAAAACGAATCCGGTGCTTATCGAGAATTTCGGCCTTCGCAATATCCTGATAATAATAGGCATACGAAGGATGGGCCAGATCGCTTTTCAGGGTGTCGAGTGAAAACTTCACGTCCTCGGGGGTTATGGGACTGTTGTCAGAAAAACGGGCCGCTTCATTCAGGGTAAAGACCACGGATAATTTATCCTTGGCCACCTCAATGTCTTTGGCAATCAGCCCATACTCGGCAAAGGGCTCATCGAGACTGGCAACGGCCAGCGTTTCAAAGACAAAGATATCCAGACCCAGGGGCGGCGTGCCCTTCAGGGTAAAAGGATTCATCTTGTCAAAACTGCCCAGATCGTGCAGCACAAGCTGGCCGCCTTTGACTGCCTGGGCCGAGGCATATTCAAACTGCCGGAAATCGGGTGGATATTTCAACTTGCCGTCAATGGAGATCCCATGGGCGGCGTGCAATGGTGTCGCTCCCGAGCACACGAACAACATAATAAAAAGAGACCAGACAATGCGGGACATAAGAGAATATTCCTTTAAGAAGTAGTGACTCCAGCTGCTTCCTTTTCTCAATCAAGATGGAAACGCGAAGGCGAGTGAGCGAAACGAGTAACCGCGCAGGGAAGCCGACAAGATTAACGCCTGATTAAGAAATGAAACGGACACTAAAAGTTGACAATTGAGATAGTATATTATGCTATGGCAATAGTACCCTTTTTCGACTAATATGTCAGCTATTCTTCGGTCTTCACTCTCCTTGGATGTGAAGTTATCTGTACAATCAATACCATATTTTTTTGCCAATCTGGAGCATAGTGATGGGAAAAACCATAGCCAGCAAGATATTTGACGCGCATCTGCGCGACACCCCCACCCCGGGCAATATGATCCTCGATATTGACGTGGTCATGTGCCATGAAATCACCACCCCCATTGCCATCATGGATCTGATGGAAAAAGGGATGGACCGGGTCTTTGACACCAGCAAGATCAAGGCGGTGATCGACCATGTGACCCCGGCCAAGGACTCCAAGACCGCCACCCAGGGCAAGATCATGCGGGACTGGGCCAGACGCCACCAGATCAAGGATTTCTTTGATATCGGCGCCAACGGCGTGTGCCATGCCCTTTTCCCGGAAAAAGGTTTTATCCGGCCCGGCTATACGGTGATCATGGGCGATTCCCATACCTGCACCCACGGCGCCTTTGGTGCCTTTGCCGCCGGTGTCGGCACCACTGATCTTGAGGTCGGCATCCTCAAGGGCGTCTGCTCCTTCCGCGCCCCGGAGACCATGCGCGTCGTTCTCACCGGCAGGCTCGGCACCGGTGTGACGGCCAAAGATGTGATCCTGGCCGTGATCAAAAGGCTCACGGTCAACGGGGCCACGGACCGGGTTATCGAATTTGTCGGCTCGGTGGTTGACGCCATGACCATGGCCGCCCGCATGACCCTGTGCAACATGGCCGTCGAGGCCGGGGCCACCAGCGGTCTTTGCCTGCCCGACCAGGTGACGGCCGAATACCTGTGGCCCTTCATCAAGGATCAATATGCCTCCCTTGAAGTGGCAGTCGCGGATTTCCGCAAATGGCATTCCGATCCTGACGCCCATTATGTGGAGACCATTGAACTGGATGTCTCCACCCTGACGCCCCAGGTAACATTTGGTTTTAAACCGGATCAGGTCAAGGATATCAGCGAAATGGAAGGCACCCCGGTTGATCAGATCTACATCGGATCGTGTACCAATGGCCGTATCGAGGATCTCCGGGATGCCGCCAAGATCCTTGGCGGAAAAAAAATAGCGAACGGGGTACGCGGGGTTGTCACCCCGGCCACACCCGCCATCTACTCCCAGGCCCTGGAAGAAGGGATTATCAAGATCTTCATGGATGCCGGCTTCTGTGTCCTCAATCCCACCTGCGGCGCCTGCCTGGGGATGAGTGCAGGCGTCCTGGCTGCGGGCGAGGTCTGCGCCTCAACCACCAACCGCAACTTCAATGGCCGGATGGGCAAAGGCGGCATGGTCCACCTCATGAGCCCTTACTCTGCTGCGGCGGCGGCCGTCACCGGAACCATCACCGATCCCCGGAAATTTCTGAGCCGTTGAACAAATAACTTCAGCCATCTGAATAGCCAGGAACGGCACAATGAGACGTAACCAAATGATTATAAAGAGAAAAGTTATCTCGGCAACGGCTCCTTGTATGTTATCTGCCAGGCGCCACTCAAAGAAACAGCCGAAAAAAGATTGGCTGTTTCTTTGAAGCGACATAAGGTGCCATAATAAAATAAGCAAAAGAGCACTGCTTATTTCATAACGGCACCTAAACAAGAATTTGTAAATCCTTTCATCTTGTTATACGAGGAAACCCCATGAAAACCTCCATGAAAACCTTCGGCGGTCCAGCCATATTGCTGGATCGAAGCGATATCAATACCGACGAAATCATTCCGGCCAAGTATCTCACCGAAATCACCAAGGCCGCACTCAAACCCCATCTGCTCGAAGATCTGCTGCTGGATGGTGAGCCCTTTGATTCCCAGTCTTCTGCCATGCAACAGGCACGAGTGGTGATCACCCGCGCCAATTTCGGCTGCGGTTCATCAAGGGAACATGCGGTCTGGGCCTTTGAAGTGAACGACATCAACATCGTCATTGCCGAGAGCTTTGCCCGGATCTTCCGCCAGAACATGTTCAACTGCGGCATCCTGGCCATAGAACTGCCGGCAGCTGATATCGAGCAACTCTTCAAGATGCGGGGCGAACTCACCATCGAGGTTGACCTCGATAAAACCGAGATGACCGCCCGCTCCAGCGACCCGGCCCAGGGCCGCATAACCTGCTCTTTTCAGATGAACCCCTTTGACCGGGATCTGGTCGCGGCGGGTGGCTGGCTGGCTTATGCCGATAAAAAATTCTGAAGGCTGAAGACTGACGGGTCTTGAAGAACAAAGAATACATAATTATGTAAAATTTCACATCCTTCAGCCTTCAGTCTAACACCTTCGGCCTCATCACAATATGACCAGATCAAATTTTCTCATTGCTATCGCCATCACCATGATCTCCATTCTGTTCTGGGCGCTTCTCAACCGTCCGGAACAGGCGCCACCATGGCCGACCCAGATCCAGGGATTTTCGTTTTCGCCCATGCGGGAAAACCATAATCCTATCAACCATATCCTGCCCAATGCAGAAGAGATTGAAGAGGATCTGGCCCTGCTGGCAAACACCACCCATGCCGTGCGCACCTACACCCTGGAAGGTGATCTGGTACAGATCCCCGCCCTAGCCCAGAAATATAACCTGAATGTGACCCTCGGCGCCTGGCTGAATGCTGATCCCAAGGCCAATGAGATCGAGATCGAAAAACTTATCAAAACAACCAAGGACAACTACCGGAACGTGATACGGGTTATAGTTGGCAATGAATCAATCCTGCGCGGCGAACTCACAGTCGAGCAGGTTGGCAAATATCTGGATCAGGTACGGAAGGCCGTAAATGTCCCGGTGAGTACCGCCGAGACCTGGGATGTGTGGCTGGCCCATCCGGAACTGGCTGATCATGTTGATTATGTCGCCGTCCATATTCTTCCTTACTGGGATGGAGTTGAGCTGGATCAGGCCGTTGATCATGTGGTTGTCACCATGAACAAACTTAAAAGTAAATTCCCTGACAAAGAGGTCATTATCGGCGAGGTGGGCTGGCCCAGCAATGCCCGCACCCATAAATTAGCCGTTGCCTCACTGGCCAACGAGGCAACCTTCCTGCGTCGTTTTCTGCATCGGGCGGAACAAAAAAAATACGTCTACTATATCATGGAGGCCTTTGATCAGCCCTGGAAAAGGGCAAGTGAGGGCTCGGTCGGTGCCTACTGGGGGGTTTATGACGTTAACCGGCATCCTAAATTTGCCTTTACCGCTCCCATTGTTGGCATACCTGAATGGCGTACTCTGGCCGGAATCTCAATTATCATCGGCATCATCACCTTCGCCCTGCTCCTCATTGACAGCAAAACCTTGCAGAATCGAGGCCGCAGCTTTCTGGCCATCGTCGCCTTTTTTGCCGCCACCGCCGCAGTATGGATTATTTACACCTATTATCACCAATACATGACGATTTCCGCCATGATTGTCGGCATTCTCATGATTATCGGGATTATCGGCGTCGCCCTGGTCCTGCTGACCGAGGCCCATGAATGGGCCGAGGCCATCTGGCTGCAAAAATGGCGGCGACCATTTACCTCGATACAACTGGCCGATGAGGAGCTGCCCATGGTGTCGGTGCATGTCCCGGCCTACAACGAACCGCCGGAGATGATGATCGAGACCCTCAATGCCCTGGCGCGTCTTGACTACCCCCGTTATGAAGTCATTATCATTGACAATAACACCAAGGATCCGGCCATCTGGCAACCGGTTGAGGCCCATTGCGCCACACTCAACAGCACACTAGCAAATCCCCGTTTCCGTTTTTTTCATCGGGATCCCCTGCCGGGATTCAAGGCAGGCGCCCTTAACTTCGCCCTGACCCAGACAGCACCGGATGCGGTGGTAATTGCCGCCATTGACAGTGATTATCAGGTGTTTCCTCTCTGGCTGCGTGACCTGACGCCCCAATTCGCTCGGCCGGAGGTGGCCATTGTCCAGGCGCCCCAGGATTATTACGATGACAAGGAAAACCTGTTTAAGGCCATGTGCTACGCCGAATATCGGGGTTTCTTCTATATCGGGATGCAGACCCGTAATGAACGGAATGCCATTATTCAGCACGGCACCATGACCATGGTGCGGAAATCGGCGCTGGAAGAAGTGGGTGGCTGGTCGGAATGGTGTATCACCGAAGACGCGGAACTGGGACTGAAGATCTTTGAGAAGGGGTATGAGGCCACATACATTGCCAAAAGTTACGGCCAGGGAGTGATGCCGGATACTTTTATTGACTTCAAGAAACAGCGTTTCCGCTGGGCTTACGGGGCAGTGCAGGTCATGCGGCGCCACTTCGGCATCCTCTTTTTGGGACGTGGCAAGACCAAACTGACCGCCGGACAGCGGTATCACTTCATTGCCGGCTGGCTGCCGTGGATGGCCGACAGTCTGAACATGCTGTTCACCCTGGCCGCTATCGGCTGGTCAATGGCCATGATCATGGCTCCACTCAAATTTGACCCGCCGCTGGTGATCCTCTCATCCATGCCCCTGATGCTTTTTTCCTTTAAAATGGCAAAGATGATCTATCTCTACCGAACCAGAGTCGGCGCCTCCATCAGCCAGACAGCGGCCTCGGCCCTGGCCGGCCTGTCCCTCTCCCACACCATCTCCATGGCTATCCTGCAAGGGGTCTTCACCAGGAGCAAACCGTTTTTCAGAACCCCGAAGATGGAACAGGCGCATGCCCTGCATAAGGCCATGCTCTCGGCCCGTGAAGAAGGACTGATCATGCTGGCCTTGTGGGTCTCTGCCTACGGGGTGGCACTAAAACAAGGGATTGAGTCCTCTGACATTACGGTCTGGATCGTGGTTCTGCTGGTCCTGTCCATCCCCTATCTGGCGGCCGTTCTGGTCTCCCTGATCAGTGGCTTCAGCCGCCTGCCCAGTTCTCTGATTGCAAACAGAAACAAAGAAGAGAAACAGAAGATGGTGAAGAGAAAATAGTCAATAATATGCAGGTTTGGGGAGAGCTTGCGCTTTCCCCAAACCTGCATACTTTTTTTCTGGCTCAGCTTTCCTTATTTCCTGACCAGAAACTGCTCCACCACATCCACTTCCTTCTTACTGCCAATAATCAGCGAGACCCGCTCATGAAGTTCCTGAGGCTGGATATCCAAGATCCTCTGTCCCTGGTCGGTGATGGCACGACCACCAGCCTGCTCGACCAGAAAGGCCAAGGGTGATGCCTCATACAGCAGGCGCAGTTTTCCTTTGGGTTTGTCCGGATTCCGGCAATCACGGGGATAAAGAAAGACCCCGCCGGCAATCAGATTACGGTGGAAATCGGCAACCAGCGTGCCGATATAACGCGAGCTGTAAGGACGTCCCGAATCCCCGTCAATCTCTTTCAGATAGTGCACATACTCCCGCATCTCAGGGGTCCAATAGTGATAATTCCCCTCATTGACAGAGAAATATTTACTCTTTTCCGGGATACGGATATTTTCATGAGAGAGAAAAAACTCGCCGACACTCGGATCCAGGGTAAAACCATGGACCCCAGCCCCGGTGGAATAGACCATCATGGTAGACGAGCCATAGATAATATATCCGGCGGCAACCAGGCTGTTTCCCGGCTGGAGGACATCCTGTAAGACTCCCTGCTTGCCCTGGCTCTGACGGCGATGGATCGAGAAGATGGTGCCGATGCTGACATTGACATCGATATTGGACGAGCCATCCAGGGGATCAAAGGCCAGGGTATATTTTCCCTCATATCCCTCCTGAACCGGAATAATCTCGTCATCTTCTTCCGAGGCCATGACACAGATATAGCCGCTTCTGGCCATTCTGCGTTTAATGGTATTATTGGCGAATTCATCCAGCTTCTGCACCTCCTCGCCCTGAATATTGGTCTTGCCTGAGATCCCTATGATATCCGCCAGTCCTGCCATATTGGCCTCGGCATTGATGATCTTGCCGGCAACAATCAGTTCTGTCAGCAGACCTGACAGATCACCTGTTGCATCCCCGTGCATGTGCTGGCTGTCCATGATCTGCCGATAGACGGTTATTCCTACTGGTCGTTTCATCTTTTCTCCTGATTTCATTGATATAAAAATGGTGCGCAATTAGAGGTTGGTGAAAAAGTAACTGTAGCTATACTACCTTTTGAGTCACGACTTCCAGCTTTCTCTTTTCTACTACCTACTCACCACTCACTCCCTACTCTTTTGATTCATCAAATTTCTTCCATTTACGCACCAGCTCCAGAAGGGTCCGGACCCCTATGCCTGACGGCCCTTTGGGGACATAGGATTTTTCCGTAAATTCCCAGGCGGTGCCGGCAATATCCAGATGGGCCCAAGGGGTTTTCCCCACAAATTTTTCCAGATAGGCTGCCGCGGTGATGGTCCCGGCCGACTTGCCGCCACTGTTTTTTATATCGGCCACCTGTGATTCTATCTGTTTTGTGTACTCCTTACCAAGAGGAAGACGCCACAGAGGCTCACCACTCCGCTCTCCTGCGGCCAGCAGACGACCAGCCAGCTCATCATTATTGCCAAGCAGGCCGGTACGATGATGACCAAGCCCGACAATCACCGCCCCGGTCAAGGTGGCAAGATCGATCACACAATCAGGTTTGAATTTCTCCAGACCATAGGCCAGGGCATCGGCAAGGATCAACCGCCCCTCTGCATCCGTATTGACAATCTCGGAGGTCAGGCCGTTATAGTGGGTGATAATGTCCCCCGGCTTCAGGGCATTCCCGCCAGCCATGTTATCTGTTGATGGAATGATGGCGATCACTCCCAGATCGGGCCGCTCCTCGCCCACCGCCTGCATCAGGGCCATAACAGCAGCACCGCCGCACATATCATACTTCATGTCCTCCATGCCGGCTGCCGGTTTCAGACTGACCCCTCCTGAATCAAAGGTGAGGCCCTTGCCGACAATGAGCACGGTCGATGATTTATGAATCGGCCGGTATTCGATAATCACCATCCGCGGCGGCTCCATTGAGCCCTGATTCACGGCCAGAATACCACCCATCCCCAGACGCTTCATGTCATCCTTGTCCAAAATCGTACATTTCAGGGAATATTTTTTGGCAAGCATGCAGCCATGGGCTGCGAAATGGGAAGGAGTCCAGCCGTTGCTCGGTTCATGGGCCATGTCTCTTGCCTCCCGGGCTGCCAGGGCCGCAACCTGTCCCGCGCGCATTCCCTTGTGCAGGGCATCGGTGCTCGCTCTGACGAACAGGCGAATCTCCTCAAGACCTCGGTACGACTCTTCTGCGGGGTTATTCTTTTTATATTTCAAAAAACGATAATCACCAAGCAAGACCCCTTCACTCATGCATTCGGCCACATCTTTTGCCCGTATGCCCATAATTTCAGGAAGACAGATCATGATCTTCTTCGCCTTTACCTTGGCCGCCTGCTGGGCTATAACTCCACCGGCCAGACGGCACCTCTCCCGCAGCTCATCATTAGCTGCCCGCCCCTCAATCTTCCCCAACCCCACCAGAAGAAGACGCTTTGCCGAAAAAGAATCACCTTTCTTATCTCCCTGGGGGTAAAAAAGCAAAAATTCACCAGGCTTGGCCCTGAATTCCTCAAGTGACCCCGCCTGTTCCAGCCAGCTCTGCACCGTCGCGTTTTCACACTTCAACACCCCTTTCTGGGACTGTTCCAGACAATAAACCAACATGTCCCCACTAAACTGTTCAGGTTTTTTCTCGGTTATAATCAGTTTTGTTGATTCCACTTTCCATCCTTTTTTCTTCTGATTCTTTCAAAGCATCTAAACCCGATGAACGGGATAAGTGCCTTTCGCAGATTATTTTCTTGTAAAAAAACAAGAAAATAATCTGTAAGTCACTAAAATTCTGCCCCACCAACTCTTTCCAATTGAAAAAACGTCTCATTAGAGAGTATAAGATACAATATAACGTTAAGCTGCTTCTTGGCAAAGAAGTATAATGCCTGCTTTTCACTTAATTTTAATATTTATTCCGTATTATTCACTCTGTAGCCTGCAGGGTTCGCCGTTGTTCAAAAATAACCGTAACATTGAAATGCCTTGACCGGCGCATAAGGAGCCGTAAAAAGGAATGAGCAAGAAAAAACATTGCTCATTTCTTAACGGCTCCTAAATTCCATTCAGGAGCATACCTGTGATCTCCACCCTTATTAGCGCCGTCGTTCTGGCCCTTGTAACCTCTTTCTGCTGTTCACTTATTGAAGCGGTTCTTTATTCAATCTCCACCAGCCAGGTGGAGATGCTCAAAAAAACAGGGCACAGATCCGCAACCCTGCTTACGGCTCTGCGAGCCGACATCAACAAGCCGATCACCGCCGTCCTCACCATGAACACCATCGCCAATACCGTTGGCGCCACTGTCGCTGGCGCTTCAGCCGCCGCGGTCTTTGGCAAAGAAAGTATTGTCCTGTTCTCCGCCATTTTCACTCTGTCCATCCTGATCTTTTCTGAAATTATTCCCAAAACAATCGGGGTTGCCTATGCGGTAAAACTTGCCCCCGTAGTCGCCAGACCGCTCTACCTGATGGTGCTCCTGCTCATGCCCTTCATCTGGCTTTCCCAGATGATCACCCGCCTTATCCCCCAAAACAAGGATAGCGGTCATGTCTCCGCGGAAGAATTACGAACAATCGCCTCTCTGTCACTGCAGTCCGGGAAGATCGAGCCGGATCAGGAACGTGTTATTAATAATATCCTGGGGCTTGGGAACAAAGTTGTCCGTCAGGTCATGACCCCGCGCACGGTCACCTTTTCCCTGGATCAGAATATGACCGTTGCCGACGCCATGAAACTTGCAAGCATGCTCAGCCGTCACAGTAGAATCCCGCTCTACAATGAAAATCCCAATGATGTCGTCGGGGTTATTCTGCGCAGAAATCTTTTCTTGGCAGCGGCTGAACAAAAAAACACCCTGCCTCTTTCACAGCTCATGAATCCGGTCCATTTTGTCGCCGAGACCGCCCCTTTAAATCGAGTGCTCGTCGATTTTTTCGAGAGACACCAGCATCTTTTCGTGGTGGTGGATGAATATGGGGCCATGACCGGGATCATCTCCATGGAGGACATTCTGGAAGAAATCATTGGCCAGGAGATCATGGATGAGTCTGACAAGGCAAGAAACATGCGGGAATTTGCCAGGCACCAGTACAAATCAGCTTCAACGGAAGCCGCCACTGAAATGGAGGAATCAAAGAAAGACAAAATGACACCTTGAAAGGTCAGAAAAAACATTCTTGAATTTATTGTTCAAGAGAACGATGCATTGTTATTTTGACCATCACAAGAGTTCCTTCAATTGGCATTAAAGGCCTTTTCCCTCACCTCGTTGCTTGTTTTTGGCAAAGCACACCCTTCTGTGGCCGCGAGTAGCCGCTCGAATAATCCCGATTGTCCGCAGCAACAAATTCTCCACCTTCATCGTCTGCGCCCCAAAAACATACTGGTTTTCGATCGTATCCGATTTCGCCTGTTTCTCCCATTTCATCAATCTGCAATACCGGCTCCCTCTTGCAACCGACCCCATGGAATAATTTCAAAAAAAATTGACATTCCTATGCATAAAAACGTTTAATTAAATAAGCAAAGAAGAAACATATCGCTCTTGTTTTTATTATTCTTGCCCTTGTCTCGACATCCGGAGCTACACTCAACGCCGTATCTGTCGGATGTCCTGTTGTCGGAACCGTTGTCGGTAAGTGGTGTTGATGCAGCCACAGGCTACATCAACGGCGAGAGAAAAAAGTAGAGCCTGATCAGAGTATGGCGCCGGGAAGATCAAAATCAAGGGCACCTCGAAAAATTGTCTCTTCGACCAGGGGGACAGCTTGAACGTTTGACGATCGTTGCATTATTCTTAAATTTTATCCTCGGAATATTAGCTATATGCTTGTGGTAAAATTTTTCGCACGCCTTGAACTTGGACGAAAATCCTGATGTTTCAAGGTACCCTCAAAAAAACTTCACCCATAAGGAGGATGAGAGAGAAAAAGTATAGCTTGATTATATAGCCTGATTAGTAAGGCGTTGGGAAACGTAAAATCAAAAAAACTTCACACGCAAGGAGGATCCTTATGAAACTATTCAATCGATTCACTAACTTTTTTCTCGTCATTCTGCTGGTTTCTCTTCTGGGATGCGCATCGACGGCAAAGAAAGAGGGAACCGGAGAGTATGTTGACGACTCCGTCATTACTACCAAAGTAAAGGCGGAAATTCTCAAAGACGAATCGCTGAAGTCGACCGAGATCAACGTCGAAACTTTCAAGGGCGTGGTTCAGTTGAGCGGCTTCGTCAATTCTCAAGCCGACATCAACAAGGCAGTCGAAGTTGCACGCAGCGTCAAGGGGGTGACATCGGTCAAGAATGACATGCGCCTTAAAGGGAAGCGCTAAATCGGCTCTCTGTCAGTCCCTTCCCCCCGGACATCCGGTTCGGGCGGGAAGGGACTGACTGCACAGATGATAAGACGATGCTCGCTGGCCTCTGCTTACCGGCAGAAGCCGTTTCCAACAAGGAGAAATCTATGAAAAAGACCGCGGGTTTGTGGATTGACCATCGTAAGGCCGTGATAGTGGTGGTTTCGAACAAAGGGGAAGAAACAAAAGTGATCGAATCAAAGGTGGAAAAGCAGAGCGCACAGCCTGCTGGTGAACCTTCAACGTCCCCCTATGAATCTCATATGGTTCCAGCGGATGATACCCTTCAAAGAAAGCTTACGGACCAACTCAACACCTACTACGATGAGGTCATTTCGCTTATTCATAACGCCGAAGCGATTTTAATATTTGGTCCGGGCGAGGCAAAGGGCGAGCTGAAAAAACGTCTCGAGAGACACAAACTCAGTGGACTCATCAAGGCGGTGGAAACAGTTGACGACATGACAGATCGCCAGATTGCCGCGAAAGTACGGGAGTATTTTCAAAAGTAGATAGGGTAAAAAAAACATTTCAGCATAAAAAAATTGTGACAGCGGCACCGCCGCATTTCATAATCTCCGACTTCACCGACAGACAAAAAAAGGAAGATCATATGTTGTGGACAATTGCCGTAATACTGATAATTCTGTGGGCACTGGGACTGGTCAGCAGTTACACGATGGGAGGGTTCATTCATATCCTGCTGGTAATTGCTATTGTTGTTGTGCTGCTCAACCTCATTCAGGGGCGGCGCAGGTAACCGGCCGGAAAGGATATTTATCCAACCAGGTTGATAACAGAAAGGAACGAAATAAAAACAGACACCTTGGCAGCCATCACTCTCATCGCTATAGGGATAGCGACATTTGCCTGTCAAGGCTTCACCTATACAACAAGAGAGCAGGTCATCGATCCCGACCCTTTCCAGATGACGACAGAGTAGACGAAAACATTTCCGCTACCGCTGATCGTGAAAGCTGTTACGCTTGTGGGCGGTATTGTGTTGCTGTTCATGGGAAGGGAAAATGGCGGATGAACAACAGAACGTTTCAACAACGAGGAGGTTGCCATGACGGAAAAACGAAAGGCGTTCGAAGAAAAACTTGATGCGCAGATGAAGGAATGGAACGCACAAATCGCCCTACTCAAGGCCAAGGCAGACAAAGCCAAGGCCCAAACTAAGATTGAATACCACGCAACAATCGAAGCCTTGCAACACAAGCGGGATACGGCCAAGGCAAAACTACAGGAATTAAAGGCTGCCGGCCCTGAGGCGTGGGAAGGCCTTAAGACAAGCGCGGAAAAAGGCTGGGATGATGTAAAAACTGCCTTTCACGATGCGGTTTCAAAGTTTAAATGACTCATGACTCGCGTGGCGCAAGTACGGAAAACCCCAAAACCGTCTTTGCTGCAACAAAGCATTAGGGCATAATAGAACATTTACTGTTGCCCAGACTGTGCGGCGATATAAAAAGATGGCAACGCTGAAAATTGGCTGGCAAGAGGGGCTCAGCGCCGACTCCAGTCTTGAATGAGGTGGAATAATGATGTGGGGAAACGATTGTTGGCAGGGATGGGGACCCGGCATGGGAATTGGAGGGATGATCATGATGCTGGTGTTCTGGGTGTTGATTATTGCAGGTGTTATTATGTTTTTTCGTTGGATCGGGATGAGTAAAAGAACGGAATTTTCCGGCCACCGGGAGACGCCGCTCGATATTCTGAAAAAGCGTTATGCCCAGGGCGAAGTCAGCAAGGACGAATTTGACCGGATGAAAAAGGATCTGGAATGATAACTCTGGCAGGTGAACGGTTATCCGGAGTTTCCATAATCCGGAAGCATCACATCTTATGATTTCAAAGAGAAACTGACCTAATCCGCAGTAGTGAAGTTTTTTTTGCTTGCCGGCATGCCTTTTGCCCTTTGACAGATTGAGATCAAGATCAAAAAGGCTGACACAGATCTGAAAATCGCCTACGATGAACAAGAAACAGCACTACAGAAAAGACAAAAACTTAACTTGAGGAGGTTATACAACATGGCAACCACAAACAATAAATACAAACCAATGAGCCAGGAAATGCGTTACATCATGGACCATGCCCATGCGCTTGTGGACGCTACTTCCGGAGAACTGGACGACCGGATCAAGTCTGCCAGAACTGCCCTGAAGGAACGTCTGGAATCAGCCAAGGGCGACTACGGCGAGCTTGAAGCCCAACTCCTGGATAAGGTCCAGGCCGCTGATGAATTCATCCATGTAAAACCATACTCTGCCATCGGTGGCACCTTTGTCGCCGGCCTGCTCCTCGGCTGGTTCATGTCCAGGAAATAGCATGGACAGACTACCGCTTTTTATTTCCGGGATCTCAGGGGCTGCCGGCCGGTTCGGTGGGATAGCAACCCAAATTCTCGAGGATCGTCTGGAGCTCCTGGCTCTGGAGCTGCGTGAGGCCAAGATCAGGTTTGTCCAGTCATTGCTCCTGGCCTGCATGGGTGTGGTCTTTTCCCTGCTCGGCCTCCTGTTACTGGTTCTGGCCGGTGTATACCTCCTGGCACCCGAATGGCGGCTTTACGGACTCGCTGGCGCAGCAGTGGCCAGCATGCTGGCGGGGACGGCAGTTTTTGTCGTCCTGTATCGTCACCTCCAACGAAAAACACTGGCCTTTGACCAGAGCCTGGCTGAACTGAAAAAGGATACGATATGTTTCTCGACCAAGAACTGAAAAAGATTCAGGAGGACAAGAACCGCTTGGCCATATGTTGTGACCTGCGCCGCCGCCTGGTCCATATCGAAGTCCAGGGTATCTGCTCCGGGGTGCGCCGCACGTTTTCGAATCTGTCCTTGGGGTTGGCCGTGGTCGAACAGATTTTCAGTTTTCTGCGTGAGCGCAGCAAAGGCCGCAGCCGTTAGCGCTTGGTCCGGAAGACAGGTAACGGTCGTTGGAACCGGAATGAATTTCAACATTTCAGATACCCTGTTTCCGGGTTCCAAGAGGAGATACATCGGGATGTTTTGGTTCAGCAAGAAGAGGATTTTTTGCCTGTTTATGATAAACTGTCATGAACGGAGGAAAGTCCATGCCAAAGAAACGGCACACTTACCCCCGAAAGATTACCTGTCTTCTTTTTGCAATCTATGGTCATGAAAAGGGCATGGAGAGATCGTTGAACGATCAAGCCATCCCACTGGACGAAAAGACAATTTTTCATGGTGCCCGACAAGTTAAGTTAAATTCTTCCCGGTTCTGATAGCCAGGCAACAAGATCAGTGGCAACTTTAATTGCCGCCTGATTGATTGCTGCTGTGGCGCCGCGGGCATCCATCGTTGCCGCCGGTATCCGGCCTACCAGTTCTTTGCTGTCAACAACCTTTCTGTTCTTGTTGTCAATAAGATAGAAGCGCATCCTGACAACCCCTGCCGAGGCACCATCTCGCCCAAGAAAATGGCCAAATTCCAGCAGGTCGCTCTCCACCAGAAAATCAGCCCCGGACACCGAGGTGGGCGGGAGCACAACCCTGAAAAGGCCGCTGTTTTCCACGGCCTCCTCAAGCACCGTCTGCATCATTCGAACCGGCGAGTCTCGCCAGCGGCTGTACGCATAGCTCCGCTGGGTGTGCCGGGTATCCGTATAGAGGATATCGGTGCCAGTAAAGGCGCCAGACCCTCGGACCGGGGCTATCTGGATAATAGCTGTACCTTTTTTTTCTATTGGAGCCGGATCACTTTGCCCCCATACCGGCTCAAGGGTATAGATCTCCACTGGCGGAAGGCTCTGGAAGGTACATCCGGTGATCAGAGTGAAGGCGACAAGGATGGCCAGGACCAGCACCTGTCCGCATCTATTTCTTTTCATATCCCTCCTCTCCCGGCCCGGGCTGCAGGCGGGATCGCTTAAAGATCAGATCGCCGGGACTGGCCTCAATCGCCCGAGTCGTTCTTTGCAGATCGCCCACCAGAATATCCAGCTCAGAGAGCAGTTGATGGAACGATTCCAGATTCTGTCGGGCAAGGTTGGCCAGCTTTCGATCCGGATCCGCATAACCATGTTCCAGACTCCCGGCCATCTTCTCGACCCCCAGAGCCGCGGACTCAACCTTGACAAAGGCCTGGGTAATTCCCTTCTCCATGACCATGCTGCTGTCAACAAGACGCTGGAATCCCTGCAATTGCCCCCTGACATCTTTGGCCATCACCTTCGTTTCAGCAAGGATGTCAGCAACATTCTGCAGGTTCTGCTCACTGAGCAGCAGATCAATCTTATTCAGGGCCCGGGCCAGTTTTTCGGCCAGGAGAGTCAGAGACTCGTCAAGCCGGGCAAAGGTTGAAGGGACGGCAGGGATGACCGGAATCTTGTCATCTCTCTTCAGCAGCGGTGCATCTTTGCGTCCGCCGGTCAGTTCCACAAAGGCCAGGCCCGTTATCCCAAAGGACTTGAGCGTGGCCCTGGTATCCACCTTGATCTGGGTGCCGTGCTTGAGCTTTAGCAGGAGTTCCACCTCTTCGGTATTTTTTGGATTCAGCCTCATCTTCTCAACAATACCAACATCCACGCCCCGATATTTGACCGAGGCCTCAGAGCTTAACCCGGAAACCGACTCCTCCATATAGACGTAATAATAGTCATGTTCCTGCTTGTATCCATACTTCCCCAGCCAATAGACAAAGCTGATCAGCCCGGCCAACAGCAGGATCACAAAGATGCCAACGATGGTGTAATTAATCCTGCTTTCCATTCTGCACCGCTGTAAAAAAATGGTCATTTGGATAAAAAATGCGGCATAAGGAGCCGTAACGAACTGGCCTGGAACACATTGGTTATTTCGTAACGGTTCCTGAACTCCGTATTCTTCCGCGTGCTCCCCCAAAAAATTCTCTGACAATGGGATGGGGATTTTTTCTGACTTCATCAAGGGTGCCTTCGGCTATCACCTTCTTGTCACCCAGCACCGCAAACCGATCGACAACGGTCCAGATGGAATCAAGGTCATGGGTGACCATAACCACGGTTAACCCCAGCAGATCCCGTAATTTAAGGATCAGCTGATCAAAGGCCTCCGCGCCGACAGGATCAAGACCGGAAGTCGGTTCATCCAGGAAAAGCAGCTTCGGGTCCATGGCCAGGGCCCGCGCCAGGGAAACCCGTTTGACCATGCCGCCGCTCAATTCGGCAGGATAAAGTTCTGCCGCATGGGCAGGGAGACCGACCATGTTGATTTTCATGCGCACGATATCGCGGATCAAGGTCACGGGAAGATCGGTATACTCCTTAAGGGTGATCCCGATATTCTCGGCAACGGTGAGAGAAGAGTAAAGGGCCCCGGCCTGAAAGAGCACCCCCCACTGCCGCCGCAACAGCGCGGCAGCAGCGCGGCTGATCGTTGACAGCTCATGCCCAAGAACCGTGATTGCTCCCTCCTGTGGGGATAACAGCATCACCATCTCTTTCATCAAGGTGGATTTCCCTGATCCGCTGCCGCCAAGAAGTCCATAGATCTCTGCCTGCCCCACGGTCAGACTGATATGATCATGAATCAGGTTCAGGCCAAACCTGGTCACCACATTGGTGACAGTGATAACAGGGTCACTCAAATGCCCAGCTCCGTAAAAAGGACTGAAAAAAGGGCGTCACAGGCAATCACCAGAAAAATGGCATTGACCACGCTGATCGTGGTGTACCGCCCTATGCTCTCGGTGCTTTTTGAGACCTGAAAGCCGCGAAAGCAGGAAACAGCCGCGATCAGCCAGGCGAAAAATGGTCCTTTGAAAATACCAATCCACACATGCTTAATATCGAGGGCCACCTGCAGGCGACGGAGAAATTCGCCATAAGAGAGGTTCAGATGAATATTGGAGATGAACATCCCGGCCAGGATGCCCACCATATCGGCAAAGAAGATCATCAGCGGCATGACGATCATCAGGGCCATGATCCGTGGCAATACCAGAAAATGGAGGGGATCAAATCCCATGATCCGCATGGCGTCAATCTCCTCGGTTATCTTCATCACCCCGATCTGGGCGGTATAGGAGGAGCCGGTGCGGCCAGCCACGACAATGGCGGTGATCAGGGGCGCGAGTTCCCGGGTGACGGAGATACTGATCATATCAACAATGAAGATATTGGCGCCGAATTTTTGCAACTGCACCGCCCCCTGATAGGCGATAACCACCCCGATCAGAAAACTGGTCAGGGCAACGATGGGCATGGCCCGGACCCCGGCCTCTTCAATGTTTTTGACAATCGCGCCATATCGAATGGACAAGGGATGACGCAGGGCCAGCAGAAAGATGATAAAGTTCTCGCCTAGAAACGAGAGAAAGGCAATCATATCGACAAAAAAGGAGACGGAGATCTTTCCCAGCCCATGCAAAAAAATCAGGAGACGGGAGGAGAGTGCAGGCCCGGCAACAGGAGCAGCTGAGACATACTGCCGCAGCAGCCGATACATCTTGTCATGCTCAACCTTGGCCCCAATAATCTCAATGGTGCAGTTGTTGAGAACAAGCAGGTCATAATACTTGATAAAGAGCATCATCCCTGCCGAATCAACACGTCCCACCGCCGAGACATCCCACTGGACAGGCGTCTTGCGGGTCTTGCGGACAAGCTGTTCCAGTTTCCTGTCCACATCCCGCAGCCCCTCAAGAACCCAGTCGCCACCGCTCCTGATCGTCAGCCGTTGCTCTTTATCCGTCCTTGGGGTGAACAGGATTCTCGCCTGCCCGCTTACCTGGCCATCCGTAGCCTGCGTATGCACAGTTTCGACAAACTCTATCCGGCCCTTGTGAGATGAAGTTGCACTCATCAGCTTTTTGCCAAGTTTGGAGGAGAGAAAAAGAGAATAATGGTACCTTTTTTCAGTATATTGGTTTCCATTACACACGTCAAGGAACCCATTTAAAACCTCTCTCGAGGCGGCACTGATAATCTGGGTTTCTCATTGTTCAAACTTCATTCCTGAAGTATCATTTCAGTTATCAGATACAAACAACAATGATTAAAGGGCAGACAGACTCAATCGTTGGCAGCATACGAGGGGAGATTCTCCATGGAAAATGTAAATCTGATCGCCAGACACTGGCACCACCTGCCGATTGCCGAGGTAGAAGAGCTGCTGGAAGGGAACCAGGAGCAAGGGCTTGACAGGTTTGCAGTTGAACACCGTCTTGAGACCTTTGGGCCCAATACCATCACCGCCCAGAAAGGACAGGGGCCGCTGCTCCGTTTTCTGCTCCAGTTCCATCAGCCCCTGATCTATATTCTTATTGCCTCAGGCCTGGTCACTGCCTTTCTTGGCGAGTGGGTAGATTCCGGCGTTATCTTCGGGGTGGTGCTGATGAATGCCTTTGTCGGCTTTATCCAGGAGGCCAAAGCGGTCAATGCCCTGGCTGCCCTGACCCGTACCATGACCACCGAGGCTACCGTCCTGCGCCAGGGAGAAAAAAGACGCCTGCCAGCCACGGAACTGGTGCCCGGCGATATCGTTTTCCTGCAAAGCGGCGACAAGGTTCCAGCTGACCTGCGGCTTTTTCGGGTGCGCGATTTGCAGATCGCCGAAGCGGCCCTCACCGGCGAATCGGCGCCTGTTGCCAAAGACCACGGCCTGCATGGCCACGACACCGCCCTGGCCGACCGGCGGAACATGGCCTATGCCTCAACGCTCGTCACCTACGGCCAGGGCACCGGCATCGTCACCGCCACCGGGGATGCCACTGAGGTCGGGCGCATCTCCCAACTGATCTCGGCGGCCAAGGAGCTGGAGACCCCGCTCACCCGCAAGATCAGCGCGTTCAGCAACGTCCTGCTCTATGTGATCCTGGGACTGGCCGGGCTGACTATTGTGGTCGGGCTGCTGCGGGGCCAGAAATTTCTTGACATGTTCATGGCGGCAGTGGCCCTGGCCGTTGGCGCCATCCCCGAAGGTCTGCCCGCCGCCGTCACCATTACTCTTGCCATCGGCGTCTCGCGCATGGCCAAAAAACGGGCCATTATCCGCAAACTGCCGGCTGTGGAGACACTCGGCAGCACCACGGTGATCTGTACCGACAAAACCGGCACCCTTACCGAAAACCAGATGACCGTGCAGGAGATCCTGGTCGGAGGTCTGGTATACACGGTGGACGGCTCCGGCTATAATCCCCTGCACGGCAGGATTAACAGCCCGGAAGCGGCTTCTGCCAGCACATCTCCGGCGCTGCTGGAATGCCTGCGGGCCGGGCTTCTCTGTAATGACAGCCAGCTTGTGGAAAAAGACGGAGTCTGGCAGGTACAGGGCGACCCCACCGAGGGGGCACTTCTAACCTCGGCCCGCAAGGGAGGACTCGGCCCGGAAACGCTCGCCGCCTGTCCCCGCCTGGACACAGTGCCATTCGAGTCGGAACACCAGTATATGGCCACTCTGCACGAGACCGGCCCTGACGCCTTCCGCCTGATCTGCTTGAAGGGTGCGGTGGAGGCAGTTCTGACCAGATGCGGGACGCAAATTGACGCGCAGGGCAACCCGGTTCCCTTGCAGGCCAAGGAGATTCAGAACATCGTTGAGGCCATGGCGGCCAAGGGATTGCGGGTACTGGCCATGGCCAGCAAAAAAATATCTCCAGAAACACGGGACATCAATCATAGCGATCTGACCACGGACCTGGTCTTTCTTGGCCTGCAGGGGATGATCGACCCGCCCCGCTCCGAAGCAATTACCGCAGTCAAGACCTGCCAAGCCGCAGGTATCCGGGTCAAGATGATCACTGGCGATCACCCGGTAACGGCCATGGCCATTGCCAGACAGGTCGGGCTGCTCAACAGCCTTCCCTTGTCACCAACCATACCGGTGCTCACCGGCCCGGAACTGGCAAAATTATCCGACAGCGAACTGATCGACAGGGCCGCAACCACAGCAGTGTTTGCCAGAGTAACTCCTGAGCAGAAGCTTCGCCTGGTGGAGGCGTTTCAGGCCAGAGGTCAGGTGGTAGCCATGACCGGCGACGGGGTGAACGACGCCCCAGCCCTGAAGCGGGCGGATATCGGCGTGGCCATGGGCATCACCGGCACCGAGGTGGCCAAGGAAGCGGCGGACATGGTGCTCACCGACGACAACTTCAGCTCCATCGAGTCGGCGGTGGAAGAGGGGCGGGGGGTGTTCGACAACCTGGTCAAGTTCATTACCTGGACCCTGCCCACCAACCTGGGCGAAGGGCTGGTTATTCTCACCGCCATCTTCCTTGGCGTCACCCTGCCCATCTTACCGGTGCAGATCCTCTGGGTCAACATGACCACCGCCGGGTTTCTCGGCTTGGCCCTGGCCTTCGAACCCAAGGAGCCGGGTATCATGCTGCGGCCCCCCCGGCAACCCAATATGCCGATCCTCAGCCACAGCATGATTTTCCGGATCACCCTGGTGAGCTTCTTGATGCTGGGCGCGGCCTTCGGGCTTTTTTCCTGGGAACTCTCCAGCGGCGCCACCCTTGCCCAGGCGCGCACTGCCGCGGTCAACGCCTTTGTCATGGTGGAGCTGTTCTATCTCTTCAACT
>JAPLJF010000023.1 GCA_026388715.1 Deltaproteobacteria bacterium
GCGAATATCAGAGTGATCAAACGTCGCCACAAGATCCCGTCTCTGTCTGTGGCCTGGAATACATACAAAAGAGCGAAACCTTTGAAGTAAGGGTAACGGGATACTTTTTCCTATTGACAAGTAACAGCCATATCAGAATTGAGTAGTATGTTTTCGGACAGTGATCTGGTTCTGCCCTGGTGTAGTCGGGGTGGTTGAGCGTGCTGGAGTTTGACTTTCAGTACATAGAGATAACTATTTTTTCAGGAGGTTTCCATGTTTACTGCGCATGACCGGTGGTCTAATGTACTATTGTTGACTTTTCTTTCCCTGTTCTTCCTGGTTTCCGGGTGTGTCTCTACCGAGAATGGGGCCAAAGGTTCAGAAAAGATGCAAAGCAATATCCTTACTATAAAAGGGAGAGTCCAGAAGATTTCTCTCGGAGAGGGGATCCTTGTTATCGTTCCCCCAAAGGGTGACCATGTTACCATGAAAATTACTGAGAAAACACCTGTAACGGGTGGTTCAATGAAAGAGGTTGAGAAGCTTCGACCTGTGCGGGTAACTTATACCGTAGAGGGAAAACAGAATATTGCTGTCTCCATTGAGCTTCTGCCCCAAGGATCATGTGGCTGAAATTGATTTTTTTTATTTTTCGGTTTGAAATCAAGGCCTGCTTGGGAAGAACCATGCAGGCCTTTTTTGTTAACCCATTTCTTGCGTCAGGATTCCCTCTGGCATATCAGGAACCTGTTCCCCGCCTAAGTAAAAACCTCCATCCATGCGCAGAATGCTTCCAGTCATGAAGTCGGCATCGCGTATCAGAAACAGGGTGGCAGTGGCCACTTCTTCCGCAGTTCCCGTACGTTGCAACAGGGTATGAGTCAATAAACGTTGTCTTTCCTCATCGTTCAGAGCTGACCATCCTTTGGTGTCCTCTCCGTGTCGGTGCTGGATCAGGCCCAGCATGAGCTCATTTACCCGTATTTGCGGTGCGGCCTCTCTGGCCCACGTTTCAGTAAAAGATGAGATGGCCCTGTTGGCTGCGCTGTAGCCATCATTGAAAAAAAATGCGGCCGGTCCGCTTCTTCCAGTCAGGCCGGAGATGGATGAGATATTGACGATAGCACCTGGGCCAGACTGTTTCATTAGTGGCAGACAATGATGGAATAACAACCATTTGGCCTTGAGTGTGGTGTTGATTTCCAGATCCCATTGGTCATAGTTGTGGGTGTGGTCGTATGATCCATGGACTATGGGCATTCCGCCCCGTTCTATGTTGTTGACCAGGATATGGAGGGCGCCAAAATGCCTCTGGATAGTCGCCAGCATCTCCTGCACCTGTTCCTGTTCACGCAGATCAACCGGGAGGACCAGGACGTCAACATCTAATCCCTTGAACTCCTCTTCCATCTCCTGGATTGAACCTGGCCAGTCAAATGTGGGAAGGATCAGGTTGACCCCTTCCCTGGCCAGTTTTCTGGCAATGGCCCTGCCGATTGCCCTTGATGCGCCAGGGATCAGGGCGATTTTACCTTGTAGCTGCATGGCTTGGTCTCCTCTTTTTTTGGCCCTCTCTCCCGTGGCCGTTGCAATGAGTGACGATTGGTGTCTTCCCTGATGACATGGTTGTTTGGGGGAAAATTTCTTTTCTTGTAATTCACGGGACAGGGTATAAAGTAAAGTCTCTTTTTTTTAAATCATAACAATATCTAACTTCCAAGAATCTGTTCTGCAAGGTGTAATAATGAAAAGGGTGAATGCGCTGTTTTTTTTCTGTCTTGTCCTGCTCTTCTCTTCTGCGCCGAGTTTTTGTGGAGAGTTGGCAAAGAATGGTGACCAGAAACAGTGGTGTCAGGCCACGACCTGGCCCCATGAGAAGAGTGATCTGGCCCCTGATCCTGCCTTGATCTTTGGTCGGCTGGACAATGGCTTTCGCTATGTTCTGTTGAAAAATCAGGAGCCTAAAGGGCGGGTTGGCATCTATCTGGATGTTCAGGCGGGGTCGCTCTATGAGACGGAAGAGCAGCGGGGAATTGCTCATTTTCTTGAACATATGGTTTTTAATGGGTCAACTCATTTTCCGGCGGGCTCATTGGTTGATTATTTTCAGTCCATTGGCATGAGCTTTGGCGGAGATACCAATGCCCATACCAGTTTTTATGAGACCGTGTATAATCTCCTGTTGCCAGAGGCCAGTCGTGAGGAGGTGGACAAGGGGCTGCTGGTCATCTCTGATTATGCCCGTGGCGCCCTGTTATCAGAGACAGAGATTGAGCGGGAGCGCGGGGTTATACTTTCGGAGAAACGGGCCCGGGATTCGGTGGAATATCGAACCCATGAAGCCGGTCTGGCCTTTACCATGCGTGGAACCAAGATTCCTGAGCGTATGCCCATCGGTGTTCCTGAAACCTTGAAAAAAGCAGATCATGGAATGATGAAGGCTTATTATGATGCCTGGTACCGGCCGGAAAAGATGATCCTGATTATAGTGGGTGATTTTGATCCTGCCCAGATTGTGCCGCTGGTCCAGGATCATTTTAATCCACTTCATGCCGGAGGGGCAATGCCTGCTTGTCCGAAGTGGGGGAAGGTAACCCCTGCCGGCACCGAGTTTTTTTATCATCATGAGCCGGAAATGGGGGCTACCGAGATCACTATTGAAACCGTGTGGAATGAGGTGGAGGGAAATGATTCCCTGGCCCTTGAAACGCGTCAAATTCATGAAGAGGCGGCAGGCCGTATTGTTCAGCATCGCCTGGAACAGCTGCTGGAAAAAAAAGATACCCCCTTCACTGAGGGAAAGGCCCATACCGGCATGTTCCTTGGGCGAATCGGTTATGGCGTGATCAGCGCCAAGAGTGATCCCGGCAAGTGGCAGTCGGCCCTGGGGCAGATTGAACGGGTATTGCGTCAGGCCCTGGAGTATGGCTTCACCCAACAGGAACTTGAGCGGGTGAAAAAGGAGATGCTGGCCGAGCTTGACTCCGCGGTGTCCACCGCCGTCACCCGTAACAGTCAGGAATTGGCATCGGATCTGATCAGCAAGCTGAACATGAATAAGGTGCTGATGTCGCCACAACAGGAAAAAGAGGTTTATACCCCTGTCGTTCAGAAGATGAAGGCGGCAGAACTCCATGATGCCTTCCAGCGGATCTGGAATCATCAGGCGCGACTGATTCAGGTTAACGGAAATGCCAGTCTCTCAGACAAGGACCCCCGGCTGCAGATCAAAGAGGCCTATGACCTGGCATCAGCTCAAGCGGTGATCCCGCCGCAGGCAGAGGCTGATCTGGTCTTTCCGTATCTGCACCTTGCTGTTGACAAGAGGCCGGCCCGGGAAATACCGCTGCCTGAGGTCCAGGCCGAGCGGATTGTCTTTGCTAACGGGGTGATCGTCAATTTGCGGCAGACGAAGTTTCAGGAGAATGAAGTGCAGGTCTCGGCCGATTTCGGCCAGGGCAAGCAGTCAGAGCCTCGTCCTGGTCTGGCCATGCTGGCGGAACAGGTGGTCAATGATTCCGGAACCGGTAAATTCACCAAGGCGGACCGGGACCGGATCTTGGCGGGTAGTACGGTCAAACTGGATTTCAAGGTGGGTGAGGCCAGTTTTGCCTGGAAGGGGTCGGCGGTGAACAAAGACTTTGAGCTCCTGTTTCAGGTGCTGCAGGCGCACCTGGCCGATCCCGTTGTGCGTGATGACGTCTATAAAAAGACGATGCAGGGCTTTGAGCAGATGTATGGACAGATGAAAAGTGATGTGAGCGGGATCATGCAGCTCTCGGGGGAGTCTTTTCTGGCAGGCGGCAATAAATCGTTTGGCCTGCCGCCCTGGGCTGAATTTTCTACTCTGACACCGGAGCAGATTCGTGGCTGGGTAGAGCCTGCCATTCTGTCCGGAGGGCTTGAGGTCTCACTGGTTGGTGATTTTGACCTGCAACGCGGGCGTGAGCTGGCCAGGCTTTATCTGGCGCCGCTGGCCAAAAGAGAGCAGGGCGAGACGGCAGCGGTGCCGCTTCATTTTCCGGCTGGGGAAACCTTGCGGCTGCCGGTTGACTCATCCATTGACAAGGCCATGCTGGTGGTGGCCTGGCCCACTGCTGATTTCTGGGATATTGAGAGGACCAGACGGTTGTATCTGTTGACGGAGATTTTTTCAGACCGGTTGCGCAAGGTCATTCGCGAGAAACTGGGGGCTACCTATTCTCCTCAGGTCTATAACCATCCCAGCAGGATCTATCCCGGCTATGGTGTCATGCGGGCGCAGTTGATTGTGGCCCCGGATCAGATTGAGGTTTTGAGTCGGGCAGTGGAGCAGGTGGCCACCGATTTATGGAAATCCGGGGTGACCGCCGAGGAGTTTGCGCGGGCCAGGGCGCCTATGCTCACCGCGCTGAAGGATATGGTGCGGACCAATGGGTACTGGCTGAACTCGGTTTTTGCCCTGTCATCACGGTATCCGCAACAACTCCAGTGGCCGGCAACGATTCTTTCAGGATTTAGCTCGGCGACAAGGGAGCAGCTGACGGCGTTAGCCCGTGAATATCTTGATCCGGCGAAGGCGGCCAAGGTCATGATTGTTCCGGTGAAACCGGGAAATGGAAAATTGCCCTGAGTCCTCAGGTGTCAGCCGATCACCCAGAGGGCGATGTTCTGGGAGTGTTTGAGGGTACGATCCGAAACGCCACCCAGGATTCCCTTGGTTGTGCCGTCTCCCCGTCGTCCAATGACAATGGTTCCACAATGGTGTTTATGGGCCTGGCGGATAATGCCGTGCGCTGCGTCCAGATCCGGCACTTCGGAAAGGGTGATGATATTGCCCTCAGGGATGCCGGCCTCAATCAGAAGCTGGGTCGGGCCGTCGAAGATGTGATTGTCACCTGTTAAGTAGGTGTCGCACCACTCTTTTCCCCAGATAGGGTAACAGGATTCAGGGTTTGCCTCAATCTTCTTTTCCAGAAAACGATGACAGTGGAAGAGGAAAATGGTGATATCCTTTCGTCCTTCCATGATATGGGTCAGGTGGTCAATGGCGAGCAGGGAGGGAATGGAACCATCCACCGGTACCAGGAAATTTTTTTTCCGGACTTCACCATCGATGATCCAGAGCGGGATCTCGTGGCAATTCTTGAGCAGGGTGGCCGAGACCGAGCCTAGAAGCATTTCGCTGACATAATTTAATCCCCGGCGACCAATGAGTATGCTGTCCATCAGGAGATGTTCAGCCTGGTGCTGGATGGTGATGGCGATATCCTGTCCTGATATTTCTACTGAGGAGGTTATCCGTTCTGATACGATTCCCAGTCGGACCAGTTTATCCGTTGCCTTCTGGAGATAGGATTGGGCTGTCTGTCTTTTTCTCTCAACTCCAGGGGCTTCCGGGAACAGGGAGTTTCTATTGTCCGTGGCCACAGGGAAAATGCTTTCGCTGGAGCTGATACAGATCATGAGATGAAAATGGATATCTGGGGTATCGGCAAAGAGAAGGGCGATGTATTCCAACGACTGACTGGAGTAGATGGATCCATCAATGGCAATAAGTATTTTTTTTTCCATGGTTGCCGGAAGGGAGAAGGTTTTTGTGTATATGTATAAGTATATTTTATGGCCAGCCTCTGGTTAAAGTCAACAGAAAAGAGGAACTGACAAGGGGAATGATAAAAATACTCGTCGGTGATGAGGTGTTTGTTAAAAAAATATTGACTGTGAAATGATAGAAACAGTATAAGCCTAACGGAATGATCAGAAAAATATTTTCTTTACGGTTCCTGAAGTTGGTGTTCTCTCTTGAATCGTTGCTATCAGTGAGGAGAAAAAAATGGGGGAAAAAAGAGAAAGAAGGTTGTGTACCCGTACCCCTTTTCTCACCGATGTGACCTTATGGTTAGGGGATGTTGATACGGGTATTGAGGCTGATCTTCTGAATATCAGTATCAACGGCATGTTTGTACGGATTGATCAGATAATTCAGGTCGGGACACCCTGCACCATAGAGATACGAGTCACAGGCAATCATAGTCGTCTGCGTCTTGAAGACATCCAGGGTGAAGTGGTCAGACAGGATGAGCATGGGGTGGCCATTCATTTTGTTTCCAAAATGGAATGGTTTGTTATCTTTAAAGTTTATACCCATTGTTCCCGGGAAGAAATCGAGAAGGTTGGGGGTGGTGACTCCGGGGTGTAGTTTGTGAGCAGAATTGTTACCAGTTCTGTTTCTGGCAATTGCTCATAATGTCCCGCGGGGAACATTTGTTCTTGGTCTTTTCTGGTCGCACCGTATTGAAATGGTACCATGTTATCGCACAATGATATTGTGCAGCTCATCGATATCGTCTTTTTGATGAGGAAAATGGGTCTTGAGGAGATCTCCAATCTGGACAATAGCTTGACAGATGGCCTCGCATTGACGTTTTTCCTTGATCCCCTGAGTGATCAGATCAATAATACCCTGCCACTGCCCCGGATCAATGCGGGCATTGATCCCAGCATCGGCCAGCATCCAGACCTTGCGTTCGAGCACGGAAATGAAGATGAGGATGCCATTCTCGTCTTTGGTTTTGTAGAGCCTTTCGGTAAAAAAACTGGCAACCGCCGCTTCCTGTACCTCGGCCGCGACCTGACTCCTGGACAGGAATAAACGCTTCAACCAGGCAAAGCGGTGAACCAGGCCATAAAAGACCCCATACAGCGCCATGAAGAGGGCGATAAAAATCCACACATTCTGGGAACCAAGCCAGAAAAAAGAGCTGACCACGGGCATGAGGATCAACGAGAGGGGGAGGGCAAGAGCCGTTGCCCCGCAAATTATAGCCGTGGGATAGGAGTGACTGGCCGAAACCACCATTGGGACGATCTCGCCTGATGTCTGCTGCTCCATCTGCTGGACAAGGTCAGAGATTGTATCCTGTTCTGCCTTCGTGAGAAACTGTTGCGCCAATGTCTGCATTTTCTACCAACCTCCTGAGGCACCACCGCCACCAAAACTGCCGCCGCCCCCGCTGAAGCCGCCGAATCCACCTGAGGAACCGCCGCCAAAACCCCCCATCCCGCCCCAGTATCCGCTGCTTCCTGCTACGCCTGCCATTTTGGCCGCAATAAGGCCACCAATAAAACCCACCAATGCCAGGGCGAGCAGCCACAGGACGCCAAGGCCCAGCGCCAGAGCCCCGAAAACGGGGATGAGAACCGCCCCGACGCCGGCCGCAAGGAATGGGGCGCGGGACAGCATTCTGCCAAGAACCGAAAAGATGACCACCAGAAAGATGACAATGGCGCCGGGATCCACGCCCTTGTTTTGGTGTGGTTTGTTGTCTGCAGCTGCGAACTCACCTTTCACTGCGGCCATCATGGCGGAAATGCCATCGATCACCCCCTGGTCAAAGTTTCCTTCCTTGAACCTGGGGGTGATGATATCGCGGATGATACGGCCGGAGACCAGATCCGTCAACTTTCCCTCAAGGCCGTAGCCGACTTCTATGCGCAATTTACGATCATTTTTGGCGATCAGGAGCAGGGCGCCGTTATCCAGCTTTTTCTGTCCAGGCTTCCATGCCTCCACCACCCGCAGGGAAAAATCCTCCAGGGATTCACCTTCCAAAGAAGGAACGGTCAAGAGCACAATCTGGGTGGATTCCGTCGTCTCAAAATTTTTCAGCACCTCTTCAAGCTGACGGGCCGTGGCCGGGGCCAGAATCCCGGCATAATCATTGACCCGGCCTTTGAGCGGCGGGACCTCAAGGGCCAAAACTGTTTGGGTGCCAAGAAAGAGCAGGGCCAGCGCGAGAAAGAGTCCGCAAAACCTTTTTGTGAGAAGATCATTACGCATGGGAATCCCCAATCAGAATGTGACCTTGGGTACAGCTTTGGCCGTCTCTTCTGCCTTGAAGTACTCTTTTTTGTTCAGGTGCAGCAGGATTTTATTGGTCAGGCTCTCAGGAAATTTTCTGATGGAACCGTTAAACACCTCTACCGCTTCATTGTAACGCTGGCGGGCGACGTTGATCCTGTTTTCCGTGCCTTCAAGCTGATTTTGCAGATCAAGAAAGCTCTGATTGGCCTTGAGGTCAGGATATTTTTCCACCACCACCATCAGGCGGGACAGGGCCGAGGAGAGTTCACCCTGGGCGGCCTGAAGCTGCTGCATGGCCGCCGGATTGCTGAGGTCGGCGGGAGAGAGCTGGATTGAGGTCGCCTTGGCCCTGGCCTCTACGACCTTTTGCAGGGTTTCCTGCTCATGCTGGGCATAACCCTTGACTGTGGCCACAAGATTGGGGATCAGGTCGGCGCGCCGTTGCAGGGTGGCTTCAATGTCCCCCCAGGCCTTGAAGACTGTTTCTTCCTTGATCTGCAGTGAGTTATAGCCGCAACTGGAGAGGAGCAAGGTAACAAGGAGCAGGACTCCGAAATTCATGATTCGTTTCATAATAACCTCCTGAAAGAATGAAATGGAAAGAGAGGAGTGGAGCATTGATGCGTATCAGAACCCCGGTGTTTGGAAAATTTTATACGCTGAGTATAGAGAAGGCTACCACAGATAGCCTTCTTCTTTCAACTTTTAACTTGCGGCTTTTTCGTCCAACCGTTGTAAATAATAATATAGTCATCTGAATGGCCAGAACGGAATAAGGAGCCGTAATGAAGTAGCTATAAAGAGATAAGTTATTTCGCTACGGCTCCTGATCTTGACAAAAGAGAGGATTGCAGGTATTGAGAGGTTTCATGAATTCAGGTACCTGTAAGGCGTGTTTGCTGGGCAAATCTTTCAGGTTGAAAAGGGAACTTCGTGCAAATCGAAGACGGGCCCGCCGCTGTAACCGGGGACAAATCCTGCAAAATGCCACTGTCTGAGGACGGGAAGGCGCAGGACGCGAAAGAACCGGGAGTCAGAAGACCTGCCTGAATACAGTTGGTATGACCTCGTGGACAGAGGCCTATACCTGTGATTTCGGATATGTAGGGAAATCCCGGATCAATTATTATAATTGGTCCGGGATTTTCTGTTTTCCCCGGACCAGATCGGCAAGCCGTTGTTACTTTGTTACGGCTTCCAAGGGGAACACCATGTATAAATTTACAAAGCTCTCAATTCTGTCGGCGCTCTGCTTTTTCCTGATCCATTCCCTTGCCTGGGGCCAGGAACACAACAAAAAACCAACCCAGGCAGTGGTGATCGCCGCCTTCGGTACCACCGTGCCTGAGGCGCTGGCCGGCATTCTCAACGTCAGAGACCGGATCCAGCAACATTATCCTAACACCGAGGTTCGCATTGCCTTCACCTCCAACATGATCCGCGCCATCTGGCATAAACGACAGCATGATCCGGATTATGTCAAAACACATCCTGCCATCCCCCAAGATATTCTGGCTGTGCAAGGGCCTCTGGCCACCATTGCCAATCTGCAGGATGATGGCTTTACCACCATCCTGGTCCAACCCACCCATGTTACTCTGGGGGAAGAATATCTCGATCTGGTCTCCTATGTGCAGGGACTGGCCAGCATCCGTACTATCAAAGAGAAAAATCAGCCCTTCAAACAACTGGTGATTGGCCGGCCGGCCTTGGGCGCCATGGGCGATATCCATCCCTATCCTCAGGATATTGAACTGGTGGCCAAGGCCCTGTCTGCGGATATCGACCAGGCCGCAAAGACTGGCAGCGCCCTGGTGTACATGGGCCACGGCAATGATTTTTTTCCCTCAGGCGGTTCCTATCTCCAGTTTGCCGATACCATGAACCGGCTCACCCCCCAGGTGAAGACCTATATCGGGAGTGTGGAGGGTTTTCCCGGTCTTGATTATGTGATACAGCAACTGAAGAGGGATAAAGTGCGGAAGGTTGTATTGAAGCCCTTTCTGACCGTGGCTGGCGACCATGCCCAAAATGACATGGCAGGACCCGAGGCCGCGTCGTGGAAATCCATCCTGACCAAAGAGGGATTTGAGGTCACGCCGGTGCTCCAGGGAATGGGAGAGATAGACAGCTTTGCCGATGTCTTTGTCCATCATCTGGCGGAGCTGGCAAAAGATAATGGGATTCAACTGGATTAAAGAGCGAAGGCTGAAGACTGAAGACTGAAGAGAAGACGCCACAAAATAGCTGATATGTCAGGGGCAATATCCTTTAGCCTTCAGTCTGTTCACCTTCAGCCTAACTTTTAAAATATATGTCACCTAAACCACCTCTCACCCTGATAGCCTTGGGCCTGCTTTTGGCCGCGGCAATTATCCTGGCCACGGGCATGGGCTTTCTTGCCATTGCCCCTCTGGAGGTGATTCAGGTCCTATGGGCCAAGGCGCGCGGGGTAGGGATTGCGGCCGATATCAATCCCACCTTTCCCTTTGTCGTCATGGAGGTGCGGCTGCCGCGCATCCTGGCCGCGGCCATTGTCGGCGGTGGACTGGCGGTGGCCGGGGCTGTGTTTCAGGCCATTCTCCTCAATCCCCTGGCCGACCCCTATACCCTTGGGGTCTCTTCGGGTGCGGCCTTTGGCGCCTCGCTGGCCCTGGTTTTGAGTATCCTGGGGATAACCGTTTCCCCCTTGGTTTCCGTGCCGCTCTTTGCTTTTGCCGGCGCTATGGCCACACTTGCTGCCGTTTTTGCCCTGGCCGCCCCTGACGGCAGACTTTCCTCCAATACCCTGATCCTGTCCGGGGTGATTGTGGCGGCCATCCTCTCGGCCGGGATCGGGTTCATCAAGTATCTGGCCGATGAGCAGGTGGGGGTGATCATCTTCTGGCTGATGGGAAGTTTTGTCGGCAAGACCTGGCATGATGTGGCCCTGACCGCCATCTTTGTCCTGCCCGGTCTGCTGGTGATGCTCTATTTCGCAAGAGACTTGAATATCATGGCCCTTGGCGGACGGACGGCGGATACCCTGGGCGTTGACAGCCGCAGGGTGAAGAAAATTCTGCTGGTCTGCGCCTCGCTGATGACCGCCATCTGTGTCTCGGTTTCCGGTATCATTGGTTTTGTGGGGCTGATTGTCCCCCATCTCCTGCGGCTCGTCCTGGGTCCTGACAATCGGTTGCTGATCCCGGCCTGTTTCTTTGGCGGGGCCATCCTCCTGCTCACGGCGGACACCATTACCAGGGCCTGGCTGCCAACGGAGCTGCCGATCGGGGTGCTCACCTCGCTGATTGGCGGTCCGTTTTTCTGCTATATTTTCCGTAAAAAACAGTTGGGGCAGCGCTCATGAATACTTCTACTGCCCCGCTCTTTGCCATCAGCAAGGGCTGTTTTGCCTACCGGGCCAACAATGTCCTCCAGGATATCGATCTGGACCTTGCCCCTGGTCAGTTTTACGGGCTTATCGGCCCCAACGGCAGCGGCAAGACAACCCTTCTTGACCTGCTGACCGCCACCCGTTCCTTGCACAGCGGCCAGCTCTCTTTTCAGGGAAGGCCCCTTGCCGATTATGCAAAAAAGGAGCTGGCCACCAGGATTGCCCTCGTGCCCCAGCAATTCGCCATGGGCTTTGATTTTACCGTATCCGATCTGGTGCTCATGGGTCGTTACCCATACATTCCGAGGTTCAGCAATCCGTCTCAGCGGGATCTTGACCTGGTTGAGAAGGCCATGGCCGTCATGCAGATCCAACCCCTGCGTCATCGACTGATTACCGATCTGTCCGGCGGCGAGAAACAGCGGGTGGTGGTGGCCCGGGCCCTGGCCCAGGACACCGAGGTGTTGGTGCTTGATGAGGCCACCGCCAACCTTGATATTCATCATACCATTGAAATTATGCATGTTATCCGTAAGCTGGTGCGCGATCAAGGCCGGACGGTCATTGCCGCCATCCATGATCTGAATCTGGCCGCGGCTTTCTGTGACCAGGTGATTGTTCTGAAGGAGGGGCGCATTTTTATTACCGGGTCGGTGGGTGAAGCCCTGACTGCTGGTTTGATTGCCGAGGTTTTTCAGGTTGAGGCCGAGGTGCAGGCCGCAACGCCAAACCATCCCCCACAAATCCATTACACATTGAGCTGATATGAATATTTTCTTTTATTTTTTTAATCTGAGGAAAAAGCAGTGTTGCCGTTTGCTGCTTGCCGTTTTGATTGCGGTGAGCGGTTGTCATTATGCCTCTGCCGCTACCCTTGTGGATCAGGAAGGAAACAAGGTGGAGTATGCTGCACCCTTCAAGCGGATTATCTCCCTCTATCCGGCCCATACCGAGAACCTGCTGGATCTGGGCCTGGATCAGGAGCTTATCGGAATTACCAGTGGCGATGAAACGCCTGCTCTCCTTGGCAGATCGCAATTCAGCGCCACTGACACCCCTGAAAAATTTATTGCCGCCAAGCCGGATCTTATCCTGATCAGGCCGATGATCAGTCGGGCTCATCCGCAGCTTATAAACCAGTTACAACAGGCTGGTATCACCATTGTTTCCCTGCAACCAACCACGATTGACGAGATGTTCATCTATTGGCAAACCCTGGGTGAGCTCACCGGCAGAGCGAGCGCGGCTGCGGCCATGATCCAGAGATTCAATGGTGAACTTGCAGCCCTGCAACAGGATAGGGACAAGGTTCCGACGGACAAACGGCCTCGGGTCTATTTTGAGTCCATCCATGCCAAGATGAAGACTTTTGCCCCCTCATCCATTGCCGTGTTTGTTCTGGAGAGTGCGGGCGGGATCAATATCGCCGCCGATGCCACGGCCAGAAATTCCACCAATATCGCCGCCTACGGCAAAGAACGGATTCTGGCACACGCCGCCGAGATTGACATCTATCTTGCCCAGCAGGGCCAGATGAATCAGGTGACCAGAGAAATGATCGCCGAAGAACCCGGATTTCAGGCAATCAAAGCGATCAAGTCGGGGCAGATTTACCTTATCGATGAAGAGTTGGTCGCACGTCCAACCATGCACCTGCTTGAGGGAATCAGGCTGGTGCGCAAGATGCTCTACCCGGAAAATTAGTCGATCTTATTTTTGGGTTAGTAAAATAATTAGCTGTTTTTATTAAAATTTTACAATTTAATCCTGTCATGCAAGCAACGCTCTATATTATCGGTATCGGCCCAGGTGATCCAGACCTCCTGACCATCAAGGCCCTCAATGTCCTGCGCCACTGTCCGGTGATCGCCACGCCCAAGGCTTCACAACACGGCCATTCCACCGCGCTCTCCATTGTGCAGCAGGCGCTGCCTGCGGGCGAGATTGACGGGAAAGAGATCGTGGAACTCCATTTTCCCATGAAGAAGATCCATCTGGGCCAGGAGCCGGACCCGGAGGTGCTCCAGGCGTGGCAGGATGCCGCCGGCAAAATATTTACCATTCTCAGCCAAGGCCGGGATGTGGCCTTTCCCACTCTCGGTGATCCTGCCATTTATTCCACGGGCTACTATCTGTATGCGACCATGATTGAGATGCATCCGGAGGTCAGGGTGCAGTTTGTGCCGGGGATCTCGGCCATGAGCTCCTGCTCCGCCACCACCCGCACCCCCATCTGTCTTGGTGATGATATGCTGGCGGTCATCCCCGCCACCTTCAGCGACAGCCGGCTCAGGCAGATCCTCGAAAATTTTGACACCATCGTTCTGATGAAGGTGCACCGGGTTATGGATAACCTGATCGGCTTGTTGCGTGATTTGAATCTTCTCGACAAGGCCACCCTGGTGGAACGGGTGGGCATGGCCGATGAACGGGTCCTTGGTGATCTCTCCGCCATTGATGGACAGGTGCATTATTTCTCCACCATTATTGTCAGAAAAAAGTAAGAATCCATCTATCGCAGATCTTGTAGATGGCGATGGCTCGTGATAGAACCATACTGGTGTGGGTGATTTTTAACTGTCATCCATGAATGAAGGGGCAATGAAGAGGTTGCTGTCTGCCGGGCTAAGCCTGAGATTGAAATGCAGGCAATATTCCACATATTACACTGATAAGACGGACCGCAAGCGGTCCGTCTTATCGACACCGGCTGCTTCGCCATTGGCCTTGAAAGGCTCCGCTTACGCTCCACCTATCCAGACCAATGGAGCCGCGATTCTCAGTTTTAGTGTGAGCAAGCTCCCACCAAAACCTGCGAGTCTCACGGCTCATCCGGCGTCGTTATGTGAAAAAATAATATGTCATTCAATTTCCTGGAATATAAAGAAAACCAACACTTGGTCCCTGTAGAAATTCAAAGGAAGAAGTCGTATTACTATGATCTGATTAATATTGAACACAGCTTTACCGGTAGAGTTGACGCATGGCTAGCAAATACATTTATTCACGAGTCTGTTCAGCTAATTGTCAATGCCATTAATCTTTTTGAAATGGGTTATTTTGATTGTGCATATTATTCTTTGCGACAGTCTTTAGAGCTATCAACAACGATGATCTATCTTGTTGATATTGACGAAAACAAAAAAGAAACAGAACTAAAAAAATGGAAAAGTGAAGAACGATTCCCAATGCAAGCCCAAATGATGGAGTTTCTTAGTAAGAACGGGGCAGTTTTTGCAGATTTTAAATCAAATTTAGAGACTTATTTCAAACATCTGGATTCAGCCAAGACAAAACTAAATAAGTATGTACACAAGCAAGGTTTGGATAAATTTTATGTTTCAAGAAATCATCTTGTAAATGGCAGTAAATCGAGAGAAAAGTTTATCAATGAATTTGAGAGTTCCCTTAAGACCTGTATCGGCGCTGTCGCCGTATTCAGGCTCGGAATTGATCCATTTCCGATTCTGCTTAATGATGAAGAAATCTTTCACAGAACAGGCGATGTAATGACTCGCGCATATTCCGAAGAATTCATCGAAATGTACATCGGAAATGAGACTGTGGAGTGCTATAGAAATACTGAAATTTATCAAGGCCATTACGATTATTTTCTTTCCCAAGAAAAAAAGGATGAATGTGTAACAAACATAGTAAAAGATCAATACATTGATACTGATAAATTCGATGAAATTTTAAATCAAAAACACCTTATGTCAGATTCAGACTTGATAGCAGTTCTTATATGTAAATTGTCTGACAAAGCAGTGAAAGTATATACCTCAGATGGCTTTATCCAGTACTTCACTAACAGAAATACTGCGCGCAAAAAAATGTCCTGGGACAGTAGGGACTTTCATAAATTTAAGGAATGCAATCCACCATCGAATATTCCATATGATGAGGCCTTTATTACTTATGTCCTTCTAAATAAAGTTGGTTATTTTGTTGAACATAATCAGCAATTTACAAACAAGGAAATCGGAAAAATTAAAAGCATCATATAACAATATAATTAAGCGGATGGCGAAAACGTTTGCGGCGCTGAAACGTCAAGCTCGTTGGCGCCACCGCTGATTAAAAGCGACAAGACGGACCGCAATAGGTCCGTCTTGTCGTCGCCGGATGCTTCGCCATTGGCCTTGAAAGGCTCCGCTTACGCTCCACGTATCCAAGCCAATGGAGCCTGTGATTCTCAGTTTTGGCGAGAGCAAGCTTCCACCAAAACCTGAGAGTCTCGCGGCTCATCCGGCGTTGTTAGCTTAATATCAATCCACGAAGGAAGAATAAATGCAGCTAAAATCGAAAGCTGATGCTCAGCGACGGGCTGATCAAATTGGCTACTTCCAAGCTGAGTTAGAAATAATTGAGCAAGAAAATATTTTCTCCCTCAACGAGAGCCAACGTTCTGCCATCGCCAACTACCATGGAAATCTCCTGGCCCAACTGGCAGCTACTTTTGACATTGATTCCAACAAACGAGAAAAGCAATTTAGCCTTGGGATGAAAATCACTTCATTCTTAGGGGCGATTGGCTTAGCAGCGAGCGTATTTTTTCTTTTCTATCAATTTTGGGGAAGATTCTCAACAAACATACAGGTTTTGATGCTAATTGCGGCCCCCCTTATTGGCCTGGCTGCCACCATGTACGCCTCCTATAGGGAAAAAACAGGCTATTTTTCAAAGCTTCTCGGGTTGGTCAGCCTTGCCTGTTTTGTCCTGAATATTTCCATGTTGGGACAGATCTTCAACATCGCTCCGTCACCAAATGCAATGCTGGTCTGGGCGATTTTCGCCTTCCTTCTTGCCTACGCCTCAGATACACGTCTCCTCCTTGCCGCAGGTATTATATGTTTTGCAGCTTTTCTGTCAGCTCAGACTGGAACCTGGGGCGGGTGCTATTGGATTAACTTTGGGGAACGGCCGGAGAATTTTTTCCCGGCAGCCTTTCTGTTGTTCATGGTTCCGTATATCCCTCATCATAAATTTTCTGGTTTCGCCGTGATTTACCGCGTTTTTGGGATGCTTTTATTTTTTATTCCGGTCTTGATTCTTTCTAATTGGGGCATGATCAGCTATCTGGGTTTTGCAAAAGAATCCATTGAGATTAGCTACCAGATTACAGGCTTTCTCTTCAGTGCAATCGCCATCTGGATAGGTATCAAAAAAAACTGGCCTGAAGTAGTCAATACCGGCAATGTTTTCTTTGTGATTTTCCTTTATACAAAATTTTATGACTGGTGGTGGCATTGGATGCCAAAGTATCTCTTCTTTTTGGTTATCGGTCTAACCGCAATATTGATGTTACTTGTATTCAAGCGGCTCCGAAATTCAGTCATTAAGAACAGGCAGGAGGTGTCAGTATGAAAATACTTTTATCTTCTCGCGGCCTTTTTGCCCTCGGTTTTGTGATACTGGTGTCAACCAATATTGTAGTGCTCTTCGGGGTAGCTTCTAATAGATCTGGAAACCATGATGCGCAGATAATCCTTACCGAACGGGAGTTACAGCTACCATATCAAACATATCAAATACATAAAGAGAATAGCGGCTTGTCTTTGCGACTTGATTGGCGAGCGTTAGGCAGAGACGAAAATAATATCAATTACATGGATCGTAGATCTCCGGCCTGGTTCAATGCCGAAAAATTAGAGGAGTTGGGGTTTAATATAAACGACAATCTTAACTCGAAGGATAATAAAACTTTTTACAGGCAGTCAATTCCCAAAGAAGTCTTTATCGTGCTTGAAAATGATGGTGAGCCATACCGAGCAGCGGTAAAGAGGGCAGAGGTCGCATTTGAGAAAGAGGACGGTTTATTGAAGGCAAACCCTGAAGACAAAATGCTGCGTGGAAATTTTGAAAGGGCTGAAAAAAAATTAAAGCACATGCGCATAACGGAATCCCGACTCTATGCTATTGATGCAGGGCTTGACCCCAAAAAATTAAGAAAAAAATATGGAGATCAAACACGTTTCATCATTGCCAAAGGCTTGGTCAAATCAACTTATCGTGGCGATAATAAAGGAAAAGAAGTGGCTGGGTATATCACAAAATTAAGTATTGAAAATATCCATGTTCCCCTTAACTATCGGAAGATATTTGATGTTGTTCTTGCTCAGGGAAAATTAAAGCATAATGAATTTGCACCTCCTCGTTACAAGGTAGAACTGGCTTATGGCAGCCGTTTAGAACCATGGATTATGTCTGTAGAGTCTATGGATGATAAATCTGATAATAAATAATAACAATTATATCCACCATTGGTCTTGAAAGGCTCCGCTTGCGCTCCACCTATCCGGGCCAATGGAGTCTGTGATTCTTAGAGCTTGTCCGTAAATAAGCTTTTCAGGGATCGCGCCGGATTTTGAGATGAATTTGGCCGAGACGATTGAGTAAAACCGCAGCCGTAGCAGCGCTACGGCGAGGATTTTGCGATTGAGGAGCGGTCAAAGACGGCCAAGTCTCGCGGCTCATCCGGTATCGTTAACGCCAAAAAGAGACAATATCACCGATAACAAAAATATTGTACATTCATACTTTTCTGATCATGAAAAAGGAAATTATTATCAAGAATAAGTATTCACCCCCTAAATCCAGCATCAAACGAGAGATATTTCAAGGCAGCGCTCTTTTGGCTTTGATTGTTATGGCCATTTTCAGTTTTTTTCTCTCAACCATTCTTTATTATTCCGAAATTTCCAAGGCGCGCGCCGTCATTAACAAAACCAATCACGCCATCGTTTTTTTCATTGATGGCTATTTTACCGAAATCATTAACACCATCACGATGCTGGACGAGAACAAGGACATCAGAGATGCGATGGTACTTGGTGAAGAGGCTCGTCAGCGCATATTGGATGGGTACCGGTCTATCCTTAAAGCCAACAAGAATATCACCTTTATATATTCGGGTTACGAAAACGGTCTGATGCTGATAAACGACTACATGCCTCCTGCAGGATTTGATCCGACCACCCGCCCTTGGTATCAGGCGGCGATGGCAACCAAACCCGAGACGTCGATCGGTTTGCCCTATCAGGAAATTAAAACAAAAGAATGGCTGGTTTCGACCAGCAGGGCGATGAAGCAGTCCGGTGGCGGATATGGCGGCGTGGTAGCTATTGATTGTTCAATTGACCAGATTGTCCACCTTATTGCCCAGCACGATGAATACGGGACGGCATTCAGTTTTGTCGTCGACAGGTCTGGGAAAATTATCATGCATCCTGATCAGTCTGTATTGGGGAAATCGCTTCCGGAAATGCAGAAAGCCTTCCAGGAGGACAGTAAAGGCGACTTTACATACCGCATTGACAAGGTGGAGCACTTCGCCCATTACAGCCGTATCACTGCAACCGGCTGGACACTCGTGACAGTGGTCGAAAAGAGAGAAATACTCCGCCCAATCATAACGCAAGTGTTGTTTCTTATCGGCCTGACTGGCGTCATCGCTGTGTTCCTGGGATTTGTGCAGAGTGCTCTGTTGAGCAGACGTTTGTCCCGTCCGCTGGTTGAACTTGGCAGAAAAATCAAGGCTACCATTGCTGGAGACGAGCCGGATGTTGACGAATACGTCTATCCGAACAATGAAATCGGCATTATGGCCCGGGAAATCGGCCAGTTGGCAGAAAAAGAACTGAATGCTAAAACTCGTGAACTTCAAGTAAGTGAAGAGAAATACCGCGTGCTCATCGAGCACGCCGTTTCGGCCGTTGCCTCTCACAAAATCGTGCTGGATGAGGCAGGCCAGCCGGTTGACTACGTTTTCCTGAGTGCGAATCCGGCCTTTGAGACCCATACCGGATTACGGGTGGCCGACATCCTTGGCCGACGATTCACCGAGGTTATACCGGGTGTCGAAAAACTGCCTTTCATCGAGATCTATGGCAAGGTCGTTCTGACCGGTGAATCGGTCAGTTTCGAGCAGTATTCCGAGCCGCTGGGCAGGTACTACTTCATCAATGCCTACCGGATGGGCGAAGGATGCTTCGCCACGACATTCATCGACATTACTGACCGCAAGCGGGCAGAGGATGCGGTAAGGGAAAGCGAAGAGATCTATAAAACCATTCTGATGGCTTCGCCCGATGATATCACCATCGCAGATCTTTCAGGTCGTATCATAATGGTTTCTGAGGCAGCGCATAAAATATTTGGCTATGATCCAGAGGAAGGGCCTGGCATGTCGGTCATGGATTTTATTGTCCCCGAAGATCATGAAAGGGCGCGGGTCAATATCTTGAAGATGTTACAAGAAAATTATCCTGGTCCCAATGAATACCGCGCCATCCGCAAAGACGGGTCCTGCTTGGACATTGAGGTCAACAATTCCTTGATTCGCGACCGCCAGGGAAATCCTGTGCGGATGGTCCTGATTGTCAGGGATATAACGAGTCGCAAGAAGGCAGAGCAACAGATTCAAGAATTGGTGCATCAGCTTGAGATCGAAAGGGATCTTGCCCAATGCAATTCGCTGACGGATAGCCTGACGGGTCTGTCCAATCGCCGGTTTTTTGACAATGCCTTACGGACTGAATTCTCAAGACACAAAAGATCAGGCTCGCAATTGTCCTTGATCATGCTTGATGTGGATCATTTTAAAAAATATAATGACCACTATGGTCATCTTGCGGGAGATGATTGCCTGCTGCAGATTGCCCGTGCCCTTAAGCTTATGGTTAAACGCCCCCCTGATATCGTGGCTCGTTATGGCGGAGAGGAATTTGTGGTCATCCTTCCCGATACAGATCGTCAAGGAGCGATAGTCGTGGCAGAGCGTATCGGTGAATCCGTGCTGAGGCTTGCGCTTCCTCATGCCCAATCGGACATATCCGAATTTGTCACGATCAGCCTTGGCGTTGCAACGGCGTGTGATCATGTCTTGACCGATGGAGCCCAACTTGTCGCCCTTGCTGACCAGGCCTTGTACCAGGCCAAAAAGGGTGGACGCAATCGCTATGAGGTCTGGCCTGCGTCGATTTAAGATCTGTATCGGTGAAAGGGAAAAGACAAGTACACGGTGTTTGATCGAGCTGATAAGTGAGTATGTGATTTGTAACATACTGAAATAAAATATAAAAAAGATAATAGAATAGCCGCATGAAGGCCGACGTCGAGAAGCCTGGCGCGCTACGCGGCAGGGTGAATGAAAAACTGATAATCTTGAAAAAAGGCCTTCCATGAAAATGGACAGTGAGGAAATTGCGAAACACAATCGTTCATGATAGCATATGCATAGTGGTGTCGTCTGCGGTGATTTTCAACTATCTTACTTGAGGAGGACGTATGAAGCGGTGGATATCTGGCAGGGCGGTGGCATTGGGTGTGTGTATGAGCGTGTTGTCCTGTGGGCCTGTTTTCGCGGATGAGGTGACGGATTCGATCACGCAGGGATTGGATCACTACAAGAAGGGAAGTTATGCGGAGGCCATGACCAGTCTCAACTTCGCATCGCAGAAGATTGGGCAGATCAAAGCTGATGGCTTGAAGATCCTCATGCCAAAACCCCTGTCCGGCTGGACTGCCGATGAGGTTGTCTCGCAGGCCGCGGGGACGGCATTGTTTGGTGGCGGTCTGTCGGCTGAGGGGCGATATCGTAAGGGCGATAAGGGTGATGTCACTGTGAAGATCGTTACCGACTCACCTTTGCTGCAGAGCATGATGATGCTGATCAGCAATCCCATGTTTGCCACCTCCAACGGCGGCAAGCTGGAAAAGATCAAGAATCAGACTGCCATTGTCAAGTATGAAGCGCAGGCGAAACGTGGAGATATCAACGTCGTGGTCGCCGGTAAGGTTCTGGTCACGGTGGAAGGGAATGACGTGAGCCGGGAGGATCTCATGGACTATGCCAAGGCGGTTGATTATGAGAAGATTGCGGTCTTACCTTGATTTTTTGGTAGGTATCTTTTGATTTAATGGCTGTATCTGTTGTTGATGCTGCCTGTGAGTGGGATGGGCTTTTGTGAAAGTCCATCTCGCTCTTTTTGGTATTGGTGACTATGAGTGCAGGGCATGCTTCCTGATAAAATCCTGGATTAGATTACGGTCGGGATCCATCAGTTCGCAGCGGGATTTTTTGTCAGCAAGGGCAGCTAAGGCCTCTGGTATCTTTGGGGGGAGTCCGATGGCCTTTTCCACTGTCTCGCCAAATTTCGCGGGGTGGGCGGTGGACAGACAGATGACCGGAATCCCTTCCTGCTGGTGGATAATGGCGGCATGGACTCCCACCGCCGTGTGCGGATCAAGAATATAGCCGTATTCTTTATAGAAGAGCCGAATAGTATCCAGAACCTCCTGTTCCGTTGCGGCGGTGGCCACAAAGTCACGTTTGATCTGATCACAGGAACTTGAGAGATCGAGCTTACCGGTACCTGCGAACTCCAGCATGGCATCTTTGGTGCGGACCGGGTTCTCATCCATGAGATAGTAGAGATAGCGCTCAAAGTTGGAAGCGGCTTGGATATCCATGGAGGGACTGGAGGTGGCCACCACTTCACCCAGTGAGTAATCACCGTGTGTGACAAAGCGGGTGAGGATGTCATTGGTGTTGGTTGCCAGCAGCAACCTGCGGATGGAGCCTTCCGGCAGCATTCGTTTAGCGATGTAGCCGGCAAAGATGTCGCCAAAATTGCCGGTGGGTACGGCAAAATCCACGGCCTTGTCATGTTCATGGCGGTTGATGTGCAGACAACCATGGATATAATAGACGACCTGGGCCAGGACCCGCGCCCAGTTGATTGAGTTGATGGCCCCCAGGCTGTATTTTTTCTTGAAGTCAATATCGTTGAAGATGGCCTTGACAATGGCCTGGCCGTCATCAAAGGTGCCGCGGATGGCAATGTTGAACACATTGGCATCGGTGACCGTGGTCATCTGTTGTTCCTGCACCGGGCTGACCCGTTTGTGGGGATGGAGGATAAAGATATTGATCTTCTCCTTGCCGCGAACCCCGTAGATTGCGGCACTGCCGGTATCGCCGGAGGTGGCTCCGATGATATTCATGACCGCATCGTTCTTCTTCAGGAGATATTCAAAGAGATTGCCCAGGAATTGCAGGGCCACATCCTTGAAGGCAAAGGTCGGGCCGTGAAAAAGCTCCAGAATATGCAAGGTCCCATGGTGGATCAGGGGGGTGACTTCCTCGTGATCAAAGGTGGCGTAAGAACGGTTGATCAATTCGCGCAGGTCGCTGTTGGGGATGTCATCAATGAATCGTGACATGACCTCAAAGGCCAGTTCCGGATAAGAAAGACCCTGCCAGGAGGCACAGGTCTCGCTGCCGATACGAGGGATGGTGCGGGGCAGGAGCAGACCGCCGTCTTCTGCTAGGCCCATCATCACGGCCTCGGTAAAGGAAATGGGGCTGATACCGCCCCTGGTGCTTATGTATTGCATAATGATTTGTAATCGGGAAGGGGTTATCCCCGGGGAAGGGTTATTGTTTTTTAAGGGCGGCCCCTGAAGAGAATCACAGGTCGTCGATGCTTAGAAGCCCGTTACGAAATAACCATTTCGCTTATAAATATTTCGTTACGGCTCCTTATGCCTGTTATGGCATTTCCATGTTATGCTGTTTCTTCTGCACTAAGGCTGACTGGTCTGGCATCATGCCAGAGGCCTTCCAGATCGTAGAATTTCCTCTGTTCATGATAGAAAATATGAACTACTACGTCATCAAAGTCAAGAAGAACCCACATGCCTTCCTGGATACCTTCGGCATGGGAGGCATTCACCCGCTTGGAGCGCATTTCTTGTTCAATGGTCTCGGCCAGGCCCTGGACATGCCGGGTTGAGCGGCCGTTCATGATTACAAAATAATCAGTAAAGGAGGAAATGCCTTTGACGTCAAGGATGACCAGATCTTCCGCCTTGGCGTCAAGGGCCACCCGTGCGCAGATTCTTGCCAGTTCCAGGCCGCTCTTGTCTTGATACTCTGTCTTCAGTCGTTGCATAAATATTTTGCCCCTATGGGTTCCTCTGTTGTGAAGTAAGCTCGGTTGGTTGGATTGTTTGTAATTATTCAGGTTGTTTAGACCATAGTCTGTGAGGACTACACAAAAAACGAATCCAGGTTACTACTTTTTAGTCTCTAAAAATTTTATCACAATATCCTCAACAACTACAAACTATTCACCTGAGTAGTTACGATTGTTTTTTTTCTTTCTTTATTCGTGGTGGAAATTCAAAGGTGATTTTTCCTTTTTTGTCAAGGAGAAGGAAGGCATCAAATGGACGTTTCTTCTTGGAGATAAAACCGGGGATCAGTTCGGTTTTACCGTCGGTCAGGAGTTGTTGGATATGCCTTGGCTCGATGGCCCGTGCCAGAATAATCTTGCTGATCTGTAGCCCCTTTGTTTTATCACCCTCCATTGCTGATATTGACATGTAGGCCGCCGGTGTTTCATGGATCGGAGTCCCGTCAACAGGAGATAGTCCCAGGTTTGGGGTTGTCTTGATTGCCTCAATGTCAAGGTCGTCGATGGCGTCGGCAAAAAGAAACTCTATCTTATTTTGATGCAACTTGACCGAGGCGGTAAAGGGTTTTCCCTGTTTGCTCCTGAAATCACTGAACGGTCCCAGGGTTTCTCCCTTTATCAGGGCCACGATCTCGTCGTCGCTCATTATCCTGCCGCCCAGGATCTTGCGGATGGTTGTTTTCCCGTCTTCTGAGATAAAGGCGGTGGGGCTGACAAAGAAATGGACATTATTGACCGGGCTGAAAGGGGCCTCAACTCTCACCTCCGTCCGGTCAAAGTTTTGCACCTGGGAGATAATATGCCTCGTTGTTTCCCTGATCTCGGCCATGAACTGCTGGCGTGTAAACTTGCCGTGCAGGATCTGATTGAGCTTGTGTTCCCACTCTCCTGTCATCTCCGGGGAGGCGAGCAACTCTATCTTCATGGCCTCAAGAAGGGCGAACAGATTAAAGGCCTTGCCGGTGGGAGTGAGTTCCTTTCCCTCCCGGACCAGATATTTTTCATTGAGCAGCTTTTCGATAATCGCGGCCCGGGTTGCCGGTGTGCCCAGTCCCCGTTCCTTCATGGCCTCAGCCAGTTCTTCATCTTCCACCAGCTTGTCTGAGTTCTCCATGGCCGAGAGCAGGGTTGCCTCATTGTAGCGGGCCGGTGGTTTGGTCTCTGCCTGTTCCTTGCTGATCTGGGCGCAGGTGATCTTCGCCCCTTCCGGGATTGGACTTAGGGCCGCATCCTGCTCCTGGTCGATCTCACTGCCATAGATGGCCTTCCAGCCTGGATCGGTGAGGATCTTGCCTTCAGTCAGGAATGTTTCCGACTCGACCACGGAGATGCGCCGGGCGTTCAGGTATCGAGCCGGTGGGAAAAAAACGGCCAGGAAACGCTGGACTACCATGGTGTAGATCTTGAGTTCCGGTTCGGTCAGGGTTTTGGGCAGGACCGTGGTGGGGATGATGGCATGATGGTCAGAGATTTTGGCGTTATTGAAGATCAGTTTCTCAGGCTTAATAAATTTTTTATTCAAGGCCTCTTGGGCGAACTGACCAAAGCTCCATCCGGTCTGCGCCGTGACGGTCTCCTGGACCGTGTCCAGATAATCTTCCGGCAGACAACGGCTGTCGGTTCGGGGATAGGTCAGGACCTTATGTCTTTCGTAAAGCGCTTGGGCCAGTCCCAGGGTGTTCTTGGCAGAAAAGCCAAAACGGGAGTTGGCCTCCCGCTGCAATGAGGTGAGATCATAAAGCAGCGGCGAGCGCTCGCTTATTTTCTTGCTTGTTTCCTCGATCTCAGCCTGCTTGCCGACACATTGCGCCAGGATCTGGTCGGCCCTTTGTTCGTCCCATATCCGGTCGGCCTTGGCCTGATTGTCTTTCTCGTCCTTGACAAAGCTGGGGTCGATCCATTTACCGACATAGGACCCTTTGTCAAAGGTGAAGGTGGAGAGCAGGTTGAAATAGGTGCGGGGCAGAAAGTTGATTCGGGCCTGTTCTCTTTTGACGATAAGGGAGAGGGTAGGGGTCTGGACCCGGCCACAAGGGGTGAGGAAGAAGCCCCCGCGCCGGGAGTTGAAGCCGGTGAGCGCGCGGGTGGCGTTGATCCCGATCAGCCAGTCGGATTCGGAGCGGCACAGGGCCGCATCTTCCAGGGGCAGCATCTCTTCATTGTCCCGGAGATGGGCAAAGGCGTCCTTGATGGCCTCTTTGGTCATGGATTGCAGCCAGAGGCGCTTGCAGGTCTTTTTGGCCACGGACTGGTTCCAGACATAGCGCAGGATATATTTAAAGATCAACTCCCCTTCCCGACCGGCATCGCAGGCGTTGATGATTTCGTTGACATCCTTGCGGCGGATGAGCTGTTGCAGGGCATTGAGCTGACTTTTGGTGCCATCCAGACCCTTCAGTGGGAATTGTTCAGGCAGGATGGGAAGATTTTCCATCTTCCATTCTTTGTATTTGGGGTCAATCTCTTCCGGGAATTCGATGGAAACCAGGTGGCCGATGGCATAGGAGACGATATACCGGTCACTTTCGTAATGGGTTTTGCTCTTTTCAAACTTGCCGGGCAGGGCGCGGACAAGATCGGCAGCCACACTGGGTTTCTCGGCGATAATAAGTATTTTGTCAGGCATTGTTTTCAGGTCAATGTTATTTATGAACAACGGCTTAAGGCCAGATCAGAACAATATGGAAGTGTCCATCTTCTATAAGGCCGTCTCGTGTTTGTCAATTTTATTTTTTATTAAGAGCAAAACACAAGTCCGGAGAATCTGCCTGTCTTCTGTGCTTGCCAAGGTCGCTTCTGGCTTGACAAAGGGCTATTTCTGTGTTTTATATGTGATGTTGTTTCGGGTTGTGTGCGGGTGTAGCTCAGTTGGTAGAGCACAAGCTTCCCAAGCTTGGGGTCGCGAGTTCGAATCTCGTTGCCCGCTCCAGGGTTTGCTGGCTGGATTATCCATTATTGGTCCAGTTATACCTGGTTTTTTCTGGTTATACCATCTGTATCGTGTGAAAGATGCAGGTGGCTTTGAAAGTGGGCTTGCCCACTTTTTTTTATGTCTCTTCCAGGGTGGGGCAAAAACAAACAAGTTTTTGCGTGATAATACGGACATGAGTGGATCGGTTGTCGAAAAGGTGCAGGCATTTGCGGGAACGCTGTTGCCGTCCATGGGGTTGGAGCTGGTGGAAGTCCAGTTTCGTCTTGAGGGACATGGCTGGGTGTTGCGCCTTTTTATTGACGGCAAGGAAGGAATTACCGTGGATCATTGCAGCCGGGTCAGCCGAGAGGTGAGTGATTTCCTTGAGGTTGAAGATCTGATTGCCCATGCCTATCATCTTGAAGTGTCCTCGCCTGGACTCGAGCGTTCACTGCATAGTATGAATGATTTTCAGCGCTATGTTGGCAAGAAGGCGAAATTAAAGCTGCGTGAAGATGTCGAGGGTCAGAAGGTTTTGATTGGCGATATTGTTCGGGCGGAAGATGAGACCGTTGAGCTTGCCCTGGAGGATGGAACGAGATGTCAGGTTGCTTTTGAGCAGATACGGAAGGCCCGCCTGTCCCTTTAGGAGCGGTTATGAAACACTGTTACTGTTTTGACTGTTTCGTTGCAACGGCTTGAAAAAAAATAATTGTGGGTTGCATCCTGTTGGTTGCAATCATTGTAGGAATAGAAGGACTTTTTTCAAAAAAGAGTCAGTTATAAAGATGGGGTAAGAGAATGCTATCGGATTTAAAGCGCATAATCGACCAGATCAGCAGAGACCGTGGTTTTGATAGAAAGCTGTTGATAGGGGCCATAGAAGAGGCTGTCCAGTCTGCCGCCAAGAAAAAACTGGGCAGCAGACGGGAGATTGAGGTTCGATATAATGAAGAATATGGCGAGGTCGAGGTCTTTCAGTTTCGTACTGTTGTCGAAAAGGTGACGGACGAACAGACTGAAATCGACCTTGCAGCCGCCCAGGTGCTTGATCCTGAGGTGCAGTTGGGCGATGAACTTGGCGAAAAGATGGATAATATTGCTGACCTGGGCCGAATTGCCGCCCAATCGGCAAAGCAGGTTATTATCCATAAGATGAAGGATGCCGAGCGCGATGTTATTTACGAGATGTTCCAGGATCGTATCGGCGAAGTGGTCAGCGGAATTGTGCAACGTTTCGAGCGGGGCAATATGATCGTCAATCTTGGCCGTACTGATGCGATACTGCCCAAAGATCAGCAGATTCCCAAAAGGTCTTTCAAACAGGGCGATCGCGTCCGGGCGTATCTGGTTGATGTCAGGCGAGGAACCAAGGACGCACAGCTTCTGCTCTCCAGGACCCATGACCAGTTTCTTGTTAAATTGTTTGAGATGGAAGTTCCGGAGATTGCCGAAGGAATTGTCAAGATCATGGGGGTGAGTCGTGATCCTGGATTTCGGGCCAAGATAGCGGTCAGTTCCACGGAATCCGATGTTGATCCGGTCGGCGCCTGCGTGGGCATGAAAGGCTCTCGGGTGCAGAATGTTGTGCAGGAGTTGCAGGGAGAACGGGTGGATATCGTGCCCTGGAGTCCTGACCCGGCTAAATACGCTTACAATGCCCTGGCCCCAGCCCAGGTGAACATGGTGATGGTTGACGAGGATGCAAAGTCGCTTCTGGTTATCGTGCCTAACGATCAACTGTCACTGGCCATTGGCCGTCAGGGCCAGAATGTGCGTCTTGCCGCCAAGCTTCTTGGCTGGCGGATTGATGTAAAGAGTGAACAGCGTTACGCTAATCTCGAGGATCCCGGATATCAGTCATTGCTTGCCCTGAACGGGGTGGAAGAGGCCTTGGCCGATCAGCTCTTTTCCAGAAATATCCTATCTACTGCCATGCTCGCTAATGCCGCTATTGAAGATCTGACCGTGCTCCGGGCAATTGGTGATGAGCAGGCTGTATATCTTATTCAGGCGGCAAGAAAGAGCCTGGGTATGGATCCTGGCGCTCCTATTGAGATGAAACGAGTTGACAATGAAGACGAACAAGAACTCGATCAAGAAGCCGATAAAGTGACCGCAGTAGAAAATCATAAGGTCACGGATCAGACGGCAGAAGATACGTCTGAGGCTGCGTCTGAGGACGTGGTAGCTGAAGATGCGGACGAGTCTGATCAGCAGAAGTAAAAAAAAACAGACACAACCTATCCGTATGTGCTGTGTGTGCAGGATAAAGGCTTTGAAAATAACCTTGCATCGGTTTGTTCTGGAAGAGGGTAAACCAGTTTTGGATGCGTATAAAAATAAAGCGGGAAGAGGGGCATATTGTTGTCATAACGAGAAATGTCTTGCCGCTTTTCTGAGTCAGAAAAAAAGATGGAAAAGTGCCTTGAAGGTGGAAAAGAATCCTTCGGCTGTGGAATTTTGAGAGAGTTAAGCCGCTGTAAATAAATAATATGGCCACCTGCATGGCCAGAACGGCACAAAGAGCCGTGCGAAATAGTTATAAAGAGACAAGTTGTTTCGTAACGGTTCCTAAAAAGCATCGCAGCAAAGATAGACGGGAGTAAGGGATGAGCAAGGTAAGGATTTATGAGCTGGCCAAAGAGGCTGGCATGAGCAGTAAGATGCTAACTGAGAAATTGATTGAGCATGGGTATGATATTAAAGGGCCTAGTTCAACAGTTGAAGATGACATCGCCGAAAAAATCCGGACTACAGTATTGCAGATTGCCAAAACTGAACAGGCCAGGAAGAAGGCTGTTGCTGAAGAAGCTCCAGCAGTAGTGCGCCGGACAACGGTTATTCGTCGCAGGCCCGCTGTGCCAGAGGCTGAAACAGTGGAGGAGGCTCCTGTTGTGCCGGAAGCCGCCCCTGTAGAGGTCCCTGTTTCTGTCCCTGTCGTTGAAGCTAAAACTGTTGCCGAACCTGTTTCAGCACCTGTTGTCGAGCAGGGTCAACAGGTGGCTGTCGAGGTTCATGAGGTTGTAGCTGATAAAGGCGCGCAAGAACCCGTTGCTCCTGTGGTGGTGGACTTCAAGGAGCAGAATAAAGAACTGCATAAAGAGTCAAGATCCTTTCCTGTCAGAAATGAGCAAAAACGTATGGTTCCTGAAGGTGGTGAACCGGCAGTGAGAAAAGGGCTGGCTCGTGTGGTCGGGAGTATTGAAATGCCAGTTGAAGAGAAGCCACCTGTTGGGACTTCTGTTGCTGAAAAACCACGAAAAAGAACTGAACGTTCAACGGAACGACCTGCGACCGCAGGGGCCTATAAACCGCAAACCCCAACGCGGAAACCCTCATTAAATGCGGCGCCCCTGATTGATGCCAGCAAAGATAAGAAGAAAGGGAAGCGCGGCACTGAAATAGAGGATGCCGAGCAAAAGAAAAGCGGGGTTTGGAAGGCCGACAAGTTTGGTCAGAAAGGAAGAGGGAAGGTTCAGGTTACCCGTTTTGGTGATGAGTACAGCAATGCGACTGGTAAGTGGGGGAAAAAATCCCGGGGCCGGGTTGAGAGAAAAATCATCCAGCCTGCCGTTGAGATGAAGGCCATCAAAAAGCGGATCAAGGTTCTGGAGACGATCAGTGTAGCTGACCTTGCCCATCGTATGGGCGTCAAGTCGAGTGAGATCATTACCAAATTGATGGGCTTTGGGGTTATGGCTACCCTGAATCAGGCCCTTGATGTGGATACCGCGACCCTTATCGGGGCGGATTTTGGGTATGAGGTTGAGCAGGGGATTACCGAAGAGATCGGCGTTCAGCAGCTCAATGTACAGGAGGGTGGTGGTGAACTTCTGCCACGTTCTCCGGTTGTCACTGTTATGGGCCATGTTGATCATGGCAAGACCTCGATTCTGGATGCCATCAGGAAGACGGATGTCGCCGATGGCGAGGCTGGTGGCATTACCCAGCATATTGGCGCCTATCATGTAACTTCGAGCGCTGGAGATGTGACCTTTATTGATACACCGGGCCATGCCGCTTTTACCGAGATGCGTTCACGTGGTGCCCAGATTACCGATCTGGTTGTCCTTGTTGTCGCAGCCGATGATGGGGTCATGGATCAGACCCGGGAGGCCATCCGTCACGCCCAGGCAGCAGGAGTTCCCATCCTTGTTGCGGTGAACAAGATCGACAAGGACAATGCCGATCCGGATCGGGTAAAACGGGAGCTGTCCGATTTGGGTCTTGCCCCTGAAGAGTGGGGTGGGCAGACAATGTACTGTGAGACCTCGGCCAAGAAAAATATCGGTATTGATAATCTGCTGGAGAGTATTCAACTCATGGCTGAGGTCCTGGAATTGAAGGCTGATGCCACCAGGAAGGCTCGAGGACGAGTTGTTGAGGCCAAGCTTGATAAAGGACGTGGGCCAGTGGCTACAATCCTGGTGCAGGAAGGGACCTTGAAGGTGGGCGATTATTTTGTGGTAGGTCAGTTCAGCGGCAAGGTTCGTGCCTTGATCAACGACAAGAACAAACCACTTGACGAGGCTGGTCCTTCTATTCCTGTGGAGGTGCAGGGGCTGACTGGCGTCCCTCAGGCAGGTGATGAGTTTATCGTGGTCACCGATGAGAAGATGGCGAGAAGCGTCAGTCAGGCGCGTATTCTCAGGGCCCGTGAGCATGAGCTTGCTTCAGTCTCCAAGGTTTCTTTGGATAAATTATTTGAGAAAATGAGTGAAGAAGAGACCCATGAATTACGGGTTGTGCTTCGTGCCGATGTTCAGGGTACCCTTGAGGCCTTTTGCTCAGCTGCGGAAAAACTTTCTACCGATACGGTGAAGGTCCGTATCCTGCATGAAGGGACCGGGACGATCACGGAGTCTGATATCCTGCTTGCTTCTGCCTCCGATGCCATTATTATCGGTTTTAATGTACGGCCAACTACCAAGGTCAAAGAGCTGAGCATCAAGGAACATGTGGATGTGCGTTCGTATGATGTCATCTATCATGCCCTGGATGATATCAGAAAGGCCATGGTTGGGATGCTGGAGCCCACCTTTGTCGAGGAAGTCATCGGTAATGCCGAGGTCCGACAACTCTTTCACGTCCCGAAAATTGGCACCATTGCCGGCTGTTCTGTCACTGAAGGAAAAATCACCCGTAAGGCCTCAGTCAGGGTTATTCGGGAAGGGGTGGTTTTATTTACTGGTAAGATTGCTTCCCTGCGAAGAGTCAAGGATGATGTTAAAGAGGTCCTTGCCGGGTATGAGTGCGGTATCGGTATCGAAAATTATAATGACCTGCGTGAGGGCGACAATCTCGAAGCCTTTGTCATGAATGAAGTGGAGGCAACCCTGGAAAGTTAAAACAAAGGGCCGGAGCTGTTCAGGCGGGAGGATTTGTTTACTACCCGTATTGTGACAACCTGTTTTAACCTTGCGCTGTGATTTATGTGGAATCCTAAAGAGACATTAAAATCGGTTGGCTTGGGGCCAAAAAGTGAACAAAAGCGGTCTGTCCGGGTGGCAGAGGCGATTCGGAACGAGCTGTCCATGTTGCTCCTGACCAAGGTGCGTGATCAAAAACTTGCAGAGGTTACGATCTCTCGAGTGGAGTTGGCTGATGATCTGCAATATGCCCGGATCTTTTTCACGGTCCCTGGAGAGAAAAAAAGACAGCTCAGTGCGGAAGAGGGATTACAGAGGGCAAAGGGGTTTATGAGGAGTCATCTGGCTAAGGTTCTTAATATGCGCTACACGCCGGAACTGCACTTTGTGTATGATCACCAGGCGGAGAAGGTGACAGAGATAGAGAGACTTCTTCAAGAAATTGCCAAGGAAAAGGGGGACGATGATGAAAGTGGTTCCTGAAGAGATCAGCAGGATTATTAATGAGACTGACAGCTTCGTCCTTATGACCCATCTCCATCCAGATGGTGATGCCTTGGGGTCACTCTTTGGTTTGGCAGAGATTTTAGAGGGACTCGGGAAGAAAGTTTTTCGCTACTTGGAAGAGCCGGTATCCCATCTCTATGATTTTTTACCTGGTTGCCAGCTTGCGGAAACCGACCTTGCTGCCTTGCAGAATTTCGTGACCGCTGCAGATGGCAATGTGGCGGCAGTGTCACTGGATTGTGGAGATTGTGACCGTTTGGGACGTGAAAAAATGGAGTTGCTTAAAGTCCATCCCTTTCTGGTGATTGATCATCATCATGGCCATCGAGAATTTGGCGATTTTCGCTGGCTTGACTCCAGTCGTTCCTCGACCGGAGAGATGGTCTATGAAGTGGGACGGGAGTTGGGCGCAGAGCTTTCCCAGACAGCGGCCTTTAATATCTATGTGGCAATTTCTACCGATACCGGTTCCTTTCGTTATGGGAATACCAGTCCAAGAACCTTGCGAATAGCCGCTGATCTGGTGGCACGCGGGGTCCATCCGGAGGTAGTGGCTGAGCATGTCTATGATAACTTTACCTTGCAACGTCTGCGTCTTATGGAACAAGTGCTGGCAACATTGGAACTCTTTGAGTCTGATCAGTTGGCCTTTATAATGGCTACCAATAAGATGTTTGAGGACTGCGGCGCTGATGCCGGCGATACTGAGGGCTTTATTAACTATCCTCGGGCGTTGCGTTCGGTGAAGGTTGCTGTTTTTCTCAAAGAAAGTCAAGGCGGTGGTGTTTCTGTCAGTTTACGCGCCAAGGGTGGTTGTGATGTCGCCGAGGTTGCGGCGTCCTTTGGGGGGGGAGGGCATCGAAATGCCGCTGGCTTCCGTTTCTCGGGCAAGGGTATAAAGCAGGTGCAGAAACTGGTCCTGGATGCCTTGAGCAAGGCCTTGGAGTGAGAACAGGTTTGTTTGACCTGACCGTATGAAAGAAGAAGCAGTAGATGTTGGTGATTGTTTTGAGGCCGGGATTTTTGTTATAGACAAACCTGCTGGCCCGACATCATTCAAGATGGTGAGTGGGGTTAGGCGTGTACTTGGGATCAAAAAAGTCGGGCATGCCGGCACGCTAGACCCTTTTGCTACTGGTTTGCTTGTCGTTTGTGTAGGCCGACCGGCAACTCGAATGATTGCCAGGATGATGGCTGGGCAGAAAGAATATCTGGCTACCCTTTGTCTCGGGGTTGAAACCGAGACCTTTGATCCTGAAGGTGCAGTCGTTGCCAGAAATCCTGTTGGCCCTTTGCGGGCAGAACAGATCGAAGACTGCCTCCGTTTATTCCGGGGCGATCAACTTCAGGTCCCGCCGATTTATTCAGCCTTGAAACATCAAGGAAAACCGCTTTATCATTATGCCCGTCAGGGAATCAGCATTGTGAAAGAGGCGCGTCCGGTGTTTATTGAGACCCTGGAGAGGACGGATGGTGGTCATGATCTTGTGGGGGGTGAGGGGAGTCAACTTTCCTTGCGAGTGGTGTGCAGTAAGGGGACATATATTCGAAGCCTGGCTGCGGATATCGGCAGAAGTTTAGGGTGTGGCGCCCATTTGACCCAGTTACGTCGGACCAAAAGTGGTTGTTTTACCCTGGAACAGAGTTTTCCCGGCGCTGAACTGTTGTTGCCTGATGCGCATACGCGCCTGTTGGCAAGGGCCCTATCTGTTGACGATATTGCTAATCTATTGTAATAAGAGTATGAAGTGGATGTGGAATAAGAGAAGGTCGAATTCAAGAATAAAAGTTGAAAAAAATTAGCTTTTTCTAAAATATTTTGTTTGCAAGGGGAAGTAGCCCCTTAACTCAAGGAAAAAACTGTCTTTATATTAAAAGCAAGAGGAGGCCCGTTTTGGCACAGTCAGCAGTAAAAAAACATGAAATTATCGAGAAGTTTAAGGTCCATCCCACCGATACCGGTTCATCAGAGGTTCAGATTGCCCTTCTTTCTGACCGGATTCAGTATTTGACCGAGCATTTTAAAACGCACAGCAAGGATCATCATTCCCGTCAGGGACTTTTGAAGCTGGTTGGTCAGCGCAGAAGTCTGCTTGATTATCTGAAAAAGAAAGATGTGAATAAATATAAAACCGTTATCACTGAGCTTGGTATCAGAAAGTAACAGGATTTAACTGAAAGCACCCCAGGATTGCAGAGCAGTTCTGGGTGCTTTCAGCCTCAAGTTTGTGTTCCATGTGTTGGCATCACAGGTGTACGCTTTTCAGTGCGTGTGCTTGGGGTACACGGTGTATCCTTGCTGAAATCCAGGATGTAGGGTGCGTTGTGCGTGCCGAATAAATTGCTGTGTTGTTCGCACAGCTGGAGAGTGTATGTATAAGAAAGTTGAAATCCAAATAGGTGGTAAGACGCTGTCCATTGAAACTGGCAAGCTTGCAAAGCAGGCCTCTGGATCAGTGGTTGTTCAGTACGGCGAAACCATGGTGCTGGTGACCGCCGTTGCCGAAAAAGAAAACAAACCTGAACTTGGCTTTTTGCCGTTGACCATTGAATACCAGGAAAAGATGGCTGCCGTGGGACGGATCCCTGGCAACTATTTTCGGAGGGAGATTGGTCGTCCCAGTGAACAGGAAGTGCTTACCTGCCGTATTATAGACCGCCCCTTGCGTCCTCTCTTTGCTGATGGCTATTATTGTGAAACCCAGGTGATTGCCACTGTTCTTTCTGCCGACCAGCAGAATGATCCGGATGTGCTGGCCCTGATTGGTGCCTCGTGCGCCCTGACCTTGTCTGATATCCCTTTTGGTGGCCCGGTAGCCGGGGCAAGGGTCGGATATGTCGATGGCAGCTATATATTGAATCCCACCAAAGATGAGCTGAAGACATCACGCATGGATATCATTGTAGCCTGTACTCGTGATGCCGTGGTCATGGTTGAAGGGAAGGCCGATGCCTTGGGTGAGGATGTGGTGCTGGCGGCAATATTTTTTGTCCATGAGCAGGTACAGCCGATTTTCGATATGCAGGATCAGTTGCGGGAAGCGAATGGCCGAGTTAAGCGTGTTGTCGAGCCTCCTCAGATTGATGAGGAATTGATGGCGCTAGTCAGAAAGGCAGCTGATGCCGGAATGCAGACAGTTATTTCCACTGCCGATAAAATGGAACGTGGTAGCCTTTACGATCAATTGAAAGCGACCGTGGTTGCTGAATTAAATACGGACGGAACGCGGGCAAAAGAGATCAGCAATCTGTTGTCTCTTCATAAAAAGAAGAGCATGCGGGCCAAGATTGTGGAAGATGGAACCAGGATCGATGGTCGTGCCTTTAATGAGGTCCGGACCATCAGTTGTGAGGCCTCCTATCTTCCAAGAACTCATGGTTCTGCTCTTTTTACCCGTGGCGAGACCCAGGCCCTGGTATCAGCGACCTTGGGTAGCGAGCGAGATCAGCAGCGTGTTGAAACCCTGGGAGGGGAACAGTCAAATCGTTTCATGTTGCATTACAACTTCCCTCCCTACTCTGTGGGCGAGGCGCGAAGAATGGGCGGTCCTTCCCGGCGTGATATCGGGCATGGCACATTGGCCATGCGTGGACTGAGTGCAGTACTCCCCTCGGAAGAGGATTTTCCTTACTCAATCCGTGTGGTCTCCGAGGTCTTGGAGTCAAACGGTTCGTCATCCATGGCCACCGTGTGCGGCGGCAGTATGGCGATGATGGATGCGGGAATACCTATTAAAAAGCCAGTTTCCGGGATTGCCATGGGACTGATCAAAGAGGGTGATAAGGTTATTATTCTCTCGGATATTCTTGGTGACGAAGATCATCTTGGTGATATGGATTTCAAGGTTGTTGGCACGGATGATGGCGTGACCTCTCTGCAGATGGATATCAAGATTGGCGGAGTGGATCGGGATATCATGGGACGGGCCCTGGCCCAGGCCAAAGAAGGGCGGATGCACATCCTTGGTGAAATGGCGAAAGGAATTTCTCAGGCTCGTAAAGATGTCTCTGAATACGCACCAAAGTACTATACTCATAAAATCAATCCCGACAAAATTCGTGACATTATCGGTTCTGGTGGCAAGATCATCAAGGCACTCTCTGCTGAATACGATGCCAAAATCGAAGTAGATGATTCAGGTATGGTGAAGATGTTCTGTAATAATGCTGCTCAGGCCAACGCCCTTGTTGAACGTGTTAAACAGATTACTGCCGAAGTTGAGGTGGGTGCGGTCTATAAGGGTATCGTCAAGAGCATCAAGGATTTTGGTGCCTTTGTTGAAATTATGCCAGGCACTGATGGCCTGGTTCATATCTCAGAGCTTGACATCAAACGTGTTGACAAAGTGACGGATGTGGTCAAAGAAGGTGATGAGCTTGAGGTCAAGGTCTTGGAGGTTGACAATCGAGGCCGTATTCGCCTGAGTCGCAAGGCATTGATGTAACTTTCTTAATTCTGTAATGTAGTTACAAAATGGGTCGTCTCTTCTTGAGACGGCCTTTTTTTATGTACAATTATTGTCAGAGGAAAGGTGAATGGATGAAGAAAATAATTGTGCAATTCTGTTGGCTAGATCCGGAGCAGAGCAGGGATCTTGAATTGCCACGCTATCATTCGGCACAGGCATCGGGTCTGGATGTGGCGGCCGCAGTGGGTGAGCCTGTGGTCTTGAATCCAGGCCAGATTGGTCTTTTCCCCTCAGGCTTTTCTGTCGCTATCCCTGAGGGATATGAGTTGCAGGTACGGCCACGCAGCGGGATGGCTATCAGACACGGGGTGACTGTGATCAATAGTCCAGGGACCATTGATGCCGATTATCGTGGCGAGGTATGTATTGGCTTGATTAATCTGGGTAAAGAGCCTTTTCTCATAAGTCGTGGCGATCGTATTGCCCAACTTGTTTTGGCGCCGGTGGTTCGGGCGCAATTTGAGCTTGTGGCCAGACTCGATAATACCAGCCGTGGTGATGGCGGTTTTGGTCATACAGGGAAATAGGCTATGTATTTCTCAGTGCTTGGCAGCGGTAGCAAGGGGAATAGTGTCTATGTCGAGTCGGGGACAACAGCGATCCTTATTGATGCTGGTTTTTCCGGAAAAGAAATTGCCGCCAGGCTTCAGTCTCTCGGCCGCAGGGTTGAAGACCTGGATGCCGTGTTTGTTACCCATGAGCATCATGACCATATCCATGGGGTCGGGGTCATTTCCAGGCGTTACCAGATTCCTGTTTATAGCAATTATGGCACGTTCAAAGGCGGAGAGAATATCTTGGGCAGGCTTTCCAGTTATTCTGAGTTTGCAACCGGCGACACCATTCAGCTGCAGGGGCTTCAGGTTCGTACCTTCGCTGTTTCACACGATGCGGCGGATCCGGTAGGTTTCATTATTGGTAATGGTAAGGTTAGCCTTGCCTATTGTACCGATACTGGCAAGGTGTCACACCTTTTGAGACAGAGGCTTATGGGATGTAATGGCCTGGTTCTGGAATTTAACCATGATCTCCAGATGTTGAAGGACGGCCCTTACTCACATGCCTTGCAACAGCGTGTCCGTTCCGATCATGGTCATCTGGCCAATGAGGATGCGGCCTGTTTTTTACAATCTCTGCTTCATGATCAATTACAATATGTGATTCTGGCCCATCTCAGTACAACCAATAACCATCCTGATCTGGCCATGAAGGCTGCCAGGAGTGTTGTTGGAGATAACTTGCTTCAACTCAGGGTTGCGTCGCAGGCCTTGGCAACCGAGCTTATGCCTTTGAAGTGAAGAAAACGAAATAAGCCAGATAGGTTCAGTGAGGCAGAGTGATTCGATGTTCTTTATCTATCCTTGGATTTTCTTTATAGATGAGCAGGGTTTTGCCGATGAGCTGCACGAGTGTGCTTTCAGTAGCCCCGGGTAATAAGTCTGCGGCCTCTTGTTTGTTGAGACTACTGCTGTTGGCGATTTTGACTTTGATCAGTTCCCTGGTTAACAGCTCCTGCTTGGTCGCCTTGATTACATTTTCCGTTAAGCCTTCCTTGCCTATAGAGATCAAAGGGTCAAGGTGATGGCCAAGTCCTTTGAGGATTTTTTTTTGTTTTCCGGTTAATGTAACGGCACTCTTGTCATCTGGGTCAGTCATGTTTTTGTTATCCTTTAATAAATGAATTAGGAGATCAGATTTTTGATAATTTTATAACCAGCAATATAGGTTCCCACAGAAGATCCCAAACCTGTCAGTATAAAGACGAGAAAGACCCGGAGCAGTTTGTTTTTCCACCATCCGGATACGGTACCCATATCACCTCCCACTGTTTCAAATTCCTTGACCAGGGGAGGGGCCATCATAATCTGAATAAAGGCGGCCACATAGCTTGTTCTTATCACTGGTGTCAGGCTGGTGATTGGGGCGGCGACAAGAGCGCCTAAAATGGTAAGAGGATGGGCCAGGGCTATCATGCCGCCAATGGCAGCTGGAATACTGTGCGCCAGTATCCAGTAGAGGAGGCTGGCCCCGGCATCTGCTTTTCCTTTTTGCAGGCCAATAGCAACAATAGAGCCAATAATAAGAAGGGGAAAAGACCAGCCCGCGATCTTCCAACCTTTTGCAATAGGGGGAATGGTAGTGATCTCGGCAAGCATCTCACTGTTATCAACAGCAAACTGTTTCTGAATCCCTGCCACATGGCCTGCTCCTACCACGGCGACAAGGCGTTTTCCCGTTGTTGCCTTTATCTTTTCAGATAAGTAGATATCTCGTTCGTCAATAAGCACCTTCTTGACATTGGGCAGAATCTCGCCCATTTCCCCCATCAGCTCTGAAAGGACATCTTTTTGTTTGAGCTCGGCCAGTCTTTCTTCACTGATCTTCGTATCATCAAAGAGGCTGGCGAAGAGAGTGATTAATAGATAACCTTTTTTAAATAAAGACGTTGATTTCCAGGCCCGACGCAGGGTAATGCGAACATCGCGGTCACATAAAGTGATGGGGATATTCTGTTCTTTGGCGGATTGTGCGGCTGCAAGTAATTCTGCGCCTGGTTTCACGCCTAATTGCTCACCCAGTTTTTTTTGATAGGATGCCATCAGGAGATTGACCATCAAGGTTGAGAGTTGTTTGTCCTTGATGATCTGTTTCAGATCAAGTGCTTGCCAGCGTTTTTTTTCGGTGAGGGCAAGGTAGCGTTTTTCGTCAAGTTCGATACACACCCCGTCAGGTTGCTCCTGCTGAATAACCTTTCGGACCAGATCAACCGATTCCTGAGAGATATGGGCTGTACCCACCAGCAGGATAGTCCGATTGTGGTATTGGATAAAATGGACATCTTCCGGGTATTCTTTGGATGGAAAGTGTTGTTGTGATATAAGCAAGAGAGGCCTGAAATTAAGAGTTGATGGAATAGAAAAAAAGTGATGTCGGTAGAAATCAGGATGTGGCAGATTCTCTCTTTCAAGCTAACAGCAAAATTTCCATCACATCTTTCTTAATTAAAATGGCCATGAACCGCTGGATTGTAAAGAGGAGGCGGGTAAAATACCGAAAAAATATTACTTGTTATTGAAGATACATGCAGGATTGCTGAGTAAATCAATAAAAGTGTAAAAAAGGCTGAGCGAGATAGTTCTGATTCTTTTCACAGTCTATCCAATATTTTGGTCAAACATCTTTGATCTTGAGACGTTTTCCTGGATGGATCGTGTTGGATTGAAGATTATTCCACTGTTTTATTTGAAGAGGTGATAGCTTGAGTTCTTTGGCGATGGTCCAGATGGTGTCACCGTCTTGCACCTTATACCAACTGTTCTGTAGTTTTTCCGGTGTTTCTGTATTGCTGGCAGTTACCATAGTGTTGGTAACCGTTTTTGGGAATTTTTTTATTTGTGTAGCCAGAATGATAACCTTATCATCTTTTTGGGAGTTGGAGGCAATAGTGGTTGTTTTTACAGGCTGGGAAGCTTTATTTTTCTGATCAATATAGAGTGAGAGTTGTTGTCCGATGTGTAGTTTGGGGTTACGGGGCAGGTCGTTCCAGGAGATGATCAGCTCAGCTGGCACCTTGTATTTGTGAGATATTTGTGAAATAGATTCACCCTTTTGGATCCGGTGCAGGATAAGATTGTCTTGGGTGGCAGCGGCAATGGCCTTGTTGCTCCCTTCCGGCAGAAGGTGGTAACGAATGGTTTGATAAGGAATGCGTAATCGTTGGCCGGACGCAAGCTTCTGGTTCCGCAAATTATTGACTTTGAGCAGAGTTGTTTTGTTGACATCGTAACGTTTGCATACTTCTGAAAGAGATTCACCTTTAGTAATAGTATGGCTTTTGTAGTCAGTGGTGGCGATGCGCTGGAGTCTGGGCAGATTTTCACTCGCTATCTTTTGAGAGCCAACGGGAATTTTAATGTGGTAGGAGCTTTGATTGAGCGGGGTTTTGTCTGTAGATAATTCCTGGTTGAGAAGGTCAATGGTTTTTCGGTCACAGTTGCTGATGAGGGCAACAGCATCCAGGGTAAGACCCGGTCCAACTTCAAGGGTTTCATATGCGTAAGGGCTTTCAGGTTGGATGTCAGTAAAACCATATTTTTCAGGATTTTTGGCAATGATGATTGAGGCAATAAGTTTGGGGACATACCGCTTGGTTTCCATGGCCAGATAGTCATATTGAGCCAGCGACCAAAAATCTTTTGTGTTGTAACGTTCCATGCCTTTACTGATCTTCGCGGGTCCTGCATTATATGCGGCCACCGCAAGATGCCAGTCACCAAACTCGTCATAAAGATTGGAAAGAAAACTGACTGCCGCTTTAGTGGACTTTTCCGCATCGCGTCGTTCGTCAAGATATTTGTTTGTTTTTAGATTATATTGGGAACCAGTTCCCGGAATGAATTGCCAGAGTCCTGAAGCGTCAGCTTTAGAATAAGCCTTTTGATTAAACCCGCTCTCAATCATTGCCAAGTAAGCTAAATCCTCAGGAAGTCCTGCTTCTTTGAGCTCTTTTTGCATCAAGGGCAGGTATTTACCCGAACGACTCAGCCAAATTGCAAAACTTTTTCTTTGTTGGTTCTGGAATAGGTCAAGATAGACCTGTACCTGATTATTGATGGTAATCGGAAAATCGGAGCAGGTTGTATCGGGTTGCACATTTTGATTTTGAGAAGTCGTGCTGGATGGTGTCCAGGAACCGGCGCGACGAAGCGCTTCCAGTTCTGTGGTAAGGTCTGCTTCGGGGTCTTCAGCATCGGCTGGAGCGGAACTCACGAGTTCTTGGTTCTCAGAGAGGCGCAGATCAGAAGAATGTTGTCCATCAGCACAGGCAGAAAAAAACAAGGTAGGTAAGAGCAAGGCACATATGCTCAAGCATCGTATAAAGATCTGAGTCATAAGGAATTCTATGAGGTAGTAGGGCTTTTTCAGGTGTGTTGGGCGCGCGTAAAAAACGGATGAATAATAAAACATTATTGTACTCTAAGAAGTAACACAGTACATTCGCACCCAAGTTAAAGTTGTTTATTTAAACTCTAAGTGCTTTTGAATTGCAATAAAAAATAAGATAACAAAGGAAAAATTATATGAAGCTCTATTTTTTTCTTTTATGGCGTCCATGAAATAAGTTAATGAAAATATTAAAAAAATAGCAAGGTTAATTGTCTTTATTTATTATGTTTAAAAAAATATTTTATTTATCATCTTTTTTTATCATTCTTGGTGCGTCAGGGGTTGGCTGGGCATTCTATTGGTTTGTGGTCTTGCATCCAGGGAATGAGATCGATCCCGCTAATATCCAGCGTATTTTGGGGAAGGAAACTCCTGTTTTTTATAGTGATGGCAAAACGAGACTGGGTGCTTTTTTTGATCAGGCCCATCGGCAATATGTGACGTATGAACAGATTCCTAAGGATTTTGTGAATGCCTTGGTGGCCTCTGAAGATAATAATTTTTTTTCCCACTATGGCTTTGATCCGTTGGGAATTATGAGAGCAGCTCTTAAAAATTATCAGATGGGTCGGGTGGTGCAGGGTGGAAGCACTTTGACCCAGCAGACAGCAAAAAATCTTTTTAATCGGAGTGGGCGATCGTATCAGGCTAAAATCAAGGAACTGCTTTTTGCTCTCCGGTTAGAATATTATTATCCAAAAGAAAAAATCTTTGAGTTTTATGCGAATCAATTTTATGTGAGTGGTAATGGGCATGGCCTCGGGGTGGCGGCACGCTATTATTTTAATAAACCGGTGGAGAAGTTGTCACTGCTTGAGAGTGCCTTTATTGCGGGGAGTGTGAAGAAACCGAACTATTACAACCCGTTTATTAAAAAAACTGATGAAGCGGCAGTGGTAGCCCAAAATAAAGCTAATGTCCGGGTTCGCTATGTCCTTGAAAAGATGCATGAAGCAGGGAAAATTACCGATTCGCAATTTCATGAAGCGACCAGCAGTGCACTTGTATTTCATCGAGGAACAATCGGGTACGCTCAGGATTATGTAATGGACATGGTGACCGATGCCGTCTCTACTCCAGATGTTATAGAAGCGTTAAGGGCCCAAGGAATAGATAACCTTGCCACCTCAGGATCGCGGGTTATCACTACCGTTGATGATGAGTTGCAGAAGCAGACCCTCTACTCGCTTCGTCAGGAGCTTTCTCGTTTGGATGTGCGCTTGCGTGGATATGTTCGGGGCGAAGTGCAGAAAGAATTGCAGGGAACTGATTATGCAGGGGACATGTTGTTAAAAAAACATGCCTTTCTTTTTGGTACTATTACAGGGATTACAAAAACTACCGAGAAAGGTAAAACTTCAGTACGTGTTCAGGTAGATCTAGGGAGAAATTTAGGGACAGGGGTGATTCAGGAGCAAGGGCTCATGGGGTTGCTTACTGCTCAGATGAAATGGAAACAAGGTCGTTGGAGTGACGCCGGTGTAAAAGATCTGCCCTTGCTGTTGTCTGAACTACGGGAAGGGGATCGCGCATGGGTCAGTGTTCAAGATATTGCTTCTGATGGTGCCGTAGCGCTTGAGTTAGAAAGATTTCCAAAAATTCAGGGTGGGGCCTTGATTCTTCAAGAGGGTATGATCAAGGCTATGGCTGGTGGCGTGGAGAATAGATTTTTTAATCGGGCAATTTATGCCAAACGCACCATGGGATCCGCCTTTAAACCTTTTGTCTATACCGCAGCCCTGCAACTTGGCTGGAATGCCACGGACCTGTTAAGCAACAAGAGAGATGTTTTTGTTTATCAGGGACAGCCTTATTTTCCCAGACCTGATCACAAAAGTGAAAACAGCAAGGTTTCGATGAGTTGGGCCGGTGTGCATTCGGAAAATCTGGCCTCTGTTTGGTTACTCTATCACCTTTGTGACCATTTGAGTATGAAGCAGTTTCAAGATGTTGCAGCCCATGTTGGTTTGTCTCCCAAAAATCTCTCCGGGGAGACAGAATCATACGAGGCTTATGTGGCCAAAATCAGGGATCGACACGGTATTGTCATTAACCGGGCCGTACTTGAAAAGGCGGCTTTTGATCAGGCTGTCGCCAATCTGGAAACGGATTTTATTTTTGAAAATCGTCTTTCGGAATATGCGGTCATGAAAAATCTGCATTATGGGGTGGCAACTGCAGGTTCCTTGCCCAATATTGATGCACTGTTACAGGATAAGGGTATGACGGAGCCGGAAAGGCAGGAAATTTATTTACGGAAGTCTCTTCTGGCAGGTCAGAGCTATCTTGATCTTGTTGCCTTACAGCAGGAAATGTTTTCTTATCGCCGTGAGATGGAAGACCCATGGACTTCTGCAGATTTGTTTACTGCTCGAGGAAGTCAAGGAAGGGCGTCGCTTTATTATGATTCATTGCATGAACGCTACGTGTTTACTAAAAGGGGACAAACCGGAGCGCTGCAGGTGGTTGATGTAAAGCAGTTGCAAGAGTCTTTGCTTCAACAGGATGGCGCAGGGAGGGAAAAATTCTGGTCTGAAGTGTTGTTGGATTCCCTATTGTCTTCTGCGACTATAACTATGGTTCGCCAACAAGTTGATATTGAATTCAAGAGATTAACTGCTTTGCCGTTATATAACTTAGATGTCTTGTCCTCGGTAAAAGATTTTAGAATATTAGTTGGGCTTCAATATCTTATTAAATTTACTAAAGAACTTGGTGTTAAAAGTCAACTTGATCCTGTCCTCTCCTTTCCTCTTGGCTCTAATGTGGTGACTCTGCTTGAGTTTGTGCGGATGTATGAGGGGATTGTGACTGGAGAGGTGGTCTTGAGTGAGGGGCAGGAGGAAGATTCCCGTGATTTGCTCGCCATTATTGATCGGATTGAATCTATAGATGGCGAGGTCCTTTATCAGCCTAAGCGTAAGCGCACCAGGCTTGTGGCTCCTGAGACATCACTTGTTGTTGGTCATATCCTGGAGAATATTGTAAAATTTGGAACAGGGCGTTATGCTGATAAAAATGTTCGGTTGGCAGAAATAGACGAAGAAGCCAGTAAAAAATTTGCTGGCTTTGACCTGGCGATTCCACTTTTGGGAAAAACAGGGACAGCCAACAATTATACCAATGCTTCATTTTTCGGTTATCTGCCAGGGTTAGCAGCTCAGGGAGGAGGGTTGGTGGCTAAGGGTGGGTATGCGGTTGGGGTGTATGTGGGTTTTGATGACAATGAAGATATGCGACGTTCTTCAACTAAAATTACTGGCTCGGAGGGTGCGCTGCCCACGTGGACTGAATTGGTTCGTGTATTGTTAAAGGAAAAAGGCTATGCGCAACAGCTTGATCCCGTTGAAATTTCTTTTTCTGGTCTTATCTTGCAGCGACCGCCGTTAGGTCAGTTGAATCTGGCGGTTAAAGCCGACCTTGGGGGAATATTGCCGTCCCATGTCAGCGAAGTGGACGTGAAAAATCGCTTGATCCCCTCGATTATGACCTTTGGTGAACTGGATAATGCCGGAGTATTTGTGCCGGCGAGGCAGTACCTTCCTTATTGGAAGGCTAATGAGCCTTCTGCCAGTGCTGATTTGTGATAGTGGTGGCCTTACATTAATAGGCAAGGATATTTGTTTGATATTGCAGGGTGATTTCGGAGAGATTGCAGAAAAAGAACAATCTGCGTATATTGAGAACAGGTTCATTTGGAGAATGGTTGCGGTTTTTCTCTTGATTGTTATTTTTTATAAAAAAAACAAATAGATATATTATGATTAAAGTAAAATCTGTATTGCTGGTTGTTTGTTGTTCAATGATAATGAGCGGGTGTTTTTATGAGCAAAAAAGGAAGATAAGCTCTGCCGCCCCGGTTGCATCCGAGCACTCTCAACCTTCAGACGCAACAGAGAGTGAAAACGGTGTAAGTAGGTCGGTTCCTGTTCAAGAGGCTGCCCTTCCTCGTCTGTCGACTCAACCTGTTGAGCGACCAGGCGTGGCAGTTGCTGACGCGGAGCGGATTATGCCATCTGTCGAGTATGTAACTGGCCGTATTTCTGAATATAATAAAAAGATAGATCGTTGGAGAAAGCGAGATAGTCAGGCTGCTGTTTTGCGGATACCGGCTGATGAATCTGAAAAAATGGTAGATTGTTTTCGGGAATTACAAAAAGTGTTGAACGGCTATAATCGACTGCATGATATCCTCTTGCGCCAGGGGTCGATGCCGATAAATGGAACATTGAGCGCACAAGAAGTGTATGAGTTGCAGCAGAGCGACATCGCCTTTGTCGATGGATTCTGCGGTCAGGTTGTGGCTGGAGAGTCCAAGGGGTTGACAAAGAGTGAAGAGCCGGGCAATCTCTCTTCTGTTGAGGCTGTGATTGCACAACATGCCGCGAATGGGAAATTTGAGGAACTGGTACAGGCTTGGAACCAGATGCCGGAGACAACAGCAGCCAAGGTGTCAATGAATACCAAGATATTATACGGAAAAGCCTTGATGGCGTTGCAGCAGGAAGAGGAGGCTATAAAGGTGTTTCGTCAGATGGTTGATCAGATGGCGAGCCCTGATGGCCAAGCTGCGGATCTTCTTTCGGTACGGAAAATTTTGGCTGATCTGTATACTGCCTCGGGTCACTATCGGGATGCAGAGGCGCAATATCTCGAAATATCAAAAGAATATAAGAATATGGTTAGTATTGAGGATTGGGCAATATTGCAACGCTCCATGCTGACACAGGGTGAGCAGGGCGGGCCTGAGCTCAAGGACTATTCTGATCTGTTGAAAAATTATCTTGGTTTTAGCCCTGCCAGGGATGGTTATACTGTGGTGTGGCAAGCGGATAAGTTTCTTCAGACTTATCCACATTCTCCAGTCGCGTCGAATGTGGATCTTATCAGGACTGCTGCTCGTGAACAGGCGGATAAGTGGTCCAATAAGACCTTGATAACGACGGATAAGCCTGCTGCAAAAAAACCTGATCAGGACGTATTAGTTAAACGTGAGACAACTCCTGAAGTTATTGTTTCCTCACCAGCGATACAACCACAGATTTCCCCAAATTCAGGTGAGCCAACGACTACAAAGAAGGTTGAGAGTGAAGCAGTTAAACTCGAGAAGACACATGAGCTGGAACGTCGGTGGAAAGAGGGCATACGCTTAATGGAAGAGGCGCAGTATGATAAGGCTATTGAGATATTTACCCCCATGCTTGAAACTGAGTATGCAGCAAAGGCTGACAAGAAGATTGCCGAGGCGTCATTGCTTGCGGCTGAAGCTGAACGGCGCAAGGCGGCAGATTTTTTTATTCGTTTCACCAAGGCCCCTGATGTGGAAAGTAGGAAGAAATTATTAATTGAATCACGTAAATGTCTACTGGATATTCTGGTTAAATATCCAGAGGTGGAAATCACAGAGAAGGTTCGTGGTAATATTAAAAGAGTGGAAAAAGAAATGAATGCCATTGATCCTAATCTTATTCAGCAAACTGGTCGTGTTGGAGGTGAAGAACCAAAGGCTGTTGGAAAATCAACCCCGAAAGTTCCAGTCCCCTAAAGCGTGCCGACAGGTACTTTCCCCGGCCGGGCAGCTTTGACCATAAAGCAAGATTGGGGATGCGGACGAACATGTTTTGCAGTTACCTTGTTTTTTCCATTGACATGATCCAGTTGATTGAGTAGTTTGCCGCGGTCGCCGGGTGCGTCACATTTGATGTGCACCATCCGGAGATAAGTAGAGAAGTGATAGGGCAGTAAAACGA
>JAPLJF010000007.1 GCA_026388715.1 Deltaproteobacteria bacterium
CAATTGAGCCCGAGTTGCCGCCAGACAAGCAATTTGCCTCAGGATATCAGACATATCCTATATCAGAGAACAATGTAGCGGGAAATTGCCCGCCCCCCATTGTGACGATGGGAATCATTATGAAACTCTAAACTCCAGTCTATTTCAGAAAATCAATTAATCTTACCTCAACTCAACGATTTTTGTTGCCCCCACGTAGTCGCGGCTCTCAAAGCCGGTCATGGTTGTCATCTTCCTGGTCAACTCGCCAATATTTTTAAGATTTCTGATAATGGTCTGAACGTCGGTTACCAGTTCCGCAGATTCCAGCTCATCTTCAAGCAACTGGGCCGTGCCGAGGGCGGCGAAGAGGGGTGAATTGATCTCATGGGCGACCGTGCCGGCCAATTCCACGACCCCCTGCAGCTTGACCCGCTCCAGATGTTCCTGCTCCAGCTGCCGTTTGGCGGTGATGTCGCGGATAACCTCGATCACAAATTCAACTTCTCCATTCTCTCCCAGCATGGGCGAGGCCGTTCGTTCAACCCAGTGCGGGCCATCAGCTTTGACCAGTTGATGCTCATGGCTTGCGGTTTGACCCGTTGCCAGCACTTGTTCCACCGGGCAGCTCTCAGCCGGGCAATCATGGCCCTGCCACAGGGTGTGATAGTCAGCGCCGAGAAGCTCCTGTTCCCCCTTGCCCATGGCGTCAAGAAAGACCCGATTGGCCAGCACCAGATGACGATTCCGGTCTACTACCAGGAGTTGCGGGCGGATGCAGTTGAGGATGTTGGCGACAAACCGTTCACTCTCTTCCACCTGATTGAAGAGCAGGGTTATCTTCTGATACGTTCTGGCGTTCTGGATGGCGGTGCCGCCGATTTCGGCGATAGTGACTGCAAAGTTGATCTCACTGCCGGTAAAATAATGGTGGATATCCGAAAGGATGCGTATGATGCCGATGACCTCGCCTTTGACCTTGAGAGGAACGGCCAGCAGGGATTTTATCCCTTCCTTTTTCATATCATTCTTGTAGAGTACCCGTTCATCGCGGCTTACATCATAAATGGCGACCGGTTCGCCGGTGAGGGCAACGGCGATATTTCTTTCTCCTTCCACCTCTCCACGGTGTTGATATTTCTCGGAGATCCCATGGGCGGCCACCAGTTCCAGATGATTGGTCTCTGGTCGCAACAGGCGGATAGTGCAGGCCTTGCACCCCATACTGCGGGGTAGCCGTTCGACAATGGTCTGCAAGACTGAATCAAGATCCAGGGTGGAGTTGACCAGGGCCGAGATGTTCTGCACCTCTTGCATGAAGTCAATCTGATTTTCCATCTCTTTGAACATCCGGCCATTGGAGATAGCAATGCCCACCTGCTCGGCCAGGGCCATGGAAAAAGAGATCTCTTCCGAAGTGAAGATCCGGTTGCGTTTAGTTAAAAGGCGCAGGATGCCGATGACCGAATCCTGAAAAAGGATGGGCAGGGTGAGCACACTCTTGATGCCCTCCTGGCTGATCAGGCCGTGTTCACTGAAATGGGTGTCCTGGTCCACATCGGTTTTGGCCACCGGATATCCTGAATTGATCATGGCCATAGTCTCGTCGGTATCAATATGGCTGCGCGAGAGATATTCCATGGACAGGCCATGGGCCGCGCCCATGATAAAGGTGTTGGTCGAGTGGTCCAGCAGGCGGATAGTGGCCGCGTCAATATCCAGCAGGCCGGGCAGTTCTCTGACAATGGTATCCATCACCTGCTGGTGATCGAGCACCATGCTGATCAGCTTGGTCACCTTTTGGAAAACATTGAGAAATTTCAGTTCGTTGATTGGTTCCATTTGAGAGGCTGAAGGCTGAAGATGGAAGAAGAAAGAAGAAAACTTCAGCCTTCAGCCTTTTCCCTTTAGGCTTTTCTGATATTTGTTTTGATATACTTCAATGGCGGCGTTCCTGTCCATTTGCACGCCACATTGGGCGGCATCAGGACATTGGTGTTGAATCCCTTGAACTGCGGATATTTGGGGTCGCCTTCCAGTCCGTATTTATGACCAAAACCTCCGGCGGCACCCAGAACCCCCTGGAGGATATCCCAGGTTACAAAGGCCTTGGCCTTGACCTCGCCCCAGGGTGAGGCAATCACCACCTCATCGCCGGTGGCAATACCGAAGTTTTTGGCATCGACAAAGTTGATCCAGACTGGGTTGGTGCCGCACTGTTTCATCAGGGCCACATTCCAGAAGGTGCTGGTATGCTCATGCTCGAGCACCCGGAAATAGCCGGTGATCATGGGAAATTCCTCATCCGGCTGGAGTTCCGGCCAGTCCGCCCATGGATCTTTGTAGTCGGGCAGGCCGTCCACCCCGTTTTCTTCGGCCAGGGGGTTCATGAAATTGTACTTGCCGGTCTTGGTGCTGCCGGAAGCGCCATATCCGGCGGGCGGATTCATGGAGCCCCAGCTCTTGTACTTGTAAAACTCCTGTTCATTGGTGATGTAATAGCCAGTCTTGCGCAGTTCTTCCAGGGTGATCGCCTGGTTGCGCATCTGGTTTTCCATGTACTCCTCTTCGCTCTTCCAGGGGAAATATTCACCAAAGCCAAGGCGCCTGGCCAGTTCCGAGAAGATGGAGACAATGGATCGGGACTGGTACATGGGGTTGATGGCTTTCTGCCCCAGGGAGAGGAACGCCTCATACATCCAGTCGGAGACCACCCGGCTCTGTTCCAGATAGGTGCAGTCCGGCAGCACCACGTCACAGAGTTCGGTGGTGTTGGACATGAAGCAGTCAATGGAACAGGAAAATTCCAGCTTTTCAATGGCGCGCCTGATGGACGGTTCATTGCCGCAGGACATGACCGGATTGCCAAAATAGCAGAGCATGGCCTTGAGCTTGCCCGCGTCCACATCCTGTTCAAAATAACCGGGGATCCAGCCGCTCCAGAGATGGCCTTTGTCTAATTTGAACTTGGCCGCATTATTCGGGGGCTTGGGTTGATCGTCGCCCCAGGGTGAGGCCAGTTTGAACTTGCTGACCAGCGCCGGGCCGCCGGGGGCGTCAAAACAGCCCATCAGTCCATTCAGGGCGATCAGGGCCTGAACGGCATGCAGGGTGTTGGCACCCTGGGAAACCCCGGTCCAGGAGTTGGCGCCGGACGCTGGGGCAGCGGCGGCAAATTCATGGGCCAGCCGTCTGATGGTCTCGGCTGAGACCCCGCAGATTGAAGCCGCCCATTCGGGAGTCCGTTCAATGCCATCTTCCTCGCCCAGCAGACGTTTCTGAAAGGCGTCAAAGCCATAGGTCCACTTTTCGACAAACTCCTTATTGTACAGTTTCTCTTTGACTATTGTGTGGCACATGCCCATAGCCATGGCCCCGTCCGTGCCCGGTTTGATGGCGATCCACTCGGTGGCGATACCTGCAGTCTCGCAGCGACGGGGATCAACCACCACCAGCTTGGCCCCGTTTTTGACCGCCTGTTTGAGCACGGTGACCTTGCGCTGTCCGGCTGAGGTGGCCAGCTCATTAATGCCAAAGAGGAGGATGAACTGGGAATTGGCATAGTCAATCCAAGGCCGTTTTTCGCTGAAGTTCTTCTCGTTGGTCATACGGGCCGGATTGTCGCACATCTGGCGATGGCTGACCTTGTTGGGGGTGCCGTAGGCGGCCATCACGGCGTCATGGCACCACATGTTGAAGTCGTTGCCCTGATGGAAACCGACCTGAACCGGATCGATCTTTTTCAGGCCCTGCACCATCCGCTCCATGGCTTCGTCCCAGCTTGCCTTGCGGAAGCGGCCGTTCTCCTTGATCAGCGGGGTCTTGAGTCGATAGGCACTGTAGGTGTTGTTGTGGGCGTTGGCCCCTTTGATACAGAGCCTGCCGCCGCCTTTGGGGTCTCCGGCCAGACCCTTGCAGCCGGTGATGATATTGTCCTTAACCTTGACCTCCTGACCGCAGAGCCCGAGGCAGATGTAACAATGGGAGTTGACGCTGCGCATCTTCTCCGGGGCCTCAGCCCCAACGGCTATGGTAGTGTACTCCTTTCCCAGATCGAGGGTGGCGATTGCCGCCGCCATCTTTTCGAGGATAGTGATATAGGGCTGACTGGTGGCCTGTTCTGAAAGCATGGAGAACGAGAACATCCGTTCGTTAAAGAGATAACTCATGGTCAGCTCGGAGAGGCCGCGATAGAAGTTACTTCTGGCAGCGCTGGCCAGCACGGCGCAGAACTCCACGGTCCAGCCCATGAGGTGGTTGCGCAGAAAGGTGAACTGTTGCTCCTGATCCGCATCGTTGTACGCCGTGCGTTCAGCCAGATAGCGCATGAATTCGAGTTCGACGGCGATATGGTCATCGAGATCAAAATAATCGGGATTTTTATGGACTCCAGCCTTGTTCAGGGCGGCACGGATGGCGACCACCGGTTCTTGCATGACCAGCGGTTCCCGGGTGACATAACAGGATTCATAGGGAAAGGCCGGATTGTTGCCGGCGTTCAAGAAAAGGGCGGCATATTCGTAACGCAGTTCACTGAAGACGTCTTTCGCGGTTCCTGACTGTAACCCTGATGTCATCTTGGTCAGACCGGAGCAGAAATCCTGGATGGTGCATACCTCTTGCAGTGCATCGATACGATCTAAAAACTCACGGCCCTGCATCTGTTCTATCAGATGCAGGGGCAACTCGTCTCGATACATGGTAGAGAGGAAGTGATACAATTTGGCCCGGGCCAGATTTATTGTTTTAATGTCCATGGGAAAGTATCCTCCAGATTATAATGGGAAGTCGTGAGTTGTGTAAGTAGTAAGTTGTTATCGGCAAGACGCCACCCCAAGAAACAGCCGAAAAGATTGCTGTTTCTCGGAGGCGGCATAAGGTGCCGTAAACCAAGTAAGCAAGAAAAAGCCCTTGCTTACTTGGTAACGGCACCTAAACGTTGATACTGCTTTTTTTATCCTTTGCTTTTAAGACCTTTTCCACCTTTTCTTCCAGCTCATCTCGGTCAATGGGCTTAACGCAGTATTCATCAGCCCCAAGACTGATGGCCTCACGGGCCGTTTCCACTGTTGGATAACCGGTGAGCATGATGACCCGCATCTCCGGGGTTGCTGCTTTGAGCAGTTCCAGCACCTCGATGCCGCTCATCTTCTTCAGCTTGATGTCAAGGATGGCCAGATCTACCTTGTTGGCACGGGCATAGGCAATGGCCTCGTCCTCTTCGGTAAAAGTGTGCACATTATGACCCTTTTTGGTCAAAATCTTGCCAATGAGCACTGTCGCATCCTGTACATCATCCAATGCTAATATCTCAGCCATGATTCACCCTCCAATAAGTTGTCTAACTTGATGGCATCGCGCAAAGGTCCGAATACTTCATTACACTGCGCCTTTCGTCACTGCGGCGTGCCCAAAACAGTACGCCGCATTCCTCGGGGCTGATATGCCTCGTCTTTGGGCCTTTTCGCTTAGCCATCTCTTTGATGACTTTTTGCAAGTTCATCAACTGCTTGTTTTTTTACACAAACATTATTCGTGTACACTCGCTGCCTCAACCAGCATTACCGGAATCTTGACGTGAAATGCCGCGCCCGGCATTTTCTCACCAGACTGCCTGTTTATAACCGGACTTTCCACTTCGATCTGTCCACCATGATCCTGAATGATCCCGTAGGAAACCGAGAGTCCTAAGCCCGTCCCCTTACCTACGGATTTTGTGGTAAAAAATGGATCAAAGATCCTGGCCTTGATCTTGTCCGGGATGCCATGGCCGGTATCCTGGACGGTGGCCACCACTGTATGGGTGTCAGGATCATAACGGGTGATCATGGTCAGATCCCCTGATCCCTGTTTTTCCATGGCATGATGGGCATTGTTGACCAGATTGACAAAGACCTGGCGTAACCGCTCGGTATCACCGACAATAAGGGGCAGCTCCTGGGCAAAATCCTGACGCACATTGATATGGTCCATATTCAGGGAGTGCTGGGTCACGGCAATCACATCCAACAGGATCTCATTGATGGCTATATCCTCGCGGGCGTTTTCCGATTGCCGGGAAAACTTGAGCAGATCCGCCACGATTTTCCGACAGGCCTTGGTCTGCCGTTCAATGATGGCCAGATTCTGCCCTTGTTCACTCTCCGGCGCAAAATCATCCATCATCAACTGTGAGTATCCCAGAATGACCCCAAGGGGGGTATTGATTTCATGCGCCACTCCCGCAGCCATCTGGCCCACCGAGGCCATTTTTTCACTGGCGGCCAGTTGCTTCATCATGGTCTTGATCCGGGTCAGATCCTTGACGATGCCTTCACAACCGATGAACAGGCCTTTATCATCATAAACAGCAGTAGCGGACAGGAGAACATGGATACCGGTGCCGTCGGCCCTGGCAAATTCCACTTCCAGGTCTTCCACAAATCCCTGAGAGAGCAGGGTTTCATAATAGCTATCCAGATCGGTTTCATTTTTGAAGATATCGAAGAGATTCAGGGCCGGGGCGCCTTGGACTGGATAGCCAAGCATCTCGAAACCGGCGCCATTTATGGTCAGAAGCTGGTTTGTTGAATCACTGAAATAGACCATATCCTTGGAGTTGTTAAAAAGATTACGGAATTTCTTTTCCGAGGCCGAGAGTTCACTCGTTCGTTCGACAACCATCTCTTCCAGGTGCAGGTTCATCCCCTGAAGCTGGTCGGCCGCGACTTCCAGTTGATCGTAGGCCTCTTTCAGGCTCCTGGCCTTCTTGTTAATGGCCTGGTAGCCCTCAATGCCTTTATGGTAATAGATGGTGACGGCTGCAAGCGAGATCATGAGCAGGGTGTTAGTGCCTCCGGAAATGGGAGAGATAGTCTGCCACAATTCCTGCTTGTCAGAAAAGAGCAGGATATGTTTCAACAAATGTCCTATGGCCCGGGAGATGGCAAAGGCAGCAAGGGTCATACAAAAGTAAAAGAGAAATCCCCAGAGAAAATTCTCCGGCTGTTTTCTGGTCAGAAGCCAGGCATAGCGCAGGGAAAGAAACGAAAAAATAATGATGAACAGCGATCCCACCATATCGGTGACAATGGCTGGAGACAGGGGAAGGCTGGTCATTTCTTTTCCGCCTCGTCTGAGGAGCGATAGAGGGAGCGCAGGCTGAGGAAGAGGAAAAAAAGGGCCGGGACACTGAGCAAGTGGTCCAGGGTGGCGCTGAAATAGATGAGTTTGATGGCGGATAATGGCCCCGTGATTTGCGACGAAAAGTATCCTGATGGATGGATGATGTCGGAATCGGCAATGTGAAATCCCAGCCAGTGCCCGGAAAAGGCCACGAGATTCCAGAGAATCATGAGAACGCAGAAGATTTGGAGATAGCGCCAGCCCTTGCCGGGGAAGGCGTTCCGGCCCACATCCCAGAAGAGATAGCCGAGGGCTGCCGAATAAAAGAGGTGGGCCAGTTGGTGCACATAAATGCTCTCTGTGGCACCATGCGATTGTAATGCCCATGCCTGATCCGGGGCAAGAAGCAAGGCCAGGGGCAGGAACAGGGCGAGTGCGTTGACTTTTCTTATTGAATTCATAAAGCCAGAGAAATGTCTCTGTGTTGAGTTAAGGAGCCGTTATGGTTCTCTGAGTTAGCTCACGGCATTTCAAGAGTACAGTTATTTGTGGATAACGGTTTGATGGAGATAACTCAGCTTGATATGACTGTACTATGCACATTGAGAGCCAGAAAGATGGAACAGGGAAATAAATAAGAAATATTTTGTGATACAGGGATGTTAGATGGTAGTCGCTGTCGGGCTGGTCATGGTGAAAAGCGGTATTTTCTGTAAATCACTCTCCAGAGACTGCAACAAAAAAGAGACAGTGAAACATTCAGGTGTCACTGTCTCATCTTGATCTGGTTGTATTAAAAAATGTATAGGGAGAGAAAGTCGAATTGAACCATTTTTCTCGATGTGCTATAGTTTACAATATGAATAAATTAAAAAAAGATAATGTGCCAACTATCCGTTTCATCGATCTTTTTGCCGGTATAGGCGGATTTCGTTATGCCATGCAAAAAGCAGGGCAAGATCACGACATATCTGTTGAGTGCGTTTTTACTAAATGCGCCGCTTAATAACCAGAGACAAGTTGATTGTAGCTGGTCTTTTTTTGTCAAAATTTGATATCAAAGGGCTACGCGCATTAGGGTTTGACGGATTTTCAGAAGCTTTCAATGCCATTGCCTTAAGTCTCAATTCAAACCCAGCTTCCCTTAAAAACTATCGCGACGAATTCGATCCATACTTTCCAAATCCTCGACAAGGCTGGCATAAACGAGCTATACGCAAATACTGTAAAAAAATTATGGATGAATACGGTGAATTGGATATTGATGCCTTTTCCGTATTACTCAAAACTGAAATATCTGTTGCTGGTGATGTTGATATTCTTGAGGAAAATGTTAGTCCTTCAGAGGACAATACATTTGCAAAACGTCTGATTACAGGCCAAGCCGCAGAAAAATATTTTGAGGCTGTTTATAACAAATTGCCTGAATTTCAGGATTTCAGCTTAGTAAATACAACTAGATTGGGCTGTGGTTTTGATTATCAAATGCTCAAAGACGAAACCCCATTCCTTGCTGTTGAGGTCAAAGGTATGGCTTCACCGACAGGCGCAATAATGCTTACAAGCAAGGAATACAAAACAGCTCAATTTCTTGAGGATCGATTTTATCTGTTTGTTGTTCGTAATTTTGTTGAAAAGCCATACCATACAATTTTTCAAAATCCACTCAAATCAAAGCTTGTCTTTGACCGTCGTGAGGCTGTCACCGTTCAAGTATCATGGTCTGCCAGCTTAGAAAGGTAATTTTATGAAAACTTCTTACGAATATGATGGATTGTCATCTAAAATTTTAGAAGCTCTCGCTCTTCTCGATCAAAAAGGAACCAACGAAACTGTGACATAAACAATGTCAATTGTTTATGAAGCGTTTAGGTACCATGCTGCTAATCTTCAATTTTCTGTCAAAGATTTGTTGAGTACTGCATCTGACTGATTTATTGCCAATATTGTTCAGCAGAATAATCTATTTTAATTGGAAGGGGGTATGGGCCTACAGCTTGTTGCCCTTTTTTTATGTTATGGCGAAAAGGTCACATAAATGGCTGACAAGCGGGTCAACTTGACCGCGAAAAATATTGCGGTGCCGTGCGGAAAGCCTCATTGGTGCGGCAGGTGGACTGAAATGTTGGCTACCCACTCATTCAGGCTGTTCTAAAGATGTCGGCATCGATGTGATACCGGCGCATCAGACGTTGAAAGGCCTGGCGTTCCATGCCGCTGGCCTTGGCTGCGGCTGAGACATTGCCCTTGGAATCCGCCAGGCAATGACGCAGATAGGCGCTGGTGAAGGGACCGATCACCTCTTCCTTGGCCTGTCGATATGGAAGCTGGTATACACAGGCGGGAACCTGACCGTGTGTCTCTCCGGTCTTGCCGTTATCCTCAAAGCTGGTCAGCTCATGTGGGGTGATCTTGCGGCTGTCAGAGAGGAGTACCGCCCGGTTGATGATATTCTGCAATTGCCGGACATTTCCCTTCCACTGCCTGCGTATCAGACATTGCAGGGCCTCGGGGGTGAACTCCATCCCTTCACGATCATATTCCCGGGAGTACAAGGCCAGAAAATGCTGGGCCAGCAGGGGAATATCATCCTTGATCTCCGCCAGGGTGGGCAGGGTGACAGTCATCACATTCAGACGGTAGAAAAGATCTTCCCGAAATTCTCCCTTGGCCATCTTGGCCTCAAGGTTCTGATTAGTGGCGGCAAGAATCCGGACATCGACCTTGATGGTCTTGGTCTGTCCCAGGGGCTGGATCTCTTTCTCCTGCAGGACCCGCAACAGTTTTGTCTGGAGTCCCAATGGGATATCGGCAATTTCATCAAGGAAGATGGTGGAGCCATCCGCCTCAAGAAACAGGCCGGTCTTGTCATGATCGGCGCCGGTAAAGGCCCCCTTGCAATAGCCAAACAGCTCACTCTCCAGAATATGTTCAGGCAGGGCGGGACAGTTGACCGTGATCATTTTTTTTCCTGCCCGTTTACTCATGGTATGGATGGCGCGGGCGGCCACTTCCTTGCCGGTACCTGATTCCCCGCGAATAAGCACGGTGGCGTCGCTTTGTCCCAGACGTGACAGGAGATCATAGGCCCTTCGTAATGGCGGTGAATGCCCCACAAATCCGGTCATCTCGCTCTTGTCGGTCAGGCGCTGCTGGAGTCGCAGGTTCTCCCGCAGCAGGTAAGTCCGCTCCAGGGCGCGCCTGACCACCCGGCTGATCTTGTCGTTATCAAAAGGTTTCTCGAAAAAATCATAGGCTCCGTTTTTCAGGGCCTGAACGGCTATCTCAATGGTTCCATAACCGGTCATGATGATGGTGCTGATGGTGGGATCAATGGTAGTGATAGACTGCAGGAGCTGCAGGCCATCCATGTCGGGCATGATAATATCGGTGAGCACCACGTCCGGCTCCCAGCTCCTGACCAGTTCCACGGCCTTCAGGCTGGATGCCGCCAGGGCGACTTCACAGCCGCATTTTTTTGACAGGACTTTTTTGAGCAGGTCAAGGAGATCCTGTTCATCGTCTACAATCAGTAAACGCTTTGATTTTTGTTCCTGCTGCATAAGGGTTCCTTATCTTTCTTATTCTTGGGTATCCTTGATCATGGCTTGAAAATATTGTTGCACAAAACGACCGGAAACCGTATCAAAATTTGAGAATCGCAGGCCGGTGGCTGGAGGAAATTCACCGGTCAGGGCGAGAAAAACATTGCGAGAGCTGCTCTGTATTGCTTCTTGCAGCCTGTTCTGCGCCGTAAGATCCAGACCAGAACGGCAGCGGAGTGGGCGATTGGTGTGGAGGAGGCAGGCCCGATTCACCAGGAGCGGGCAGGAAAGGGTTTGGGTGGCAGCAATCCGGCCGGCAGCTTTTTCTGCACTGCCGCCTTCTGTCTGCTGCACTTTTTTTATCAGACAGGAAGTCTCCCCCGCCCGTCCCATGGCGGCAAGGCGTTGTTCCCGGTTTAACTGCCGATTCAGGGTATGACTGATATTCACGGCCTCGATCAGTTCCATCTCAAAATAGGCATGACAGCAGGTATCCGTATCCAGTTCCGAGGATCCAATCCCTGCGGCCAAGGCCAGGGCTTCTGCCTCCTGCAGAATTGCTGCATATTCCCGCAGAAAGGGCCGCAGGTCAACGGTTTCTTTGTCTTCAATACTCGGGGGGCGCGCACTCAATTGCCCCTGTTTTTTACCATACTTGCGCAACAGTTGCCACTGGCTGTAGTTGCCGGGAGTTACCCGGGCCGGTTTCAATCGTTTTTCGGTGAGCTTCAGCCCCAGTCCCCGTCTCAGCAGATAGGCGGAGACAAAGGTGCCGGTGCGGCCGAGGCCATGCCGGCAGTGAACCAGGATTTTCTTCTTCAGGTAAAGGGCTTCATCCAGCCATTGCAGCGCCTCTTCCATCAATTCCATATCCGGGGCGCATTCATCCGGTATCGGCAGATAATAGACCTCAAAACCTGACTGTTCCTCAATCTGGTACAGGTCACAGAACTCGCCGCACAGGTTGACAATGGCGTCAATGCCCTGGCCTTTGATGACATCAAGATCCTCGTAGGACATGGGGGCCGAGCCGACAGCCAGTTGGCTGGTGATCCAGGTTAGGGTATAGGACATGATTTCATTTTTTATTTAGTGGTTCCGGCCAGGAAGTCCTGCAGAGAGTGTCGTACATCCTGCTTGTCATGGAGGGTCATATCCATAAGTTTAGTGGTGCCGAGCAATCGGCCCAGGGTTACGAGATGAGCCTGCAGCTCCGGGGCTGAAAGAGCAGAAATCCTGGCGTCCAGCAGATCGCCCCGGGTCTCAACCTGAAACCCTGCATCTTTGAGCAGGGTGCGGATAAAATCAAGACGCAGCAGACGGCCTGTAAAATCAGCCCCGCCCCCGGCAAAACGGAACTGGCAATAGTTGGTGGCGCTGTCCTCACCGCAGATAGTGTCGACTAGGGTAAAATGATAGCCAAAACGCATGTTCAGATTGACGTAATCGGCCCCAAGCACTGCATAGCTGGCAAATTCGGGTGCCTCGCTGCGGACTATCCCGTCGGCCATGGTCATTTCCCCAAAGCGTTTCCAGTCAAAATGCGTCCTTTCCTGCCATGGCACAGACGGATGGGTAAGTCCTGTCCACAGGGCCAGAAAAGGTGTTGAACAGATCTGGTCCACCCTGATGCTCTCAGCCCTAGCGGCTGAGGGTGTCAGGCCACCACCTACATCGACGACAAAGATAGCAAAGGGCAGCTCTGAAAGCAATTTTTTCCGGTTACGGGATCTGTTGCTCACATGGTCCCCGAGGGAAAACATGGTCCTGACCGCCTGTTCATGGGCAAAACGGATAATATCATGCAGCGATCGGCATGATTCAGGAGCAAAGCCCTTGGCCTTGGGATCTACCAGATGCAGTGGGGTGATGCCGTCGAGGAGTTTCCGCAGTTTCCGGAAAAAGGGGAGTCGCCTTTGTGATTCATGGAGAGGAGCAGTCGCCGGATGGGGCAATAGATCACCCTGGTAAACCATCTTGCCTTCGGCATGCATGGTTATGATCTGGCCATGCTGAATTACCTGGATATCCAGGCCCAGGCTACAGAGCAAGGGGATGCCAAATTCCCGGCAGACTGTCGAGAAATGGCCGGCCATACTGCCTAGTTCTGCCAGCACCCCACTCACCCGGTCCAGAACCTGGACGTAGGAGGGCAGGGTCTCTCTGATCACAAGAATGGCACCGGCAGGTACCTTCTCCACTGGATGACCGGCATCAACACAGTAGGCTGGGCCACAAGCCTGGCCCCAGGCGGCCATGGTTCCTCCCTGCAGCAGTGGCTCCTCATTCATCTCGAGGATTTCAGCAGATTCTTGCTGAATACGGGCGGTATCAGATTTTGGTTGTGATTGTAAAGGGCGGCTCTGGAGAAAAAGGATATTGCCCGTGGCGGTCAGGGCCCATTCGATATCCTGGGGTGTTCTGAAGTGGGCCTCAATCGTCAAGGCATTGTTGGCAAGAGCTGTTGCCTGTTCATCGGTTAATACCCTTGAGAGGCTGCTCGTCCCCAGATTTTGCTCATGAAGTCTGTGCTGTGTGGTGTCCTCTCTGTCCACTGCCAGGATCTCCGGGATTACCCGTCCACTGGCCAGTGCTTCACCCTGTCCCCGCACCGTATGGATAAACAGATGTGTTGTCTCCTGGCCAGCCGGGTCAACCGTGTAAACGACCCCGCTGGCCAAGGCATCAATCATCTCCACCACCAGTACGGCCATGGGCGTTTCTTCGTCACTGAGTCCGCAGTGTATCCGGTAGGCCAAGGCTTCTGGAGTATATTTACTGGCAATGACGGTGAGGTAGGCAGGGATGAGATCCTTTTTTTGAACCTCAAGGAGGGTGGTGTACTGTCCGGCAAAAGAGCATTCGCCATCTTCACCCACGGCGCTGCTGCGGACGGCCACCCGGATATCATTTGCCCGGTCTGCAAACAAGGTTGCATGGGCGGCAAGGATCGCATCGTGAATATCAGGAGGAATCTCGGCATCCTTGATCAATCCTGTCAGCCTTTTTGAGATCTGGGCCAAGGTGTCAGGGATGGCAAGATCGATCCGGGCCAGCAATTCGTTGATCCTGCCCCGCAGATCATTATACTCCAGCAGATATTGAAAACTGTTGACCGTAATGACAAAACCGGAAGGCGCAGGCAGGTGCAGGGTAGTGGCAAGCTCTGCCAGGGTGGCGCTTTTGGCGCCGACAAGATCTGGTCTTACGGCGGGGTCGGTCAGAGTCAGGGCAAAGGGCGGTCCAAAGCGGAGGGTGGGGGGTGCCAATAGGAATCTGCTGTAAAAGTCAAATTTACGAAAATATTCACGCAGGGTCACAAACGAGCCGGGGGCCATACGCTCAAGGCTCTCCACCATGCCGCCAACACTCGCCGCGAGAGCGTCGTATCGGGCGGCAATACGGCAGAAATCTTCTTTTTTCCCCTGATAATACAGGTTTTCCAGGTCGGCCATTAACTCGTGACTCCGGCTGTCCAAGGCAAGGAGTTCCCGAAAGGCCTCATAGGTCCCACGCAGAACAACACCGGGTGCAAAAAGACGATACGTCCAATACTTAAACAGGGTATTAAGATGCATTGTGGGCGCCGGAGAAATCAAGAAGAAGACACCTCACAGGGTGTATAATTATGCCATTTCACAGGCATAAACACAAATCAACCAAATTTGATTATCGGTTAGATTTGATTCTCAAGTCAACATCTTTTTTGGGATCTCTTTTCCGGTGGCCGCGAGCGCGACATCCTCACTTTTCTTTTGGTTTCTCTCCCTGCTGATATTCACGAACTGCTTTGTTATGCTCGGAGAGATTCTTTGAAAATTGGTGGGTTCCGTTATTTTTGGAGACAAAATAAAAAAAGTCAGCGCTTGCGGGATGGAGAACAGCCTCTATGGCCTTCTGTCCTGGATTACAGATGGGGCCGGCCGGCAAGGCTGGAATCACATAGGTATTATAGGGGTGGTTTGTTTGGAGATCTGCCCTGGTCAGATCCCCTGAAAAATCTTTCAAACCATAGATAACGGTGGGGTCTGACTGCAGGCGCATTCCGGTTTTGAGCCGGTTTAAAAAAACGGCGGCAATCATGGGCCGCTCCGCCGCATCACCCGTCTCCTTTTCCACCACCGAGGCCAGGGTGATAATCTCATGACGACTCATACGCTGTTTGGAATCCTTGTCCAATCCAGACCATATCTTCAGAAAACGGTTCACCTGCATGGTGATCAGGCTTTTGGCATCATGAGGTTCCCGGGTCAGGAGATAGGTGTCGGGATAAAGATAGCCTTCCAGACTGGGCACGGATTTGAGTCCAAGGGACTGGATAAATTGAGGGTTATGGGCCAGGGCAATGAAACGGTCACGATCACACCAAGACCCGGCGGCAAAGATATCTGCCACCTCCTCTATCCGCAGTCCTTCGGGGATAGTCACGGCATATTCAACTTGTTTGGCCGTTGCCAGTTGCCGCAGAACGTCTCCCGGCCTTTGCCCAAGGGTCAACTTGAACTCACCGGCCGGCAGTTTTCCGGCCAGGCCGAGATATTTAGCCAGGAGGAGAAAACGGATATCGTCATGAATGAGTCCGGCCTTGGCCAGGATCTGGCCAACACCCTTCGTCCCCGTGCCAGGTGGAATACGGACAATGGCGTATTCCACCTCCTGAGCTGGCCCTGATTGCAGACCGTACAAGGCCAACCAGCCCCCGAGTGCCACGGGGCAAAGCAACAAGAAAAGGGCCGTCCAGCGAACGGCTCTTTTCTTTAAAAAAGCAGATTTTTCAGGTGGGTACTCGGAGGCTGGTCCGGCATTGGAGTCCAATCTTATTTATCTTCCAATTTTTGCGCCCGACCAAAGGCAATTTTTACCACTTCATCCATGTCCTTGACCGGAAAGAACTGCATCTTGTCACGGATATCTTTGGGGATATCGGCAAGATCCTTTTTGTTCTGGGCGGGGATGATAACCTTGTTTATATTGGCGCGCAGGGCAGCCAGGGCCTTCTCTTTCAGCCCACCAATGGGCAGAACCCGACCCCGCAGGGTCACCTCACCGGTCATGGCCAGACCTTTGATCAGCGCTTGCTTGGTGATGGCGGAATAAATGGCAGTGGCCATGGTAATACCGGCAGACGGGCCATCCTTGGGGATGGCGCCGGCCGGGACATGGACATGGATATCCGTTTTTTCAAAAAAACTGTCTTCCACCCCCATTTCCTGGGAGCGGCTGCGGCAATAGGTGAGCGCGGCCTGCACCGACTCTTTCATCACATCGCCAAGCTGACCGGTAAGGGTCAAGGTACCCTTGCCCGGCATGAGATTGACCTCGATATGGAGGATCTCGCCACCCACCTCTGTCCAGGCCAGTCCCGTGACCAGTCCTGGCTGCGACAGGGTCTCCAGTTCTGACTCGGGAATATTTTTGGGCGGGCCAAGATAGCGGTCAATGGTGGCTATGGTGATACTGTAAGGTCCTTTGCCGCCTTCCGCGATCTTCCTGGCCACCTTCCGGCATACCTTGCCAATCTCACGTTCCAGATTGCGCAGGCCTGCCTCGTAGGTGTAATGAGTGATAATGTATTGCAGGGTCTCATCCTGCAGGCGGATATGGCTGGCCTTGATGCTATTTTCCTTCAATTGCCGGGGCAGCAGATAGCGTCTGGCGATTGCCAGTTTCTCCTCCTGGGTATAACCGGAAAGCCGGATTACCTCCATCCGGTCCAGGAGCGGGCCGGGGATGGTATCCGTCATATTGGCGGTGGTGATAAACATGACCTTGGACAGATCAAAGGGCATGTTCATATAGTGATCGGTGAACTCGAAATTCTGCTCAGGATCCAGGACCTCAAGCAGGGCGGAGGAGGGATCGCCGCGATAATCGGAGCCGATCTTGTCAATCTCATCCATCATGAAGATGGGATTATTGGAATCAACCAGTTTCAGGGCCTGGATGATACGTCCAGGCATGGCCCCGATATAGGTACGACGATGGCCGCGGATCTCGGCTTCATCCCGCATCCCGCCCAGCGACATCCGGTGGAACTTGCGCCCCATGGCCCGGGCAATGGACTTGCCGAGAGAGGTCTTACCCACCCCTGGGGGCCCTACAAAACAGAGGATCGGGCCCTTGGTGGTGGTATTGAGCTTGCGCACGGCCAGATATTCAAGGATGCGCTCCTTGACCTTTTCCAGGCCGTGATGATCCTCGTCCAGAACCTCTCTGGCCGCCACGAGATCAAGACGATCCTGGGTGGACTTGCGCCAGGGGACATCAAGGATCCAGTCAATGTAGGTTCTGATAATAGTGGCCTCCGAGGAATCAGGATGCATCATCTCCATGCGGCTGATCTGCTTTTCAGCCTCTTTGCGCACGGTCTTGGGCATCTTCTTTTTCTTCAGCAACTTGTAGAGATCTTCAATCTCCTGTACCCGTTCGTCACCATCACCCAACTCTTTTTGCAGGGCATGCAATTGTTCCCGCAGATAATATTCCCGCTGGGATTTTCCCATCTCCTCCTTGGCGTCAGACTGGATCTTGGCCTGGACGGTCGTGACTTCAAGTTCTTTGGTCAGCAGGGTGTTGACGAGTTTCAAACGGGCAACAGAATCAACTTCTTCGAGAATGGACTGCGATTCCGCAACCTTCAACCGCAGATTGGAACCAACCAGATCAGCCAGTCGTCCAGGTTCTTCGATGTTGTTGATGATGGTCATCAGGTCAGCGGAAAGAATCCCCCGCAGGGACATGATCTTCTCTGTCTGTTCACGGACGGTGCGGATCAGGGCTTCAATCTTGATCGTGATTTTTTCAGGCTCTATCTCCTGCAGCACTTCGATCTTTACCTGATAAAAAGGCTCTTTCTGTATGTATTCCTGGATACGGGCCTTGGAAACTGCCTGCACCAGTACCTTTAACCGGCCATCGGGCAGTTTCAGGGTGCGCATGACCATGCAGACCATGCCTACTGAATAGAGATCGTCAGATTCGGGATTATCCTGGGTTGAATCTTTTTGCGTGACGAGCATTAGCAGCTTATCTTTCTTCAGCGCCTCGCCCACGGCCTCAACTGATCCAGGTCGGCCGACAAAAAGGGGTATGATCATATAATTAAAGATTACTACATCCCGAACTGCCATCATGGGCAGGGTATCCGGGATCTTCATATTTTCACTGTCGGAAAAATCATCCATGCCAATGGATAATGAATCATTAAATTCCACGTAAACCTCCTGATCCAGCGCAACTGGATAAGTGACTTTTATTGAGTTCGGGAGTTGCTCCCGGTAATTTCTTGGTGATTGAGTGGGCTTCACAGAAACCGTCAAACCGACCGAAAAACCTAAACATTTCTTCGGTCGAAGTCAAGACTGCAAATGCGGAAGGGGCAAGGAAGGGGATTAAAGTTGTAGAATAAAGGATGAAAGGTCTTGTTTTTTCTTGAATTAACGTATTCTTTCAATCATAATTATTTGTATTCATTTGTTGACGCACGTATTGACCCAATGCTGTTTGTGGCGCATCTCTTGTTTTTGTTCTCTTGCGGTTGAATGTTTTTTATTTTTGTGGAGTCCAGTCATGCTTAGCCCGCGCTCTTTTTTTGATCTCTCTGAATTTTTGCATGCGCCCCTTTTTCTCGATCAGGAGTATGTCTGGACAGCTCTGACCAGACTGAAAGAGTATATGGATGGGTATCTGTATCCACGACTCAAAAGCCCCTTGCTCCCGGACGCAGAGCCCTTGCCCAGGACGGTTGTCCTGCATGACGGGCAGATTCTTTCGGCAACAGGATTGAATATTGTGTACGGCGATACCACCAAGCAGCAACTGCGGGTGAGCACGGATGACCGCGTGCTCACCGGCGCCACCGTGATCATGGCCGGAGCCGTACTCATGGGCAGCCAGATAGCTCTGGGGCATGGGGTGCTGGTTGAGAGCGGGGCCCTGATCAAATCGCCTGCCATTATCGGCGACTATACCGAGATCCGTCAGGGGGCCTATCTGCGCGGCTATTGCCTGACCGGGACCCATTGCGTCATTGGCCACACCACCGAGGTGAAGCATTCCATCTTCCTCGATCATGCCAAGGCCGGTCATTTTGCCTATCTTGGCGATTCTATCCTGGGTCGTGACGCCAATCTGGGGGCTGGCACCAAGTTCGCCAATCTCCGATTTCTGCCCGGGAATGTTGCGATTCGCACCAGCGAAGGGTTGATTGATACCGGCCGCCGAAAGTTTGGTGCTATCCTCGGGGACAAGGTCCAGACAGGCTGCAACTCCGTGACCAACCCCGGCACCCTTATCGGCAAAGAAGGTATCCTGATGCCCAACACCACCGCCCCTTCCGGTTTTCACCCGCCCCGAACTATTCTTCGTTAACCTGCTAAGCCAAAGGTGAGCGCCAGATAAGTTTCTGCTGACCAGATAATTTGTTTGCAATGCAACTTTCTAAAGTTTCTGGGGTTGCGGCGGTATCTCATTGAAAATTTCACTTGTTTCCGGTATGCTGATTTCCACTTTCATGGTACTTTTCCTTTTGGTTTGATTTTTTTGGCAATTATCAAATTTCTTAAAGGGAAAAGTGCTTTTTTTTTTCTATCCTTGCTCAGAATTCACGCAGCATAGTTTGTTCCACCCAAGTTATCACTCTCAGCAGTGCTGCCGATACGCAAAACAGTCCTGAGAGCTTTTCCGGTCTCTGTGGCCAGGTCTATGACAACGCAAATGTGAGTCTGCTGGGTAGTTTCAGAATAATATAGTTGAAGACCAGCACCAAAGGAATTGTCATGTCTCACCGTAGTCATTTTTCTTGTTTGCCCATTTTTTTAATCCTGCTCTTGTCGCTTCCTGCCTGTTCTTCCGGAAAGAAAGAAAAAACAAAAACCATGCCGCCAGCCCTGGTGGTGACCGCTGTCGCCCGGCAGCAGGATGTGCCGATTGAGATCAAGACCTTCGGCACCATGGAGGCTGCGGAGAGTGTCACCATCAAGCCCATGCTGAGCGGTGAATTGACCAAGGTCGCTTTTCGGGAAGGGCAGGATGTGAATGAAGGGGCGCTGCTTTTTGAGGTCGATCCCCGGCCTTATCAGGCGGCCTTGAACAAGGCTCGGGCCTCCCTGGATCGAAATCGAATCGTCATGAATAATGCCCGTAAGGATTATGAGCGTTATGCGCCTTTGGCCAAGGAGGGTATCGTCAGTCAGGAGCAGGCCGAGGGGTATCGAACCAGGGCGGAAACGGCGGCGGCCGATTTAGCGGCCGATCAGGCAGCAGTCGAAAACGCTCAGACTCAGCTTTCCTATTGTACTATTACCGCGCCCATCAGCGGCAGATTGGGGACGTTGACCGTGGATCGAGGCAATGTGGTCAAGGCTAACGAGACAGCATTGGTTTCCATCAATAAACTGATACCCATTCGTGCCACCTTTACCATCCCCGAGCAAAGCCTCTCTCTTATCCGGCAGCGGTTGGCCGCAGGTGAGATGACGGTGGTGGCCGAGGTATCGGGAACGGCTGGATTTACTGAAAAAGGGCGAGTGTCATTTCTTGACAATGCGGTTGACCCCGCCACCGGCACCATTCGCCTGAAAGGGCAGTTTGCCAATGAGCAAAAGCGGTTGTGGCCAGGCCAGTTTGTCACCATCTCTCTTACTCTGGATGTCAGGAAACAAGCCGTGGTCGTTCCCACCCAGGCGGTGCAGACAGGCCAGAAAGGCCCGTTTGTTTTTGTGGTCAAGCCGAATAATACCGCTGAAGCCAGGGCGGTTGTCCCCGGTCCGGTTTACGAGGCGATAACGGTGATCGATAAAGGGTTACAAGCCGGAGAGCAGGTCGTCATTGATGGCCAGATGCGGGTCATCCCCGGCGGCAAGGTAGAGATCAAGGCGGCCAATAAACCGGAGATGGACGCCAAGGACAAACCGCCAGAAGCGGCAACGCCAGTTCAAGCTGCCGCTTCTCGGGAGTAGTGCCTGGATGATGAATATCTCTGAATTGTTCATCAAACGGCCGATCATGACCAGTCTGGTCATGCTGGCGGTGGTGGTCTTTGGCCTCTTCTCTTACCGATTGCTGCCGGTAAACGATCTGCCACGTATTGACTATCCCACCATCCAGGTTACCTCCAATCTGCCGGGGGCCAGCCCGGAAACCATGGCCTCGGCAGTGGCCACACCCCTGGAGCGGCAGTTGTCGACCATCGCCGGTCTTGACTCCATGAACTCCACCAACGGCCAGGGCATATCGGTCATCGTTCTCAAGTTCACGTTGGAGAAGAATATCGATGCCGCGGCCCAGGATGTGCAGGCGGCCATCTCCATGGCGGCCCGCCAGTTGCCCGAGGACATGCCGAATCCGCCATCATACAAGAAGGTCAACCCAGCCGACTCGCCGGTCCTCTATCTGGCCCTCAGTTCACCGACTTTGCCCCTGTCGCAGATTAACGAGTTCGCCGACACCGTTATCTCGCCCCGTATTTCCATGATTAATGGTGTGGCTCAGGTCATGGTCTACGGCTCGCAGAAGTATGCGGTGCGGGTACAGCTCAACCCCCAGGCCCTGACCAGCCGCAAGATCGGTCTGGAGGAAGTCTCGGCGGCCATCACTAAATGGAATGTCAATCTGCCCACCGGCGGTCTGCAGGGTGACAAACAGAGTTTTACTCTGCTTGCCAGCGGCCAGTTATTTGATGCCCAGGCCTACAAGTCCATGGTGGTAGCCTATCGCGGCGACGCCCCGGTTCGATTGTCTGAGATCGCCACTATTACTGACAGCGTTGAAAACGACAAGATCGCCGCCTGGTACAACACCAAGGGGAAGTCAACCCGCGCCATCGTCCTGGCTGTCCAGCGGCAGCCCGGCACCAACACTATTGAGGTGGTGGATCGCATTAAAGAACAGATTCCCTCTTTCCGCGCTCAATTGCCGGGGGCGGTGGAGATCAATGTCCTCTACGACCGTTCCGAGACTATCCGGGCCTCAGTTGCCGATGTCAAATTCACCCTGCTGCTGACCATTGGCTTGGTGATCCTGGTGATCTTTCTCTTCCTGCGAAATATGTCGGCAACGGTCATCCCCAGTCTCGCCCTGCCTATCTCCCTCATCGGCACCTTTGCCGCCATGTACACACTGGGCTTTTCAGTCAACAACATCACCTTGATGGCCCTGACCCTGTCGGTGGGATTTGTGGTGGATGATGCTATCGTCATGCTGGAGAATATCGTTCGTCACATGGAGCAGGGTGAAGATCCGCGCACAGCCTCCTTGCGCGGGGCGCGTGAGATTGGATTTACTATTATCTCCATGACCATCTCCCTGGTGGCGGTCTTTATCCCTGTCTTGTTCATGTCCGGGATGCTGGGCCGGATGCTGCATGAATTCGCGATCACCATCACCGTGGCCATCCTGATATCCGGCGTCGTTTCGCTGACCCTGACCCCGATGCTTTGCAGCCGTTTTCTCCGTTCCCCGAAAAAGGAGCGGCATGGCTTGCTCTATAATGTCATGGAGCGCTTTTTCAATGGCTGGCTGCACCTCTACGAACGGTCGTTATCCTTCGTCCTCAACTATCGCCGCACCGCCGTCCTCGTCACTGTGGCGACCACTGTTGCTGCGGTCTGGCTCTTTACCCAAATGCCGCTGGGCCTGCTGCCGGCCGATGATATCGGCGTCATCCGTGGCACCTCCGAGGGTGCCCAAGGGGTCTCATTTGCAGAGATGAAGCGTAACCAGCAGAAACTGGTTGACATTGTCCTGCAGGAACCGAATGTGGAGGCCTTCATGTCATCAGTCGGGGCCAGCGGTAGCCGGGTCGGTTCCAACAGCGGCTTCCTTTTTATGAAATTGAAACCGCGTCAGGAGCGTGAGCTGAATGCCGATCAGATCATCCAGAAACTGCGTCCCAAGCTCATGGGGGTGCCGGGAATCAGCCTGTTTATGCAGAATCCTCCGCCCATCCAGCTGGATACGGCCAGTTCCAAGGCCCAGTATCAGTTCGTGCTGCAAAGCCCTGATACCGAGGAACTCTACCGGCAGGCTACAGCCTTCGAGATGAAGGTCCGTAACCTGCCGATGCTGCAGGATGTCACCAGTGACCTGCAGATCAAAAACCCGCAACTTACCCTTGAAATCGACCGTGACCGGGCGGCGAGCCTGGGGGTTACGGCGCAACAGATTGAGGATACCCTTTACCTGGCCTACGGCACCCGGCAGGTCTCCACCATCTATTCCCCGACCAATCAGTACAAGGTGGTGCTGGAGCTTGATCCCCAATATCAGAAAGACCCGGCGGTACTCGGGGCGCTCTTCGTCCGTGCCGTCAGCGGTCAGATGGTGCCGCTGTCATCGCTCGGCCAATTGAAACTCGGGGTGGGGCCGCTGTCGGTCAATCATCTGGGCCAAATCAACGCGGTCACCCTCTCCTTCAACCTCAAACCGGAGGTTCCACTGGGTGATGCGGTGAACGCCATCGAAAAAGAAGCCAGGGAACTGCCGGCGGTAATTACCACCAGCTTTCAGGGGACGGCACAGGTCTATCAGCAATCGACCACCGGGTTGGCGCTGCTTTTGATTCTGACCATCCTGGTGATCTATATCATTCTCGGCATCCTGTATGAGAGCTATATCCACCCGCTGACCATCCTCTCCGGTCTGCCTTCCGCCGGCCTCGGAGCACTGTTGACGCTGTTACTCTTCGGCAAAGACTTGAACCTTTACTCCTTTGTCGGCATTATCATGCTGGTGGGGATTGTCAAGAAGAACGCCATCATGATGATCGATTTCGCCCTTGAGATGCAGCGCCGGGAGGGAATGACGCCTTTGGATGCCATCTATCAGGGCTGTCTGGTCCGTTTTCGGCCGATTATGATGACCACTTTTGCGGCGCTCATGGGCACGTTGCCCATTGCCCTTGGTATCGGCGTCGGGGCGGAATCACGGCAGCCGCTGGGTCTGGCGGTGGTTGGCGGTCTCCTGGTGTCGCAGTTCCTGACCCTGTATATCACCCCGGTAATTTACTACTACCTGGATAAGGGCCAGTCGTGGGTCATATCTGGCCGCAAGCGGCAGCCTGTTTTGCATGGTCCTGACGGGGAGTGATTGGCTGAAAATAATTCTGCTGGTGTTGGAACAACTCTGGCCCATTGCTTTGCAATCTTCCACATTGTTTCTTTGTGTGCTATATCTCACTCTTCTTTTGGAACATTCCCATGCACTCTTTTAAATTATTTATTTTGTTGATTGCTCTTTTGTCGCTCAATGGTTGTATCCTGACCAAGGTTGTGACAGTGCCGATGCGGCTTGGAGGGGCGGTGATCTCCATTATTCCAGCGGTTGGCAATAGCGCCCATGATGCCATTGACGAAGCGGCGGAGATTGTCGATGATGTTCCCCTTTGAGGCGGACGAAATTTTTTGTACTGATTCGCTCCCGATCCGCCCCTGATTGTGCAGGATTCGTCCTGTTTGCCAATCCCATAAAAGTGGAGTAGGCTAAAGGAGTTATTGTAGGGGCTCAACAGTGTTTTTATGCCATTTTAAACAGAGCGGGTTTTTGAGATGATTGTGGAAATAGTTTTAATCCTGGCCAGTTATCTGGTCGGGTCCATTCCCTTTGGGCTGCTTGTCGGCCGGATTGCCGGCATTGATGTGCGTCGGGAAGGAAGTGGAAATATTGGCGCCACCAATGTGGGTCGACTGCTGGGTAAAAAAAAGGGCTTTCTGACCTTGCTCTGCGATGTGGCCAAGGGCTTTCTGCCTGTTTGGGGCGCCACTCTTCTGCTTCCTGAAACAACAGCGGCCAGAGAACTGATTGTAGTGTTGTGTGGGCTTGCCACGGTTATTGGCCACATGTTTCCGCTGTATCTCAAATTTAAGGGTGGCAAAGGGGTGGCCACGGCCCTCGGTGTCTTCCTCTTTATTTCCCCTGGGAGCATCCTGATCACTCTGATTATTTTCCTCGCCGTTGTCTCTGGCTCCGGGTATGTCTCTGTGGGTTCCCTGGCCGCCTCGGCCCTGCTTCCGTTATGGCTTTGGATTCTGGGTGAACCCCCTCAGGTGTTGATGGTTGCGGTTGTTATAGCCCTTCTTATCTGGTTTAAACATCGGTCCAATATCGGCAGATTGCTGCGTGGCGAGGAAAAGGGCTGGAAAAAGGGTTGAACTATGACCAGGGAAGAATGGCAGGCCATTGATGAGGCCAGACAGTTGTTGAATCTGGGTGAGCGGGCCACCATGGGTGAGATGAAACGGGCCTATCGGCAGATGTGCAAGCGGCACCATCCTGATGTTGTCGGTGAAGAATCGGCAGAGAACGCCGCAATTATCCGGGAGCTGACCAAGAGCTATGACCTGCTCATGCGCTACTGTGATCAGTTTCGCATTCCGTTAGTGCCAGGTGATGGCGACAATATGGATCCTGAAGACTGGTGGATGGATCGTTTTGGCCATGATCCTTTGTGGGGAAGGAAGAAAGAGAAGACAAAAAAAGAGGGATGAATCAGATCTCCCCCATCAGGAATACAGATACGGAACCAGCATCGGCGTCCGAAGACGTCATTGTTTAAAATTGCGCGCAGAGACGCTGTGACGCAGAGACGTAAAGGATGACTGGAAAATGATGAAACCTGATCATTCTCCTGCGCCTCCGCGCCTCTGCGGGAGATGGGTATGTCAGAAGGTGGGTATGAATTCTGAACAGCTCCTCTTATCCCTTGGAAAACAGCAGGGCGGCCCACTCTTTTTTCTGCTCTTGCCTGTCCAGGGAAAATCCCAATGCTGTAAAACAGGAAATAATATTGGTCACCTGCTGCCCGGTCAGGATGCCGGAGAGGATCAGCTGCCCGCCATCCGCAGTCAAGCGGCCAAGCTCAGGTGCCAGCTCCAGCAGCACATCATGGACAATATTGGCAATCACCAGGGAAAAAGGCGCGGCAAGAGAGGCGAGCGGGGTGATCTCCACCTCCATAATCTGTTGCAAGTTATTGATTTCGCAATTTTTCTTCGCTGCGCTCACGGCCTCGGGATCGTTGTCAATGGCCATGACCCTGGAGGCGCCAAAAAGGGCGGCGGCCATTCCCAGGATCCCGGTACCGGTGCCGACATCAAGGACGCTGGTGTTTGTCCTTCCCGTCAATGCCCCCTGCAAAAGCTGCAACGACAGGCTGGTAGTGGCATGATGGCCGGTGCCGAAGGCCATGCCCGGATCCATAACAATGACCTGTTCCTGGTCTTTGGCCTGATACTGCTCCCAGGTGGGGACAATGACCAGGCCGGGAATAATGGCAAAGGGCTTGAAATGTTCCTTCCAGGTTCGGGACCAGTCCTCGTCCTCGATAAAGGTGGTTTCGATGGAGGGTAAGTCAACCTCAAAGATCTCCGCCAGCTCCTGCAGATAGCTTTTGAGCTGGGTCAGGGTGAGGTCGGTTTCCGGCTGGTCTTTCTGGCTCTTGTCAAAATAGGCATTGATCAGGGCTGTATTCCCTGGTTGATCAACGTTAAACTCCACTCCGGCGCCGCTTATCCCCACCATGAAATCTTCAATCGCATCGATCAGAATCGGGTCGGTGGTAATGGAAACCTTGAGCCACTGCCGGGATGGGTCTTGCTGTAAAGTCATTGGCTGGTTCTCCTGGCGCTGAGTTGCTTGGCGCCATCTGAAATTTGTCGTCTTCTTTGATCAAAGATTTTTATGAAACCTATCAAGGATATTTCTTGACAAGGTCCTGCTACCTGTTATTTTTCCCCAAATAATCATTGAATAATCAAATCGTCCACCAAGCGGTCGGTTAAATCCAAACAAGGCAGATGTTATGGAACATACCATACACTTTTTACCCGATGATATCCGTGTCAAAGTTGCACCCGGAGAAAATTTACTGACCGCCGCTGCTGCCGCCGGGGTTTATATCCATGCCTATTGCGGAGGGGACGGGGTCTGCGGCAAGTGTAAGGTGCATCTGGAACAGGGAGAGGTGGAGACGGATCATGCGGCCACGCTGAAACCGGACGAATATGAGCAGGGGATCCGGCTGGCCTGTAAGACCCGGGTCATCTCGGATATTACTGTGCGCATTCCCGACACGATCAAGGCGGACGGCAAGGCCCTGAAGCGGGAGCCCAAGACCACCAGGGCCATCTCGGCCCGCTCCATGGAGACCCTGGTCGGCACCTGGGAGATTGATCCACCGGTGGGCAAGATGTTTCTCAAGCTGCCGCCGCCCAGCATCGATGACAACGTCTCGGATATGCAGCGCTTGATGCGCGCCATTAAAAATGCGCGGCCGGACAATCCCGAACCCAACTATGACCACCCCCAGTTGATCCGGGAGCTCTCCACGCTCCTGCGCGAGGCGGCCTGGGAGGTGACGGTCATCATGCTGCACGGCAAGGGATCGACTGAACCTGACCGGATTATTGCCGTGGAAGCGGGTGATACCACCAACCGCCTCTATGGGCTCGCTATTGACATCGGCACCACCACGGTCAACGGGGTCCTGATCGATCTGAACAGCGGCGAGGTCATCGCCGAAGGCTCCGGGTATAATTCCCAGATCGGCTATGGCGAGGATGTCATCTCCCGCATGATCTATGCCGCACGTCCAGGCGGGCTCAAGACCCTGCAGGAAAAGGTGGTCTCCACCATCAACGGCATCATTGAAGAGATGTGCCGCAAGGTGGTCATCAGTCCCAGTGATATCAGCTATATCATGACTGCCGGCAATACGGTCATGTCCCATCTGCTCCTCGGCATCAATCCGCGCTATATCCGCGAGGCCCCGTATGTGCCCAGTGTCAGCCAGTTTCCCTTGACCAAGGCCGCCGATCTCGGCATCATGGCCCATCCTTCGGTCCGGCTTTTCCTCTATCCCTGCATCTCGTCCTATGTGGGCGGCGATATTGTCGCCGGGGTCCATGCCTGTCAGATGCACAAGAGCGATCAGATCTCCCTGTTTATCGATATCGGCACCAACGGCGAGATTGTGGTCGGTAACCGGGAGTGGATGGTCTGTGCCGCCTGTTCGGCCGGGCCGGCCTTTGAGGGTGGCGGCATCAAGCACGGGATGCGGGCCAGTATGGGGGCCATTGAAAATTTCCATATCCACCCCGAGACCTTTGATCCGATGATCGTCACCATCGGCCATACCAAGCCCCGGGGCATCTGCGGCTCCGGCCTGATCTCCATTGTCTCCGAACTGCTTGAGGCAGGCGTCATTGATCCCCAGGGCAAATTCAACCGGGAACTGAATAATCCCAGGATCCGTGAAGGGGAGGACCGGTGGGAGTATGTGCTGGCCTGGGGGCAGACCTCCATGACCGGTGAGGATATTGTCATCACCGAGGTGGACCTTGACAACCTGATGCGGGCCAAAGGGGCCATGTATGCGGGATACCAGACCCTGCTCGAGTCCGTGGGTATGGGTTTCGGCGATCTGGACCGGATTATCCTGGCCGGCAATTTCGGGGCCTATATCGATCTGGAGCGGGCCATTCGCATCGGCCTGCTGCCGGATATCGACCGCGAGCGTTATTACTATCTCGGCAATGCCTCGCTGCTTGGCTGTCAGATCAGTCTGCTCGATCATCGTCGTTTCCGGGAGCGGGTGGAGGTGCGCAAGCTGATGACCAATATCGAGTTGTCGGAGAATCCCGATTTCATGAATCATTATGTGGCCGCCCTCTTTTTGCCCCACACCGACATGAGTCTCTTCCCGTCGGTGACGACAAAAAAATGATGGCGTCGCAAAAAATGCCCAAATACTTCGTTGCCCTGCATCCTTCGTCACTGCGGCGTACCCGACAGTACGCCTCATTCCTCAGGACTGGCGCGCCTTGTCTTTGGGCCTTTTTGCTTAGCCATCCCCTTGATAGCCTGTTTTTGATCATCAAAGAGTGCGTCCTGCCGTCTCGCCTGAGACTGGCCCTGACATTGACAGAAGAGTGAATAATGGGTAAAAGAAAGAGCTTTATTGATATCAATCCCTCTATTTAAGAGATAATTAAGAGATAACTCATCGAGACAAGGAGAACAGCATGTCACAGAAAGTAATGGCAATTGCCGAAAGCATCAATATCATGGGAAAACGCAGCGGTACCGCCATGAAAGAGCGGATTCAGGGCCCCATTCAGGAGATGGCCAAAGAAGAAGCGGCTGCCGGTGCTTCCTACCTTGACCTCAATATCGGACCGGCACGCAAGGATGGGGTTGAGCTGATGCCCTGGGTTGTGCAGACCGTTGAGGCCGTTACCGATACCCCGCTCTGTCTCGATACCACCAATATGGCGGCCATGACCGCCGGTTTCAAGGTGGTGAAGAATAAAGAACTGACCATCATGAACTCCATTTCCGCCCAGCCCGAGCGCATGCAAAATCTGATTCCCGTGGCCGCCGAGGCCGGTTGCAATGTCATCGCCCTGCTGTGGGGACCGGACGGCATGCCCCGTGATTCAAACGAGCGCGCCTCCATGGCCGTTGACCTGATGATGGCCCTGAGCGAGGCCGGCATACCCAATGAGAAGATGCTCTTTGATCCCATCGGCACTCCCATTACCCTCGGCGCCGATCAGATTGCCTCCGGCCTTGAGTTCATGATGATGCTGGCTGATATCGCCCCCGGCGCCGGCTCCACCGTCGGTCTGTCCAACGTCTCCAACGGCGTGGCCGAGCATCTGCGCAAGTACCTGGATCGCACCTATCTGATCATGCTGATGAAATATGGCATCACCACCGCCATCGTCAATGCCTACGATACCGAGCTGATGGCCATCTGCAAGGGCGAGCGTCAGAATCATGTCGATATGGTCCATGCCATGATGGACGGTGATGATCCCGATCCTTCAACTCTCGACAAAGTGGCTATCCAGCACTACAAGACCTACAAGGCCCTGTCCGGTCAGTCGGTCTTCTCCGAGTCGTGGCTTGAACTGTAAAGGTTGACTGTTACAGATTTTGTTTGATGATGCCCCTTCGCTTTATGCCAAGGGGCATCGTCGTTTCAGGAGGGTGGAAACTATGTTGCGGGTCTCATCACATCATCGCGTCTATGGCTCTCTCCGGGATTATCTCACCGGTGAGGAACTGACCGATACCGATGACGAGCGGAACAGGCAGCAGTTGGCGCGGATGATGGTTGAGGAGAAGGGCTATGCCAAGGAGGACCTTGAACCCCGCCGCTTTATCGAGACTTTTTTTTCTGCCCAGTTTATCCGCTCCACCATTGAGCTGACGGTCAGCCTTGAGGGCAAGCGGTTCATGATTATCCGCTACGGCCCCGGTTCCCTGGTCACCCGGGAACGTTCGGCCATTGCCGCGGCCAGGGTATTGGAAAACCAGTACCAGATCCCGCTGGCCGTGGTCACCAACGGCCGGGACGCGGAGCTCCTTGATACCATTACCGGCAAAGTCCTGGCAAGCGGCATGGAGGCGATCCCTGATTGCCGGCAGGCCCGCGACCTTCTGCCGACCTTGGTCTTTCGCGAGAGGATGGAAGGCAAGAAGCGGGAGCGGGAACTGCGGATTCTCAATACCTTTGATGTGGAGATCTGCTGCCGAAGATATAGGGTTTAGCGAGCTTGGGGAATTGTCTTTTCGCTTAATTGCTGTTTTGTTCTCAAAATTTGCAATATTCTGTCCCGAGAAGTTATAGTGTGACGTGAATAGTGATGCAGCCGCATGAACTCGCTGAATCTATCGACAATTATCAACTTATCAAGTCAAGTTGACCTGATAAGCAATGGTTAGCCTGAGTTAGTAACTATGCCAAAGAAACCAATTCATGAATTTGACTTCAATGCATTCAGTGAGCGACTACACTCTGAATCAGACCGAGCGTGTGCCGTACTTGGTGCGGCACTTCTTGATGCAAAGTTAGAAGACGTTTTTAGGCGACGCTTCCAATGTTTTCACAACGAACTGCTAGAAGGTACCGGCCCAATTAGCACATTCTCGGCACGAATCCGTCTTGCCCGTGCGCAGGCGTGGATTGATGACGATACTAGATTTGATTTAGACACCATTCGCGGTATTAGAAACGACTTTGCACACAGTTACGATCACGATTTTTCCTTTAGCAACCAATCAGTGGCTGCTCGTTGTGCGAATCTTAGGACTGCGCAAGCATTCATTGAGGGGTATGCCCTCGCCGCAGTTTCACTAAAAAGCAATCTAAGCTCAGGAACTATCTATTCCATGCAAGCAGTATTGAAACCGCCGCGCATGCGATATCAGCTTGCTGTAGAGTTTCTATCTCAATATTTGGATGAAATTCCAGAGGAGAGTCCAGTGTACTCTGGTATAAATATTCTCGAAGAGGTTCGGGCTCTCAGTGCAAATATCCGTATCCAGGCTTCAGGTTCGGATACTGTCGGAGTTCCGTCTCCCCAGGTGGCACCGCATCAGGAAGGGAGCTCATAAATCAACCGTGCACCGTGCTGTACACCGGTGCTGTACACCGGGGTCGGGCCAAGATAACAGGCTGATATTTAATAAAAACATGCCCTGGAAACTGCCTTTATTATGGCTATAATGCGTTTTCGGGCGGCAAAAAACGCATTATAGGTTTTCGCTGGGCATGGCTAGAGCAAATTGTCACGATAACCCCACCCATAACCCCTTTATTCTCCTACAGAGACCTTGAAGCCATGAGCCCCACCACCATCCTTTATGTCATTATCGCCATCGTTATTGCGGATTATCTCCTGGAAAGGGGGCTTAGCTTTCTCAACTGCAGGAGTATTAGCACGCAGCTGCCTGATGAGGTGAAGGAGATTTACAGCGAGGAGAAGTATCAACAGTCCCAAGAGTACAAGAGGGCAAACTGCCGGTTTGAGCTGGTCACCGCCAGCCTGAAGGTCGTGATCCTTCTGGCCCTGATCAGCTTTGCTCTTCTCTACTCGCCGCTCTCCACGGTCATGGGGCTGGCCATGAACAGCTTCTCCCGGCACAATGAGTATGAGGCGGACCGTTTTGCCGCCCACCATTTTAACGCTGCGGCCTTGGGATCGGCCTTGAAAAAGCTTTCCGTCAACAACCTCAGCAATCTTACCCCGCACCCGGCCTATGTCTTTTTCCACTACTCCCATCCCCCCCTCTTGAACAGACTGCGAGCCCTAAGCACGACCTGAGCAGTCAGTTGTGGCCGCCCTACTTCTCCTTTAGCCATTAAGAACCTGGAAAACGGAGGACATGAGAATATCTGTGGACAGACCACTGTTTCTTGTGAGATTATTAAATGAACCGTGGTCTTTCCCTTGTTGCTTGCTCAGGTATTAGACCGGCTAAGAAAAGGAGAGTGGCAATGCTTAATTACGAATTAAATCGCGCGGAGAGTATATTGATTCTTAAGCCCATGGGCCCCTTGGAATCAACGGATTTCGAGAAACTAGTCCAAGAAGTGGATCCCTATATAATAGAAAAGGGCAAACTCAATGGCCTGATGATTTACGTCAAATCCTTCCCGGGATGGGATAATTTCGCAGCTTTTTTATCCCATATGAAATTTGTGAAGAACCATCATCGTAAAATCAAGAAGATTGCGGCAGTAACAGACAGCGGTTTCCTTTCGATCATGCCACAGGTGGCCAACCATTTTATACAGGCCGAAGTAAGACACTTTGACTTTGACGACAAGGATGCAGCACTCAATTGGCTTAAGGCTGAGCAATGAGGTTAAATTCCTATCTTTCAAGATCAATACAAGAAGCGGAAATCCTGTCCACCAATAAGGGCTGATACAACGGACAAAAAATTCACTTATTGTATGAGCCTCTTGCAAAATGGTCTTTTCGCCCAAACTCTGCGTTATGCTTAAAATTTTATCCTCGGAATATCAATTATATGCCTGCGGTAAAATTTTTCGCATGCCTTGATTTTGAACGAAAATCCTCATTTTGCAAAAGGCTCGTATTGTTAACCTAAGGATGAAACAGGGAGAAATACAATGAAGCAGAACATGGGTACCATAGACAGAGTCATAAGGACATCATTGGCCCTCGTCGTAGTGATCCTCTATTTTACAGGCAACCTGTCAGGCCTTGCTGCAATCGTATTGGGCATTTTCGCCATTGTCTTTCTGTTGACAAGCATAATTGGTTTTTGTCCTCTTTATACCGCATTGGGTATAAACACGACTAAAAACAAATAGGAAATCGGCTAACCAGGCGTTGTAAGTGCACCGTCACGCTTGTTTTTCTAGTAAGAGTACTACTGGGTTCATTTGATCCCTTTGACGTACGGGGAAAATTTTGTGATAAAGGCGCAAGTTATTTAAGTGCTATTTCGTGGCGAACGAAACAGAAAGAAAACTTGCCGAACAATCGAAAAGAAAGGTTGAAGAGCAATTTTCCAACGAAAAAGTTGTTACGCCAATATTAAAGGCATCAATCTTTTATCCCCTTAAAGATAATGAAAGTTATCATCAGGATTATTACAAGAAAAACCCAATCCGCTACAAGGCCTATCGCTGGAATTGTGGTCGTGATAAACGATTGAAAGAAATTTGGGGCGATAAAGCAATACATTAACCGTATTGGCATCTAAACACAGGTGGGCAACATGAGTATTCAGTCTATTCGCATGGGGCAATCGTGTGCAGTAGAAGCACACCAAGCGGTGCAGGAGTTTCATGCAGCGGTGGCGCAGTCGGATGCGGAGCTGATGATTTTCTTCTGCTCCAGCGAATATGACCTTGATGTGCTGGCCGCAGAAATGAACCACCTGTTTGCCGGGGTTCAAGTAGTGGGCTGCACCACGGCCGGGGAAATCGGACCAGCCGGTTATCTGTCGCATACCCTGTCGGGGGCAAGCTTTGCTGCGGGCAGTTGCGTGGCCGTTAGTGAGGTGCTGGATCATTTGAGCCAATTCGATATTGTCCGAGGGCATAACTTTTCCCAGGCCCTGTTGCAGCGGTTTGAAAGCAAAGCACCACAAGCAGGCCCGGATAATAGCTTCGCCTTTATGCTGATAGATGGTTTGTCTGTCCGTGAAGAACCGGTGGCGCATGCGTTGCAGTATGCGTTGGGCAAAATACCGCTGATTGGCGGTTCGGCGGGTGATGATCTGAAATTCGCCAAGACAAGTATATTTTGCAATGGACGTTTCCATCTTGATAGCGTAGCACTGATCCTGATCACCACCTCCTTGCCCTTTAAGATATTCAAAACCCAGCATTTTGTTTCCACTGATGAACGGTTGGTGGTTACGGAAGCCGATACAAACAGGCGCATCGTCAAGGAGATCAACGGACTACCGGCCGCAGAAGAATATGCGCGGTTGGTGGGCGTTGACGTGCATGATCTTAATCCCATGCGCTTTGCCGCTGCGCCCGTGGTGGTGATGATAGATGGAACGGACTATGTACGCTCCATCCAGAAAGCCAATCCCGATGGCAGCCTGACTTTCTTTTGTGCCATCGAGGAAGGGGTGGTGCTCAGGGTGGCGCATGGTGTGGATCTGGTGAATAATCTGGAACAGATTTTCGACAATATCCGGACGGAGATCGGGCCGCCCCAACTCGTTTTCGGTTGCGATTGTATTCTACGCAATCTGGAAGTTTCCCAGAACGGATTGAAAGATATTGTCGGAAAGATTTTTCGGCGTAACAATACCATAGGTTTTAGTAGCTACGGCGAACAGTTCCACGGTGTACACGTCAACCAGACACTCACCGGGATCGCCATCGGATCTGCCCCGGAAGTAACCAGAGAGCCTCGTGATGACTGAGCAAGTACAGCCGGTGCCCATTGCCAACGAACAGGTTTTGCAGGCCGAGATCGCACGTCTGAACAAGATCATTCAGGCACTGATGAATCGCGCCGAACGCAATGCCAGCATGCAGGGATCAGATTTCAACCTGTTCCAGACAGCGATCACGCTTGAGGATCAGGTGCGCCTCCGCACCCGGGAACTGGAGGTAGCGCGGCTGAACACCGAGAAAATCACCCGTGACTTGCGTGAAAGCGAAAATCATTATCGCTTACTTGTCGTAAACGCTCCTGTGAGCATTCACGAGATAGACCTGGAGGGCAGAATAACCTCCATGAGCCGGGCTGGCCTTCTCATGCGGGGAGTCAAAGAGGAAGGCGAGGTGGTAGGCTCTTTATATCTGGACGCGGTAAGTGATACAGACCGGGAGCGCATAGCGGAACTCCTTGCCAGGTCGTATGCCGGTGAAACCACGTACTTCGAATTTAAGGTCAGCGGGCCGCGCGGGAAGATTTATAAATCGTGTTTTGTTCCCATCAGAAACAAGAATGGCAGCGTTGAAAAGCTGATGGGCATAACGGAGGACGTCTCCGAACGTAAGCGAGCGGAAGAGGCAATCACGATCGCCAACGAGTTCTCCAGAATCGTGATGGACAGTATCGACGATGCCATTTCAATCATAGATGTCAGCGATTACCGGATCATCGGGTGCAACGCAGTATTCCTCAAGCAGGTCGGACTGGCCGAGGCGGACGTGGTGGGAAGAAAATGTTACGAGGTGACCCATAATCAGCCCGATCACTGTGGCCCCCCCTTCGATATCTGTCCGATGAAAGAAACCCTTACAACCGGGAATCACTCGACAGCCGAACATATCCATTCTCTGGCGAACGGCGATAAGTTTTATACCGAGGTCTCCACCTCGCCGGTCTTCGATAGGAATGGCAAGGTAGTGAGTGTGGTGCATGTGTCCCGGGACATAACTGAGCGCAGGAAAACTGAGGAACAGATTCGCAACCTTGCTTTCTATGACACCTTGACGCACCTTGCCAATCGCCGCTTGCTTAATGATCGTCTGGGGCAGGTGATGGCTGCCAGCAAACGCAGCAGGCGTTATGGTGCGGTGATGTTTCTGGATTTGGACAATTTCAAACCGCTCAACGATACGCACGGGCATAATATTGGCGACCTGCTGCTGATCGAAGTGGCGCACCGCATCACCCGTTGCGTGCGGGAAATGGATACCGTTGCGCGTTTCGGAGGTGATGAATTCATAGTGATGCTCAGCGAGTTGGATGTGGATCAAGAACTATCCATCGAGCAGGCTGGCATTGTCGCCGAAAAGATACGTGTCACGCTGGCGGAGCCCTATTTGCTGACGAGCACGGAAGGTGATAATACGGAGATCGCAGTAGAGCATCATTGCACGTCGAGTATTGGCGTAGTGCTGTTCATCAACCATGAAGCCAGCCCTGAAGACGTTCTTAAATGGGCCGATATGGCGATGTATCAAGCCAAGGAAAATGGGCGCAATCTGGTACATTTTTTCAAACCTTGAACATCGCCTCAAAGAGGAAAAAAGGAGATTTGTTTTTGTGGTTTTTTAATTCCGGTCATAATTTCGTAATCAACAACGTATCAAGGCAAATTGATCTGATAATCAAAGGTCGAGCAGGAGACAAAAGCCGAGTCCTTATGGGATTCACGATTAAAAAATAAAAGGAGGGTGACATGTCAAAGATAACAAAAGAAAAGTTGATCGAATTGCTGAACAAGGACCTGGGGCTGGAGTATACAGCGTGCGTTCAGTACACCCAACATCAAGGGGTATTGAAAGGTGCCATGTATCAGTCTATGCAAAAGGAACTTATCATCCACGCCCAGGAAGAACTGGCCCACGCGACGATCTTGGCAAGCCAGATTTCCTACCTGGGTGGGACGCCAACCGTTGTTATGCCTCTTCCCAAGATATCGGCGAACAACGAGGAGATGCTCACCCAGGACCTGGCCGGCGAGAACGATGCCATTGCCCGCTACATTGTGCGCGTGAAGCAAGCAGAGGAGTTGGATCTCTATCACCTGGCCCAGCAGTTAAGGACCATCCTTGCGGTAGAGCAGGAGCACGCGATGGACCTGGAACAGGCCCTCGGCAAGTAGATAGGATTTGCCTCTTGAGGCAGATGACCGCCTTGAGTGCGAAGGAGCATGAAGAATCATTGGGCCCAGCAAACGGGTTGAGGCGATGCTGTATCTGCGTGCCTCACCCGCAACGTTGGGCCAAGATCTGACTTTATATTCAACTCAGACTGGCGCGATAAAGCCGGGCCAGCCGTTTAATTATGCGGACGTTGAGGAGAACAGGGAGTCAATCATGATAAAAGCAGGCGATACTATTGATCATGATGACCCGTTCGCTTTAAGTCGCTTCACGAGTGCGCAAAAAGACATCTATGATCAGGTCCTCGCAGAGTTAAGAGGCGGCCGGAAACGAACGCACTGGATGTGGTATATCTTCCCGCAGATGGATGGATTGGGTTCCAGTACCACGACAAAACGCTATGCTATCAAAAGCAGAGAAGGGAGCGAGATGTCAGAACGCTCCATCTCTTGGAGAATCTCAAGGAAAGAATCGGAGCAAGGGAAGAAGTGGAAGGCGAACATAAATGAAGGCAATGGTCTTAACCGAGATCTGCAGTCTCGAAGAGAATCATACCCCGCTGGAACTGATGGAGCTGCCAGATCCTGTCCCGGCAGGGGAAGAGATTCTGGTGAAGGTTTCAGCCTGCGGGGTTTGCCATACCGAGCTGGATGAGATTGAGGGGCGAACACCCCCGCCGCATTTGCCGATTGTGCTTGGTCATCAAGTGGTTGGCCGGGTGGAGGCAACCGGCAGCAGGACCAGCACCTTCAGAATCGGAGAGCGGGTTGGAGTCGCCTGGATTTACTCGGCGTGTGGAATCTGCAGGTTCTGCATGGCGGGCAATGAGAATCTGTGCCCGGACTTCAAGGCCACTGGCAGAGATATCAATGGCGGCTATGCCCAGTATATGTCCGTTCCCCAAGGCTTTGCCTATCGCATTCCTCAGGGGCTCAGCGATTCTGAGGCGGCTCCTCTGATGTGTGCCGGCGCCATTGGTTACCGGTCTCTCAGATTGACCGGTCTCAAGGATGGACAGAATCTCGGCCTGACCGGATTTGGGGCTTCCGGCCACCTTGTGCTCAAGATGGTACGGCATCGGTACCCGCGGGCAAAAGTCTTCGTCTTTGCCAGAAGTGCCCAGGAGAGAGCCTTCTCGCTGGAGCTGGGTGCGGTCTGGGCCGGGGAGGTTGCGGAGGAATCACCGGAAAAACTACACTGCATCATCGACACCACGCCGGCCTGGGAGCCAGTTGTGGCAGCCTTGAAGAATCTCGATTCCGGAGGAAGATTGGTCATCAACGCCATTCGCAAGGAAGAGACGGACAAGGACTCTCTATTGCGGATAGCCTACCCCACCCATTTGTGGCTGGAAAAGGAGATCAAGAGTGTCGCCAATATCAGTCGTAGCGACGTGAGCGAGTTTCTGGCACTGGCGGCCGAAATCGGTCTCAGGCCCGAGGTTCAGGAATTCGCCTTGGAAGAGGCAAACGAGGCCTTGGTGGAACTCAAGACGAAAAGGATTCGCGGGGCAAAGGTCTTGAGAATAGATTGATTCGAAACAATCCGTGAACCAGGCAAGAGTGGATTCTTAGAGCTTGTCCGTAAATAAGCTTTTCAGGGATCGCGCCGGATTTTGAGACGAATTTGGCCGAGACGATTGAGTAAAACCGCAGCCGTAGCAGCGCTACGGCGAGGATTTTGCGATTGAGGAGCGGTCAAAGACGGCCAGCCGGATGCGAGCACCAAAGATTTATTTACGGACAAGCTCTTAGTAATCCTATTTCATTATAAAAAGCTGATAATTCAAGACCTGACCTCTCGCTATAAGGAACAATCATGGTAACAGCAAAAAACAACCCGACAAACTGGACAAAATCGAGCTGGAAGAATTTTACTGCCCTGCAGCAGCCAAAATGGCCGGATATGGATGTGTATGACAAGGTCCTCGCCAATCTCTCCCGTCTGCCTCCTTTAGTCTTTGCCGGTGAGATCCGTGATTTGAAGGCGATGCTGGCCAAGGCCGTGGTCGGAGACGCCTTTCTCCTCCAGGGTGGTGATTGTTCTGAGGATTTTTCTCAGGTTACGGCCCCCAAGATCAGGGAGACCCTGAAGGTGCTCCTGCAGATGGCCGTTATCCTCACCTATGCCGGCGGGAAACCGGTCATCAAGCTTGGGCGTATTGCCGGTCAGTTTGCCAAGCCGCGTTCGGCCGACACGGAGATGGTTAATGGGGTTGAGCTTTCCTCCTATCGGGGGGATATGGTCAACAGTCCAGAGCCGGATGTCGCTGCCCGCATTCCTGACCCCAACCGGATGCTGCAGGGATACAATATGGCCGCCTCCACCTTGAATCTGTTGCGTGCCTATACCCGCGGCGGATTTGCCGCCTTGAACCGTGTCCATGCCTGGAACCAGGAATTTGTGGTGCAGTCGCCCATGGGCCGCTCTTATGAACGTCTGGCCAAGCATATCAGTCAGGCCATCCAGTTCATGGAGACGATTGGTATTCCCACCGACATTCCTCAGATTAAGGAGGCCAGTTTTTTCACCTCACACGAGGCCCTGCTCCTTGGCTATGAAGAGGCCCTGACCCGTGAGGACTCAACCAGCGGTGGATGGTACGACTGCTCCGCCCATATGGTCTGGATCGGGGAGCGGACCCGTCAGCTGGATGGCGCCCATGTGGAGTTTCTGCGCGGGGTGCTGAACCCCATCGGCGTCAAGATCGGGCCTGATTATGATCTTGACAACGTCAAGCGGTTGATCGAGACCCTGAACCCTGAGAATGAGGCGGGCAGGCTTACCCTGATTACCCGTCTGGGGATGAAGAAGATTGAAACAGTCCTGCCCCCGCTGCTGCGTGAGGTGAAAAAAGAGGGGTATAATATCGTGTGGAGCTGTGACCCCATGCATGCCAATACCTATACCGCCGAGTCAGGCCACAAGACCAGAAATTTCAACGATATCCTCTCGGAAATTACCTGCTTTTTTGAGACCCACTGGGCCGAGGGCACCATCCCCGGCGGCATCCATCTGGAGATGACTGGCGACAATGTGACCGAGTGTACGGGCGGCGCGCGCAACATCATTGACGCGGAACTGGCCAACAACTACCTCACCACCTGTGATCCCCGTCTGAATGCGGAGCAGAGTCTGGAGGTTGCCTTTCAGATCGCCGAGATGATCAGAAGCTGAACAAAAAAACTTCTCTAATAAAGTTGGGGACCTTGTTCTTAATTGCCAAATTTAAGTATGGTGTCCCAGAACTTGCCTCAGAATTGGGGAAGGCGTTTGGAGCCACCTGGATCAAACCAGCCTGAGAGACAGGCAGAAAGAACCTTACAGCATATTCCCGATCTGCCGGGGCGCGCCCTTGATGCGTTCGAGTTGATCGGCCAGGTCGCCCATCTCCTGCTGCCAGTATTCACGGGTACCAAAATTAGGGGCCACCCGTGACACCCCGTCCTCGCTGACCTGGTGGGCGCACCAGGCAATATAATGGATATAGCGCATGGCCCGCAGGGGTTCGATCAGACGCAGGCTCTTGCGGTCAAAATCCATAAAGGTCTCATAGCCCTCAAGAAACAGATCAATCTCCAGCAGTGAATCCTGCATCAAGCCGGGAAGCAGCATCCAGAAATCCTGGACTGGCGGCCCCACCGCCATATCATCAAAGTCGATGATATAAAAGGACTGGCCGGGAAGATAGATGAGATTGGAGAAATGGCAATCGCCATGGATGCGGATCATCCGGGTCTGGTCAAACAGGGGGGTGATCTCCTTGATCAGGGCAGCGGTCAGTTCTTTAAACTGCTGGCGCAGGTCGGCCGGAATCAGGTTGCCGGCAAGCAGGGTATCAACCTGGGTTCGAGTGGAGCCGCCGGGCGCCATGGTGATCCGGTCCTGGGGCAGATGCATGGCCCCAACGGCATGGACGCGGCCAATGAGACGGCCAAGCTCCAGCCATTGATCCTCGGAGTACTCATCATAACTGCGGCCACCGCACTTGGGGAAGCAGGCAAACATGATCTGGCCATATTGGCCTATCGTCCCGCCATCCGCCATTTGCAGGGGGGCGACAACCGGGATCTCCCGGGCCTGAAGTTCCAGGAGAAAGGTATGCTCATCAAGCAGGGCGCTTTTCGACCAGCGGCCGGGCCGATAAAATTTGATCACGAGACCGGTTCTGTCCTCACGTTCCAGTTCATAAACCCGGTTGATATAGCTGTTCAAGGGGCGGCAAAGATTGGTGCAGCGCACGCCCAGGGCCTTTTCCGCCAAGGTAATGACCACATCCGGGGTCAGTCCGTGAAAAACATGTTTTCCGGTATTTGCTGCCGTATCTTTCATTGTCCTGGATATCCTTTATCTATTGGCAGGTCTTTCTTTTTTAAAGCCGCCACTGCCAGTTGATCGCAACGCTCATTGAGGGGGTGGCCGGCGTGCCCTCTGACCCATTCAAAGGTGACATCCATCTTCTCCGCCAGTTCCAGCAGTTCGGCCCAGAGGTCGGGGTTGACTGCCGGTTGCCGGTCGGATTTTATCCAGCCTCGCTGCCGCCAGCTTCTAGCCCAGCCTTTGGTGATGCCATTGACCACATAGCTGGAGTCGGAATAGACGGTTATCGGGTGCCCGTTGTCTTCCCGTGAGCGCAAGACCAGACGCAGGGCTACAATGCAGGCCATCAGTTCCATCCGGTTATTGGTGGTCAAACTGAAACCGCCGGAGAGCTCCTGCTGTCGGCCGTTAGCGACCAGAATGGCGCCATAGCCGCCAGGGCCGGGGTTGTGGCTGCAGCCCCCGTCGGTATAGATGCTGATCTCCCCATCGCGGGGTAAAGACGCAGCCGGCACCGTCTTGGCCCCGGTGCTTTTTTTCGCTGGTGCCTGGCTGTATTGTGGTGGATTCTGTATCCAGGCCTCGGCCTCAGCCCTGTCGGTAAAGCCTTTAAACTTGGCCCCGGCATAGCCTTTTACCTGTTTTTCTGCTTCTGGCCAGTTGTCGTAAATCCCTGGTTTGATTCCGGCGGCAACGGCATAAACCTTCTTTTTGGTCATGAACGTATCCTTGCAAGAAAAAAACCGTCAGGGAAGGTTACCCAGACGGTTTTTGCAATCACGAAGAACCCGCCTTGCAATATTTTCATGAACCGATCAAGGCAATAACAAAGAGTGACAGGATGACAAAAACAAAAAACACTCCCACCTTTATATTGATTGAATGATCCTCTTCAGGTACTCCTGCCTCATGATGCTCGTGTCCACTCATCTTGCTCTCCCTGCTCTTGATTTTTAAGATATATAATCCGCCAGTCGTTACCACCAGATATCTGAACAATTTTATGCAGTTTTGTCGATCACTTTCTCAAAATTACCAGATCAAATCATCCGGTATCTTATAGGCCGCATAGGGATCATCAATATCATCAAGAACAAATTGGGCATCTTGTGGCGAAGCGTTGTGCAGGACAATGAGGTCCGGCTGCCATGCCTTTATCTTCTCGGCAACTGGTGACGGCACCACGGCATAGGTGTCTTTTTCTCGGATGATGGCCAGTTGGCCCTGGCTCAACTCGTCTACTATCTCCTTGGTCGGCAGAAAGATTCTTGCTATCTTGTTGTTGTCGGCGAAGTGATAGGCGATGGCGCCATCTTTCAGACTCAGACAGTTGGTGGCGATGAGTTGCCTGATCTGGGCGATCTCTTCATTTCTTCGCACCTCTTCCTGCCGTTTCTGGTTGGCGATCCTGGCAATTTCCTTTTTCTCGGCCAGGGCCTGCTGGGCGTGGATCTTGTTTTCGTCCGGGGCCTGAATATGGCCCTTATCCTGTTCTTTGGTCTTTTTATAGGTAGTCTTCTTGGCCTGACTGATCTGTTTTTTATCGACCAGACCTATTTTGAGAAATTGATCCCGCAGTGAATTTGCCATGGATAGAGAGTCCTTTCAAGAAAATGAGATTGCCATGGGGATGGTCTTTTGTTCAGTAACACGCACTCGCTGCTGCCAGAGCGGGCATTGTGAATGGATACACTCTTTGTTTTTCAGGTACTGATCGCAGTGGAGCTCTGCCTCTGCCGGCAAGGATACGGGCAGCAGCTCGGACGAGAGCCGGGCTGTTTCGGTGAGGGCGATATAGGTCTCCCGCTGACAGCAGCGGCCCCCTTTGCGTACGGCAAGGGCCATCAGGATTCGGCCGGAAAACTCCTGGGCCAGTTGACGCGGTCCTGGGGTCAGCGGCGTGGCCGCAAATAGAGTGGCCACGCCAATGCCAATGCCGATGGCGGCTCCGCATGCACCCCAGAAGCCGCAGACCCCGCCGGGCACATCGGCGCCGCGGCTGATAGCGGTCAGGATCTCTTTGGAACCGATCTCTCCGCCACAATTGCGATAACAGGCGAGCAGGATGCCGGGAATCATGGCGTGATGTTCCGGGCCGTGCATGGGGATGGACGGATGGCTGCGGATGAGTGTGAGCAGCCTGATCAGATCCTGTTCCCCGGTGGTGGCGCAGATGGACTTGATGACCTCCAGCCCGTTTTCCTGATGGCAGCGGTTGCAGACAAAATGTCCATCCTGGCAGCAGCCATCGGCAAACCGTGTCTGGCCGCAATAGTGGCAGATCATTGCCTGCGGTTCGGTGAAGTAATGCAGCTCACTGCCGCAGCACATGCAGCCGGAGGCCTGCCTGGTCATGTTTCCGGGGGCTGAGCTGGAAGCGCAACAGGAGGTGGCGGGTTCCGTGGCCGACGGCGGGGTACAGCAGCAGTTGGTCATGATCAGATTGGTGACCGCTCCTTTCTCGTCAAGGACAAACACCGAATCATCCACAAGAGCAAGGTCAGCCTGGGTCAACATGGTACGTCTTCCCTTGACCAGCAGGACACCGCTCTCCGTGTACACGGCCTTGTAAGGCCCCCGGTAAACGGCAGCTCTGGATGGACTTCCGGCGATATCGAGGATGCTTGTTTTTGTTTCCTCCATTGGCCGCCATGCCTGGTAGGTGAGAGAAAAAAAATCCATCCCATCCACCAGGCGATACGGAAAACGTTTTACCAGGTGGATGGCCACAAATCCGGCTGCCTCCAGCATGGCCACCAGATCTTCCTGCAGCATGGCCCCGCCCAGGCATTCTCCGCGATAGAGCACGTTATTCTTGATGGCCGGAGGAATGGCCGTATCGGTAATGATATCAGAGATCACCAGTCGGCCGCCCGGCTTCAGGATCCGGAAGATCTCCTGATAGGTCTGGCGTTTATCAGGACTCAGGTTGATGACACAGTTGGAGATCACGATATCGGCACACTGATTAGCGAGCGGGATCTGTTCCAGAAAGCCCCGGCGAAATTCCACATTATCATAGCCCAGCCTGGCCACGACCTCTTGTTTTGAGGCAGTGGCGAGATGGAGCATCTCCGTTGTCATGTCAATGCCAAAGACCTGCCCCTGCGCGCCGACTGCGGCCGCGGCCATGAAACACTCCACGCCCGAACCGGAACCCAGGTCCACCAGGGTCTCGCCTGGCTGCGGGGCGGCATCCGTCACCGGGCTGCCGCAGCCGTACGAACGCTTCCGGGAATCATCGGGGATAAAATCAGCCTGGTCTTGGGCCGGGGCCAGCGGGTTGACGATATCCGCACTTACAGCCAGGGCAGCCTGGGCGTAAAATTCACGGACCTGGCTGTGTCCCTTGTCCGAGGCCAGGGAGATCACACAGTTACAGTGGGTCAGGGTCACGCTGCCGCCTGCCGCCTCCGGGTCAGGACAGTCAAGGCGGATATCGCCCATGCGCAGTGTTATGGCGGCGCGGCCCGATAGTGGCGAGAATGCCGCCTGCCTGCTGATCAGGCGCAGGGCAATCATCTCATACAACTCCACATAGGGGTCATGGTCCACCCATTCCCCGCCGGTCAGAAAGCTGTGATCAATATCACCGCCGCCTATGATGAACCTCAGCGGGTTTTTCTGATAGCGTGGGGAATCAATGAGGGAGGCGTGGCGCAGGGTGTTTAAGACCGGACTGGTCTGCCAGACCGTGGCCAGACCCTGTGCCAGAGAGCCACAGGCGGCCTCTGCCAGTCCGACCAGGGCCGGGGATGGGTAGATTTCGCCATCCGGCCCTATGGCCAGGGATTCCCAGCCGGCATTGGACAGATCATGGCGGGTGCCGGGGGTGGAAAAGACCTGAGCGCGGATGGTTTCGATATTGTCAATGGGGAGCCCGCACTGGTCAGCCCGCTCCCAGGCCAGGGCCAGATGGGCAAAGATCTCCGCCGGTGGGACAAACTGCTCCCGGCTGCCCTTGCCGCGGATAAAATGGTAAAGCAGATGGATGCTCGCGGCCCCGATGCCGGCCGCCAGGGTCACCAGCTCAGCCAGATCGGCGATATTGGCCCGACTGACCGCGATGGAGAGGGTAAAGGGGATTCCCGCCTGCCCCAGGGCGGTGAGATTGGCCAGAAGCTGGCTGTATGCGCCCTTGCCCCGCAGGCTGTCATGGGCCTGTTCCAGCCCGTCGAGGCTGACCTGCAGATGCAGGCGCTCAAGGCCTTGCAACGCAAGAATGTTTCTTTCCAGGAGCATGCCGTTGGTCAGGATAACCGCATGAGCCATGGGGTTTTGGGATAAAAAGAGGGCCAGCCAGGGGAAAAAATCAGGGTAGAGAAAGGGTTCGCCGCCGGTGAAATAAAAGAGACGGCAGCCAAGCTCCAGGGCCTGACAGGCGGCCATGTCCAGCTGCGCCTGGGGCAGGGTACGGCTTTTGGCCGGAGAGGCCGCAAACAGGCAGTGGGTGCAGCTGAGGTTGCAGCGGTCGGTCAGATGAAACCAGCATTCTTTGAGGCGGCTCAGGGTCAGTTCCTGGCCGCGTCCCGCATAGCCTTTCCGGCCGGTGATATGCAGGGCCTGCTGAAGGCGGTCCAGGTCGAGTGCGAGCCGGTGTCCATCGGTGATGTTTGCTGCAACCATGCCAGGAAAGGCCTTCTGCAGATTGCAGATTGCCTCGGCGAGGCTTCCGCTACCGGTCAGGGCCTGCAGCAATTGATCGCCATAATTAGTCGGAACCAGCCAGTCCGGCGTCTCCGGCTGGATATAAATGGCGCGGCCTTCATGTTCCAGCCTCTGCCATCGCCAAGGGATGTGTATTGCTGTGGTCATTGTTGTCAGTGTTCGTGATTGTTTAATAACTTGCTGAATAACTTAAAAATAAATTCCTTTTACCGCGGCCTCTTCTCTGTTGGCCCCGGCGTTTTCCCGGATGGACTCGGCGACCCGGGTGGCGCTCTTGATCATATCGTTGAGCCCGATGCCCTCCCAGCCAAAACCGTGAATGAACAGCCCCTGGTGCTCTCGCATCAACTGGTCGCGCCAGTTCAGGAGAGCGGGGTAGCCGGCCTCCAGTTGGGGAATTCCTCCTTTGGGCCGCAGGACCCTGGCGTAGACCGGCTCACCCTGCAAGGGCAGCAGTTGGCGCAGGTCAGCCAGTGCCTGGCGGATCAGGGTGGCGTCATCAAGGTCGAGCCGTTCCGGGTGCCGGCGGCCCCCGACCAGGGCCTCCAGGAGGATATGGCCCTGAGGTGCTCGGGCGGGAAACATGTTGGATGAAAAGAGCGCCCCCAGACAGAATCGTTTTTCCTGTTCCGGGGCCAGATAGCCGAATCCTGGCGGCAGGGTGGAGCCTGGGCCAAAGCCCATGGCAATGGTCGCAATCCTGGCTTCAGGGACAGCATTCTGGGGCATGGTGGGGGCAAAGGCATGGAGCAGGGCTAGGGACGGATTGATGGGCAGGGCCAGCGCCAGATTCCTGGCCTCATGGATTCCCTGGTCGGATTCCACCTCCCAGCCTGATTGGCCCTTGCGGATGGCCAGGACCCCGCAGTTCAACAGGATGTCACGGCCTGGTTGCAGCGATTCAGCCAGCTTCTCCGGGAGACGCCCCATGCCGCCGGGAAAACTGGTCATGGCGGGCAGTCCCTTTTTTCCCCCGCCCGTGGTGGTCTTGGTCTGCCTGGCCTGGTTCATCTTGGCAATAAGGCCACGAATCACAGAACCATGGGCCTTTTCCAGGCGGCGTACCCCGGGCATGACCCCATCGATGACCAGCCGGTTCAGGTCGCCGGCGTAGGTGCCGGTGAAGACCGCGTCAACATAGGGCAGCAGGGCCGGGCCGAAGTGGTGCGCCACCCACTCAGCCACGGTTGGTTCGCCCTGAAGTGGTTTTTTGAACAGCTCACCTGCGACCCGAAGCTTGGCCAGCGGTGAGATCAGGGGGGCCATGATGATCTTCAGTGGGCTCTGCGGGATACAACGCAGGGCGCCGTCCATACAGACATAGCGGACAAATCGGCTGAGGGGCGCCTTCACGCATTCCTGGTCAAGGCCGGTTTCCTGCAATAAGAGCCGGCTTTCCGGGCAATTATCGAGAAAGCCGTGGGGGCCATTCTCAGCGAGAAAACCATTTTCGGCATGGCTCCAGATGACCCCGCCCGCCCTGTCAGATTTCTCGAGGATAAGGGACTGGTGTCCAGGGCAGAGTTGCCGCAGTTTATGGGCCACGGTCAGGCCGGAGAGTCCACCGCCAATGATAAGTGTATCCATGATTTTCCTGCGCAGTGTGAAAGTGTGAATAAGGAAGAAATCTTGACACTTTGGGTTCGATGTTTATCATTTTGGCCGAATTCAGGTAAAAAAGCAACGGAATAGGACGATGATCGCTGTTAACTTGTGTCGCGCTTTTGCCATCCCTGGCTCCTGCGACACTGAAGCGTTTCTGCTCCAAGTCTGTTCCGCACCATAACCAGAAAAACCAGAGAATAAGAGGACATTGCGATGACCAGTCAAACCACAACCCATGAATTTCAGGCCGAGACCAAGAAACTTCTCGATATCGTTATTCATTCGCTTTATACCGAACGCGATATCTTTGTCCGGGAATTGATCTCCAATGCCTCGGATGCCCTGGAAAAATTCCGGCACGAGAGTCTGACCGCAGGCGAGGTCTTTGATTCCCATATGCCCCTTGAGATCACTATTGATCTGGATGAAGAGAAGCATACCATGACCATTACCGATGCCGGTATCGGCATGACCAGATATGAGCTTGAGGCCAATCTCGGCACCATTGCCCACTCCGGTTCCAGCGCCTTTCTGGATGGTCTGGCTGAGGCGGCCAAGAAGGATGTGAGCCTGATCGGGCAGTTCGGGGTCGGGTTTTATGCCGCTTTTATGGCTGCCGCCAAAGTTCGGGTGCAGAGCCGTTCCTGGGACGGATCGGAAGGCCATGAGTGGGTCTCCGAAGGGACAGGCACCTATGCCATCAGTGAGGCGCCTGGGTTGCATAGAGGCACCAAAATCATCATGGAGCTGAAGGATGATGCCCATGAGTATGCCATGAAATGGAAGGTGGAAAATATCATCAAGCAGTATTCCTCCTTTGTCCCTTTCCCGATCAAACTGGCCGGAGAGACGGTAAATACGGTGTCCGCCCTGTGGACCCGCAGCAAGAACGATATCACCGAGCAGGAGTATACTGATTTTTATAAGTTTGTCGGCACGGCCACCGACGAGCCCCTGTATCGCCTCCATTTTTCTGCCGATGCGCCGCTGGCCATCAATGCCCTGCTCTTTGTGCCCAAGGAGAATTTTGAGATCATGGGTTTTGGCCGCGTTGATGCCGGGGTCAATCTCTACTGTCAGCGGATTCTTATTGATCAGCATTCGGAGAATGTCCTGCCCGAGTGGCTGCGGTTTTTGAAAGGTGTGGTCGACAGCGAGGATATTCCGCTTAACATTTCGCGCCAGTCCTTGCAGGATAACGCCCTGCTTGCCAAATTGCGCAAGGTGATCACCAAACGTTTTCTTAAATTCCTCGATGAACAGGCCCAGGAAGATCCGGAGGCCTATCTCACCTTCTGGAAGACCTTCGGCATCTATTTGAAAGAGGGGATCACCTCTGACTATGAGTTCCAGAAAGAGCTGGGCAAGCTGGTTCGTTTTGAGTCTTCGCGCTCGGAACAGGGGAAACCGATATCCCTTGCCGCCTATGTGGAGCGGATGAAAGAGGGCCAGGAGGCCATTTATTACATCAACGGCCCCAGTCGCGCGGCGATTGAGGCCGGGCCGTATGTGGAGATGTTCACCAAAAAAGATATTGAGATCCTCTATACCCTCGAGCCCATTGATGACTTTGTGCTCAGCCATCTGGCCGAGTTTGATGGCAAAAAACTGGTCTCTGCCGACCGGGCGGATCTGGACCTTGGCAAGGGCGGCGCGTCAGAAAATAAGGATGAGGCTGCAAGCGAGGAGGCAGCGCAGATGGAGCAAGGGGCCAAGGCGGTGCTGGTTAGTTGGTTGAAACAGACCCTGGGAGACAAGGTTGCCGATGTCGTTGAGTCCAAGCGTCTGGCCCATGCCCCGGCCATGATTGTCAATCCTGATGGCTATATGACCTCTTCCATGGAGCGGGTTATGGCTGCCAGCCGCCGGGAAAAAGGGTTGACCCCAACAAGCAGCAAAAAGAACCTGGAGATCAATACCGCCAGTCCATTGATCAAGCAGCTGGCCGAGTTGCAGAAAAGCGACGAGCCCTTTGCTGCCGAGGTGGCTGCCCAGATCTATGATAATGCCATGATCCAGGCCGGACTGGTGGTTGACCCTCTGGCCATGGTGGAGCGGAATTACAAGATTCTAAACCGGGCCGCTGGCTGTGCATGACATAAATATTGAAAAAAAAAGGGCTACAGGCTATATCTTGAATATTGTTTTTGTATAATATGCAGGTTTTTTCTGGCCTTTTGAAATTGTGTCCAAGAGTTTCCTTTTTAACGGAGAGAATGAGATGTCCACTTGCGCGATATTTGTCTCTACACGTCGTTTCGCTGGTTTATTAATCACTGTCTTGCTTTGTCTGGTCATGTCCGGCTGCCATAACCATCCTGTGCGTCATCTAGGCTCGGATGTCGGTCTGATCAAGGCCGGGGAGACCACCCGTCAGGAGGCGCTTTCTTTGCTGGGGGATCCGGACTCCACGCGGATGGTCTCGGCCACGACTGAAGAGTGGATGTATCAGGAGGAAGACAAGTCACTGTTGCAGCAGGCACCCGTGGTGGGGGGGGTGTTTTCCGCCAAAGGGGTCAAGACGGTTGTCTTGACCCTGAATGGCGACATTGTGACTGCGGCCCGTTATGGTGACTATAGCAAGGGTGAGTTTGACTGGAAGAATGATTGTAAGTGGCAGAAGATTGACCCGAAGGCTGAAACTACAACTGAAACAAAAACCGGTAGTAAGTGAGAGATCTGACAGATCGTTTTGAGACCATTCGTCAGCGGATGGTACAGGAACAACTGATCAGCCGTGGTATTCATGATCCGCGGGTGCTCGCGGCCATGAGAGAGGTGCCGCGTCATCTCTTTGTCGATGATGCCATGCAGGCCAATGCCTATGGGGATTATCCGTTACCTATTATTGACGGACAGACCATTTCCCAGCCGTTTATTGTGGCCTACATGACTCAGGCCCTGCAGTTGACAGGTACGGAAAAAGTTCTGGAGATCGGAACGGGGTCGGGGTATCAGGCGGTTATCTTATCGCGACTCTGTGCCAAGGTTTATACCGTAGAACGGCTCAATAATCTGCTTGCCAGTTCTCGCCGCGTTTTTGACCGTCTGCACTGTTATAATATTCAGTCCAAGTTTGATGATGGGACTTTGGGGTGGCCGGAGTATGCCCCCTATGATGCCATTATGGTGACGGCTGGCGGTCCTGAGATTCCGGAGCCACTCGTGGCCCAACTGGCAGATCCCGGCAGGTTGGTGATCCCTGTTGGTGATCAGGATATACAGGAATTACACATTGTTACCAAAAAAAATGGCCTTGTCCAGGTGAAACTCCTAGAACGTGTTCGCTTTGTTAATCTGATCGGGGAACATGGCTGGAACAATTAGGAACGATTTCAGCCGTGATTGCCACTCGACCTCTGTTGATTGCGGCTGAAGCCGCTTCCTCTACAGGATATTGCAATTTGCCACATCGGCGCTGCCGCCAGCGGCAATCTTCTGATAGAGATTCCACAGGTGTTCGTCTACCCGTTTCTGGCGTGCGTTGGAGTCTGGTTTCATGAACCGGCGGCTGGCGCGTGGTCCAGCGTTATATGCCGCATAGGCGGCGCGGGCGGCGTGCGCAGGATTGCCATTCTCTTTGGCTACTTGTGTGCCATACTCTTTAAAGTAGCGCATCAGGATTTGACTTCCTGCCTGGATATTATAAGCCACATCCCCTTGTAATCGTTCTATATTGTAAAATCCCCGCCAGACATGCTGATTGATCTGCATGATGCCGATCCCGCCTGACGGAGATCGCAGCGTGACGATCTTGTCGTCTTTGCGCTCATATTGCTGCCAGCAGCTTTCAATCATGGCGGTGGCAGGAACCAGATGCTGGTAGATTGTTGCATAGCGAGGCTCAAGATTGTCTTGCTTTACCTGTTCACGGGCAAAGGACTTCAGCAGTTGGGAAATGATTTTTTCATATTCAGCGAGTTCTTCCGTAGTTGGCACCCAGTGATCCAGCCGTTTGTTCAGGTCAGTACCGATCATGATCATGGGTGGAGAGTTCTCGGCATGGGCGACTCCCACCAGAAAATTCAAAAGGTACTGGCCCGTTGTCGAACCCTGTGCTGGGTCTGGTGGGTTTAGTGTCGAGTCGTGTGTTGGTGGAGCTGGTATGTCTTGCTCTATTATCGGCTTTGGGGCCGTTTGTGGCGTTGAATCTGGTGTTGAATTCGACGCCGGAGCAGGTGTCGGTACCGGCATTGATTCCGGTGGAAAATCTGCTGGTGACTTTTGTGTTGAGTCTGGCGGAAAGTCTTGGAGTTTTGCTTCCGGCTCTGGTTGGAATTGGAACAGCTGGCGCAGGGCAGGATCGATCTGCCAGTCAAAGTGCAGGGGATCTTCTCCGGAACCTGGTTGCAGCATCCTTGCTAATCGTCGCAGACCATCACTGGTAAGATGGATGCCAAGGTCAGGGGCGGCGGCATCCAGTGTCAGCAGGGCGTCTCCGGCATTGATAAAGGTCATGTAGCGTAGCAGTTGTTTTTGCATCAGGCCATTTTTCCCGCTGTTCTGTTCGATGATGGGGCGTAATTGCTCCCAGGCATCAATGAATAACAGTCGTAATGGATCTTCGCTCTCCATGGGAGTCTGGCCGGTCAGGATCATCAGCAGTTGATAGCGGCTGGTAATGAGCAGGTCAAAGAGCTGTTTCTGTTGCTGCGCGTTAACAGGTGCATTGACTGTGTCCGCGCTGAGGTTCTTGATGATAAAGACCAGAAAGGCATCGAGCGGTTCAAAAACATGCTGGAGTTTCTCCATTTCTTCAAAACCGAGAGGCGCCTGAGGCGGCAGAGGTGTTACGGCTTGGGTCTGGGCGTCAGCCACAGTCAGGAGCAAGGGGACGATAAGACCGTCAGCGTTGGTGCGCAGGGTTCCGACGGTGAGTGTGTTCAGGGCAGTCTCAAGTGGCGCTGTATTTGTCGGGGAGGAACAGGCACGGAGCAGGGCCGTAATATCTTTTTTGGGCATGGCCAGATCAAAGGCGTATTGTTCCAGGCGAGGATGCAGAAAACGTTTGCAGAGCTCCCATGCAAATCCCGAGACCACAGGCTTACCGCCTTTTTCATTGTAGATGGCGGAGTCAATAATGCGATAACGTAGCTGCCATTGGGGATCCACATAAAAGTTTAACTTCATGAGAATGGAACCACTCCATTTGACTACCGACGGCAGGACACCGAGTGAATCGAACCCCATTCCGGCGGTCGCGTTGCAACTGAAATAGGGCTGCCCGTCACGGATGGATAACTGGGGCTTGGAGATATGGAGATAGTTGTAGGAACCTTCCTGAAAGAGTACAGTGGGGCGCTCTGGCTGTGGGGTGAGAGACTCCACTAGAGCGTTTTGCAAGATCTGGGCCCGCAGAAAAAGAGGCAGTTCAACGGTTTTGGCGCACAGAGGGGTTGCTTCTGTTGTCAGCAGAAGACAGAAGAGCAGGAATGATTGAAAGAGTCGTTGCATAAAAGGTTGTTGAGTCTATGTCTTTTAGTCTGTCAGGATTGTCTCTCTATCCACCTAAACACTTACCACTACCACTTACTCCTTACCACTGAAAACTTAAAACTTTTTTCATATCATGCACGAGATAAAACCTGGTCAATCGGTCGAACTGTTGAAGGAATTGCATATTCTTACCCGAGACGGGAAGATGAATCAGGACAGTCGGCGCAAACTGAAACAGGTCTATCATCTCACCCAGTTTATTGAGCCGCTCCTGCAGGAAATCCAGAAAGACCATCAAGATATTCAGCTTGTTGACCACGGGGCTGGAAAGTCATATCTGGGCTTTATCCTCTATGATCTTTTTTTAAAAAAACTGGATAATGGGTCGCATATTTATGGGATTGAGACCCGGGATGAATTGGTGCAAAGGTCTCAGGAACTGGCCCGGCGACTGCAATTTTCCGGCATGTCTTTTTTGACCCTGTCAGTGGCCGAAGCAACGAATTCCTCGCTGTTGCCGGCCAAGGTTGATATAGTGACTGCCCTGCATGCCTGCGATACGGCAACCGATGATGCCATCCACTTTGCCTTGCAGAAAGAGGTGCAATGTATTGTGCTGGTGCCCTGCTGCCAGGCGGAAGTGGCGTCGGTACTGAGAAAAAATAAGGGGAAGAGGCTGCTGAATGGCGATATCCTCACCGAAATCTGGCGGCATCCCCTGCATACCCGCGAATTCGGCAGTCATATCACCAATGTTCTGCGCTGTTTGCAGCTTGAGGCCCATGGGTATCAGGTGAGTGTCACTGAACTTGTGGGGTGGGAACATTCGATGAAAAATGAGCTTATCCTTGCCAGCTATAAAGACCTGCCGCGCCAGCGCCCCAGTCAACGTCTGCAGGACTTGTTGCATCTCCTGGGCCTTGAAGAGATGGCTGCGCGGTTCTGTTGAAGACCGGCGCGGCGCAGTTGCAAAGGTTGGACGCTTCAGTGTCGTGCTTGCGAGGGCCGGAGTTTTGGCTTTGCCTTGCTTACCTGGCGAAAGCGCGACCGGCGAAGGTATTGACTTGAATGCAAATTGAAATTACGACGGTCTGGGAGGCCGTTGGTAGAGGCCGATGGTCTCCGTGTAGGCAAGGATATGGCCCTCCATTGCCTGGAGGAGTACCTGTTTTGTGGGCTGCCGCAGGTCTGGCAGGATGACGTCCAGGGCGTAGAGTTTATGGAAGTAGCGATGGCAGCCTATGGGCGGGCAGGGGGCGCCGTAGCTTGTTTTTTTGCCGTCGTTACGGCCTTCCATGGTCCCTGCTGGCAGAGCATGAGGGTCGATGCCTTCAGGCAGGCTAGAGACACTGGTAGGGATATTATACAGGATCCAGTGGACCCAGATCCTTTTGGGCGCTGCCGGATCAGGGGCGTCAGGATCGTCGATGATCAGGACCAGGCTCTTGGCGCCAGACGGAACCCCGGTCCATTGCAGGGGAGGAGAGATATTCAAGCCGTCGCAGGTATAGATGGCCGGGATCTGGGAGTTATCCGCAAATGCTGGTGAACTGATGGTGAGGGGCATGGTTGGCGCTTTTAGGTGGTGTTTCCGTTTTTTAAAATCCAGTATTCATTCGTATCCAATGAACAATATCAATAAAAACGTGATAAGAGTATCTAAAAAACTATATGGCTCTGTCCTATTTTCAGTTAAACCGGAACATGACCCAAGCAGGCGTTCAGTAAACGCATCGGCAACTCATGTTCCCAAAGACGACGATTGAACCGGTAACAAAATTCACTAATATATTCATGTAAATATTTGTG
>JAPLJF010000033.1 GCA_026388715.1 Deltaproteobacteria bacterium
GCCCGACAAATATGGTATTCTTTTTCATGACCTGCCTCCTTGGTTATGGCTCTGCGCCGTAGTGAATTGCTCATCTACAGCATAACCCATGTTTGCAAGGGGCAGGTCTTTTGCTTTTAACTGACAGCCATTATGTCTAACATGCCGGTTGAGTCCGCCGCGAAAAGCATGCGGCTCACCGGCGCGTTAGCTTTTACTTGGCAAGCTTCAATTGAAGAACACACCTCATAGGTTAAGGTTTTTCCTGATTCCCCTCATCGTCATAAAAACGAAAGTTGATTCATTCAATCACAGGTGAAATATTTTTAATAGGAATTTTGAGGAAAGAATTAAAAGAATGCCAGTGGCAAGGTCAAGCAATGGTAGGTAAGTAGAAAGAAGAGCTTGTTCCTGACAGGATTTCACTCCGAGCGAGCAGATTGGCAGTCCATAAAATGTGGGCCGAAATTTAAAGGAACAGTAAGGTTAACCCGAGGACATTGGATAAAATCAGATATTCGATGTGGCAATCTTAACTTCCGCAATCACATGCCCGCGCTGGAAGTAATCCACAGATTTGTCTGAAGAGGCCCTTTTTCTGATCCCCAGTTTTTCTTTTGTAGCAGCTTTTCCACTTAACGGCTTGTTCAAATTTCCAGGGCCACTTCTCACGGACCTCCGCCACGAACACATCGTGTATAGGTGCCCCAATTTTTACTTATTCTTTGAACCTCGCCACTGCCGAAATGAACACCCCACGCATAATCCTCATTTCCATTATAATTAATAGCCGTCCAATAATAGGACTCATGACACTGGAATGAAGGATCTATAGTTGGACTACTCGAATCGTCATTGCACCGAGAATACTGTGGATCTGATGAATCGACATAGACTCCAGTCGAGCACACCCTCAAAGAAGTTAACTCATCCACCGTCGGCAACCGCCAGTCCGTGTGACCTGACAGGGACAGATTTTCACAGTAGGCTTGGGCATCAGCCCAATTATATTTTACATTATCGTCACAACGCTGCATCTGTAATCCCCACTCCGTCCCGATGATCTGCATGCCGGAGGAGCAGGTGCCGCCACCATGCCCAATTACCGCGGAAAGTAGCAACAAGATCGTGGAGCTATCCTTGGCCTGGACCGCCTGAGAATAGACGGGAAGCAGGAGACTCGCCAGCAGCACAACAGAGCAAGAAAACAGGGCAGCTCTTTTTCCATCCATGTTTGAATCTCCTTTTACATGAAAGTCCGATCGTCAGCAGGGGCTGACTCCTACGCAGCTGCCCACGAGGTGCGCTGATAAGTAATCAGCGGGGTGTGGGATCCAAGGAAATAACGTAAACAGTAATGTTGAAAAACATTTCAAGAAGAAAATCCGTGGTAATGTTAACCATTTAAATAAAACTGCAGGGTGAACCTTATCCAGTATCCTTTAATTAACCTGAAAATGAAGAGTAATTCATTCAATCACGGTCAAAATGTTTTTACCAGGAATCCTGAAAAATATTTTAAAAGGAGCCATTGGCAATCTTAACCATTTAAGGAAAATTGCAATTTAAGATGTTTCCTGAGTATATCAAATAAGCCCGGTGCCAGCTTCAGGTTCATACTATGCCGCAGCAGGCATTTGTTCGTTTTCTATTACTGAAAGACCCACCTTGTCCAGGACAAAGTCTGCAGCGGCCTGCGCCTTGGCAGCAGCGGTAAAGATGGCCCTGTTATCTTTTTTAAGGATCTGCAACCAGAAGTTGAGATATTCAGGATGGCGCATTCCTTCAAATGGAATACCGGTACCGGCACCTAAGAAAGCAGCGCCGATCTCAGCTACCAGCTCCTCAAAGGCATAGTCCTGATCACCGAACCTGATCCCGAGTTTTCGATTCAGTCGGCTTGGATGTCCCGACCAATGCAAAATTTCATGGTAGGCAGTTGAGAAATAGAAATCAAGATTTTCAAATGCTTCCCGTACCGGCAAAACTATATGATCCTTTGATTGAGAATAATAGGCCCTACTCCCCCCATATTTCAAGTTCGGTAAGGAAATGATTTTTTCCGCTTCCAGGTTCTTCGTACCTTCAGGCCCCACAGTTATCTTCAGGGGTGATAGTTCAATATTCTCGCATTGCTCCACATTGAACACCGTATACATTCTGACAAAAGGAACCATCTTCTGCTTAGCATCTTCAGAGTCCACAGCGCTACTGCCTTTTTGTTCCATCGCCTTCAGGAATTGCCAAAAGACAATGCCAGTTCCCTTTTCACCTTTCTTGACATGGCCACCGAGCTTTTCAGCATTTCTGAATGTCATCCAACGAGTATCGACAAAACCCTTCATATTGGCCACCAGGTTAAGCAGCATGATATTTACGCCCCGATAGGACCGGTCGGTAACAGCATTTCTCTGTTCACCATATCGGGCTGTTTCCCAGGGCCTGGTCCAGGGGATAACTCCTGCCTCCAGAGAATTGATGATTCTTTCGGTGATCTCCTCATAAACACTTTTCTTTTCATTGTTTTTTGTCATAATAATGGCTCCTTTGGTTTGAATATGAGTTGAATAGCCAGCTTTTGGATGTGACAGATATCGAGCAGACTTGGTTCTATACGAAGACGGAAAGCCTTTGCGGAAATCAATGAAGATACGAGGGAACAGATTTTGATTGTAGAAAATGGACGTGACGCATGATCAATGCGCCATTTTGAACAAGAAGAAAAAGATTGAGTTAAAGCGGGGTGGGTTGGGACTACAAACAATCCATATCAAGCTCGGTTATATCAACATCGGGAAATCCATAATCACGGACTAAATCTTCAATAGAGAATGACTTTCCTTCCGGGCTAATGATGGCAGCTATAAGTTTATCAATGACCACGATTTGTTCTTTAATTATCCAGATAAATTGCCATATTTTTTCATAGGTATTCCTCTGTAATTTTGAGTCAATATGATACGCACCGCACCCAAAGGATAAAACATTCTCCATCTCTTTACGGTACGACATTAGAGTAAAGAAGCATTGTTGCAGGTCGTTATTTCTATCAGATGATAATCTCCCGTCTGATATCATTGCGATTGTTTGTGCATACCGAAAGAGGCTATTGTTACGTTCAATGAATTGGCCAGATTCGAAAGAATATAAATCATCAATCTCAAATGCACGGAACATAGCTTCCAACTGTTTAAATCTATACAATCTTGGCGGATTACCAGAAAGATGTTCCTCTGTGCAATTTTCAATGCCTGGTACTAATCCATCAAACTCCAAATAACAGTGAAGCAGATTGTACGCTGTGATTATCCTTGATTCAAACTTGAATGCTGTAATTGTTGGGTCATTTAAATTCTGCATCGCTAAATCCTCCTTAATATTTGTTGGTAGAACTACTTGGTTAAACAACTCTTTTTACATGCAATTAATTCGCTAGCTTTTTACTGAATGCATCAATTTTCATGCAATAAACTGATGAAAGTTGGTGGGTAAAATTGATTAAAAAAGACAAAATAAATGGGTCTGGGCGGGTTGGTTATTACAGATATCCTGAGTCGGCCATTGACAATACCGTATCGCCAACCACCAAGTGATCAAGCAGCCTGACATCGACAACTCGTAATATCTCCTTTAATTTATTGGTGAGTTCGATGTCCTGGGTACTTGGCTCGGTCTCGCCTGAGGGGTGATTGTGGGCCAGGATGACAGCTGAGGCATTCAATCGTAAAGCCTCCTTGACCACCTCCCTGGGATGTATAGTTGCACAGTTTATTGAACCTCGGAACATTTCCTGAAAAGCCAGCACCCGATGCTTGCTATTAAGAAACAGGCAGGCGAACATCTCATATTGATAGTTATTGAGTTTATGTCGAATTGCTTCCTTGGCATTATCGGAAGATTGAATAAACGCACCACGCCTAACATGTAAACTACTCAAACGTTTGGCGGCGTTGAATATTGCTTCCTTAGAGGCTGGAAGATAGGTGCCATCTTCGTCCTGAATATAGAGCATGACTTACCTCTTTGATTGAAATATTGAATGGAGCCAGGAGATGGACTTATTTCTGGCTGAATTTTCTTTCCAAAAAGAAAGTAGATGTACCGCTGATGAGTATCGGCTTTTGGGGAATAATCTCTGTTGTGGTGAGATTGTTGCGATTAATGAATTTTCTGCCGCCTGAATCAAAGAGATTGAGCCGTTTATCAGAAATTGACTCCACTACAGTCCAATGACCATAGTCCTTTGTTTCAATGCCAATAATTACAGATCGCCGGTTTTCAGCGTTGAGAAAGTCATCAATGCTATCCCATAGCTCAGGCAGAGGTACTTTGACCCTTCTTCTAAAGGGTCTTGAGTAGATGATATCAAGCTCGGGAGAGATGATTCGCTGCAAAATCTTGCTGACTTTAGAAAGCCCCAGGCCATGGATAGCAAAATGGACAGATCTTCGCTGTTTAATCTGTTGCCTAAGAATTTTAAGCAAAACAACTTGCCATTCTTCGATGCTTAATTTCTTTGATATGAGTCTTGCGGCATTGATAGTGGCATAGGCACCACAGAGACCGTCCAAATTGCCTTGTTGGTATGGAGTTATCATTTAGTAACAATTGATTAGAGATACTTGCTTAGCCGGTACGATCTGCCAGTGTAAGTCACAATCAATTTCAACAAAGCTCACTCTCACCGATTTGAGTTCACGAAATGATATGTACCCCCATTCGGCATTAATAAGATCTCCATTCAAAATGGTATATCCAAAGAATAGATCCTCACCATCATATTCAACGATATACCAATCACAACCACCAATGAAGAAATGGAGATGCACATCCTTTTCTGATAGCGGGATTGACTCAGTTTCATACAATCGAGGAATACGATCAAGTCGCTCCTGGGAGGGTGTGTTCCACATAATAGTCTCCTTTAAAAGGTTGAATACAGGTCACTGTTAATTGCAGCGTGTTAATACATCTCTTTTCTATGGGCTTCTTTTGACGCAACAAGGCTGGCGGCATAGTTCAAAATGAACTGTGCCGTAGTAGTAGGACTATTGAGAGCTGGTATAAAAACTATTTGAGGATCGAGTTTGCGAGGTTTTGATTCAACTCTGGTAGGACATCGGCGTACAAGGCGGTCATATTTATACTTGTATGGCCGAGCTGTTTTTGGACAAAACGCAAATTATTTGTCTTGGCTAAAAGTATGGTTGCATACGTGTGGCGGGCACTGTGAATTGAATAATGGTCGGGGATATTTGCTGCCTTAAGGGCTTTTTTAAAACTCAAATAGAGACCGGTGGTCGTGAATTTTCTTCCGCTATGACTTGCGAAAAACTGAGCCTCCGGGGCTATTGACTCGTCAAACACCTTTTTCTTGAACTCAATATATTCCCTGATATGTTTGATAATGTCACGATCAAGGTAAACGTCACGTTTTTTACCATTTTCACCCCTGCCCTTCCCGTGGCGGACAATCAAATACATATCACTGATGCCCTTCAAGAACAGGTCCCCAATCTGGAGATCCGCTATTTCTGAAACTCGTAGCCCTGTGTTGAATGCAATATGCACCAACATGTACCTCGTGATCCACGTACTACGCCCATAAGCTAAATCAACTAAAGCTTTTTCCTGGCAAGTCTTGAGTAGTTGACGAGCTTCGATAGGCGATAGAAACTTGTCACGAGTAATTCGATACTCGTTATTCATCGCATGTCTCCGGTGTGGGGTAAGAAGGTGTGAAGGAAATGAAGTGAAAACTTCATTTTTTATAATAACAGTCTACCAGACTTTGATGCAAAAGTCAACAACTATCTGTAATTACACTATTTTTACAAATTTTGAAGTTTAAACTTCTTTTTTGCACGGTTTTGATGTTGAACATAAATTTTATCAAAACGACTGTGATTTCAGTGAAATTATGTCAGGGATTCAATATAAGATGGACCCCGCCACCTTATAACCAAAGATGATGTCGATAAATCGAAGAACATATACCATTGAGACCAGCCTGCATTGAAATCAAGAATTCAAATTATTTGAAAAATACTGATTTTCTCACAGACCATCGCCTGGGGCATATCCTCTGCAGGGATATACCATTATTTTTCGAGTTGCATTGTGTGGGTTGACAGGTTGAGCCGATCCCTTACATATCAGTTTTCACGGTTTTGACCGATACAATATTGAAAAACACACGAATAATGTTTGGGATGAGATTGTTGACGCCAAAGACAATGAGCTTCTGCAGGCAGGAAATGTTGAATCAGCGTTGATCACAAAAAAAATGATTTTACATATTTCTGTCAATCAAGTCGAAACTTCATCAGATACCGATAGCACACCACCTTATAAGCCAAAGGTGGTGTAAACGATAAATTTGGAAGGGGGTGCTGCGGAACCAAAGCATCCGACTTCAACCAACAAATGGGCTCTGCGATATACATTGCCTCAACTTTCCGAGTAAATGCGAAAACCAAGGAATGTTACTTTAAAGCCGTGACCATGGTAGTTAGAGCCATCAACAGTGATATCTATGGGGTATTGAGTAAGTTGCCATACATAACTATGGGTATATATGACTTTAAAATTAATTTAAATTTCTTTTTTTTTAGAAGATCAGAAATAAAATTATTATTCAATATTACATAAGAATTTCTCAAATAAATCCTTTTTATTAACACTACATATGGGTTTGATTGTTAGATCTAATTGAGGTAGCCCTACTTCATTGGATATTTTTCTTACTAATTCTATTGGAATCTTTTTTCCTGTTATAACGCCATCATGTTCATTTTTATAAACCGGGATATCATGTTTTGCACAGGCAATGGTTAAACTATGTATAAAAAATGCCTCTCTACCTTGTAAGAAAAAAGCGGCTAGTTCACGTTTTAACTTGCCCAAGGTTTTTAAATTTTTTATAACTTCACCATTATCAGTTTCAACTATTTCAACATTATCATTATCTTTGGTAGCTGCATAACCTTTGAACCTCATATTGCATACATTTCTCCAGTGGTAGTTATTGTGTTTGTACATGTACCGTTGTGAAACTGAATACAATAAGTAATCTCTCCATTTATTGCAGGCTACCAGCATTTCTTTTATGATCATTAAAAATTTTTTATGTATTTTCTTGGCCTGCCTGTAATCTTCAATTTCATTATGAATGTTGTTGAAAATGGCACCGTAAGGCCCAGTTTCTGCCCCCATAATGGTCGAATAGAAGCATTCTTTCCAGCATTCGACTGTTATCCCAACCTCTTCTGCCAATTTTTCTTTATCTATTTTGCCGGCAATGTAATCATTTAACCAATCGCACTGAATACCGCCTTCCTTAAGTTCATCAGCCAAAATCATGGCCTGGGAGTTTTTTAAGTCGTAATTAAATGTGTCCGCTTCATTCAGGAGGAGAAGTTTGCAGGGGGTAGTTATGCCTTGAAATCCTCCGTGAATTTCTGTGACTCTCCCACTACCTTGCGGACTATAAGCAGCCTTGTATTGCATTAATTGTTTTCCATCATTTGTATATTTATCAATTAGCTCAGGATTTTGGTTCATAATGGTATTAAATGCAAGATTCATGTTAATGAGTAACCCCTTGGCCTTATTGTATTTCCGATAAGTAGGGTAATATTTTGGATGCTTACGTTTCTCCTTATATGACATATTTGGAAATTTCTGCTTGAATTGATCTTTGACTTTTATATATTCTTTTTGGACATGCTTGAACTTTTCTTTGGCACGTTCAAGCCATGGCATTATGTCATGTGGATTAAATGGGCAAGGCAGTAATGATTTTATACTTTCCTTAATTAGCTCTGGTATCTCAAAATCTGGTTTATTATTGTAACATGTGCTCATTTTGTGTTTCAGGGACGTCGTTACTGGCCTTCCTGTGAAGAGATTAACTTTTTGAGGATATTTGAAGCCTTCAATAAGGGAATCCCATTCCTGTTTAATATTTCTTACAGCAATTGATTGTGCCTTATTAAATATTTTAACATGCAGCCTGTATTCTCTGCATTTTCCATTTCCGTTATTCGAGTGATAATGATTTGTAAATCTAATGATATTAAGCTCTCGAAGATATTGAGTTGCAACCGAACGTTTTAATTTTCCCCAAATGAGACCACTATAAATCGGAACTGTAATATGCGTTTCAAAATCCCGGTTCTTTATTGATTTGAGACATGTACTCACATAGAGATGAACAATAAATTTGTGATAAAGTTTGCGTATTTTTAAAACCTCCATTTCTGAGCCTGTAATCGGAATCCTTGCGGATATGCTCCATAGATATTTGAATAATTCTCCTGATCCCTTATAACTATCCATGAAATAGCCATTGCCTGTGGAACTCATAATGCCTCCTAAAACAATTTCGTAATATGCGACCCTCATATGCAGAGACCTGTAACCCGATACAGATCGAGGGACGGGTTACCAATAAACTGGTAACTTTATATACGGATTGTCTTGGAGGTGGATTGAGCGGGACGATCAGGCATGCTTCGATCTTAAGTATTTTGTGATCGCAGGAATTTTCGGTTTGTTTGTTGCGGCGTTCGATAACAGAAAAACCTCATCTGAAATGTTTTTGCATGGGGGGGCAAGAAGGTCAGAGGTACTTATGGCACCCGCTGATACTGTCTTCATTCTTGATCAAAGCGGTCACCACTGTCAGAGAACCCAATCAAGCTTTTTATCTGGAGAATCAGTTCTCACTTCGGAATGAAAAAGAGTGTGGGGTCATTGCGTTGATAGTATTGCGCTGGAATCTACGAGGATAGAAGTGAAAAACGACAGGTTGTCGCATTTGCAATAAGGATAAAAAGAGGATGTATCGACTACTGCTTGTTTTCAAATGAAAATTTGAAAGAATTCCACAGTAGTATCAGGGGGAAAACAGCTTTTTTGTTAGTGAAGTTGGTTGTAGTAAAATAGTTATGTTTTTGTGTTGAATTGTTATGGTTATGTCACATAATAGCCTGATCCTGTTAAGAAAATATATATTTAAATAACTATTTACAACTCCTGTCTCATATTCGGTGGTTCAATATATCTTTTCCCTTGTATTGATATCATACACCTCAGTTTTAGCCTGCTGTTTGACAAGAAAAGGAATGCTTTGAATCGGAAATATCGGAAAATACCAAGCCAAAGCTAATGCCCTAAGAAATTTGAAAAAATGCTGCAACATCTGGTGTCATCTTTATACATGCCTTACCTTGAGAAGCAGGACAGACATTGAGAGAGTAAGACTAATACTGTTTGCCACAATTAATGGAAAATCTTTGAGTATAAATATAAATCCATAAATCAGCCAAAGGAACAATCCTGTAGCGAGAATGGCATACACTAGGAGAGAAACATCTGGCCATCTGACTCATCCAACTAAAGCATACTTGGAATAACAAATCGTTTTTATAGAAAAAACAATACGAAAGAGTATTATAAAACCAAATAATATATTTTAGACTTCCGAAATAATTTACAAAAATGTCTATTCTTAAACTTCGATAAAAAAAGATTTTCTGTTAATTCCAAATCTTTTTCTCGTACTCTTTTAAGGATAAAAAATAACAACATTTCAGAATGTTACCTTTAGTAATTTTTTCAGGTCAGGATTAAAGTATGCTTAATCCGGATGAACTTTTTTAAAACAAGTTTTTTAAAATTTGTTCATTTTTTCGCATAAAGCTGAGTCGTTTAGGAGTGCCTATATCGAGACACAGGCGGGATCTGTTATCAAAGGCAAATAGACCGCCAGTATCAATCAGATGAGGAATTATCTCCTGCTCTATGGATACAGAGCCGGCAAGACGACCATCTTTCAATGCCGTGAGAGGAACGACTATCACCCCAGTACTTGCGCCCAGCCAAGAGCAATATGTATTTCTCCCTCTGGGGTGAAGGTCTTCCAAGGAACGAAGTACCTGTCCATCTTGTGCTACACGAAAGGCCCCCGCATTCTGAGCGTCTTTTTGTCGTGTCAGAGCAATTGTAGACCCTTTTCCACGCCTGACATGCTCAAGCAATAGCATCGACAAATTAAGGTCATTAATGGTATCAGCATTGCAAATAATGATGTGTTTCGCATTGATTTCAGTTGTAGCTTTAATTAAAGCTCTGCCGGTGCCTAAATTTTCATCTTCTAAAAAAAAAATCGATGGCATAGCAGCGACGCCTTCACGAATCGTTGCGACATTACGACCTGCGGCCACATATACTTCTGCGACCTGCGGGCTAACTCTTTCAATAGCTCTTTGAAGTATAGGTTTTCCCCCAAAAGGGGTTAATGCTTTGGGGATATCGAGATTTAAAGAAGAAAGTCGGCTTCCCTTCCCGCCTGCTAATATGACAGCCGCTATCCTCATGGGTATCCCTGCGCCTCCACCTGACCCAGAATTGCGTCTTCAGCCATCTTACACGGCACCAGATGCTAGTTTAATAAATTCTTCTCCAGCCACAAATATCTCCAACTGGCTTATGGATGGTAGAGCAGAAGGCGTAAATTCAATCTCTCCAGCAAGCCGACTCATCATGATGATCGCTTCCATGGACCGCGCTCCGCTCTTATATCTATGAATATCCATAAAAGCCTTTAAAACATTATCATGAATATTGGGGATCGATAGGCCACTTTCTGACTTATTTCTTGTGTTGCTCCAAATGCTTTGAGCATGATTTTCAAGGAACGCTCTTAGTAGGATAGCTCGACGGACTTTTTCATGCAATGTACCAGAATCTGTTGAATAGTTAATACCTTTGATTGTCAAATGACCCATAAGTCTACTTGTGAAATCAGTTTTTTTTGTAAAATCAATTTTCTTGCTGCCCTCCAGAGAGCCTGCAGTCCCTTTTTCTTGTTGTTGACTTATAGAATCGACAAACTTTTCAAAAGAACTATATGTTCCTCCGGCAAAGATGAATACACAAGAACCGACCGCATGTGTTATTTGTCCATCTTGGAACGTTCCGTCCTGCATCGGTGCAAGGAAATACTTTAGCCATCCTAATTCATGCCCTCCAAGTGCGGAATCGAACTCATCCCAAAACACAAAGGGAAGTGAACCCTTCAGGACTGCATCCCTGACTTGGTGGAATGCGCCAACGATCTCTTTTGGATCAGAAAATTGTGATAGATTAAACTCTAGCATTTCTGGCTTAGGGAACAAGCCGAGAGATTCCGTTAATTGTTTCACTGCGAAAGATTTCCCAGATCCTGGTTCACCGAACACTGCGATAGAAAGAGGCCTCGCGTGATTGGTTCCAGAACCTCTGCGTTTTTTTTCGAATTCGAGAATAGTGTTGCGTATACTATGCAGACTTTCGATTTCGTCTCTATCGACTATCAAAAGCTTATTAAACTTACACATGGGAACACCTTTCAATGTGTGCTTAGGGCCGTTTCGTATGATATTCTCACAAAGATTAGTTTGGCCCATTGCGGTTTCGACGATTTCCATAAGACTCCATTTTGTGCTAGTATCTTCTGGAAGATGATGAACCGCGAACTCGGAATTTAATCGATCCTTACTGTTTTCTGCCGCCATTTTTTGGATCTCTCCTGAAATACGATCAACAGGGAACCTCAACTCAATGTATTTTGCATCCTCGTCTGTATTCAGATTCAGTGCTGCTTCACATCTCTTTTCATATTGCGGAACTGCTTCATATCCCTTTTCGTATAAATTCTTCATAGCATAAATACCAAGTCGCGCAGCTACTTTTAATTGTTCAAATTGGTCAGAAGCATTTTTCAAATCAACATCAACTTTTGCAAAACAATGTGCAAGTGCACCTATGAGGCAATAGGTATATCCATTCATCCTTCCGTTGCCATAAGGTTGGGCCTGTCCCTCCATCGAAGCCGCATCATAAACAATCGTCCATTTTGTTTCATCATCGTTATTGGGGGCATAAATCAGAACGCCAGCAGCGTCAAACGAAACTAACACGTATTTGCATTCCGACAGACGTTTCAAATAGTTGTCCGAGTTAAGAGCCTTTCTCACATCCCCAATGGTCTGTTCCCAAGAAAGTTCTCTACTGACACGAACATCTGAGTGGCGAAGATCATTCGCGGTAAAGACTACGATTAACTTGTTGGCGTGTTTTTCTATAAGTTCACTCCATAGTTCACCTACACATAAGTCTCGTGCCATTCTTAACATTATAAGGTTGGCATTATCGAAATCAGGCCACAGATTTTTAGAATTAGTTTCAAGAGCCTCCGTCTTTTCTTTACCTCTGAATCCAAATCGTTTGTCGTCAATAATGAGAAGGTCTACGTTACTGCTCGGAGTAGACTCGTTCGGAAAAGGTTCAATTTTCAATCTTGACCTAAGTCCAATATACTTTTCGACACGCCATACATTTTCGTCAGATTTTTTTGTCGGAAACATACTCCACATATTATATAGATGATCAATATCAGTTGAATTAATGATCGTCTTCAATTCATCCGCGCCACACGCCCTAACATCGACAGTAGCGGTATCAGCACAAACTTTTTTTATGATTCTTCCTATCAGCCAAGCACCACCGTCTTCTGGAAAGGCTGAGGCCCATTCCCCTTTTGACTTCCAGAGATTGTGGAGATCTGTAGACCGGTTCGTTGCTATATTCCAGTCTATGCATACATCACCCGTTATCAATATTTTTTTCATTGCTTTGCTCATATGTTTTCCGCCCCAGACATGGAGTCTATGTGTATTTTTTTAAGTAACTCATTATGATTACATGATGAATCTGTAGCAAGCCAGCCACCACGGTGAATTATGCTTTGCCCTTTGAACGGCATTGACGTACCATCGAGAGAAGTCATTTTCCCTCCTGTCTCTGTCACGAGCAGAACAGCTGCTGCATAGTCCCATACATTCGCAGACTTGCCTTCCTGGGGGAAGTAAACTGCTGCACTAATATACCCCAGAAGCATTGAAATAATCTTGACTGTCAGTGTGGGAATCGGGATTGGATGCAGACAACTTTTACGAATCCTTGTTTGGAATACCGCTTCCTGCTGTTGCCGGGGACTCACACCAATCTGTTTTACTCCAGCCGAACAGGCATTTGTTAAGTTCTGACCATTTCTGAAAGCGCCTTTGCCGACACGAGCCATGAACCTCAACCCGGTTCGTGGCATAAGCAGCAAACCGACACGGGGTTGCAAATTATGGACTGCAGCGATAGAAATAGACCAATCTGAGCTTCCATTTGCAAATTCAAATGTCCCATCAATAGGATCAAGAACAAATACCCATCCTTTGTCAGGTAAAGACATCGATTGCCGATAACGTTCCTCTGAGAATACAGGAATCCCAGAAAAAGAAGAAAACAGGTGAGCATCGCAGATCGCTTCTATTTCCTTGTCAACTTTGGTAATAATTTCATTGCTTCCGTTTGCACCAGTCTTGTACATAGGCAATACCGTTGACTGACGGTCTATTTTAAAATAGGAAACTAATATGTCAGCGAGAGCATTAAAGCTCTTCACGATTTCAGTCTCAACGTACATGGTTGTTAACCATTTGTGAATCGAAGAAGGGACGACCTGATAATATCACAGATATCATTCGACTGAATTTCCCGAGGATTGGACGGAATGTTACTACTTTCCTGAGCCTCGGAGGCAATTCTCTCAATTTGCAGATTTTGATTTGCAAGAGCGCTTACTATCATGTCTTTCATCCCGGAATTACTAACTATGGCTTCTAACCAGGAAAACAAGGAAAGCCCTTCTCTGCCAAGTCCTAGGGTAGCTTCTATATCGAGAAGTAATGCTTTACAGGCAGGTAAGTTGAATTCAAGTGAGGATTGCAGAAAAACAACAACAGCTAATCCATGGTGAATGTTGGTATGCGCTCCCAATGGATGTGATAAGGCATGAGCAATAGTAAGGCCCGTTCTTGGATACAGAAGGCGTGCAGTGAAAGCGATGTTGAGCATGACTTCCAGTGCGTGTATTTCCCTGTTGAAGATGGCTTTTTCAAGAGAAGAACGAATCGAATAAAGCAGTCCTCGACTCACTAGCCTCGTTAATACTGTGGCCTTTTTGGATAAATGTGACTCAAGTACATGTGCAAAAACATCCATCCCAGTTGCTGCCACCATTACTCTGCTGAGAGTCGACAGTGATTCAGGGTCAAGAATCACTGTCGTCGGCATGAGAAATGGATTCTCTACTCCACGTTTTTTTGGGATTAATGGGTCCATAATCACCGCAAAAGGACTGCTCTCGGCACCTGTTCCGCAGGTGGTTGGAATGGCAATGAGAGGTACTGGACGGATTTCAGTCTTTTTGCCATGAAAATAGTCCTCTACTTGGCCACCATTGGCTGCGACCAAACCCACAACCTTTGCAAGATCAATTGCACTCCCACCCCCGATAGAGACAATGGAGTCACAACCAAATTCTATAAAAGCTTGGAGCGCCTTTTCTACATGCACAAACGTCGGATTGGTGACAAAGTCTACAAACCGTTGGTTTTTTGAAGTCTCCATTAAGCTGAGGACTTTCAAACCAAAAGCTGTTTTTTCAACTATGGGGTCAATGACCACGAAGGGCCTGCGAAGATGCATCTCGTGCAACAGCAAAGGAAGCTGATCGACACTGCCTATGCCCGAAACAAGTCGCTTGGGCGTACTCATTCGCCAATCACTCATTGGACTGTCCCCTTTCAATCTTACGCACTATACTCTCTGCGGCTGCGGCAAGTTTAATAGCACAATGATTGTCTCCTGCTTCAGCATATATTCTTAGCAGCTTCTCAGTCCCTGCTGCCCGGAGGTTGACCCAATCTCCAGACTGAAGGAGAAATTTTACGCCATCGACGTGACTAACTTCGACAACTTTATGCTTCGCCAACACGTCAGGAGGGTTCTGTTTAATATGATGGATAATGGTGGCAGGTGAAGTCCTGAGTTTGAGGTTCTTACGACAAAATCCTGATTCTCCCACTATTCTACTTATATCCGTCAAGATCCCCTCAACACCATTTTTATACGTCAGCTCCGCTTCAACGAGCAAAGCGGCAGCTATCGTGCCATCACGTTCCGGAAGATGGGATCCAAAACCAATCCCCCCATTCTCTTCAGCGGCTATCAAGACGTGCTCTTTCCTCATGATTTGACATGCATTCCTGAATCCAATAGGTGTTTCAACGTATTTTAGTCCTAGATATTGAGCAAGCTGAGAGACTCGCTTGCTCAATGTTACGCTGCCAACAACAGTACCTCTCTCACCCCTTTGTTTAGCCAAGTACCATAATAATGCAACAGAAATATCATGAGGCGACAAATAACCCCGCTCAGGTATCGCAGCAACAATTCTGTCACCGTCCCCATCATGTGCAACACCAAGACGATAAGGACCGCCAGCAACCATCTCTTGAAGTCTTTTTGTGTTGCTCTTTTGTGGTTCTGGTGCGACACCTCCAAAATAAGGGTCAGTATCATTATTAATCTCACGAATTTCGCATCTCGTTCCGGCGAGAAGCCTTTCCAGAATACCAGTGGTTGCGCCATGCATGGTATCAACTACAATCGACAGAGGTCGAAGCTTAAAGACACTCAGGTCCAACAACGTTTTTATTTTTCGCAAATAGTCATTAATAGGATCGTCATAATCGATCTCAATATCTGCGATTGTCGAGATGTCTTTAGGAATTTTAATTAATTCCTCAATTTCTTCCACAAAATTGCTGTCAGGGGGGCCCCCGTATCCTAGGCGTACTTTAATACCATTATAGCAATATGGGTTATGAGAGGCAGTTATGCAAACTCCGCACCCCAATTCTTTTTGATGAGTACGATAAGAAACGACCGGTGTTGGTATCGGACGTGGGCTGATCAAGGGTTTAATACCGAAACAAGCTAAAGTCTTATAGGCTGTTTGGGCAAATTCATAACTCAAAAAACGAGTATCATAACCGATGAAGCAGTTACCGTTTTGATTTCTAAGAAGATAATGCGCCAACGCCACAGACACCTGTTTAACAAACTCGAAAGTAAAAGAATCAGCAATGACACCTCTCCATCCATCTGAGGTTGAATGTAGATCAATATTCTTGCGCATGATATCAAATGGGGATGGGGATCCTTATCTTATTGGACAGAATGAGCATGCGATGGCCGCTACGCCCTTGCAGTTTTCTTCATTTAAAAAAATCGAGCTTTATTCAAAAAACATTTTGGTATAAGAAAGAGGAAACAGTGTAACTTTTCTTCCTGGGAAGAAATAGTATTATGCCTCTGTACAATTCTCAGCCAGAAGCTACTGAAGTGGTCAAGAAAAATAGACACTTTCTTAAGAGTGGATTAACTACCAGGTCAGGTCTGAACTAATTCAATTTATTTACTGAGCTTGGCGAACAAAGTTGATTTCAAGTTTATAGCCTGCCGCCTTGGCATACTCTTCAATGGTAGATAATTTAGGCGATATTTTGGAATTCACGTTCTCTAACCTGGATATATTACTTTTTTTCGTATGCAGGATTTCAGCGATCTCTTCCTGAGTAAAGCCAGCACTCTGACGAATTTTAATCAATTGTTTCCTGAGAGCATACGCAGGAGATAACCGATTATACTCTTCTGCAACTTCAGGATTAGACAATGCCTTTTTCTTGAACTCTTTCAGCGTTGGTCTCATGACTTCACCTCTTTTAACCTATTTCTGGCAATTTTCATTTCATTCTTAGGGGTTTTCTGCGATTTCTTAATGATAGAATGAAGTACGATGACTTCTTTACCTTTCACGGTACAGAAGAATGATCTCCCAATACCTTCTTTTCCTTTGGATCTTATTTCAAAGAGTCCTTCGCCAAAGGCTTTCGTATATGGCTCTCCCAATAACGGACCATACTCACCTATCATTTCAGCTATATGCAGAAAATTAGCCAAGATACCAGGTGGAAATGACAGAGTTTCTGCCTCTACCTTCTCATTGTAAAAAGTGATGAACCATTTCATAATCAAATGTTATCATTTACGATAACAAAATCAAGCTTTATTTTTAGGTGGCAGAAGAACTACCATCAAAAAAAGCCTGGCTGAGTGCCATCTTTTATCTCTTTTTGTACTGCGAAAATTTTGCCAAAAAAGTAACATCGAGATGTTTTTCAGGCATAATTTCAGTAAAATATGCCCCAGGAGTTTTGCCAAAATTTTGCCAAAACAGATCAAAGCATGAGTAAATCAGAGTAATGAAGGTTAAATAGCAACAGAAGGAAATTGCAGTTTAATTGTTTGAAATCACAGTGATTTTGTTTGTTTTAACTACTCTTCATTACTCATGCCTAACCTGTATAAAAGGGGCCTGAACTGCCTTCTAATCCGTAGGCCGCGCGTTCGAATCGCGCCGGGCGCACCAGTAAAATCAAGCACATACTTCTTTTTGAGGTAGGTGCTTTTTTGTTTGGTTCTAATTTTGTCCAACCACTGTCCAACTTTTATTTTTTTTATCTACTTTTTGGGACTCAGAAAGCTCAGGTTATTTTTCACCAAAACGTTTTCACTTGAATAAAAAAAAAGCCGCCTCCCTCGAAAGGAAAGCGGCTTGGTAGATTCCGGTTACGTCAGGATCTATAGGAAGTATACGTAACAAGTTCTGATTTTTCTTTTTAAATTAAATTGTTATCTGTTTCTGAATTCGTTCATTCTATCCAGGATATTAAGATTTTTCTTCCAAAGGTAGCTCTGTTAAGGTCCGGTTGTGAGAATGGGCTCAACAAATGCTCGTCGGAACAAACGGTAGGGCAGGCGGAGCGGGCTTTGCCTCATATGGCAAGCCCGCCCTCACCCATCCTGTTTATGGATTTGGTCCGTTATGACAGCTCCAACATGTCACCCGCTCATCCACGGCGAACGTCTTGGTCTGACCATCCTCGGTATTGAAGGTCTTTGCCATCTTGATCACGGCCAACGGAGATCCACTGTTCGTGCTGCCATGGCAGACGTAGCAGGTAGTCTTAGGCTCGGTGCTGAATGTGCTGCTGCTATGGTGGCTGCTCACCCAGGATTGGCCAATAGTGTGCATACCATGTGGACCACCGTTGACGGTGTTGGGCATGGTCGTGTGGCAGACCGTACACTCACGGATCGCCGCTGCATACCCCTGGGCCTTAATAGCGCTCATGGTGTCGTTCGCCTGGTTACCGTTGGCGCTAGGCTTATTGGTAAACTCGGCGTGGGTTGAGTTGTGGCAGGCCTCGCACTGCATATTGCTGTGACCGGTGCTGTAGCGGTAGAGGCTCTTACCCGTCGTGGGTGTATTCATATTAGAGGCAAAGCGCGTGTCGGTCCAAGTCTTGAACGTGCCGTTAGAATTGATGGCCACAGTTTCCCGCGTGCCGTCATGGTGACAAGACTGACAGGTGGGCATATCAAACCAGCCCATGCGTGCCTTGTTGCCTACTGTCGCCATCGAGCCATGGCAGGACTGGCACTCCATGGTGTGCTTGCCGGTCGAATCGACAGGATTGCCCATGGCGCCGCGCAGACACTCGGTTTTCTTGCCCGGATGGCAGTTGTAGCAGGCGTCGCGGGTACCGATACTGTCCAGGGCCAGGGTCGATCCTGGCAGCTTGGTGTTGGCATGGCGGTTATGCATGGCCGCTGTCATATTGGAGACACCTGTCTCACCGGTGATCCCCCACACTGCCAGGGCGTTGCTGTTGTGACAGGTATCACACAACACAGGCTTGCCATTGGCAGCCGAGGACTCCAGGCTGGAACCGTATCCTTTCTTGGTAAGCAAACCGGCATAATTGACATTGCCTTTATTCTTCTCATCATGCAGACGAAGGATATTCATCCGCCAATCCACTTCAGAACCGGGTGTCAGATTTACCCAACCGGCCGCTGGTTTGGCCGCACTGCTGCCGGTATTGCTGGCATGGCAGGTGTCGCAGTTAATTTCGCTGGATATCGGCAGTACGGCGTTGCTGCTGGCGATCGTCTTACCACTGCTGTCAATGGCATTAACTTTGACCATCGGAAAGTAGTTGAGAAGCTGGTTATCGTCAATCGGGGTGATGGGAATGCCTGTGGCCTCGAACCATTTATAACCATTGCTCCAAGCCATTGGGGCCGGTTGAAGGGATGCCATGGGATTGCCGGTGAGGCCGAAGTTGGGATTCAGATTGGTACCGAATAAGGCCTGATCGTAGTCCCAGAAGTTGGTCTTATATTGACTGGAGCTGTTGATCGAGCCTGTGGGGTCGAGCGTGGCCTCATAGGTCAGGGCGTAGCTCGACAGGGTATTGACCAACTTACCGTTCACCACCAACTGGGCGTTTAAGTTATTAAACGGCGGCAAAAGTGTGAATGTGGAAAAGTCGGAATCAGCACAGTGCATGCCCAGATCGTTCCAGGCAAACAGATGGGTGCCATTGGCTGAGGTGGTGACTGGCGTGCCCACTGTATAGCTTATCGATTTGTTGGCCGTGTTGCCGGCTTGATCAGTGGCGTTGACACTAAAGCTATTCGTGCCGGCAGTAGAGAGGTTAATGGTGGTGTTATTTGCCACCGTACCGGTGCATCCTGCAACTCCAGAGGTTGTATCGGTACAGCTGTAATTGGTGGTAATCGTTTGCCCCTGGGGATAGGTAGCACCGCTTGCCGGTGTGACGAGTGAGACGTTAGGCGGCGTGGCATCGCGTTTGACGGTCACCGATTTGGTGGTGGTGCCGCCGGTGCTCTTGGCAATGCAGGTGAAGGTGGTCCCGTTTGTGTCGGCACTGACCGTAACGGCGCTGCAACCGGAGGTCGAGGAGATTGCCGATTCAGGGTCCGTCACCGTCCAGCTCAAGCCGACATTGCCGGTGTACCAGCCGTTTGCTCCCAAGGTCCCGGTGAGCACGGGGGTGACCACCGGCGGGGTGGTATCGCCAGCCGCAGCGCCCGCCACAGTGTAGTTAACGGTCTTGGTGACCGAGTTGCCGGCATTATCCTTGGCCGTCACGGTAAAGGATTTCGTGCCTGCGGAGGCGGTGTTGATCGCCTGGCCGTTGGCGACAGTTCCTGTGCAACTGGCCACTTTCGACATCGCATCGGTGCAGGTGTAGCTGGCGTTAACCACCTGATTGAAGGCGTAGGTGGCGCTCGCCACTGGGGTGGTAATCGTCGTAGTCGGTCGGGTTGCATCCCGTTTGACGGTCACCGACTTGGTGGTGGTGCCGCCGGCGCTGGTTGCCTTACAGGTATAGGTTTTACTGGAGGTGTCTGAGGTAAGGGATACAGTGTCACAACCCGATTTACTGGTAATATTCGATTCGGGGTCGGTCACGGTCCATACCACGCTGACATTGCTCGTATACCAGCCGTTGCTCCCCTGTGTGCCGGTTACTGCCGCCTGGATAACAGGGGGAGTCGTGTCGCTGGCACGAGTTCCGCCCTCTGCAAAGGCCTGTCCTGAAAAACTAGCTCCGAGTACAAGACTCAAAACCGATGCGATCACATGTTTATTCATGCCCCCTACTCCTTTTTTTGAAACTGCGGAACTGCTAAATCAGCCCAGGAACAGGACCACCCTATACCAAATGCCAATATGCACATCCTTTTGTCTTTGTTAACGGCTATCCAGGCAAGGATGATGTCTTGCCGGATAACCAGTGATACCAACTCCTAAGCAAAATGGATGCCACCCTCTATCAAATCAGCAACATACTGATTTGATATAAAAAAAATAAATAATTAAGCTGCCGTAGATTTCGGAAAACATGACGAGTGTATGGTTTTTCCTTCAAGAAGGACCCGACTCACGGCTCGCAGACCGGAAGACAACTGCGCTAATTAAGCAGGTTATGTGGAGTGCATGGATTTCCCTTCACGACAAAAGTCGAGTTGCTACCGATTGCAGGAGGCTCAGTGCGTGCAGGTTTTCCTTACAGGCAAAACCCTGCCCACAGGCCATAAGCAGAAAGACAACAGGGGCAATGAAACAAGGAATGCAGAGTGTATGGATTTTCCTTCACATTGAAGGGAAGTGTCTGGCAAGAGAGGGCTATTTCTTGAAATCGCCGGGATTTAGCCCGTGCTTCTTGAGAAGGGTGTAAAAGTCGGCACGATAACGACCGGCAATGATCGCGGCATTGCTGACATTCCCCTGGGTGTGCTCCAGCAGGCGCACAAGATAACCTTTTTCAAAGGTGTCTCGGACCTCTTTAAGCGGCTTTAACGCTTCTATAACTGCACCCGCTTTTCCGGGAAGGATCAGGTTTTCGGTGATAACATCCTGCACGGTCATGGCTACCGCATATTCAATAGTATTCTCCAACTCCCGCACATTTCCAGGCCACTCATGCAGCATGAGCCGTTGCACGGCCGCGGGTGCCAGGCCCTTTATCTCTTTGCTCATCTGCGCACTGAATTTCTTCAGAAAATATTCGGCCAGAAGGGGAATATCCTCCCGTCGTTCCCGCAAGGGGGGCAGCTCGATGGGAATGACGTGGATCCGGTAGAAGAGGTCTTCACGGAACAGATCCTGCTTGACCAGCGCCGCAAGATTCTTGTTGGTGGCCACGAGGATCCGGACGTCGACGGAGACGGGCTGCTCACTGCCCACGGGATAGAACTGGCGCTCCTGGAGAACCCGGAGCAGCTTAACCTGGAGCGAAGGCGGCATGTCTCCGATTTCGTCAAGCAAAATGGTCCCTTCATGCGCCTGGGCAAATAATCCCTTGGAACTTTTGATCGCGCCGGTAAAGGCGCCTTTTTCATGGCCGAAGAGCTCGCTCTCCAGCAGGGTTTCAGGCAAAGCCGCACAGTTAATGGCCACAAATGATTTGTCCTTTCGCGGGCTGGCAAGATGAATCGCCCTGGCGATAAGTTCCTTGCCCGTGCCGCTTTCGCCGTGGATGTGCACCGTCGAATCCATTTGGGCAATTCTGGACACTGCCTCCAGCACCTGATGCATCTTTTCGCTTCGCGCCACAATGTTTTTGAAATCATAGCGCTCCCCCAGCAGCCCCTTGAGCCTGTTGACTTCAGAGGTAAGCCGCCGGTTTTCCAGGGCCCGGTCCACATGCAGTGTCAATTCACGCGCTTCAAAGGGTTTGGTGAGGTAGGTATAGGCTCCCCGCTTCATCGCCTCCACGGCGCTTTCAATGCTGCCATGGGCCGTAAGGATGATGACCGGCAAGTCCGGGCTCAAGAGGTGAATCTCCTCCATAAGTGAGATTCCGTCCTGATTCGCCAGTTGCAGATCAATGACTGCGAGATCAAAGACCTGCACCATCACGGCCTGTTTGGCTTCTTCTTCTTCCCGGACCGCGGTCACCTCGTACTCCAGGGACTCAAGTCTCATCCTGATTATTTCCAGAAGGTTACGGTCGTCGTCCACCACCAAAAGATTCGCCCGTGCCATGAGCACCTACCTCCTCAACTCTCTCTTTTTCTCTTCGATCTCGATGTCAATCTGTCTTGTTTTTTCCATGGTTTCAAGCATGCCGACCCAGATCTTGGCCTCTTCCGTGTGCGGGCTTTCGGGAAACTCCTTCACGAGCCGGGAAAAAAAATGCAGTGCCCACCCGATGTCCCTTTTCGGGTTGGCATAATGGACGTGAATCAGTCCCATGTTGAAAAGCGCTACGTCGCCAGGGGTTTTGTGTGGGAACCGGGCAAGTACCTCCTGGTTTTCCCGCAACGCGCCTTCAAAATCACCTTGGGTAAGGAGTTGCTGCCCGCGTCGCAGATGGGCATTCTTCTGTCCCGCTGACAACTCTTTCATTTTCTTTTCGATCGCAATATCTTTCTGTCTTGCCTTTTCCATGGTTTCGAGAATGCTGACCCAGGTCTTGGCCTCTTCCGTGCGCGGACTTTCAGGAAACTCCTTCTTGAGCCGGGAAAAATAATGCAGCGCCTGCCCGAAATCTTTTTTCGGGTTGGCATAATGAACGTAAATCATCCCCATGTTGAAAAGCGCTTCGTCGCCAGGTGGGTTTTGCGGAAACCGGGTGAGTACTTCCTGGTTTTCCCGCAACGCGCCTTCAAAATCACCTTGGACGAGGAGATGCTGCCCACGCAACAGATGGGTGTTCTCCTCTTCCGTCACCTTGGTTTCGACCGGCGCGCAGGCGGCAAGCAGGGTCATGAGCAGACCGGTAACACAAAAGTAAAGGAACTGCCTTGTCCCATTTTGCTCTCTACCCATATCCTTCCTCTGTGCGCTTGCACAATTTGCTTTACGATTGCCAACCCCAAACCCGTACCCTGAAGCCGACGGGAGTCCGCCGGGGAAATCTGGCGAAATTTTTCGAATATTCCACGGATGTGCTCCTGGGCTATTCCAGGCCCCGTGTCGGTCACCGAGATATGTATCCCCTCATCCGTTCGTCGGACCACGACCCGCACTAAACCGCCGCGCGGGGTAAATTTGAGGGCATTGCCGATAAGGTTCCTCAGCACCTGTCTGATTCTCTCCGTATCCATCAGAACAAGCGTGACCTCTCCGATCTCCTTTTCGAGCTTGATATCCCTGGACTCGGCCAGGGGCATCAGCTCATGGAGTGATCGGTCAATCAGGGGCCCTAGGTCTTCTTCTGTAAAATGAAAGGGCACCATCCCTGCCTCCAGCTTGGAGAGGTCCAGCAGGGAGTTGACCAGGTCAATGAGCCGGTTGCTCTCTTCGGAAATAATGGTCAACAACTTTCGTTGCTTGTCCGTGACTTCCCCTCCCACTCCTTCCAGGAACAGATTGGTTCCCTCTCGAATCGAGGTGAGGGGCGTCCGCAGCTCATGGGACATGAGGGAGAAGAACTCGGACTTCATCCGGTCCACTTCCTTCAGCTTGGCACACATTTTGTTGAAGGCCTGGGCAAGCGCCCTTATCTCGGGGGGAGAGGGCAGGTCCAGGTCAGGATCAAGAACCCCCGCGGCAATCTCCACCGTCTTTTTCTTCATGCGGGCAAGCGGCACGATTATGCTCCGGGTAATGCTGATCGAGAGGAGCAACCCCAGCAGAAAAGCCACTGCGGTGATAACCACGGCCATCGTCTGCGCCTGAACCCCTGCCTCATCCAGCTCCTTGACCTTGCGGAAGATGCTCTGATGGATCAGGGTTTTTAATTGCCCCAGCTCCGCCAACGCCTGATTGAACACCTGCTCCCTTTCTTCTCTGTTATGATTTTTAGAATGAGGAGTGCTAGCCTCCAGCAAGGCAACCTCTTCCGCAACAAGTGCCTGATAGGCCCGGTGCTTATTTTCCAGCCGAGACAGCACCCCTTGCATCTCGCCGGGTTCGGCGAGATGCATCGCCTCATCAAGGTATCTCTCGAAATCCTTCTTCGAGGAGATAAAGCTTTTATAGAGATCAGGATCCCACATGATAGTGATGTTTTTTTCATAGCGGGATGCCGACAGAAAAGCATCAACCATGTTCTGGTGGAGGTCGAGCAGGTTGGTGTCGAACAGAATGATGGAGTGGGTAACCTCCCTCATCTGTCCGAGCTGGAGGATGGAGTATGTGCTCACCCCCGTAGCCATGACCAGCAGGGCGATATAACTTAGCATCAATCGAGAAAAAATTGTCAATATTCTACCTCCAAATTCAGGATACGTGGAGTGATTACATTGTACGTATGCCCTTCGGTTTTCCGAAAGAAGAAAGTGCTGGAGGGGAAAAAACGGCAGCGTACGGCAAACAGCCGTGGAAACTGCGGGACATCACTCCAGATCAAGTCCCACCGGTAGATTTAATCGTACACGCTGTCTTCTTCTGGCATGTTCTAACAGTTTATCTTCACGGGAAGTGAAGTGACATGATAAAAATGGACACTTTTTTAAGGGTGGAACTGTCCGGTCAGGTCTGAACTAATACAAATTACGCACCAATTATTTTCACCAAAACTCTTTTCTTTCGCCCACCATCAAACTCACCATAGAATATCTGTTCCCATGTCCCAAAATCAAGCTGACCATCGGTAACAGCAACAACAACCTCTCGTCCCATGACTTGCCGTTTCAAATGGGCATCTGCGTTGTCTTCACCAACGTTATGACGGTATTGACTGACAGGCTCATGGGGAGCTAACTTTTCCAGCCAAGCCTCATAATCATGATGCAAACCGGATTCATCGTCATTGATAAAAACCGATGCTGTGATGTGCATGGCATTCACAAGTATCAACCCCTCGGATATTCCACTTTCATTTAAACATTCCTGAACTTGAGACGTAATGTTAATAAATGCTCTCCGTGTTGACACATTGAACCACAATTCTTTACGATAAGATTTCATTTATTCCTCATCATTTTTTTTAAATGCTTCTATAGGAAATTCAGCTATTACCTCTCTGGGCTTCCGGTTACTCGGGGGTGACGAAGCATTTAATTGCTGTTGTTCCCGCGCAGGCTGGAATCCAATATTTATGGGGGTGTTCATAAACCTTTAGCTGAGTATTGTATAGAGCCACTTTTTTTATCATTTACCTTTTCCGGGAATAACAACACACGAAGCAAATTTCCCTGCCGTGTCACTTGTTCTCCATCTGAAGGACTTCCACAAGACTCTCCAGCAGTTGGTGTTGTAATCTCAGCCAATCCGCCTTCCTGACAAGCGGGTAAATCTGGTTTATTTCCAACTCTATGCCAAGATAGTGCTGCGCCGGGAACTTTTTACGCAAAGCGGTGACAAATCCGTCGCTTGTTCCCCGATACGGATAATTTCTCCGCAAGCGCCATCTCTCATCTCTGTCAGCCAGACCGGCGCGCCATTTTCCACAAAGCTCTTTTTCCTTGGCGCGACTTGGGTCATAAAGAAAGCCGATATCCGCTGTTCTTTGGGCACCATCCAACACCGGGATAAAGGAATGGATGGACAGATGCAAAACAGTTTTCTCTTTTCGCAGCTTGCCTTCAATAGCCTCTTCGACCTGTCGACGATAGGGAAGATAATAACGGGCGAGAATGTCTTGTTTCAAGACAAGGGGAAGATCGTTCCTGGGCCGTATCGGCGGCGAGCGGTGATTGGCACGAGAACGATTCAAATCCACCAGCAGGCGGGAGACGCTTCCGGCGAACAGAGGAGCTGAAAGTCTGGCGGCCAGCAGCCGCGCAAAATCGAGGGCACCCGGGTCGTATCCTTGATGGGTATTGAGCATATTGAGCTGGTCAATGCACTCAGGAAAGAGGCTGCGGTATTGGTCAGGAAGATGATTGGTTGCGTGTTCGCAACTGACAATGAGAGCTGGGATTCTCTGTCTGGTCATCGTGGAGGTCTTTCCATCATCGGTAGAGGTGCACTGATTTTGACCTTGTCGCAGCGGTCTTTTTTTACCCGGCGAACTGACAATCTATTCATCTGTGAACATGACACCTTGGGCCAGGCACTCGCAAAGTCGGCCATAAACACGATTCAAGGCGGGTCGGGACAGGTCATTATTAAGCTGCCTCACAATCCGGCTTGCCAAAGTTCCCCGTTGCGTAATAATTTGCAGCGGTTCAAGAAAAACCTCCGGCAGGAGATAATGGCTTTTTATTTCCTGCAGAATATGACACCAGAGATCTCCGGCGGTCATCTCTCTCCTCTTCTGCAAGCCGAAAATGTTTAAATAGTCACCATTGCTGATCGTGTTTTTCTCTGCGGTCTTAATGGTCTTAAAAAGGATGTCCGCCAAGGTATCGGTCCGCCATTGTTGTAATTGTACAGGGTCGGACCACAAGCCGTCAACCAGTGCCTTCAGGGTATTGATGATCAGAGAGGCGACGGCCAGATCGGCCAGGGGACATTCCTGCACATCAAGGATGCGGATCTCAATGGCGGAACGATCAAAACGGGCAATGGCGCCCCGGGCATTAAGCCATTCATTCTGCAGAACAGTATCCGGGTCATGGATCTTGATGTCGCGATACATGCGCTGGAAGATCTGAGTGTCATAATCCGCACTGGTGAAAACAGGCTCAGGGATGACATCACCGGTCAACGAGGGGATTTTTGAGGAATGAGTCCGGTAGACCTCCATCCGATAATCGAGAGAATCCTGGCGACGTCCATCGACAATGGGGGTGCTGGCAGCAAGGGCTGGCAAAATTGGCAGCAGTACGCGAATAGCGGCGTGGAGGCGGCCGAACTCATCATCGCCTGAAAAGGGCAGATTCAGATGGGCGCTCTGCAGATTAGACCAGCCGTGGCCGCGGCAGTCGAATATTTTATTATAGGCCTCGTAGATGGCGCTGTGATGGTGGGGCCAGAGTCTGGTTTCCCGGAAGGGATCCATCCAGGGATGGGCGCCGCTGGGCATAAGCCTGGCATTAAAATCCTTGAGGATGGTATTGATCTGCCCGACGTCCTGCTGAAAAAGGCTGATGAAATCGGCAAGAAACGAAGTCGGTTCGCCGGTTTTCAACTCAATGACATGCAGGGCCAGTTCGTTGGACCAGCACACGCCAGGCTTATTGTAATTTTCATTGTAGGATCCATTGACAGCCTTCAACACCTCATCAGTTAGAGGTTTCACGTCGAGGGTATCGGCGTCGACGATCATGTATTCCAACTCGACCCCGGCGCCTCCAAATATATGTAAGGGTTCGCTGGTTGTCATATCTGGTCATGCAGCCCCTTTCTGCGTTCAATGCGGGCCAGGAATGATGCCATTATTATGGTGTACAGTTCATCTTTCAAATACGCGTCCTCACACCCGGCATCGATATTGGGATTGTCATTTATCTCAATTAGATAAACCTTGTTGTCGATCTCTTTGAGGTCAACTCCGTAGAGGCCATCGCCAATGAGATTTGCCGCTTTCACGGCAGTGCTGAGCACTTTTTCAGGCACATCTTCAAGGCAGAAGGTTTCGTAATTGCCCTCTTTCTTTTTGCCGTCGGAAGCCCGCTGGATAATCTGCCAGTGGTTATTGACCATAAAATATTTGCAGGCAAAGAGTGGTTTTTTGTCCAGTACCCCGATGCGCCAGTCAAAGGGAGAGGGTAAAAACTGCTGGGCAATGATCAATTCTGAATCATTGAGAAGCTCCCGGCCATAGTGTATGAGTTCTTCCCTGGTTTTTGCCTTATTGACCCCTTGGGAAAACGAGCTGTCAGGCTTTTTGAGGATACAGGGCAGGCCAAGTGCCTGTTCAACCTGAGCAAGGTTGTCGCGATGGACAATCATGGTTTTCGGCGTGGGAATTTTGTGTCGTGCAAAGAGTTCCGCCAAAAAAACCTTGTTGGTGCAGCGCAGGATTGATTCGGGATCATCGAGGACCACCAATCCTTCCGCAGCAGCACGCCGGGCGAAGCTGTAGGTGTGGTGATTGACGTTTGTGGTCTCCCGGATGAACAGGGCGTCAAACTCGGAAAGCCGGCCATAATCTTCCTTCCTGATCAGTTCCGCCTCCATACTTAAGGCCGCAGCGGCCTTGACGAATTTTTTCAGGGCCCGTTCGTTGGATGGCGAGTCTTTTTCTTCCGGGTTGTATAGAATAGCCAGATCGAAACGGTTACCGTTTTTTTTGGGCATCGTATAATGCTGTCTGGCAAAAAAAACGTTGGCCACCTCCATGACAAAGGACAGATGGCTGTCTGGAATGTCATTGCCGGCAATGGGCGAGATATTCTGGAGGATCCATTTTTTATGAAAGACAAAATTCGCCCTGAGAAAGGGGGCATAAAACATATTGAACAGCCGGGAGCTCAAGCGGTCATAGCGTTTAGCCAGATTCTTGCCGAAATAGATGGAAAGATCGAAACGATCCGACTGGAGTGGGGCAAGGCTGCTCTGGATCAAATCATCCAGGTCTGCAGAGACGAAACGGATAATGGCGGGCAGCTTCATGTCCTGAATGGTCCATATCGATGGAATGGGCTTGTGGCCCCTGGCCTCGGCGAGAAGCGAGACATAATACCCTGCGGCCTGATAACGGTATGACTTGCACATATTGAAAACCTTGGCGCGGCGCAGGATGTTGTAATAGGGATCGGTCAGGTAGGAGCGGGCTGGGATGATTTCCACACCTTTGAGATCCAGGGGCCAGCTTTTAGGGTTGTCGACAATGATCAGGGTGGTCATTTTACCTCTTTAACGGCGGGTGATACGGGTTCAATGATCAACAGGTTGGCATCGTAGGTAAGAATGCCCAGCAGGATGGAACCCACGAGACGGTCGATATCGACCTCATATAACTGGCCTTTCCCCGAAGGATGCATCAGGGGGTCGGCAACAAAGACATGGCGGTTATGGAAATCATAGCCGCAGAGGATCACAAAATGGCCGGTGGCCACTCCCCGGATATCATCATAGTCAAGGGTAGGGCCGAACTCGCGGGCGCAATGATACAGATAAGTGGAGGAAAGCCCGCACAGGATCGGTTTATCTTGTTTGAGATATTTGCTCAACAGAGCGGTGGTAAGGTCCTGGAATCGCAGTTTGCCGCCCAGGGCCAGAAACTCCAGATAGGCCGTGGTGGCGACCTTCAGCTTTTTACTGGTTTTGACCTTAATCTGCTCTTTGAGCTTTGCACTGAGATCGATCTCGGGGTTCTCAAACCAGGTTGGATCAAAGACCTTTAAATTATAGGTGTAAATCGTTGCCCTGTAGCCGCGCCGTAAGGCATGACAGGCAAGGAGGACCTCCAGGGTACCGCCTCCTTCAAGCGGATGGGCCTCGGCAACAACCTGTTTTAATGAAATGTCGTCGCCATAATACCGGTAGACAGCATGCAGACAGGTGGGACCGCAGGTTGTGTCATCAGGTTGCGAAAGTATGTCCAGTGCAAAGCGGGCTTCCATATGGATGGTCCTGTTATTCAATATCCTTCCGGCATTCACATGTCATGCCTTCATCCTGCCAAAAAAGATAACAGAGGAAGAGAAAAATCTTTCAAGCATATTACATCGGGTGAAAACAGTGCAAACCATTAAAACAGTTTGCCACAAAGTGGGGAGCGCTTGCAACCAAGTTCTCTTCGCCATAAGTTAAAAAAAAGTGCGTATAAAATAGTTTGTGTAAATGGCCCTTCAGGGGTACGTCAAAGACTTTTCCCCCGAAAACTGAGCCATTGCGAAGTTAGTGATTTCGATTATTATACGTTTTATATGGACTTGAGTAAATCACTTAAAAAAACCAAGGCTAATGTTCAAACTAAGGGTGCCACCATATTGATTCACCGTCAGTTTTTGATACGGATTTTTTGATTAGCTTAAGAGCTTGTCCGTAAATAAGCTTTTCAGGGATCGCGCCGGATTTTGAGACGAATTTGGCCGAGACGATTGAGTAAAACCGCAGCCGTAGCAGCGCTACGGCGAGGATTTTGCGATTGAGGAGCGGTCAAATTCAGCCAAAAACCGGATGCGAGCACCAAAGATTTATTTACGGACAAGCTCTTAGTGGACCTGCATATGAAACTGCCTAAAAAAACAATTATCTCAGTACTTCCCTCCCTTCTCGTTATTGTATTGCTGGCAACGGGATTTGTTGCCGGACGTTATTCAATCATCAAAACATTCGACAAGTATATTGAGAATGCCGCCAGGGTATTTACTTTCGGGGGATTCCTGGACCATAAAGAGCAACAGGAACTGATTCATGTATACCATGATGAAGATCATGTTCTGGATAAGATAGCCAGCTTTTCATACGCTGTTCCGAATATACCTACGCCATTTGTGGGGAATGCGCCTATGCCGGGAAGACATGGGAATGCTTCTATCAATTCGGCGCAGTTCAGGTATGAAAAAGAAATCAGGTTGCCAAAACCTGACAATACATTCCGGATATTCATAACAGGCGGTTCCACAGCTTATGGTTCAGGAGCTTCACGCCAGGACAGAACGATAGCAGGATATCTGGAAAAAATGCTTACAAAAGAGTTGTCGCCCGTTACGAAATTAAACTATGAGGTAGTGACGGCGGCCAATCCGGCCTGGGCCTCGACGCATGAACGTATTCTCATTGAGAATAAATTATCAGAACTTGACCCGGATATGATTATTTCCTTTTCCGGGAACAATGATGTTCACTGGGGATTTCGTGGACGGAATATCCTGTGGTTCAGGTCATATGCCGATGAATTATTTTTAGACCTGATCAAAACAGTATATCGCTTTACAGATCAACCTGTTATCCCCGAGATTACCCGAATCGAACCAAAAGAAGTTCCGCCTTCTCTTGTAGCAAAACGATTGTACAAAAATGTAAAATTGAGTTCATTTGCACTTTCTCAGGAAGGGATAGACTATGTATTTGTGCTGCAGCCAACATTGGCGGTAACAGGAAAACAGCTAACGAAGAGAGAGGAGGCCAAGGTCAAGAAAGAGTCTCAGGAATACTTTCAACGGTGTTATACGCAGATTGATGAGGCCCTTGGAGCATTCGATGCCGAAAATTATCATTATGTGAACCTGGCAAATGTATTTGATACCCTTGGCAACCAGGAAGACATTTTCATAGACTCATACCATTTCGGCGACAAGGGTAATGAAATAGTCGCCGCTAACATTTTCCTGCATATTAAAGATATTCTTCACCGCTAGATGATTTACTTTTCCGGCAATGATATGGATATTCTTTTGTTCGGAACTGCTGTTAGCTACCCCATAGCTGTCACACTATGAAACTGAACAGAGAAACCAGTCACTTCCTTTTGCTATGACCAATACCAATATCTGCCCTTGCAACTCTGATAGACCATATGCTGAGTGCTGCGAGCCATTGCTTTCCGGTGATCATATAGCCTGCACCGCTGAAGCCCTGATGCGATCACGCTATACCGCCTATGTGGTCCGAAATATCGCTTACCTTCTCAGGTCATGGCATCCCTCGACCAGACCTGAGAAAATTGACCCTGCCACCATCCCCGAATGGCAGAGCCTTCATATTGTCCGTACTGAAAAAGGGATGGAGACTGACAGCGAAGGTGTTGTCGAATTCCAGGCAACCTCGTTTTCCCCAAAAAAAATATGGCGACTTCACGAAGTCAGTCATTTTGTGAAAGAGGATGGTCAATGGCTCTATGTCGATGGCGATATCCAAGACGATTCCCATCCTGTCGAAAGAAGGGCCCCAAAGGTTGGCCGGAACGATCCCTGTTCTTGTGGCAGCGGCAAGAAATTCAAGAAGTGCTGTGGACTAAGAGATTGATGTAAATTTTTTAATATTTTTTTTGCAAAGCGTTAAAATTAAACATACACTATTATGGTAATAGTCTCATATCAACTCAAGACATTGAACTGTTAAAGCAACAAGTACAGATGGATAAACAACAGGAAAAGGAGAGACATAATGGGAGATAAAGGCGGAAAGAAAGATAAGGAAAAAGGACAGAAACAGACCACCGCAAAACAAAACCAAAAAACAAAAGATAAGGTTGATAAGCAGCCGGCCAAAAAGGCTTGATAGAAAACAGACTGTACGGAGACCTGCACAAACCGTGGGATTTGACGTACCCATGAAAGGCCATTGACACAAGTGATTTTACTGGCCAGCATGGTGGAATATAGTGCCTACCCCCCTTGGCCCTGAAAACTGACAATCCTACAATTACAAGAATAATCAATGGCTTAGAGGAAACACTCTAAGCCATTGATTTCGTTTTCCGGTCAAATTCCGGTCCTAACTTGAGATTCCTTGTTCAAACTGTTTTTTTCTATCTTTTTTTTCACTCCCTTTTTCCAGCGAACATACACAGCGAACCTCTCTTTGGCCAATAATCTCAAAACACGCGCCATTGGGAGAGTTCCACCTTTTGAGGCTATGCTTCACTGATATAATAAAGTACCCTCTAATTTTACTGTTAATCCAAACCTTTTAATGGTGGGACCAAACAACTAATGAGTATCGAATAATGAAATTTGACTGGACTACCCTTATTGGATTAATCGCTGCAATATGTACGACCTCTTCATTCTTGCCTCAGGTGATCAAAATATTGATATCAAAAAGAACCAAAGATGTTTCTTTATTGATGTATGCCATTCTTACTACAGGATTGTTCCTTTGGCTGGTTTATGGATTTATACTCAAAGATTTTCCATTGATTTTGGCAAATAGTATTAGTCTCACACTCTCTCTATGTGTCCTGCTTCTCAAGATAAGACATGGATAAAGATGACACCAGATGTTGCAGAGATCTTACAACCTGCCGGCTCAGAATTTCCCAACCAGGCCCGGCCGACTGATCTTACTCAAGGGAAATAATCTGATCCGTTACTTCCGTAAAAGCAACATCGTGGCTGATGAGAAAAAGCTGGTCATACCAGTGTTCGGTCACCTCCTCCCGGCCGACGTCAATGGCCCGGAAGGCATGGGCCAAATTGGCGCGGCGCGCCGCATCCAGGTTGGAGGTCGGCTCGTCAAAGAAGGCCACCCGGGCGCCGATGGTCTGCAGTAGGGCCAGACGCAGGGCAACCACGGCGCTCATGGTCTGGCCGCCGGAGAGCTGGTCATCGCTGCGCTCCCTGAGCTCCCCATTCTCCATGTCCCGCAGCACGATCTGGTATTTGTCGCCCCAGTAAAGCTCTTCATCGGTTTCGGCGATGTTGCGGTAGATCAGGTCCGCCCGTAAACTTATTTCCTCGCGAAAACGCTCGGAAAGCTGGGCCGAAACATTATTGAAGATCTGGTTCCGCAGAAATTTAACCAGCTCTTCCTTGTCGGCAAAGCCTTTCTGATCCGCCAACCTGGCCTTAATCTCCACCTTGATCTGCTTCATTTTTTTGATCTCTGCATCAAGACGGAATCTATCCTTGCCGAGGTCAGCAATCTTCTGCCTGCTGGTGGCAAGCTCGGCCACCAGCTGTTCTTTAACCAAGCGCACCGCAGCGTGGCGCTTGGGATCATAATCCTGGACCAGCGCGCCAAGCTCTTGCCCTTTGGCCGCCAGGATCTTTCGCAACTCCTCCAGAAGCGCCACCATCCCGGCCAGGGATTCACGCCGGGCTGGCAGATCAAGGGCGTCTTTCTGATTGGCAAAGAAGGCATCCCGGGCGGCCTGATGTCCCGCGCGTAATTTTTCGATCGTGGCTATGTCGCCATCAAGATTGCCGTACCTCTTGAGTTCTTCCTTGCGGACCTCACCCTTTTTCTCGGCCTCTTCCTGTAATTTTTTGGTCCCTTCCAGAGCACCCTGGCGCTTGCTGTTCTCGTCACGGCGCCTGATCAGGGCACTGAGCTGTTTTACCAGTTCCTCGCCTCGAACCTTCAATGAATCCAGCTCCTGCCGGGCCTTCTCAGCCGCCCCGATCTCCTGGCCCATCCCGGCCAGGCGCCGCTTCAGTTCAAAGCCTTCTTTGTCCAGTTCCTCAACCCTGGTACTGAAAACATCACGTGGCGCCTTGCCGGCAATGTTTTGGCACTCTTCCTTGAAAAACGGGCAGACTCCTTCGGCCAGTTTTTCCTTCCCTTCCTGCAGACCGGCCCGCCGCCCTTCCAGAAGGCCCTGGGCCAGACGCAGCTTTTCCGCCTCTGTTCTGAGCGCCGGCAGGCGGGCCGCCGCTGTAGTCACACCCTCATCAGCAACAAGTCCCTTCTGTTCTACGGTGAGCCGGAGTTCTTCTACTGTCAGCTCTTTGTCGATTTTTTCGACTTCCCGCCTTTCGTATGCATAGGCCTGGGCCAGGCGGGTGCTTTCTTTGTCCAAGGCAATTATTTCCTGTTCGATCGCCCTGCGCTGCATCTCCTGCTCCCGCAAGGACTTGAGGCTCGCCTCAGCCGCTTCAAATGCTTCCTTGCCGGCCCGGCTTTTTCCCACGGTGTCCAAGGCCTGCTCGGCCTCTTTCACCCTTTTCTGGTTATCGGCGATCATCCCTTCCCCGTCCCGGATCCGATTCTCGAGCACCTGGATATCGGCCTTCACGACATGGGTCGTCTTTTCCTGGCCATCAAGTTTAGCAAGTTGCACCTCGATTGCCCCCAGGGTCTTTTCCTTGTCTACCACAAGCTTCTGCTGGGATTCCCCTTCAGCAACCAAACCAGTCAATTCTTTTTCCCGTTCGGGCAGGGCAACAACCTGTTCCTCTTTGCCTTCGATCTCGACAGTCAAGAGATCGATCTTGGTCTTCACCGCCTTGAGCAGGGAGCTGGTGCCCTTATAGGTCTTGCGCCAGGCATCGATGCCGAGGATCTCGTCAAAGGCCTCCTGCCGCTTGGCCGGCTGCTTGAGGACAAAAGGCCCAAGAAATTCGTTCTGAAAGGGGCCAATCACCAGTTTGAATTGATCAGCCAGGGGACGGCCGCTATCAAGACCAAGCAGTTCCTTGATCCGGGCCTCTGTTTCCGGGGCGCCGGCATGGTCTTCAACCTCGAAGGCCCCACCAATCTCCCGGGCCAGCAGCCATTTGGAACCGGCACCGACACTGCGGGTAGCCCGATAAGTATCACCATCTCCCGGGGCAAAGGTGACGGCGATTTCACCTTTTTTGGCGCCAATAGTAATGAACCGCTCGATGTTCCCGACAAAGTCACGGGCATCAACGCCAAACAAGGCGTAGCCGATAGCTTCAAAGATCGTGCTTTTCCCGACCCCGTTGACCCCGGACAAAACGTTGATGCCGTTGACAAAATGCAGTTCCTTGTCCCGATGGGATTTGATATTTTTGAGCGAGATAGAGAGGATCTGCATGATTAATCCTGCTCCCCAAAAAGACCGAGCAATTCGTCATCTTCGACATCACCCTTCATGACCAGATCGCGGATCGACAATGACAACCGGGCCAACTCCCCTTCCCGCCCCTGGTATTTGCTGTGGGCGCCGATCAATTCATGGAGGACATCACTTTCGATCTCGGAGAGGGACTTCTTGACCACCTCTTCCCCGCCGCTCCGCGCCAGCAGAGAAAGGTGATTCTTTATTTCGACGTGCAAGGGCGAGGCCAACTCCTCAATGGCCAGCCGTAACCGTTCGCGGCCCAGCTCAAAGGGATGGAAACCGATCCGTCCAGCCAGTTTCAGTTCCAGTAAGGGGGGCCGCGCATCGATCAATCCGGCCAGCCTGGCCGTTATCTGTTCCTGGAAGCGGGCCAGGGCGGAATCAGCATCTGTTGCCCCGTCGAGATTGATGACCTCAACCAGCATGGGCCGGGGATCGGTTGGCCTGAATTCCAATGAAAATATGCCATCCTCAATGGTCACAAAATAATAGCCCTTCTCATACTTTTCCTCGCCGAAGTTGACCCGTTCCGGAGCGCCGGGATTGTAGGCATAGGGCTTTCCGTCCGGGGTTTCGATCACATAGGGTTTGTGGCCATGCCCAAGGGCGACGTACCCGAACTTTTCAGCCAGGGGATGGGCCTCTTCGATCTTCATGTTGCCGATCTCGACCGGTGAGTACTTCCAGATGCCGACATGAAAAATCAGCAGATTGTTGTCGGTGGTCACCGCCTCACAGATGCGCTCCACATGGCTTCCGGCCTGGGCGCCGATATAACCAAGGCCGTAGATATGCAGGCCGCCGATCTCAATATGGCCGCCCTCCCCGGTCGCTTCATTGAAGGGCTCAAAATAATAGCCGCCATCTGCGGTCCGGGCTGGCCGCAGCAGGCGGATATAGCCCATTTTGGAAAGGGCCTCCATCCACGAGATATTGTTGCGCCGGTGAATCCAGTCATGATTGCCCTCGATGGCAATGCAAGGAATGCCCGCTTCCTTCAGGGGCTGCAGGATTTCAATGGTTCTGGCAAAGGTCTCGGGCAGGATCTGCCCGGTATGAAAAAGATCACCGCCGATCAGGACAAAGTCAACAGATTCACGAACGGCATCTCCGACAATGCCCGCCAGACACCGGAAAAAATCCTGATAACGATCCGCTTCCCCTGAGGAGCTATGGTAGGTTTTCCCCAGATGGATGTCGGCGGTGTGGATGAATTTCATCTTGTTAGTTAAAATCAATTGATTAGATGTTCAAGCTATGAATATTTTGTCATCAAGCCATCAAAGATGAATGTAACCTTCGAGACCAATTCAACCTTCAATCTTTTTGACTCGCCCGACTTTCCCACTTTCCAGGAGGACTTTAATGCCATGGGGATGGGTTGGGGATTTTGTCAGGATATCTTTCACAATACAATATGATCGGACAGAAAGAAATATCCGAGACTTGCACACCCGCTTTTTATCAAGCCACCACTTTTTTCTATCAATATCGCTCAAAATTAGGGTACAAGTTATGGATCCCTCAAACCAAACTGAGGTCAGTCGTCAATAATGGAGACCAAATCAGTTATGCTACTTTTTGCAGTTTGTAAAATTAAGGTGGCAGGGTATTAGTGGACACTTTCTCAAGATTAGATATATAATCCGCAAAAAGGTGTTCAATGAAAAAGCGGTAAAATTGATAACTTCTTGTTTAGTCGAGGTTAATGCCCCCCATGAAGAGCAGAAGAAAACATCCAAGAACCTCAACTCAGCAAGATGTCGACCTATATCTCTATGACAGGAACAACGATTCTCAACTGACAGGTCGGGTGACTGCCTTGCTTTTAGACCTGTCCAAGCAAGGGGCGAGGTTGGAATTTTCCCAGGTACTCATTGATGGCAAGCATCTCTTTTATGCCACACTTGATTCAGATGCTATATTTATCGCTATAGTCTTTCCGCCCACGGATGATGATCCTGAGAAAATAACGACTCTCCTGGCACGTCCTGTCTGGTTTGATCGAAACATGGAAGATAGTGCCATGCCTTTCAAAATGGGAGTTCAATTCGTTAACCAAGCCCCGCCGTCAATTCTAAGTCATTTTATACGATAACAAGGGCGATCCAAGACCTGAAAACGCCGGCAAAAAAAACTATCTCTGGTATCTTTTACCATCCGGAATATTCTTTTATGCCGCTACGATATCGATGGAGAAAAAGCAAACGGTTATCACCTCACCTATCACCCCTCGCCACAAAAATACCCAGGAAAACCAATGACCATACACAAGATCAGCCAGGAAGAGGCCTATCATCGTTGCGACCCGGACAGCTTTTCTTTTGAAACCACCAAAGAGGTGGAGGAGCTTTCCCATTTTATCGGCCAGGACCGGGCTCTTGAGGCCGTTGATTTCGGCATCGGCATGCAGCAACAGGGATTCAACCTCTTTGTTATCGGGCCTGAGGGCTCCGGCCGCCACAGTGTGGTTGAATCTTTCATCCATGACAAGGCGAGCAAGGAGGCGACTCCCAGCGACTGGTGCTATGTCCATAATTTCCACCACCCCCATAAACCCCTGGCCCTGGAACTCCCTCCCCGCCAGGGTATCATCTTCAAAGGCGAGATGCATGAACTCATTGATACCCTGAAGACCACCATCCCGGCCATTTTTGAAGGGGATGATTACCAGGTGCGGCTCAAGGCCATCAATGATCTCCTCACCCAGAAAATCGAGGCCCGCTACCTCGAGATGGAAAAAGAGGCCAAGGCCCAGAGTATTGGCGTGTTGCGCAGCGAACAGGGCTTTCGCTTCTCGCCCATGGACAGCAAGGGCGAGCCCCTCAGCAGCGAGGATTTCAGCAAGCTGCCCCAGGAGGTAAAAGAGAAGATCGGAGAGACCATTGAGAAGTTGCAGACCATGCTCCAGGAGTCCATCCACCAGATCAGTATCTGGAAGAGGGAGGCCGAGGAACAGAGCCGCAAGCTCAAGAAAGAGACTGCCGAAATGGCGGTTTCCCATCGCATTGATGCCCTAAAGGACAAGTATAAAGACCATGAAAAAATCATCCGTTATCTTGAGGACGTTGAGGAGGTCATCACGGAGGGGGTGGATGATTTCCTCGTTGACAATCAGGCAGAGCATCACCCGCTCATTATTGCCATTGGCGGCGGCCGCCTCCCGTCCTTTGAGCAGTTTGAGGTCAATGTCCTGATCAGCCATCAGAACGACCACGGTTCACCCGTGGTCTATGAAGATCTTCCCACCTATCAGAATCTCCATGGTCGGATTGAACACCAGGCCAGGATGGGCATGCTCACCACCAACTTCACCCTGATCAAGCCTGGCTGCCTGCATCAGGCCAACAACGGCTATCTCATTCTCGACGCCAGAAGACTGCTCATGCAGCCCTTTGCCTATGAGGGCCTCAAAAGAACCCTACGCTCCCGCAAGATCCATATTGAACCGGTGGAGAGGCTCCTGGGTCTGATGAGCACGGTCTCACTCGAGCCGGAGCCCGTGGACCTCAACATCAAGGTGGTGCTCATCGGCGAGCCCCTGATCTACTATCTCCTGGACGCCTATGATCCGGAATTCATCTCGCTCTTCAAGGTGCAGGCCGATTTTGAGACCGACATGGAGCGCAGCAAAGAGAGCCAGGGTCTCTTTGCCACCCTCATTGCCAAGCTGGCCAAAGACAAAGAGCTGCTGCCCCTGCACCGCACGGCGGTGGCCCGCCTCATCGAACAGGCCACCCGCGATGCCGGTGACCGGGAAAAACTGTCGCTGCGGATCCGGGAGTTTGCCGACCTGATGCAGGAAGCCGACTATCTGGCCAAGAAGGAAAACAAGACCACCATTGTCGGTACGGATGTAGAAAAGGCCATTGCTGCCAGCAAACGGCGGGGCGGCAGGATCAAGGACCGTTTATTCGAGGCCATGGAGCACAACATCCATTATATCGAGACGCAAGGGGCCAAGGTCGGCCAGATAAACGGCCTCTCCTTCCTCATGCTGGGCCGCGACTCCTTTGGCTGCCCGACCCGGATCACCGCCCAGACCCGGCCCGGCAAGGGCAAGATCGTCGATATTGAACGGGAGGTGGAACTGGGCGGCCCCATCCACTCCAAAGGGGTGATGATCCTCTCCTCCTTTTTGAGCAGCCGCTATGCCCGGACCATCCCTCTGAGCCTTGAGGCCAGCCTCGTTTTTGAGCAATCCTACGGCGGCGTCGAAGGCGACAGCGCCTCCTGCGCCGAGCTCTGCGCCCTGCTCTCCTCACTGGCCAATGTGCCGATCAAGCAGACGCTGGCCATCACCGGCTCGGTGAGCCAGAAGGGCGAGGTCCAGGCCATTGGCGGCGTCAACGAAAAGATTGAGGGCTTTTTCGACCTCTGCGAAAACCGGGGCCTCAGCGGCGAACAGGGCGTTATCATCCCGGCCAGCAATGTCCGCCATCTGATGCTGAAAAAAGAGGTGGCGGCGGCCATGGAGCAGGGCCAGTTCAGCGTGACGGCAGTAAACACAGTGGATGAAGCGGTGGAGTTGCTCACCGGCATGACAGCCGGCGAACGAGACAATGAGGGCAACTACCCGGCCGACTCGATCAACGGCCGGGTGGAAACCACCCTGCAGGACTTTGCCATAACTCTCCAGAAGTTTGATATGGAAGAGGAAGAAGACGACAACAACCACGAGTAAAGACTCTAAAACTGGCTGGTGCTACCGGGCATTATATTCCGGATGGAGAGCATGTCGATGCCCGAGTCAGGCTCATCGAAAATGGCAAGCCGGGGACGCAATGCCAGGATAGAGGCAAGTTCGATCCGTTTCCTTTCCCCGCCGCTCAGAGACCGGTCAACCATCCTCGTCAGGTAACGGCCGGGCTCAAGGCCGACCATCTCCAGAAAAGGGGCCGGATCCAGGTCTCTGTCCTTCAGGGTCAGATACTGGGCCACGGAGATGCCTTCAAACCGTACCGGCTCCTGCCAGGCCATGGTGATGCCGAGTTGCGCCCGTTCATGAATTTTAGAGGTATGGATGGCCTGCCCGTCAAAGAGGATCGTGCCTGCGGTCGGGCGGCACCCCTCACACCCGACGATGAGATAGGCCAGGGTACTCTTGCCTGTGCCGTTCGTCCCCAGCAGGGCATGGACCTCTGCGGCCTCGACTGACAGGCAGAGATCATCCATGATCTTTGCGCCGTCCACCTGGAAAGAAAGATTCTTTATCTCAAGCAGCGGCATTTTTTGTTTATCAGCTCTTGGGCAGACGATTCATGGCGTCATTGTATCCGGCAGAGGATGCGTGCACAATTAATCCCGGGAGCCCCCTCTTTTCCCTGCACCGGTTCAAGAGCGGGTGTCCGATACAAATGGGCTCAACTAGCCCTGGTTCGAGCTTCACGTGCCTGTTCGCGCGGGGCGACCTTGGCCAGTTCTGTCAGCTCCTCAGCCAGAAGGTCCATCATGTCATCTACCGATATAATGCCTGCAAGCCCTCCCCCTTCATTGATCACCGGGATACGGCGTATGCCATTGGCACGCATGAGCCGAATTGTTTCAATCACCCCTTCTGTTTCCGGCACGCTAATGAGCTGCTGGCTCATGATATCACCGACGGTAAAGTCATCAACCGACAAGGACTCCCCAATGATCTCGATAACGATGTCACGGTCAGTGACGATGCCGACCGGCACCCGCTTACCCTTGACCAGGTCCATGACCACCAGATCACCCACATGATACTGGCGCATGAGTTGCGCTGCCTCTGTGATGCTGGTTTTTCTTGTGGCAAACACTACTGCCCGGTTGCAAAGTTCTCCAATAGGCATGGCAATTCCTCCCGATACGTTGGTGAGCGGCTACATACGCTCGGTTTGTGCACCCGACACTTTGTTCCACAGTTCTTGATATCTCCAGCTTGGCAAGGTACTCGGTGAACATCTCCCATGTGATACCCCATTCTTAAATAGAGTATCACATTTTTGAAGTTGTATTCCAGGTGAATATTCTTAACCGGTTTTGCCTGGGCATTGATCCACGATCAGGGCAAATAGATGGCACGCCATAGATAGCTCTGGCTCAAGCCCTGCGAATCGCCGTATTTTTTGCCGAGACGGTTTCCGACCATCTGCAACACAGGTGGAAGCCTAGGCCAGTAAAGTTTCAAGGGCTTATGAGACAACCCCGCTTTCTTGTTTGCTTATGTGACATTTTTGCCCTGTGGATTTTTTTGTTTGACAAAGGTTTTTTTTCTTGAGGTAATTAAATATCAGGGATCTTCGTTCGGCTGTCTGTATATCATGCCCTTTGGCCGCTCCGGATATTGATGGATTCAGATACTAACGACTCCGCAGTTTTAATAGGGTACCTTGAAAAATCAGGATTTTTGTTCAAGATCAAGGCGTGAGAAAAAATTTACCGCAGGCATATAGTTAATATTTCGAGGATAAATTCTTTTGAACAACGCAGAGATTGGGCAAAAAGACAATTTTTCAAGGCACCCAATAATAAAACGACTCCATTTTTTTATACATCACACAATTAACGCCTGAAACCAAATCATTGTGAACTGGGAGGAAGTGTATGAGTGAAAAAGATTTAACACATCTGAAGAATTTGCTCTTAAGGCAGCGTCGTGAAATTCTTGACCGCCTGCAGGGACTTGAATCGGATTGGCAGACCTTGAGTGAGCATGACATTGAGCGGGAAGAAGAGGCACAGAAAGCGGATCTGGCCAGCCTTTTTGACCAGTTGGAGGAGCGGGAAAGGCTGGAGCTTGAGGATATTGAGCTTGCGTTAACGAAAATGGGAAATGCCACCTATGGGATTTGTGAAAAATGCCATAAAGCGCTCGCCCTGGAGCGGCTGGAAGTCCTGCCGGCTACCCGTTTTTGTCGAAAATGTGAAGCCGCTATGGAGGAAAAACAAAAGAAACCCGCCTTTCTCCCGTAACGGCTACTCGCACGACAAGCTAGTCACAATTTCCCAACCTCCATGTGCGGGTAAGTTTAAAGGGTGCATCTGCTGAGGAATCTTCCCGTCTCAACGGGCCTGACCCTGATGCCTTTGGCAGAAAAACAGTTGCTGTTGCCCGTATCGAAGCCGGGCTGATTTGCCAGAGGAAAGAGTTATATCGTGCCCGCACAGCTTACCCTCCCTTTTAATTACAACCACCGGATTCTGCCTTATGGAAAAGCACGTCTGGGCCAGCCAGGAAGGAGAAACGCCCCCAGGGAATAAGAAAGATGATCAAATGGAGGCGAGCCATTCTCTCCGGTCAGAGAGTATAACCCTCTTTCTATCCGGTGATGTGATGACCGGCAGGGGAATCGACTAGGTACTCCCCCACCCGGCTGATCCGGTGATTGATGAACCCTATATGTGTAGTGCCTATGGCTACGTGGAGCTGGCTGAACAGAAAAACGGTCTCATCCCCAAACCGGTCGACTATTCCTATATCTGGGGCGATGCCCTGACGGTGCTGGAGGCAATCAAACCCGACCTGCGGATTATCAACCTGGAAACCAGCGTCACGAAGAGTGACGATTATTGGCCAAGCAAGGGGATCAACTACCGGATGCATCCCCAGAATATTGGCTGCCTCACCGCCGCCCGCCTCGATTGCTGCGTGTTGACCAACAATCACGTCCTTGACTGGGGGCGTGCAGGTCTTGTGGAGACGCTTGCCGTCTTAAAACACGCAGAGATAAAGGGCGTGGGGGCTGGTCGGGACAGGCCGCAGAGTCAGGCTCCTGCGGTATTGGAACTCCCGGGCAAGGGCCGCGTCCTCATCTTTGCTTACGGTTCCGGCACCAGTGGCGTTCCTCCCAGCTGGGCCGCCACGGATGAGAGGCCGGGCGGCAATCTGCTCTCCGACCTGTCCGACCACACGGTTTTACGGATCAAAAAAGATGTGGCAACAATAAAAGAACCGGGCGATCTGGTCCTGGTCTCTCTTCATTGGGGGGGAAAACTGGGGCTATGCTATTTCCCCATGGAGAGCCATTTTACCCATAGACTTATCGACGATGCGGGGGTTGTTGTCATTTACGGCCACTCCTCCCACCATGCCAAGGGAATCGAGGTCTACCAGGGCAGACTTATCCTTTACGGCTGCGGAGACTTTCTCAACGACTACGAAGGAAGCAGGCTATGAGCACTATCACGGCGACCTCACCCTGATGTGTTTCCCAACCTTTGAGCCATCATCGACCGCAGGCTTGTCTCGATGCGCCTGATACCCATGCAGATAAGACGTTTTCAGACCATCCATGCCAGGCCCGATGACAGCCAGTGGCTCATGCGGGTATTGAACAGGGAGGGTGAACAGTTCGGCACCCGGCTACTCCTGGCCAGGGACGGCTCTCTTGCTCTCAAATGGGATTAAAAGAGGGTACACCTTTACAGTTCAGGACCAGCTGCGGGCTATATCAAAGCCCCTGAAGAACGGGAGGACGGAAGATGAAACAGAATCCATCATTACCCCTTGTCCGGCAGATCATGATGGAGTTTGCCGAGCAGACCGGACTGTCACCGGTCAGGAGGCCGCCATCCCGTTACCTGTGGACCGACGCCTTTGCCGTCTGCAATTTCCTTGAGCTTTATCGCCAGACCGGTGATGACAGCTTCAAGTCCCTTGCCCTCTCCCTGGTGGATCAGGTCCATGAAACCCTCGGCCGACATCGTGAAGATGACACCCGAAGCGGGTGGATCAGCGGTCTGGGCGAGGACGAGGGGAGATTGCATCCTACCGCCGGGGGCTTACGCATCGGCAAGGAGATGAACGAACGTGGCCCGACCGACCCCTTTGACGAGCAAATGGAATGGGACCGTGACGGACAGTACTATCATTACCTGACCAAATGGATGCACGCCCTCCAATGCGTGGGCACTGCCACCTCTGACCGGACCTACAACAGATGGGCCAGAGAGCTTGCCAGGAAGGTGCATGCCGGCTTCGTCTTTACCTCGGCCCTTGACGGGCGGAAATATATCCACTGGAAGATGAGCATAGACCTCTCCCGTCCCCTGGTCCCATCAATGGGCCTTCACGATCCCCTTGAAGGATTCATCATCTACAGCCAGCTGCAGACAGACAGGAGCGATGAGCCGCAAGAATCGCCCCAACTGGATCTCTCCAATGAGATCAAAGAGCTGGCCGAGATCTGCAAAGGGAGAAGCTGGGCAACCGAAGACCCGCTGGGCATTGGCGGCCTGTTGTGTAATGCACTCCAGGTGGCACAGCTGATGGTCAGAGACAGGTCCGGGCAGGACAAGCTGCTGTTGGCCCTGCTTGACTCTTCCCTTCTGGGGCTGGAATCCTATCTCAATATGAACACCTTGCTGCTTCCCGCACATTACCGTCTCGCATTCAGGGAATTCGGTCTGTCCATTGGCCTGCATGCGGTTGAAAGGCTTCAGAGGTTGGTCCAGAAGGAGAAAGACTCCTTTAAAGAGATCGCTGAACTCTCTATACGTATCGAGAAGCTCATGCGCTACCAGCCGGTGGGCGAACAAATTGAGAAATTCTGGCAGAATGAGGCCAACAGAGAGGGAGACACCTGGCTGGAACAGCGTGCCATCAATATGGTAATGCAGGCAACCAGTCTGGCCCCTGATGGGTTTTTGCAGGTTTCTTGAGGGAGGGAAGGAGGGAAGCCGAAGCACAGAGCCGCAAGCTCAAGAAGGGCAGCACCTGGGCATTCTATGTGTTTACGGTCTGGAGATGAATGAATCTTCCCCCAACAACCAATAAAAACCAAGAGCGGACTTGACCCCTTTTTTGCTTTGACTTTGTCCACACCGTTTTTTTTTCTTTCAATTTGACAAAATCCTATCGGTTGCCCTATTCTATATATATGGACTTACGGCATGGTGCCGTGTCAAAACATTGGAGGTGATTTGGCATGAAAAAGATCCTCAGCAAAGAAACCCTGGTTAAGGAGGCTGCCTTCTGGAAAAAGATGGGCAAGGCCATTAAAAAAAATCGCGGTAGGCTTTGCCACAAATGAAAGGGCTGAAAGACTGAATAAGTTGCCGGTCGGCAACGAAGCCCAACGGGCAGATGTGATCGGACGATGCATCTGCCCATTTTTTTTCATTATGAAGTGAATATCATCTTCTGTTGAACAGAGGTCAAAAAACCGATGCCCATTAGCAGTTTCCAGGAATTCTTTGTCCAATGGCACCTGACCGAAAGATGCAACCTGCGCTGCAGCCACTGCTATCAAACGGGCGGCAAGATCGCTGAACTTTCCCTGGCCGAGATCCGGGAGGTGCTGGACGAAATTGTCGAGATGCTTGCGGCCTGGAGCAAGGCTTACCAGGTTGAGTTTTCCCCGAGTTTTAACGTCACCGGCGGCGAGCCCTTCCTTCGCGATGACCTTTTCGATATTCTCCACGACATGAGATCCCGGGGGTTCGCCACCTATCTGCTGACCAACGGCACCCTGATAGATGCCCAAAAGGCGGCGGCGCTGGCCGAGTGCGGCGTAAAAGGCGTCCAGGTGAGTATCGAGGGGCCGGAAGAAATTCACGACCAGATCCGGGGCCAGGGCAGTTTCAGTGCTTCCTGCCAAGGCGTCGCCCATCTTCTTGCCGCCGGTCATAAAGTGACCCTGAATGCCACCCTGTCGGAGATCAATGCTGAAAAATTCCACGACCTGGTTGATATTGCCACCTTGCTCGGGGTCCAGCGGCTGGGATTTTCACGACTGGTGCCTTCTGGCCGGGGCCTGGACCTGGTCGACCAGATGATCGGCCGGGACAAGCTCCGGGAAATATATGAGGCTATCTTTGCCCTCTCCACCCCTGGTCTTGAGATCGTCACCGGTGACCCTGTGGCCTCGCAGATGAGAAATGGGGACGGAGCGGATGATTGCGGATCGATAGCGACCGGCGGTTGCGCCGCCGGGGTTGCGGGCCTGACGCTCCTCCCTGACGGCACCGTCACCCCCTGCCGGAGGCTGGCAGTTCCAATCGGCAATGTACGGGAGGATTCGTTAAGGGAGATCTGGGCTGGTTCCGAGATTCTTGAACAACTTCGGGACCGTAGCCGATATAAAGGTCGATGCGGCAGTTGCGCCAGGTGGGCTCATTGTCGGGGCTGCCGGGCAATCGCCTACGCCCATTCTCTTTCCCGGGGCAGGGGTGACCTCCTGGCCGAAGACCCCCAGTGTTTTATCAATTGTGCTTAACCAATACCAAGGAGAAGTTTCATGGCGAAATGGAATATTGATCCTGATCATTCGGTAGCGGCATTCAATGTGCGGCACATGATGGCCGCCCATGTCCGCGGCCAGTTCAACAAATTAAGCGGTTCGGCCCGGTTCGACCCGGCTGATCGCTCCTCTTTTTCCCTGGAAGTTACCATTGATGCCACCGGTCTTTATACTGGTATCGCACAACGGGACGCACATCTTTCCAGTCCCGATTTTTTCGACCTGGCAATCTACCCGACCATATCCTTTAAAAGTACTGGCTTCAAGGCGTCAGATGGTGGCGGAAGGCTCGCCGGCGATTTGACCATTCACGGTGTCACTCAACCGATCACCCTGGATGTCAAGTTTTCAGGACCCGTGACCTGTCCTGAGGACTTCGGCGGAGAGACCATCCTCGGCATCACAGCTACAGCCTCGATAAATCGTGAAGAATTCGGCATGTCCTGGAACATGCCCATGAATGACGGGGGCGTGGTGGTCGGCAAGGATATCTGGATTGATCTTGATATCGAGGCCGATCTGGAAGAATAAATCCTATTGGACAGAAAAGGGGTCTTTTAAAGACTGACCCCTTTTTCATTTTTTATGTCACTCAAGAATTACGTAAGATATTCCCGGTCCTTCTTTTCGGCCGGTTCCCGCAGCCAGGTGTAATAGAGTGCCGCCCCCACCAGAAAATCCGCCCAGGCCAAACCGATATCCGGCAGAGTCGATTTGAAAAGCAGCTGATAAAAGGGCTGGGGTGGCTCCGCGGCCAGCTTGACGATGGAGATGTGCGCCATCAGCACCGTGCCGAAAATAACCAGCATCCCGTTCAGAACGTAGCCGTAAACGGCGGTCCGGCGAGTGGTGAAGAGCAGGCTCACCACCACCAGGTCCAGCAGGGGAAAGATGCTGGCCGCCAGAAAGGAGCCATTGAACAGGGTCTGCCCTGGATTGGCCTTGTCTGGCACCAGGAAGGGGTGAATGCGGAGATGGAGATAGAGCGCGACTGCCGCCATCAGGACCAGGGCGGTAAGAAGCAGATGTCTTATGGTTCGGTCATTCATGGCGTGAACCTTGTAATGGAGCCGAGCCAGAAGGTCAGCCCGATAACGATCAGATGCAGAATCCACCAGCCCGGCTGGTAACGCATAAAGTATTTGAGCATGGTTTCAGCCTCCGTAGATTAGATGACCGAGGGTGTAGACGGTGGCGATGGCCACGGTGTGCAGCAACCACCAGCGGACCGAGAGAAAGGGCGTCAGGTTTCGGAAAGGTGGTTTCATGGGCAGTTCTCCAGAAGAATTGGACGGACGACAGAAAGTAATTATTAAAAGACTATCATATTTCCCAGGCAGACAACAAAAATTTTCAATCCAACTCTACCCATATTTTCAAGGTTATCTCAATCTTGCCCCAATTCTGTATTGACATCAGTATGGTGGCGATAAAGGGTACCTTGAAAAATCAGGATTTTTGTTCAAGATCAAGGCGTGAGAAAAAATTTACCGCATGCATATAAGTTAATATTCCGAGGATAAAATTTTTTGAACACCGCAGAGATTGGGCAAAAAGACAATTTTTCAAGGCCCCCTAAAGAAAGACGGAACCGTAGATCGTATTGATAGCCCCCCATCCCTCTTCCCTTGCTCAATCAAACTGGTTATGCTCTATGAGGCAGGTCATTATTCCTCCCTTTTGGTTTGAGGGGGTTCATCAGGGTCCGAAAGGATACTTCACGGCCTGCTTTCAGCTGGCCCAAATCAAATTTACAGAAGAATATTGCCATACCTTAACTATTAAAGAGTGTGTGACTTCATGGCACTTGTGATGAAACAATGGAAGCCTGAAGTGATATGTCTTACCTGGAGGTTATTATGAAAGTACTTGGTGTTTCCGGTTCACCCATTAAAAACAGCAATACAGATCGGGCCTTAAAAATTGTCCTTGAGGCCACCTCTCTGAAAAGTGAATTCATCAAATTAAGTGATTATAATTTGGGGCCGTGTGATGCCTGCCTGGGTTGTATCAAAACCAACAAGTGTATTAAAAAAGATGACGGGGTCATGCTCGCTGAAAAGACCTACAAGGCCGACGCCATCATCATCGCCGGCTTTACTCCCTATTCTTCACTTGATAGCCGCACCAAGGCCTATATGGAACGGCTTTATCCTCTGCGACATCGCCATGGTTTGATGGCAGGCAAACCTGGTGGGGCCATTATTACCAGTGCCATTCCCCATGGACATGAAGGATGGCCTCCTGCCACTGAAATTGGCATTCAGGCCATCAAGGATTTCATGATGGAAGAAGGGATGAAGTTTATTGGCGGGGTGTCTTTACTTAGCAATGTCCCCTGTATACGTTGCGGTCAGGATGGCCAGTGTCAGATGTCTAGCTTAAAGATGATCCATGGCCAGGATGCCACCCCGGAAAGCGTGGGCATAAATGATTTTGAAAATGACCCGAAAAAGGTCGCCGAGTTGGAACAATTGGGAGAAGCAATCAGAAATTCTCTTTATTAGCAACAAGTGAAAGCAAACATAAAAATTCACACTGGCCCCTGGCCCCTCTCAGCTGTTTCGAGGCAGCCCCCTAATGGACGTGGAAATAGTAACGGTTCATATCAAAGAGTCCGCCCAGCACCGGCTCATCTTCATTAAAGCGCTTTTGAAACCAGTCATAGGTCTCCCATAATCGGTCGTCCGCCCTGTTCACGCCATACTTGGCCAACCGCGCCAGGTCTTTGGGACTGGCATCAAAATGGGCAAGGAAATCGATAAAATCGGGCAGGTCCTTCTCCTGCACATCAAAGAAATAGTTCGGGTAGGAGCCGATGAGACCATTAATGAAATCGGCGCTGTCCTTTGATGGATCAAGGCGGTCATCCTCATTCAACAGGAATGCGACATTGTCATGCCAGCGATTGATCACTATGGAAAATGCGATATCACGCCCCTTCTCCCGTCGTATCCTCATAAAGGCGAGATTGGCGTTGCTATTATTGACCATGGCGAAAAACGGTGTTCCGGGCCGGGAAAGAGCGCGAAAGGCCCGCATATAGTCGTCAGTTGTTTCATACTTGTCAGGCAGCTGCGGATAATCGGCCCCTGCCCGCAGGTAATTCACCTTGTCGAAGGCGATCTTTGTCGCCGGCAGGAGGTGGCTGTCCACGACATGCTCGACGAACTCGCGTTTCGGGTCATCCGTTTTGTAGGATATTTTCGCCGGCAGGGCGGAAGGATAGTAGCCGATCTTCTCGGGATCGACCCCTTTGTACCACGACTGCATGATCTCCTGCCGGCTTCCCGGGGGAAGAAAATCCAGGAAATTGCTCTCCCCTTCGACGCGCAGCTCATCCATGTAGAGCCGGATCGCCAACATGTGGCCGGCCGTGCCATAGACGTCAAAACCGGCAACGAGGGCATAATAGATCCGCTCCAGCAGTGGATAGTCGAGGACCCACAGGGTTTTGGGCAGATTGCCCAAGGCCCCCTTGTGCACCGAGGCGCTTTGGTAATGGCGATAGATGGTCAGCAGCGGGGCATCGGCGGCCCGATTCCCCTTCCAGATGGACTCATAGCCGAGGCCGGCGTAGTTTAATGTGGTATAGAGATCCTGTCTGGCCTTGTAGAACTCCGCAGCCAACTTGCGGTGCTCGTCGGTGAGCGCCGAAAAGATGCGCATGTCGCTCCCCTTCTCAATGGGCATCCGCAGCTTGTCGCTGTACAGCTTCAGAAAACCGGGATAGGCCACGCTCGGATCATGGTCCGGGTCCACAAACATGACCCAGAAATGGTCATCGATGACATTGAGGGCGATCTGGCCCTTGCAGACCGGGCCGTGGATGAAGGTCATGATGGCGTAGTGGGCATTGTCCAGCAGGAATTGATAGCGCGAGCGCGGCGGGATCTGCTCAAAGGTGACAAACGGGTTGGCGCTCAATTTCGGGTCATAGCCCATCAGGTGCGGCGACTGCAGCCATTCCGGCTGGATGAACAGCTCGTTGAAACGCTGCAGTTGGGCGTCATCAAAATTAAAGACCATATGGGTCTTGTAGACGATGGTGGAGTAGATCTTGCGGAAGCGGTAATAGACCCGCTCGACGCCGGGATCGTCATAGGGACGGACGGTGGCAATCAGGTCCAGGGGCTGGCCGGGGGCCGTCCGCGAGCGCACCAGTTCATAAAACTCATTGGTCGGGGTGCCGAACTTCAGGTGGGCCAGGAACAGATGTTCGTAGAGGTAGCGTGCCGTCATGGCATGCTTGGCATCGTCCTGGTTCAGAAAGGCTTCCCACTGCACGACGGCCCGCGCGTCGCTCGCTTTCGGCGTCGTCAGTTCCGCCTGCTGGGCGGCATCCGGCCCCTTTGCGCCCTGGACCAGCCAGCCGGCTATGAGGTCAAACTCATCCTGCTTGAGCGGGGGGAATCCAAAGGGCATGCCGTTGTTTGGATGCTTTTCCAGATAGCTGCCAAGCTCTTTCCCGTTTTCCGAGCAAGTCAGATCGTCCGCTTCAGCCCGGTACTCCCCCACGCTCTTCGGGTTTTTCATCTTATGGGACAGTATCTGAATCATGAGCGAGTCATTCAATCCATTGGCAACGGTGCTCTCGGTAACGCTGACGAATTTTTTCTTGCGCCATTCCGCGGTTGTCTGCGCATCGGTAAAGAGACGGGTCGGATCCATGGCGATGAGTCGCGAGGAATTATAAATGGCTCTCTTTGTGGCCCCGCGATCCACCCCCTCAAAGGAGTCGATCTTAAGCTGACAGGGCGAATTATAGCAGGAGTGGCAGACCGTGCAGCGCTTGTCGAGAAGCGGCTTAACTTCCCTTTGGTAATCAATGGTCCTGGTCGGGATCTTGAACGCCACAGGCGGGAGGGCTTTGGCGGCACATCCGGCAAGGAACAAGGCCAGCACGAAAACTGGAAGGAATGTAATTCTCATGAATAATTCATCTCTGAGGAAAAGTTTGGATCAGACACTTCGAGCTTGTCCGTAAATAAATCTTTGGTGCTCGCATCCGGCTTTTGGCCGTCTTTGACCGCTCCTCAATCGCAAAATCCTCGCCGTAGCGCTGCTACGGCTGCGGTTTTACTCAATCGTCTCAGCCAAATTCGTCTCAAAATCCGGCGCGATCCCTGAAAAGCTTATTTACGGACAAGCTCTTCATCATTTACTGCGTGTTAAACTTTTCCAGGTTGCCCTTCACAGGGTGCTGAATCATAAAGAACTTGGATAAAGGCGTGGTAATCTTCGGGAGAATAAAAGAGCTCCTCTCTCCTGCGTCCCCGGTTCATGACATGATACCAGGCACCGGGGAATTATTCTATGCGTAAAGGTCTGGGCAGGAATGAATTTTCCCCCAACAATCAAGAAAAGCCAGGAGCGGACTTGACTTCATTTTCACCTAGTTAAAATTTTTTCTTTGATTCTCCCCTTATCCCATCGGGTAAAGAATCTCTTGATTGACGCGGTCACACTCTCTCAGGAGTTCTGTTGAGAGGACAGTTTCCGATGCCTTGAGGGTATCGTCAAGTTGCGACGGATTAGTCGCCCCGACGATCGTGCTTGGCACAAAATCAAAGCTGAGCGTCCATGCCGCCGCCATCGTTGCCGGAGCAAGCCCATGTTTTTGGGCGATGGCAGCATATTTCTGGGCCGCGGCCAGCGCTCGGTCGTTGGCAAACCGTCCGGCTTGCGCTTTCATCCTCGGATCAGGATTGGCCAGGTAATCCCCGAAGCGAAAGCCGTCCCACTGCCTGTCCGGCGTATACTTGCCGCTCAATACTCCGCCGGCCAACGGCGAATAAGGGAGGAGGCCGACCTGCTCTTTTTGACAGACGATCGCAATTTCATCAAGGAAGCGCCGATTGAGCATGGAAAAGTTGTTCTGGATGCTCTCAAAACGCTTGAAGCCCCGATAACGGCTGGTCTCAAGGGCCTTCGTCAAACCGTAGGCGTTCTCATTCGATGTCCCGATATATCGCACCTTGCCGCTGCGCACCAGTTGATCGAGAGCTTCAAGGCTCTCTTCAATGGGAACGACGTTGTCGGGCCAGTGGATCTGATACAGATCGATGTAATCGGTCTTGAGTCTCCGCAAGCTCCCTTCGACGGCGGTCGTGATATGAAACGCATCGATGGCTGTCAGGCCGTACCGCACCGGCGGCACGAACCAGCCATTGGCCGCCCCCGCGACTTTCGTGGCAATGATCATTGAATCTCTTGGCTTATCTGCCAGCCACTCGCCAAAGATCTCTTCCGTGACCCCATATGTTTCCGCCGTCGGAGGAACGGGATAGACTTCAGCCATATCAAAAAAGTTGACCCCGTTGGCATAGGCTTTATCAAGGATTTCAAACGATATTTTTCTATCGCATTTTTTCCCGAAGGTCATCGTCCCCATGCAGATGTTGGAGACTCTCAGGCCGCTTTTTCCGATATAGTTGTATTTCATAGAGGTACTAGGAATGTGTTTGAAAATTTTTGAATGGAAATTACCCTTCCACTCGCATTCGGTTGATCGCTGCTGCCACCTCGTGAAGCCGGGGCAGAGCGAGTGTCCAGGCTTCATCTTTATTGGCGCATTACGTCAACAAATGCGCCAATAAAATGGCGCATTAATAATTTGTGGGCCAATAGAGGTGGCACAATTTATATTGAAAGGTGCATAATTCGTACGGTTTGCGTTTTTGGCCTTAAAAACGTCATTATAGCTCCGAAAAAGACCTACCTTCAACAATGATTATCAATGTTCTCAGTTAGTTAGCGCAGCCAGGCCCCATTCCCTTTTCCAAAAAATTATTGTTCCCTTCATTCAGCAAAGGCAGTTCCCAGTTAATTGGTGATTTTGACTGATCCTGCAGATATGAATTTGCTTTGGAAAAATGCTTATTACCAAAAAAACCACGATGCGCAGATAATGGGGAAGGGTGCACCGACTGCAGAACCAGGTGACGCTTTTTATCAATAATCGCACCTTTCTTTTGAGCATAACTGCCCCACAAGAAAAACACCAGCCCGGAATGTTCGCTGTTCAGCGTCTGAATAATGGCATCAGTGAAACGTTCCCACCCCTTTCCCTGGTGAGAAGCCGCCCTGTTTTGTTCCACTGTCAGCACACTGTTTAACAGAAGGACACCCTGTTCTGCCCAGCCGTTCAGATATCCATGATTGGCCGGAGTGATACCAAGATCGGCATGGATTTCCTGAAAAATATTTTTAAGGGATGGAGGAGGTGCTACCCCAGGCATGACTGAAAAACACAAGCCGTGTGCCTGTCCCGGCCCATGATACGGGTCCTGCCCGATTATCACGACCTTCACTTCCTCAAAAGGAAGCAGGTTCATGGCATTAAAAATATTTTTACCTTCCGGGTAAATGATCTTTCCGGCCCCTTTCTCCTGAATCAGGAACTGTCTGAGGTCTTGCATATACTCTTTTTCAAATTCACCTCCTACCCGACTCTTCCAGGAAGGTTGCAACTGAACTCGATCTTGTATCTCAGACATTGCACAATACCTTTGTGTGGTTATATTCCGACCCCATTATCCGTTTTCCCTCCCTGCTTGCGACGGCACAGATTGAGCATCACCCACAATCTGGACGTGCCAATCTTAGAAATTTCTGGCTTCCGATGTGCTGTTCTCGGAACTGATCCGGATGAATAGAGGGGAAACAGGGAAGTGTCCCGAATTTCCTTTAATCATTCAGGATCTCCCAATGGCCACTCTTGCGTGAGCCAACCCTTTTGAGTCGTTCCAACTTGCACAATTCCCGGATAGCCCGTTCTATAGTGCTTTCCGATTTTTCGAGTTTGGCGGCTAACTCAGAGACAGTCAGGGCGTTATTTAAGACCAGCAGGTCAAAAACCTTTCCCGTCATTTTCCCCGTCATTTTTCCCGTCATTTTTCCCGGCGTTGCACCGCCATCATCCTGCATGGCACCCCATGTCATTTCCAGCCGGGTCTGGTCATACGGTTCAAATGAATCAAAAAGCTGTATCGTGCCGCCTTCTATTTCCCAGCCCTGGCGAATCTTGGGCAATCCAGAGCCGGCGCGCTCACCGAGATTGATCATCAAAAACATCTGATGCAGCGTTCGATTGCGGCAATCGCTTTCCCCGCCGCGCAGGGCCTGTTCTGGAGGCACGCGCATCATCCCCGGATTACGAAAGACAAAACCTGCTGGGTCTTTCACCACCAGAATCGACGCCCGGCCTGCATAGTCGGCATGAACAAGGGCATTGACCAGCGCCTCACGCAGGGCACGGTGCAGGGGGGTATCATCCTGGCGAAAGTTACCCTTGAGGACAAATGGCACCTTCAGATCAGCCACCAGCTTGCGCGACACTTTGCGGTAAAAATCAAACAGGTTACCGGACCAGGTTCCATCAGGGACCACCCTGTCCAGCCAGCGGGTTTGAGATGTCTTGTCTTCCGGCTGCTCCTGATAATCAACAAAGTAAAAGGGAACTCCTTCCTGAATAGCAGGCCACTTCCCAAAGAGAAGCAGCCCGGCCAGGGTGAGACCGGCATCCTCCTGTAAACGGTCCTGACGCCAGCAGCCGGTAACCTGCAGAAACTCCTGATCATCAAGGGCTATCCACGGATGGTCAGGCCGGTGAACCGCCAGCATGTTGCGGTAGGCGTGCAGGCTGTCCAGATCCAGATCCTTCAGGCCGAAGCCGATCAGGATGCGGCTGTCCCGGCTGTCTTCCACCTGTTCGGCCAGCATGCGCTTAACGGTTTCGTCGTCACAGCGGCGGTCACCGTCATGCAGACGACGGTAGGTACCCTGAAAGGGGTTGCCGTTCAGATAGACAGGTTTCTGTTTGCGGCGGGCCGCAGGTACGGAAATCGTAACGAGGCTTTTCCCATCAATGGTGAGGATGGAGACATCCTGGTCACTGAGCAGATTAACACTGACCTTCTGCGGATTATTGACGGTGTTAAAGAGATCGGTGATGATCCGTTCAGGCTGGTTCACACCCTGGAGAGAAAAACGGCCCTTATTTTCCTGCACGCCAAGCAGGATGATGCCGCCATGGCTGTTGGCAAAGGCGCTGTATGTCGGCCAGAAGTCGGCAGGAAGCTGTCCTTTACCGTCCCGTCCTGCTGCCAGTTTGCATTCCAGACCAAGGGTTTCAGAAAGGGTGGCAATGTCTTCAAGAGTATGAATATTGGTCATACCGCCTCCTTGATTAAGATACGGGCACAGTCTGAGCCCGCCTTGGCCATGTAAGTTGCGACGCTATATTTGCGTTTTGGCCTTAAAAACGTCATGATAGCCAAAAAAAAAATGCCTGCTTTCACACAACAACCGATAAAAGCCAAGAGCGGACTTGACCCTTTTTTTATTTTATTTGACAGAAATCTTCTTACAGTAACTCTCAATCGGGCAAATACTACATTTTGGTTTACGTGGCAGACATATTTCTCTCCCCAGCGACACCATATTCACATGAAGAGAGAACCTAAGTTCTGGGGGAATTTTTTTCTGTAACCGATCCATATCTCTTTGGGATGGTTTTTGCTCTTTAGTTGTTCTTCTTACCCAGCCGAGCCTTCTGCAGATTTTCCAGCAGTGAGAGTCCACCGGAAAAACCTGCCTATTGAGCGAATATAACATTACACAGCGAGCAACCTTTTTGCCTACCCCCGGCAAAACCGTTAAAAACTGTTCGCACTCACTATCTGACATTTCCCGCAATGGCGCTAAAGTTGGTTTGCCAAAACGCTCGATTATCATGTCGATTGCTTTTTTAAAAGCAATCGATTTTTGTTTGGCTAAGCCTCCGATAGCAAGTGTCTTAGCAATATATTCCGCCGGGGCCTCTGCAACCATTTCAAAGCGGGGGAATTCCTTGCGAAAGGCTCGGTAAGTATTATGGTATTTGGCCATATTCGTTTTCACACTGCAAAGTATGAAGAAGAGCTCTTCGAGAGGGTTCTTTTTATTATTGTGGGAATAGTCTTTATAGCGATCTGTCAGGACTGATGAGACATAGAAAATGTTTTTTGAATAATTCATTTTGTAATCAGGCTAAATGGATAAGCATTTACTTGAATTCAGATTCTCATTTTGACCTCGACTCGTGTGACTCCAATTTCAGTCTGTCTGTGCTATACACTCCTCCAAAATGTGCATAATTCTTGTTTCGGAAAGCGCACCCAGGAGCTTAACGCCCCCCCTGATATTAAGTCCTTTCATAACTGAGCGAAACCTCTCCCGATTGAATAGGGATTTGTCTGAGTTGTATGATTCGTTAAGTTTTTTCAATACCGCCGAAAATACACGCACATTCTGCGATGTTGTCGGACGTTCAACGATATTCGCACGAACATCGGACTGATGCAGAAAGCAGGTCAATGCGTCTTCGAGTGTTATGTCAGCCGTTCTGTTGCACAAGGAGGCCATCCACCATAGGCGAGAGGCCACATTGTCTCTCTCCACACCACGCGCACCCACACAGAAAAAGTGTGCTTTGATGTGTTTGGTGGCCTCTTCGTCGTCTGCTGGGATGGGCCATCGGGTACGCGCGTAGCCCAACAAGAAGGTATGGGACAGATAAACCCACAGGCGCTCATCCCTGGCAAGGTAGTGCGAAACTGCGCCCAGAGCCTGATACATCTGTATGCAACATTCCACTTCTTTGGGATCGTCTTTGTCGCAACTGATTGCCGACAGCGTGTCTTCTTGGATGTCTAAATCAGTTTCAAAATAATGAGCAGGGTCATTGGTCATGAAATCGAAATTGCCATTCCGGTATAATTCCAGATTTTCACTGATTTTAGACATGAGTTCTTGTACTTTGATTGACTTTAAGAACCGCGCTTTCATTGGCTTACTCCTTTAAACACATAGGCATTCAGAAGCATAATGGGCTGTTGCATCAGGAGTTCGGCGATGTAATAGGCATCATGTTTATCCAGACTTACGCCTTTGTTGTGCGCCTGCCTGCGGATGACCTCCGCCCACTTTTTTCCTTCAAAGCTTTCATTGGGGTCTTTCAGCTTTTGAACGGCCTGCATCACGGCTGCAAAATAGATGGAATTCAAAAGCACGATCCGCTTGTTATGATCATTCCTTGCCACATCTATGGACTCTTTCATTTTGGGGCTGACTTCGATTTGAATGTGGTTCTCTTCAAAGCCAACCGTCCACATACCATCCTCCAGTTCATCCTTTTTCACCAAGTCGAACACCGAGGTAATGGGCCTAAACAGGTCTCGGTCGAAATAAAAAATTTGGGCTTCGTCTTGCGCCAGTACTTCGCCTTCCACAAACTTAAAGGGACCTGGGCCGAATTCCGCGTTAATGTCGGGCGACGTGAATGCGGAGATGTCTTTTTTGACTACCACATAGGGATTGACTCGTACCTCTCCACGCAAGGCGCCACTATCAAAATTCACTTCCAAATTTCTTTCAGAGGTCGAGATGACCTGCTGAAAATAGGTGTCGCGACAAGAAATCATGCAGACGTATGCGGCATTCTCCTTGGCTATCTCATCTGTGATTTCTGTAGCCGATAGAGCATAGCCAATGGAGGCTTTGATATTGTTCCCATCTATGGCGAATTCTACAGTAGCTTGAAATTCACCATCTGTGTAATCGTCGCTACCGGGGCGTAAAACCGGGTATGGAAAAGCCTTGTATTTGTCAAATTTCATGGGCCACCACCTTCAATGCTCCTAAAAACTCCTGATTCAATTCGATATCCAGGTTAATTCGCGTTCCTGCCTGTACGGATAGAATTACGCCGCCCTTATCAAGATTGCCTTGCTCCGATTTCACAATGGCAACATCGTAATCACTATCGGCTCCGGCTTCCTTCACATGGAGCACAATCTTACCAGATGACACCGGGGTGAAGGCTATTTTTCTAGTTTTTGCGCCGGTCAAGATGGCGCGTACATTGTTTATGTCCACCATGGATTTATACGTTCCGCCACCTTCACCGCCGTCGCCATCGCCCTTACCACCAAACCCGTCTCCACCGCCACCGCCGGTTCCGCCACCGCCACCTTCTTCACCTTCACCTTCACCATCGCCACTGACGTCGACATCCCCTGATTTCTCACCGACTTTCACACTGGTTCGGATGGGTTTGGCTTGAAAGATGACCTTGCCATACGGATTGATTTCTTCCGTACCTTTTCCGCCGTCTCCATCACCTTCATCCCCGAAAAAATCCTTCAACTCATCAATAGTGGTCACCTCGGATATCGGGTCTTTGGCATGTTTTTTGAGCATATCTTTCACCCAATCGGCTATATCTTCCAGCGCCTTTTTGCCACGCCTCCTATCCTCTTTTGTTGGGAGGAGGGCAGGCTCAAAATTATCGTGTCTTGGCGGTTCCATCGACCGTAATAATTCATTACCTTTAGTGCTCTGACAGTGAAAGACCGCCACAAAATTCTTGAAGTCGGAAAACATTTTAAGGCGGTTCAAGCTGTCCGTGATGAACATCCCATTCCGTAGCGCACAAACTTTTTTGGGTAAGTTGTCGTCGATCAATATTTTGAGTTGGCATAGTCCAAGCTCACGTTGTTGGGATTCTTCGGTGATGACTTCGATACCGCCATTATGCGCCGCCAAATAGTTTTTGCTGTTGTCAAACTGCTCTGGTTCGTCTTTCAGTTTTTTAATCAGCCCTCTGATGTCAGCGTTTTCGAAGAATGCATGGATGGTGGTCTGGTCCAGAGTGTATTTGTTATCAACTTCGACCCTGAGCTTTCCATCGCTAATGGCTCCGAAGAAATTTTCTGCAACGGAAACTGCTAGGTATGCCTGCCAATCCGGAACTGCATCGAAGCCCAGCACGGTCAACTTGCTACCTTTGCTTTTTGGCATGTCCGCTTCACTGTTGACCCTTTGGATCCATGGAGGCAGGTCCGGGGATACGCCGGAGATTGGTTGGCATTTTTCACGGATGCCCCAGAATCCCACACCTTGCATGCGTTTGCCGTCTCTGTCGTGAGACATCAGAATCGACTTGCCCTGAGTCAATTGAGCATAGGCTCCCGAATCTTCCTGATATACGGTCGAGATGAAAATCGTCCTGATTTTCGATACAGCATAGGGTGCAAATTTTCCGATGCCGTAAGACCCCGTGGCGGTGTCGCTACCCTTGCGAGACTGTCCCTTTGCCTTCATGAAAGCAAAGAACGACGTCCCGTTCTCGGAAGGCCCCTTCATCCCCCGTGTGTGGTAGTCAGAAATCTCCAGCACAAAGATTTTGGGCTTAGCCAGCTCGGCCAGGGCAACATTGAAAAATATCTCGGCCTTCTTGCTTTCCTTTGGTGCTGCCTCATGGCAAGAAGTTAGGTTCTCCCGGAGCTCAGAAATGCCGGGTATTTGTGAAACTTCTACGGTATGGAGTCGTATTCTGACATCAACAATGCCGGTATCAGTATCCCCGGCGTCCAAGGCGTTTTGATTCACTTCCCGGGCAAGGTGTCGAATAGGACTTCCAGCAAAATGCGCTATCCCGGGTTCATTGAATCCGTCCCATTGGTCTGATTCATCTACCGGGTGATGCCACCCTATATCAACTGCTGATGTCATAGTCGCTCCTTTTCGATTTTTTCTTTGACTGCTTTGGCCAGTAGGGCCGCAACCGGCACCGCGATGGAATTTCCCGCCTGAATGTACCTTTTTGCTCTGGGCACATCTTCGGGGAATGTATACCCTTCCGGAAAGCCTTGTAGCCTTAGACACTCAAGCTCTGTCAACTTCCGCAACCCCTTGGCGTCATGGATGAAAGGGACGTTATGCCCCCCAAGGCCCATATTTGCCGTCAAAGTCGGACATACACCCGATTCTTTTACTCGCACCAAAAATTTTCGGAGTTGGTAGATGCAGGTTTTATCTTCAACCTCATTACTAATCATTTTGTGGTAACGATTTTCTTCGTGCAAATAGTAGCTGTCATCATCCAGCGAGCTGGAGAAATCTATGTAATCGGCAAGGTTTTTGGGATTCTCATCTTTTTGGTTGGGAAAGAGCATCTTGCCATTTTTAAAGTGATCAATGGACAACGCCACCATGAAAAGTCGCTTCCTTTTCTGAGGTAGTGGCGTCAGAACGTAAGGATCCAGTTCCGCGCAATTAGTATCCCGGAACCAGTAACCCGCTTTCTTTATCTCCTTTGTCAATTCAATAAACCAACTTCCACCGTCGCCATTGCGTATATGCGGAGAATTCTCAAGTACGATAACGGAAGGTTTGCGGTCCTTGAATTCATTCACGATACGTATGATTTCAAAAAAAAGCTGGCCTCGCGGGTCCTCGAATCCTTTTCTTTCTCCAGCCTGGGAGAAACTTTGACATGGGAAGCCAGCATGCAGAATATCTACAGGCTCAAGGTTATCCTTCTTAACAGTTACGTCTTTAATGCTTGCAGGCTTACCATCATGCTCCACTATGCGAACACCTTTTATGTTGTGTGCATAGGTCTTCACCGCCATCCGGTCATTCTCGACTGCCCACGCTGTTTTTATTCCTGACTGATCGAAACCAAGACAAAACCCACCTATCCCGGAAAATAAAGCCCCTGCTTTTAATGGACTATCACTCATTAGACTTACGTTTTACCCCTTATAGCCTGAAATCATTACGTCCAGTCTCGCCTGTGTGTTGAAAATTTTGTTTGATTATGTCAATTTCTTGCTGAAGCGCTTTTACTATTTTTTTCGCTTGTTCCTCGGTAAATTCATAATTCTGCCTATTGGATAAGTTGCTAATTAACTGCAAGTCTTTCAAGGCCTTATTCACTCGCTTGTTCGCCAGCTCAATGAACTTTTCGGCCTTATTCCTAGTAGCCATAGCACCTCCAAACTGAATACAAGAAGCGAATATTGTAAGTATATATACAAAATATATTATACAATATTAAAATATATTGCAAGGAATGTTCGGAAAAAACATTTCATGACCAATAGAAGGGGAAAAACCTCATCCAGCTAACGCGAGTATGCTCAGGGTAAGGTCTTGAAATATCAAAAACCGAGGGGTTGGTCATCCGTGAACACAGGAATCGATGCTGCTTCCAGCAGAGAAACGTGGCTACACTGAGCAAGTGTAGCACCAGGCCTTATAGCTTTTTTATGAAACAATAGAAAAGGGGACAAAACTATCTTACCTTGAGATATCTTGTTATCTCTTCCGCTCCTGTCGAATAGAGCTGGTCCAGGAACGCGACCTGAAAACTGCCGGGCTTATTGCTTGCTTGAACCGCTAAATCACCGCAGAGGCCATAAAATCCGAAGGCTGCAGCCGTTGCCTTGGCCATGTTTTTCTCTTCAACTGCACAAAACGCAGCGGTAACGGCTGTCAGGCCGCAACCGGTCCCTGTCACCCTGGTCATTATCGGCTGGCCATTCCGCACTCGGAATACCTGATCGCCATCCGTTACGAAATCTTCTTCTCCGGAAATGGCAATGACACATTCATTGTCAATGGCCATCTGTTTGGCCACTTCCATCATCTCATCGGATAATGACAGGGTTGAATCCACCCCTTTGGTCTTGATATCAGAAGCAGCGAGGGAAAGAATCTCTGAGCAGTTCCCGCGCAGGACGGTGACAGAGCAATTCTCCATGATTTTCCTGACTGCTTCGGTACGGAGTCTGGTTGCTCCTGCCCCGACAGGATCAAGGATTACAGGAATGCCAAGAGTATTGGCAGTTTTGCCGGCCAAAATCATGGATTCAAGCCAATCCTCTTCAATTGTCCCTATGTTGAGGACCAAGGCACTGGCTAAAGAAGTCATCTCTTCCATTTCCGCCAGGCAATGGGCCATGACAGGAGAAGCGCCGATGGCCAGCAATATATTGGCGGAACTGTTCATCACCACAAAATTGGTGATGTTATGAATAAGGGGAGCTCTCTGCCTGATCCGGGCAATAGCTTCAATGGTATAGGGTATCATTTCCATCCTGAATCCTTTTTAACATGCATGAATATGCATGGGTTTTGCCGTCGATGGCAGTTGTCCGGGATTTCCGGACAACTGCATTTTCGACAAGCTCACCTTCCTTAAAGACATTACGGATATGCTCGGAAATTGTCCTTTTATCCCGCTCAAACAGCGCCGTCATCTGCGCCTGGGTGAGCCAGACCGTGTCTTCAATTAGATGCACATCAAACCGGGCCTGACCGTCATTTGACTGGTAGATGATTATTTTGTCTTGTTCGTTCTTCATGCTACGCCCCGGTATCAAAAATTCGGAAAGAAAAAATAGTGATCACAGCAGGTCATTGGCTGCCATGCATCAATTCCGGCGACACAATGCTCAATTGCTGGCAACCAGATCAAATGATCCGACTCAGTCAGCTTCAAAAAAATCTTCTTTGGCGGCACCACATTTAGGACAAACCCAGTCTTCCGGGACGTCTTCCCACGGGGTACCAGCATCTACTCCATGCTCATAATCTCCTTCTTCAGGATCGTAAATATAGCCGCAAGGGCATTCCCACTTTTGCATGACACGCCTCCTCTTGAGAAAAGATGAATAAATTCAAAGTTGTTTTATAATTGAGGCTCTGGCAAAAAGCTAAAAAATTCCTTTCCCGCTTGTTTGCTCACGATCGTGCCCCCACCCCGGCCCTCCCCCGCAAGCGGGGGAGGGAAAAATGGCCCCCACCCTTGCGCACAGCGCGGGGGAGGGTTGGGGTGGGGGCAAGAAGCTAAATTATAAGGTTTTTTTTCGTACTGTTAAGAAGATGGCAGATCAACAAAGAGCCACGTCAATCTCTGCACTATTTCTCCAATGGCACCTTGCACAGGTAATGGAGATTGAAAAGATCATATTCCATCTCGGCAACCTCAATCTGTTCAAAGCCGGCTTCTCTGAGCAGGGCTTCCGCCTTTTCCCGCCCCCACATCATTCCCAACCCGCTACCCTGGTCGTTCAGTCCCACCGGCAGACAGTGCATCAGGCTCACAGTATAGAGAAAGGGTCCCATGGGGTGATCCATATTGCCAGCCTGGTTTGAACCGGCTTTAATCTCAATCATTGAAAACAGCCCGCCAGGAGCCAGCATGCGCCTGATTCCCTGCAAAACTTCCAACGGATGGCTTTGATCGTGGATGGCATCAAAGGCACAGATATAATCAAAGACGCTGAAAAATTCTTTTTTGCCGTGGATTGCCGCAGCATCCAGAACCTTGTAAACCGCGTTGCCGATGCCTGTCTCCTGCGCCGCTTCCGCAGCTTTCCTGACCGCATCCCCGTGGTTGTCAATGCCGACAAAGGTACTTTTAGGGAAGGCACGGGCCATGAGATTCATAGCAACGCCAAGGCCACAACCCAGATCACAGACACGGATGCCGGCGGTGAGACGGGCAAGCAGTTGTCCATTGTCAACGGTTGGCAAAAACTTGTCGATAAGCACCTTTTGGTGTTTTGCATCGGAAAGTTCCGCCATGAATGCCTGAAAATCAGGATAGCTTGAGAAGGGAACCCCTGCCCCGGTTTTAAAGGCAGTGCTGACCGGGGCCATGGCACAGGATGTCAGGAGAGGAATTTCCTGGGTATAAACCCCCATATTCATGCTTCCTGCCTTGCGGGTCAGAAGGCACGCATGTTCGGGTGGCAGGAAATAGGTATCTTCTGCATTTTGATCACTGAACAATTCAATGATCTTCCCTGTCACCATTATCCCTAGCCATTCTTGGAGATACCGGGGATGGAGTCCTGAAGCAGAGGCAAGTTCCGGTACTGTTACCGGCTTGTTCAGATCTGCAAGGATATCGAAGATCTGATTTTTGTATCCTATGGCCATGGCAAGATTTAAAGCACCATGGTTGAGGATCTCAGTCATCCTTTGGGCAAAATCACTCATTTCCTATTTTTTTGATTTCTTTTCCTTCTTTTCCATTACTTCCTGGGACCAGGACAGGGCGGCCATGGCCTGGGGAAAGCCTATCGTTGTAATCAGAAGCAGCAGGGTCTGAGAGATCTCTTCGGGACTGGCTCCCACCTCCAGTGCCCTGCGGGTATGGGAACATACCGATCCTTCCGAATGCATCGCGGCGGCGGCCGCTAACTGGATCAGATGAGAAGTCTTCTCGTCGAGGGGGCCGGCCGTGCGCAGAGTTGTGCCGAGACCTGCAGCGGCACTCATAACTTCCGGAAACTGTTTGCTCACTTTCTTGTAAAACGACGGTTTGTTTTTCTCAGACATTGGATGTCTCCTTGTACAAGGTGTTGTAAGGTGGATAGCCTGAAGAGATTTTCAGTCCCCCACCATACTTGAAGTGGCATTTCCTGGATTCTCATGACTTTGTTTGCTTGATATCTTCTGCAAATCTCTCATTTAAGAAACCTTTCTCCCGCCCTCGATCTGACAAATAACTATTTTCCCATGTTCGTTCTTCATGTTCAGCCGCCGCCGTCTCGCTCAATTGAGCGATAGGGCATATCTCAATCAAAAGGAGTATTCTTGTCTCGCTTGTGGTATATTAAACGCATGAAAAATAAAAGCCTGAAAGAAACCAATCCCTACCTGGAAGACCCTGTAATGCGAGAAAAAGGGCTCTGGTCTACCGTGTCCTCATCTTCAGCGATTGAAGGTGTCCGGGTCGCGAAAGAAAAAGTAACCATGAGCTCCAGGGTAACGGTTACCTCCTCTCGTAAGCCTGCAGAGTCCGGGAAATCACCGCATTAAAGAATTTCTCCATGGGCTGGTAGTCTCTGTCCAACCCTTTTCGTACTGCCGCAAAATACTCCTCTTTTCTTTCCCCCTCAAATTCGCTGAAATCCAAGGGTGGCAATCCTGCCTGCAGAGCCATGAGCATTGCCAGGAGCCGCGACAATCTGCCGTTTCCTTCCCGAAATGGATGAATAAGCAACAGTTCAGTATGCACAATCGCCAGGGCCTGTATCTGCTCTTCTCGATCTGCAAAATTACAGGGTGTATATCGGCTCAGCTCTGATTTCTCAAAGTCAGCCATCAGTTGAGGGATAAATTGGGGTATGGCAAAGGTGAACCCTCCCTTGCTGATGGTTACCTAACGGTATTTCCCTGCCCATCCATAAACAGTCCCGAGCCAATTTTCATGCATATTGCAGATATCTGCCGCAGTGAATCGATGGTCCTGATCATAGATCTCCGTCAACTTGTCGGTGGCACGATAAAGTTCAGAGGTTTCAACCTCGTCGATTTCAAGCTTATCTTGTATGTGAAGGAGATTTTGAAGCACCAATCCGTTAGATCCAGCTTCATATTGATCCTCGACAAGCCCATCAGTTTTATATCGACCGGATTTTTTCATGAAATCTTTCCTGTATGTCATCGGTCTCAATACCGAGGTCGGCGGCAATAAGGTTGATTGCCGACTTCTTCTTTGTCATATCAAAAATACACACAAACAATCATATCACATATTTTACCATGAAAAACATAATATGGACTGACTTGCACTGTTTTCGATCTGGAAAATATCCAATACACCTTTGAAAAATAAAAATTCGATTGCGCTGATAACCGGTAATTTCCTTTTCTTTCTCCTGATAATTTAATTTTGTAATCCACTGATAAACTGTGATAACCTGAGCAGGAAGTTGGATGTTACAGAGGTGGTTCCTCCTGAAGGTCCCATGACGGTATGAAAGTCATGACGGTGGTGAATAAAGGAGGCGAGTCAGGCCGCAAAACCGGAAAGAATTCTGGAAAGTCCCATTATTATTCCGATCCATGAGGAGAAAACCATGCAAGTGACGAGACGGCAGTTCTGTAAAATTTGCGCCGCCGGGCTGGGCGGTTCCAGCCTGGTTATGATGGGCTATTCGCCCGGCGAGGTCCTGGCCCAGACGAACAGCTTCAAACTGACACGGGCCACCGAAACGCGCAGCACCTGTCCGTATTGCGCGGTGAGCTGCGGTCTTTTGATCTACAGTATGGGTGACAAGGCCAAAAACGCCAGATCAGAGATCATCCATATCGAGGGCGACCCGGACAATCCGGTCAACCGCGGCACGCTCTGCCCGAAAGGAGCCGGCCTGCTCGATATGATCCAGAGCCCGGACCGGCTCAACTATCCGGAAGTGCGCGAACCCGGCTCCAATGCATGGAAACGTATTTCCTGGGACGAGGCATTCACCCGCATCGCCGGACACATGAAGGCCGACCGCGACACAAATTTCGTCACTGAAAACAGCGCCGGTCTGAAGGTCAACCGCTGGCCCACCTTCGGCTTCCTGGCCAGCTCCTCCTCGCTCAACGAGGTCGGCTATATCTCGCACAAGGTGCTGCGCGGCTTAGGCGTTGTCACCATCGATACCCAGGCCCGCATCTGACACTCTCCCACGGTGGCCAGTTTGGCCCCCTCTTTTGGACGAGGCGCGATGACGAACCATTGGGTCGATATCAAGAACGCCGATCTGATTCTCATTATGGGCGGCAACGCCGCCGAAGCCCATCCCTGCGGCTTCAAGTGGGTCACCGAAGCAAAGGCGCACCGCAAGGCCAAACTGGTCGTGGTGGATCCCCGTTTCACCCGCTCGGCTGCTGTGGCCGATTATTATGCACCCCTCCGCTCAGGCACCGATATCGCCTTTCTGGGCGGGGTGATCAACTATCTCGTGACCCATGACAAGATCCTGCACGAATATGTAAAACCCTATACCAACGCGACCTATCTCGTTAATCCGAAGTTCTCGTTCGCGGACGGGATGTTTTCCGGCTATGACGCGGAGCACCGCCGATACGATACCGAAACCTGGTCGTATCAACTGGACGCCGACGGCTATGCCAAAATTGATGAAACCATGCAGGATCCCAACTGCGTCTTTCAACTCATGAAGAAGCATTTCTCGCGCTACACCCCGGAGATGGTGAGCCGGATCACCGGTACTCCCGAGAAACAGTTTCTGACGATCTGCGAAATGATCGCCACCACGGCGGTGCCCGACCGGACGATGACAAGTTTGTATGCCCTGGGCTGGACCCAGCACTCGGTGGGTTCGGAGAACATCCGAAGTATGGCCATGATCCAGCTCCTGCTCGGCAATATCGGCGTGGCCGGCGGCGGCATCAATGCCTTGCGCGGTCACTCCAATGTCCAGGGGATCACTGATATGTGCCTGTTCGGCGAAAAGCTGCCGGGCTACATGACCCTGCCCACCGAAAAGGATCCAACCTACGGGGATTACGTTAAGAAGTGGACTCCGAAACCCCTGCGCCCCAACCAGGTGAATTACTGGAGCAATTATCCCAAGTTTTTTGTCAGCCTGATGAAGGCCTGGTATGGCAAGGCCGCGACCAAGGAAAACGATTTCGGGTTTGACTGGCTGCCCAAAATCGAAGGACCGTCCGATGCCCTGGCGATTTTTGAGCGCATGTACCAGGGGCAAATCACCGGTTTCTTCTGCCAGGGCTATAACCCCCTCGCCGCCGTGGCCAACAAGAAAAAGGTCGGTATAGCGCTTGCCAGGTTGAAATATCTGGTGGTAATCGACCCGCTCGCCACAGAAACCTCCGAGTTCTGGAAAAATCACGGCGTGCTGAACGATGTCGACCCCGCCGCGATTCAGACCGAGGTCTTTCGTCTGCCCTCGACCTTGTTTGCCGAGGAAGAAGGATCATATACCACCTCAAGCCGGGTCATCCAGTGGCATTGGAAGGCGGCTGACGGACCTGGCGAGTCCAAGGGAGACGTAGAGATTGTCGCCGGCATCTTCATCAAGTTGCGGAAGATGTATGCCAAGGACGGCGGCGCCTACTCCGAGCCGGTCTTGCAGCTTTCCTGGCCGTACCACATTGCGGATCAGCCCTCGTCGGAAGAACTGGCGCGCGAGATCTCCGGGCGATCGCTGGTCGGCGACGGTGAGCAGTTGGCCGGGTTCGCTCAGTTGCGCGATGACGGCTCGACTACGTGCGGCAACTGGCTCTATAGCGGCATGTGGTCTCCGGCCGGAAACCTCGCCGCCCGGCGGGACAACAGCGACCCATCCGGTCTCGGCCAGACCCTCAACTGGGGTTTTGCCTGGCCTGCCAATCGCCGCATCCTCTACAACCGCGCCTCATGCGATCTTGCGGGCCGGCCCTGGGATTCTTCACGTCTGGTCATCGAATGGAACGGCAGCAAATGGGTCGGCAACGACATTCCCGACATGCGCCCCGATGCCAAACCCGAGGAGATGATCATGCCCTTTATCATGCAGCCGGAAGGCGTAGGCCGCCTGTTTGCACTAGGCCAAATGGCGGACGGCCCATTTCCGGAACACTATGAGCCGTTCGAATCGCCGCTTACCAAAAATCCGATGCACCCCGATAATCCGGAAACCAAAAGCAATCCGGCGGTGCGGATCTTTATGGGCGACCTCGACGCCTTCGGCAAGCCGGATAAATTCCCCTATGTGGGGACCACGTACCGGCTCACCGAACATTATCACTATTGGACCAAGCACTCCAAAATCAACGCCATTCTGCAACCGGAGCAGTTCGTCGAGATCGGTGAAGAACTGGCCAGGGAGAAAGGCATCAAGTCCGGCAGCCAGGTGACGGTGAGCAGCAACCGGGGATTCATCAAGGCCGTGGCCGTGGTGACCAAGCGGATCAAGGCCCTTGATGTGGACGGCCGCAAGGTCCACACGATCGGCATCCCGATCCATTGGGGCTTCATGGGCCTGGCCAAGAACGGTTACCTGACCAACACCCTGACACCCTCTGTCGGTGATGCCACCACGCAGACCCCGGAGTTCAAGGCGTTTCTTGTCAACATAGAAAAGGCATAAGGAGGCGGACCATGGTACAGCAATCACTGAACATCGAACGCCGCTCCGCCACCACCACTCCATCCCCCGGCGTGCGGCATAGTGTGGAGGTGGCCAAGCTCATTGACATCTCCAAATGCATAGGTTGTAAGGCGTGTCAGGCGGCATGCATGGAATGGAATGATATCCGGGACGAAATCGGCACCTGCAAAGGTGTTTACGATAACCCCGCTGACCTGTCGGCCGGGTCCTGGACCGTCATGCGCTTCTCGGAGGTGGAGACGGACAACGGCAAGCTTGAGTGGCTCATCCGCAAGGACGGCTGCATGCATTGCGCTGATCCCGGCTGTCTGAAGGCGTGCCCCGCTCCCGGGGCCATTGTCCAGCATGAAAACGGCATTGTCGACTTCCAGCAGGAAAACTGCACCGGCTGCGGCTACTGCATCACCGGCTGTCCTTTCAACATCCCGCGGCTGTCACCGAAGGACCACAAGGTCTATAAGTGCACCCTCTGCTCCGACCGCATTGCAACCGGCCTGGAGCCTGCCTGCGCCAAGACCTGCCCCACCGGGGCCATCATGTTCGGCAGCAAAAAAGAGATGATCACCCAGGCCGAAGGCCGCATCGCCGACCTCAAGGAGCGTGGCTACCAGAACGCCGGATTATATGACCCGAAGGGCGTCGGCGGCACGCATGTGATGTATGTGCTACAGCATGCCGATAAGCCGGAGCTTTACAGCGGACTGGCCAAAGACCCGCAGCTCAGCCCGCTGGTCATTTTCTGGAAGGGCATTGCCAAGCCGCTGATGAGCTACGGTCTTGGGGTGGCGGTTCTGACCGGTATCATGCACTATGTAACCGTCGGGCCAAACGAAGCGGAAGAGGATGAAACCGAAAAGTAGGGAGCGGCGGGGAACGGCCTGGCCCGTTCGCGCCATACCTGCTCGACTTATCAAGGAGTCACCATGAATAATAAATCTGGTTTTATACTACGCCATCCCCCCCAGGTCCGGGCAAACCACTGGTTTGTGGCAATTGTGTTCATCCTGGCAACCCTCAGCGGGCTGGCTTTTTTCCACCCGGCGTTCTTTTTTCTGAGCAACCTCTTCGGCGGCGGCCCCTGGACGAAGATCCTGCATCCTTTTGTCGGCGTCGTCATGCTGGTGGCCTTTTCGATGCTGGCATCACGGGAATGGAAATACAACCGCGTCACCGACGCCGACCGGCAATGGCAGAAAAAGGCGATGGATATCATGCTGAACCATCCCGTCAAGATGCCTGACATCGGCCGCTATAACATCGGCCAGAAATACCTGTTTCGGACGTTGCTGGGAATGATTGGCATATTATTCCTTACCGGGATCGTCATCTGGCAGCCTTACTTTGCGCCGATGTTTTCCATCAATCTGGTGAGGCTCGCGGTGGTGGCCCACGGAATCGCCGGGTTCATCACGATTGTCGCAATTATTGTCCACATCTACGCGGCCTACTGGACACGAGGCGCCATTCGCGGCATGACGCGCGGGACAGTGACCGCGGCCTGGGCCAAACACCATTATCCCGGCTGGTATAAAGAAATGTCCAAGGGGAGCAAGTAATGGCAACCACCATTATTCAGCCCGGCAAGATCGAGCCGCTGGCCAGGAAAGCCCCCTGGCTGCGGCTCCCTGAACGGGAGACCTTATTCGCCAGGCGGGAGAAGCGCTGCAACGCCTTAGCCAATGGGCATCCTCTGGAGAAGTATCTCCTGTTCATGGCCAGGGTGGCCCGGGCCCAACAGGACGCCCTGAACGCCTATGGAAAGGTTGCACTGCCGGAAGCAGACCAACTACGCCTGAGCCGCCGGCAAGGCATGCCGCCGCTTGCCATGCAGAGTTGGCGGCGTGATGCCAGTTGGCATGAGGCGTTGCGGATGATTATCGAGATGGTGCGCGATGCCGCAGAACCGGCTGCGGCTGACAGCTTGGCCCGTCTGCTGGCAGGAGGCGGGCTGGCATTTGAGTCCATGGCGGACGGCCTGCTCGCCGGTGACTATGCGGGCATGGATCTGGCGGCGGCGCCCCTCGTTGGAGCCGCGTTGCAGGTGTACTGGGTGCACATGGCCACATCCCTTGACCGTGAAGCCTTCGCAGTCAGCGCCGCACCAACCCTCTGTCCGGTCTGCGCCTCCCCGCCGCTTGCAAGCATCGTCCACAACGGTGGGATTGAAAACGGACAGCGTTATCTGCACTGTTCGCTGTGCGCCTCCGAATGGCATATGGTTCGGGTAAAATGCAGCAACTGCCAGTCGACCAAAGACATCGCCTACCACGGGATCGAAGGGGACTCGGGCGCGGTCAAGGCGGAGACCTGCGACGAATGCCAAATCTATCTCAAGATCATGTCCATGGATCGTGACCCGAATATCGAACCCACAGTCGACGATCTGGCCACCCTCCCCCTCGACATCCTGATGGATCAAGCCGGCTTCATCCGCAGCTCTTTTAGTTTCTTTTTAATCCCGGCGGAAGAAGTGCCCGCCTGATCTGCACATTTTGCGCCACTCGTTTTACGGCAACAAAAAAGCCCCTGTACTTGATGATTAGGCACAGGGGCTTCATTATTTGACTGCAAGCAGCTACGAATCCTAAAATATCACCAGAGAACGATGACCTTTTTACCGTCCTGCATGGCCGCGCGTATTTTTTCCATATGACGCAGGGCGGCGATTTCTCTTTCGATATCTCCCTGACGTACAGACAGTTTTTCGGCAAGTTCGGCCAGGCTCAATCCTCCTGATTTTTGAATCAGCTCAAGGATCTTCTGCTGGAGGCCGCCATCATGTTCTGTTGTATCTCCACGCTCTTTGGCCAGACCAGCGCTACGTACAGCCCAGGGATCACATGTCCTTGCCGGGGACAATGCATCCATGTAGCAGTCATCACACAATAACTGCCCATGAAATTCTCTTCCCTCACCCTCTTCAATCTCTGCCTGGCAATTTTCTTTTTGACACAACATGGGCAACTCCATTTACTCCGTAATTTCCGGTTAGGTTTTTGCATTTAACTCCCCCTCCCTTGACAGGAGGGGGTTGGTGGGGGGGGGAAGTGCCGAGATGGTCTCATGTGGTAACTTCCCCCCACCCTAACCCTCCCCCTCCAGGGGGGAGGGAACTTTTAGAAATCCTGGGTATAATCTTATTTTTGTTTATTCGTCTGTTTCATTGCAGCTTGAGCACCTCTGCCACCAGTTTTGGCTTTTTTCCGCTTCTCAGTATAGGCCGTCTCATTCAGCTCCGACTCCTTCTTGAGCTTCACATAATTGCCATAGTGTTCCGGCTGCAGTTGACCGCCTGCTATTGCCTGCAAAACTGCGCATCCAGGTTCATTGGTATGGCTGCAGTTGGCGAAGCGGCAACTGAGTGCTAATTCCTGGATATCATCAAAACATTCACCGATTCCTTCACTCGCACCAAAAAGACCGAACTCTCGCATGCCCGGAGTATCGATAAACATGGCGCCCTGGTCAAGGACAACAAGTTGACGGCGTACCGTCGTGTGTCGCCCTTCCCCGGAATCACTTACTGTTGCTGTTTTCAATGTATCCTGGCCAGTGAGTCGGTTAATGAGCGTTGATTTACCCACACCTGAGGATCCAAGAAGACAGTATGTTTTCCCAGGGCCCATAAGCTCTTTAATCTGATCAAGTCCTGCTCCGGTTACATTACTGAGTCCAATAATTCTGGTGCTGATCCCTCCACGACGAATCTGCAAAATTAATTGCTCCAATTCATCACCACTGACCAGATCGGTCTTGGTCAGAACGAGCACTGGTTCAACATGACCTTCATTGGCCATCACCAGATAGCGTTCCAGTCTGGCCACATTAAAATCGTAGTGGCACGATTGAACGATGAAGGCTACATCAATATTGGCCGCGATCATCTGCATCTCAATATTCTTGCCGGCAGATTTCCGATGCAGAAACGATTTTCTGGGCAGAACAGTATGGATGCTCGCGGAATCTGCAGAGTCGTAATGCACACAGACCCAATCACCGACGCAGGGCATATCCATAGTTGATTCGGTAGAGTTCAGAAATCTGCCTGTTGCCCTGGCAGGTACTTCCCCATCCTCATTCCTGACGACATACCAGCCCCGATCAACCGCCGTTACCCGGGCAATTCGCTGCTCAGCTTGACAGAGTTCACCGGCCTGGTCCTGAAACCAACGGTCCAATCCAAGTTTGCTCAATTCCATGGGACTAATTTCCATTTTTCGGCCTGAATTCGCTTCTTCTCTCTCAAAATGGGTGCCAAGGTGTATGTGCCATAAGGGCAGAGACATTCACTCTCTGTTTTCTCCGAAGACTATTTTCTTTCAACTTTTAATACCTTGCTTGAAAGCCAAGCGGCCCCATAAATTCCTGATGCCGGTATAGGCCAGGGCGTACAATACGCAAAAGAAAAGAACTACAAGAAAGACAAGCGGCGACCATGGATGATATGGTTTCAGACTGGTGAACACAATGAGAATAATACTGCCGTGAATAAGCCAGATTGCGGCCGAATAATTACCGAGAAAGGAGAGGATGGGACTCTTGTGCCGATACGAGAGCAAAACAAGAGCAAAAATAAACACGGGAGCAAGAATGAAATCTGCACGGGTATTGATCATTATATATTGAAAAATGTTAATGCCCTTTTTGGAGAGTACTCCGAAAAACTCCCCAATATCGACAAAAAAATAACGAAACGACAAAACTGCGGCAATCAGGACTAACGCCGTAGCATAGCGCCAGAAAGAAGGATGCAGCCTGTTGAGCGATCGCCGCAGGATCATTTCAAAGATTCCCGAGACAGCGAGACAAAACCCGGTAAAAAAATAAAGCTGGTTGGGCCAGAACAGATTGACCGGGAAGGTTTTGTACAGGGTGGAAGTCAAGCCCATGCTCTCAATTACTCGGGCAAAATAGGGGAAACCGCTTACCGGTGCTGACAATAGATAAAGGATAAAAGACAGGCACAGCAAAAGGCCCCAGGAAAATCGACGAACAAACAACACCGCCATTGGTGTTAAGAGCAGCAGCTCAACATAGATGATAAAAAACCACCAGGAACCGTTTATGGTCACATTGAATCCCAGGAAGGTCTCAACCGCATGCCGCCAAGACTTCAGGGGAAAAACTCCGGTCCAGAGAAAGAGCAGCAACACGGTCACCAGCACTGTGACTATGTAAATAGTATAAATATTCTGCAACCGGCGGAGCATACTCTGCCACAAATGACAATCATCACGGGATGACTGCCAGAGCCCATAACCGCTAACAAAAAAGAAAAGTGGAATACAAAGCTTACCGACGGATGAGAGAAAGAATTCAAAACCACCCCCGCTGCCACCGAAAATACCGGTAAGAAAATGATTTTGTGAAGGAAGCAGAAACAGATGATGCAAAATCAGCATAACGATAGCCACACCTTTGATCGAGGTGGACTGCTGTCTGCTAAAAATCAATGTTTCTCTTTGTTCCTGCACAAGAAAAGGGGATAGAATTATTTTTTTCTTAGACCTGCCAGCCCACGTAATTCAATATGAAGGTCTAACTTTTAGTCTCTTTCATCAGTCCTTGACAGAGATAGAAAGAAGTGCGAAGTTACCATACTCCGGTCTCTTCAATAATAAGATCGGACTGATCGAGAAACAATACGTCATTACTGTCCAATCAGATCAAAATGCTGCTGAACTTATGATTGAAATCAATCTACCCGAGAAAGGCCTTTTAGCAAACAATTCGTTAGACACAAGAAATTTGATTCATCTGACTAAAGCGTACTTCGTTTCATGAAGGGCGTAGATTTTCAGTTTGAAGAACTTCATATCTCGAAATCCATACGCCTGTTTCTGCAATGTTTTGATTTTGTTATTAGTTCCCTCCAAGGGGCCTGTTGATATAGGGTGATCGTAATAAGCTAAGATACCGGCACGATGGATTCATGGTATCTGCAAAACTATTGAGTATTTTAATGCCGGAACTTCCGGCTCGCAGGATCCAATCATCCAGAAAAGCAACAGCGGTGTTTTTATCCTTCTGTAACCAAAGCTGGCGCATGTCTTCCTTTCAATAATAGGCCGTGGAAGTGGTTTATTGAGTTGCAAAGCGGCTTCGAGACGCTGAGGTTCATTATTTTTTTCTTTGAGGTTTTGAAGGTTTTTCAGCAGCAGCCACAGGGTGTCCTTCAGGATTTATTGGTCAACCGTTTTAACCTTTCTCTGGAGATCTCGACGAAGATCACAAAGTTTGTCGTTAAACATTTTGACGATATGAAAGTGATCAAAGATAATGGCGGCCTTTGGAAGATGTGTTGAAACTGCTGAGATATACGATGGAGACATATCCATGGCAACCGCTTCTATCTTCGCTTTTACAATTTTGAGTCTTTTCCAAAAAGGAAGCAAGGCATCAACTCCTTTACCGTTGCCAACAAAAACAACGGCACCGGAAAGAAGATCGAGCACGACGGTAAGATAACGATGTCCGTGGCCGATTAATATTCCATCAATAGCAATGAGTTTAAGGTGTTTCAATCTCGGATGGGAATAGTGAGCCGAGAGATAAAATGTCTCCGCATATCTTTAATAACATCCCAGCTGACACCAAGATGGATGGCAACAACGTCTTGAATGGTCATATGGCTTGCAAGCTCCAGAGCATAACGCTCGAACGATTTGGTGTATGTACGGCGGACATCGATTAATTCGATCTTAATTTTCCGGACAATCCCACAATACCTGCATTGAACACGAGGGATATGCAAAGCAATATATACCTGTTTGCTACAGATCGGCAGAGTGTGAAACCAGCGCGCAGCACTTCACCACACCTACTGACATCCCAGGTATTGCAGCAGGGACAGCGCAGAGAAAACGGGTCTTTCTCAATTGAAAAAACAATTGCTCCTTGCTGAAAACGAGAACGTTTATACCGATAGCCTTGGATGCCAAAGCCATGATACAATATGTTTGAGGACATACTTCCACCTCCTTTCTAAAGTGATTGGTCTCACAATAAAAAGGATAGTATGTCCATATTTCAATTTTAAAGTATGCTTAAACCGGAAGAGCCATATTTTTTGGGTGACACACGGGCTCTGCGTTTGTTATTCTTTGCGTTCATAAAAAGGTGATCTCCTTTTTACTTAATTCCGTCGTTAACCTTTTGATGATATGACCTTTTTAATATCATTTTGTCGCTTGTTTGTAATATTCAGGTATCACTTCTCACCCTATCAAAAACTTGAAAACTTCACACAGACTGTCTTGCAATATGAAGCATACCCCTGAAGAACCGATTCGCCGCAGGATACTGATACCTTTGTCCCTGACCTTTGCGGTTCTTTTCTGCACCTTTATCTACAGCGCTTATCAAATCCGCGCCGACCAGAACCTGATCGATATGCGCCACAACTATGAGGTCACCCAGGCCTACATCGATGTGTCCAAGGACCAGCGGGAGACGTTGCTGCTCAATCTTATGATCGAGATCTCGCACGACCCTCAACTGCGCAAGGCGATGATGGCCAACGACCGTGACGCCCTTTACCAGCAATCCCTGCCGCTGTTCAATCAGTTCTTCCATGACCACGGAATCTCTCACTTTTACTACCATACGACGGCTGCTACGACCTTGCTCCGGGTCCACAACCCCGATGAATTCGGCGACAAAGTGGCCCGCAGCACCTTTTTACAGGCGGCCCACAGCCAGAAATTTGCCTTTGGCCTGGAACTCGGCAAATTCGGCATGCTGACCTATCGGGGCGTTTTGCCGTGGCAGGTGGGAGATAAGTTGATCGGCTATATCGAGCTGGGGATCGAAGTCGATTACGTCCTCAAACAACTGCAGTCGATTGTCAAGAAAGACTTCCTTGTCACCCTTGATAAACAGCAGCTTGATCGTGAACAGTGGGAACTTGCCCGGGAGCACACCGGCCGCTCGCACAACTGGGATTTATTCAGCGACCAGGTGATTGCCTACCAAACCCTGCCTGATTCCAGCAAACTGAACAAAATCAAGCTTCTATCCGTGAAGAGCCTTGCTGCCGAAGAAGCATACAGCGACATTGTCATCGACAAGCAGATCTATCGCATCAAGGGCTTTCCTCTGTTCGACTTTTCAGACCAGTTGATTGGCGGCTTCTATGTGTTGCACAACATCACGCAGCAGACAACCTCCTTCAAGGCGTTCATCGTACCGATTATTCTGGCGAGTGCCAGCCTCTGTCTGGTGCTGTTTTTCTTCGCCTATACTGTGCTGGGCAGAATGGACCGGCAATTGGCGGAGACCCGGAAACGCCTCAACGATGAAGTCGCTAACGTCACGCTGGCCAACCGGCAACTGGAAGAGGAGATCGGCCACCGGCGCCTGGCTGAATCGGAACTGCAGCTTCTCAACCAGACACTGGAAGAGCGGGTGGCGCAGCGCACGGTGGCGCTGGAAGAGATGAATCGGGAACTGCAGGAAACACATGCCACTATTTTGCATCAGGACAAGATGGCCTGTATCGGTCAGCTTGCCGCCGGCATCGCCCATGATATCAACAATCCGATCGGCTTTGTCAGTCATAATCTGGACACCTTTGAGCGTTACCTGGAGCGTCTGAGCCAATTCTTCACCCTGCAGATAGGAGTGATCGAACGCCGCGGCGATAACGAGCTGGCTGCCGCCTGCATGAAAGGGCGACGGGATTTCGGCATCGATGAGATACTGCGCGAGATGCCGGTCATGCTGGCGGAATGCCGCGACGGCACCACCCGCATCAGCCAGACCGTACAGGGTCTGCGCAACTTTTCGTGCAAGGAGATCCCGCGGCGCGAATTCACCGATCTGCATCAATGTATCGACAGTACCCTTGCGCTCATTCGTCACGAGCTGCACGCCAAGATCGAAGTCGTGCGCGATTACGGGAACATTCCCCGGTGTTACTGCTGCGCCGCGCAGATGAACCAGGTGTTCCTCAATCTGTTCATCAACGCCACCCAGGCCATTGCCGGGCAGGGGAAAATCCATATTCAGAGCTGGGCCGAAGACAAAAAGATTTGGATTACCATCAGCGATAACGGCTGCGGCATCCCTCCTGACCAGCTCGAACACATCTTCGAACCCTTTTTCACCACCAAAGAGGTCGGTGTCGGCACCGGTCTCGGCCTGAGTATTGTCTACGACATTGTCACCCGGCATAAGGGCATCATCGAGGCTGTCAGCAAGCCCGGCACGGGAACCACCTTCACCCTGTGCCTGCCCATTGATCTGAGAACAAAACCACGCGACCCGAATGCAGCGGCCCCGTTCTCAGCAAACCTGATCCGGACCGAGAAAGGAGATCACCGTGGCTGAGAAACAAACCCGCCTTCTCTATGTGGATGACGAAGTGGCCTACCGCAATATTTTTTGTCGGGAAATGGGGGAGGATCAACGGTTTTCGATTGAAACCGCTGCGGATGGCCCGACCGCCCTGCGCATGCTTGAAACCAAGCGCGCCGACATCGTCCTCACCGATCTGAGCATGCCCGGCATGGATGGCATCGACCTGCTGCAGGAAATCCACCGGCGCTATCCCGAGATTTTCGTCTTGATTCTCACCGGTGTCAATTCGGCCCATGAAGCGGTCCGGGCGATGAAGGCGGGCGCCTACGACTATATCCTCAAGCCGTTTGATATCACCACGCTGCAGATGCAGCTGGAAAAAATCCTCCAGCATCGCCATCTGCTCGACAATAACAAAGAAGGGCAAAGCGAGGCCCATTTTGAACAGCTGATCGGCCAGGACCCCGCCATGTACGAACTGTTCGAGGGGATCAGGCGCATCGGCCCGACCAACATCACCGTCCTGATTCGCGGTGAAAGCGGCACCGGCAAGGAACTGATCGCCGCCGCCATTCACGTCCGCAGTGCCCGCCGCAACCAGAAATTTGTCCCGGTCAACTGCGCCGCCCTCACCGAGGGCCTCATTAACAGCGCCCTGTTCGGCCATGAAAAAGGCGCCTTCACCGGCGCGGGAGCCCGCAAAATCGGCTTTTTCGAGCTCGCCCAGGGCGGCACCATCTTTCTCGACGAAATCGGCGAGATCCCCCTACAGACCCAGGTCGCCCTGCTGCGGGTGCTCGAGTTGGGTACCTTTCACCGGGTCGGCGGCACTGAAACCATCCAGGTCGATACCCGCATCATCTGTGCCACCAACAAAGACCTGGCGGCCGCCATGCGTGAAAAAACCTTCCGCGAGGATCTCTTCTATCGGCTCAATGTCGTCACCCTCAACGCGCCGCCCCTACGCGAGCGACAATCCGACATCCCCCTGCTCGTCAACTTTTTTCTGCGCAAGTTCAACCGCGAAAGCGGCAAGCTGATCAGCTCCGTCGACCAGGCCACCATGAACCGGCTCTGTGCCTACCGCTGGCCGGGCAACGTGCGCGAGCTGTCCAATGCCATCGAACGGGCCGTGGCCTTCTGCCCCGGCAGCGAACTGCGTCTCGAACATTTCCCCGACGAACTGCAGCACGCTGTTGTTGCGGAGAAAGACTTCTCCCTTAAACTGAGCTCCAGCTCCCTGCCTGAAATCGAAGCCGAAGTGATCCGTAAAGTCCTTGAAGAAAAACACTGGAATCTGTCGCAGGCCGCCGACGCACTCGGCATTGCCCGGGGCACCCTGTACAGTAAGATCAAACATTACGGCATTGAAAAAAGCTGATTCGTAACTGTGGGCAGCAGCGCTTTTTATTGACTTGCTGAACCGCTATGTTGAAAATTGAAACAGCTGTCGAAATTTGAACAACTTCTTTTTTCACAAATAATACCTAAAAACAACATGTTGGGCTGGTTTCGATGTCCTTGCTGTTGATAATTGAACAGTAGCGGTGCGGACTGAAGCCGGCATGGTTCCAGCCGTAACTCCATAACATCATGATACTGAACGATAAATAGTTTTTTGCAGATTGGCATCAAAATTGCTTTTAAGGACCCAGAAATGAGAAACGCGCCCCTTAGGAGGTGTATGTCTCGAAAACGGTTGTTGGACCGCTCTTGACGGAACAGCAAAGGATTTTTAAGGACGGCGATGGCGGCGACAACCTACAAGGTTATCGCCTATAACGACCTTGGCATGCATTGCGCTTGTCCCACCTCTTCAAGTTTTTTGCTTCTGCCGCCGTTCAATACCATTCGCGCCCAGGTGCTCCAGCTCGGCACCAATGATCCGATCCTGCCGACCACCGGCCTTACCGTTTCTTACCAGATGGTCGAAAATACCGATGCTGGTTTGATTGCGGATGCGTACTTCTCTACCTGGATTTCCTATGCACCGAAGATTTTTCCCGGTTACCAGCCGCTGGTCGGTGGCAAGGTCATGGGTCTGACCGGTAATGGCCTGTCCGGTACCATGAAGTATGATGCCCTTTCGAAGTCCTGGATTGCCACCGGTATTCCGGCCTTCCCGCCGGTGACCGGCACTTCCACCGACGTGATGACCGATCCGCTGGGTGGGCCAAACCGGACGCCGTATCTGACCGCCAATGTCACGGTCAAGAATACTGCGGGCACTACCCTTGCCACCACTTCCACCGTGGTTCCCGTCGCCTTTGGCGGCTGCTGCAGTTGCCATCTGGACGTGGCGGTGGCCAATGGTTTCCCGAGAACCCCGGATGGCTCTTTCCAGGCCATGGGTAAACTGCATGGGCAGAATTCTTCCAAGATCAATCTTGCCCTTCTTGATCCGGATGGAGACGGCGTAGGCGGTCCGATCCGTTGTTCGGAGTGCCATCTTGATCCGGCCATGGGTGAAACGGTTGCTCCGGGATTTGCAGCGACCCATCCGAACTATACGATTCTGCCGGGCGCCACCTTTACCAAGGCTGACGTGAAGACTTCCACCTTGACCTTTTCCCAGGTTCTCCATAACTTCCACAGTGGCAATGCCAAGGTGCTTGCCATGAAACCCGATATCGATACCAACTGCTATGCCTGTCATCCAGGCAACGGCATTGAGTGCTATCGCGGTTCCATGAAGACCGATGGTTTCACCTGTGTCAGCTGCCACGGCACCCTGTCAGTGAGGGCTTCTTCCGGACAGACGGCACAGCCATGGAACGCCGCCACCCTGCCGAGTTGTAATAAACCGGCCATGGGCGTCACGGGTAGCTGCCATTCTTCCGTCTCGTATCCTGACGGTGGTGGTTGGGCCTCGAGCTTTGAGGGTAAGTACATCAATAACCGGGGCCACAAGGGCAGCATCCTGTGCACCACCTGTCACGGGGCGCCGCATGCCGATGCCCCGGCCACGACTGCCAAGGATAACGTGCAGAACCTGGCCCTGCAGGGCTCAGCCAGAGCGCTGGGCAAGTGTTCGGTTTGTCATCCCCATAAGTCTACCTCTTGGGGTACGCCGAATCACACCAGTGGCAATACCGTTATTAAGTAACAAGGCACTTCACAACGCCCTTGTTGTGGCGTGAAATAAAAAGGGCACCTTATCCGCTGGATAAGGTGCCCTTTTTTGTTGCTCGGCGTCAGGCAGATCAAACATTACGGTATTAAGAAAAGCTGAGTCGTAACCGTGGGCAGCTCCACCTTTTCTTGACTTGCCGAACTGCCCTGTTGAAAATTGAACAGTCGCCGGACGCGGCCCAATTCTGCCATATCCCCCTCTTCTCACGATCAGCCGCTGTTGTTCAGGAACTGTCGAAATTTGAACAATTTCTTTTTTTCTAATAAATAACGTCGAAAAAACAATATGTTGAGCTGGTTTCGAGGTCCTTGCTGTTGATAATTGAACAGTGGCGGTGCGGACTGGAACCGGTATGATTCCAGTCGTAACTCCATAACATCATGAAACTGAACGATAAATAGTTTTTTGCAGATTGGCATCAAAATTGCTTTTAAGGACCCAGAAATGAGAAACGCGCCCCTTAGGAGGTGTATGTCTCGAAAACGGTTGTTGGACCGCTCTTGACGGAACAGCAAAGGATTTTTAAGATGGCGGCGACAACCTACAAGGTTATCGCCTATAACGATCTGGGCATGCATTGCGCTTGTCCCACCTCTTCAAATTTTTTACTTCTGCCGCCATTCAATACCATTCGCGCTCAGGTGCTCCAGCTCGGCACCAATGATCCGATCCTGCCGACCAGCGGCATTACCGTTTCCTACCAGATGGTCGAAGATACCGATGCTGGTTTGATTGCGGATGCGTACTTCTCTACCTGGATTTCCTATGCACCGAAGATTTTTCCCGGTTACCAGCCGCTGGTCGGTGGCAAGGTCATGGGTCTGACCGGCAATGGCCTGTCCGGTACCATGACGTATGATGCCACTTCGAAGTCCTGGATTGCCACCGGTATTCCCGCCTTCCCGCCGGTGACCGGCACCGCCACCGACGTGATGACCGATCCGCTGGGTGGCCCCAACCGGACGCCGTATCTGACCGCCAATGTCACGGTTAAGAACACCGCGGGCACTACCCTTGCCACCACTTCCACCGTGGTTCCCGTCGCCTTTGGCGGCTGCTGCAGTTGCCATCTGGACGTGGCGGTGGCCAATGGTTTCCCGAGGACCCCGGATGGCTCTTTCAAGGCCATGGGCAAACTGCATGGGCAAAATTCTTCTAAGATCGACATTTCTCTGCTTGATCCGGATGGAGACGGTGTTGGCGGCCCGATCCGTTGTTCGGAGTGCCATCTTGATCCGGCCATGGGTGAAACGGTGGCTCCGGGATTTGCCAATGTGCATCCGAACTTCAAGATTCTGCCGGGCGCCACCTTTACCAAGGCTGACGTGAAGGTTTCCACCTTGACCTTTTCCCAGGTTCTCCATAACTTCCACAGTGGCAATGCCAAGGTCCTTGCCATGGACCCCAATATCGACACCAATTGTTATGCCTGTCATCCAGGCAACGGCATTGAGTGCTATCGTGGTTCCATGAAGACCGATGGTTTCAACTGTGTCAGCTGCCACGGCACCCTGTCAGTGAGAGCTTCTTCCGGACAGACGGCACAACCATGGAACGCTGCCACCCTGCCGAGCTGTAATAATCCGGCCATGGGCGTTACGGGTAGCTGCCATTCTTCCACCTCGTATCCTGACGGTGGTGGTTGGGCCTCGAGCTTTGAGGGTAAGTACATCAATAACCGGGGCCACAAGGGCAGCATTCTGTGCACCACCTGTCACGGTTCGCCACATGCCGATGCCCCGGCCACGACTGCCAAGGATAACTCGCAGAACCTGGCCATGCAGGGCTCAGCCAAAGCCTTGGGCAAGTGCTCGGTTTGTCATCCTACCAAGTCTACAAGCTGGGGTGTGCCAAATCACACCGCTGGTAATAGCGTTCTTCCTTAACAAGGCACTGCACAACGCCCTTGTTGTGGCGTGAAAAATAAAAAAAGGCCACCCTGTAAAAGGGGTGGCCTTTTTTTATTCCCTGCACTTAAAGGTAATGAGGTTCACAATCAATCTGATCATCAAATCCTTCTCCCGTGGATCGCTCTCAGCAATCAATAACGCCAGGGCCACCAGTCCGGCTTGAAATATCCAACTCGCTTGGAGAAAAAACAGAGAGAAAAAAATAGGGTCACCCATTAAAAGGCCCCTTGTCAATGAAGAATCAATATCCCTCCTGTCGATCAGCCCCATTCAGAAAGTCAAGATCTCTCTGCCGGGAATTGACCAGAGCTGAGTCACCATATCTCCTGTCCTGACTGAACCCGCATTGCCGCAGAAAAGGATATTCCTTGGCAGCCCCCGGTTTGGCAGGACACCTGATGGCCGGAGATGCTTCCTGACTCTATGATCGAAGCAAGGTGTCAGCTTAAGTCTGAACAACTACCCTTAACAATATAAAAAAAGGGTGCGACCCACTTTCCCCAGGGAAATTTGGATCGCACCCTTCTTCATCCTGTCACCATCGTCCTGTTGTCAATCTTTCTTGTCTGCCTCCTGCTGTTTTTTGAGACGTTTCAATGTCTCTGGATCAAGATGGGGCGGTTGCCCCGGGCCACGCGCAGGTGGCGGCGCGATCTGGGGTCGTGGTGGCGCTGGTGGTGGCACATTCTGTGGCCTTACAGGCGCAGGTGGCGGCGCCGGCCTGACAGCCTCCCTGTCCATGGCTGGCCGTCCCCTGAACTGACCGGGCATAACATTTTGTTCAGGAGCCTGGGGCCGCCCGCGAAAACCGGGGGCATTCCTCTCTTCATTCTGGGCCGGTGGTCGCGGAGCAGGAGGAGGTGGCGGCGCGATCTGTGGCCTTGATGGTGGAGGTGGCGACGCTGACCTGACAGCCTCCCTGTCAATCGTTGGCCTGCCCCTGAATTGTTCGGGCATAACGTTATGCTCGGGAGCCTGGGACCGCCCGCGAAAACCGGGAGCATTCCTCTCTTCATTCTGAGCAGGTGGTTGCGGAGCAGGCGCAGGTGGCGGCGCGATCTGTGGTCTTCCAGTTTCAGGTGGCCTTGCCGCCTTGATGGCATCGGTATCTATTGTCGGCCTGCCCCTGAATTGGCCGGGCATAACATTATACTCGGGATTCTGGGACCGCCCGCGAAAACCGGGGGCATTCCTTTCATCACTCTGGGCCGGTGGACGCGGGACAGTAACAGGTGGCGTCGCGTTCTGTGGCCTTCCGGTGGCAGGCGGCATTGCCGACTTCATAGCATCGGCATCAATAGGTTGCCGGCCCCTGTACTGGCTGGGCATAACGCTATGCTCCAATATCTGTTTCCGCTCATCAGGCCCTGGCGTCATCCTGACAGCAGGCGCTAATGGTCGCGGTGTCGCCGTTGGCGCGAAAACCGAACGATCACGCTCTCTGACCATAGGCCTTGCTCCCTCTGCTGCCCTTCCCGGCAATGACCGAATATTGGCAGGCGGCAGATTTATCCTGGGGATATTCTTGATGATCGGCATCTTGGTAATCCGGCCCGGCTCAATTCTGGGTCGGCCAATACTTATCCGTTCCCGCAAAAAAGGATTTTCCCGATGTCCGACATCATGATGCCGTCCTGTCAGGAAGGTATCCCGATTGACAACGGTAACGGCGTTATGCACATGGGCATTCCGGTAATTGCTGCCAGGTATCTCTGCATAGATATTGGCATTAACAATATTGACACTATGGGGTCCATAATTGCCGTAACCGTAATAAACTTCGGCAGGCGCCAGGGGCACCCAGGCGACATCGTTTTCGGTTGCAACCCAACTGACATAGCCGGGCCCCCAATAGACCTCATTGCGCGGCGGTGGAACCCAGCACCAGCCATAAGAAGAGATGTACGACCAGCGCCCGTAATGATAAGGGGCCCATCCCCACGGTTCACTCGCGATCCAGACATAATCGTCACCAATCCACACCCATCGGCCCTCACGATAAGGGGCCCAGTCAGCATCGATATGCGTGGTCGGGGTCCAGACATTTCCATATTCAGTGGTCTCAATCCATCGGCCATTCCTGTTCAGATCCCGTCCATATTCTGACAGTTCCTGCGGAAGATATTGATCGCTACCCACATCTTCGGTCAGGGATTCGTCCCAATCCCTGTTCCATTTTTCCCAATCGCTGGGCGGCTCCAAGGCCATCAGTGAGGGCATGCCCTCATCTAAGGAGAGCATCTTGCCCGCGCCGACCCTGACCTCACCGTTTCTGTTTTCCGCGTACACGGCACCCCGGTACACGGAAATATCGGTATTGCCATTTTGGACAAGGGCAACATTGAAGGTCGAGCTGTCATACACCCTGAGTGAAGAAATCGGGGTATCCATCTGGAGCATGGCATCATCCATCTTCCTGAAGTTCAAATATGCCTGCCCCTGACTGAGGTACATCTGCAGAGAATCCTTCTCTACCGCCAGAATCTCAAGAGAGCTGTCCGCATCAATCCTGATGACACTTCCTTCCCGTGTCTCTATCTGGGCCCACGCATTGTTTGGCACCCAAAACCGGTCTCCCGCCTGAATAGGAAGATTGATGGCCGCCGGGAACCATTCGGTCGCCCCCTTGGATTGAATCTGGACATCACCCTCCAACTGACTCAGACGCAAGTACCCAAGGTCCTCAGCGTGAGCCCAGAGTGGGAAAAGAATCACAATCCAGAGCATCATTATTTTCAACAGATAATTTCTTTTCATCGAATCACCCTTTATACTTTTCTGAACTACAGGAACTATTATTTCTTTAGACTAAGGAGCTTCAAGGCAAGCCCGGCCGCCTGCTGCGAGGCGCCGGGTTGTCCAAGACAAGCAAGGTATCAGATTAGCCCTGATCTTTTTCCGAAATCATGTCAAATTATTAAGAGCTTGTCCGTAAATAAATCTTTGGTGCTCGCATCCGGCTTTTGGCCGTCTTTGACCGCTCCTCAATCGCAAAATCCTCGCCGTAGCGCTGCTACGGCTGCGGTTTTACTCAATCGTCTCGGCCAAATTCGTCTTAAGTCTGATCAACTACACCTAACAATCTTAAAATGGGTGCAACCCACTATCTTCAGGGAAATTTGGGTCGCACCCTCCCGCATTCTGTCACCATCGTCCTATTGTTTTTCTTTCTTGTCACCACCCTGCTGCTTTTTTTTGAGACGTTTCAATGCCTCTGGGTCAGGTTTGGCCGGTTGTCCCGGAGCTGGCGCAACACGGGGTCTTGCTGGCGCGGGAGCTGGTGCGACACGGTGTCGTGCTGGTGCATGAGCTGGTGCGACACGGGGCCTTGCTGGCGCAGGAGCTGGCGCTGACTTGACAGCCTCCCTGTCAATAGCTTGCCTACCCCTGAATTGTCTGGGCGTAACGTTCTGTCCCGGCAACTGCGGCCGCTCGCGAACAACTGGGCCATTTGTTTCATCTTTCCGAACCGGACGTCCATGAGCAGCAGGAGCAGGTGGCGGCGCACCATGTGGTTTTATAGAGGCTGGAGGCGGTGCAAACTTGACAGCTTCTCTGTCAATGGCTTGCCTACCCCTGAATTGTCTGGGCGTAACGTTCTGTCCCGGCAACTGTTTCCGCCCACCAATCCCTGGCACATTCTGTTCCTTACCCTGTTTTACAGCGGCGTCAGGATTCATCCTGATTGTGGGTGTCAAAGTTCGTGGTGCAACAGTTGGCGTAAAAGAAGAACGATTACGCTCTCTGACCATAGGCCTTTCCGCTGTCCGTCCCGGCAATGACCGAATATTAGCAGGCGGCAGATTTACCTTGGGGATTTCCCTGATAGTCGGCATTTTGGTAATCCGCCCAGGCTCAATCCTGGGTCGGCCTACATTGATCTTTTCCCGCAAAAAAGGATTTTCTCGGTGTCCCACAACCGCATGGCGCTTGCCTGTCAAGAAGGTGTCCCGAGGAATAACTGTTACTGCGTCACGCACATGAGCATTTCTGTAATTGCTTCCAGGCACCACTACTGTAGCGATATTAACATTAACAATATTGACACTATGGGGTCCATAATTGCCATAACCGTAATAAACTTCGGCAGGCGCCAGAGGCACCCAGGCGACATCGTTTTCGGTTGCAACCCAACTGACATAGCCAGGCCCCCAATAGACCTCATTGCGCGGCGGTGGAACCCAGCACCAGCCATGAGAAGAGATGTGCGCCCAGCGTCCGTAATGATAAGGGGCCCAGCCCCACGGTTCACTCGCGATCCAGACATAATCGTCACCAATCCAAACCCATCGGCCCTCACGATAAGGAGCCCATTCATCAGAAATATGCGTAGTCGGGGTCCAGACATTTCCGTACTCACTCGTCTCAATCCACTTGCCATTCTTGTTCAGATCCCTTTCATACCCTGTCAATTCCTGTGGAAGATATTTCTCGGAATCCCCATCTACAGCCAGAGATTCATCCCAATCCCTGTTCCACTTTTCCCATTCACTTGGGGGCCCCAAGTCCATAATTGAAGGTAAACCTTCATCCATAGAGAGCATCTTTCCGGCATCGACGCTGACCTCACCACTCTTGTTTTCCGCATTCACGGTGCCCCGAAACACGGAGAGGTCGGTATTGCCATTTTCAGCAAGGGCCACATTGAAGGTCGAACTGTCATATATTCTGATCGAAGAAATCGGGGTATCCATCTGGAGCATGGCATCATCCACTTTCTTGAAGTTCAGATATGCCTGCCCCTGACTGAGGTACATCTGCAGAGAGTCCTTCTCCATTGTCTGGATCTCAAGTGAACTTTCCTCGTCAATCCTGATGACACTACCTTCGCGCGTCTCCACCTGGGCCCACGCATTTTTTGGCACCCACAACCGGTCTCCCGTCTGAATAGGAAGATTGATGGTGGCCGGGAACCATTCGGTCGCCCCCTTAGATTGAATCTGGACATCACCTTCCAGCTGGCTCAGACGCAAGTACCCAAGGTCCTCAGCGTGTGCCCAAAGTGGTAAAAGAGTCACAATCCAGAGCACTATTGTTTTCAACAGATAGTTTCTTTTCATCGAATCACCCTTTATACTTTTCTGAACTACAGAAATCATTATTTCTTCTGATTCCAAGTTTCCTTCAAGCCAATACCTTCGTCGGCTACACTGCGCGGCTCCTCACCGTACTACCCGTACTGCTTCGTCACCGCTCGCTTGCCTTCGGTCTTAACTTGAATGCAACGTGGAATGACGAATGAGCTTCAAGGCAAGCCCAGCCGCCTGGTGCGAGGCGCCGGGTTGTCCAAGTTTACTGCGAACTTCGGCCAGGGCCATCTGCATTTCGTGTCTGGCCTTGTCATCAAAGAGGAGGCGGGCAAGTTCTGCCTCAATCTTTTCAGGATTGACCTCTTCCTGCAAAAGCTCGGTCACAACCAACCGCTCAGCAATCAGATTGACCAGAGAAAAAAACTGCATATGCCTGACGAGTAATCTGCCTATATAATAAGTATGGGAAGATACCTTGTAAACGACCAGCATGGGGATGCCAAGGATCGCAAGCTCAAGGGTAACGGTACCCGAGGCCGCGACAACGGCATCACAGGCCGCCATCATATCATAGCGATCCTCGCGGATCAGGTGGATATCGATGAGCTTTGAATAGTCATCCAGGCCATTGTTCCGCAGATCCTCTTCCGAGACAGTGGAGGCGACAGGCAGGAGAAAGACGAATTCCTGATCGTATTTTTCCGACAGACGCCGGGCGGCGGCCAGAAAGTCAGGGAGCAGCGCCGAGATCTCTTTCCGGCGGCTGCCGGGCAGAAGGCCGATCAGCTTATGCTCCGGGTTGATGCCATGCCTCCGGCAAAAAGAGTCCCGGTCGGTTGTCACCTTGACCGAATCGAGCAGAGGGTGGCCGACATACTGGGCCGCAACCCCGCGGGTGCGGTAAAAGGACTCCTCGAAGGGCAGAATCACCCCGATGGTATCGACCAACCGGCCGATGGTCTTCACCCGCCCTGCCCGCCAGGCCCAGACCTGCGGGCTGATATAATAGAAGACCGGGATGCCGAGTTTTTTTGCCCTCTTGGCCAGCATCAGATTAAAATCGGGGAAATCGATCAGGATCAGCAGATCGGGACGGTCATCCGCCATCCTCTTTTTGAGGATTCTCTGGGCCGTAACAATATCAGGGAGATGGGTCAGCACCTCGATCAGGCCCACGACCGCAATCCTGCTGGCATCAAAGAGCAGCTCCACGCCTGCGGCTGCAAGCTCCCTGGAACCCATGCCGCAAAAGACCAGCTCCGGCTCCTGCCGGCGCATGGCCTGCACCAGACGGGCGCCATGAAGATCACCGGAGGCCTCGCCGGCAATGATCATTATTTTTTTAGGCACAGCCGGAACAGTTTCAGAGTTCATGGCCGTTATCTCTTTTGCAGGGCCGCGGCAACAAGCCGGTACACTTCAAGCTCCTGATTCTGGCGGATCTGGGCCATCACCTGGAGGGCCACATCCAGGGCATGACGCCCGACCCGTCCGGAGACCAGAGGTTCGCTCCGGGTGCGGACGCATTCCACAAAATGGGCGATTTCATCCTTTAAGGCATCGCTGGCCGGAAAGGAGGTGACCTCGACATTCTGCCCCGGCGCGCCATTGGCCTGGATCTCGTCAGTCAGGTGGATGGTCATCACCTTTCTGTTGCTGAAATCGACATTGATATAAGAACCGGGTTGAAAGATCTGCATCTTCCGGATATTGGTGCGGGCAATCCTGCTTGCCGTCACATTGGCGGTGGCCCCATTCTCAAAGACGAGACGGGCGTTGGCAATATCCGTGGTAGCGGTCACCACCGGGGCACCCACGGTCTGGATGGACTTCAGGGGTGATTTAACAATACTGAGAATAATATCAATATCATGGATCATGAGATCCAGCACCACATCCACATCCACGCCCCGGTTTTTAAACGTTGATATCCGGCTGCTCTCAATAAAGACCGGAACGGTCAGAAATTTCTCCATGGCCTGAACCGCCGGATTAAAGTGTTCCAGATGCCCCACCTGCAGGATCAGTTTTTTGGCATCGGTCCGCCGGATCAGATCATCGGCCTCCTCCAGGGTGGTGGTGATCGGCTTTTCGAGCAGGATATCAACATCTGCCTCAATACAGTCGAGTGCCACCTGATGATGATAGCTGGTGGGCACGACAATGGAGACGGCATCAACCAGGGCCAGCAGTTCCCGGTAATCGGTAAAGGCTGCGCAGCCACATTCAGCGGCAATCTTGCCGGCCATGACCGGATCGACATCGACCACGCCGATCAGCTCCACCCCTTCCATCCCTGCGTATTTCTGGGCATGAAATTTTCCCAGATAGCCGACACCAATCACTCCAACCTTAATTTTCTTCACTGTATTCATCACTCAACCCTAAGATATTTCAATAAAATTAAGCCGCTGTTAAAAAATAACTGTAACTTTAAAACATCGTAAGCGGCATAAGGGGCCGTAACGAAATGGATAAAAACATAATTGTTATTTCGTAACGGCCCATTGTATGATCTCCGGCAGATGTAATTTGCTAGACGCCACACCAAGAAACAGCAGTAAAGATTGCTGTTTCTTGGATGCGGCATAAGAGGCCGTTATAAAAAGAGCAAGAAAAGCTTTGCTCTTTTTATAACGGCCTCTAAATCCCCAGATACGCCTTTTGCACCTCGGGATTGTCCAGCAGTCTCTCGGCGCTATCGGTCAGAATAATCCGGCCATTTTCAATAACATATCCCCGGTCAGCAAGATGCAGGGCCTGATGCGCATTCTGCTCCACGAGGAATATGGTGGTATTGTGCTCCTTGTTGATCGTCTTGATGATTGCAAAGATCTGTTTAATCATAAGAGGAGCAAGGCCCATCGACGGTTCATCAAGGAGCAGGAGCTGCGGCCGGGCCATCAAGGCCCGGGATATGGCCAGCATCTGCTGTTCGCCGCCGCTGAGCGTCCCTCCTGACTGATGCCGGCGCTCGGCAAGAAAGGGGAACAGCGAGTACACATAGTCCAGATCCCGCCTGATCCCCGCCTTGTCGGTGCGCAGAAAAGAACCCAGGTCCAGGTTTTCCTGGACGGTTAGCTCGGCAAAGATATGCCTTCCTTCCGGGACCTGGCTGACCCCCATAGCCACGATCCTGTCAGGGGCAAGGCCCTGTATCTCCCGGCCCTGCAACAGGATCTGCCCGCCCCGGCACGCAACAATCCCGGAGATGGCCATGAGCGTGGTGCTTTTGCCGGCGCCATTGGCCCCGATCAGGGTAATGATCTCGCCGGCATGGATTGTCAGACTGACATCCCGCAAGGCCTGGACATTACCATAACTTGCCTGAATATTCCTCAATTCAAGCATGGCATCACCCCACATCCTCGCCGAGATAGGCCTTGATCACTTCCCGGTTGGTGCGGATTTGAGCCGGCGTCCCCTGGGCGATCTTTTCCCCATAATCCATGACCACGATGCGATCAGAGAGGGTCATCACCAGTTTCATATCATGCTCAATCAGGAGAATGGCATGACCCTCATCACGGATCTGGCGGATAAGGGCGACAAGGACAGCTGTTTCCTGGGGATTCATCCCGGCTGCTGGTTCGTCCAAAAGCAGCAGGAAGGGTTCGGTGGCCAGGGCCCGGCCGATCTCCAGACGCCGCTGCGCCCCATAAGAAAGATTGCCGGCAAATTCATTGACCTGCCCGGCGAGCCCAATTTTCTCAAGGATCTCGTAACTCTTATTGACGGTCTCCTGCTCTTCCTCTCTGGTCCTGCGATCACGGAGGATGGCGCCCAGGATCAACGAGCGGGTCCGGCAGTGTCTACCGATCATCACATTTTCCAGCACGGTCATCCGGGAGAACAAGCGGATGTTCTGAAAGGTCCTGGCCATCCCCTTTTCCGTGATCTTGTTGGGCTTCAGGTCATTCAACCGGGTCTGTTCTCCCGTTTCCGGGCACACAAGCTGGATATCCCCGCTGCTGGGCCGATAAATCCCGGTCAGACAGTTAAAAAGTGTGGTCTTGCCCGCGCCATTGGGGCCGATCAGGGCCACAATCTCCTTGTCCTGCACATCAAAATCAAGATGATCGAGGGCACGAATCCCGCCAAAATCCATGGTCAGACCGCTGACGTCGAGAATCGGCTTATTCATCCGCTTATTCATCATCCTGTAAGGCGGCAGCGTTTTTTCGTCCCTGGAAACAATACGTTCTGCGGACACCCGCAATCAAGCCCTCTGGTTTGAAAATCATCATGGCCACCAGAATCGCGCCAAAGGCCAGCATCCGGTACTCTGACAGGGCCCGCAGATACTCAGGAAGCAGGATCAGGATCAGGGCGCCAAGAATCACGCCGACAATGGAACCCATCCCCCCAAGCACGACAATGGCGAGGATGATGGCCGACTCCATGAAGGTAAAACTTGCCGGATTGACAAAGGTGGTCTTGGCGGCAAAGATCACCCCGATCAGGCCGGCCCAGAAGGCGCCGAGGGCAAAGGCAGTCAATTTTATTCTGGTCTTGTCAATCCCCATGGCCTGGCAGGCGATCTCATCCTCACGCAGGGCCAGCCAGGCCCTTCCCAGCCGTGAATGCTGGAGCCTGTTCACCACAAAGATGGTCAGGATCACCAGTCCAATCATCAGATAATACATATAAATCATGGCCTGATCAAGCGACATCTCCACCCCGAAAAATCCGGGACGGGGAATATTGCTGATGCCGCTTGGCCCCTTGGAAAAGGCGTTCCAGTTTTCGAGAATCAGGCGGATGATCTCGCCAAATCCGAGGGTGACGATGGCCAGATAATCCCCGCGCAGACGGAGTACCGGGAACCCCAGCAGCACTCCGAAGAGTGCGGCCAGAAGCCCGCCGATGGGCAGCGCCGCCCAGAAGCCCAGATGAAAATGCAGGTTGAGCAGCGCGTAGCTGTAGGCCCCGATTGCATAAAAAGCGACATAGCCAAGATCAAGGAGGCCGGCCACCCCAACCACGATATTCAACCCCAGCCCGAGGACGATATACATCAGGGCGGTGGTCATGATATTGGCCTGATAGGTGGAGAAAAGATGGGGAAACACCAGGGCCACCCCTGAAAACAAGATGATCAGGGGATAGCGATAGCCCGGTCTTTGCAGGAGATCGTGAATGATCGAGTCCCGCGCCGGGCAGGCCGCCGCCTGTTGCCGGGCCGCCAGCCTCTCCTTCCTGACCAGCCAGGCCTTGGCCAGCAGAGAGATGACAAAGCTGCCAATGGCCACATAAAAAATATTACCCCAGCGCCAGGAGACCGTTCGCTCAACGGGATTCACCTTGATCACCATGATCGGAAAGGTGAGAAAAACAAACCAGAGCGAGACCAGCAGCGATCTTTTTAGTGCCTTACAGATTATTTTCTTGTTTTTTTTACAAGAAAATAATCTGCGAAAGGCACTTATCCCGTCTATCGGGGTTACTCCCTTTACGGTAATCATAATGGCCCGCTCACACCTTCTTGGCCTCAGCCTTGCCAAGAAGGCCGGACGGTTTGAAAATCAGGATCAGGACCAGCAGGGAAAAGGCAAAGACATCTTCATAATCACTGGAGACATAACCGGTGGCAAAACTCTCGGTCAGGCCCAAGACCAGACTGCCGAGCACGGCGCCAGGAATCGAGCCGATCCCGCCCAGTACCGCCGCGGTAAAGGCCTTGATCCCGGCGATAAAGCCAATGGCAAAATTAATCTGACCGATATGCGAGGCAATCAGCAGGCCACCGATGGCGGCCAGGGCTGAGCCGAGGATAAAGGTCGCGGAGATAACCCGATCCACATTGATGCCGACCAGCAGGGCCATGGTCCGATCCTGGGCCGTTGCCCGCATGGCCTTGCCTATTCGGGTAAATTTAATGAGAAGGGTCAGCGCCAGCATCACCACAGTGGTGGTCAGCAGAATGACCAGATCAGAAGAACCAATGATATGGGCCACCGGTTCCATGAAGGCGAATTCAGGGATCAATGCGGGAAACGGCAGAAAGTCCGAGGTCTGGGCCAGGAGGACATAGTTCTGCAGCAGAATGGACATACCGATGGCGCTGATCAGCGGGGCCAGCCTTGGCGCGTGACGCAGAGGTTTATAGGCAATTTTTTCAACCGTGTAGCCATAGGCCGATGACCAGATCGCCGCCGCGACTCCAGCCACCACCACAATGGCGGCCAGGGGAAAGCCATAAATCGACAGCACCGTAGCGACGATAAACGAGGTAAAGGCCCCGATCATGTAAATCTCGCCATGGGCAAAATTGATCAGCCCAATAATCCCGTAGACCATGGTATAGCCCAGGGCAATCAGGGCGTAGATGGAGCCCCTGGTCAAACCGCTTAAAAAGAGTTCAATGAAATAATCCATACGATTTTCAAGCCGGGAGTTCACGTCTCGAATGTCAGCAACCAACTTGAAGCGACACAACCATATTTCTGATTGGGTTGGGATGCTGCAAGTTACCAAACCATACCGACTTTCAAACCGGACAAGTCAATCTGTTGCTGATATCCAGCAATAATGTCTTCATTCTTCTTCCCAGAGGGCTAACCATTATTTCAAGTCCGGCACTGTGCAATCCGTATTTAATAGGTGCCCCGCATTGTCATCACAGGCCACACAAGTATATTCACCACCGGAGACGCCATTGATGATGGTTGACTGGCTTATTACGGTGACTGAGCTTCCAGCATTACTGGCAAGCCCAGCAGTATCACCGGAAAGGGTACTGCGTCGTATCTTCACAGAGTTGGAACCGGCATCAATTGAGCTGTTATATACACCTTGACTTTTTACCCCCGACGCAACGATATTAACCCCGGTCATTACCGGCGAAGATGAATAGTTTTCTACACCAGAATTAGCAAAAAATCCCCCCGACACTACAATCTTAACCCCGGTCATTACCGGTGAGGAGGAATGGTTACTTACGCCAGCACTAATTCCCGCCACCGAGACGACAGAAAGGTTGCCCCCAATCATCACCGGCGAGGAAGATTCATTGGCAACGCCAAAACAGTTGGAGCCTCCAGGCGCAGGCAAAAGTACATTCACATCGGTCATTATCGGCGAGGAAGAATTCTTATTCCAAACGCCATAATTTCCAACAGACTCCCCTGACACAGTAATATTCATCTCGGTCATTATCGGTGAGGAAGAGGAGTTCAACACGCCAATATTATTAGCGGCCCCACTCGATATTACATTCACATGTTGCAGTCGGGCCGTATTGTCAAGCCCGGTGGTATAAATGCCTAATGAACAATTAAAACCGCCAGTATGTGTAATAGTGAGATTGGACATGGTCGCATGATTGGCACCCTTGACAATCGCCGATGTTTCATCGGAGGGACCGTTAATCGCACCGGTCAACAGGGTAACGTTTTCACCACCGCCGGCGACATCGACGTACTCCTTCATTATAAGGGGAGTCGTTATCGTATATTGCCCCGGGGCGATAAAGATGAGATAGGGATTAGTCGCGCTGGCATCGGTGATCGAGTTCATCGCCGCCACCGGATCGGTAAATTTACCGTTATTCTTGGCCACGGTAACAACATTCTGCAAGGGTTTACCGCCACTTCCCATGGGAATCACCACTACCTGGTCTGCGGCTTGTGCGTATGAAAACAGCCAGATATATAAAAAACCGGCCAGCAGCAACATCATCCTGAAGCTGATCTTTCTGGTGTTCATACTCCATCCTCTCTCGATAAAGTTATAAATTCCCTGAAGATGACGCATTCAGAAAGGGGTTTTCCATGCGACACAAAGTAGCATCTTTAGAGTTCAGCATATGGGAATCAGACAACAAGATCAACGCATAAGTCAAAAAAAAAACCAACTACTATGACTAAAAGAGCCTGAGACAAAGAAAGTTCTCAATCTCAGGCATTGCTTCAAACATTATTGCAACAAAAAAGCATTTATTTTACTTCAACAAACCGGCCATTCTTGACCTGATACATGGCAAAGCCAACACCCACGGCATCTCCCTGCGCATCAAAATTGATAGTCCCCACTGGCGTATCAACTCTTTCTGCCTGCAGGGCCTTGGTCACCGCCGCTATCTCGGTGGAACCAGCCTTGTCAATGGCATTAAGAATGGCCAGGGAAGCGGAATAGGCACTTTCATAAAAGGCGCCGGGGTCACTGTTATAGGCCTTTTTATGAGCGGCAACGGCAGCCTGGGACAAGGGGTTTTTCGAGTTATCCTTTGGACCCGTGGCATAGACCCCTTCCGCATCCTTGCCGGCCACCTTGATAAAGGTATCATCCTTCACCCCGTCATCGGAGAGAAAGGCTATGCTCATCCTTTTTTTACGCATCATGGAGACGATCTTTGAGGCCTCGGGATGATACCCGCCAAAAATAACGGCATCTGCCTGAGACTGTTTGATCTTCTGGACAATGGCTGAATAATCGACAGCCCCGGGAGTGACCCCTTCAAACAGGACAACCTCACCCTTGCCGGATTTTTCAATAAACCCTTTGGCCAGCTCGGCCACACCTTTACCGTAGTCACCCTTGTCATGAATCACCGCAATTTTCTTAACCCCCAGCACGTTCAAGGCAAACTCTACTTCAGGTTTGGCCTGCATGTTGTCAGGGGCAATGGTCCTGAAAAAATTCGGATACCCACCACTCTGGGTCAACTCCGGACTGGTGGCCGATGGTGAGATCAAGATAACACCCGCCGCCTTATAGATAGGGAGGGCGGATTTAGTGGCACCGGAACAGGTATGGCCAAGAACGATATCAACCCCCTGAGAGACCAGCTTGGTGGCAATGTTGGCTGCAACCTCCGGTTTACACACATCATCCTCAATCAGCAGTTCCACTTTTTTGCCATTGACGCCACCCTTGGCGTTCACTTCATCCACCACCAGTTTTGCGGCATTCACGGTCGGCAGGCCGTAGGATGCCAGATCCCCGCTATGCGCCCCGGCAACACCCAGCTTTATGGTATCACCAGCCATGCCGGCTCCTGGAAGCATCATGGCCAGGACAACGGCCGCCGCTGCCACCAGAGTATTTATTTTCATTCTTGATTCCCCTTTTTTCCCTTCAATTGATGGATACTGAGCTGTAATCTGTTAAATAATATCAAACTATTTCATAGGGTTTGATATTATGACCAATTCAGTTCACATATTACAGGCTGAAACTCTTTACAAAAGAGAGTATCATTTGTCATACTCCTCAACCCAAAAAACAGTTTTGATAATACCATCTGACAGAAAAAAAACACCTTTTTTCAGTATTTCTGGCACGCGGCACACCCTGCAAAAGAGTCAATTCACCTCTAAATATAATTATCCATGTCTGATTCCTTCAAAAACCTGTACCTTCTGGGCCGTCCTTTCAGCCCACTCTACAGCACGGCCATGAAGCTCCGCTCCTCCCTGTATGATCGAGGATTCTTTCGCCGATACAAGATGGACGTTCCCGTTATCTCGATCGGCAATCTGACCATGGGCGGAACCGGCAAGACCCCCATCGTCAGTTACCTGGCCTCTTTTTTACAGAGCCATGGTTACAAACCGGCCATCATCAGTCGTGGCTATGGTGGTGGTGCCGACAACAAGGTCAACGTGGTCTCGGATGGAGAAGAACTCTACCTTGATGCCAAACAGGCAGGAGACGAACCACGGCTGCTGGCCGAGACCCTGCCGGGAATCCCTGTCCTCACCGGTATTGTGCGCGCCCTGCCCTGTAAACACGCCATTCACACCCTTGGCTGTGACATCCTTCTCCTTGACGATGGATTCCAGCATCTGGCCGTGGAGCGGGATATCAATCTGGTGCTGTTCAGCGCCGATTCACTGGCGGGCAACAGCCGGGTCTTTCCCGGCGGTGATCTGCGGGAACCGGTTTCCGCACTCCAGCGTGCTGATGCCTTTCTGCTGACGGGTACGACCTCAGCAAACAAGGAAAGGGCGGAGCGTTTTGCCGCTCTTCTCCAGGATCGCTTTCCCCATAGACCTGTTTTTTTCAGCAGGTACAGCCCTTACGACGCCAGAAACGAGAAAGAAAACACAACGCTTCCCCTTGCGTCCCTGCCAACACCGCTCTTTGCTTTTTGCGGGATTGCCAGGCCGGAGGCCTTCCAGCAGACCCTGGCCGCACAGGGTCTTATTTTAAGCGGTTTTACCGCTCTCAAGGATCATCAACACTATACCCCCCGCATCTTGCAGCAACTCCGAAAAGAGGCCGGAGACACTGGAGCCCAAGGGATCATTACTACTGCCAAGGATATGGTCAAGCTCAAGAACTGCAATTTTCCCCTCCCCTTTTATAGCCTGCAAATGCAGACCCATGTTGACGATGGACTGCAATCCTTTATCATGGAGAAGCTGGCACTGCTTACGCGAACTACCAGATGATGTGTTTTTCCCCACCTCCTGCCGCTATCGTGTTTTTTATCCCACAGAAAATCTACCCACAAGCAAACCATAAAAAACGACACAACATGCTGAATACAAACAATAATTTTATTTAATATTGCAAAATGCACATTATGGTTTATTTTTTGCATAGTTCAAGTTAATAGAACGCTGTACTTATTCCTGAACAAACAAGGTTTTTTTTATATGTCACGTCAAATAGAACTCCATCAACATACTATCCGCAAGACCATTCGTTGTGAAGGCGTTGGTCTGCACTCAGGTGAGCCTGTCAATATGGCAATCAAGCCAGCCCCTGAAAACAACGGCATTCGTTTTTTCCGTTGCGACCTGACCTCTCATCAGCATATTCAGGCCCATATGGATAAGATCGTTGACACCCGTCGTTCCACAACCATCAGTGACAACGGTATAACCGTCGCCACCACGGAACACCTCATGGCCGCCCTCCTCGGATTCGGCATTGATAACGCCGACATTGAACTTGACGGGGTTGAAGTTCCGATCATGGATGGCAGCGCCGGTCCTTTTATTCATCTCCTTGCCCAGGCAGGAAAAAGAAAGCAGACGGCCTTGCGTAAAGTGCTGCGTATCACCAAGGAAATCATTTATCAGGACGGCGTCAGCTTTCTCCGGATTCTCCCCTATAATGGCTTCAAGATCAGCGGCAAGATTGACTTTAACGATCAGGTCATCCAGACCCAGCACTATTCAATCAACCTGACAGAAGATCGCTTTGCCAAAGAAATCGCCATGGCCAGGACCTTCGGATATGCTGAACAGGTTGAGGAATTATGGAAGCAAGGACTGGCGCTCGGCGTCAACCTGAGCAATGTAATCGCCATTCATTGGGATCGAAAAAGCGTATTAAATGAAGAAGGTCTGCGATTTGACAATGAATTTATCCGTCATAAGGTCCTGGATCTGGTAGGCGATCTGGCGCTGCTTGGCTGTCCTGTCCTTGGCCATGTTACTGCCCATTGTGCTGGTCATACTCAACACCTTGCCTTTATGCAGGCCATTGCCAATGCCACCGACTGCTGGGAGCTTATTGAACTGAGCCAAAACGGCAACTACTCCGTGCTGGATCAAGTCATCTCCAGCACGAAAGCGGCTGGAGACATGCTCGTGCCCCTTTTCAGACCACAACCCGCACAGCCAGATATCGCCCCGGCGGCATCCTACTGACTTTTTGACTTTCATCTTCCGGAATAAAAAAAGGGGCTGCGTAAGTTAATCTTACCGCAGCCCCTTTTTTTATTCCTTGCCACAGAGATTAACCAAGCGACGTTACTGATAATACTCTTTATACCACGCCACGAATTTACGCACCCCTTCGACCAACGACGTTGCCGGTTTGTAACCAAAATCCCGTTTCAGATCATCCACATTGGCATAGGTGATCGGGACATCACCTGGCTGCATAGGCAGGAAATTCTTATCCGCCTTGCGCCCTAAAGCTTCCTCAAGAACATGGATGAAGTGCAGCAGCTTTTCCTTGTCATTATTTCCTATATTATAAATACGATACGGGCAGTAGGAGGTCGCCGGATCAGGCAGGTCGCCATTCCACAACGGATCCGGCTCCGGCACCTTGGCAATGACCCGGACCACGCCTTCGACGATATCGTCAATATAGGTAAAGTCACGCTCCATATTGCCGTTATTAAAGACATTGATCGGCTCACCGGCCAGGATGGCCCTGGCGAAAAGGGCGGGGGCCATGTCCGGCCTGCCCCACGGGCCATAGACCGTAAAAAAGCGCAATCCGGTTGTGGGCAGCCCAAAAAGATGACTGTAGGTGTGTGCCATCAACTCGTTGGCCTTCTTTGAGGCCGCATACAGAGAGACCGGATGATCCACATTATCATGCACCGAATAGGGCTGCCTGGTATTGGCCCCATACACCGAACTTGATGAGGCATAGACAAGGTGTTTGACTCCGGAATGGCGACAACCTTCCAGGATATTGACAAAGCCCACGATATTGGTATCCACATAGGAATACGGGTTGATGAGGGAATAGCGAACCCCGGGCTGGGCGGCCAGATTGACCACCGCGTCAAAGCTGTTGTCCTGAAACAGCTTTTCCATGGCCGGTCGATCGGCAATATCAATATTCACATGGCGGAAACGCTCTCCTGCTGCCAGATGGGCCAGCCGATCTTTTTTCAACTGGGGGTCATAATAGTCAGTCAGGTTGTCAACGCCAACCACCTCCGCACCATTATCCGTCAACCTTCTGACCAGATGGGCCCCAATAAAACCGGCTGCTCCGGTCACAAGTATTTTTTTCATGATTTCCATCAATATCAATCGTCAAAATGGCCTTCTGGCCCCTTATTTACATCAAGCGTTCTCGCGCGTTCAATAATCATTTCCCGGGTCCATTGCCCCGGGTCTTCAATCCGCCCCACCTTGGGTCCAAGATCATACGACCCGGCCTCAAGAATCACCTCGCGGGCCAGGGTGGCACTGCCTCCGGCATAGAACACATCCATCAGCATGGTATAGACAAAATCCTCCACCCGTTTGGACATCCGCTCACGGATTGCTCGGGGCTGGCCAAGGAGCCTGGGCTCAAAGGGCAGATTCAGTTTTTTGTAGTCGCCACTCTTCCATTCCTTGGCCTCGGCATAGGCCGTCATCTGCTCCCACATCTCCTCACTGACACCCTCACCTTCAACCTTCTGCAAATTGCCGCTGCCATCGAGGATAGCATTGCCATAATCATTGACCTCCACCCCCCAGGAAACCATCTGCAGGGCTGTGGCCACATTGGCCTTGGTGGTGCTGGTCTGCCTGGCAATGGCCCGCAGACGCTCCGAGCTGTTGCCGGAGGTCCCGTGCTGGGCGCCGGATGTCCCATACGGGGTGAGATGTTTATGGATATCCATGGTCAGCTCCACCTGAATCCCCTGACTGCTGGCCTCAAGGCCATGGGTGGTGCCATTGTTCAAGGCGATCCAGTCGGGGCAGATCCCATGGGCGTTCAGTCCCTTGATCAGGAAAGAGGCGTCATCAACGGTGGAGAGCCCCTGCGAACCTTTGATCTCACCCACCTCGGTCTCAAGCCCTGCCCAGGCGGGGATCATGGGGTTCAGTTCGATGTTGGCCAGCAGGTTCAGGTCATCAGGCATGTGCGAGGCGTCAATGGCAATCGAGGTGATACCCGCCTCAAAGATCGTCGGAATCTCCACCCTGGCCATGGGCAGATCCCCTTCCTTCTTGATCCCGTAATGATCGGCATGGATGGCAACCGGCACGGTGATTCCCAGCTCATTGCACATGGCATCCACCTGCCGGGCGATATTCCAGTAATTCACCGCACAGTAGGCAGAGGCCCCGCCCTCGGACCGGGCAATCTCGATGATCAGCGCCGCATCAGCCCGCTCTGCTGCCTGCAAGGCGCCGCGGATAATAAACAGATTCCGGCCATTGGCGGCCATGGTCATGGCCCCGCCTTTGGCCCGCAGGGCGCGGTCAATTACCTTGCCGCTGACCAGCAGGGCCTGGGAGTGGGGAAACAACTGTCTGATATTGGGGGGACGTCCAATATCCAATGCCTTTGCAAAATCTCCGATAACACTCATCACAACCTCCAGTTCATATAATCAGGGGAAAAATCACAACCTCTTCCTATAACGTACCCCAATAAAAGAGTCCAGCAGATGAGGTAACAGACAATCTTTTCCGGACAAAACCATCATTCTTCGGTATCAGCCTTTTCCGGTACGACAGGTTCCGGCTGAAAATCGGCAAAGCCTTTCCGGCCAAAAACCCACACGGCAACGACACTGATTTCATACAATATCATCAATGGCACCGCCATCATGAACTGATTCACGACATCAGGAGTTGGCGTTAGAATCGCCGCAATAATAAAATTGGCAAGAATGGCATACTTGCGATGACGATTCAAAAAAGCAAGATTAATAACGCCAATCTTGGCCAGAAAAACCATCAGCACCGGCATTTCAAAGATTACCCCAAAGGCAATAAGCAGATGGAGGGCCAGGGAAAAATATTCGGTGACAGCCGGCATTGATATCAGAAAATCATTGCTGTACCCAACAAGAAAACGGAAGGCGGGTGGAAAGACGACAAAATAGCCAAAGGTCGCGCCACTCAAAAAACAAATGGTGGAGAGAAAGGAAAAGGGCAGCAGCACGCGTTTCTCATGTTTGTACAGACCAGGGGCCAGAAAACGCCAGATCTGATAAAAAATGACCGGACTGGCCAGAAGCAGACCACAGACTACGGCGAGCTTTAGATAAAAAAAAACCCTTCCTGGTACGAGGTAAAAATCAGTGATGAGCCTTTGGGCAGGACATCAGTGAGTGGCTTGAAAAACCAGACCCCAATGGATTCGATATAGTTGTACGCCGCGGTAAAACCAACAACGACGGCAGCCAGGGAGATAATAAGGCAGGAGCGCAGATCACGCAGATGACCAGTCAAGGACTGGGCATTGAATTGCTCATCTTCTGTTCCGGGGACTTGTTCAGGGATTTCCACCTGTTTTGAAGCATTATTCTGTTCCATCATTGTTATTCTTGGTATTTTCTTCTCTTAAATGATATTGTAGCCGGGTTATTTTCTGCTGAATCTTCTCAGGGGACACCCACTGAAAAGATCATTATTCACAGCCTGTCTTCCCGAAGAACACCATGAACTACATACCATCCAGAATCACTCTTTGCAACTCATTCAATAAAGGATCAATATTGCAAAAAACACTCTTATCCATCGTAATTCTGCTTTGTGCCCTTCTTCACTGCCCCGGAACTGCTCTTGCTGTCACCGCGGAAAGGTTGAATCTAGCCCTCCGTGATCGTCTCGAACAGACCAGCATTAACTTTTCCGATATTCAGACTGATAAAGAAGCCAATAAGATGCAGCGCTGGCTGGCTGTCATCTATACCAAGACAGGCTTACAACCCCTCTGGGTCACCACGGACGGCCCTGGGAAAAAAGCGGAAATTCTGTTCTCGGTTTTAATAAATTCCGAAGCGGATGGCCTGATCCCGGAACAATACCATGTGAACCGGATTACCTCCCTCTGGAATAGCACGACACCAGAAGAGTTGATTGATCTCGACACCCTGTTGACCCTTGCCTTCATCACCTACGCCCATGACGCCCAGGAAGGAAGGACGCATTCCAGAAAAAGCAACCCCGATCTTCTGGTGAAGGATGAAGACACTTCTGCTTTTTATAAACTGGCGTTCATAAAAACAGCCCTCTCTGCTCCAGATTTCAACCAATTTATGGATAGTCTGTTGCCGTCACATAAATTTTATAGAAATCTGCGTGCTGCCTTGCCACGATATCAAGTTCTGGCCACCGCCGGTGGCTGGTCTCCTGTCGCAGCCGGCAAATCCATCCATCCAGGCGAACAGGATTCAAGAATCCCGGCAATAGGGAAAAGATTACAGATTGAAGGCTTTCTCCAATCGGCGACAACCGACTCCCCTGTTTATGATAAGGCGCTTGAACAGGCCGTCATCCAGTTTCAGCTTCGCCACGGCCTGACCAGCGATGGCGTGATTGGTAAATCCACCATCACTGCCATGAACATACCCGCCGAGCAGAAAGTCAGACAAATTATCATCAATCTTGAGCGTTGGCGCGAGGAAGCCCATGATCTTGGTAAAAAATATGTGCTGGTGGATATTGCCGGTTTTACCCTGAAAGGCATTGAAAACGATATGGTCATGCTGGAAATGCCCGTTATTGTCGGCACCCAACTCCACGAAACACCAGTATTCAGTGATCTGATCCAATATATAGACCTCAACCCTTACTGGAATATTCCACCCAGCATTGCCCGTAATGAACTGCTGGCCGATCTGAGAAAAAATCCTCAATATCTTAACAAAGAGCATATCCGTCTCTTCAGTGACAGGACATCTGAGGCCAGAGAGATAAATCCCCTGTCCATTGACTGGAACCAGGTGAGCCCAAATCAAATGGGCCAGTTCGTATTACGGCAAGACCCTGGCAAATGGAACGCCCTTGGTGCAATCAAATTTGTCTTTCCCAATCATTTTAATGTCTATATGCATGACACCCCTGCGCAGGCCTACTTTAAACGTTCCAACCGGGCCTTCAGTCATGGCTGTATTCGTCTCGGCAATCCTCTCAAACTGGCGGAATTCCTCCTGGGTGGCAGTGAAAAAGGCTGGTCTTCAGAACAAGTCAATAAGCTCATAAGCACGGGTAAACGCACCATTATCCGTCTGCCAACACCTCTACCGGTTCATATCACCTACCAGACCGTCACAAGCGACCAGAATGGCATAATCTCTTTTTATACGGACATCTATGATCGTGATCAGCAGCTTGAAGACATACTTTTCAAGTTACAACATATAGATACAACAACAGATAAAGGCATGGTTCAAGTCAGGAAGAGCAACTTTTCAATCGTCACTCCGGCAAAGACAAAAATTGATAACTCGTTGAGGCAATGAATTTTTCCCCTTCACCAGGATGACCATGTTGACAAGAGGGATGTTTTTAGGGTACAAATTGTCATCTTATCCTCCACACCCGAAATGGTGACAACGGAAAGGACAGAAAAACGCTATCTTGATTATAAAATCGAATAAAAGATAAGATCAACTTAAGGATACAGGCAAAGCCAATGAATCGACGAAATTTTCTTGGGCGGGCAATGGCCATGGTCCCCCTTTTTTTACTCTCTTCTCCCAGCTCCTTACTGGCCAGCTTTGAAGAAAAAACCCTCTCCTTTTATCACACCCACACCTTAAAAGAACTGTCCATCGTCTATTTCAGAAATGGTCGCCATATTCCCAGCGCCCTGGCCACAATTAACAATTTCCTGAAAGATTTCAGGACGGGAGATATCCATCCCATTGATCCAGCCCTGCTCGACCTTCTCCATGACCTGCAACTAGCCACAGGCACCAAAAAATTCTTTGAAGTGATTTCTGGATACAGATCGCCTCAGACCAACGCCATGCTCCATAGTAATAGCGGCGGGGTTGCCAGCCATAGCCTGCACATGCTTGGCAAGGCTATAGATATCCGTCTCCCCTCTTTCAGTACTGGCCATCTGCACAAGATTGCCCTCGCCTTCCAGCGGGGTGGAGTTGGCTATTATCCTCAATCCGATTTTATCCACATAGACACAGGCCATGTCCGCACCTGGTAGCGGACTCATTTTCCCATTTGCATGAAGAGACAGATATGGATTTCTGGTATGTCTATATCGTCCGCTGCAGTGATAACACCCTCTATACCGGCATCACCACAGACTTAAGTAGACGCCTCCTGGAACACAACTCCGGGCCAAAAGGAGCGCGATATACCAGGTCACGCCGGCCAGTCGCGCTTGTCTATTGCGAACAGGTCGCATCCAGATCTGCCGCAACCAGCCGTGAGTCTCATATCAAAAAGCTCAAGATATCCCAGAAAGGCCAACTGGTGGCGCAACAAGAGAAAATATCCTTGATGACTTCTTACAAGACTATCTACCATGACCTCAATCCTGATTGTTGACGACGAACAAAGCATGCGGGATTTTCTCACGATCCTGCTGCAGAAAGAAGGGTACGAGGTCGAGACAAGAGCCGATGGCGCCAGTGCCCTTCGCTGCCTGGAGGACAAGACCTTCGATCTGGTCATCAGCGACATCCGTATGCCCGGCATTGGCGGCCTTGATCTGCTGCACAGCATCAAGGGAAAATATCCGACCCTGCCCGTAATCCTGATCACCGCCTTTGTCTCCCCGGATGACGCTGTTGCCGCCATGAAAGACGGGGCCTTTGACTATATCAGCAAACCGTTTAATGTGGCCGAGATCAAGAGCATCATCCGCTCTGCCACTGCCCGCAAGGGTTCCGAACCCCCAGGCCCGTCAGCCGCCGACGCCTTTCCGGGCATCATTGGCAAGAGTCAGGAGATGATCAAGATCTTTGATCTGATCCAGCGCGTTGCCCCGACACCTGCCAATGTCATCATCTATGGTGAGTCAGGCACCGGCAAGGAACTCGTTGCCCAAGCCATCCATCAGCACAGCAAGGTAGCCGACCAACCTTTTGTGCCGATAACCTGTAGCGCCATCCCTGAAGACCTTATGGAGAGTGAGCTCTTTGGCCATGTCAAGGGGGCCTTCACCGGGGCCATCCATGACAAGGCCGGGCTTTTTCAACTGGCCAATAACGGCACGGCCTTTCTTGATGAAATCGGCGAACTGACCCCCATCATTCAGACCAAGCTGCTCAGGGTCCTCCAGGAACGGGAGGTCAAACCCGTGGGTTCAACTCGAATTGAAAGGGTGAATGTCCGCATTATCGCCGCCACCAATCGCGTACTTGAACAGGAGATCATTGCCGGTCGCTTCCGCGAAGATCTTTTCTATCGTCTGGCAGTTGTGCCTATTCGCATCCCCCCTTTACGTGAACGCAAGGGTGACGTGCCGCTGCTGGTGAACCATTTCCTGCAGAAGCATTCAATATTACTAGGGAAAAAAGTCCAGGAAATTTCCTCGTACGGAATGCAGGTCCTTATGGACTATGATTTTCCCGGAAATGTTCGGGAACTGGAGAACATCATTGAGCGGGGAGTTGCCCTTGAGAGCTCCAACATTATCCTGCCGGAAAGCTTAACTCTGTCGGCGCACCGATCAGAGCAGAGAAACAAGACTGGTGGCGATCCCCTGTTTCAGGCCGTGGCCAGCAAGGAAGAGCTCTTTGAGCGTGGCCTGGAAGAGGTCATCAATGACCTGGAAAAAAGAATTATCTGTTTTGCCCTGGAGAAAAGCAACCACTCCCGGATGCGGGCAGCAGAACTTCTAGGGATCAGCTTTCGCTCTCTGCGCTATAAGATCCAGAAATATGGCATTGAAGACGCGTAGCTAAACCCTGGTGATTACCCGAATCTCAATTTGAAGATATAATGGATTTCAAGACCGTCATCACCCGGCCCCACCTAACCGGGAGCTCCCCTGACAACCTGCTGAAAGGTCAGCTTCTGTGGATGCTCCTGCTCCGGGTTATTCTCTATACCCTGCTCCTCGGAATCAGTGTCTTTCTTCAGAGCGGTCAGCTTGAGATCATTTTGCCCCCCTATTACTGGCTCGTTTTTTTTATCTGCTGTGTATATCTCTCGGCCATCGGTTCGGCCTTTTTTCTACTGACCAACAAGAGAGAGGTTCTTCATTTTGGTTTCTTTCAGAATCAACTTGATATCTTTTTAGTCACCCTCCTTATTTATTACACTGGTTCCTCACACTCTGTGTTTTCTCCTCTCTACTTTTTTCCTATTATCGCCGGCGGTCTGATTTTTCCTCGTAAAGGCGGTCTGATAGCGGCAGCCGCGGCAAGCCTGCAATACGCATTGGCCCTTGGCCTTGAGCAAATGCACATTTATCCTGCTTTTCTCAACCGCTACGAATTTTTTAAAGACCAGAACCTATTCACCAGTATCAACCATTTTGCCGTGCTGGGACTGACCTTGTTCCTGGCCGCCATCCTCAGCGCCATTTTTTCGCGCCGCTTGCTTAAAACAGAGGCCGCACTTTCTAATACGGTCAGAAGCCTGGACAGTCTGTCGCTGCTCTACAAACAGATTTTTGATGATATCGCCACCGGCATTATCACCATTGATGATAGCAACCGAATCACATCGGCCAACAATGCCATTGGCCGCATCACCGGCTACCTGCCAATTGATCTTTCCGGACAGCTCTTCTCTCAGTTCTTTCCAACCCTGGATCTGCACAACAAAGGTTCACGACTCACTGCCGATCTTATGCGCCAGGATGGAGTCGGGATCAGGGTGGGATACTCCTGCGCCAAACTGCAATTCCCGGCAGAGCCGCCAAGTCATGAGCATGAAATGCACCAGTGCCGGAACTGCAAAATCCTGACCATTCAGGATATCAGTGAGGTAGAACGCCTGGAACAGCAGATGCATCAGACTGAAAAATTGGCCGCCATAGGACGGATCAGCGCCGGGATTGCCCATGATTTCAGAAATCCGCTTGCCGCCATCTCAGGTTCTGCTCAGGTCCTTGCCAGTGAGTTCTCCCTGAATGATTTTCCCGAACAAAAAACCAACCGGGCGCTCATCAATATCATCCTCCGTGAATCAAACCGCCTGACCCACACCATCTCTGATTTTCTTAAATTTGCCAGACCGGAGTCAGTGGAGCGCGAATGGTTTGCCCTGAGGAAATGTCTGGATGAAGTCCTCCAGGTCAGCAAAGCAGATCCTCTCTGGCCAGCCGGTTGCACCCTCCAGATCGAGGTTGATCCCAGCTATTCACTGTGGGCAGACCAGAACCAGATCTTCACGGTTCTCAATCATCTGCTCCACAACGCTCTGCCTTTCTGCCCGCAAGGCGCGGAGGTTATCAGGATAGAAGCGGAAGAGCTGAATCTTTCCGAGAATCAGGGAGAAATCATCGTGCGCATTGGTGATAACGGAACAGGCATTGAGGAAGAAAACCGGGAGAAGATCTTTGAGCCTTTTTTTACCAAACGGGTCGATGGGACCGGGCTTGGCCTGGCCATTGTCAAGCAGATCGTCATGGCCCATCATGGCACCATTGAGGTGAGCCGCTCCGAACTGGGCGGTGCCTTGTTCACCGTGCATCTGCCCCTGCCATGACCATATCTCTCCAATATCTTTCGTAACTCTCAAAAGCACTTTCAATCAAACACCAAAGGTTTGGAAGCATATGCCGCTTATCTTCATTACCAATGACGATGGAATCCATAGCCCAGGTCTCCAAATTCTTGCATCTGCCCTGCGCCCCCTGGCCCATTGTGTGATTGTCGCCCCCGACCGGGATAATTCGGCGGTATCGCACTCACTGACCATGAATCGTCCCTTAAAGGTCACCAAGGTTGAGGAGAATTTCTACTCCATAGACGGCACACCCACCGACTGCGTGGCCATCGGTTTGAAGAAGATCCTTGAACAGCAACCGGATTTGCTGATCTCAGGGATCAATCCCGGCCCCAATCTGGGTGACGATATCGCCTATTCAGGCACGGTATCGGCGGCAGTGGAAGGAACCATGTACGGGATTCCATCCCTGGCGGTCTCCCTGGCCGGAAACCACCCCTATGATTTTGGTGTTGCCGGGCAAGTGGCAGCCTGGCTGGCCAGGATTATCCTGGAAAAGGGGCTGCCCGAAAGCACCCTTCTCAACGCCAATGTCCCGGCAATTGAGACGATACGCGGGGTGAAAGTCACCCGCCAGGGACGAAGACTGTGGCAAAATGCCATTCAGGAGACCCTGGATCCCTGGGGGCGTAAACATTACTGGATAGGAGGCGGTACGCCCCATCTGGATCCGGATGAGGATACGGACGCGAATGCCATCAGCGCCGGATATATCTCAGTCACTCCCATTCATCTCGATCTGACCAATCATGCCGGACTGGACTATTTGAAAGAGGAATGTGCCCTGGAACGGAAAAATGACCAGGGGCGTTGGGAGTGGCAAACAGACTTGAAAAATGGATAGTAACGGGGAATGATTTCATCCCCGGTTCGTCATTTTCAGGAAAATGGCAGAAAGATTCCCCGTTATTGTCCAGCCGGAAATAACAGGATTACTTTTCGATTTAACCGGTCAATTCCTTCATATCTCCAAGGCGCATCCGGGCCTTGGAGATATGAAATAACAAAACCGTACTGGGAAGAGATAGACACTAACTGACTTGTTCAAAGATGTGGCTTTTAGCACCACAGATAGGACATTTTTCAGGAGGAGCCCCGAGTTCAATGTGACCACAGACCGGGCAAAGGTAAAAGCCTGTCACGTCCAGATCAACGCCGTTTTTCACGGCCTCCAGGGCCTTGGTGTACAAAGCAGCATGCACCGCCTCGGCCTTGACCGCAAATTTAAACATGACCTTGGCTTTATGGCCCTCGGCCTCGGCCTGGGCAACCATGGGCGGGTACATATCCTGAAATTCATGGGTCTCGCCATGAATGGCTTCCTGCAGGTTGTCAACCGTGGAGCCGACCTTATCCAGGGCCTTCAGATGACCCTCAGCATGGATCCGCTCAGCCTCGGCCGTGGTGCGGAACAATCTGGCAATATTGACAAAACCTTCCTTTTCCGCTTTTTTGGCAAAGGCCCGGTATTTCTGATTGGCCTGACTTTCACCGGCAAAGGCATCCATGAGATTTTCTGTAGTTGATGGCATGATTTCCTCCTCAAAAGTTTGTTTATGACTGGAACGGTGACCAAGTACAAGAAAACAACAAAAAATTATGGAGCCTCACCCTTCTGTTTCCGGGCAAAATTCGCCGCCTCCATGCCGGCGACACAACCCTCGCCAACCGCCTTGGCCATCTGATAAGGATAGCCGGTGATATCTCCGGCACCATAGACACCAGGGACATTGGTCTCGGCCAGTTTATTGGTTTCGATATGGGTCATGGTATCCTGATCAAGCTGGACCCCTATTTCCAGTGCCAGTTCCATGGCCCCCTTGGCCCCAAGTTCGATGAAAATGCCATCGACCATCACTTCGTTTCCGTTGTCAAGAAGGATGGATTGCACTGCTTTCTCACCCTGGATCGCCTTGACCCAGGTGCCGGACAAGAGTTCAACAGTCGAGCTTTTCAACTTTGCCAGGATATCGGTAGAGGCCACCAGTCCCTGACTTATCAGATAGACTTTGGAGGCATAGCCGGTAAGGGTCAAGGCCCCGTCAATGGCAGCGCTGGCATTACCGACGACCGCAACCGTGGCGTTCCGGTAAAAATTGGCGTCACAATCCACGCAATAGGAAACCCCGCGGCCAGCAAATTCCTGTTCACCCGGCACCTTCAGTTTTTTTCTGGCCGTGCCGGTGGCAAAGATAACCGTGCGGCTGGTGATCGTTGCCCCGCCTTCCAGTTTAAGCACAAACAAGGCCTCTTGCTGATGGATCTTCAAGACATCGTCATCCAGCAGTTCGGCGCCAAATCCCCTGACCTGAGCAATCCCCACCTCCAGCAGTTCCTGGCCACTCTTCACCCCTTCCACACAGGCATAGTTCTCCACATGGGCAGAATAGAGCGAACTCCGCTCAATCCGTCCCAGCAACAAGACCCTGCTTTTCTTGCGAACCGCATGGATTGCGGCCTGGATCCCGGCCGGACCGGCCCCAACAATCACCACATCATAGACTAAAGGTTCCATTTTCCCCTCCCAAAAACCAGAATTCCATCTCCAATAAAAAGCACTTTTTCCATACCACCCTGCATTCCTCTTGAATTATCAGGTAATATATCCTATATATAAAGGGTTTCAGCTTTATTTTTCAAGATACCCTGAGCCGTTGTCAAAAAACAACTGTAACATTAGAACATCTCTGATCAGTATAAGGAGCCGCGGCAAAATGGTCAAAGATGTAATGGTTATGTTATAACGGCTCCTAAAATAACTTAACCCATTTATAATAAGCCTACCTCCATTCGTCAATCAACCATCATGAATAGCAATCAGCAAAGAATCGTCATAACAGGGATCGGCCTGGCCGCGCCGGGCGCTGACAATCTCAAGGATTTTCGCGAGCAACTCCTGACCGGAACCAGCGCCATCAAAGAGATCGATCTCCGCTATTTTGGTCCGGCGGCCGCCGGGATCTGCACCTTTGACGAAACCAGATACCGTAAAAAAAAGGAAAATAAACGGGGAACACGGGCGGGCTGCCTTGGTGTCTATTGCGCCCACGAGGCCATGGCCGACGCGGCACTCGATATTGGTTACTATGACCGCTCCCGCATCGGCGTCTATGTCGGACTCACCGAACATGGCACCGTGGAGACAGAAAACGAAATTTTCAATATCAGCCAGTATAATTATGACGTAAATTACTGGACCCACCACCACAACCCCCGAACCGTTCTCAACAACCCCCCAGGCGAGATCACCATGAGCCTGGGAATCACCGGCCCCCATTACGCCATTGGCGCTGCCTGTGCCGCCGGCAATGCCTCTCTGATTCAAGGCGTCCAGATGCTCCGCCTGGGCGAAGTGGATATGGCCCTGGCCGGTGGTATCTCTGAATCAACCGGCTCCTTTGGGATCTTCGCGAGCTTCAAGGCCCAGGGCGCACTCGGTGAGGCCGAAGACCCGCGCATGGCCTGCCGGCCTTTTGATATGGCGAGAAACGGGATTGTGGTTTCAGAAGGGGGTGCCATCTACGTCATGGAAAGGCTGGAAAAAGCCCTTGAGCGCGGAGCCAGGATCTATGGAGAGATTGCCGGCTACTGCATCAACTCCGATGCTCGTGATTTTGTGCTTCCCTATGGCAAGAGACAGGCAGAATGCATGCAGCAGGCCCTGCATCGCGCCGGATTGCAACCTGCCGATATTGATATCATCAATACCCATGCCACCGGCACCAGGCAGGGAGATATTGAAGAGTGCAAGGCCATCCGTCAGGTTTTCGGTGAGGCGCCGTCCACCTATATCAACAACACCAAATCCATCATTGGTCATGCCATGGGGGCCGCCGGTGTCCTTGAACTTGCCGGCAATCTGCCCTCCTTTGAGGATAACAAAGTCCATCCCACCATCAATATCAGCAACCTTGATCCGGAATGCGCCCTGCCCAACATGGTCATCAACAAACCGGTACAAATCCCGTCCGTATCCACCATTCTCAACAACTCTTTTGGTATGGTTGGCGTCAATTCCGTTATCATTGTCAAAAAATACAAGAAATAAATGTGTTTTTCAAAAAATATATAAAAAAGAGTGGCAAGGTATGGTATAAAGAATGTTTTCCTTGGATAAACGCTCTCGTTTATACCGACCTATGCACAATAACATATACAAAAATCACTCTTTTTAGTGAGAGATCGAATCTGGAGCCAACATGACCCGTAACAATATTAAGGATCTCATACTCGAGATCATCAAAGATATAGATGAAGATGCCGATTTTGCCACGCTGCAATCCGAGCTGCCGCTGCGTGACCAGCTTGACCTTGATTCTATGGATTTTCTCGATATCGTGATGGAGCTCCGCAAACGGCATAAATTGCAGATCCCTGAAGAAGATTATCCGCAACTGGCCTCCCTCGACAGCTGCGTCAACTACCTCGAACCCATGCTTAAAAACGTCTAAAGGTGCACGTCCCCCTGCTGATTATCGGCGGCGGTCTCTCGGGACTGGCCGCCGCAATTCGTTTCGCCCGTTTCAATCCAGAAGTCCTGATCCTGGAAAAACACACCCGCGTCGGTGGCCTCAACTCCTATTATTACCGCAACAACTCCCTGCTGGAGACCGGCCTCCATGCCATCACCAATTTTGCCCCGCCCCACGATAAAAATGCGCCCCTCAACCGGCTGCTCCGCCAACTGAAACTGCGGCGCAAGGACTTCACGTTTCATGAACAGATCGCCAGCGAGATCTCCTTTGTCAATCAGGAATCACTGACCTTCTCTAATAATTTTGAAATATTACACCATGAGGTAATGACCAAATTCCCCCGCAGCGCGCCGGGATTCACCCGGCTGCTGCAGGCCATCAAGGAATTTGATCCGTTCAAGGCCGCGCCCTTCCGCTCGGCCCGGACCTTTCTGGCCGCGACCCTCGACGACCCGCTGTTAGTAGATATGCTGCTCTGCCCGCTGATGTATTACGGATCAAGTGTCGAAAACGACATGGATCTTGGCCAGTTTGTCATCATGTTTCGGGCGATCTTTCTGGAAGGGATGTTCCGGCCTGAGGGCAGCATCAAGGATTTTCTCGATATCCTGCTCAAGCAGTATCAGGGATTCGGCGGCAAAATCCGCATGCAGGCCCCTGTGGCCCGAATCATCCTTCAGGGCAGAAAGGTGACGGGAGTGGAACTGGCAGACGGCGAGGTGATCGAGTGCGACGCCCTGCTCTCGACCATCGGCTATGAAGAGACCCTGGCAGCTCTTGCTGTGCCGCCTGTGCCCAGGCCCAAACCCCGTCTTGGTTTTGTCGAATCCATCTTCCGGCTACCCGCCGATTGTGAGAAGGTTCTGCCCAAGGATAAAACCATTATTTTTTACAACACCAGCGATAAATTCCGATACCAGCGGCCAGAAGGGCGCGTTGATTACAGCAGTGGCGTTATCTGCTTTCCCGGGAACTTCCAGGGGCTTGACGCGAAGACATATCTTGAGGTTCGCGCTACCCATCTTGCCGATTATGCCGGTTGGAAGTCTCTTGCCGCTGACAGGCCCGCCTACCTTGCGGCCAAGAACGACACGGCCAGCCAGTCGAAAAAGACGCTCGAGAAAATCATTGGTAATTTCAGCCAACATATTGTATATGAGGATACCTTTACCCCCCTTACCATAGAACGTTTTACCGCCAAAAAAGAAGGCGCTATTTACGGCTGTCCTGATAAGATCAAGGATGGCGACATCGGCTATGACAATCTCTTTCTTGCCGGCACCGACCAGGGCTTTTTAGGTATTGTCGGCTCCATGCTGAGTGGTGTCTCCATGGTTAACCAACATATTCTGTCCCGACTGTGATGGCGTCGCGAAAAGGCCCGAAAACTGCGTTGCGTTGCATCCTTCGTCACTGCGGCGTACCTGAAAGTACGCCGCAATCCTCAGGATTTGCGCGCCTTGTCTTTTAGGTCTTTTTGTTTAACCATCCCCTTGATGACTTTTAACAATAGATTACTTCGATGCCCTTTTCTTTAGACAAAGCAGCTGACAGCTACGACGTGATTGTTATCGGGTCAGGCCTGGGTGGCCTGACCACGGCCAAACGGCTTTCTTATTGCGGCCACAAGGTGCTGCTCCTTGAATTTCACCACCAGCTTGGGGGTCTTGCCACCTGGTTCAAGCGCAAAGGCCATATCTTCGACATCTCCCTGCATGGTTTTCCCTACGGCATGGTTAAGACCTGCAAAAAATACTGGACCAAAGAAATCACCGGGTCCATTGTCCAGCTCAAGAATATCGTTTTTGACAATCCGCAGTTTTCTCTGAAAACCACCTTTGACCGGGTTGATTTCACCGCCCTGTTGATCAAGAAGTTCAAGATTCCCCAGACGATTATCGATCGGTTCTTCGCCACGGTGGCAGGGATGAACTTTTACGATGACCAGACCATGACCACCCGGGAGCTGTTTGAAGAATTTTTCCCCGGCAGAACGGATGTCCATCGCCTGCTCATGGAACCCATCACTTACGCCAACGGTTCCACCCTTAACGATCCGGCCATCACCTACGGCATTGTTTTCTCCAACTTCATGAACAAGGGGGTCTTCACCTTTGAAGGCGGTACGGACAAACTCATCCAGATGATGACCGAGGATTTGGAGCGAAACGGGGTGATGATCTGCACCAACGCAAAGGTTGACAGAATCCTTGTGGAAAAAGGGAAGGTGCGGGGTGTTGAGGTGAACGGCAGGGTGATTACCGCCCCGGCCGTGGTCTCCAACAGCGGAATTACCAATACCATCTATAATCTGGCGGGACGGGACGCCTTCACACCGGATTTCCTGGAAAAAGCCGATGCGATCCGGGTTAACAACTCCAGTTGCCAGGTCTATATCGGGTTGAAAAAGGAAGCCGCCATTGAGGACAAGGGCGACCTCCTCTTCACCTCCACCGCGCCTGTTTTCGACTCTTCCGAACTGCTCGACATGCACACCCGTTCCAAGACCTTCTCGGTCTATTACCCGAAGACACGTCCTGGCCACGATCGCCATACCATTGTCGCCTCCATGAACAGCCGTTATGATGACTGGAACAGCCTCACCCCAGCCGCCTATGAAACCGAGAAACAGGCCCTCATCGAGCGGACCCTGGTGGACCTGAATCGTTACTTTCCCGGGGTCAAGGAAAAAATTGACTGGCTGGAGGCGGCAACACCCAAAACCTTTAACCGCTACACCCTGCATACCCGCGGCACCTCCTTCGGCACCAAATTTGAGGGGCTGGCCGTCTCCCGTTCCTTCTTCAAAGAGGTTCCCGGGCTCTTTCATGTCGGATCAGTGGGGATCATCATGTCCGGCTGGCTCGGGGCAATCAATTACGGGGTCATCGTCGCCAATGATGTTGACGGCTATATCCACAGTGTGTAATCAGACAAAATGACCACCTTTATTGAGCAGAAAGTTGTTGTCACTGGGGCCAGCCGGGGCTTGGGCCGGGCCATCACCCTGGCCTTCCTCCGGCAGGGCGCGACGGTCATCGGCATCTATGGCAGCAACAGTGAAGCGGCCAGGGCCTTCGCCCATGAATGCGGCCAGTTTGGCGACAGGTTGCAACTGCACCAGTGCAATGTCGCCGACAGCAAACAGGTAGAGGCGTTCTTTAGGCAGGTGGAAGAGGAGTTTGATGCCATTGATGTCCTGATCAATAATGCCGGCATCCGCCGCGATGGGCTCCTGGCCCTTATGGACAGCAAGGACTGGCAACAGGTCATTGACGTCAACCTCACCGGCACCTTTAATATGTCCAAACAGGCGGTACTTCTGATGATGAAGCAGAAATATGGCCGGATCATCAATATCACCTCACCGGTCGCCCATCTCGGCTTTGCCGGTCAAGCCAACTACGCGGCCTCCAAAGCGGGACAGATCGGCATGACCCGAAGCCTGGCCAGAGAAACCGCCCGCAAGAAGATCACCGTCAACTGTGTTTCTCCCGGTTTTATCGCCACCGATCTCCTTGACGATCTGAGCGCCGAGCAACTGGAAGCCCACAAAAAGCTGGTGCCCATGCGCCGTTTTGGCACTGCCGAAGAAGTGGCCAATGCGGTGCTGTTTCTTGCCGGCCGGCAGGCCTCCTACATTACCGGTGCGGTGCTGGATGTCAACGGAGGATTATAATTCACTATGACCCTTGACCCATTCATTACCGCCCTGATCCCGCACCGGCCGCCCTTCCTCTGGATTGACAGGATTGTCAGTTATGAGGAGGGAACCATGGTTACGGAAAAAACCATCCCGGAAGACCTTGATATTTTCAAAGGGCATTATCCTGAACACCCGATCCTGCCGGGGGTGATCCTCTGCGAGGCCCTGTTTCAGACCGGTGCCCTGCTGATTGCCAGGATGGTACAGGATGAGCAAAAAACACAACACGGCTTTCCTGTCCTCACCCGGATTGGCGGAGCCCGCTTCAAACGTCCAGTTGGGCCGGGCAGCATCATCCAAATGCAGGTAAATCTGAGGGAAAAAGTTGCCGGTGCCTGGTTCCTGAAAGGAATCCTGCGCGTCAAAGAAAAAATCGCCGTTCAGGTTGATTTTTCCTGCACCTTGGTCTCTGACCTGAAGCCATGAACGATTCCGCCACACCATCAACAGACTTTAACGACAAGGAACCGACCTTTCTCTGCCTCTACTGTGATCAAAAAAAAGTGCGCCTGCAGGGACGCTGACACCAAGCCAAGGCCGTCTGCACGGGGTGTGGAATGATCACTGCAATCGATGAATATAAAGACCAGTTAGAAGCGCGGCAGGAAAAATTATGTATTGAAGCCAGCAGTTGATATTTTATCCAGATGGAGTATTTTATCAGATATTCATCTGACAGGATTACCAGAAAGGACCTCCTCAAGTTTATATATTTACGGGTTATTTGTGACAGTATAATGAATAGTAATTTTTGAATGACACAAAACCCACAATCAATACGTTTCGCTCGCTGCGAAATCAATACCTGAAGGAATACCAACGTGCAGCTCTCTCTCATCAATATGATCCTCCATGCCGGGCCAGTTGGACAACTGGTCATGTTTGTTCTCCTCCTCTTTTCTCTGATATCCTGGTCGATTGTCTTTATAAAGTTTCGGCTGTTCAGGAGAGTCACAACCGATACCCGGGATTTCCTGGAGGCCTTCTGGACTTCAAGCAAGCTCAGCGAGGCCTATGACACTGCTCAGGATTATGAATACAGCCCTGAGGCTACTATCTTTTCGACAGGCTTTACCGAACTGCAGAAGATTAACAAGATTCGCAGCCGCAAGGACGGAGGCAATCAGCCAGAAACTTTAGAAATGCAGATGGCCACTATGGACAATCTGAAACGGGCTATCCGGAAAGCGGAATCCCAGGAGATGACCGAATTGGGTAAATACCTTCCCTTTCTGGCCACCACCGGCAGCGCGACCCCTTTTATCGGCCTGTTCGGCACGGTCTGGGGCATCATGGCCTCATTTCATGATATTGGCCAACGGGGCTCCGCCTCTCTGGCCGTTGTTGCCCCTGGTATCTCTGAGGCCCTGATCGCGACTGCCGGCGGTCTTGCCGTTGCCATCCCGGCAGTAATTTTTTATAATTATTATGCCAACAAGCTGACCTATATTGACGGCGAGATGCAGAATTTCTCCACCGATTTTCTCAACCTTGTTGAACGCGACATGATAAGCCGCACATAAAGACACATCATACTTTTTACTGGACACGAATAACATGGGAATGGGATCAAGCAGGGGCAATGGCCCGAGAGGGTTGGTTGCTGATATTAACGTAACGCCCCTGGTGGATGTTATGCTGGTGCTGCTCATCATCTTCATGGTGACGGCCCCGATGATGACCCAGGGACTTGATGTGGACTTACCGGCAACCACAGCAAATTCACTGAGCCAGAAAGAAACTCCCTTTGTGGTGAGCATCAGGAAAGAGGGCGAGGTTTTTTTGGACAAGACTTCTCTTGGTAAGGGCGAAACCAGCCAGGCGATGTTACTGGAGCGACTGAAAAAAATAATAGATGAAAAAGGCAAGGAGGAACTCATCTTTCTCTCGGCTGACAAAGATGTCGCCTATGGAGTGGTTGCAGTAACCATGGCTAACATTAAAGCAGCAGGATTTGCCAAGGTGGGAATGATGACCAAACCAATTGAAGAAAAGCGGTAACGTGTCGCAGAAACATAAATCCCCACATATCCTGCCCGGCGAATGGAAGCTCCCTCTCAATCTGGCAATCGGCCTCCATCTTCTCGTCCTGCTGTCCGCCATATTTCTGCCAAAATTTCTGCAGCAACGTCCCATCCTGCCAGAAATCACCACCATTGATCTGATGAGTACCGCTGAACCTGCGGGAAAAAAAGAACCTGCGGCCCATCCTGCTGCCATAAAAGCGGCAAAACAACCGGTAAAAAAAGAGGTAAAAGAAGAGGTAAAAGAAGAGGTCGTACCGCCGAAACCTGCTGAAATAATTAAATCAGAAGTTGCAAAAAAGATTCCTCCTCCCGTAGAAAAACCCATTCCCGTTCCGGAGCCAACAGTCGCGCCTGAACCCGTAGCGAAGCCGGCACCAGCCGAGGCGATCTCCATCAAGCCATCAAAACAAAAACAGAAAAAAGAGATCAAGGAGATCCCTGACACCCGTGCTGAAGATGCCAAAATCCGCAAAGAAGAGTTGAAAAACATTACCCAGAAGCTCCAGGAAGATGCGAAAAAAGAAAGCACCGCTCAGGAGACCATAAAACGGCAGCGGCAACAGGCTGCGGCCCGTGAGGAGTCCCGACGCGCGGAACAGGAAGCCAAACGCGCGGAACAGGAGGCCAAACGCGCGGAGCTGGAGGCCAGAATGGCGGCGGCCGACGCCAAGGACGCCCTGCGTGATCAGATTCGGACCCCAAGCGGCGGCGGCAGCAGTGCCGGCGCATCTCCGGCTGCATCCTCGCAAAGCATGGGAATACTGAATCAACAGTATTATGCCACCATCATGGCCCATATTCAACAGCACTGGCAACCACCCGACGTCAAGACCTGGGCGCCCAATCTTCTCGCCATAGTCAGCATTACTATTGCCAGTGACGGGCAGATCGTCAGTCAAGACTTTGAACAGGAATCAGGGGATAGACTTTTTGATCAGTTTGTCCTCAAGACCCTGGATGCCTCAAATCCACTGCCCCCGCCGCCAGCAGCCTTGCAAAAACAGCGTCTGGAAGTGGGCCTCCGTTTCAAGCCAAGCGGAATTCAGTGATTTTTAAATCCATCAGTGGTACACTCTTTGGGAATCGTAACGAAATAACTTTTTTCTGATCATTTCATTACGGTTCCTTATACCGTTTTTGCCATTCAGATGATTACGTTATTTGCTTAGAACGACATGGATATTAGAACCCTTACCTAGTTTCCTTTTACCCCCTTCAACGCATATGAAAACGATACGCTCTACAGTTACGCTCCTCTTTGGTATCCTCCTGCTCCTGGGCAGTACCACCCTTTCCGCGCATGCAGAGGGGAAGGTCTATCTCGACATCACCGCTTCGGGAACACGCAAGATCAACATAGCCGTTCCCTCGTTTACCAACACGGCGCAGCCTGGTGATGCACAGGGCCCTGGCCGCGAGATGGCCACCATCCTTGAAAAAGCACTGGAATTCCATGGGATCATTTCCATCATCCCCCCTCAGAACTACTCTGGTTCCACATCGCCTGACTGGAAGCAACTTGGCGCTGACTATGCTATCCTTGGCAGTTACTCCATGTCACCTGCAGGAATCAATTATGAAATGCGCCTTTTAGATACAGAAAAAGGTGATATGATCCTCGGTAAAAAATATACAGGAACTATAGAGCAGAAGCAGGAAATACTCTTTAAATTCTGTGACAATGTCATCAAGGAACTCACTGGCGAACCAGGTATTGCCTCCAGCCAGATCGCCTTTATTTCTGACAGCACTGGCGCCAAAGAGGCCTACCTGACAAACATCCTGGGCGACAAGACAAGACAAATCACCCGCCATCGCAACCTGGTGATCTCTCCCCGTTTTACCCCTGATGGACAGAATCTCAGCTATACCTCCTATCATAAGGGCAATCAGAACCTCTATATCACCAACCTCAACCAGAGCACCTCGACCCAGGCCCTCTCAAGAAGAAAAGGGATGAATCTGGCTCCCGCCTGGTCGCCGGATGGGCAAAAAATGGTCTTGACCTTGAGCAAGGACGGAAATCCTGATCTCTATCTTCTTGACCGCCAAGGGAATGTTCTGGAACAACTGACCGCACGTACAGGAATCAATGTCTCGGCAGCCTGGTCACCTGACGGAAGACGAATCGCCTTTGTCTCTGACCGTAGTGGAAAGCCACAAATCTATCTCATGGACCTCAACAGTAAAAACGTTCAGAGACTTACCTTTCAGGGGACAGAAAATGCCGAACCCTCCTGGTCTCCCAAAGGGGATCTGCTGGCATATTCCAGCCTGACGAATGGTTCATACCAGATTTGCACCATCAATCCGGAAGTAGGGGCTAAGCCCGTTCAGGTTACAAAAGACTCTGGTCATCACGAGTCACCGGACTGGTCTCCTGACGGCAAACAACTGATCTTCGCAAAACGGGAAGGAGGCAGTCAGAAAATTTACGCCATTCTGAAAAACGGCACCTATCAGCGGCAACTTTTCTCGTTAAAAGGCAACCAAACATATCCCCGTTGGTCCTCTAAAAAATAATATTTTATAAAAAGATATCATTGAACAGGTATATGCCATGAATAAATCTCTTATTACCCTCCTGGTCCTTCTCTCCTTAACCCCTTTTCTTGTCCAATGCGCAAGTCAGGACGAGGTTCAAACCCTCTCCTATCAGTTACGGTCAGTAAATAAAAAGCTTGAAGATATGCAGGCCAATACTGTTGGCGAGATGCAGAAGAAACAGGCCAGCTCATCCGGGCAGTTAAATGAGATGCAACAGGAAATTCTGGCACTCAAGGGTGAACTTGAAACAACAGCCATGACCAATCGTCAGCTCCAGGAAAAAAACAAAGGGCTGGAAAGCTCACTTCATGAGATAGTAAATAAGCAATCTTCGGAAACTGATGTCAAGATAACCCAGCTCAATGATCAACTCAAACAACAACAGGACAGCATGGCGACCCTCCAGTCGGCACGGGTACAAGAGGCAGAACGGAAGGCCCACACCGCCGCCGAAGCTGCTGAGGCGGCAAGATTAAAGGTGAAGACAGCAGGAAGCAACCAGGGCATTGCCCATGTTCAGGCTGAACGAAAAAAACAGGTCAAGGGGCAGGCACCCGCAGCAGTGAAACAAGAGGCAAGCACCTCACTCTCAACCGTGCATACGCCCCCAACAGCAACGGAACCAGTTTCCGCCGATGTGGCCTCAGCAACTCCAGCCGCACCAGAACCAGCCCCGAAAAAAGGACAAGAACAGCCGGCTGCTGCGGCACCCACTGATGAGCTTTTTAATCAAGCGCAAAAGAAATATGAGGCCGGAAATTATCAAAGTGCCTACGAGACATTTGAGTCCTCTATCAACAAAAACGCCAACGGTCCCAATGCCATCCAGGCCCGTTACATGATGGGCGAAAGTCTCTACCAGCAAAAAGAATACGATCAGGCTATTCTTCAGTACCAAAAGATCATCTCCAGCCAGCCTAAACATCCAAAAACTCCAGCAGCCCTTCTCAAACAAGCCATGGCCTTTGAGCAACTCTCGGATAAGGATACGGCCAAGATCCTTTACCAAAAAATCATAACATCCTATGGCACCAGCCCCGAAGCACAACAGGCCAAGACCAAACTCTCTTCCTTGTAAGAGAGTTCCGCAGACCCAGTGAAACAACGTCTTGACGAAATCCTTGTCATCTCTGGACTGGCCGAGAACCTGACTAAGGCCAGGGCGCTGATAGGTGCCGGGCAGGTTTTGGTCAATGAACAGTTGGCAGATAAAGCGGGTTCTCCTTTTGGCCCTGATGTCAGGATTCAAATCAAGCCAGGTTGTCTCTATGTTTCCCGGGGGGGTATAAAGTTAAAGGGCGCTCTCGATGCCTTTGCTTACGATTCCACTGGACAGTGTTGCGTGGATATTGGCGCCTCAAGCGGTGGTTTTACCGACTGTCTGCTCCAACATGGTGCCCGTAAGGTGTATGCGGTGGATGTCGGCTATGGCCAACTTGACTGGAAGCTGCGTCAGGACCCTCGGGTCGTGGTGATTGAACGCTTTAATGCCCGAACAATCAGCAAGAATCAAATCCCTGAATCTATTGAACTGGCCGTTATTGACTCCTCTTTTATCTCGCTGACTAAACTGATTCCACCCCTACTCCCCCTTTTTGGTGGAGAAATCCACCTGATTGCCCTGATCAAACCACAGTTTGAACTACCCCGTGAGAATATTCCCAAGGGCGGGGTTGTTGTCGATCCTCTGCTTCATGAAGAGGCTATCACCAAGATCCTGCGTTTCGGCGAAAAAATTGGACTGACCAGCCAGGGAGTTACCCGCTCCCCTATTGTCGGTCCCAAGGGGAACAGCGAGTTTCTGATCCATCTGACCAGAATATCAAGATGACAAATATAATAAAGTGGGTCCACTATCACCTCATGATAGTGAGAAAAAAAGAAGGATCACTTGTCTTACCCTCTAAGAATGTTTATCCTGCCTGAATAATTTAGGTACTTTGAGGAGCTTGAACACTTTTATACCTCTAACCAGCAGAATCAACCATGATCAGTATTGCCACCCTCGGGCCCGACGGCTCAGACGGCTGCCAGGCCGCACGCAAATACGCGCCTGACGCCACTCTTCGCTTCTACAATCGTATTCAGGACATTATCAATGCCTTTATCAACGAAGAGACCGATCTGGCCCTCATCCCCATTTATAATACCCGGGAAGGCGAGATTAAAGAATACTTCCGTCTCATGGAGCAACTTGAAGAGGGGTACTGGATTGACAATATCGTCCTTCCCATTCACCTCTCCCTTGGCGCCCTGCGGCAAAAAGACGGGAAAAGATCGGTAAAGATCATCGTTGGACGCAGCTCTGTCTTCCGGCAGTGCGAAGAGTATATCGCCGAAAACTATCCCGGGGCTACCCTGATGATGGTCCAAAATATCGACATTGCCCTTGCCGATATTCAGACCCGCAATCTCGTCGATCATGCCGTCATTGAATCAGAAGAACTGCTGCGCAATTATGGCCTGGACATCCTGGCCAGGGAGGTTGTCCCCCATAACCGCACCCGCTTTGCCATCCTTGGTTCAAATCTGGCCAGCCAGACAGGGTATGATGCCACGGCCATCATTACCCGACCGCTCAAAGACCGGGTTGGTGTGCTTGTTGATATCCTCGGTGAGTTCACCCGTCGCGGCATCAATATTCTGGATCTTCGTTCGGAAAATGACATCAAAACCCAGAAACTACAGATTTACATTGAGGCGGAAGGACATATCGGCGACGAACTGCTGAGCCGTGCCCTGGAAAGTATCGAAAAAAATATCATCCAGGAAGAAGGCTCCCTGAAGCTGCTTGGCTCCTTTCCTCGTGTTGACATGCGGGTCAAGAAGATCAAGACCTTCGGCTTCATCGGCACCGGCGAGATGAGCAGCTGGTTTGCTGATCGCCTTGAGAATGAAGGCTATCGCACCCTGATGACCGGCAGATCAACTACCCTGCGGCCTGAAGAGATGATTCCCCAGGTTGATGTGGTCATCATCTGTGTCCCCATCTCGGTCACGACTGACACCATCCGCCAGTATGGGGGCCTGCTGCGCGACGGCCAGGCCCTTATCCTGTTGGCCGGTGAATCTGAAAATACCTTGAAGACGGCCATGGATGTAACTCGTCAGGGCGTCGAGATCATGCTGGTCCACAATCTCTGGGGCCCCCAGGCAGTAACCATGAAAGACAAAAACGCCTCTGTGGTCCGAACACCCCGTAGCGGCAGTTTCTGCGGCGAATTTGAGGCCTTTCTCTACAAACACGGTGCCGACATTTTCCAGGACACACCGGACAAACATGACCTGCTCATGGGGGTAGGCCAGAAACTGCCGACCATCATCTCCGTGGCCATGGCCACCGTCTTGAGGCAACACGGCATCAACTGTAAGGATATAGGCAGCCACTCCACCCTCACCTCATTATACGGTATTCTGGCCATGGCCCGAGTGCATAATCAGAATCCTCGCACCTATGCCGAGATCATGGTCACCAGTGGTGACGGCAGAAAAATCGTACGAAGCTTTGCCGAAAATCTGCGGCAGATCATCGACCTTGCGGAGGGAGGTAAGATCGCCGAACTCTGTGACCTTATGGATCAGAACCGCACCTACCTGACTCCTGCTTTTCTTGATGCGAGGATGAAGCAGGCCCGGGCTGTTGATGAGGTCTTGACCAGGGCGGGGATGAAGGGAGAGGTATAAGGGTGCAAGAAAACCGGGAAAATGCAGATAAGATGGACACAAAACTACCTGAAAGCAAAAAACGATCAATCAACATCCTGCTTATCTTGATCCTGGCCTGCTGGCTGCTCCTTCTCTATTTTTACGGAGTGGCAAAGGGCCCGGGCTGAGGCCCGTCAATCCTTCGGTCGGAAGGAACACAATGCGCCGCCCCCGAATCTTTCCAGAAAAAAGACAAGGGAGATCAATAAGTTAGGAGCCGTTATGAAATAGCTGCTATTTTATCTACTCTTTCGTTACGGCTCCTTATGCCGTTCCTGTCACTTAAATGATACATCATTTTAAACCAAAGGCTTTTCAATATCTCAAGAGAATAAAATTAACCCGTAATTTTTTTTACAAATCGACTCATCCCTATTCAGGAGAAATAAATATGTTTACCCGTGATTTCAGTTATCTTGACGAAGTTCATATCTGTCCTCGTTGTCAGACCCCGATGTCCTGCTGCGAAGCGCCCCCGGTCCATGTCGGTGACGGCCTTGGCTGGGGCTCAGAAGTCCTGTTTATCTGCTTGAACAATGAATGCCCCGTCTTTAAAAATGGCTGGCAGCATATCGAGCTCCAGTATGGCCACAGGGGATCGTATCGCTGCATGCAGCTACCAGGAAGCAAAGAACAGAACGTAATGATGGTTGCCAGTGAATATGCCTTCACCGGCAGCGTGATTGACACCGAGGCAGTAAAGATGCAAAACACACGATATATCAAGGAAAAGGAGGCTGTGGCCGCCCTTGACACCTGTGTGGAAACCCATAATCTCGAACCGATTATGACCCTGATCCTTGATGAAGCAGCAAACCTTGCCAACAGACAAAAGGCCGTTGCCTGCCTGAAACAACTCAACGATCTTTCCTGTATTGATTCCATCAGAAATCACACCTTCAGGGACACATCCCTGACCCAGGAGTGCGGCATGATTATCAGTGAAATCCTCAAGGCCCACTTTAAAAAAGAGTGTCCGCACTGTGCCGAACTCATCAAGGCCCAGGCCCAGAAATGCATGCACTGCCAGGCAGATCTGTAAGTCTTTTTTGATGAATAATACCCTGAGGACAAAACAAGGGTGACATCAAAGACAGTTAAGAAACAAGGGAAAAGCCTTTTCATTCTTTGACTATCCCTGCGTTTTTACCCTTGCCAAAACCAGAGCCAACGGGTATATAAAAGTGACAATTTATGTGGTGAATGTAGCTCAGCTGGTGGTAGCACTTGGTTGTGGTCCAAGAAGTCGTGGGTTCGAGTCCCATCATTCACCCCACCCATGAAAAAGGAGTTTCAGGCATCTGCCCGAAACTCCTTTTTTTTATTGCCAATCACTGGATCGATTTTCATTTCCCCGTTGCATCCTTGTAAAAATCATTGTTAACTACGGTCTCTTTTTAACAACATAATTAAAACGATATCGCTTGACAGTTGCGTCAATCTTCGATTAAATTGTTTTTTAATTAAAAACGGTTACGTCATGAAAGTACATGTTTCAATATGATACATTTTACACCTTCATCATGACCTGAGCGTCCCGGGTTTTACTCCATTAACCCCATCCATTACTTTCATAGTTTTTTTCTTATTATGACAGATTCAGCCACATCTCAAGACATCGCCTCCCTGTATCGTTTCATGGCTCAATGTATGCAATACCCGGACCCAGAGTGGATGAATGATGATTTTTTCCAGGTCTTCTACAATCTTCTGGGCACCTTTGGTGCTATCACCGAAGGCAAAGAGATACGAGACGCCTTGGAACAATCTCCAGATTACATCGAAGACCTGCAGATAGAATACACTCGACTGTTCATCAATGGGGTTCCCCACGTAGTCGCGCCCCCCTATGCCTCAGTTTACATGGACCAGTCTATTCAGGGGGCCTTTGCCCTTAAAACACTGACTTTTTACCGGGAAAAAGGTTTTGCGATGGAAGAGTCCGCAGACCTCCCCGATCACCTTATCCACGAACTTGAATTTCTTTCCCTCCTGACTGAAGAAGAAGACCTTGCCGGAGAGGAAGAATTTCTGAACAAGCTGTTTCGACCCTGGTACAAATCCTTTTGCCCCCGAGTCGCAGAAAAAACCCGCCATCCTTATTACAGGATGGTTGTAACTTTAATTGATTCTTTTACAAAGGAGGAAGAGGAAGATGGCTTTCAACTTAACGAGGCGTAAGTTCCTTCAGACGGCATCCCTGGCAGCAGCCACGATACCGCTGGCTAAGGTCGTCTCCGCGGAAACAGGTGTAGCCAAGGTATCCCTGGAACCAAAGGGAACCATGGGTGACACAACTGTGGTCGGCGGACTGTGCGAAATGTGCTTCTGGCGCTGTCAGCTGGTAGGTAAGGTTCGCGATGGTCAGTTGATGAAACTTGAGGGCAACCCCAAGTCCATTGATAACGGTACGTCCATTTGCGCCCGCGGCAACGCCGGCGTCAAACTGCTCTACGATGTGGACCGCTTGAAATACCCCTTGAAAAACGTCGGAAAACGTGGTGAGCCGGTATGGAAACGTATTTCCTGGCAAGAGGCACTCGATGAGTGCGGCACCAAGCTCAAGGCCGTCGTTGATCAACATGGCCCCCAGGGGATCTGCATATTCCCTCATGGCGCGTCAGCCACATACCCAATGCACTACTTTGAGTACACGGTTGGTACCCACAATGTGAGCGAGGCATCCTTCTTCCAGTGCCGCGGCGCCCGGGATGCTGGCTATGTTGCCACCATGAATAAGGCCCCCAATGAGACCGTTGACATGCCCAATGCGAAGGTCATCTTCTTCCTTGGCTGTCATCTGGGCGAGAACGTCCATGTCTCCCACATCAAGGGCTATATCAAAGGTCTGCAGAACGGCGCGAAACTGGTTGTGGCCGATCCACGCTACTCCGCTTCGGCTGCCAAATCCGATATCTGGGTCAAGATCAAACCAGGTACCGATACCGCCTATGTACTGGCAATCATGAACTACCTTGTTAAAAACAACAAGTATGACAAGGAATTTGTGGCCAAGCATACTGTCGGCTTTGACAAGTTGTCTGCGGCCATCTCCGAATGGACCCTGGACAAGGCTGCTAAAGAGTGTGATATTCCTGCCGCGCAGATCAAGGAAGTAGCTGAACTGCTGGCTGCCAATGCCCCGAATGTGGCCATCCATCCAGGCCGTCATACATCCTGGTACGGCAACGATTTCCAGCGTGAACGGGCTCTTGCCTGTCTGACCGGGCTTCTGGGCGCTTACTATGTAAAAGGCGGTTGGGTTGATCCCATTAATCCCAAACTGGGTAAGGCCGGTTGGGCCAAACAGGAGCATGGTAATGAGCATAACCTCAACTTCGTCAGCGATAAAAAGGTTTATCCTTTCAGTCCTCCTGGAACCCCGACCGAATTGATTCGTGACTGCGCAATCAGCGGCAAGCCTTATCCTATCAAGGGTTGTGTAGTCTGGGGCCAGAACCCGATGCAGACCATCCCTCAACAGGAAAAGATGAAAAAGGTGTTCAACGCCATGGATTTTGTCCTGTGCGTCGATCTCATGCCCACTGATGTCACCATGTGGGCCGACATCCTCCTGCCTGAGTCATCTTATCTGGAACGTTACGACATGATCAAGACCGGGGCAAGTATGGCAAAGGCCGGCGACAAGGAACCAACCCAGTACATCGCCCCCCGTATGCCCCTGGTAGAACCAATGTTCGAGCGCAAGGACCAGGTTTATATCACCAATGAAATCGCCAAACGCATGGGTCATGAGAAAGATATCCCGGTCCAGACTCTGGCAGAGCTTGTGGACAAAGTCTTGGAACCCGCCAAGATCACCCTGGCCTCAGTCAAGGCCGAGGGCGGCATCCACTTCGAGCCTGGCAAGTCTCCTTATGGCGTGCCCGAGGATTTTAAAGTTCTCTTTTTTAATGAAGAGCTTGCCGCTGCCGGTATTCCTGCTGTCCCAACCTATAAAGCAGTGGAAGCTGTGCCCGCTGGATATGCCCGACTGCTTTATGGCCGTGCCCCGGTACACACCTTCAACCGCAGCCAGAACAACGTTTGGTTGCATCACGAAATGCCAACCAATCCTGTTTGGCTGAATGATGAAGTTGCTGCCAAAATTGGCTTGAAAGATGGTGATACCGTTGGTTTTGTCAACAGCGAGGGAGTCAAATCCAGCACAACCACCATAGTCAAGGTGACACCGGGCATCAGAAAAGATGCTGTCTATATGTACCATGGCTACGGGACCATCAACCCACTGATGACCGTTGCTGTCGGCAAAGGCGTATCCGACACAAGCCTGATCACCAAGATTACCATTGACCCGGAGACCGGAACTCATGGTATGCGTAACAACTTTGTTAAACTGACCAAGGATGGAAAAGTCCTGGATATTCCAGCATAACTTACTATACTTGAGCCCTTATCAGGAGGATATTTTCGATGCAATATGGAATGATCATTGATCTAGAACGCTGTGTAGGCTGCCACGCCTGCGCCATAGCATGTAAGGCGGAGTATGAGGTTCCGGTTGAGTTTGGCCGGAACTGGGTCAAACGCCTTGGACCGAGCAAGGTGGGAAAAGAGCTTGCCTCTACCTACTATCCCGGTCTCTGTAACCACTGTGCAAAACCACCCTGCGTGGATGTTTGCCCTGCCGATAAGGTAGATGTGACCTTTAAAGATGCCAAAACGGGTAAGACCATCACCAAATCCGTGGCCGCAACCTGGAAAGATCCCTTTAACGGAACTGTGCAGATTGACAAGAGCCGCTGTCTGGGCTGTGGAGCCTGTAGGGATGCCTGTCCTTATGGCGCCCGTTATGTCAACCCTGCCCTGACCGATGATGTCTCATCCGACGGCAAGGCTGACAAATGCACCTACTGCATGCCACGTGTTGAGGCCGGACTTATTCCAGCCTGTGTGCAGACCTGTATCACCAATGCCCGTATCTTTGGTGACCTTGATGATCCAAAATCAGATGTCGCGCAATATGTAAAGAAAGGCGCTAAAGGACTGGAGCCTAAAGGTGCCAGCATTGGCCCCAATTCCCGTTACTACGGCAAGAAGAAGGATATCGCCCTTCTTTTCCAGGATTACACCCCTAAACTTGCCGATATGGACAATGTCAAACGCCGTGCAATGATGGCCTCCATGGTCAAACCCGCAATGCGTAAGGCCAGAGATCTTGGCCTGATTGGTCTGGCCGGAGCTATGCTCATAAAAGGACTGAGTGAAGACAAAACTGACAAATAATTTCTTTGTCTGATTGACACTCATCAGTTACCTGAACAGCAAAAGGGGCTGTTAACCGATTCATTGGTTAACAGCCCCTTTTTTTATGAAAAACTTACTCAAGGATACACACGGGTATTCTTTTTACTCTATTCCTCTTTTATCCTTATTCCCTGTTTCAAGAAAAAATAAATACAAATCTGTCATCGTCGATACTTATCCGTAAACGGCCACCATGATTCCGACCATAGACCTCCCAGCCTGGTTCACCCTTGATCTCACATTGCAGACATCGGGGAGAATGCACGCCCTTGTCACGATCCCCCCAGGACACCAGGGTGGTGGACTCATTACCCCGTTCCGCTATAATTTTGGCAATCGCTCTCGCCTGCTCAAAATCAATCACACAACCGATAAATCGACACTCAATTTTTTCCATTTTTTTACCACATTATTGTAAAAAACATTCAACCTTTCAGCCATCAGTATTTATTTAAAAAATGGGAGAAGACTCAAAAGACCCTTAATCTTGGCACTTGTGCCCCTTTATACAGGTCATACCTAACAGAACGCTTGTTTGATCTATAGACTGAATTTCCCACACATTGCTCGGATAGTGGATACGTGCCCAGCAGGATCAGCAGTTCACCGGGATACGTGGTTTTTTCTTACCCAGTTTTCTCTCAGCATCTTCAAGAAAATAATCAAGGAAGTAACTGATCAGGTTTTTTAAACTGGAGGGTATTTTGAAAAATCAGGGTCTGCGTTCAGTGCGACGGCTTGACCATCATTCAACGCGCAATAATAACCTTTTCACATTCAACTTTGCTGCAAGAAAACTTGCTCGTCCATTACAAACGCGGCAGATTCGATCATAACAGCCACGAACAACAATGGCTATAACGCCTTTTACCTGGTTGGCAATGTCGTCTGTAAGGGCAATGACTGCACCATAGCAGAATAACAGATCAAAGAACGCGAAAAAGGCGTTTCGCGTTCTTTGTAAACCCATCCAGTAAAGGGAAGAGGCATACAGCACAGTATGCCTCTTCCCTTTTTTTTTATTCCGGGGTATTCTGCAGCGATCGCTGTAAAAATCGTAGTTGTCATTTGCATATCAAAAACGGCATAAGGAGCCATAATGAAATAGTCTGGTTGTTCTTCATCCATCTATGGAATAAGCGACACTGGGCCATTCATGGCCTGCGAAATGCACTCGTTATTTCGTAACAACTCTTAGGTTTTCCAGCCCGGCCATTTCTTTTTTTCTTTCATTTTTCTTCCAGGTACCTTCATGAGCACAGATGATAAAAAGATTATCTATTCGATGATCAAGGTAAGCAAATATTACGACAGCAAACCCATTCTCAAGGACATCTCCCTTTCCTATTTTTATGGCGCCAAGATCGGGGTACTAGGGCTGAACGGTTCCGGCAAGTCCACCCTGCTGCGTATCCTGGCAGGCATTGACACCGAGTTTAACGGTGAGACCATTCTCTCGCCAGGGCTCACCATCGACTATCTGGATCAGGAGCCCAAACTTGACCCGGAAAAAACCGTCCGGCAGATTGTTGAAGAAGGAGTCCAGGGTACCGTTGACCTGCTGCATGAGTTTAACATCATCAATGAAAAATTCGCCGAACCCATGAGTGATGATGAAATGCAGGCGCTCATTGACCGGCAGGGTGAGGTTCAGGATAAACTGGATACCTTGAACGCCTGGGATCTGGGCAGCAAGCTGGAAATGGCCATGGACGCCCTGCGCTGCCCGCCACCAGAGACCCTGTGCGCAATCCTCTCCGGTGGTGAAAAACGACGGGTTGCCCTCTGCCGCATCCTCTTGAAACAACCGGATATTCTCCTGCTCGATGAGCCCACCAACCATCTGGACGCCGAGTCAGTCTCCTGGCTGGAACAGCACCTACGGCAATATGCCGGCACCATTATTGCCGTGACCCATGACCGCTATTTTCTCGACAATGTTGCCGGGTGGATTCTGGAACTTGACCGCGGCGTTGGCATTCCCTGGAAGGGAAACTATTCATCCTGGCTGGAACAGAAGGAAAAACGGATAGCAACGGAAGAAAAATCAGAAAGTGACCGGCGCAAGACCCTGCAGCGGGAACTGGAATGGATCCGGATGTCGGCCAAGGGTAGACATGCAAAATCCAAGGCCAGGATCAGCTCCTACGAACAACTGCTGAGTCAGGAGACCGAAAAAATGGCCCAGGAGCTGCAGATTTTTATTCCACCCGGCCCCCGTCTTGGCAAGGTGGTGATTGAAGTGGAACATGTGCGCAAGGCCTTAGGCGACAAATTGCTTGTTGAAGATCTGAACTTCAAGCTCCCGGCCGGTGGTATCGTCGGGGTGATCGGCCCCAACGGCGCCGGCAAGTCCACCCTCTTCAAGATGATCACCGGACAGGACACACCAGACGCGGGCACTATTCGCCTGGGTGAAACGGTCAAACTTGCCTATGTTGACCAAGAGCGTGACGTCCTGAACCCGGATCAGACAATCTGGGAGGCAGTCTCCGAAGGCCAGGAAACCGTCTGGCTCGGCACCAAGGAAATTAATTCCCGGGCTTATGTGGCCAAATTCAACTTTTCCGGCTCAGCCCAGCAGAAAAAAGTGGGTCTGCTCTCAGGCGGCCAGCGCAACCGGGTCCATCTGGCACGAATACTCAAAGAAGGGGGCAACGTTCTGCTCCTCGATGAACCCACCAACGATCTGGATATCAACACCATGCGGGCACTCGAAGAGGCCCTGATCAATTTCGGCGGCTGCGCCGTTGTCATCAGCCATGACCGCTGGTTTCTCGACCGGATCGCCACCCACATCCTCGCCTTTGAAGGTGATTCGCAGGTGGTCTGGTTTGAAGGGAATTACTCGGATTATGAAAAAGATCGCAAGGCACGACTGGGTGCCGCGGCCGACCAGCCGCACCGCATTAAGTACCGGCAACTGACCAGGCAATAAATAAAAACGATTAAGAGCTTGTCCGTAAATAAGCTTTTCAGGGATCGCGCCGGATTTTGAGACGAATTTGGCCGAGACGATTGAGTAAAACCGCAGCCGTAGCAGCGCTACGGCGAGGATTTTGCGATTGAGGAGCGGTCAAATTAGGCCAAAAGCCGGATGCGAGCACCAAAGTTTTATTTACGGACAAGCTCTAAAGCTCCCGCAGCAGCGCCAATAAAGTTTCAAGCTGCGGGAGCTTTTCCCTAACAACGGCCAGAGACTCCTCTCAGCAGTTTTTTTTGATGACCTGGGCCATGTCCCTGATCACCTCCATACCAAAACTTGACGCCACAACTTGTATAGAATGAGACGCGCCTCTGCCTTCAGTCTTCAGCCTTACCCGCCTCAATCAGCGAAGAGAAATCAATTGCCCCAGCCCTGATTAACTGCAACTGCCCCTGATACAGTCCAACTACCGTTGAACTCATGCCCCCTGGCGTCTGACCGCCATCAAGGATACAGGCAACCCCATCCCCAAAAAACCGGCGCACCTCATCGGCCGTGCGGGCGGCAGGCATCCCCGACAGGTTGGAGCTGGTCGCAGTCATCGGCCTACCCCACATCTGACCGAAGATCCTGGCCACCGGATGCGGGGAGATCCGCGCCCCGATTCCAGCGCCATCCCCAGTCAGCACTGACGAGAGGGTGGATACAGCCGGAAACACCAAGGTCAGAGGGCCAGGCCAGAAGGCCTTCATCAGCGGCCTGTATGCAGGAGGAATCGAACTTGCCAGGCTTGGCAACTGTCCTTCATCCTGGATAAGAACCAGAAATGGCTTGTTGAAAGGACGTCCTTTCAACCTGAACAGGTCGGTCAGGGCCTTTTCATTAAACGGATCAACGGCCAGCCCATAAAAGGTCTCTGTGGGAAAGGCGACAATCCCCCCCTGCGCAAGAACCGAAACGGCCCGCCGGTACTCCTCATCCGACGGGCCATGGGGCAGATCATGACCGGGACGCTCAACCTTCAATATTCCTGGCCTTTTCCTCGACTTCTCTGACCATCTCCAGCTTGAACGCCTGCATCCTGGCGGCAAGCCCCTTATCTTCCAGGGCCAGGATACGCGCGGCAAAGACCGCGCCATTCTTGGCCCCGGCCTTGCCAATCGCCATGGTGGCAACCGGGATTCCTGGCGGCATTTGCACCGTGGACAGCAGGGCGTCCAGACCGTGCAGAGGTGAGGCGTCAAGGGGTACCCCGATGACCGGCAGATCGGTATGGGCGGCCAGGACTCCAGCCAGATGGGCCGCCATCCCGGCGCCGGCGATTATAATTTTCAATCCCCGCTGCTGGGCCGTACTGGCCCAGCGGGCCGCCCGCTCCGGGGTTCTATGGGCTGACGCCACCGTCATCTCATACGGTATCTGCATCTTCTTCAGAAAATCAGCCGCCGCTTGCATAACCGGCAGATCCGAATCACTGCCCATGATAATACCGACCGTCGCCGCGGCCGCCATCCCAGGCTCTCGCGGCATTAAAGTCGCCTGCGTTGCCTGCTTTTCAGGACGCCGCAATGCCTTGGCACCAATGTCACGCCGGCAATAACAACCCGTCCACTGGATACAATCTACAGCCTTATAGGCCTGCTCGATGGCCTTTGCCAGGATCTTGCCCACGGCTGTGACCCCCAGAACCCGGCCACCAGCGGTGACGGTCCGCTTATTTTTTATAGCGGTCCCGGCATGAAAGACCTGCACTCCGGTCACTTTGGCCGCCCTGGCCAGTCCATTGATGACCATACCCGTCTTATAGCTGCCGGGATATCCGCCGGAGGACATCACCACACAGACGGTTGGCCGGGGATCGATCTTTATCTCAACTGTATCCAGACACCCATCAATCACCGCCTCAAAGATATCGACCACATCACTTTTCAGCCGCATCAGTAAGGGCTGGGCCTCAGGATCACCAAAACGGCAGTTAAACTCCAGGACGTTAACCTTATCTCCTGCAATCATCAAACCGGCATAGAGCATCCCCTTGAAAGGCCGGCCCTCGGCAGCCATACCCTGAATAGTGCGGAGCATCACCTTGTTCATGACGAAATCGGCGATGGCCTCGGTTACCACCGGGGCAGGCGAATACGCGCCCATTCCGCCGGTATTCGGCCCCTTGTCCCCTTCATAGATGGCCTTATGATCCTGGGATGTAGGCAGAGGGAGAACAGTCTTGCCATCGGTAAAGGCGATAAAGGAGGCCTCTTCCCCTTGCAAACAGGCCTCGACAATCACCTTGTTGCCGGCATCTCCAAAGGCCTTGTCCTTCATGATCAGATCGACTGCATCCTTGGCCTCCTTGAGAGTGCCGGCAACAATAACGCCCTTGCCGGCCGCCAGGCCATCTGCCTTGATTACCAGGGGCGCACCAATCTGGTCAATATATTTTCGCGCTTTTTTAATATCGGCAAAAACCTTGAATGAAGCAGTGGGGATGGCGTATTTCTCCATGAATTCTTTGGCAAAGACCTTGCTTCCTTCAAGGAAGGCGGCATTTTTACGCGGCCCAAAGATACGCAGACCCTCTTCCTCAAAACGGTCAACGATGCCGGCGGCCAGCGAGGATTCAGGACCGACAATAGTCAGGTCAATCTTCTCCTGTTTGGCAAACTCGAGCAGGGCATCAATATCTGTAACCGCAAGATCCACACACTCGGCCATACGCTTTATCCCGGCATTTCCTGGGGCACAATAGATCTTTTTGACTCTGGCGCTTTGAGAGATCTTCCAGACCAGCGCATGTTCACGACCACCAGAACCCACAACCAATACGTTCATTCACTTACTCCTGTAATACTTGATTTTCCGAGAGACAAAATTTGATTCTGTTCCCATCCCCTATCCGACTCAATGCCGTCTTTCTTTAATCGATAAGACGCCATAAAAAAAACTATTATTTCATAATTAAACAGTAAACGACTTCTCACCATTGACAATTCCTTTGTAATGGCTAAAATGAATGAATAACCATTCAATGTCAATCACTCCTGATCCTTTCTCAACCATCCAAACATTCTATAATTTTTAATGAAAGCAGCAGACAAGCATTCCAAAATAATTCATGCGGCCACTAAGGTTTTTGCCAAAAAAGGTTTCTTCAATGCGAGAATATCCGATATTGCCAAAGAAGCCAAGGTCGCAGACGGGACTATTTACCTTTACTTCAACAATAAATTCGATATCCTGATTTCTGTCTTTGAAGAAGAGATTGGCGCCCTGATAGAACAGGTATCTCAATCACTGGCCATGGAGACAGACCCCAGGAAACAGCTGGAAATTTTTGCCACCAAACATCTGACGATGATGAAAAAAAATAAAAATCTGGCAGAGGTGATCCAGATCGAATTACGCCAGAGCACCAAGATGATAAAAGAATACAGAAACAACAAGTTCAGTGAATACATTGATATCATTTCTACCATCATCAAAACCGGCCAGGCGCAAGGCATCTACCGTGCGGATATCAAACCAGGGATTGCCAAGCGCGCCTTTTTCGGGGCACTTGACGAGATCTCGCGGGTCTGGAGCATCTCCCTGGAAACCGAATACACCGTTGAAGAAACCATCAACCAGATCATGGGCATCTTTCTCGCAGGCATGCTGGTCACAGACGAGCGGACTCGGTACACCCTTTCTCTCTCTTGAAAGATCACAGGCAATATGCTACCAGACCCCTATGAAATTATTTATTTTACTTATTGGCATGGTGCTGATTTTTGAGGGGCTTCCCTATGTGGCCGCACCGGAATCCATGCAGGCCTGGTTGAAAAAAATCAGCGAGACGCGCCCGGAGCAACTACGGATCATGGGACTTATAGCCATAGCCGCAGGGCTTCTCCTCTGCTGGATTGTCCGGGGTGACAGTCTGTTTTAATCCCCGGCATCAGAAATCATATCTGCAGAGAACGGGTTTGCAGGACGACATCATTATTGCTTTGCAAAAAAAGCCTTCAGTCCATTCACCTCGTTGCTGCTATCAAAAGGCAACGAGAAGCAGGACATTCAGACCGCCGATCAGAAAACCGAGGATCGCACCAAAGAGATTTATATACTTGAACTGCTCCTCCATAATGGAGAGGAGCAGTCTCTCCAGCCGCATTAGATCCAGAGAATCCACTTTTTCTTTCACAATCTGTTTCAGATTCAGGGACGCCACCAGACCCGGTACTTCAGCGGCCAACATATCAGAGGCCATTTTCTGAATCGACTGGTAGAGACCATCCCGCACCCCGGCAGGAAGCAGGGCGGCAAGACGCCCGATAGGCCGGCCGAGAAGACCCTGCAGCAAGGTCTGGGTCATGAAGTTCAGATTCTTTTTGGTCTCTTCTGAGCGCAGGATGGAAAGGATCTCGTCTTTGACCCAGGTCTTACCCCTCTGCATCCCGGCATCTCCCATGAGATCCCACAGCGCCTCACCCAGGGCCAGTCCACCATTTTCCGTATGGGTTTCCAGATTATCCCGAATCATGGAGGCGACCGCCGTGGTCGTTTCCGGCTCACGGAAGAAGGCCGCAAGCTGCAGACTCACCTGCGAGCAGAACCGCTCCACCTTGTCCCCCTGCCCTTCGGTCGCTTCTGCGCAGTCCTTGGCGCCCGCGACACCAGGCCATCCCTGGCCGTCGTTCACCATCTTGGCCAATGGGGTGCCCAGAAATGCCTGGCTTCTCTCCCGCAGGATGGTTGACACCCGCTGCTGTACCTCCGCGTTCTGCAGCCAGCCGACAATCTCTCCCTCTTTGTCAATCAGATATTCACGGGCCTTCTTCTCCACGGTCTCCATGCTGAGAAAGGTCTTGACCATACCGGCCATGGGGCCCATGGAAGCGATGAAATGCTCCACTCCTGCCCGCACCCCTTTCACAATTTTATCCCGAATCTCGGGCTCATTTATAACCACCGCAAACCGGCTCAGAAATGCCGGAGTCTGTTTTTCAATGATATCGACAATAAATACCTGCAAAGACTCGGGGAGGATATCAGCAAGAGACTTCTCCTGCCTGAGGGCCCCATAAACCTTCTGCTGAACAAAGGTCTCGAGCCATTGTTCCATGGCCGGACTTGCCAGCATCCGGGCTATATTTTTCTCGATAAAGGCATACCCACCTTCCCGTTCTCTGCCGGGGAAGATCGTGGCAAGACGAGTGGCAAGAAGGCGCTCAAGCTGCCGATCAATGGCTGTTTCCATAATGACCGCAAAAGCGGACGAGGCCACAAAGGTATGAATCCCCTCCTGAGCCTGATGAGTGACGGCCTTGACCGCGACATCAAAATAGATTTGATATCCTTTAGGGATCAGGCTTGGCAGCGGCCCAAGATCCTGGAGCAACAAGGCGCTCCCCTTGCTTTCTATCAACCCGTAGAGGTGGGTCTGAAACGCTTCATTGGCCAGGGCCTGACCGATTTCCTTGCTGGTCAGGAGGTGCTCTCCCACCATCTCTCCCATGTTGATGGCCAGCTCCTCACGTTTGGAAGGGATGACCCCTGGCGTAAAAGGGAGCCGGATGCCAAAAATCCGCCAGGCACGCAGGGGACGAAAAAGCATTTTGATGGCAACCATATTGGTCAGATAGCCGATAAAGGCCCCCACCACTGGCGGCGACGCATAATTCAGGGCAACAAGTAGATCAGCAGTTGCTATTGACATGACTTACAATCTCCAATGGATGAGTAATTATTATTCCGGCTTGGCTTTCCTCCAGCTCCTGGCGCTCACGAAAACCCCAGAGGACACCCATCGTCAACATCCCTGCCCTGTTACCGGTTTGCATGTCGGTGGCGGTATCCCCCACATAGAGGATCTGCTGGGGTTGAAGCTGCATCAGGTCGGCTATTTCTTTTGCTCCGGCCGGGTCAGGCTTTCTGGGCACATCGTCCCGCTGCCCAAAGACAAAGTCAAAGGCGTCTGCGGCAAAAAACCGCTGAACGCAGAGCCGGGTAAAGGCATGCGGTTTATTGGACAGGACTCCCAGTTGCAATCCTGCCTGCCGCAACTGCAGGAGCATCTCCATGATTCCCACATAGGGCCTGCTCTTTACATCCCAGCTCTGCCCATACAATTGCAGAAAGGTGTCCATATAGGCGGCAATCTCAGGCTGAGAACGATTTTTATCCGGGACAATGCGCTCGATCAGGGTCATGAGACCATCACCAACAAAATAACGATAGGCGGCAGGCGAATGACCGGGAAACCCGAAATGAGCCAGGGTCGCATTGGCGGCATCAACCAGATCTTCCAAGGTATCGAGCAAGGTGCCGTCAAGATCAAAGATTACCCCACGAATTTTCATAAAAAAGTTAAAAGCTGAAGGTCTGGAGTTCAGAGTTGATTCTCTTGCCGATAAGTAAGCTCAAAATCTGCACTTATCGGCAAGAATACGAAGGTCATACAAGCCGTAATTCTATCCGCAGGTCAAGGATGGCCCAAGGTTGTTATCCTTGGAGGGATGAAACTACCAAACAACGGAAGATATTTTGAGGAAATCAGCACAATGAACAAAGGGCACGAGATCAGGATATTACGAGCGGCAGCCCTTTCTTCCCGCTATCAGCAGTTGTTATGGCGAGGCAATCGTAGGTAAACCTGCCGTGTTGATAGGCCACCTTTCCCCGTTTGGCAACCCGCCACGCGCCAGCCTGGAAGACACCATCGGTTTCGATTTTCTCCAGCAGCCCGACCGCGGCATCCAGGCTCTGCGCCAGGCCGGCGTTTTGGGTAAGCACAATGTGCTTGACGCCTGGACCGCCAACCAGGGTTACCGGCTCGACAATCAGATGCGAGATATCACTGGCAGGCAATGCCTCCAGGGTTGGTCTGGCCTGGAGCCGGATCATCCTGGCCCGGCTGTCCGGTCCGACGGTTTCCTTGGTCGAGCTGATGAGATCGAGCAGATGATCACGGATTTCGTTCAGTCCCTTGGCCGCTCTCAATCCTTCAACGCCAGGATAAACGGTCAGGGCCTTGGCCAGTAAGGAGACCTCGCGCAAGTAATGATTGCGCTGATTCTCAGGCACCAGGTACATGGCAATGATGGACACGGGAATTCCATCCGGAGCGCCGTAATTAATGCCCTGCGGACTCCAGCCGACAACGCAGACCAGGTCTTCATCGAAGGACACCCTGGCATCGGGGCAGGCCCACCCCATGCCAAGCGAGGTCTGGCTGGTCTGTTCCTTGGCCAGGATCAGCCCGGCCACATCGGTCCCTGCCGGCAGCGACGGGATCGCCTCGATAATATGGGCGAGAAACTGCAGGGCATCCATCTTATCGTTGTCAGGCAGCTCGATCAAGCGCCCTTCCTGCAAAGCATCCAGCAAGCTATCCATCGTTATTCACCTCCATAGCGATTATAAAACCACGTTTTTACATAATGAGTCAGGACCGCATAGCAAAGCAGAAAAGCGGTAATCCACAGCCAGTATACAGGTGGCAACGGCACCATGTTCAGCTCTTTGGCAAATGGCGAATACGGAAGCCACACGGCGGCGGCCATGATGACAAGCGTGGTTATTGTCAAATGCAAGGAGGCCTGGCTGCCAAAAAAGGGAATCCGCTTGGTCCTGATGATATGCACGATCAAGGTCTGGGTCAAAAGAGATTCCACAAACCATCCGGTCTGGAAGAGCTGGGCCATCCCTTCCTTGGAGGCCGCCGAGGTGTTTGGATCGTTAAAAAGGTGGCAACCGAAGAAATACCACATCAGCGCATAGGTGGCGTAGTCAAAAATGGAACTGATCGGCCCGATAAACAGCATAAACCGTTTGGTATTGGTGATGTCCCACTTCAGCGGCTTCGTGATCAGCTCTTCATCAACGTTATCGGTGGGGATGCCGGTCTGAGAAAAATCATAGAGCAGATTATTGACAAGGATCTGCACCGGCTGCATCGGCAGGAAGGGAAACAGGTAACTTGCCCCGATCACGCTGAACATATTCCCGAAGTTGGAACTCGCCCCCATCCGGACATATTTATCGATGTTGGCAAAAACTCGCCGCCCCTCGATAATCCCCTCTTCAAGAACCAGCAGGCTCTTTTCCAGAAGAACGATATCCGCGGCCTCCTTGGCCACGTCAACAGCGGAATCCACGGAGATGCCAACATCGGCGGCCTTGAGGGCCGGGGCATCATTGATGCCGTCACCCATGAAGCCTACGACATGACCGTTGCCGCGCAGTTGCCGCACGATCTGCTCCTTCTGCGCCGGGCTGAGCTTGACAAAGACGTCCACCTCTTCAATCACCCGTTTAAAATCAAGATCGGGCAGCGCAGCCAGCTCCGCACCCGTGACAATCTTCTCAACCGTGAAACCAACGTCACGGCAGACCTTCCGAGTGACCAGGGCATTGTCGCCGGTAAGCACCTTGACCCGGACGCCGGCGTCCAGCAACTGTCCGATAGCCTCCAGGGCCGAGACCTTGGGCGGGTCGTAGAAGGCGATGTAGCCCAGCAGAATCAGTTCACTCTCGTCCGCGGTGGCAAAGGTCGTCTTGGCCAGGGGAAACTCCCGATAGGCAACCCCCAGGACGCGGAACCCGTCCTTATTGAGGCTGTCCACCTCCTCAAAGAGATTGTCGCGAATCATGGGAATAAGGGGGAAGACCTCATCCCCGATCTGGTAGTGACTGCAGCACTCGTAAATCTCTTCGACCGCACCCTTGCAGATCAGGACGTGATCACTGTCGTAGTCGACCACCACCGACATGCGGCGCCGCTGAAAATCAAAAGGCAACTCATCCACCAGCCGGCAGTTGGCCTCCGCGTCCAGCACGGCATAGTCGAGCACGGCACGGTCGATCAGGCTGCGCAGGCCTGTCTGATAGTAGCTGTTCAGATAGGCGTAGGTCAGGACATCTTCACTGGTGTGGCCGGTGATATCGAGATGTCGTTCGAGAACAACCCGATCCTGGGTAAGGGTGCCGGTTTTATCCGTGCACAGGATATCGATGGCCCCAAGGTTCTGGATGGAGGGAAGACGCTTGACGATAACCTTCTTCTTGGCCATGGTCAACGCGCCCTTGGCCAGATTGACGGTGACGATCATCGGCAGCATTTCCGGGGTAAGCCCGACGGCGATCGACAGGCCGAAGAGCAGGGCCTCGGTCCAATTTCCCTTGGTCAGTCCGACAATGAAAAACACGGCCGCGACCATGACCATCATAAATTTGATCATGAGCCAAGTGAAAGAGCGCACGCCGTGATCAAAACTGGTTTCCTCGCTTCGACCGGCAAGGCTTTCAGAAATGGCCCCAAAGGCGGTCCGCATCCCGGTATTTATCACCAGGCCATGCGCCGTGCCGCTGGTGACATTGGTGCCGTAAAAGCAGATATTGGCCAATTCCGTGGCGTTTTGCCCGTGAAACATCACGGCAGAAGCGGACTTTTCCACAGCCATGGACTCTCCGGTAAGAGCCGACTCACTGACGAAGAAATCCTTGGCCGAGAGCAACCGCAGATCAGCCGGGACGATGGAGCCCGCCTGCAGTACAACAATATCCCCAGGAACAATCTCGGAGATTGCGACCTCGGCCTTCAGGCCACCCCGGAGCACAATGCTGCGCGACTGCACACGCTTGCCCAGCGTCTCCACGGCCTGGCCGGAACGACGGTCGAGGATATAGGATAGGCCCACACTCAAAACAACCATGGCGCTGACGATAAACGTCGATTTGAGTTCCCCTATCGCCCCCGAGATGCCGGCAATCAGCAACAATTGAATATTCAGGGGGTTGCGCAGGCGGCGGAAGATATCGGCCCAGAACCCCAGGCGTTCGGCATAGGCCAGTTCATTCAGACCATATTCGTCCAAACGGCGAGCCGCTTCTTCCGCATTAAGTCCCTGGCCAGTAACTTCAAGTCTTGCCAGTGCTTCCTGTTGAGGAAGCACAGAGACCTCGATGAGACCACGTTCGTCGTGGTTAATGGCGCGAGTATTTTTTTTGAGGGGTTTTGGGTCCCTCTTGATAAAGGCAAGTGCAGGAATTTTCATGGTTCACCTCATATAAGGCCGCAAGCAGAGAAAGCGGCTGAAGGCGAACCGTCGTTCAGATAATCAAAGGAGGGAACGGTTCGTAAAAACAGCCACGCAACTACAACACCACGCGCCAGGGTCTTCGTCTTCGTTTTGAGTTACAGTTTGAGTCACAGTCGGGCCACTACAGCCATCAGGGCTACTCATACATTCCACCGAAAATAATTAAACATCAAACGGGGCTATAACAGCCCCACCAATTACATGGGAAGCTCATACCATTTTATCTGGAATCTTTCAAACACAAAAACCTCATTTCCCTTGTCAGACATTCGCCATCATCAAACACTGATATGCGGGAACAATATGACGGCGGAAGGGATTTCGGCAGCGGAGTGAATCCAAAGAGCACTGAAAGAATCACTCCCCCTGACAACACTGATCTCATTCCGGATTCACTATTTCAAACAATGAAGAACCTGGACGGACACAAATGGGCAGGTTTGACAGCTTGACACTGAATTCAGCCATTTATTATTTGACACTTTTGTCCTTTGGCCCTTTGATAAAAAAATCCGCCGGCGGCAGTGTTCTTTTTCGGATGGAAAAGCTTATTGAATCTGTCGGGCACACATCCCGGCAGGTATAGCATCCAAAGCAATCTGGTATTGTTTGTTTGTTTTGTCTCAAAATGGCATCCATTACCGTCGAAGGACAGGCCGTGGCACACTTCTGGCAGGCGATGCACGTTTCATAGTCGACACTTATCCTCACAAGACTTGTTCTTTCCACAAGCCAGCCCGCAAGGCCGAAGGGGCAGAAAAGGTGGCACCAGGGCCTATACATGAACAGGCTCGCCAAGAGCAGAGCCACAAGGGAGATGCCACCGGAAAACCCGAGATACATCGGTTTATAGATTTTAAAAGGGTCAACCGGCTCAATGATATCAATCCCCCACGCAAAAACAACCAGGGTAAACACGCCAAGAAACAGGAAGCGAACGCTATTGGTCAGGACAAAAGGTAATTTGATTTGCCTGCCAATAATAGCCTTCTGTTTATCCGTGCGATTAATGTGGAAGATCAAATCCTGCAGAGTGCCGGCCTGACAGCCCCAAGCACAGATATACTTATTGGCAAGAAACACCAGGACCAGAAAAATGGCCAGGGCAATCAGTCGCGGCGGGAAAATGGCACGGGTGGTGCCATAGAGATGAATGGCATCCTTTATGGTTCCCATCGGGTTGGGATCCGATCCCAGTATTACCCCGAACAGTAAAAGAGAGACAAAAAGCAGCGAGCTTCTGAGTCTCGGCCCAACTTTCCGTTTTTTCAGGAGTATGAAGGTCGTGGCCAAAAAGGCAAACCAAAGTCCAAACTTTAGCGGGATTTTAAGCCAGTTTTTGCTGCCATGTTCTGAGGCTAAGGCCAGTTTCTTCACCACCCTGGCAGAAATTTGATCCGGCGTGCCGTATTCATTGAGTTTCTTTTCCAGATCGGTCTTCGATTTCAGCTCAAAGAGCTCTTTCAGAACCGGATTTGACAATTCATTGGCTCGACCGAACTGGGCAACGGTCATTTCCTGTTCTATTATTGGCTTGTTAACCTCCTGGACCTGCTCATGCTTACCGCCCCAGATTCGATTGGACAGTATTGACAAGCTCACAACGACAATAATGATCAAAACAAAAACCATCGCTGTTTTCAAAGGTGAAGATTTGACCATTACTCCCTGCGCTCCTACATTTTTTTGATTTCTAAAATAGAGTTTGTCATGCAACTCCCTGTTGCTGGTAAAGGTACTGCTGAAAGCCAGCGAACGCATGACCGATCTCTTCCGGCTGGCCCAGATCCGCCACGGCATCGGTGATCGAATCATGATATTTCAGCCGCAGCAGCGGCGTCAGCTTGGCCTGGTCGAGTTCTTCGACGCCGATGCTGACGTAGTGCGATAAAACAAAAGCAAGAAAGACCTGCTGTCTGCTGTTAAAGTGCTTTATAGTAATGATCTTGACCTTGTTCGTCCGTTCCTACTGGGTGAATGGGAGCCACGTCAAACATAAGTAAGGTAATCCACTCACAGGGGGTTATTGCAGATCCACGAGGTCAAGCACCTCGCCATCCGCATCAGCGAGGATATTATCTGGTGTCCTTGCCTGGTTTTGCATAAATCTCCGGGTTGATACTCAGGGGATATGTACAAGGAATACTTCTAACACGTGCCACAAGTCGAAGGCAAGGTCATTATCGTGAAACGATGACTCATGCAAACCGACGTGCAACCTTGTCAGCCAGTAATATAAAAAAAACGGGAAATGAGTCACATATGACCATCGGTTGAATATGACCATTTTTGCATAGTTGATGATGACCGTTCCGCAAATACCTTCTCAGATAATTATTCTCAAAAATCAGTACGATGGATGATATGATGCTGAGCGCTTGGGACCTGGCACAAATTTTGCTACAAATAAGAGAAACACACACTGACACCAATATTTCTATTTAGCGCCTCATGGCTGCCATCCTTGTCACTTATACATTTTGGAAGAAGGAGAACCAGGCAGTTCAAGGTGATTGTTGGCCGTTTCTCCGTTCTCTAATCAGAACAGCAAACAGGAACAAAGGAGGATGAAATGAAGAAAATCATTATGTTGGGAATGGTATTGGTGACAATGCTTGTATCTCTTGGCGGATGTTATGCAGGATATACCGATTATGACAGGGATGGAAGATATGACGGAGATGGAAGATATTACAGGGATGGAAGATATGACAGCAACAGGGATGAGAGACATTACTATTACAGGGATGAGAGGCATCACTATGATTTGCAAGGAGAATGATGAAAGGAGATAAACCCTGTGCATCCCGGAAGCTGGTCAGGCCATAAGGTCAGATTCGATCTGGCAATGCCTCAACAGTTCCATTGCCAGATCAAGGTGGGCACGCTCTGGCAGGTCATTGTTTTCTCCTTTCGGTTGGTTGTGTTTAGATTGATCCCGAAAGGCTAAGCAGTGGCCTGCTCCTGCCAGGCCTCATTCAAATTTACAGAAAAAAAAATAGTACACTAACCCAAGAAAATCCCACAACGACAAAAGAAATATACTTTTTTTTCTGGTTTTCATTTATCCTTTGCGAAGATTTTTCATCTTTTTTGATCATCTTCCATACAGGATAAGTATCCATGTGGTTTGTCAGATTTCTCACCTCTTCCATTGGTAAAAAATGGCTCATGGCCGTAAGCGGCCTGTTGCTGCTTCTCTTTCTCGGCAGTCATATCGCCGGCATTGCCACTCTGTACTTGGGTAGCACGGCTTTTCAGAGCTACGCCGAACAACTGCACAGTCACATGCTTTTTTTAAGCCTCTTCAGAATTGGACTTTTGCTTCTCTTCATGATCCATATTTCCACCGGCCTGTTCCTCTTCTACCAGAACCGGAAGGCACGACCAAACCCCTACAGGATATCGGTCAGGGTCGCCACTCATTCCCTGGCCGCTCACGCCCATGGCATCAGAGAATCCTTGCCCCTCGCCGCGCGCACCATGCCCTACACCGGCCTTTTAATCCTGTCTTTTATCATTATCCACATCTTTGGCTTTTCCTTTGGCCCGCAGGACGTTCCAGTCGCCAAAACTGTTGTCACCCTGCTTCGCAGCCCCGCCTACGGCCTTCTCTATATCTTCTCGTTTACGGTGCTGGCGATGCATATCCATCACGGCATCTGGTCCCTGCTCCAGACCCTGGGCCTGAGTCATCCCCGCTTCACTGTGTTCATCGCCAGGATGACCACCATCCTCCCCATCTTTTTTCTGATAGTGGCTGGCGGCATCCCCCTACTTCTGGTCTGCGGGGTGGATCTTTGAGAGCCTCTAACCCCTTCCAGTCCTGAACAACCATGGAACTTCGCGCCCACATCCCGCCCGGCCCTCTGGCCCAGAAATGGGACAATCACCGTTTTGCCAGTGGTCTGGTCAGCCCGGCCAACCGGCGCAAGTTCAAGATCATTGTGGTCGGTACGGGCTTAGCCGGGGCCTCCGCCGCCGCAACCCTTGCCGAACAAGGGTATCAGGTGAGTGCCTTCTGCATCCAGGACAGTCCGCGGCGCGCCCATTCCATTGCCGCCCAGGGCGGCATCAATGCGGCCAAGAATTACCAGAATGACGGCGACTCCGTCCTCCGCCTCTTCCATGACACTATCAAGGGCGGCGATTTCCGTTCCCGTGAGGCCAATGTCTACCGGCTGGCCCAGATCAGCAACGGCATCATCGATCAGTGCGTGGCCCAGGGGGTGCCCTTTGCCCGGGAGTATGGCGGAACGCTTGCCAACCGCTCCTTTGGCGGCGCCCAGGTCTCCCGCACCTTTTACGCCCGCGGCCAGACCGGCCAGCAACTGCTGTTCGGGGCTTACGGCGCCCTCTCCCGCCAGATCAAGACCGGCCGGTTGACCATGATGACCCGGCGCGAAATGCTTGAGTTGGTGGTGATTGATGGCTGCGCCCGCGGCATTGTCACCCGCAACCTGATCAACGGCGACCTGGAAAATCATCCTGCGGATGCGGTCATCCTCGCCACCGGCGGCTATGGCAATGCCTACTTCCTCTCCACCAATGCCAGGGCCTCCAATGCGACGGCCATCCTGCGCGCCTGGAAGGCCGGGGCCGGTTTTGCCAATCCCTGCTTTGTCCAGATCCACCCCACCTGTATCCCGGCACAGGGCACTTACCAGTCCAAGCTCACCCTCATGAGTGAGAGTCTGCGCAATGACGGCCGGATCTGGATTCCCAAAATCGTGGGCGACCGGCGCGACCCGGCCTCCATCCCGGAAAATGAACGGGACTATTATCTGGAGGAGAAGTACCCCCGCTTCGGCAATCTGGTGCCCCAGGACGTGGCCTCAAGAAACACCAAGGAACACTGCGATGCCGGAAAGGGAGTGGGAGAAACAGGACTTGGTGTCTATCTTGATTTCAGCTCCGCCATCGAGCGGGACGGCGCGGCCGTCATTCTCAAAAAATATGGCAATCTGCTCCAGATGTATGAGAAAATCACCACCCGCGACCCCCTGCAGGAGCCGATGATGATCGCCCCTGCCGTCCATTACACCATGGGCGGAATGTGGGTTGATTACAACTTGATGACCACCATCCCCGGCCTCTTTGCCATAGGGGAATGCAACTTCTCGGATCATGGCGCCAACCGCCTTGGCGCCAGCGCCCTGATGCAGGGGCTTGCCGACGGCTATTTTATTATCGGCACCAGTATTGCCCACTATCTCAGCACCACCCCCCTTGACTATGTCACCCCCCAGCATGTGGGATTTCTTGAAGCCCAGATGAAATGCCACGATCGGACCCAGCGGCTGCTGCATAATAACAACAGAATAACCGGTAAAAAGGTGACGGTGGACACCATTCACCGGGAACTTGGCCGCCTGCTGTGGGAACATTGCGGGATAACGAGAAACAGGATTGGTCTTGAACAGGCCTTGACCAGACTTCCTGATCTCCGCGAGGCATTCTGGAGCCAGGTCTGCGTCCCCGGCACCGGGAATGAACTGAACCAGTCACTGGAACGGGCCGGGCGGGTCGCCGATTTTCTCGAATGCGCCGAGATCATGGTCCGTGACGCCCTGACTCGCGTTGAATCCTGCGGCTGCCACCTGCGGGAAGAAAGTCGGACCGCAGAACATGAGGCCAAACGTGACGATGACCATTACGCCCATGTCTCAGTCTGGGAATACAGAGGCGAAGAAGAACCACCGATAATGCATAAGGAGCCACTGCTCTTTGAAAACATCAACCTCAGCCAGAGGAGCTATACCTAATTGGTAACTGGAACAATTCCCCATGCAAACCATTGACCTTACCCTCCAGATCTGGCGTCAGAAAAACAGCGATGCCCCTGGTGATTTTGAGACCTACACCCTGAAAAATATCTCCACCGCCATGTCATTTCTTGAGATGCTGGACCTTCTCAATGAAAATCTGACCCTGCAGGGCCAGGAACCGGTGGCCTTTGATCATGATTGCCGGGAAGGTATCTGCGGGATGTGCGGTGCCATGGTGAACGGGATCGCCCATGGCCCGCAATCAGAAACCACCCTCTGCCAGCTGCACATGCGCCATTTTAACAGCGGCGACACCCTGGTCATTGAGCCGTTTCGCTCCCGGGCCTTTCCGGTGAAAAGAGATCTGGTGATCGACCGTTCGGCCCTTGACCGGATCATCCAGGCAGGTGGCTATATCTCCATCAATACTGGCGGCGCACCCGAGGCCAACACCATCGCCATCCCCTCGCCGACCGCAGAACTGGCCATGGACGCAGCGGCCTGCATCGGCTGCGGGGCCTGCGTTGCCAGTTGTCCCAACGGGGCGGCCATGCTCTTCACCGGCGCCAGGATCTCGCAACTGAGCCTGCTGCCCCAGGGCCAGCCGGAGCGTAAGGAACGGGCTCTGGCTATGGTGATGGCCATGGACAAGGAGGGGTTTGGCAACTGCTCCAATGAAAGGGAATGTGAGGCGGTGTGTCCCAAAGCAATCTCCATCCGCCATATTGCCCGCATGAACCGTGAGTACCTTTCGGCATCTTTTTTGGGTGAATAACCGTGCCGATCCTCCCCGCAAGGCAGGGCATCGCTGAATTGCCACCAGACTCGTTTTTCCGGCTGTTTGTAAAATTGAATCAACTGGATCAGGTCGCGCATTTTCTCTTTCTGCCAGGCATGTTGTTCAATGATGCCAAGCAATGGTGGAGATCAAAAAGCATGCGGCCGCATCCCCATGAAGGTATTGATCTGTATCTCATGCAGGATGTTGAGACGGGAGTAAAGAATGTCCTGCCGCAGATGCTGATCCCGGCGATACTGTCAGGACAGCTGGTTCATTTTCATCGTGATTTTTTGGGAGAAACCCTCTATATTCGACATCCGGAGATCCGGCAGGGAAACGCTGTTCTTCACACGATTTATGGCCACGTCCAATCCAGTGCTGATCTGAGTTGTCCCGCCGTCATCAACAAGGGGCAAATAGTGGGAAGAATAAGCCCTCCTCCCGGCACAACTCCTGTCCCTGCCCATCTGCATATCAGTTGTGCCTGGATCCAGGAAGATCAGCAAGTGGAAGGGCTCAACTGGAAAAACATGACGGGAAATGCCAATGTTTATTTTATTGACCCCATCCCCTTCCTCATGCAATAAGCCGTTGGCATACAATAACTGTTTCAGTTGTACGGCAAGAACGTTAGAAGGATCCGTAATGAAATGGTTAGGGCTCTAATAGTCACAACCATCAACTTCTCTTGTCAGAAAACTTATAAATGCATATTCTGGTGGACGCCGATTCCTGTCATGGAATCATCAAGGATATCCTGTACCGGGCCGCGGAAAGGACCCGAACCCTGATGACCCTGGTGGCGGATCGTCCGCTGATGATTCCGGAATCCTCGTATATCAAAAGGATCCAGGTCAGATCAGGGCTCAATGCCGCGGATGCCCGGATCATTGCCCTGGCGCAGCCTGGTGATCTGATTATCACCGATGATATCCCCCTGGCCTCGGCGGTGGTCGGCAAGGGCTGCCTGGTGCTCAATCAGCGGGGTGAGATGTTGCAGGAAGAAAATATCGCCGAACGGCTCTCTGCCCGGAATTTCATGACCGAACTGCGGGATTCTGGCATCAACACAGGCGGCCCGGCTCAACTGACCCAAAAAAATCGGCAATCATTTGCCAACCAACTGGACCGGCTCCTGGCTCAGAAGGCCGTCGTTCAAAAATAATGAGTTCATTGTTATGTCATGAACGGCATAAAGGGCCATAAAGAAATATGGCTCTGCCCTATTTTCAGTTGAGTGATTATCTTCTTAACAAGACCAAGAAACCAAGCAAATAAAGGAGGTTTCGTTATGAAGATACCAGAACTCTCTCTTATAGAATGGCAACGTCGATTTGGTACCGAAGAATCTTGTGCCGAGGCTTTAACCCGAGTGAGATGGCCAGATGGATTCATATGTCCAGTCTGTGCGGGAAAAGCTTACAGCTACATAACTTCTCGC
>JAPLJF010000001.1 GCA_026388715.1 Deltaproteobacteria bacterium
GCCCGACAAATATGGTATTCTTTTTCATGACCTGCCTCCTTGGTTATGGCTCTGCGCCGTAGTGAATTGCTCATCTACAGCATAACCCATGTTTGCAAGGGGCAGGTCTTTTGCTTTTAACTGACAGCCATTATGTCTAACCTCAGCAACGAGAATTGATCTGAAAGATATCGTAAGAAGCTGGACTTTACAGCCTCCATTCTCCGAGCGCACAAATTCCTGCTTAAAATCAGCAGGTTCATCACCAGGAAGATGGTTCTGATCCATGCTTCGGCTGTCTTTACTGTCCTGGCACGGATATAATTGAGCCGATACCCGTTCTTGCCCTGACCGAACTTCCCTTCGATGGGAATACGATCCAGGGCATCTCGTTTTCGCTGTGCCTTTGCTCTCCGGAGCTCTTCCACATTCAATTCAGTTTGTTTCTTGGGACGTCCCAGCGGTTTTCCCCCATACCTGATCCCTTTGCTTTTCAGGTAGTTTCTATTGTCTCTGGCGTCAGCAAGAACAACCTCAGGGTAATAACCATATCGGGCTTTGTAGCTCTCAACCTGAGCTTTTAGATCCAGGCTTTCGTTGAATGCATCCCAATCCAGATGATCGATTCTGGCTGTCAATCGGCATTGAAAATTGACCCACCTCAGCTCATGCTCTATCCTCTCTGAAATCAACCAGAGGGAGGAGAATTAAAAGGAGATGCTGAACGTGGAAACTATCCGTAAAGTTCGTCAGGGCCATTTTAGAGACGGGAAAGGAATTCGTGAGATAAGCCGCGACCTGAACCTTTCCCGCAATATCGTCAGAAATATCATCCGGAGTGGTATAACCGACCAGAAGTACGAACGTACCGCCCAACCTCATCCCAAGCTTGGCACCTTTATCGAACGCTTGTCTGACCTTTTGCAGGAGGATAGCGATAAACCGATCCGTCACCGCCGGAGTGCTCAGCTCTTGTTTGAGCAACTGCAGCGAGAAGGATACGAAGGTGGCTACGATGCCGTCCGTCGCATTATGTGGGTATCAGGAAAAGAGCGCTCGGTACGGCTTTAGTCAAAGCCTACGTCCCTCTTGAATATGCCCCCGGTGACGCTTTCCAGTTCGACTGAAGTTATGAGCAGGTAGAATTGGGTGGGGTTCAGATGGTAGTTAAAATCGCCCAATTCCCCGCAAGCCATTCTGTATTGCCTATACTCGTGAGACCCTGGAGATGGTGCTTGATGCCCATATTCGTGCCTTCGAGTTTTTTGGCGGCGTCTGCTACCGGGGTATTTACGACAACCTGAAAACGGTGGTCACCAAGGTGCTACTAGGCAAGGACAGGGTATTCAACCGCCGGTTCCAGAATCTGGCCTCCCACTATCTGTTTGATCTGGTTGCCTGTACTCCCGCAGCCGGTTGGGAGAAAGGCCAGGTGGAGAATCAGGTCGGTGTGGTCAGAAAGCGCTTCTTTGCCAAGCGCCGTCGTTTTGCCTCCCTGGAAGAACTAAATGAATGGTTGGCGCAGGAATGCCGTAATCATGCTGCCACCGCAAAACATCCCGAGCGCAAGGACCAAACCGTCGCCCAGGTCTTTGCCGAGGAGAAGGATAAACTGCTGGCCCTTCCGGCCTCACCGTTCGACGGCTACCATGAAAACGTCAGCCGTGTGTTACTGCAACTGTTGATCAGCTTTGATCGCAACCGCTACAGCGTAGATGCCATGGCGGTCGGCAAGACGGTGTCGGTACGGGCATATGCAGACCGGATCGTCATGGTGATGGACGGCACTGTGGTTGGCAGCCACCGTCGTCATCTCGGTCGTGATAAGGTCATCTACGATCCATGGCATTATCTGGCCGTTCTGGAAAAGAAACCGGGGGCCTTGCGAGACGGCGCCCCTTTCAAGCAATGGGCTCTACCTGAAGCAATGGTCAAAGTCAGAAGAATCCTGGAAGATCGCACTGGTGGCGACCGCCAGTTTGTCAGCATCCTGTCTGTGGTAAGCCGCTATGGCTTGGAGTCGGTGGCCGCTGTCTGCGCCCAAGTTGTAGATGACAAAACCGTCAGCAGTGACGTCATCCTCAACATTTTGTCCCGGGCACACGACATGGAACCGTCGCCGGAACCGTTACCGCTATCATCACAATTACCACTGCTCAAGATAATCCCAGTGGTGGACTGTTGCCGCTACGACCAGCTGCTCTCCGGAGATTCTTATGGTACTGCGTGAGCGAATGATGGAAGCAATCGGCAGCCTTGGACTGTATGGGATGAAGGCTTCTTTTGACGAGATTCTGGCCTCAGGCATCAAAAGCCGGTCGACACCCGATAAGATTCTCTGTGATCTGCTGGAGGCGGAACTAGCAGAGCGGCAGGTCAGAAGTATCCGCTATCGAATGGGTCTGGCGAAGTTCCCGGCAGACAAGGACTTGGACCGGTTTGACTTCATGGCCACGCCGGTCAGCGAGATGCAGGTACGCACTCTCTATGGGGGCAACTTTCTCGCTGATCACACCAACGTCATCATGGTTGGCGGCACCGGCACCGGCAAAACGCATCTGGCCATTGCCATCGCCAGACAAAGCATCAGAAATGGCAGGAAAGCCAGGTTTTACAACGTACTCGACCTGGTGAACCAACTGGAACAGGAGAAGCTCAATAACCGGAGCGGACGATTGGTGGAACACTTGGGCAGACATGATCTGGTCATGCTCGATGAACTGGGCTACCTGCCGTTCTCCAAGAGTGGCGGACAACTCCTGTTCCACCTTATCTCGAAGCTCTACGAGCGAACATCGCTGATCATCACGACCAACCTGACCTTTGGGGAATGGCCGCAGGTGTTCGGCGATGGCAAAATGACCACTGCCCTTCTGGACAGGGTTACACATTACTGCGAAATAATCGAAACAGGCAACGAAAGCTGGAGAATTAGATCAAGAATCAATAACTGAAAAACACTGCCTGAGGTGGGTCAATTTTGGACGCCGATGGTGGGTCAATTTTCAATGCCGCTTGACACCCCTCATCAAAACATGTGAGCAGTTCTCCCGCCCACGGCTTTCCGATGTTCTTCACCGCGAGATAAACTGCTATTGTTGGCACTTTATACAGGTTATACTTCTCATACAATGACCTGTTTGGCTACATTTGCATCAATGATAAGCTTCCCTTTGTGGTCAGCAGCAGGCTCAGTGGCCATATCGGACTCAGTCTTTGACGTCTTCTCCAGAGCGCTTTGACAAGGTTTGTTGTTGCCATCCCTTCGATTTGATGAACCGGATTCAGCACCAGGATCAACAGGTGGTTTTTGGTTGGGAACCTTCCTTTTACGCGACTCGTCAAGCCTGGCAAGGATCACCTGCTCAAAAGCATCAAAGACTTCACTGCCCATACGACGACGAATCTCAACAAAGAGGCTCGGAACAAACGGTGGCTTCTCCTGATAACGGGAAAACCCTACAAAATATTGAAGATACGGATTTTCCTGGATCTGTAGAACCGTTTCATCATCACTCAGATTCAACTTATGCTTGATGATTACTGAGCCGATCACTAGCCGTCCATTCTTTGCAGGACGACACTGATCTGCATTCATCTTTTTATGGTAGCCTTTAACAAGGTCATCCCAAGGTATTGTACCGCTCAGCTTTACCCAGCGATTTGTCGGATTTAACTTTCCACCAAATGGCAGGATAAAACCGTCCAAGGATAACTGACGTTCACTCGTGTATCGAATCATGTGCAAGCCTTTTATAGGGTTTGTTGGAAATTGCTTGCACATTATACACAAAATATTACTTCTTTTCTCTATTATTCCATGATGTTGAAACTTCTTGAGGAAAATCTACTTAACAATAAAAAAAGCTCTGTATCTTATTCAAGATACAGAGCTTTTTTTATTTAAAATCTGTAAAATAATTATTCTAAAATTACCACCAACAAACAGTCTTATCAGCAGCAAATATTTTAGAAACCAACATATCGTAGTCTGGATTTTCAACATTCAGATTGAATTCATCTGCATCACGGTCTCTGTTTAATATTCCAACCAGTGTTTTTACATCGTTATTGGGTTCTGAACGATATACTTGTAAGATTTTCATATATAGCTCCTTAGTTATTCAGCACAGGCAGGTGGTGGCTCATTGGTTTGTTTAGACAGACCGTAGGGGATAATAAAATCAGCATCCCGCATAGCCTCTCCCAACTCTTCCAGAGTAAGTTCAGCGATCAGTTTGTCGCCCTCTTCATCCACACAAGCATCAGGAGCTGGAGCGCCGCAGGAATAAACCTGTCCTTCCATATCCTTCACCCAGGCAATATTCTCGCTCATGTAAGTGGAAAAAGAAGGAAACTCTCCGTTCATTATAACTGGAAAGGCGTAATGATTTTCAACAGCTAATCCCAGACCAGAGCGAACACCGTCATTGTACATACGGTTAGCGATCAGAATATATACTTTTAATGATTCCATTCTTTTATACTCCTTATAAAACGATGTACTTGCCGCACTCGTCAAGCAGAGCGCCATGGAAAGCCTGGGTTCTCATTTGTTTACCCGATAATCCAGCCGGAATATCAGCGGCTGAATCATATCCTTCACAAGTATAACTATCAGCACAGATAGCTATGTTTTCTTCTCCGCACTTATCTGCCAAGACTTTAAAACGAGGGTCTTTGGTGAGATGAACAGATTTGTAGGTAAAGAAAATCATAGGTTTTTTTCCAGCTTTTTCAGCGGCATTGGCAAGACCTATGACGTGCCGCATATGTTGCGGTGAGGTTACAAAAATAGCAAGTTTGTTTGGATCAGCAGACATTGGCTCTATCCTCCGTTAGGAAAAATGCGAAAATGGAAAAATCACCCTTTTTTTACATAGAAGCTGATATAACCAGATTGTTCTTTCTCGCCCAGGTATTCATGTCCTCCACGGGCACACCAGCCTGGAATATCATTACGGGAACCGGGATCAGTACCGTCAATTTGCAGGATTTCACCAGATTTAATTTTCCCAATCTCTTTTTTGGTACGGAGCAGGGGCATTGGACAACTCAATCCTTTTGTGTCAAGTGTAGCTGCTATTGCCAGTCCGTCTGGGGCAACCTTGATGTCACTCATTCTATTTTCCTCCTAAAAAAATATTGAAAGTAGGTATGAAATTTTTCATACCTGAAATAAAAAATGCATATTCAGGGATCATTATTAACCTGAATAATCAATAAATCAATAAATGTGACCTATACTTTAGCAAAGAGTATCTGTCAAGGGCAAAATGAATGACTATTCAAGTCTTATTAAAGTTGGTAACAATATGTTTTTATAAAAAAAATAATCAATTCAATATATAAAAACCAGTTTCTTTACTCTCTTCAATACTTGACAAAAGTTGTCTGCAAGGGTAAAGAAATTTTTGTTTTAAGATCAATTGCGTTTTAAGTGATTTTTTTGATAAAAAAAGGGGGGGACATGAGTGAGGAGAATGTGATGGGGAGTAAAGTCAAAGAGCTTTACAAAACCCTGTGTCAGTCAGAGTGGAACGCCACGGTAACAGGTGTTTTAGTTGCCTTTTTCTCTGTCATGATTATGGCGTGGTGGAGGCCTTGGGGTGCCGTTGGGGCTGTTAGAAACTGGGGTGACTGGATTATGTACGGAATAACCAGTCTTTCAGGATCTAGTTCCGGCGTTTTTAGTTATTATGGACAGGCCCCCAAGTCGATTTTGCAGGATTCCGGTTCAGTAATTGGTATTGGTTTTATAGCGGGTGCTTTTATTTCCGCTTGTCTTGGGAAAGATTTTGCTTTTCGGATTCCTCCTTACCGGGAGATGGTTAAGGCTGTTATTGCCGGAACGTTTATGGGGGTTGGATCAGCATTGGCGGGTGGTTGTAATGTAGGTGGTATGTACAATGCCATTGGCAATCTTGCGGCAAATGGTTTTACCATGTGGATAGGTCTGGTGGCAGGAGTTCTTGTAGGCCTGAAAATGCTGTATATGGAAATGGAGTATATTACGTGGGGTGATGGTGGTTCTGCAACAATTGAGTTGCCTGGCCCCCTTACTTATTTACTTGGTGTTGCTGGCATAGTAGGGATTTTCTGGGGGGCGTACAGTTTTGCCGGACATACTGAGAATGGGTATATGGCGACATTGAGTGGGGTTATTCTTATTGCTGCAGCATTGGGATATGCCATGCAGCGAGGTCGTTGGTGTATGGTCCAGGGGTTTCGTGAGCCGCATATGACTGGCGATTGTACCCTTGCAAAATCTGTGGCCCTTTCCATTCTTATTGTGGCCATTGGTGCAGCTGTTTTGAAATACTCTGTTCCGCTGCGGTCTGGCGGTGTTGCAGTTCTTGATCCTGCTAATTATGTGCGTGGCACCTTTGGTTGGGGTTCGGTTGTTGGTGGTTTTATCTTTGGTCTGGGCGCTATGCTTGCCGGTGGATGTGGCTCTGGTACGTTGTGGCGTGTAGGGGAAGGACAGGTAAAATTAATGATGGTTGTTCCTTTCTTTGCTATTTCCAATTCGATCATGACTGCCTGGTTTAAGGCCAATGATTTTGAGGGTAAAGGTGTTCTTGGTTCTAAAGTATATCTGCCAGATGTTATGGGGTATGGCGGCACCTTGTTTTTTATCGCTGCCATTATGATGATCTGGTATCTGGTGGTAACCTGGAATGAAGAAACCAATAAACTGATCGTGCCCATGTGATGATGTTATTGTCATAAAACGATTTATTTTAATCGCAACTCCAGTGTGAATATGGGGTTGCGATTTTTTTTTTGAAAAAGGTATATTCTTGTACGACTCTTCTGTTCTACGAAAAAAGACTCTTGTTGCCCGTGATGGATTGCCTCTGCAGGATCGCCAGGCCATGAGTCGTGAGATTGCCCAAAAAATTCTTCTCCTTGACGAGATTGCAACCAGGGAAATACTTTTTGTTTATGTTGATTTTCGCTCTGAGGTCGAGACCCATTTTCTTATTGCTGAGCTTCTCAAGAGAGACAAACGGGTTGTGGTTCCAGTCACTTTAGTCACTGAGAAGAGATTGCTGTCGGTGGAAATTACTGATTTGGAAAAAGATCTTGTGCCTGGTTATTGTTCCATTCCGGAGCCACGAGTGGAGATCAGAAAGAGTCGCTTGATAGCCAGTAGCGACATAGAGACAATTATTCTGCCTGGATCTGTTTTTGATGAGAGAGGAGGCAGATTGGGTTATGGCGGTGGGTATTATGACCGTTTCATGGCCTGTGATGCGCCAAATGCCATACGAATTGGTTTGGCATTTGATTTTCAGGTAGTTGACAGGTTGTCCTTACAGGCTCATGATGAGCTTCTGGATCTGGTTGTTACTGAAAAAAGAATGATTCAAGTGATCCGATAGGAATTTTGTATCGGCAGGAGGGATATGCGAAAAACAGCAGTATTCAGAGATCCTCTTTTTTTAGATCACGACCCTGGTTTTGATCATGTGGAGTCGCCGGAGCGATTAAAGGGTATTTATAAAATTCTTGATGGCAAGCCATTATCTGGCTGTTTTTTTGAACCAAAATTTAATCCGGCCTCCCATGCAATTATCGGTTTGAATCATTCAGAAGCCCTTATCGCAAGGGTTTCCGAGACCGCTGGTAAGATATTTGATGCTCTTGACTCTGACACGCATACCTCACCAGATTCCTATGCTGCCGCCTGTCTTGCGGTGGGTGCCCTAATTAAAGGGGTTGATCTGTTAATGGCTGGTGAGATTGATAATGGTTTTGCCCTTGTGCGTCCTCCTGGTCATCATGCGGAAAGAAACCAGTCCATGGGGTTTTGTCTGTTTAACAATGTGGCTATTGCCGCCCATTATGCCATACAGATTCTTGGTCTGGAAAGAGTGATGATCGTTGATTGGGATTTGCATCATGGAAATGGAACCCAGCATTCGTTTTATGAGAGTGAAAAAGTTCTCTATCTCTCCACGCATCAGTATCCCTATTTTCCCGGGACTGGTTCACTGAAAGAAACCGGCAGGGGCAAGGGAGAGGGGTTTACGATTAATGTTCCTTTACCTGGATATCAGGGAGATGTGGATTATGCTACTATCTTTGATGATTTGGTGGTTCCCATTGGTCGTGAATATAAACCGCAACTCATTCTTGTCTCTGCCGGATTTGATATTTGTCGCGGTGATCCCCTGGGGACCATGGAGGTGACTGCACCAGGATTTGCCTATTTGACCAGAACCCTTATCCGGTTGGCCGAAGAGGTATGTGACGGGCGTTTGTTGCTTACCTTGGAGGGAGGATATAATCTTGACGGGCAGCGAGATGGTATCCTGGCTGTTCTGGGGGAATTGTATGGTCATATGCTTGAGACTGGTTACCCAACCAATTTGGATGATGATACTGCTACGTATCTGAGTCGGGAAAAATCATCTCATCCGGCTATTCTCCAAGCATGGGAGGTTGCAAAAAAATATTGGAAAATGTAAGCTCTGCGACAATGTTTTTGTAGCTTGAATTTTAGGAACCGTTACGAAACAGCCGTGACATTCTTGGCCATTTTGTTACGGCTTATTATGCCATTCTTGCCGTATAAAAGATACAGTTGTTTTAGTTAAACCTTCGAGAGGAATTGGTTTGGAAGAAAAAAAGGCAAAAATATTACTTGCAGATGACGATGTCACGGTTCGGACTACTGTGTCTACGGTACTGGAGATGTTTGGTCATATAGTGAATACTGTTGTCGATGGCAGAGACGTTCTTGAACTGATTGATGATTCCTATGATGTGATCATTCTTGATATTAATATGCCGGACATGGGAGGTTTTGAAACCATTAAGGTTTTGAACTCCCGTCAGTATGATATTCCAGTGTTGTTTTTGACTGGCGCTGGTTCCATGGAATATGTGGTGCAAGCGATTAATCTTGGAGGATATGATTTTTTAACTAAACCTATTGAAGATCTTGATATGTTTAATGTCAAGATCCGGCGTGCCATAGAAAAAAGATCATTTATTCTTCGGGAAAGACAATATAAGATTTCCTTGGAAGAGGAAGTTCGGAGCAAGACTAAGGAACTGGAAGAGACGAACAGGCTTTTGCTCACGTATAGTCATAGTCTGGAGAATGCAACGGTCCAGTTGATGAGTAGTCTCCAGAACGCCATGGAGGAGAAGGATTTATATACTGCCGGTCATACCAAGCGAGTGACAGAGTATGCATTAATGCTTGGTATTGCTATGAATTTACCAGAAAAAGAACTGGTAGTATTGCGGCGGGCGGCGCAGTTTCACGATATTGGCAAACTGGTGATAGACCTCTCCTGTATTCAAAAGCCTGGGAAATTAACCGATGACGAGTGGATACTTATCAGAAAACATCCTGTTGTTGGTGCTAATATTATTCAACCATTGGGGTTCATGGAGCGGGAGCAGTTTATTATCCGACATCATCATGAGCGCATTGATGGTAAAGGATATCCAGATGGTTTGAAGGGTGAAAAACTGGATCAGTTGACCAAAATTCTTGTTGTGGTGGATAGTTATGATGCCATGACTTCAAGGCGAAATTATCGTCGAAATTTGAACATGGATGAAGCTCTCTGTGAACTGCAACTACATTCTGGTTCTCGGTTTGATAAAGAAACTGTTGATGTTTTCTCCCATGCTGTTCAAGATTTTGTGCTTACCTTCAATGTATCGTTATAATATCAAGGCTTCAGGTTGAAAGGAAATGAAGATAACAAAAGAAGAAGTTGAGAGGGTGGCGCATTTGTCCCGGTTAAATCTGAGTGTACAGGAGGTGGAAACCATGACCGGTCAACTGGATACCATTCTTTCCTATGTGGCCAAACTGGATGAGCTGGATACCACCGGGGTACCAGCAATGACTCATGCTTTTTCTGTGTCCAATGTCTTTCGTGAAGACAGGGTGACTGATTCGCTGACCAGGAAAGAAGCATTGGCTAATGGTCCTTGCCAGAATGGAGAGGCGTTTGTGGTACCGAGAATTATTTAGGGGTTGTTAGGGGATGAGCGGTTCTTTTTAGATCATCACTGGACAGTCCCTATGCCGGCACGAATTTCCAATGTTATGGTTATTTGTGAACGACAGATTTAGGGGTTGTTCGGAGATAAGCTGTTGTAAAGAAATAACATGGATATCTTAATGGCGAAAACGGCATAAGGAGCCGTAACGAAATAGTCATAAAGAGACAAGTTATTTCGTAACGGCTCCTTAACTGTTTTTATTGAGAGCGATTATTTTTTGAGGTATTGATGAATCCGTATGAATTGACCATTGCCCAAGCAAACAGGCAATTGGCCGCAGGAAATCTCTCGTCCCGTGAATTAACCCAAAGTTGTCTTGAACGTATCGAGGCTGTTGATGATAAGGTTAAGGCCTTTCTGGTGGTTACTCCTGAACAGGCCTTAGTCCAAGCCGATGAGGCGGATACGATTAGGGCTCGTGGTGACGCACAACCCTTGTGTGGCATTCCACTCTCCGTAAAAGATTTGCTCTGCACCAAGGGGATCGTTACCACCTGTGGCTCCCGGATGCTGGAACATTTTGTCCCTCCCTACGATGCAACTGTTATCGAAAAGCTGAAGGGACAAGGTGCCGTTATCCTTGGTAAGGTGGCCATGGATGAATTTGCCATGGGGTCAACCTCGGAGAATTGTGCCTTTCGGGTCCCTGAAAATCCGTGGAAACTGGGATTTGTGAGTGGGGGGTCTTCCGGTGGTTCTGCCGCATCGGTTGCGGCCCTGGAGTGTCCTGGTTCTCTTGGTTCTGATACTGGCGGCTCCATTCGCCAGCCAGCTTCTCTTTGTGGTATTGTGGGGATCAAACCAACCTATGGTCTGGTCTCCCGGTATGGTCTGGTGGCCTTTGCCTCTTCCCTTGATCAGATTGGCCCTCTCACCCGGGATGTCACTGATTGCGCCTTGATGATGAATGCCATTAGTGGGTATGATCCCAAGGATTCCACATCAGCCAGGCAGGAGGTGTCTGATTACAGCTCCTCCCTTATTGGAGGTCTCCAAGGGATGCGGGTGGGGGTACCCCGGGAATATTTTGGCGAAGGGTTAGACCCGGAGGTTCGGGAGGTAGTGGCCCACGGCATTGACGTGCTGAGGGATGCAGGGGCGGAAATTACTGAAGTGTCGCTGCCGCGCACAGATTATTGTGTCGCAGTTTATTATCTTATTGCCACGGCTGAGGCAAGTTCCAATCTGGCGCGATATGATGGCGTCTCCTATGGTTTTCGAGACCTGGAAGTGAAGACCCTCATGGAGATGTACAAGGAGACCCGTTCACAGGGGTTTGGCACCGAAGTGAAACGGCGGATCCTGATTGGAACGTATGCCCTGTCTGCCGGGTATTATGATGCGTATTATAAAAAGGCCTCGCAGGTCCGCACTCTGATCCTGGGTGATTTTAATCGTGCCTTTGAGCAGTGTGATGTCCTGATTTCACCCGTTGTTCCTACTCCGGCCTGGAAGCTGGGAGAGAAGGCTGATAACCCCTTGGCCATGTATCTTTCGGATGTGTTGACCATCTCTGCTAATCTTGGGGGAATCCCAGGTATCTCGGTGCCTGGCGGCTTCAGTCGGGATGGATTGCCCATTGGAATTCAGCTCCAAGGGGCTCATTTCAGGGAAGATTCTTTGTTTAAGGTTGCTTATAATCTGGAACGAGGGTTGAATCTGCCGCCACAACGGCCTGGAATTGCGTAACAGTATTTAATTGAAGTGTGAAGAGGTTGGAATGAAGATCCAGGTACCTGATAATATTGCATCAATAGTTCCCTATCCACCAGGTAAACCCTTGGAGGAACTGGAAAGGGAGTATGGAGTGAGTGGTTCCATCAAGATGGCCTCCAATGAAAATCCTTGGGGGCCATCCTCCAAGGCCATTCAGGCTATCCGTGGTGCACTTAACAATCTGCATCGTTATCCGGATGGGTGTGGGTATTATCTGGTCCATGCCTTGGCCGAAAAACTTGGATTTGCCCCCGAAGAGATTGTGCTAGGCAATGGTTCCAATGAGATTATTGAGATGCTGGTCAAGGCCTATGTCCAGACGGGGGATGAGGTTATTACCAGCCATCCATCGTTTCTCATGTATCAAAAGATTGTCGAGGTCCGGTGCGGGGTGAATATTGCTATCCCTTTGACCAGGATGCATCATGATCTGGTCACGATTCTGGCTGCCATCACCGACAGAACCCGGCTGATTTTTCTTGATAATCCCAACAATCCCACTGGTAACGCGATTAAACCTACGGACTTGTATGCCTTTCTTAGCGAGGTTCCGGAATCCGTGCTGGTCGTGCTTGATGAGGCCTATGTGGATTTTATGGACAGTGAACTGCAGGTTGATATCTTTTCTCTGGTCCGTAACACCAAAGGGCGGTGCGGGGTGGTGTCTCTGCGTACTTTTTCCAAGGCATACGGTCTGGCCGGGTTGCGCATCGGCTATGGTTTGATGCCGTCCTTGGTGGCAGGGAATCTGCATAAGGTACGGCAGCCTTTTAATGTGAATCAACTGGCTCAGATTGGCGCCCTTGCAGCTCTCCAGGATGAGGAATTTTATCAGCAAACCCTGCAGCGTACCCATGAGGGGTTGCAGTATCTGCAGGATGAAGTGGAAAAACTGGGGTGTACAAGCTATCCATCGCAGACCAATTTTTTTCTGATTGATGTTCAGGGTGATGCTACGGTCCTGTATGAGGCCATGCTTCATAAAGGGGTTATTATCCGTTCCATGAAACCCTATGGCTATCCCGATATGGTGCGTGTTACCGTGGGCAGCGAAGAGGAAAACAATCGCTTTCTTGCCGCGTTGTCTGCGTGTCTGCTTGAGCTTTCTTATGTCTGAGAAGCGTGAGATTGTTACCATTGATGGGCCGTCCGGCGTGGGAAAATCGACACTGAGCCGGAAGGTGGCTGCCGCCCTTGGATATACCTATCTGGATACGGGTGCCATGTATCGGGCGGTAGCCTTGTTTCTCCAGCGGTTGCAGATAGATCTGACCGATGAGCAGGCGGTGGGTTCCGTCCTTGCTGGCATGGATTTACAGTTGTTTCCGGCAGGACAGGAAGATGGTGATGTGGGGGTTGTGGTCAACGGCCAGGATGTGAGCAGCGTCATTCGCACCCCTGAGGCAGGGATGTTGGCCTCGCTGGTGTCAGCAATTCCGGCGGTGAGAAAGAGGTTGACCGAGATGCAGCAGACTCTTGGCCAACAGGGAAAGATCGTTGCCGAAGGAAGAGATACTGGCACCGTGGTTTTTCCTGATGCCCGTTGGAAGTTTTACCTTGAGGCTGATTTAGAAGAACGGGCTCGCAGACGAGTGGCGCAGCTTCGATCCGCTGGCCAGGAGGTTGATTCCCAGGAGTTGCTGGCCATGATTGCCAAGCGTGACCGTGATGATCAGGAGCGGACATTAGCCCCTTTGCAAAAGGCTGACGATGCTCTCAGTATTGATACCACCTCTCTTGATATTGACGAGGTGTGCACAAAGATGCTGGAGGTTATTCAGGCACAAAGAACCTGAGCTTTGAGTAATTCCATTTCTAAATCAAAACTATAATATTATAGAAGGGACTATTGATGATACACCAATAGCAATAAGGGGAAATGACATGAATATCTATGCAATAAGTGAATACTTGAAATAGAAATGGAATAAGGTATAAAAATAAAAACAATAAAAAAGGGGAACAATACCAAAAGTGGTATTGTTCCCCTTTTTTATCAAGAAGAGAAAAAATTATTCAATAACAAAGTCATCGCGTCTGTTGTATTGATAACTTGTTTCATCTGATCCTTCAAAGAGGGGTCTTTCTTCGCCATAGCTGACGGTGCGGATACGGGAGCCGTTAACGCCAAGATCAACCATGTATTTTTTGGCGTTGATGGCACGTCTTTCACCAAGGGCCAGGTTGTACTCATTAGTGCCCCGGGCATCGCAGTTGCCCTCAATAACGATGGACTCTGATGATGATTTCATGTAGGTGGCGTTGGCCACCAGATTCTGGGCCATATCCTTACGGATACTTGACTGGTCATAATCAAAATAGATGGGTTGAAACTGCGCAGAAGAGCGGCCATGTTGGCGTTTATAGTCATCGCTTTGCTCACCTTGACCAAAACTACCATTTTTTTTATTAGTGGAGTCATCCAGTGTACCCTCGGCACTGCCGCTCGTATCTGGATAGTTTACATTGCTACCACTCGCGGCATCTGCTCCGGATGTAGGCGGCGTTACTTCTTTTTTACTACAACCTCCGGCAACAAAGGTGAGTGAGCCAATCAGAGTCAGAAAGAGAAGGGTGTGCAGGGTCTTTTTTTTCATGATTTTCACTTTTAGGAAAGGGAGAAATTGTTGTTTTCAGTCCAGTTAAAACTGGACTGAATTGGAAGATATAATCTATGCTAACTTTACTATACCCCTAATGGTGCGGACGTCAAGGAAATTGAGAGAACAAACTGTGTTCGTGATAAATTTCTTGCTTCCAGTCCTGAAATGCGGTAAGCGCTTGATTATCTAATAGATAAAGTATTATCTATCTTAGTCAAACTGGGAGATAGCTGTTTACCACCACCACACCCCCCAACGTGCCCTGAATTTTATAAACAGACGGGACTCGCAAGAGAAAATTTTGCCATGGATATCACCTTTACCACACCAGCCCTGCTTTTTCCGGCCGTGACCTTTCTTCTTATCGCCTATACTAATCGCTTTCTGGCCCTTGGTTCTCGGATCCGCAACCTGCATGACCGGTATCAGAAAAATCCTGATGCTATCTTGTTCTCTCAGATCAAGAGTCTGCGTCGTCGGGTGATACTGATCAGGAATATGCAGGCCTGTGGGGTTGCAGGGCTTTTCTGTTGCGTGGTCTGCATGCTGCTTCTTTTTTTGGGTTGGCAGTTTGCTGGCAAGATCTTGTTTGCGATCAGTTTATTCCTGCTACTTGCCTCTCTTGGTATCTCGTTTCGGGAAATTTTGCTCTCTGTTGAGGCGCTTAATCTTGAGTTATGTTTCATGGAGAGTAAGGGGAGACTGGGCAAAGAGGATAATCTGTGAGGGGTCCTTACCCTGGCAAGACTGGCTCCTTTTTCTCTTAGCGGCGCGAACGATCAAAGAAATTTGAGTCCAGGACCGACATGGCAGGCCCAAAGCCGCTGCCAGTTAGTGGCACCCGGCGAGTACTTATCGAAGAAACGACTTCAATACTTCTTTTTCGAACGAGTTAAAGGCTGGATCGCTGTCGCTGTCCGATCGTTTGTCGAGCGACATACTCGGCTTCTGGTACTTGATTTCGCTTCCCGAATATGTTCGCGTAAACAGATTGTAACTTGGACGCCACAGAATACTGACTTTTGATGTCGAATTCGCCGCGGAAATCCAACTCGCCATCGAACAATATCCTCCCGGTGCATCGATCAACGAAGATTTTGTCTCATACTTACTGAAAATCTTCGAATCTTGGTAAACCAGTCCACCATCATTGCTGATCACTTGGGCACTGCCACCATGGTCAATTCGATGAGCCTCTAATCTGGTCGAAGTAAAGGTGTAGCTCGTCCCGTTTTTTAACCGTGTGGTAATTGAAGAAGGAGGCATGTTGGTTCCCATCATTTCTGAGCGCCGGAAATAGATCTTCGCGCCGCTATCAATTTGCCCCGCGATGGTATGAACGGCCTCCAGCCACATAGCTTCCGTCCACCGGTCTTCCAGCATCGGCACCAGAATGATCTTTGTGACCCTGTCCCGCACCTCATTGACATGGGTATTTACCTCTCGGGCACGGAGATTAAGCTTGTTCAACACATTTGGCCAGGTGTCTTTCATTACCGCCTCCTCGCGCCAGGAAAGGAAGATCGTTTCTACCTTGCTTACGTTGGGGATGTCAAGGAGCGTCCCGACGTTTTTAAACGGGTCGGTAGGGTTAAAAAACGGCATGAACGCAAATTCGAACTCGCGGCAGCCACTCTCCCTGATCGCAGCGGCACAGTTGATGGTACTCGTGTCAGACAGCTTGCTAAGACCAACTGCTTGAAGTCCTTTGCGCTCCGCAGCCAAAACATTTCCACAGAGCAGCATTCCAACAAGAGCATATTTAAAGCATGAAACGATCTTCATTGTCTTCCTCCTTCAAAAGAATCAATTGATGCTCGCAAGACAATCGTGTGAGCGCAATCGGCCAGTTGATGCTGGTCTGTTATGTGATGATCTTACATCTTGAATTTCTGCGAATATCAAGATGTCAAGCCCGACCCTGTTTTCATGCCCAGCCATCAAAGAAAGCCAGTCAAAAGATTAAAGACCGGATCGCCGAGCTTACGAAATGAGAACGGACGGTGCCTCTGGAATGGGTTGTGAAGGAAGTCAATTTCATGGTCAATGTCAGTTTTCCAAACAGGTCATTGTATGAGAAGTATAACCTGTATAAAGTGCCAACAATAGCAGTTTATCTCGCGGTGAAGAACATCGGAAAGCCGTGGGCGGGAGAACTGCTCACATGTTTTGATGAGGGGAGGTTGATGAATGAACAGGCCGGTTGACACATAGTAGCCGCGTGCCGCGAGGCGTTAAATAAAAGTCCTGGTCGGTGATCGCTAAATGAGCTTCCTGCTCTACCTTTCACCCGTTAGAATATACCATGGAGAGTACTTATAAAAAATCAGCTCTAAGCTAAGGGCGGCTTAGAGCCGTCCTTAGCTTACTATCCCTCTACATTCTAAAGTCAGGGGCCATCAACTCGATTCCCTTGTTTAGCTTCATCTTGGCCATACCTATACTACCTTCCTCTTTAAGTACCAGCACAAGGTGGATATGGGCCTTGCCCGGTTGGGACTTCAGCGGGTCTGTTCCCTCGTTGAGACAGCGCACCAATATCTGAGCGTGCTCAGCCTGAATATGAACCTGTTCCCCTTTGCCCGTTCCCATATCCAACGACGCTTTCTGCGCGTTCATAAGAACGTTATTGGCAAGCACTCCGATTTCATTGAAGTTTATCTTGGCGTCGGCCGTCAGCATGGCGAGCGACTCACCGGCGGGGGTAAACAGCCCTACTCCTGCAAAACCGTCAAGTGTTGAAAATTCTTTTAATTGGTCCTGGACTCCCATGGATAGTTCCTCCTTGTGGTGTGATAAAGCGTTTGTTTTCTGTTTCGTTCCGTGTAATTTAGGTTCCTTAAACATGACATCTAAATATTCTTCATCTTCGTTTAACGCATGCTGGTCTCTCCTTTTTTCATCATGGTTATCCTCATCTTGGCTCTGGGAAGACTCCATTAAGAGTTTGATTAGGGGTATGTTTATTTTTCTGGTTTTTTTTTCACATTTCCCGCTCATCTTTAACTCGACATCTCCCCAGGAAATTATCTTGTATGCCGCCTCCAGTCCGGACATGCTCCCTGTTTCTGCGTTCAAAAGATCGCCGTGACTAAAAAACATCCTGCCGGTCTTGTTTGCCGACGACTTTACGGTAAGGGTGCATGTCTTCTTCTCTAACGCAAGAAGTTGGAGAAACGACGGCAATGTTATCCCCTGCATATACCCTTGTGTGCCTTCATTGAGCGTGTTTTCTATCATTTCGAATAGAGTGTTAAATTCGAGCGGCTTTTCTACGTACTGGAAACTACCCATACGGTTCAGCTTTTCCTCTATTTCAGGTGTCCCGTATGCGGTCATGACTATTATGGGGATGGCGAGGTGTTTGGAGGCGATATATGCAAGAAGCTCAAAGCCGCTCATTACAGGCATATTCAGATCGGTAATAACAAGGTCAAGTTTGACCGATTCTATGACCTTAACAGCCTCCGCACCATTCAGCGCTTGATAGATCGTCAGGTTGTCAGTGTATGAATTGAGGCCGTCAGTCAGGCTCAGCAAAAATGGTGCTTCATCGTCCACTATGAGAATATTTTTCATTAATGCGCTTCCTGTAGAAAGAATATAACGTTATACTTAAAATAGATTAAGCAATAAGAGTGCCAATTTTACTTTATTTGTTATTTCGATTAGTTAGGTATGGAGTGAGGCGGTTTTGTTGATTGGCTGGTCAGATTGGACGGGTCATATTGACCCTGTGGCTCATTTTGAGCCGGTAATTATGGTTTGTAACTGTTAAGCCTTCTTTTCAAAGTAGATAACGATACGTCCAGCACCTCGGCTGTCCTTGTTATGTTACCGGATTGCATTTCCAGCACTTTGAAGATATGGTTTTTTTCAACCTCTTCGAGGGTGAGGCTGTACCCATTGGCTGCTACTGCGACGCTGGCAAGGCAGCTTTCCGGCATTTCGACGGGCTGTAGAAGCTCAGACGGACGGACTTCCAGCCCTTTTTTCAGTATTACTGACCGCTCTATGATGTTTTTTAGTTCCCGGACGTTTCCCGGCCAGTGGTACTCCATCAGCCTTTCTAATTCGGAAGTCGCTAGGTTGATATCGGTCCTGTTTGTGGCTTTTTTGAGCATGAATTCGCAGAGAGCGGGAATATCCTGTTTTCTATGCCTGAGCGGCGGTATCTCGATGTTTATGACGTTCAACCGGTAATACAGGTCTTTTCTGAACGTTTTCTTGCTTACGGCATCATCAAGGCTCGCGTTCGTGGCCGCTATGACCCTCGCGTTGACGGTCTTTATGGAATTACCGCCAAGCCTCTTGACCTGTCCATCCTCGAGGACGCCAAGGAGTTTGGCCTGGAGGTGGACAGGTATCTCCGCTATTTCGTCAAGCAAGAGTGTGCTGTTCTCGGCCATCTCGAATACACCTTTTCTTGAGCAGGTCGCCCCGGTGAAGGCTCCTTTTTCATAGCCGAACAGTTCGGCTTCTATCAGGTTTTCCGGCAGTGCCGCGCAGTTCACGCTGATTAACGCGGATTTTCTGGAGGGCCCCCTGTAATGTATGGCTTTCGCAACGATATTCTTGCCGACCCCGGTCTCGCCGGTGAGGAGCACCGGTGCGTTGGATGCCGCCGCAAGGTTGATAAGCCTTGCCGTTTCAGCAAGTCCGCCAGTCTCGCCTATCAACATGGCCGTGGTGCTTTCCTTGCTGTTGTTGAAGTTCTGGATATTTTCCACCAGTTCGAGGTCAAGGGTCCTGAGAGCCCTTTCGATGGCAAGTCTCAGCTCGTCGAGTTCCAAGGGCTTGGAGATGTAGTCATATGCCCCGAACTTGATCGCGTGTATAGCATTGTCGAAGCTGGGATAGGCGGTACTGAAAATAATCTTCGTACTGTCATTGTGTTTTAGTATGGCCGGGCAGATCTCCCTACCCTCACCGTCCGGCAGTTTCTGATCGAGCAGGACTACGTCGACCTCGGAACCTGCGCATATCCGGAGACCCTCCGCCCTGGTATGGGCATTGCTGATTTTGAGGTTTGGAATTACGAGGTGCTCCTTCACAAGTTCGCAAAAGTATTTGTCGTCATCGATCAAGAGAAGGTGTCTGTTTCTGGTCACGTCAGCAGGTCCCTTCGGGTAATGAAATGGTTATGGTCGTGCCAATATTCTCGGCGCTTTTCACGTCTATGGTGCAGTTCATGTTGGCCAGCATTTTCCTCACTATCGGCAATCCAAGCCCTGTTCCCTGTTCTTTGGACGTATAAAACGGTTTGAATATCTCCTTCATCTGCTCCGGCGTTATTCCGCAGCCATTGTCCTTTATCTGCACCCATACAAGGCTTGAAGATCCGGTCACATTTATGGTTATCCTTCCATCTTCTCTCCCTTTGAGGGCATCGACCGCGTTGACCAGGATATTCAACATTACCTGCTGGAGCAGGCGCGGGTCGGTCATGACCCAGTTGACCCCCATCTGGGCTTCATATGACAGCGTTACCCCTTTTTTCAAGAAGTCTTCTCCGATAAGCCGGAGAAGCTTGGCAAGGAGGTCGGATACGTCCACTTTCTCGATTTCGGCCCTTTCGTACAGACTGAAGCTCTTTAGCGACTTAAGCAGGTATTCAACCCTTAATATCTCGTCAAGTGATCTTTCCACATACTGGCTTATGACTTCCTGGCTGAACTTGCTTAGATTGTTTTGCAATACACTCAGCGTCATTTTTATCGAGTTGATCGGGTTGCCGATCTCATGCCTGATGCCGGAGAATATGTATCCAACATTGTCCATGATTTCCATTGACTCGGTTATGGATTCCAGTCTTTTTTGGTCGGTTATGTCGGTTAAGAAAATCCAGAGTAAATTGTTGTTAAGGAAGTAGGCCGTATAGCCACATATGATGCCGGAAGGGTTAATGGTAAACTGGCCGGTTTTTTTCTTCTTCAGCTCTGGGTCCAATGTGCCCAGCGATAGCAGAGAGTGGAAATAGCTATAACTATACGGGTTTTCCACATGCTTGAAGAACGACAATGCACATGGGTTTACAGAAATGATTTCCTCTTTCTTGATGTCCAGGATCATGACGCCCGAGTCGATGGTGTCGCATATCTGGGTGTAGGGGCATGTTGCGGGGCTTGTGCCCTTGATTAGCAGACAGTGCGGGCCTTCGGTCTGGTGAACGCATGTTGTCATTACAGGTTTATCTCCTTTGCGTTTGCTCGTACATGGTGGACATCAAGGAAAAAAAGGGGGACGTTCTTCATATTTAAAGTTTTGTGATATTTCTCACGAGAAATAAAGAGGGAATATTTTTGCTCTTGTCAAAATCCTCTCGTTCAATGTCCTGGACGATAACCTGTTTCAAGTTGTTGAATTTGTAATTGCGTTATGAATAGATGGATTTTCTGGTTATTTGCCCATTGATTTTAAGATATGAGAAAATCAATCTTTTAGTCTATTCACGTATTGCATTTTCTCTGGTTGTTGTTTTCCGAATCTGACGATATTATGTGATGGGATATGGAAAGTCAAAATAAATAATAAACTGGAATTTCATTCGAATTCCAATCTCTGGTTCATGAATCTGTCATGTTATAGGTTTTTCCTCTATCTAGCGGCAGGCGATGAGCTTCCTGGTTTTTCTATTGAGTGGTGTATTGAATCTTGCTTAAGAAAAAAAAGATAATCCCGAAAAAGACGGGGCGCCGAAGCAGCAGGCTGCGGGGGTGGACGGTGTTCACGATTGCGATGTCGCTTGTGCTTTTTGTGTGCGTTGCTTTTGGCGTGTATGTCACCCATCTGGATAAGGTGATCCGTCAGAAGTTTGACGGCAAACGTTGGGCCTTGCCCGCCGTGGTATATGCACGTCCCCTGGAGTTGTATCCAGAGCTGCCTTTTACGCCTGGAATGTTGGAGGATGAATTGCAGCTGGCCGGCTATCGTCAGGATAAGGCGGCGAAAGATCCGGGCGGCTACGACCTTACCGGTAATGTTATGCGTCTGGCGACCAGGGATTTTGCCTTTCCTGATGGTCTGGAAAAGTCGGCCAGGATTACGGTGGAGTTTGCCGGTTCGGTGATCAAGAAGATCACGCGCACCGATACCGGCGCAGACCTTGCCCTGGCGCGTATCGATCCGGCCCGGATTGGCAGTTTTCATCCCCTGGAAAATGAAGACCGGATTGTGTTTAAACGGGAGGAGCTTCCCGATCTGCTGGTCAAGACCCTTCTTGCCGTGGAAGATCAACGTTTTTATAGCCATCACGGTGTTGATCCGTTGGGAATCCTGCGGGCCATGTTTGCCAATATCCGCGCCGGCAAGACGGTACAGGGCGGCAGCACCCTGACCCAGCAACTGGTGAAGAATTTTTTCCTCAATAACGAACGCACCGTGCAGCGCAAGTTCAACGAGCTGATCATGGCCCTGTTGCTGGAGATCCATTACAGTAAGGACGAGATCCTGACCGCTTATGCCAATGAGATCTTTCTCGGACAGGACCGGGGGCGGGCAATTCATGGTTTTGGTCTGGCCAGTCAGTTTTATTTCCGGAGGGAGTTGAAGGACCTTTCTGCCGCCCAGATTGCCATGATGGTGGGGATGATCAAGGGGCCATCTTATTATGACCTGCGCCGGTTTCCGGAGCGCTGTCTGCTGCGCCGGCAGATGATACTCGATTTGATGCATTCCGCAGGAGTGATCTCAGAGGAGGAATATACAACGGCCAAGGCTGCCAAACTGGAGAAGACCGGGACGGTGCAGAGTGGTTTTAACCGCTATCCCGCCTTTCTCGATCTGGTGCGCCGCCAGTTGAAGGAGGATTATCGTGAGGAGGATCTTACTTCCAATGGTCTGAAGATCCTGACCACACTCGATCCCCAGGTGCAGATGCGGGTGGAAAAGTATCTGGGAGAAACGGTATCCGCCCTGGAAAAACGTACTGGCACCAGCGGGCTTGAAGGAGCGGTGATTGTCAGCAGCAGAGAGGGTGGGGAGATTCTGGCTGTGGCTGGCGGCCGCGACGCCTCGCAGGCAGGGTTTAACCGGGCCCTTGACGCCCAGCGTCCGATTGGCTCGCTTATCAAACCGGTGGTTTATTTGACGGCCCTGGCCAATGGCTATACCCTGGCAACCCCGGTGCAGGATGTGTCCTTGATCCTTACCGCTGCCGGAACCAAGGATTGGCGGCCGGCCAATTATGATAAAAAAGAACATGGCCTGGTGCCCTTTCATGAGGCGCTGGCCCATTCTTATAACCTGGCCACGATCAGGATCGGGATGGATGTCGGGGTGGAGAAGGTGGTAGAGAATATCAAGCGGATGGGGATCAATCGGGACTTTCAGCCCTACCCTTCCTTTCTGCTGGGAACAGCGGCCTTGTCGCCCCTTGAGGTGGCCCAGATTTATCAGGTCTTTGCCACGGGTGGTTTCTACCAGCCGCAGCGGGTCATTCGCAGTGTGCTGACAGTGGATAACAAGGTTGTTCAGCGTTTTGGGCTGACAGTCGAGCAATGTTTTCCGCCTGAGAATGTTTTTCTGCTCAATACTGCCCTGAAGCGGGTGATAACGCATGGAACAGCCAAGTCGCTTTTAAACTATATTCCGGAGACGGTGCAGGCTGCCGGGAAAACAGGAACCACCGATGAGCTGCGAGATAGCTGGTTTGCCGGTTTTACCGGCGATCTGCTGGCTGTTGTCTGGATTGGCCATGACGATAACAAGCCGACTGTGTTTACGGGTGCCAGTGGCGCCATGGTCGTGTGGGGAAAGATCATGCAGTCTCTGCATCCCCAACCGCTGGAGCTTGCGGAGCCGGAGGGGATTGAATGGGCCAGGATAGATGCAGGCATCTATGGTCCCCGTGGTGGTGAGTCCCGCGAGGATGTGATGTTGCCTTTTGTGGCTGGAACTGTGCCCGCAGAGGCCCAGCGTGACAGTCAGGAGAATCGTGTCCCTGACGTCTGGAACACGATTCGTGGCTGGTTTCACCGATGATCAAGAAAGAAGGAAAAAAAGAGATGAAGCAAACAGGCTATGGACGTTTCTGGCATACGGCCAGCACTGTTGGGTTGCTTATGGTTTTGAATCTGTTTGTGCATGGATGCGCGGAAAAACATTCTATTGATCTGCCAACCAGACCAGTTCCTGCCCCGCTCCCTGTTCCGCATCCTCCCCCTCTTCCCCTTCCGGTTCCCGCTCCGGTGCCAGCTCCTGATTCAGGCTCCAGTTCCCGTCGAGAATCCGTGCCCGTGCCGGAAGAAGGAAAGGCTGCTGCTACCTTGCTTGCCAGTGCCCGGCAAAATGTGCAGACGGGCCAGTTCAGTCAGGCCGAAATGATGCTTGAACGGGCCCTTCGCGTTGAACCCCGTAATGCCAGGCTTTGGCATGAGATGGCCCAGGTGAAGTACGGGCAGAAGGATTATGGTCAGGTGGTACAGTTCTGTATCAAGTCAAACAGCCTGGCTGGCAAGGATTATGGCTTGATCCAGCAGAACTGGCTGTTGATGGAAAAGGCCTATCTGGAACTGGGAGAACCGGAGAAGGCACGGCAGGCCCGAATGAAATCAGGGTAATGATTGCTTCAACTGCCTTAATGTGTTGATGTGCTTGGTGTAAAGGTTTGATCGCCCGCAGGGCGAGCTCCTTGTGTTATGTATAAGGTAGGAAAAGATAATGTTAAGTAATAATAAGGTGTTCTTGAGTGGTGTGGTAAGTTTTTGTGTTGGATTATTTTTTACTGCTCTGATTTGGTTCATCTGTATTACGAGAGGAATTATAACTAAAGGAATTGTTTATTTATTTGCTTTTTCAATTGCAATAGCTCTTTCAGGATTATTAAAACTAATATTGACGATATCTATTTCCGTGTTCCTGTATTTTGGTATTTTGATTACCGGGGTATTTCTTGTTAAATAATATATTATAAACATCAAGTTAGTATGGGATATTCGGAAACACGCGACTCAGTAACAGCCCTTGTCAAGGAACAGGCTGACATCGTCCAGATCATAGGAGAGTGTGTTGATCTGAAGAGAGCGGGGGCGCGATTTTTGGGGCGCTGTCCGTTTCATGGCGAGAAGACACCCTCCTTTTCTGTTCATCCGGGACAGCAGTTTTATCACTGTTTTGGCTGTGGCGAGTCGGGTGATGTCTTCTCATTCATGATGAAATATCATAATCTTGATTTCCCCGCCGCCCTTCAGGCCCTGGCCAGACGTTATCAGATTGAGCTGCCGGAAAAGCACTATTCGCAGGCAGAACAGGAGAAGGAACGGCAACGCAAGGCCATGTATGCCATCAATGAAAAGGCGGCTCGTCTGTTCAGGGACTATCTGCTGCAGGGTAAAGGCGCGGCTTCAGCGCGAGCGTATTTGGAACGACGCGGCATCCCGTCAGATATTCAAGAGAAATTTCAATTAGGATACGCGCCTGCTGTCGAAACCGTCGGCTGGAATTTCCTTGGCGCCGGGTTGCAGGGTGAGGAGAGCGTAGCGGCCGAGGCGGTGGGGCTCCTGGTGAAAAATGACAAAGGCGGCACCTATGATCGTTTCCGTGACCGGATCCTGTTTCCCATTTTTGACCCTAAAGGGAGGATTAGCGGTTTTGGCGGACGCATTGTCGGGGATGGTCAGCCCAAGTATATGAACTCCCCTGAGAGTCCGGTCTTTGACAAGAGCCGCCTGTTGCTGGGGCTTTTTCAGCAGGCGGCCGAGATCCGTTCCCGGCAGCGGGTGGTGCTGGTTGAAGGAAACTTTGACCTGGTCTCGCTGGTGGTTCATGGCTGTCCCAATGTAGTCGCACCGTTAGGGACTGCCCTGACCCGGCCCCAGTTGAAGCTATTGCGCCATTATGCAGAAAACGCGGTCCTTCTTTTTGATGGGGATGCGGCTGGGGTCAAGGCTGCGGTCCGGGCTGTTCCCCTTTTTCTGGCCGAGCAGATTAGTGCCAAGGTGGCCTTGCTGCCTTCAGGGCATGACCCTGACACCTTTGTCCGCGAAAAGGGTCTGGAACAGTTGGAACGATTGCTGGATGCCGCGACCCCGCTTGCTGAGTTCGCGCTTGCAAAACTGATCGAAGAGCATGGTCTTACCCTAGATGGAAAAAGGAAAATCGTGGAAGAGTTGCGGCCCCTGGTACAGGCGGCGGCATCCCCGTTGCAGCGTTCGGTGGTGATTGCTCATTTCAGTGAAAAATTGGGGATACCTGCCCAGCAGTTGAGCGAGCTTCTCGTGGATCATTTCACTGTAGTTTCATCTGAGGGTACTCTTCCGTCTGGGCGATCTCTGGAGCGCCAAGATCCTGCGGGCACTCAAACAAGAAAACCCAACTGTTTTGCTCGGGAAAGAAAAGATGCTGTTAGGCTCAATGGTGCCCAGAAACGTCTGGTCGCCCATATGGTGCTCTATCCAGCCCATTTTTTGAGACTGGAACAGGCGGGCTTGAGACAAAGGCTAGCTTTCGGTATAGGGGAGGTCTTGTTTCTGCAGCTTGCGGCCCTGCATGCCAAGGGCCGGGAGTTTGAACCAGAGGAGTTACTTGCTGCCTTGCCCGAAGGGGAAGAACGGGCACTGGTGGTGGAGATCTTGTTGGCCGCCTCTCCTGCTGCTTCTGAGAGCGGGCATTATTCAGGGACTGAAGAAGAGCTGGCCGAGTTGTTGCTCTGGTTGAAAAGGGAGGAGTTGAAAGAGAGGGACCGTAAATTGACTGCGGAGATAGAAAACGTGCCACGGGACGAGCATGAATCAGTGGTGCAATTGCTTCAGGAAAAGCAGAAGATTGATAAAGAGTTACGAGCCCTGGAATAGAATAAGAAAAGAGAAATGAAGAGGTCTCAGTTTTTTCAATAACTTATTGATTTATAATTTTTTCTTGCTATAGTGCGTTAGCTGAGAAGTATCTGATTTTGTTGCAAGAGAGGGGGCTTTCTGTTTTTTTTTGGCATGAAGACGTGGAATCTCGGGGGGGAGATCTATGGCAGGGGATGAAGATTTTGATAAGAATGGGCCAGGGGCAATAAATGGTGATAATCTGCCTGAAGATGAGGCCTTTGATCTTACAGAAATCACCGGTGGTTTTGTTCTGGAAAAACATTCGCTTTCTGTCGAATGGGTGGATGGTGCTGTGGCCGGGCCGCAAGGGATTACGGAGAACGATGATGGTAATGATGATTTCTTCGTTGATCTGGATGAAGATGATGGGTGTCATCTTGCCGGGGGCTCTTCTGGGCAGGGTTGTCATACTGTTGATCCCATGAATATCTATTTGCGGGAGATGGGTACCATGACCCTGCTCAGTCATGAAGAGGAGCTGGAGCTGGCACGGATGATGGAGGAGGGGTTGTATCGTATCCAGCGGGCGGTTCTGGCAACTCCTTTGGCGATTACAGCCTTGCAGGCAGTGGCGAAGGAGCTTCAGGCAGGTCGGGTAAAGATTTTTCAGGCATTAAAGGGGATTCCTGATGATCAGAGTGATCTTATTGCCCAGGTACATGACGAGTTTATCAGTCGGGTCGCACGGGCCACAGAGATTGAACAGGAAAGAGAGAGTTTGCGGCAGCGTTTTCTTGGTTGTGCTGATGGTTCTGATGAGGATAGAGAGATCTATCAGCAGATTCTTGATAGAGGGACAAAAATAACAGAGATCTTTCAGGACAAGCTTATTTGTACTCGCTGCATCAATGGTATTGCCGCTGGTTTGGAAGATCTAGCAAAACGGTTCCGCCTGGTTCGGGCGCAGGTGATGCAGGAGTACAAGCTGGAAGCGGCAGGTAGGGAAGAGCCGGAGCTTAGCCCTTTGGAGCTTGAGAAAAAAGTAGGACGACAGATGTGTGAAGGGCTTGGTTTTGGTTATCGGGCCTTGCATGCGACCTTGCATGAGATAGAATCGGCGCGGGAGACCGTCAAATACGCAAAAGAATCGTTGGTGCGTGCAAATTTACGTCTTGTGGTCTCGGTTGCCAAGAAATTTTTCAATCGTGGGCTGCAGTTTCCTGATCTTATTCAAGAGGGGAATATTGGTCTGATGAAGGCCGTTGAGAAATTTGATTACCACCGGGGGTACAAGTTCAGCACCTATGCCACCTGGTGGATTCGTCAGGCCATTACCCGTGGCATTGCGGATCAAGGGCGGACTATCCGTCTGCCGGTGCACATGATTGAGACGATCAACCGCTTGTTTCGCGTGACCAGAGATTTTATACGTATTGAAAACAGGGAGCCAAGCCCTGAGGAGATGGCGGAACAGCTTGGTGTTGATGTTGCAAAAATCAAGGCAGCACTGAAAACAGCCAAGGATGCCATTTCACTGGATACGCCGGTGGGAGCCGATGAAGAATCATATCTTTCAGATTTTATTGAAGATTGTGGCAGCATTGGTCCCGATCAGTCTTCCATGGTTGATTCTCTTAAAGAATGTCTCTGCCGGGTGATGTCGTCCCTTTCTGCGCGCGAGGCCAAGGTTCTTCAGATGCGCTACGGTATTGATGTGAGTTGTGATCATACCCTGGAAGAGGTGGGGAAATGTTTTGCGGTTACAAGGGAGAGGATTCGTCAGATTGAGGCCCAGGCAATACAAAAATTGAAACATCCTTCGCGCCTGGATGAGTTGCGGGTGTTTATGACCGATTAACAAGCGGTCATGTGTCTCAGGGAACGTTTCTCTTCCTTGTTTTTCCTGTTTTTACCAAGAAGTTTGAGCCTTTTTTCACTGTTACAAGGGGTGAGTATGGCTGATATCCTTGATTGGGTGAGTTTGAGCCTGGTTCCGGGGTTGGGGGTAACAGGATTGAGGCGTCTTGTGGACTGTTTTGATGGTCCCGAAGGCGTACTGATGGCCTCGGCCAAAGAACGATCCAAGGTTGCCGGGATTCGGTCGGAAGCTCTTTTGAGTTTGTCAGATGGAGAAGAGGTGCGGGCTAGGGGAAAAAAAGAGTTGGAGCGACTTGACGGGCTTGGAGCGCGAGCCATCTGTCTTGAGGACCAGCGATATCCCTCCTTGCTGCGTCAGACGAATTCCCCACCCCCGGTTCTCTATGTTCTGGGCAAAATAGAGCTTCTTGGAACGTGTTGTGTGGCGATTGTCGGTTCTCGGGCGGCAACCAGTTATGGCCGTCGGATTGCCTCTAGCTTGGCCCGAGATCTGGCGGGCCGGGGAGTGACTGTGGTTTCTGGTCTGGCACTCGGGATTGATGCAGAGGCCCATGCGGGAGCGCTATCAGCGTCCGGGGCCACCATCGCGGTACTGGGTTGTGGACTGGATGTGATCTATCCCCAGCAGAATTGCCGATTGCATGAACAGATTCACGACTCAGGTCTTCTGGTGACTGAATATCCCTTGGGAACCACCCCGGAAGGCTTTCGTTTTCCGGCTCGAAATCGTATTATTGCCGGAATGAGTTATGGGGTGGTGGTGGTTGAGGCAGCCAGAAGGTCCGGCTCTCTTATTACGGCCGAGATTGCTCTTGATGAAGGGAGGGATGTCTTTGCAGTGCCCGGGCAGGTTGATTCTTTTAAAAGCGCCGGGGCGCACTGGCTGTTGCAACAAGGAGCCAAGCTGGTCATTTCAGCTGAGGATATTCTTGATGAACTCCCTCTTTGTCATGTGCTGCAAGGCGCGTATAAGGAAGAGTTGGGGGTGGAGCATAAAACCGCAAGTCTTGATTCTGCACCCATGGCTTTGCTGGATAAGATCGATCCGTATGCCATGAAACGTGACACGCTTATTGCGGGGTCTGGTTTGAGTCCAGGGCGGGTGGCCGAGTTCCTGCTCCTTTTGGAGTTGGAGGGTTTGGTGGAGATGCTGCCAGGTGATGAGGTCCGACGGGTTGTCAGGGAGAAGAAAGAGTGAAAAGAGAAGCAGAATACACAGAAGAGAAAGGTATGCAGAAAATTCAATTTGCGCCATCCATATTGTCAGCTGATTTTTCCCGTCTCGGAGATGAGATCCGTGCGGTGGATCAGGCTGGGGCTGAGGTGATCCATGTGGATGTCATGGATGGCCATTTTGTTCCCAATATCACTATCGGTCCACTCGTGGTCAAGGCGGTACGTCAGGTAACGGCCAGGGTTGTTGATGTGCATTTGATGATCGAAAATGCGGATCGCTATCTTGAATCGTTTGCGGAAGCAGGCGCCGACTGGATTACTGTGCATGTGGAGGCTTGTCCTCATCTGCACCGGACTGTGTCTCGTATTCGGGAGCTGGGGAAGAAGGCAGGTGTGGTTTTGAATCCAGCCACACCCCTGGAGACGCTTGATTTTATTTTGGAAGAGGTGGATCTGGTGATGCTCATGAGTGTGAATCCCGGATTTGGCGGACAGTCTTTTATCCGGTCAACCCTTCGCAAGATCAGTCGGTTGAAAAAACGTATTGACGAACTGGGGCTTGTGGTTGGTATAGAGATTGATGGCGGGATCAGTCCGGCGACTATCGGTGAAGTGGCTGAGGCTGGGGCCAATATCTTCGTTGCAGGTTCAGCGATCTATGGTAGAGCGGATTACCAGACAGTAATCAAGGAAATGCGTGAGCTGGCCGAGGCAGGCCGTAAAAGAAGAACAAGAGGCGAAAACAACCTCGATTAGGGAGTTGGCACTATATCCCGTGTTTTGGAGGTGAGCGATGGATAGATGGCAGGCGTTGACAGATGTACCCGTGTATCAGCATCTTGTAGGCTGGCACAACAGCCTTTTGACTTGCGTCCCCTGAGGCCTTGAACTCCGCAAGGATATGGCAATATAACTGTTCTGTGGCAGGGATCGATCTGCTCTATGCCACGCAGCGGGTGAATGATGTGGTTCTGGTTGGGCTGCAGGAATTGGCCAGTCAGTGTAAACTGATTGAGCAGTTTCGGCAGATGCGCAGGGGCGCGGTCATGAATCGTATTTATGGCTTTCCCTCTGAGGAACGACAGGTCCTGCACACCACCTGTCGAGATCAGTTTACCGAGAATCCGGTAGAGCCAATTGCGTCTGGGCAGGCCAGAAGAGAGATTGCCAGGCTGAAGGTCTTTCTCGATGATCTGGACAATGGCACTCTGGTTAACGCGCAAGGGCATCCCTTTGACACCATGATCCATGTGGGTATCGGGTTGGCTCAGATCTTGGTCCGCGTTCAGTTTATGAGGCCTTGCGCGCTTATGGGAGGCCGGGGCGGCAGCTCTTTTTTGTTTCCAATGTTGATCCTGATGACGCGGCGGCCATGCTGAGCCGGGTCAATCTGGCCACAACCCTTGTCAATGCGGTGTCCAAGAGCGGCACCACTCTGGAGACCTTGACCAATGGGACTCTGATCAGAAAGGCCTATGAAGCACAGGGGTTTGATTCGGCTCGGCACTGTATCGCGGTGACCGGTGGGGGGTGTCCCATGGATAATCCGGCCAAGTATATCCGCTCTTTTTATATGTTTGATTCTATCGGCGGCAGATACAGCTCAACCTCAATGGTTGGAGTGGTCATGCTCGGTTTCGCCCTGGGATTTGAGCTGGTGCTGGAGTTCCTTGCTGGCGCTTCCTCAATGGATGAAGCAGCTGAGGAGCGCCGGCCTGTACTGCGGCAGAATCTGCCTCTCTTGCTGGCCATGCTAGGGGTCTGGAACCATAGCTTTCTCGGGGTTTCGACTGTTGCTGTCCTTTCTTACAGTCAGGGCCTGCATAGATTTGCCGCCCATCTTCAGCAGTGCGATATGGAATCCAATGGCAAGTCGGTATCGCGATATGGAGAGTCGGTGCATCTTAAGACCGGGCCGATCATCTGGGGTGAGCCGGGGACAAACGGGCAGCACGCATTTTATCAGTTGCTGCATCAGGGCACGGAGATTGTACCGGTTGAGTTCATTGGCTTCCGCCATAGTCAGTACGAGGAAGATCTTGAAATCCAAGGAAGTACCTCCCAGCAGAAATTGATGGCCAATCTCCTGGCCCAATCCCTAGCAATGGCCGGGGGCATGAGAACGAGAATCCCAACAAGAGATTTCCAGGGAATCGTCCAAACGTGATTCTTCTTGCCGACAGGTTGACTCCAAAGATCATGGGGGCCCTTTATTAGGCTAAGATTTTTTTTCAGGGATTCTGTTGGAATATCAACTTGTTTGATCAGGAAGGAGTGCAACTTGGGAAGGTGCTTACAAGTCGAGTGCTTGCTCTCATGCAGGAGGGGCAGGAAGACGGCGGAGGAGATTTTTCTGCAGAAATGGCCTTGATGCGAATATCAAAAATGAGGGTTAAATAGATTTTTCTTAAAAATTTTATTTAACAATATGATTTTATAGATTAAAATTATACGGCAGAGATTTTCTATGTAATGAGTTTCAAGTAATACTTTCAAAAAGATTTGCATGGGATATAAATTTTTCCATGCAAATGTCCGTTTTCTCCGAAAGGTTTCTGCTGTTGTTTGGTGGAGGCCTCAATTCGAAAAATCGTTGAGTGAAGAGAAATCAGCCTAGAGTCCATTGTTGGTGATTGGCCAGAGTAAAGAGCAAATTAAACGACTCATGATAGGGTTGATAGCCTGAAGTTGTCCTGTATGAGGTAATTTATGTCACCAGGAAGACGAAGACCTTTTGGGCTGTTAAGTTTGGATTAGCACTGTTCGTCCTATGCCGATCAGGCAATAATAGTTTCACGTGAAACATTCAAGGTAAGAGAAAATTAGCAGGAATGGCCGTCGTTGACATTCAACGGTAAAAAATTGAGAAATGACACAAAAAATATCAACCTAGCAAAAATGGCTGCTGTCGGTTGTTCCTTGACGAAAGATCATATAGGTTCTGGGAGCGGCACAGTTTTGTGTCCGCTGTTATTCGGCCGCAATATAAACAAGAGCGGGGTTCAATTGTGTTGCTGGCGGTAACATTTGTATGCTATTTATGAAAAATTCAACGCCGGTAATGCCCCATCTGTCGTTCTTTATTTCCTTGTTCTCTGTCATGATTGCTGGGGCAAGTCTATTAATTCCACCTCTCTAGTGCGATCAGGTTGTAATTTTAGAGCATTGGGTTTAATGTAAGTTTGTCTTTTAGTTGTCTTGATGGATGTAAAACCGTGGCTGGACGCATCTGGTTGTTTGGTCACTATACTCCCTTTGGGCGATCATCTCGTAAGTCCTCTGTGAAGTCTGGCTTTTTGATCGATGTTTTCCATAAATGCAACGAGTTGTTTTTGCTTTTTTGTAAGCGAATCGAGGTTTTTGCAAGTAGAGGAAGAAAGACTGGTTGTATGGTGTGCGGGATGATGCTATCATCCTGCAATGAGCGAGGATCGTGCTAATCTCATATGTATGGGTGGGGTCTCAAGTGGAAGTAAGACTGTGCATGGCCTCTGTTTTTTGGAATTTTTTCAGTATATTATGCATAAAAAACATCACAACGTTAGCAGAAGTTCATAATAACAGGAGGTCGTACTGGCCTCGGAGGAAAAATGAAACAAAAAAACAAGGCTAAAATAATTGCGATTGCCAATCAAAAAGGAGGGGTAGGGAAAACAACTTCGGCGGTAAATTTAGCGGCGGCGTTGGCCAAAAAGAAAAAAAGGGTACTTCTTGTTGATTCTGACCCCCAAGGTAACGCCTCGAGCGGCCTTGGGGTTCATGCAAGGTCTCCTGAGCAGCACCTCTATCACAGCTATACCGGAGGAGTCCCTCTATCTGATATTCTTGTAAAAACAAAGGTAGATAATCTCTCTCTTGCCCCTTCAAATATAGACCTTGTGGCTGCCGAGATAGAGCTTATTTCCATGGAGAAGAGAGAGTTTAACTTACAAAAACTGCTCAAGACAGTCAGCGATGATTTTGACTACATCTTGATTGACTGCCCACCATCGCTTGGCTTGCTTACCGTTAATGGCTTGACCGCAGCACATTCAGTGCTCATTCCATTGCAATGCGAATACTATGCCCTTGAGGGCCTTGATCAACTGGTCAAAACCATCCGTTCTGTCAAAAAAGTCTTCAATGAAGAGCTTTTTATTGAAGGTCTTTTACTTACTATGTACGATAAACGCAATAAGCTGACTTATCAGGTTGCAGACGAGGTCACTAAACACTTTGGCAACCAGGTTTTCAAGACAGTGATTCCTCGAAATGTCCGGCTCAGTGAATGTCCAAGTCATGGTCAAACTATTCTCGAATACGATATTCGCTCAAGTGGAGCAACGGCTTATATGGACCTGGCCAGTGAATTTCTTAAACAGCAGAGGTCGTAATTATGTCAGTAAAGAAAACTGGTTTAGGACAGGGTGTCGGACTTCTTTTTGCAAATGAAGAAGATGAAAAGTATTTTGAGTGCGATATTGAAAAAATCATCCCTAATAAACACCAACCAAGACGCTATTTTGCCGAGGAAGGGCTGGATGAACTCACGCAATCAATCACGGAACATGGGGTTATCCAGCCCCTTATAGTAACCACGCAACCAGATGGCTCATATCAACTCATTGCTGGTGAAAGAAGACTGAGGGCATCGCAACGGGCAGGGTTGAAAAAGGTTCCGGTTGTTATTCGTACCGTTGATAACGATGACACTCTGTTAGAGTTGGCTCTTATTGAAAACATTCAACGAAAAGACCTGAATGTTATTGAAGAAGCAGAAGCCTATAACAAACTCATAGAAAAATTTAATTACACTCAGGAGCAAGCGGCACAAAGGGTTGGGAAAAAACGTTCAACAATAACGAATATATTGAGATTACTCCAACTTCCTCCGTACATTAAAAATGACTTGGAACAAGGAAGTCTAACCGAGGGACATGCCAGAGTTCTCTTACGGATTGTCGACAACCCGTCAGAACTGCAAGAGCTGCGGAATCAAATCATCCAAAAAAATCTCTCTGTACGACAAACAGAGAAGAGTATCCGCAAAACAACAGGGACAGGAAAGGCATCTATAACAGCTAAACAAGAAGCTCATCTTGCTGAAATTCCTCAATCTTATTGCACAACATTGACAAATAAACTCACCAACGTCTTGCAGTCAAAGGTTGTCATCTCTCAAAGTGGAAGTCGCGGCAAGATTGAAATTGACTATTATTCATTGGATGATCTGGAAAGGGTTATCGATTTAATTATCTCCAGACAAACAGCTGTTTGAAAAAATACAGAATAATGGCTATATTACAACTTACTATTATACCAATAGGCACTTCAACGCCAAATCTCGGCGACTATATTTTAAGCATCCAGAAACGCCTGTCGTCTATGGGTGTTACCTTTGCGCTTAACGATATGGGCACGTTAATTGAAGGAGAGGTGACAGAACTGCTTCAACTGGTTATGGCTCTCTATGAAACTCCGTTTGAAGAAGGAGCTGTAAGGGTCGTAACCCAGATCACTATCGATGATCGCAGAGATAAAAAAATAAAAATTGGTGATAAGATTCAATCCGTTATTAGCAGATCAGTCTCGCCGGAATTAATAACAAACCATGACTAAAAAAAAATCCAGAATATTGTATCGCTTTATCCCTCTCACGTTTTTTCTCATTCTCTTCATGGTCGGAATTGCCACGAATGAACCACAAAGGGTTTTGGAGCAAGCTTGGAATATCTGCTTGGATTGCATAGGAATAGGTTAATCGTTGATGGTCTTGCATGATATAAAAACTCTTCACCATTTTTTGCAACGTCTCAAGTTGTAATAATTGTATGGAAACTATCAGAAAATTTCTACAACTCATTTTTGCCTTTATCAGCAATGGATATATCCTCTTTCCATGGACTAAAAATATATATCAGGGGCCTTTAAAAACAGTCTGTTCACCAGGTTTAAATTGTTACTCCTGTCCCGCATCAACCACCTACTGCCCCATTGGTGCCATTCAGCAGTTGTTGCTAGGAATCCGCTTCTCGATTGAAACAGGCTCTTATTATTTTGGCTCGTATGTATTTGGAAGTATAGGTATAATTGCAGCCTTAACAGGAAGGTTTTCCTGTGGCTGGCTTTGTCCATTTGGTTTTTTACAAGAGCTGCTCTATAAAATCCCTTCCCGGAGAAAATTTCAAATACCACAAGCTTTAAGGTATATTAAGTATTTCATATTAGTTTTTTTTGTTATCCTCTTCCCACTGATACTCACAGACCAGTGGGGAATGGGCAAACCTTGGTTCTGTAAATTTGTCTGTCCTGCAGGCACGATGGAAGCAGGCATTCCCATGATCTTGCTTCAACCAGATCTCAGGGTCACACTGGGATATCTTTTCTATAATAAACTTTTTTGGATGTTTTGGTTTCTCATGTGGAGTATTTTTTCCAGCCGTCCATTCTGTAAAACAACCTGCCCCTTGGGCGCTTTTTACGGAATGTTTAATAAAATCAGCTTATTCCAGCTCCATCTCAATAAACAGCATTGTACTGACTGTGGAGTCTGCCTGCAGGTATGCCCCATGGATATTCAATTTAATAAAAACGTGAACAGCGCTGAGTGTATTCTTTGTATGCGTTGTATGACAGAAGCCTGTAGGTTTGAGGCCATCTCTCTTCAATGCGCAGGCCTGCCACTCTCGCTACCTCCCAAAAAAACAAGGAGTCACAAGGTAGAGGAATGTTAATAAAAATAAAATCTATAATTTTAGTGACAACCATCCTCCTTCTCTTTGTCTGTACATCTTCATTTGCAGAAATGAGAAGCACAAGCGGTGAAAAAGTTGATCTGCGGACCGGCCCAGGCGAAAACTATAGTGTAAAGTGGGAGTATGGGAATGGCTTTCCGGTAAGGATTGTCACCAAAAAAGGGAAATGGGTCAAAATTCAAGATTTTGAGAATGACAGTGGGTGGATAAACTCTTCAAAGCTGAATAAGGAACCCCATACAATTGTAAAAGTGAATAAAGGGAAAAACAAAAAAATCAGCATACGTCGTGGCCCTGGAGCTAAATATGATGTCATCGGTCAAGCATATTACGGTGTGGTCTTTGAAAAAAAGAAACAAGAGAAAGGGTGGGTCAAGGTAAAACACGAATCAGGACTGGAGGGATGGATCGAGTCGTCATTGCTGTGGGGTTTTTAAGTTAAAAAAACAGTTAGGGGCCGTTACGAAATAACCATTATATTTTTATCCATTTCGTTACGGCTCATTTGCTGTTCACGATATTTCAATGTTGTAGATATTTTTTGACAACGGCTTAATGGTATATTGACAATAGCTGGAGCATTTTCACAAATACAGGATGGACAAGAATGAAAGAAAGCATTGAACGGGCCAAGGTGCTCATCGAGTCTTTACCTTATATGCAGACGTTTCGTCATAAGACGGTGGTAATCAAGTATGGCGGTCATGCCATGGTTGATGAAAATCTGAAGAAGCAGTTTGCCCTCGATGTGATCCTGATGAAACATATCGGCATCAATCCGGTCATCGTTCATGGCGGAGGGCCGCAGATCAACCTCCTGCTGGATCGTCTGCAGATCAAGCCCAGTTATGTCCAGGGGATGCGGGTGACCGATGGCGAGACGATGGATGTGGTGGAGATGGTTCTGGTGGGCAAGGTCAATAAGGAGATTGTTGGCAATATCAATCATTGCGGAGGCAGGGCAGTTGGTCTTTCCGGACGGGATGGCGATCTGGTGTGCGCCGAAAAGCTCCAGGTCAGTAAGAAAGCTGATGCCGCGGTCATGGAAAACGCGCCCCCCGAACTCATTGATCTGGGCCGGGTGGGCCGGGTGACCCGCATCAATGCCGAGGTTCTCAAGACCCTTGAGCGTGATGACTTTATCCCGGTGATCGCCCCGGTGGGTGTTGGTGCGGATGGGGCCGCCTTTAATATTAACGCCGATCTAGTGGCCGGGGCAATCGCTGCCGAATTGAAGGCGGCCAAGCTGATCCTGCTCACCGATGTGGCGGGAGTTAAGGATCGTCAAGGGGAGTTGATTCATTCACTGCTCAGGGCTGAGATTGAGTCTTTGATCGATAACGAGACCATTGTCGGCGGTATGATCCCCAAGGTGCGCTGTTGTGGAGATGCGCTGGCGAATGGAGTTACCAAGGCCCATATCATTGATGGCCGCGTTGAGCATGCCATTTTGCTGGAGATGTTTACCCATGAGGGTGTTGGTACGGAGATTGTGTGATGGGAAGTGCAAATAAGGAATTGGCGGCAAGGAGTGATCAGGTGTTCATAGGAACCTATACCCGGTATCCGGCAGCCATGGTCAAGGGTGTTGGTTGCCGATTGACCGATGCTGAAGGCAAGGAATATCTTGATTTTTTGGCAGGTATTGCCGTCTGTGGTCTTGGTCATTGCCATCCGGCAGTAACTGCGGCCATTTGCAGGCAGGCAGGCGAGCTTACGCATGTGTCCAATCTCTATTATACGGAACCGCAGACCGAGCTTGCCGAGTTGCTGACGGCCCACTCCTTTGCCGATCGGGTCTTTCTTGCCAACAGCGGGGCAGAGGCTAATGAGGCGGCCATCAAATTGGCCCGGATCTGGGCTGGAGAGAACCGGTACGAAATTATTTCTCTGACGGGTTCATTCCATGGCCGGACTCTGGCCACGGTTGCTGCCACTGGTCAGGCCAAATTTCAAAAAGGGTTTGAACCTATGCCCGAGGGGTTTGCTCATGCCCCTTTTGGCAATCTGGTCGTGCTTGAGGCCATGATCACCGATCAGACCTGCGCCATTCTCTGTGAGCCTCTGCAGGGAGAAGGCGGGGTGCGGCCTCTTGATCGCGAGTACTTGCAAGGTCTGCGGCGTCTCTGTGATAAATATAACTTGCTGCTGATCTTTGATGAGATCCAGACGGGTATGGGGCGTACTGGAACCCTGTTTGCCTATGAGCAACTGGGTATAGTGCCAGATATCATGACTCTCGCCAAGGCTCTGGGTAACGGCCTGCCCATTGGGGCCATGGTAACTACAAAAAGAATAGCTGCCGCTTTTACCCCAGGTAGCCATGCCTCCACCTTTGGCGGCAATCCGGTGGCCTCGGCAGCGGCGGTGGCCACCATGAAGGTGATGCTTGCCGATGGTTTTCTGGCCGAGGTACACGCAAAGGGGCAATATCTCCAGGAACAGTTACAGGACCTGGCTGCCCGTTTTCCAGCTCTGGCGACCGAGGTTCGTGGTCTTGGGCTCATTCAAGGTCTGGTGCTGACTGAGGATGGGGTAGAGAAAGGCGGGGCTATTGTCACCAAAATGTTTGAAAAGGGCTGTCTGATCAATTTTGCCGGTAATGTGGCCTTGCGTTTCTTGCCGCCATTGATTGTCAGCCGAGAAGAAATCGACCAGATGATTCAACTCCTGGCAGAGGTTTTTGGTGAGATATAAGAGCTCAATTTGCTGAGAGTGGGAAATTTCTTTGCAAATCATCTTTTTTTTTTGTAGATATTGTCTTTTCCCCAGATAAATAAGCATTGGGCTTGGGGGTAGAGCAAATTAGGCAGGAAACTGTTTTCCTGCCTGGCATAGAGATGGATTTTCATGTTAAGGCATCTGCGGTCATTACAGGATTGTACAAAGGAAGAGCTGGGCTATTTTATTGAACGGGCCCTGGAACTGAAAAAAGAACGTCAGGCCGGCTTGCGGCATCGTCAGCTGGCCGGAAAGACCATTGGCCTGATCTTTGAGAAACCGTCCACTCGGACCAGGGTTTCTTTTGAGGCCGCCATGAATGGTCTGGGCGGGCAGGTGATCTTCCTCTCTGGTCGGGATACCCAACTTGCCCGCTCTGAGCCCCTGAAGGATATGGCCCGGGTCATGGCCCGTTATGTCGATGGCATGGTGGTGCGGACCTTCGGCCAGGATGTGGTGGACGAGCTCGCCCGGTATTCATCGGTGCCGGTTATCAACGCCCTCACTGACCTGCATCATCCCTGTCAGATCCTTAGTGACGTCATGACCGTTATTGAGAAGCAAGGCCCTATTGAGAATCTCAAGATTGCCTGGGTGGGAGATGGCAACAATGTCGCTAATTCCTGGATCCAGGCCGCCGAACTCCTTGGTTTTGAACTGATTCTTGCCTGTCCTCCGGGCTATGGTCCTGATCCCGAGATCCTGCAAAAGGGGCGCCGCAATGCGCTGAAACCCATTGTCCTGGTTCACAGCCCGGAACAGGCCGTGGCCGAGGCCGATGCGATTAATGTCGATGTCTGGACTTCCATGGGTCAGGAGGGAGAAGAGGAGGCACGTCTGGCGGCGTTCCGTGGCTATCAGATCAATGCTGCCCTCTTGGCCAAGGCCCCGAGCCATGCCATTGTCCTGCATTGTCTGCCGGCGCATCGTGGCGAAGAGATAACGGAAGAGGTTCTGGAGTCAGAGCGTTGTGTGGCCTTTGACCAGGCAGAAAATAAGATGCACATGCATAAGGCGATTCTTGAGAAATTGATCGGAGGATGAAGATGGCGGATGTGAAGAAGATTGTGCTGGCATACTCCGGCGGGCTTGATACCTCGGTGATATTGAAATGGCTGTCCGAGGAATATCAATGCCCTATTGTGGCCTATGCCGCGGACGTGGGTCAGGAAGAAGACTGGGATGCGGTGCGCGCCAAAGGGCTGGCCACTGGCGCCGAAAAGGTCATTATCTCTGATCTGAAAAAAGAATTTGTTGAAGACTATATCTTTCCCGCCTTCCGCTCCAATGCCATCTATGAGGGCTCGTATCTTCTGGGCACTTCTCTGGCCAGGCCGATTATTGCCAAGGAGCAGGTGCGGATTGCCCATGCCGAGGGTGCTGATGCGGTAAGTCACGGCGCGACCGGCAAGGGAAATGATCAGGTGCGCTTTGAACTGGCCTATCTTGGGATTGATCCCAGCCTGACCATTATTGCTCCTTGGCGGATCTGGGATCTCAATTCCCGGAAAAAACTGGTGGAGTATGCCAAAGAACATACTATTCCGGTGCCGGTGACCAAGGAAAAACCCTACAGCTCAGATGAGAATCTTCTTCATATCAGCTTTGAGGGTGGAATCCTGGAAGATCCGTGGAATGAGCCGGATGAGACCATGTTCAAACTGACGGTTTCCCCGGAAAAGGCACCGGATGTACCCACCTATCTTGAGATTGATTTTGCAAACGGTGATCCGGTGGCACTCGACGGGGTGAAGATGGATCCCCTACCCCTTTTCTTGAGGCTCAACGCCCTGGGCGGGGCCAATGGTATTGGCCGTCTCGATCTGGTGGAGAATCGTTTTGTGGGGATGAAGTCTCATGGCGTCTATGAAACCCCGGGCGGTACCATTCTGCGGGCGGCGCACCGCGATTTGGAGACTATCACCATGGATCGGGAGGTGATGCGGATCAGGGATTCCCTGGTGGCGCGCTATGCCGAGCTGGTTTATAATGGCTTCTGGTTCTCGCCCGAGCGTGAACTGTTGCAGACCACCATGGATGCCACCCAGAAAACGGTGAATGGCACTGTGCGTCTGAAGTTGTACAAGGGCAACTGTATTCCGGTTGGCCGCAAGTCTGGCCAGTCGTTATACCAGGAGAGTTTTGCCACCTTTGAAGAAGATCAGGTCTATAATCAGGCCGATGCCGGCGGGTTTATCCGTCTCAATGGTCTGCGGCTGCGAATTCAGGCCATGCAGAAAAGATAGAAAAAGGGTTTTCCATGTCAAAGAAACTCTGGGGTGGGCGTTTTGAAGGGGCTACGGCTGCCTCGGTAGAGGCCTTTACCGCTTCTATCCATTACGATTCCCGGTTGTATAAATACGATATTGCCGGAAGCCGCGCCCATGCCACCATGCTGGCCTCTCATGGGCTGTTGTCCCGTGAAGAGCTTGCGGACATCATCTCAGGGCTTACGGCCATTGAGGCCGAGATTGATGCCGGCACCTTTGAATTCAGGCAGGATCTGGAAGATATTCATATGAATATTGAAAAGGCCCTGATGGATCGCATTGGTGCGGCCGGTGCCAGGCTGCATAGTGCCCGAAGCCGTAATGATCAGATTGCCCTTGACCTGCGCCTCTATTTGCGGGACGAGTGCGATCGTCTCATGGAACTGCTTGACGCCACGCGGCGGGCCTTTGTGGTCCTGGCCCGAAAGTACATGGGGCAGGTGATGCCCGGCTACACCCATCTGCAGCGGGCGCAACCGGTGCTGATCTCGCATCATCTGCTGGCCTATTATGAGATGTTTGGCCGCGATCGGGAACGTCTGGTTGATTGTCGGAAGCGGATCAATATCATGCCCCTGGGCGCTGCTGCCCTGGCTGGAACCGGTCTGCCCATTGATCGGCAGCAGGTGGCGGATATCCTTGGATTTGCCGCTATTACCGCCAACTCCATGGATACCACTGGAGATAGGGATTTTGCCATTGAGTTTGTCAGTTGTTGTACTTTGATTCAGATCCATCTTTCCCGGCTCTCTGAGGAGCTGGTGCTGTGGTCCACTCAGGAATTTTCCTTTGTCGATATTGCGGATCGATTCTGTACCGGCTCCTCTATCATGCCGCAGAAAAAAAACCCGGATATTCCGGAGCTTATTCGTGGCAAGACCGGGAGGGTAGTTGGCAGCCTCATGGCCCTTTGTACCCTGTTGAAAGGCCTGCCTCTCACCTATAACCGTGATCTGCAGGAAGACAAAGAGCCGGTTTTTGATGTGGTGGATACGGTGTCGGCATCGCTTGCCATTATGGCTGAGCTGTTGGCCAATCTTGTTTTCAACACCGGGCGCATGGAAGAGGCGACCAGAACTGGTTTCATGACGGCTACAGATCTTGCTGATTATCTGGTTTTGAAGAATGTTCCTTTTCGGGAGGCCCATGGCATTGTGGGCCGGATAGTGGCGTTTTGTCTTGATAGGGGATGTGAGCTTGTCGATCTGACAGTGAAAGACTTGGGACAGTTTTCTTCGGTGATCGAAAAAGATGTGTTTGAGGTATTGAGCGTGAATGGTTCTGTCAATAGCCGTATCTCAGCCGGCGGGACAGCTATACAGCGTGTGGAAGAAGCTCTTAGTCTGGCTGAACATAACATGGGGATAAAATCATGAAAATTGCTTTTTTGGCAAATCGAGCACATTACGCCTGGACATTGTTGCTTGTTGGGGCATTGTTTTTTGGGGGCTGTGGGTATAAAACCCTGCCAGTGCCTCCTGAAAATATTGTGCCCAAGGCCATTGAGGACCTGCGTTATTCTGTGGATGAAAAGGGTGTCGTCCTGACCTGGTCGTATCCGGTTGAGACCATCAAAGAGACGGATCTTACCGGTATCGCTTCGTTTGAGGTATATCGGGCAGTCGTCTCTCTTGACAGTTATTGCGCCACTTGTCCCATTCCTTTCGGGGAGCCCATTGTCGTTCCAGGTGGGATGATTAGTAAGGATGGCAGACGGAAAGGGACTTATGAGAGCGCGCTCTTGCGTTCGGGTGAAAAGTATTTCTTCAAGGTGCGTTCGCGTACCAGTTGGTGGGCGGCAAGCGCTGATTCCAATATCATTACTTTTGTCTGGCATATGCCGGCCAAGGCGCCGGCGGGTTTACAGGCGACCGGAGGAGATCGCTCTGTTCGTCTGCAATGGCAACCGGCGACCCAGTTGATGGATGGCCAGCAGCTTGATCTGCCGGTACAGTACCAGGTATTAAGAAGTCTTGACGGAAAGGCCTTTGCAGAGCTTGGAGCCGCTGGTAAGGAGACAAACTATACCGATACTTCAGCGCAGAATGACCAGAAGTATTTTTACAAGATCCAGTCTGTCCTTCAGGTTGATGGCAATGGAGTTGGCGGCGGCATGAGCGAGGTTGCAACGGCGGTGCCCGTTGATTTGACTCCGCCCGAGGCGCCAACAGGGGTGACTGTTGTTGCCACCAGCAACGGGTTCAAGGTCTTCTGGGAAAATTCCCCGGCAAATGACCTCCAGGGCTATCATGTCTATCGTCGTGCTGCTGATCAGAAGAAGAAAGAGCTTATTGGCGATGTTGAGGCGATTTATACAATTTATGAGGACAAGACTGTCTCAGCCGATGGGCAGTTTTATTATTCTGTTACGGCCTATGACAAGATGGAGCCAGCCAACGAGAGCAAGGCTTCGGCTGAGGCAACAGTTCGCCACTGAGCAAACAGCTTTACCACTTTTTCTTTCAATTTTTCGAGGTTGTTTTGAATCATTTTGTGTCAAAAAACGGGGAACTTTTCTGTGAGCAGCTGGCGGTGGCAGATATTGCCAGGGAAGTGGGAACCCCTTTTTATCTCTATTCCAAAGCGACCTTGGCCCGTCATTTTCAGGCCTTTGATTCCGCCTTTGCCGGTATTGATCATCTGACCTGCTTTGCGGTCAAGGCCTGTTCCAATATTGCCATCCTCAATCTTTTTGCAGGCCTTGGTGGTGGTGCCGATATTGTTTCAGGTGGCGAACTGTACCGGGCCCTGAAGGCCGGGGTTGACCCCACACGGATCATCTATTCAGGCGTGGGCAAGACCGAACAGGAGTTGCGTTATGCCCTGGAGGCGGGAATCCTGCTTTTTAATGTGGAATCCGCCCAGGAGCTTGAACGTCTGCAACGGGTAGCGGCTGCCATGGGGGTTAAGGCCCCGGTCTCCTTCCGCGTCAATCCTGATGTTGATCCCAAGACTCATGCCTATATCTCTACAGGTATGGCCAAGAATAAATTTGGCATTCCCATTGACGAAGCCTTTGACCTATATGTACGGGCAATGGCCATGGAGAATATCGTGGTCAAAGGGGTGAGTTGCCATATCGGGTCGCAGTTGACCCTGATTTCACCTTTTATTGAGTCGTTGCGGAAGGTGAAACATTTGGTGGAAAGACTCGCGGCCAAGGGTATTACTATCGAATTTATTGATCTGGGCGGTGGTGTCGGTATTACCTATGATGAGGAACAACCGCCCCATCCACGGGATTATGCTGCGGCGATCAAGAAAGAGTTGCAGGGGATGCGTGCCACCCTGATTCTTGAACCGGGCCGGGTCCTTGTCGGGAATGCTGCCATTCTGGTGACCGAGGTGCAATATACCAAGAGCAACCGCGGCACAGACCAGGTGAAGAAATTTGTGGTGGTGGATGCGGCCATGAATGACCTGACCCGGCCAAGTTTGTATGGCGCCTATCATGCAATTGTGCCTGTTCAGGAGAAAGGTGCGGAGCGAGAGGTGGTGGATATTGTCGGCCCGATCTGTGAGACGGGAGATTTTCTGGCCAAAGACCGGGAACTGCCCCGGGTGGAGCAGGGTGATCTCCTGGCGGTGATGAGCGCGGGGGCCTATGGATTCAGCATGTCCTCCAACTACAACTCACGGCCTAGGGTGGCCGAGGTCCTGGTGGATGGCGGGAGTTACGCATTGATCCGTCAGCGGGAGACCTTTGCCTCTCTTGTTCAGGGTGAGACTATTCCAGGTGGTGCGGAGTAGAATATGGCCATTGATTTTCCGATTTCCTTTACCAAGATGAGCGGCGCGGGCAATGATTTTATTGTCATTGATCATCGGGTTGAACTGATTCCCGAGGCAGAACAGCCGGGGTTTGCGAAGCGAGTTTGCCGGCGGATGTTTGCCGTGGGGGCCGACGGGCTGATCCTTATTGAAAACTCAGCTGTGGCTGATTTTCGCTGGCGTTTTTATAATGGTGACGGTTCTGTGGCCGAGATGTGCGGTAACGGGGCCCGTTGCGCGGCCCGTTTTGCCTATAGCAAAGGGATCGCCGGTGCTCGCATGTCTTTTGAGACCCTGGCGGGTATCATTGAGGCTGAGATCTGCAGTGATGACACAGGTGATGATAAAACCGTGCGTCTGCGGATGACGGCTCCCTGTGATTTCAGGACAAATCTATCGGTCATCCTGGATGGCCAGGAAAAAAACCTGTCCTTTGTGAACAGCGGCGTGCCCCATGCCGTGCTTTTTATGGAGGAAGGAGAGAACATTCCCGTTCAAGAGTGGGGAAAGATCGTTCGTTTTCATCCCCTGTTCCAGCCTGCCGGCACCAATGTGAATTTTGTGCAGAAAATTGGTGAGAATACCATTCGGGTTCGCACCTATGAGCGCGGGGTGGAGGATGAAACCATGGCTTGCGGCACCGGTGCGGTGGCATCCGCACTCTTTGCCGTCAATTACGGATTAGCCTCTTCACCAGTGACAGTGATCACCTCAGGTGGTGAGCGGTTGACTGTTTTGTTTGATCTAAGGGTTGGGCTGCATGGGCCGCAGGTGGAAAATGTCTTTCTCCAGGGTCCGGCTCGCATTATCTATGAAGGAAAATTGACGGCGGAAGTATTGCTCTGAACCGTTGGGAAAATATATCTCGGTTACAAAAGTCATATCAGGAGAGGAATTATGAAAAAGTATTACGGCGCCATCGTTGCCATTGTCACCCCGTTTATCGATGGGAAGATTGATGAGCAGGGTTTAGTGGATCTTATTGAATTTCAGATAGCCAATGGTACGCATGGTATTGTTCCCTGCGGAACAACGGGTGAATCGGCAACGCTGGATTTTGATGAGCATAAGCGGGTTATTGAGCTGACAGTCAAGACCGTTCGTGGTCGGGTCCCGGTTATCGCCGGAACCGGCGCCAATAACACCAAGGAAGCGATTGAGCTGACCGAGAGCGCCAGGAATAGCGGCGCCGATGCGGTTCTCTCTGTAACTCCTTATTACAACAAACCCAGCCAGGAAGGGTTGTATCTGCACTTCAAGGCTATAGCAGAGAGTGTGAAGATCCCGATGTTCCTGTATAACGTTCCTGGACGGACAGCCATTAATATGCTTCCGGAAACAGTGGCGCGTCTTGCTAAGGTTAAAAATATTATCGGGATTAAAGAGGCCTGCGGCAGTCTGCAGCAGATCAGTGAGATAATCCGTCTCTGTCCTTCCAAGTTTATTGTGCTCTCTGGTGATGATTTTACCTCTATGCCCACGGTCTTTATTGGTGGCAAGGGGGTTATTTCTGTGACCTCTAATGTCGATCCCAAAGGGATGGCCGATCTGATGGAGGCCTCTTTGGCTGGAGACCTGAAAAAGGCCAACAAGATTCATTATCGTCTCTTCCCGCTCATGAATGCGATGTTCTGTGCACCAAACCCTGTGCCAGCCAAAAAAGGTGTTGAGTTGATGGGCAAGATAAAAGATGGACTGCCCCGGCTGCCAATGTCAGCCATTGATGATGCGGCCCTTGCTAAATTGACCACGGCAATGAAAGATGCGGGATTGGTGTAAGGAGTCATTGCCCGCAAGGTAGACTGCCGTAATGAGCGTGTTTTATTCAGAGAAAAGGAAAAAATAATGATCAATGTTATTATCGCCGGGGCCTCCGGTCGTATGGGGCAACGGGTAGGATATATGGTGCAGGAGCACCCTGGTTTACATTATGCCGCAGCCTTTGAGGCTGCCGGCAGTCCAGTCATTGGCCGTGATCCAGGAGAGCTTGCCGGCTGGGGACGGGCTGGTGTTTCTATTGAGGAGGGTCTGGAGGCGGTAATTGAGCGGGGTGATGTCCTGATTGATTTCACCTTTCATAAGGCCACCATGGAATTTGCCCGTCTGGCTGCACGGTATAACAAGGCGATGGTTATAGGTACAACCGGATTGACAGCGGAAGAGCTGGAAGAGTTGGGCAGTTTGAGTCAGCATTTTCCCTGTGTCCAGGCCCCGAACATGGCCGTTGGCGTCAATGTCCTGTTTAAACTGGCAGCAAAAACTGCCGCAATTCTTGGTGATGACTATGATATCGAGATTATCGAAGCCCATCACAACAAGAAAAAAGATGCCCCAAGCGGTACGGCCCTGAAGCTTGCTGAAATGGCCGCATCAGGTGTGCATCGTAATCTTGCCGAAGTCGGTGTCTATACGCGTCATGGGATGATTGGGGAGCGGACTAAAAAAGAGATTGGCATCCAGACGATCCGGGCCGGAGATATTGTTGGCGAGCATACCATCTATTTTGCCGGCCCAGGTGAGCGCATTGAGATTACCCATCGCGCCCATAGTCGGGATAATTTTGCCAAGGGAGCTGCCACTGCCGCGGCCTGGGTTGTTGGTAAAAAACCCGGACTGTACTCGATGTTTGATGTCCTGGGGTTACAGGATCTGTAGGATGTGAGGGCGGGAAAAACGACCCAGGCCTTTATCGGTTTTGGCTCAAATCTCGGTAATGGCCGGCAGCTTGTTTTGAGCGCCTGGAATCAACTGGCCGTTGAGGAAACGGTTTTGCTGCGCAAGCTTTCATCATTGTATGTGACCGAGGCTGTGGGCATGGCCAGCCGGTCACTTTTTACCAATGGTGTGGGCATGGTCGAGACGGAATTTGGGCCATCAGAGCTTTTGCATCTGTTGTTGCAGGTCGAGACAGAGCATGGACGTCTGCGCGACGTTCACGCCTCAGGTTATCAGGATCGTTTTCTCGATCTGGATTTGCTTTATTTTGGCGATACAGTGTGCAGTTTGCCTGAACTGATCCTGCCGCATCCCCATATCGCCAGTCGTCTTTTTGTCCTTGCCCCGCTGGTTGAGATTGCGCCCTGGTTCCAGGATCCTCTGACCGGACAGACGGTGGAGATACTCTATCAGCAGCTTCTCTCGCAAATTCAGCAGGGAAAAGTCCCTGCGCAGGGTATTTCCCGGATTGAACGGGTAGGGTGATTGCAATCCTGTCATATCATCCGGAACGGGGCCGTATTTTTTTATAGAAAAGAATTATTAGACATTTATCGGTGGACGACTATAATAAATATATGAATTTTTCTTTTCACAGAATGATGAGTGAAATTGGGGGTGTGGCGTGAGTCCTCTACGTTTGGTGATTCTGGCCATTCTCTTCTATATTGGGTATCGTTTGCTTGTCGGAATTGGCAAGAAAAAATCTGTCAACAAACAGTCTGATGAAAAATATTCACCCCCGGTGTCCGATGCGCTCGTAGAAGATCCTGTTTGTCATACCCTTGTTCCCAAAGGACAGGCAATACGGTTGCAGCATGAAAATCAGATCTATTATTTCTGCAGCGAGTCATGTTGCAGTCGGTTTATCAGCGAAAAAGGAGAGAAACAATGAAGTTTTTTATAGATACCGCCAATATTGATGAGATCAAAAAAGGCGTTGCCATGGGTATGGTCGATGGTGTGACGACCAATCCTTCACTGATTGCCAGAGAAAACAAGCAATTTGAGGAGATCCTGAAAGAGATATGTCAAGTGGTGGATGGTCCGGTCAGCGCTGAGGTGATTAGTCTTGAGGCGGATGGCATGGTCAAAGAGGCCAAAGTCCTTGCGGCCCTGAGTGACAATATTGTGATCAAGATTCCCATGATCATGGAGGGAATGAAGGCGGTTAAACAACTTACATCTATAGGAATTAAAACCAATGTAACGTTGGTGTTTTCAGCAGCCCAGGCGCTTCTGGCCGCCAAGGCCGGCGCTACCTATGTCAGCCCTTTTGTTGGAAGGCTTGACGATATTGGCCAGCATGGGATGGAGCTGATCAGTGAGATCATGACGGTGTACCGTAACTACGATTACCAGAGCGAGGTGATTGTGGCCAGCGTCAGAAGCCCGCTTCATGTGATGGATGCGGCGATGATAGGTGCTGATATCGCCACGATCCCGCTCAAGGTGATTGAACAGTTGGCAAAACATCCCTTAACCACTCTTGGCGTGGAACAGTTTCTGGCTGATTGGGAAAAAAGAAAAAAGTGATTCATTTGTAAGGTATTCAACTCGTCACATTAGCCTTGCGCCCAACAATGAGTTGCAAAAGATGATGGTAAGATAGCGGCAGGCCAGGGGTTATAAAAATTTCGAGACAAAAAGGTAAAACATGGGAACAGCCGGTAGAATGTTGTTAGTGGCAGCGATGGCAATCCTGTTTTATGGGCAGTCCATGGCCAGGGCTGATATGTACACCTATGTGGATAGCAAGGGGACGCGTTATTATACTAATGTCCCTGCCTCTTCTTCTAACCAGTGTCGCCTCTATCAGCATGATGAAGTGGATATCAACAAGCCGTCTGGTCGGGATTGGCCGGAGGTCCGCGTTGGTGGACGCCGTGATTTTCTCACAAATAGTGCTGTTTATGATCAGCATATTAAACAGTGCGGTTACCGTTACAATGTTGATCCTCAACTCATAAAAGCAATTATTAAGGCAGAGTCTGGTTTTGATTGCTATGCCAGGTCGCAAAAGGGCGCCCAAGGGCTTATGCAGCTCATGCCGGGAACGGCCAAAGATCTCAACGTGTCCAATTCCTTTGATCCACGGGCAAATATTGACGGGGGGACACGCTATTTTCGCACTATGCTTGATACTTTTAACGGGAATATCCCTTTGAGTCTTGCTGCCTATAATGCCGGTCCGAATCTGGTCAAACGCACAAATAAGATGCCGCAGATTCCTGAGACGGTGGAATATGTCCAGCGCGTACTTCAACACTATAAAGACTATAAGGGCGTTGGGCGGCAACCCGTTGCTGCAACCTCGGCAATCAGGGTGGGTGCTCTGGTGACAGTGAAATAAAAACCAAGATGACTGCTGCATTTGGGAGTAAGAAATGGATCAACTGGTAACGTTGCCAAACATATTCACCGGCCTTCGTTTTGCCATGATTCCCGTGCTCATTGTATTGTTTTCAGTGGAACAGACAATTGCCATTGGCTTGGTGACTTTTTTTGCTTTTGTCTTTGCCGCGCTTACGGACTTTGTTGATGGCTATTTTGCCAGAAAATACAACAGTGAGACGACTCTTGGCAAGCTGATGGATCCCCTTGCTGACAAGGTGCTTGTCGCAACCGCCCTGATCATGCTTATTCCCATGGGACGGGTCCCGGCCTGGGTTTGTTTGCTGATTATCTGTCGTGAGATCATTATTACTGGGCTCAGGGGACTTGCCGCATCGACCGGGGTGGTGGTGTCTGCCGGACAAATGGGAAAGGTCAAGAGTAGTTTTCAGTATTTCGGGATTGGCTTCCTGGTTTTTCCTCTTGGCGTTCTGCCAGTGCCCTATCTCTATCAGATAGGGCAGATCCTGTTGTATATCAGCTTGGTCATGGCCATCTGGTCAGGAATAGATTATTTTTATAGTTTACGAAATATATTTCAGGAAACAGTCAAGCAATAAGGGAGAAAACCCATTTTTCTTGACAGACACAGCCAAGGACAGTATTAACTTTTAGCTTTCATTGCCGAAGTGGTGAAACTGGTAGACGCACGGGACTCAAAATCCCGCGGGAGCAATCCCATGTCGGTTCGATTCCGACCTTCGGCACCAAGGAAATTCAAGGGGTTACAGCAAATTAGCTGTAACCCCTTTTTCTTTATTTCCTTAGTGTCTCACGTCCTGCATAAAGATAAGGTCAAAACATCTCGCAAAGTTGTCGCAAAAGGATCAAGATGGAGAAAATTATTTGGTTTTCTGTTATTGGAAGCGCTGCGTGGCTGGAAATCATTGGTATTCAGGCACCATTTGACGGTATAAAGGTACAGGCTCTGTGAACGGGGCCGGTTTTGGGAGAGGATAGGGGATTGCTCTGTCCTGTATTTCTTTTGCAATGAATTTATTACAGTAAGAATGATAGGAGGGAATAATGAGCGAAAAAGATGTTGGAGAGGCACTCGTACAGGTGATCCGGGATCCACAGGGATCGGCTAGTCAGGAGAGTTTTGCCAGGGCCATGGAGTTGACAAAGGCATACGCCGGTTCAGGTTCGGCGCCTCATTTCAGCGCGGTTGCCCGGCTCTTTTATGACCTGTTTGAAATGTTCGAGACGGGCGCGGATCCTCGGAAGAAATAGATGCAGCACTCCAATTCACTTTATTTGAGAAATTGAATGGGTTGATCTTCATGCTCTCTGACCCCCTATCCTCATACGTTAACCGGGCGATACCCAGCCTGGGATTAAGGGAAAAATGGATATCAATATCACCCAAGACCCTCCTGCCGATGTCTTCCAGACCAAGAGAAAATATGGGCGCATCATCCCGTTTCTTCTGGCCCTGATATTCTGCGCCATCCTGCTTGCGGTTTTCCAGGTTGTTTTTGGCTCGGCCCATGGAGACCTCCTTGAAAACATCGCCCTTGTTCTCTTTGTGGGTCCGGCCTTGGTATTTTTCTATTGCGTCGAAAAACTCCATGACTATAAAATGCTTTCACCGGAGCAGGAAAGGGAGATGGAGGAATTCTGCCGGCAGGATCAGGATGTCGCCGCCTATTGCGCCAAGGTATCGATGATGGCCAGAAAGCTTGTCAAGGCGGAATATGATGCCTGTAAAGAGCAGGTTAAAGAGCGGTTGGCGAATAAAAAAAAGTTCTCTTGAGAAAGAAATGTCTTCAAGAGAACCTCTTTAATAGAAATGATTTTCGCCCTATGATGGACGCCCCGAAGGAATTACTCTTGGGGTATGAAGGAAGAGCGACTGCCGGTCGCAGCATTTCAATGTTATGGTTGTTTTCGGATGCTTCGCTTACCTGAACGACGGCCTATCGAAAAAGTCCGGGCCGCAATTTATCCCCAACTAGAAAGGCGTCCAGCTCTTCCTGATCATAAAAGGCACGTTCAAAGAAAAGCCCTTGGGCTGGGGCCGTATGCTGTTGGAGAACAACCGGCGCCTGCAGAAAATGCTGCACCTCCGCCACAGCAAGCTGCCCTTTGCCAACCGCCACCAACACCCCGACAATCCGGCGCACCATCTTCCACAGAAAATGCGACCCCACGATCCGAAACAGGATCAAATCCTCTGTGGCCACTATTTGACATGTATTGACCATGACCAGGGGCGATTTTTTCTTCACCACCTGCCGGTCGGTGAAGGATGTAAAATCATGCTGTCCTACCAGTACTGAGGCCGCTTCCTGCATCCGTTTCTCATCCAGTGGATCGAGAACCTGCCAGACATAGTCCCGGCCAAGGGCCGTCTTATGCCGGGCTATCTGATAGCAATAGCTCCGGCCAATACAGTTATGCCGGGCGTGGAAACGAGGCCCTGCCCGTTTGCATTCGAGGATAACAATATCCCCAGGCAATAATTCATTCAATCTCTGCCTGATCTCCTGGGGAGGCAAGTCGGTCTGGGCCTCCAGATGGGCAGTAAAATGCAGGGCATGTACCCCGGCATCGGTGCGGCCACTGCCCTGCACGTCCACCTGAGCGCCAAAGAGAGCTGTGGCAGCCTTGAGCAGGCTGCCCTGAATGGTTTTGGCATCATCCTGTTTCTGCCAACCGCTGTATCGGCTGCCGTCAAACTCCAGGATCAGCTTGAATCGTTTTGCATGGATGTTCATCGTGATTATCTCCTTGATTTTACGTCTAAGTCTGCAGCAATGTTCGTTCGCCATTGGCATGGCGCAGACGATGGGCAAGAGTACGGGAAAGGGCAGTGATCAATACAAAAGCCAGTCGTTTATGCTCATCGGCCAGTTGATTAAAATGCTCCAGGGTCAGCATGTACAGATCGGTATCCGTGTGGGCGATGGCATTATCACTGCGGGGGCGGCCATCGAGAAAGGCCAGGCCGCCAAAAAAATCTCCCCGGCCTATGGTGGCCACATGATGCAGTTGCCTGCTGCCACCAACTGGCGCCATGATCCTGACTTCACCGCGCCGGATCAGATAAATTTCATGACCCTGATCACCAATGGAGTAAATAGTCTCTCCGGCCTTGAAAGATCGTTGTTCCAGACGCTCCTCAAGGTCGATCAGGGTCTCATCCTTGCGCCCCTGAAAGAGCTCCATCTCCTGTAATCGCAAAAGCACCTCTTTATCCACCGGCGACTTTACATCCCCGATTAGACGATCCTCCACCCATTCAATGGCGGTCTCAAGAATCGGAAAAATCTTCACCGTGTCACTTCCATCCGTCAGACCAGTCTGCTCAAAAAATTCGCGCAGATTATGGCCATTCGGGAGCTTCTCACGCACATTGCTGAGCAGCAGAAAGGCGCCGCGTTCTGAGAGCATATCCCTCACCTGGATGAGCATGTGGACCGCCGTGATATCCACCGACTGCACCAGGCGCAGATCGAGGAGGATATAATCACGGTTCTTGATCTCTGGCTCCAGGGTAGAATAGAGTTCATAGGTGGTGCCGAAAAAAAGGCTGCCCTGTAATTCAAAAATAATAGCCTTTTCACCATTCTGCTCGATCATGCGCCTCTCAGCCTCTGATCGCGACCAGGTCGATGAGCGCTGATGGACAAAGGACTTGTGCCGCACCACGGATCCGCCCACCTGTTCACGGACAAAAAGCAGGATGGACATGGCAACACCGGCGCCGGAGGCGGCAATCAGCCCCACAGTCAGGGCAATGGTGACCACCGCAAGCACCACCGCAAAATCAAGCACCGTTCCCCGCGACTCCAGGAATCGAAGGGGTTCGGTGTCGATCATGTGCAGACCGATAACAATGAGGATCCCGGCCAGGGTGGCAAAGGGAATCCAGGCAATAACACTATTCAAGGCCAGTGCCGCCACCAGCACCAGAATGCCTTCCATGATCCCGGAAACGCGGGTCTGCGCACCACTGTTCAGGTTCACCATGGACGCGCCCATGGTACCGGAGCCAGGCAGGCCGCCGATCATGGACGAGGTGATATTGGCCAGCCCCTGGGCGCATAATTCACGATTGGGTTCATGACGGGTCCGCGTTTTCTGGTCGATAACAACGCAGGTCTTCAAGGTGTCAATGGAGAGCAGGGCGGCCAGAGTCAGCGCGCTGCCGAGAAGAGACCCGATCTGGGCAAGCGTCAAATCACCCAGATCATGCCAGCGAGTGACAAGCGTACTGAGATACCCTCCTTCCGCCGTACCAATGGTTCCCAGTACCAGCTTGTTATCAGCAAGGGTCATCATTGACGGATCGGCAACGGCCAGCCCGAAATAGGTTAACAACCCGGCACAGATGCCAAGGATCGTGCCGGGAACAGTCTTGGTCACTTTAGGTCCGAGCAGGGCGACGATCACGGTTGCCGAGCCCACCCCGATACTGCGCAGATCCCACAACCCTGGATTCACAACAACCTGCCACCACGACGTATCAGTGGCAGTACCCAGAAACGTCTTGATCTGACTGGTGATAATGATGATGCCAACTCCGCTTAAATAGCCACTGACCACGGTATAGGGGATGTATCTAATCATCCGGCCAATCCCGAGAAGGCCAAGCAGGATCTGCACCAGACCCGTTAAGAGACCCAGCACGGTCAGCAGCAGAACAATGCTCACCGGGGCAATACCTTGTTTTACGAGTTCAATGGCAAAGGCTGATAATACTGCCGCTGCCGGGGCGCAAGGCGCACTGATCAGGCGATCGGTGCCGCCAAAAACAGGGGCAATCAGGCCGAGGGCAGCCGCGCCCAGAATCCCTGCCATGGCACCAAATGCTGCATAGTGCGGACTGATCGCCGAATAGACAGTGACCCCAAAGGCTACCGCCGCCGGTAAGGCCACCAGCATGGATGATAATCCGCCCCAGAAATCCCCGGGGGCACGCAATTTATTCAAGAGTACGGATGCCATGACATCTTCCTTTATGGATACCTGAATGAGTCTGATTGTAATTGATGAGACGCGTGTGTCCAATCAATTACAACCAGAGAGATAGCTTATTCCGTCCCTTCTTGCCGGCGCAGGATTCCATTTTGTGTTCCACAGGACAATAACGGTTCGGTGGTCAAGAAAACCCTGTTACCTGGATTGGCGCGGTTTATCTGTTCCCCCTTTTCGGTGCGCATGGCCATGACTTTAAGCTGTATCACCTCAATGCCGGGCAACATATATTCGATCACATCCCCCGTCTCGAGAACGTTCCGGGCTTCGACCAGCGGGTGCTCGCCCTCTTCTCTGATCACTGCCACCGGCACCACCGTCTGTTCCTCACGGGAGGTATGATAGACCATCTCGCCGCTGCCGGGACGTTGATCCATAAAGTTCTCGGTGGTGCCGCGGGTGCCGGTTTTGGCGATTTCATCCCTGAAAACCGCCGGCAGGGTAATGGCGGCAGGATCACGCCAGGCCTCAGCCGGGAGGGCGGCCAGAAAATCGAGCGCCGCCCGATAGATGCGGACGACTCCGCCCACATAGAAGATGGATTTCATCCGCCCTTCAACCTTCAAAGAGTTGGCGCCTGCAGCTATCAGCTCAGGCAGCCGCTCCAGGAGGCAGAGATCCTTGGAGTTGAAGATATAGGTGCCCCGTTCGTCTTCTTCCACCGGAAAATACTGACCGGGCCGTTTCTCTTCCGTGAGCGCGTAGCTATAGCGGCAGGGATGGGCGCAATTGCCCTGATTGGCGTCCCGCCCGGTCATATAGTTGGACAACATGCAGCGGCCGGAATAGGAGATACAGAGGGCGCCATGGACAAAGATCTCCAACTCGCCCTGCACCTGCTTTCTGATCTCGTCGATCTCCACCAGGGACAGCTCCCGGGCAAGATTCAGTCGGGAGACCCCCTGGGAGAGCCAGAAGGTGGCCGCTGCGTAATTGGTCACATTGGCCTGGGTGGAAAGATGGAAGGGAAGGTGCGGCACCACTGTGCGTGCCCGCATGAGAATACCGGGATCGGCAATAATCAGGGCATCGACTGCGATCTGCTGCAAAAAGAGCAGATACTGATCAAGGCCGGCAAGGTCCTGATTATGGGCCAGGATATTGATGGTCACATAGACCTTGACGCCCCGGGCATGGGCATAGTGGACCGCCTCGGCCATGGCCTCGGGGTTGAAATTTCCCGCCTTGGCCCGCAGGCTGAACTGCCTGCCGCCAAGGTAGACGGCATCGGCGCCATAATGAATGGCGGTCACCAGTTTTTCAAAGGTTCCAGCCGGGGCCAACAGCTCCGGCATGACCGGAACAGCCCCATTGCCGCTTTCTTTTTTATCCATGGTAAGGTATATATGAGAGGTCAGAATATCAGGGAACAGAGGACTGGAGAATCAGGCGCAACGCGCAAAAAATCATACTGTATGATTCTTTGATTACCGTAAGCAACGCCGGAATGCAAGGAGTTCGGTGAAGAGAAAACAGATTGGCATTGCCATGAGCGGCGGGGTGGATTCCACTGCCTGTGCCCTGCTTCTTCAAAAACACTATGACGTCCACGGATTTTTCATGCGCCTCGCTGGTCCCGATCTGGCCGGACAGGAACAGCGGGTGTGCGTCATTGCCGAAAAACTTGCAATCGATCTGCAGGTGATCGACCTCAGCCATGAATTTACGGCAACCATCCTCCGCTACTTCACGACGACCTATCAACACGGGCTGACCCCCAATCCCTGCATGATCTGCAACCATACCATAAAATTCGGCCGCTTCATGGATGCCATCCTGGCGCAAGGCATGGACGCCATGGCCACCGGACATTATGCGCGGATCGAGAAGGATAGCGACATGTACCAGCTGTGCAAGGGCAGCGATGAGGCCAAAGATCAATCCTATTTCCTGGCTCAGTTGGATCAGCGCCAATTGAGCCGGGTCCTTTTCCCTTTGGGCGAGAGCAAAAAAGAAGAAGCGTATCAGCTTGTTGAAGATAACGGATTTATCGATTTCAGAGGGCAGGAGAGCCAGGATATCTGCTTTCTGGGCCCGACCCCGGTGGGGCAGTTCCTGAGCGAACGCATCCCTCAGGCTGAGCAGCCCGGCCGAATTGTCACCAGAGAGGGGCTGGCGCTGGGCGCGCACCAGGGCCTTTTTCATTACACCATTGGCCAGCGCCGGGGCTTGGGCATTGCCGACAGCAGCCCCTGGTATGTCACCGCCCTTGACCCACAGACCAATACTGTCATCGTCGGCAAAGAGGAAGAGCTGTACCGCGACAGGCTGCTGATCCATCATCCTCATTGGCTGGCTGATCAGGCTCCAGAGGAAGGACAGAAGTACCAGGTCAGAATCCGCTACCGGCATCAGGGCGTGGATGCCAGAATCAAAAAGATCGATGACCAGCGCTGGGAAGTCCAGTTTGACAGCCCGCAACGGGCCATCACCCCCGGCCAGTTTGCCGTAATCTACGAAAGAGACAGGGTGCTCGGCTGCGGTGAGATCGAATGATACGCTCATCAGCCATAACTGAGCATCAACGAAAAATGAAAAAAATAGCAATAACCACGCTTGGCTGCAAGGTCAACCAGTATGAGTCCGCAGCCTTCCAGACCGGTTTTGAGGCGGCGGGTTGTGTCATGGTCCAGGCCAAAGAGGCGGCGGATATTATCGTCATCAACACCTGCGCCGTGACGGCCAAGGCCGGAACCCAGTCCCGGCAGGCGGTGCGTCAACTCATGCGCAGACATCCGGATGCCAAAATCGTGATCACCGGCTGCTACGTCCAGATGGCCGCCCAGGAACTGGTGAAGATGGTGAACAAGCCCGTCTGCATTGTGGGCAATGGCAATAAGGATCGTCTGGTGCAGGCCGCGCTTTGTGACACCCCTTGCGACCTGACCATGCTCATGGGCCGGATCTCCCAGAAAAAAGAGATCTGCCGGCTGCCCGTGCGCCATTTTGGTAATCGTACCCGTGCCGGCCTCCGCGTCCAGGATGGCTGTCACAATTTCTGCACCTACTGCATTGTCCCCTATACTCGCGGTCCCAGCCGCAGCCTGCCCCTGGAGGAAGTCCTTGATCAGGCCGCCATCTTTGTCTCGGAAGGGCACAGGGAGATGGTAGTCACGGGCATCCATGTGGGGCAGTATGGTAAAGATCTTCAGGACGGAACTGATTGTGTGGATCTGATCCGCAGGCTCTGTCTTGTCCATCCGGACATCCGCTTTCGCCTCAGCTCCATCGAGCCCATGGAGATAAACGATGAGCTGCTTATCCTTATGGCCGGGCAGAAAAATTTCATGCCCCATCTCCATATCCCGCTGCAAAGCGGTGATGACACCATCCTCGCCCGCATGAACCGTGGCTACACTACCAAAGAATTCAGGGAAACCGTTGCCTTGTGCCGAAAAAGGCTGCCGGATGCCGCCATCGGCATTGATGTCCTGGTCGGCTTTCCCGGGGAGACGGACCAGCACTTTGCCAATACCCGCGCCCTGCTCCAGGAGCTTGACTGCACCTACCTCCATGTCTTCCCCTATTCCCAGCGACCGGGCACCCTCGCGGCCACCTTTGACCAGCAGATTCCGCAAGCGGTCAAGGAAGAACGGGTGGCGTATTTGAGACAGTTGGATGCCGAAAAAAAGGGACTGTTTTATCAAAGGTATCTGGGCGCTGCCCGGCCGGTGCTGGTTGAATACAAACGTGATCCCGATGGCAACCTCAAGGGCTTTACTGACAATTATATTCCGGTCAGTTTCCCTGGTCACCGTTCTCTCATGAACACCATCACCGCGGTCACCCTCACGACCGTTTCCGCAACCCAGGTAAGTGGCAGAATCGCAGAGGACTACCATGCAGGGTGAGATAATAGCCATCGGCAATGAGTTGATCTCAGGCCGGATCGTCAACACCACGAGCGGATTTGCGGCCCAGCACCTCTTTGCGGCCGGATACGAGATCTATGCCATGCACACCATCGGCGATTCCCCGGCCTTGATTGGCAAGGCCTTGAAACGTGCCATCAGCCGGGTTGACTTCGTCCTCGTCACGGGCGGATTGGGCTCAACTGACGACGATCTGACTACCGAGGCGGTAGCAGAGGCCCTCGATAGACCTACCGTTCCCAATCTGGAGCTTCTCTCCCAGATTCGCAATCATCTTGATGCCATCTCTGCCTGCCCCATGAATCCCCTGGAGAAACTGGCATGGTTGCCACAAGGGGCAGAGGCCCTGACCGTCCACTCCAAGATGTCCGGCTACCTATTGATACACGACAACAAGCCGATCTTCTTCCTCCCCGGCGTGCCATTTCAGATGCAGACCCTGCTCCTGGAACAGGTCCTCCCCCGACTTGCCCTCTGGAATCATGACAGGCATCTTGTAACCTGTCAGCGGCTATACAAGATCTTTGGCATGGCTGAGGCCGAGATCAACCAGCGTGTCGTCGAACTGAACCTGGATAAAAAGATCCATATCGGCTACTACCCGGTTTTCCCGGAAGTGCATTTGAGCCTAACCATGCGCACCCCTGTGGAGAAGTCAGGCAATTACCCTGTTCCCCTCTTTGAGGCTGCATGCACGGCGATAGAAAAGAGCCTGGGAGATGCCATTTATGGCAGCGACCAAGACAGCATGGCCTCGGTCATCGGCCACCTCCTCAATGGTGCGAACTTGCGCCTGGCGGTGGCAGAATCATGCACTGGGGGCATGATTGCTCAGCTGGTGACCAGCATCTCCGGCAGCTCCCGCTATTTTCTGGGGGGAGTCATTGCCTACGCCAACAGTATGAAAACTGCATATCTGGAGGTGAGCGAACACCTGCTGGCAAGCCATGGCGCTGTCAGCAGGGAGGTGGCAGAGGCAATGGTCATTGGGATTCGGAACCGAAGTCACGCCGATGTCACCCTTGCCGTGACCGGCATTGCCGGTCCTGACGGGGGGACGATAGCAAAACCGGTTGGCACCGTTTACATCAGCATGGCCACAAAAAAGAATATTCAGACCAAGCTCTTTCATTTTGCCGGCAACAGGCAACAAATTCAGGAGATTGCTGCCAAAACAGCCCTTGACCTTGTCAGGAAATATCTGCTACAACAGAACAGTAATTAAAAAACTCCACTTACTCTTTATATCCTTTGTCCACTTCCAATAAAACAGATTCCAGGGAGAATATTCATGGCGGCACCAGATATCGTAAAAAACAAAGCAGACAGCGTTGATAACGCCATCAGCCAGATTCAACGTCAATTTGGCAAGGGCTCTATCATGCGGCTTGGAGCCCATGAGACCGAACCTATTCCGGTGATCCCCACCGGAGTTCTGAGTCTCGATATCGCCCTTGGGGTTGGTGGTTTTCCCAAAGGAAGAATTTCGGAGATCTATGGCCCTGAATCTTCCGGCAAAACGACCCTGGCCCTGCATGTTGTCGCCGAGGCCCAGAAACGGGGAGGGAACGCCGCCTTCATTGATGCGGAGCACGCGCTTGATACTGCTTACGCCGCCCGTCTGGGAGTGGATATTGACAACCTGCTGGTGTCCCAGCCAGATTTCGGGGAGCAGGCCCTGGACATCGCCGAGATCCTGATCCGTTCCGGCGGCATTGATGTCATTGTCATTGATTCAGTGGCTGCCCTGGTGCCCAAGGCCGAGATTGATGGCAATGTGGGCGATTCTCATATGGGTCTGCAGGCGCGGCTCATGTCCCAGGCCATGCGCAAATTTACCGCAGTGATCAATCGCAGCAACACCATTCTTATCTTCATCAATCAGATCAGGATGAAAATAGGGGTCATGTTCGGCAACCCGGAGACCACCACTGGTGGTAATGCCCTGAAGTTTTACTCTTCTCTGCGTCTTGATATCAGGAAAATTGCCACCATTAAAGAAGGGACGGATAACATCATCGGCAATCGCACCAGGGTGAAAGTGGTGAAGAACAAGGTTGCCCCTCCCTTCAAGACCGCGGAATTTGATATTATCTATGGCGAAGGGATCTCCAAGACCGGAGATCTCCTCGACCTGGCAGTTGAAGAGGAAATTGTCAATAAAAGTGGTTCCTGGTACTCTTATCAGGATGAGCGGATTGGCCAGGGCCGGGAAAATGCCAAAAAATTCCTTGCCGATCACCCGGAGATGTATGCCGATATCGACAAGAAAGTGCGAATGGGTTATGGCTTGGCCTCTGAAACTATCCAGAAACCAGAAGGACAGGAACAGCAATAATCCGCTCACGTGAGAGCTATAGAATCGCGGCTGAGTCATTCCGACAGCCGCTCCTCCGGCTATACCAAGCACTGTTACAAGCTCAGGGCGAATGGGGTAATGTGGATTATCCTAATTTAGGAGCCATTATTTATGAAAACGGTGGGAAGGGAAGATGATCTCGCGCAGAGGCGCGGAGTCGCAGAGAACAGTTTTTTTGTCCTTCTCTGTGTCTTCGCATCTCAGCGCAAGAAGGAATTGTCGTAAAATAAATAGTTATGCTCGATAGTTGCCAACTTGCTCAGGGGATAGGGGAGGTTTATCTTATTTCCTGATTCTGGCAATGATTCTGGTGGTGGAGGTCTCTGTTGTGAATGGAATCCTCACCACTTTGCCGCCATTGGCCTTTACCTCTCTGGCGCCGACAATGGCATCTTCCTGCCAGTCTGCTCCTTTCACCATAATCTGGGGCAGAAGAGCAGTGATCAAGTGGAGCGGGGTGTCATCGCTAAACAGAACAACGGCATCCACGCAGCCCAGCGCCGCCAAAACCCGCGCCCGTCGGGACTCCTCATTGATCGGTCGATTCTCACCTTTGATGGAGCGGATAGAGCGATCACTGTTCAAACCAACCACCAGAAAATCACCCTGCTTCCTGGCCTGCTGCAGATACTCCACATGCCCCGCATGCAGGATATCAAAACAGCCATTGGTAAAGACAATCCGCTGTCCCTGCTTTTTCCTCAGCTCCACAATGCGAGTACACTCGGCAAGGGAGATGATCTTTTCCTGATCATCAAAAGGATACCAGGCCGGGGCCACGGTATTAAAACGCTCCCGTAACTGCTGTTGTCTCTGGGGGTCAAAGGAGATCGTGGCCAACTGCTCTTCTTCACCTGCTTCCAGCAGAATTTCTCCACTCGGGTCAATAATCAGGGAATGGCCACCTAATTTAAGGTCATTGCTCATGCCGCATCCGTTGCCGGCAATCACAAAGGTCTGATTCTCTATGGCCCTCGCCTGGAGCAGGGTGCGCCACTGTTCAATCCGCGCCAAAGGCCATTGCGCAGAGACAACCAGAAGAGTCGCGCCCTGCTGACATTGAACCTTGGCTGTTTCTGGAAAACGCAGGTCATAACAAACCAGTCCGCCCACGAGTCCCGATGCCGTCGCCACCGGTCGCGGCGAATCTCCTGGGGTCAGCCACTCATCTTCGCGCCAAAATGAAAAAAGGTGTTGTTTGCGTATCTTGCCTTGCACTCCATCACTGCCACTGAAAAACAGGGTATTATAAAGCAGAACGCCCCGTTCATCATCAACCCTTTCCACCAGGGTTCCCGCAAGGACAATATGATGCAGGGCTGCAAGCTCCCTCAATTGCTCAAGAAGCCAAGGGGTTTTGCGGCTGAGTTCGTCCAGTTGTTTATAAACGAAGCCGGTTGCCCACAGTTCAGGCAAAACCAGGATCGTTCCGGGAGGAGATGGATTTTTTTGCAATGCGGCCCGCAGCCGGTAAAGGTTGACAGCAGGGGCGGCAGGAACGATTGCAGACTGGAAAAAACCTGCAGAAAGAAAGGAGGGGGATTCAGAAAGCAAAGGAGATTCCTCAAGAGTCACATGGGGGGAGTTATCTGGAGCAGGGCATTTTTCACAAGATCGGCCACGGAAAAGATCTGTACGTGTCCCTGCTGATACAGTCGAACTTGACCGGTGTCCGTTGCCAGTGGCAGCAATGTGTCTCGGCCGACAACCGCCCGCAGGCGACCAAGCGACCATACCGCTAGGCCACGCACCCCCACGTCTTCTGATTGTAGATACGGGAGCAGATCGGCAACCACGCCACGCGCGATCAGCACCGCCGTCCTTCGCTCTGCCAGGCGGCCAATTCCCCAAAGCAGACCATGCTGCAATGATGGCAGCTCCAGGAAATTTCCATCCTGATGTTCGAGGGGGCCATCGGGCTTAAGATAGGACAGAAGCATATGGAGATACTCATCTGTTAAACGATCATGATGAAGCATGATCTCGGCCATCGCCTCAGGCGCCCCCCAGCCAATGCCTCCGGATTCGTCATTGAGACTCCAGAGAAAACGCCGCATCACAATCCTGGCGGCCTCCATATCCTGATCAGCCAGACGCGGCACGACTTGACCAAAGGCACTAATGGCATGCCAGCGTACCATCTCTTCAGGACGAGACAAGGCGGAAAAAAGAGGACTCACCAGATCTTTTTCCGCATACTGCCGCACTTCACGACAGATATGATCAAGATCTGCTGAAGCCAGAAGGGCAAGCACCTCCTGTTTGATTTTTCTGCTGCTCATTGAAACGTGTTATTGTTTGATCGGCATGACAAATACTCGTTTGGCAAGCTCGGTATCAAGGAGAAACAGGCCGCTGGAGTCCTTGCCGATAAGACGCAAACGATCAACAATCTGTCCCGCTGTTGCCTCTTCCTCGACCTGTTCGGTGATAAACCAGTCCAGGAAGGCCTTGGCGGCATGATCCCGGACATCAAGGGCCACATCAATGAGATTATTGATCAACCCGGTTACATGCTGCTCATGCGCCAGGACCTGTTCAAAGGCAGCCAGGGGGGTCTCCCATTTTTCTTCCGGTTTGGCAATGGCCTCAAGCCTTGCCTTCCCTCCACGCTCATGGATATAATCATACATCTTTATTCCATGAAACAGCTCCTCCTGGACTTGAATACGCATCCAGGAAGCAAAACCGGACAGACTGATTGATTGAAAATAGGATTCCATGGCCAGATAGAGATAACTGGAGTACAGTTCAGCGTTAACTTGCTTGTTAAAAGCTTTTTCCATTTCTTTTTTCATTGCGTGGTCTCCTTGAAAACTATGATACTTTATGGGTGCCCCTTCTTTTTACTTGATGGGGATTTAACTTATTTGTCAGAGAATAATACCGGTTCAGGCAATGGCAACGACGTGGGAGCAAGAAAAAAATGACAGACCAGGAATTAATGAGAGCGGCAATTCACCTGGCAAGAGAGAAAATGCTGGCTGGTGCAGGTGGTCCTTTTGGCGCGATCATTGCATTGGACGGTGTTGTTGTCGCTCAAGGCTGGAACCGGGTTACCTCCAGCAACGACCCCACAGCCCATGCTGAAATAGTCTGTATCCGTAACGCCTGCGCTGCCCTGCAAACCTTTGACTTGACGGGTTATGAGCTCTTTGTCAACTGTGAGCCTTGCCCGATGTGTCTGGCGGCTGCCTATTGGGCCAGACTGAAGCGGATTGTTTACGGTGCTGATCACAACGATGCCGCCGCTATCGGTTTTGCTGATGCCTTTATTTACTCAGAGCTGGCCCTGGACAAAGACAGCAGGAGCTTACAGATGCAACAAGTCATGCCTCAGGAAGCCAGGGACGGACTCAGGCTCTGGTTGGATCTGGAACAGAAAATTCTGTATTAATGGGCGTTGCTGAGGAGCCAAATGGTGCGTGTAGCATAAGGAGCCGTTACGAAATCACTATTTCATTCCTGACCATTTCGTTATGGCTCCTTATGCAGGACAGGGATGTTCCAGTGTCGCTCGCGACAGGGATATCGCCCCGGCAGAAGAATGGCTTATTCCTCCTCATCATCCAGCCGTTTCATTCCTTCCATTAACATTCCCATAAAACCACCAACAACCTTATGCCGCATTTCTTTAGGAGACAGTCCTTGCACAAACTTGAAGCGGCCATTTTTGAGGGCAAGCACTGCATAGAATGCCTCCTGAGCATCCTTGCCATCAAAAATGGCATAGACCAGCTCGCCTTCATTAAACAGTAACCGCCCCTTGCTTTTGCCTGCCTCTATCTTCAAAGAGCCGGTTTTATGATTTGAGTTGATCATCTGCAATAACTCAATCGGGGGAATATCGGCAAGTTGTCCAACCATACCGGAGGAAAACTCTTCCGCCCGCTGTTGATTGATCGTCGTAATCCTGTTGACCAGTAACTTATAGAAAAAGACCTGCAAGGCAGGAAATCGCACCTGCATATGGCGAAAGTTTTTCTTGCTCAGGGTCGCAAACTCCGTGGGCTCCGCTGCCATAATTGTTGTGGTCACGGTTTCGCCGGACAGCAGGCTCATTTCTCCAAAAACCGCGCCCGCTCCCATTTCACCCAGAGTTACCCCGTCTTCATCCATGACCTCTACCCGTCCGGAAAGAACGATATAGAGATGATCAGCCACATCACCTTTCTGCAGAATCGGGAAACTCCAGGGGCATTTCTCTATTTGCAGCAGAGATGCCAGATCAAGCAGGTCTTCATCGCTAAGCGGCTGGAAAATTTGAATCCCCCGCAACAGGTCGATAAACCGCGATATATCTTTTAACTTTTCTTTCCGTCCGGTTGCTGCCAGCAACTTCATATGGACTGTGCCAAATTCTTTTTCCTGCTTAAACTCAAAACAAATATGTCCACTACAGCCACTACATTCAAACCTCGATTTCTTTTTTGTTCCTTGAAGAAAATGTTCGTAGGCCACGTCTTCAGACACCACATTAATAATATCTTGTGCCAGAATCAGGCAGGTTGACTTGCCCGCCGGCAGGCACATCATCCCTCCATCGACGTAGATATCCTCTCCCACATGATACAGTGGGCAATGTCGTTCTTCTGTAATGATAAAAATACCGTTACGAAATTGCATCTTGCGCTCCGACAAAAAGAGAGAATGGTCAATTTGACCCAGGTTGAATCTGGCTATATTGCTAATCCGCTGGAATAAATAACTATTACCCTTATATAGCAAGAACGGCAGTCGCTTTTCCGTCGGGATGCTCCGTTGTCGCGATCGACAGTGGAGCATCCCGACTCTGTGTAAGGAGCCGTAACGAAATGGTCAGGAATGTACCAGTTATTTCGTAGCGGTTCCTAATCAGAGCGGCCAAACAACATATAAATGACCAAAGCCACCACGGCTGCGCCACCAAAGACCACTGGCAGCACCTTGTTCATCTGCAGTATGCCACCCACAGTCAGGGTATGCATATAGTCAGTGCCACTGATCCACCATACCGCAACAAAAATAAAGACTATGATCAGATCCCGAAATGCCTGCTTATATAAAAGATAAATAACCAGCGCGACAAAAGGAACCAGGAACCAGGGATTGGTAAACAATCCCGCATAATCCACATCCTTGATCTGTTGCTGGATGTGGGTGGACTCAATCCAGGCCAGAACACTGTTAAAGAAATCACCCATTTGATTTACACCCCTTTTCCTGTTCGCTTTTCTGTAAATTCACCTGAGAGCGATTAAACACCTGGATGGCACAATAGGAGCCGCACATGGAGCACGCTGGGGTTTTGTCACTCCCGCCTTCATGACGAAAGCGGGCGGCCTTTTCAGGGTCCAGTGACAGTTCAATCTGTCCTTTCCAGTCCAATTTATTCCGTCGCTCGGCCATCATCCGGTCACGCTCCATGGCCCCAGGCACCCCTTTCACCAGATCTGCAGCGTGGGCCGCAATCTTTGAGGCGATAACCCCTTCATGCACATCTTCGACATTAGGCAACTTCAGATGCTCAGCCGGGGTCACATAACAAAGATAATCTGCGCCGGCTGCCGCCGCAATAGCCCCGCCAATAGCCCCGGTAATATGATCATATCCAGGCGCGATATCGGTGACCAGAGGCCCCAGAACATAAAAGGGTGCGTTTTTACACATCTTTTTCTGGAGCAGGACATTGGCGGTGATCTGATCCATGGGCATATGGCCCGGCCCCTCAATGATCACCTGCACCCCGGCATCCCAGGCCCGTTCGGTCAATTCACCCAAGTTGATCAGCTCCTGAACCTGATTGCGGTCGGTGGCGTCGGCCAGACAACCGGGACGGATCCCATCACCAAGGCTCAAGGTAACCTCGTGCTCCTTGAGGATGGCCAGAAGATCATCAAAATACTCAAACATGGGATTTTCCTTATTATGATGGCTCATCCACTCAAGGGTAAAGGAACCACCACGGCTGACAACTCCCATGACTCGTTTCTGCTTATTTAATCGCATCTGGAGATCACGATTGATCCCGCAATGAATGGTCATAAAATCAACACCATCCATTGCCTGTTTCTCAATGACCTTGAACATCTGGTCAACGGTCACATCAACAATCTCTTTTTTATCCCGTTCCACTGTCTCGGCCACGGCCTGATAAATCGGCACGGTGCCAAGTGGCACCGGACAGTTTGCCAAGATTCCCCGCCGCACCGCATCCAGATCGCCACCCATGGAGAGATCCATGACCGTATCGGCGCCAGCCTTGACCGCCACCCGTAATTTTTCGAGCTCTTCCTCAAGGCTGGCAATATCCCGGGAGGAACCGATATTGGCATTGACCTTGGTACAAGTATGCTTTCCTATTCCAATAATTTTTTCAAAATCATGATGCCGATTTTTGGTTATGGCAATGGTCCCAAGCGCTACACCCGCCATTAATTGTTCAACGGGAAGAGACTCATAGCGCGCGCAAGCTTCAAACAAAGGGGTGACAACACCATTACGCGCGTCCTCTCTAATACTCATAATTATTCTACTCCTTCCAACGGGAATAAATCAGAAAATCGGGGTGTTAAGCCGACAAGTCTTGCCAAGCCAAGTTTATTCAACATGACAATCAACAAATAGTTCTTATTGTATATATACTGTCTTGGCACAGTTCTCAAGTATCACATTGCCGATATGTTTTTTTCCACTCTGGGAAAAAACATATCGGCACTTTTTTCAGATACCCAAATATCTTTAAAATGTGTATTCTATCATATAAGCTGTTGTTTAGAAATAATTGTAACATCATGAATGACATAAGGGGGCTGTAACGAAATGGATAAAAATGTAATGGTTATTTCGTAACGGCCCCTAAACGCGAACAGATCTTGCCTGTTCTTTCTCTTTTATTTATTTATCCATAATCATGAATTTATCATCAATGCACACAAAACACAGTCCCTACCCAAGTCCTGCTCGTCTGATTTGTTCCAATCATGGTTTTACCCTCATTGAACTGCTGGTCGTTCTCATTATCATTGGCATTCTGGCTGGATATGTCGGACCAAAGATTATGGGTCACCCGGAAGAGGCCAAGCGTACCATGGCAGCCGTGCAAATCACCAGCCTGGAAACAGCCATTGAGTCATATAAGCTCGACAATGGCGCTTATCCCTCCACCGAACAAGGGCTGCAAGCCCTGGTTGAGGTCCCAACCACCGGCAGGCTTCCGGCAAAATGGCGCACGGGTGGCTATCTTGCCAAAGGAAAAGTTCCTAAAGACCCATGGGGCAACGACTACATCTATCTCTGCCCTGGAAGTCACAGTGACTTTGATATTATCTCTTATGGTGGTGATGGTCAGGCCGGCGGGGAAGGTGATGATGTGGATATCACTAACTGGGCAAAGGAGTAACGGGTGACCTGCACAATTGTGATGAATCGTCAAAATTGTGCAACCATCACGTCAATGTATCCTCAAAGAATGTCCTTTCCTGCATTTACCCCTGTTCCGCATGGTCGCGTTGCAAATCAACAGGGATTTACCCTGCTGGAGCTGATTATCGTCTGTCTGCTGATTTCTGTCAGCCTGGCATTCAGTGTCCCTAATCTTCGTCAGGCCCTGGTTATTGATCAGCTTGCCGCCAATTCGCGAAAGGTCATGGCCTTGATCAAAGAGGTTCGAAACCTGGCAGCGCAAAAGCAGCAATCTTACCTGATCTACTTTGATCTTGACCGGAAAAAGATATGGTATCAACAGGATGTGCCAGCATTAAAGGAAGAAAAAAAACAAGGAAGTGCTCACCCCAGTATTCAGTTCCCTTCGTCTGTTCGTATCCAGGATCTCCAGATCGGAACCGCGGAAAAGAAAACGTCTGGAGAAGTCGCCCTCTGGGTCAACAGACAGGGATATATGGAGCGGACCATCCTCCATCTGGCCGACGACCAGGACAATATTATCAGTCTTGTTTTTTCTCCCTTTTACAGCACCATAAAGGCCTATGACACCTATATCAGTCTGGAGTAAAAATCATCTCTCTTCCGTGCCGGGGCTTGCGCACAAGCATGGTGGATTCACTCTGCTTGAAGTCATGATTGCCATTTCCCTGCTCGCCATCGCCTTGACCACCTTGTTTGGCTCCCAGTCGCAAAGCGTCTCCCTGGGTTCGACCACCAAGTTCAACACCCAGGCTCCACTCCTGGCTCAACTGAAACTGGCAGAATTTACCAGAACCACCGAAAGACCAACCTCCGATAGTGGTGATTTTGGAGATAAATTTCCAGGGTATCAATGGAGAATGGAGACAGAAGATGCAAAGCTGGAAACATCAGAAATACTGAGCAAACTGGAAGACACGCTCCAACGACTTACCCTGACCGTTTCTTGGGGCGACAACCGTTATGTATATGAGATTCAAAGCTATCTACTCAAAAATACGGCACGTTAGGAGTCGTTACGAAATAACCATTATATTCTTAACCGTTTTGTTACGGTTCATTATGCCGGTTTTATTATTCAGATGATGACATTGTTTTTTTATAACGGTCTGATGCAAAAAAGATCATATCGAAGCAGTGGATTTACACTTCTTGAAATCCTGATGGCGATTTCTATTTTTGCCATTGTCATTTCACTGGCATATGGCTCATATCGGGCCACCTTTCGCATTATTGACAGCACCGAATCACAGATGGAGATATATAATAAAGGCCGCGTTGCCATGGATCGGTTAAGCAGCGATATTGGCTCTTTGTATCTGGGGACAAGCGGTTTTCTCCAAGGAAAGCCACAAAATCTTGGTAACAGAGAAGCAGATACAATACGGTTCACATCCACCGCCCATCTTGTTTTGAACAGGAAAGAGCAACCAGCCGGATATGCTACCATAAGCTATACCGTAGAAGAAGATCCCGAGACCAAGGGCTTGCGCCTTTTTCGTCGGGATGTGGCCTTTCGACCCGTAGAGACCGAAGAACCAGATACAAATAAAGGATTGCTCCTTTGTGATGGCTTGCAGGAAGTCAAGTTTCTTTATCACCAGAACAAGCAGGAAAAGCAGGACAACTGGGACAGCAAAGAGATTGAGAAGGCCGATACCAAGGCGCGCAAGCTGCCCGACTGGATTGAGATCAGCCTTCTCTTTATTGATCCTGGTGCCGCCGACAAACCCATCTGGTTTACAACAGCAGTCACTTTTCCTGGCACCGATCCAACCGGAGAAAAACCATAAGATGCCGTCCTTTTCTCTCTCCTCTGCATTCTCTCCCATAAAAAACAATCGAGGCATGGCCCTGCTGATTGCCTTGACCGTTATCAGTCTGATTGTTGCCCTCACCATCCAATTTAATAAAAATATGCGCCAGAACCTTCTGGCCTCGGGAATTCAGAGCAACAGTGGCAAACTGGAGGCCATGGCCAGCTCTGGAGTCAATCTGGCCATGGCCGTCCTGCTTAAAGACGCAAAAGACAATGAGCACGATTCGCTCCAGGATTCATGGGCACTTTTGGCCGACGAAGATCTGTCCAAACTTTTTGATGCTGGCTTGCTGACTATCAAAATCATCGACAACAGTGGAAAATTCCAGATCAACAGTCTTGTTCACAGCAAAGACCAGCAACCGGAAGGTAAAAGTCCACAACAGGTAACCGCGCAAGAACAGGATGCCCGTAATATCCTGTGGCGACTACTCCGCAAGGAGCCTTTTAATCTGGAAGACAGTGCTGCCCGAACCATTATCGATTCGCTCATCGACTGGATTGACACCGGAGATGGTGACGGGGAACAGGAATTTGGCGCCGAATCTAGTTACTACCTGTCTCTAAATCCCCCCTACGCCTGCAAAAATGGTCCGGTAGAATTCATTGAGGAACTCCTTCTGGTGAAAGGATTTACCCCCGAATTGCTCTTTGGCACGGAAAAACATCCTGGTCTGGCCGCGTTGCTGACCACCCAGGGGAATGATGGTCAAATAAACATCAATACCGCCGACCCTCTCCTGCTCCAGGCCTTGCATGAAGATATGACCAAAGAAATGGCTGAGGACATGCGGGCATTCAGGGTAGATAAAAATAATAAAGACAAACTGGCCTCAACAGCATGGGTTTCCGAGGTCCTTCCTTTCTTTACCGGACAAAATGCGTTAAAGAATATAACAGTAAAAAGTCATTCGTTTACCATTTTCTCTCATGCCCAACTGGACTCCACGGAAAAAAATATCGTGGCCACAGTGCAGCGGGAGAATCAGAGGACCACTCTCCTGAGCTGGAAAGTTGAATAACCAATGAGTAACAAATTTCTTGCCATTGATATCAAACACGATTTGCTCACCGCAATCGTCTTTACTGTTGACGCCAAAGTAATGCACATCATCGACCAGACGATGGTGACAGTTGCCGCCCGTCCCCTTGAAGAGGCATTGATGGAACTGAGCCAGAAGATTGATTGCCAAGAGGCATTCTGCCATATTGCCCTTGAGGCCGAGTCTTTTTTTTATCGCAATCTCTTGTTGCCTTTTACCGATACGAAAACCATCAACAAGATCCTGCCCTTTGAGTTGGAAGAAAATACTCCGGTAAAAATAGATCGACTGCTCATTGATGCAATGATCGCAAGGGAAGGGAAACAAAAAAGTCAGATCATTGCTGCCATGATTGATCGGGATCTCCTGGCAACGCGACTTGCAACCTTGCAGGCGCTGGGAATTGATCCGGAAGCGGTGACTATCTCCGGCATACCGACCGCCCTTCGCCTGACTCATACCCCTGACCTGCCTGCAGATTTTCTGCTCCTTACTCTTGATCTGCAACGGGCAACATGTATCCTTGTCCGTTCGGGTCATATCAGCCTGATCCGTCCGCTTGTTTTTGACCCCGGTCTTCAGGCTGGCTTTCATGTCGATCTGGACAGCAAGAGCATCATGGTTTTTCGACCAGAAAATATTGAGAACACCTTTCAGGTATTGTGCATCGCTATTCAACAGACTCTGCAGTCAGTATTCCACGCCCGTGAGCTTGCCGTTTACCTGAGCGGGCCTGTTGGCGCTTTGCCAGGGATCGTAGACCGTATACAAACCGGACTGGGTGGTATCTGCCAGAGCTGCACCCTGGTAAGTGCCGTCCCGTCGGTCATGGACAGTCTGGTGCTGCCATTCATGCCAACTCAAGACGAAAAATGGTTGTCTGGCATTATGGAAGATTCGGTAAATCTGGGCTGGCAGATTACAAAAAACTGGAAGGGGTTCAATTTTCGCAAAGAGGCCTTTGCCACCAGAAAGTCATTCACCGACAGCAGAACACTGGCATTTGCAATTGTTCTGCCTTTGATATCAGTCGTTCTGCTGTCAATTCTCTACCTTTGGGTTGATTATACCAAGCTCCTCAAAAAACAGAGCGAACTCAATGCCCAGATCCATGCGGTATTTACGGAAACCTTGCCGGAAATAACCCGAATTGTCGATCCCCTCCAGCAGCTTCAGGTCAAGATTCGTGAGACCAGGCAGACCACCATGAATAAGGATGGCACCTTGCCCGCAATGACTATCCTCGATATTCTTGCCGAAATATCGGCAAACATCCCTGAAACGCTGGATGTCCGTCTGGCACGTTTTGTCGTAGATGACACTGGGTTGCGTCTTAAAGGTACTACCGATACATTTAATACCGTGGACGCAATCAAGAAAGGGCTGGAGCAATCTCCCGCCTTCGGCAATGTTGAAATCAGCGCGGCCAATCTTGATGCCAAGAGCTCAAAGATCCGGTTTGAGCTGAAACTGACCATGAAAGGCGTATAACCCATGACAGCCTTTATTCTTCGCAACGCCATCCAGAGGGCTCTGGGTAAGACCGGCTTTAATAAACTGGAAAAACGTGAAAAACGTGTTGTTGTGGCCGGAGCCATCTTTCTCATTTGTTTTGCCTTGTTTCACTTTACGGTCTCGCCTTTGCTTCAGGCTCGGCAACAGACCCAAAAAGCTTTGATCCAAAAAAAAGAGGATATCAAGAAGATTCGTCAACTCCAGGAAGAGTACCGTCAACTTCAGAATCAGGCAGTGAATATCCAGAACAGGCTACAAAAAAGGAGCCCCTCTTTCACCCTCTTTTCTTTTATTGAAGAACGGGCCACCAAGGCCAAGGTCAAGCAACAGATCAACTCCATGACCCCTTCAACCTCCGAAGGCGACGGTCCACTGCAGGAGTCCCGTGTTGATCTCAAGCTTGAGAAGATATCTCTGCAGCAATTGGTGGATTTTTTACAGCAGATTGAATCAACAGACGATGTCGTTGCGATTAAACGGATCTCGATCCAGGAAAACAGTAAAGAAGAAGACTTGTTGGATGTGGTGATGCAGATTATAACATTTACAAAAAAATCCTGATTATGACCTTTTCCCAAAATACCTTCTGGCGTTGGTCATTTTATGGCATCTATGCCCTGCTGCTGGTTGCGATTCTACTCTATCTCCGTTTTCCGGCGCAAAAATTTAAGATCTTCTGCACCCAGGTTATCAGCCAGCATCTCTCTGGCTATGAGTGCTCAATCGAGTCGTTACGGTATCAGTTTCCACTCACCCTTGTGGCCAGTAATCTGCGCCTGCAATCCAATAATCAGGCAGCCAAAGAAGTCATTGAAATCCAAAAAGCCATCCTTACCCCCAGTCTCAGTGGTAGAGGCAAGACCTTTTCCATCTCCATCACCGCTTATGGGGGAACACATCAGGCTACCCTGGCATTTGATCGTGCCCACAACACCTTTACCCTGTCAAAAATAGAGATCAATGGACTGGACTTGGCCAAACTGTCCTGGTTACAGGCCCAGACCGGACGCGCCATAACTGGTCTGCTCACGGCCCAGGGCAGCTATTCAGGGCAAAGCGGCCAGGACATATCCAAGGGAACAGGGCAGGGCGCTGCCTCCATCAAAAACGGAACCTTCGAATTGCTCGAGCCAATCCTGTCCCTGAAAAACATTGATGTCGCGAGTGGTGAAGCGCTGATCAAACTGCAAGAGCAGAAGATGCTTTTGACCAAGGGGAAGTTCAGTGGTAAAGATCTTGAGGGAACCTTTTCCGGTCAGATTAATTCGCTGGGCGTAAGCCTTGCTGTCATGCAACTTGACTTGAAAGGTGCCCTGGCCCCTCTGCCTGCCCTGGTTAAAAAGAGCGGACAAGCCCAGCCATTATTGCAGCAGTTACAAAAGAATCATGCGACCCTCCCCTTTCAACTGCAAGGGACGATCGGTAAACCCGTCTTTCGTTTTGATTCTTAACATGGCTGAGAGAATGGTGAATCATTTTAAAAAAATAATTCCTTTTATCATTATCACCATACTGGCGATAGGTGGGGTTGAAACATTCTATAGGATTCCTTTTACTCGGCTTATGCAAACAAGCCGGGAATCAAAGGCTCAAGATGTAGGAACAAAAATTGCCCCCCCGGTCAAAAGCGAGCAGAAGAAACGTCCAGATTCCCAGACAATTCTCAAGCGGAATCTCTTTGGGACTCTCCCGAAAGAAGCAAAAGCTCCAACAACAGAGCAGCCTGCCCCTGCAGCTACGGCACTTGAGCTGAGCCTGCTTGGCACCATTGCCGGGCCGCCCAATACCCGTCGCGCCATTCTCCTTGACAAAAAAAAGAAGGTACAGGATATCTATTACCAGGGTGACACGGTACAAGGCGCTTTGATTAAAGAGATCCAGCGCGGCAAACTTATCCTCAATGTAAATGGCAAAGAGGAAATTCTTGTCCCGGAAACTCTGAAGACAAATCCTGGTGCTGCGATAAGTCCTAACCTCTCATCACCGATACCCCCGGAGATGGGACAGGGACCTTCCCCTGAGATACCTGCAGAAGGTTTGGTAGAACCTGAACCCATAGTAACTCCAGAACCTGCCGAACCGGTCGCACCAGCAGTAAATACCACGGTAGAATCCAATGCACCAGAGGTCGATAAAGCCGAGCCTCCTCGTCCCCAACCAGAATTTTCTCCCACCCAACAAAACAATCTACCTAACATCAACAAACGACCCAACACCTATAATCCACCCAACACCAATAATAATCAGGAAAAGCCATGAATCTGATTCATCTTTTACAAATCTCTTGCCACCGCAAGGCGCTTTGTCTGCAAATTGTTGTCACCCTGCTGCTGCAATTTACTCCCTCGCTCTCTGCGGCTCAGGATACGTCAACGAAACAATCGCCGGCGAAAACAGCACAGGATACAAATTCCGAGCGATTCATCACCATTGATTTTGACAATGTTGATATTCACCTGTTCATAAAATATATCAGCGAGTTGACCGGGAAAAATTTTGTGGTCGATAAGGCGGTGCAAGGGAATGTCACCATTATCTCTCCCACCAAGATATCGGAGGATGAGGCCTATCAGCTCTTTGAATCAGTCCTGGAAGTAAACGGGTTTACGACTGTAGCGGCTGGTGCCATCACCAAAATAATGCCGGCGGCGCGCGCGCTTTCCCAGAACATCAAAACCCTCAGCCATGGCGAGTCTTCTCGACCCGAAGACAAGATCGTCACGCAGATCATCCCCCTGCACTACACCACTCCTGAAGAGATGAAAAAGGTGCTTCTCCCCCTTGTTTCCAAGACATCTGTGGTCATTGCCCACACCCAGTCAGGGATGCTGATTGTCACCGAAACCCTTTCCAACATCCAGAAACTGCTGACCATTATTGAAGCCATTGATGTCCCGCTCACCGATGAAGAGATTGCGGTGATCCCGCTTATTCATGCCTCCGCCACGGTAACCGCCACTGCCGTCAATGCCATTTTCCAGCAAACCCAGGGGCCCAAAGACGGTAAAACCCTTTCTTCTTTGAAAGTCGTGGGCTATGAACCTATTAACAGTCTTATTTTGGTAGCCTCGCCTGTAAATGTCACTCGGGTCAAACGGTTGATAGCCATGCTTGACACCGAAATGAAGCAGAATGAGGGAAATATCCATGTGGTCTATCTGCAGCATGCAACGGCCAAGGAGCTGGCGACAGTCTTGACCGCCCTGCCTGGTCAACAGTCAAGTGATCCGGCAAAAAAAGGTGAGGCCCCGGCCATCTCCAAAGATGTCAAGATCATGCCCGATACCGAAACCAACTCCCTGATCATCACCGCTTCCCGTACTGAATTCCAGGAGCTGGAAAATGTCATCAAGAAACTCGATATCCCCAGACGGATGGTCTATCTGGAGGCGCTGATCATGGAGGTGGATGCTGACTCTTCCTTTGATGTGGGGGTCAACTGGATGGCAGGCGGCACCTTTCACGATGGGACAGGACAGATGCTCACCGGATTTGGTGGCAGTGCTGGACTTAAACAGTCAGACATCATCGCCGGTAGCCCTGCTGTTGCTGCTGTTGCGGCTACTGCTACGACGGCAGCCGTTGCGGCTGTTCCCGCAACGGCTGCCGTCGGTCAGGGATTTTCTCTGGGCATTCTCAAACAGGGCATCGAGATCGGCGGCGTCACCTTCCCGGACATCGGCGCCGTATTAAAGGCCTACAAGACAGATACCCATGTCAATGTCATTGCCACCCCCCAGATCCTGACCACCGACAATAAAAAAGCGGAAATCAGTATCGGCGAGAACGTACCCTATCAAACCAGAGTACAGGAATCAATAGGCACCACCGGCACCACCAACCCCACGAATCCACTTACGGACTCCATCGGCTACGCCAACTATGAATACAAGGATATCGCGACCAAGCTGACCATCACCCCCCAGATCAATCAGGCCGATATCCTGCGCCTGGAGATCGCCACCGAGGTCAGCAAGCTCAAGGCCGGATCTTCAGCTGACAGACCCACCACCTTCAAGCGCACAGCCACCACCACCGTTCTTGTCAAAGACAACAATACCATTGTCATCGGCGGGATCATTGGCCAGGATGACACCGAGGGCGAGTACAAGGTTCCGCTCCTGGGCGACATCCCCTTACTCGGCTGGCTCTTCAAGGAGAAAAGCACCAGCCGGAAAAAGACCAATATGTTCATCTTCATCACCCCCCGGATCATCAAAAATCCTGGTGATATGACCGGGGTCACCGCCGTCAAAACCGACACAATCGAAAAGGATCTCCCGGTGGCAAGGCAACTCCTGGTAAACCCGATTGACAATAACCACGTTATGTCCTTGATTGACCAGGGATTTGAATTGATGCAGAAAGGAAAATACCCGGAGGCCAAAGAGCTTTTCAATAAGGCCCTGACCATTGACTCGCATAACTCTTACGCCCAATTCAATCTTGGCGCCATCAGTGAGCGGGAAGGCAATCCCCAGCAAGCGATCAAGCTGTATCAGATGATTCTGGACAATGCCAGCGCCCAGGCAGCTGCCCAGGCAGCTGCCAATACCTCAAGTCCCAACAAGGTCGACAGTGCTCTGCTCCAGGCCTGTAAGGAAAATATTGAGCGATTGCAGAAGACGAAACCACCTGCCAGGGAAGCCAATAACCCATGAACCAGTTACAAAACATCCTGACCGAACGCTTTAACCTGCCCCCTGAGGCCTGGGAACAGGCGATGGAGAATAGGGAGGAAAAAGGCGGTCAACTGGTCAGAATCCTGATTAGACAGCACAACCTTGACGAGATAGATCTTCTCGAAACTCTGGGGAGCCAGCTTAATATGGAGGTTACGCGCACGCTGCCACCTGAGATTCAGACTGATTTCACTGCCAGTATCGCCATCGCCTTCTTGAAAAAAAACGCCATGGTCCCGGTGGCAATACCTGATGATGCCTATATCGCCATCAATGATCCTTTCAGTTTTCAGGCCCTTGACGATCTGCGCTCGATCCTGGGCTGGAACGGTGTCCGGCCCGTCCTTTGTCCACTGGCAGCCATTACCACCGCCATCAATTTTGCCTATGATATGACCCAGGATTCTGCGGCAGAGGTCATGCAGGACATTGACAGTGAAGATCCGGAGGCCCTTTTTTCCGAGATTGAAGAAACAGGTGATCTACTTGACGATACCAGCGACGCCCCGGTCATCCGGCTGGTAAATCTCATGTTCTCCCAGGCCGTGCGTGATAACGCCTCTGATATCCATATCGAACCCTACCAGAACAGCCTGAAGATCCGCCAGCGACTTGATGGCATCCTCTATGATATGCTCAGTCCGCCCAAGCATGTCCAGTCGGCACTGATCTCCCGGATCAAGATCATGGCTAATTTGAACATTGCCGAAAAACGTCTGCCTCAGGATGGACGTATTGAGTTGAAGGTCGGCAATAAAGATGTTGATATCCGGGTCTCCACCCTGCCAACCTCCTTTGGCGAACGGGTCGTGCTGCGCCTGCTCGACAAATCCTCGATTTTGATCACCTTGACCGAGCTGGGGATGCCCGATGATCGGTTCATCCCTTTTTCAGAACAGATCAAGGCGGCCAACGGCATCGTTCTGGTCACCGGTCCCACCGGTAGTGGTAAGACCACAACCCTCTATGCGGCCCTGACCTCAATCAATAATACCGACATCAATATCATTACTATTGAAGACCCTGTTGAATACCGGATCAGCGGTATTGGCCAGGTCCAGGTCAATCCCAAGATCAACCTCACCTTTGCCTCCGGCCTCCGTTCCATCGTCAGGCAGGATCCCGATGTTATCCTGGTAGGTGAGATCCGTGATACCGAGACAGCAGAAATTGCCATCCAGTCGGCCCTGACCGGTCATCTGGTCTTTTCCACCCTGCATACCAATGATGCGGCCAGCGCCATCACCAGACTCGTTGACATGGGTGTCGAGCCCTTTCTTCTCTCGTCCTCCATTAATGCCATCCTCGCCCAGCGCCTGGTTCGCATCATCTGTCCCTACTGTAAAGAAGCCTATACCCCCGATAAGGAAGCATTGCTTAAACTGGGGATCATGCCCGATGATTCGATCCGGCAAGTATATAGAGGAAAGGGGTGCGCAAAGTGTCACCATACCGGCTATAAGGGACGATGCGGTATCTTTGAACTGCTGCTCATGGACCGGGAGATGAAGCACCTCATCCTCCAGACCGCCAACGCCAATGACATCAAGGAGCTGGCCATTAAAAACGGGATGATTACCCTGCGCCATGACGGTGCCATGAAAGTCTTTCAGGGCATTACCACCATTGAGGAAGTGTACCGGGTGTCAAAGGAGTAAGGAAGCTTATTGTCGCTTTGTAAAAACTGGATTGACGAGGATCCACGGAAACCGGTATTCATCGGCACCGATATCACAGCCGGTAATCGCTTCACTCCAGGACGTGCGTCGCGATCTGATACTGAAGGGTCAACACCAACACCAGGGCCAAAATAAGAATCAATGTCTTCATACAACTACCTCCGTTTGTATAAAAATTGAGATTCCTTATTTCCACTACCCCTCAGAAAATAACTCCCTCCGGGGCATGGCCAGTATTTTCTACGGTCATATAATCCAAGACCATAACTCCACAGCATCCCCTGAAATCATACCTTAAATCTGCTGATCAGCTCGCGAAGCTTTTAGGCCAAGGCGGCCAGATCATCGGTACGGCCATTGGACCTCGCTGGCGCTTCGGCTCATCTTCTGGATAACTCCGCTGACCCCGCTGATATCGCTTGCAATATCACCAGAGACCGCTGAATGTTTGGGCCACGTTTTCATTGACCTCGGTGATGTGATGCCCTGGGCTGCCTGCACCATAATATTACCGCCTATTTCGCCCGTGGCCGCCGCCTGTTTTTCAATGGCCCTGATAATAGTGGTGACAATCTTGTTGACCTGATTTATCCCCCTCGTGATTTCACGAATCTATTAAAATATCCAGAATACAGCCTTTAACCAAGAGAGAAATGGACGCTTGTTTTATAAAAATCCATACAGGATTCAGATAATACCAAGCATCTTCAGCGTCAGCACGACAAGGGCAAGCAAGCCAAGAAGTAAGAGAGCGCCAATCGTGCCCCGTAACTTCCCGTTACCAATTTTTGGTGATTTTTCTCTTGTATCCAAGACGGCGGTGCGAAGCTCGCAAACTTCACAGTAGAGTTTTGCATCGATTTCCTGCAAGAATTCTGGATGGAAAGATTCACCACAACCCGCGCAGACACGGGTAGGCATGGCTGTTGATTCCAGCTCTTCAGCTTTTGCCTCATTCTCCTTGATGTCTTTTGGTATGCTTTCGTCTGCAAGGGGTGGTGTCCTGTCAAGTTCAGGTTCGGGAACAATTTTTGGCGCGGATTCCGCCGTTGGTAACAGCTCGGCCATAATCTCGGGTTCTGGCTCAACCTCAGGTTCGGAAACAAGTTTAATTTCTGATACTGGTTCTGGCTCGGGAGCAATTGTGACCTCTCTCTCTGGCTCTGACAGTACTGCGGCCACAGGTGCAAGCTCCGGTTCTGGTTCAGGCACAGGGAAGAGCAACTCCTCTTCTGCAAGAGGCTCAACGCTGCTGGCCTCCGCCGCCAATGTACTTTTCAGATCATTAGAGTCATTAATAAGCATAACATCCCTGACTGACGGTCCTGTCAACAACTCCTGCGGCAAAAGAAAAACCTTTTCACATTAAGGACATCTGAGTTTCGTGTCAACCGAAGAGTCCCTTGCTGAACCAATGACTCCACAGTGCGGACAAGCAATCTTCTGTTTTGTGACCTTGAAAACCTTGTCACATTGCGGGCACCGGACCTTTTTTCCAGGCGTGGAATCATGTGCGGAACCAACTATTCCGCAATGGGGACAAGTCATCTTCATGTAAACCTCCAACTCAAGTATTGTTTGCTCCATCATGTACGCAAAAAAAAAAGAGACCCTTTTAACTTGTAGTATAAAAAACAAAGCAAATCAAACAGGATTTTCTCCCTGATACAAATTCAGATTTCCATCCTTCAATCTACCTGTTATTCTGTTCGTAAATGTGCCTACCTATAATTAGGTTGTTTTCTATTCCTGCCACGAAGAAAATAATTCAAAATAAAAAAGGTGTTACCAATGCTCAAGCGCTTTACCATTTCCCTTGAAGAGGAACTGCTGGACGATTTTGATACGTTCATGCAGCAGCATCATTATGAAAATCGTTCAGAGGCGATCCGTGATCTGATCCGTGCCCGTTCTGTCCAGAATGAATGGGCAGCTGACAAGGATGTAATGGGGGTGATAACCCTCGTGTATGATCACCACAGGCATCAAGTGCAGGACAAGATCACCGAACTGCAACATGACTACCATCACCAGATAGTCTCTACCACCCATGTCCACATGGATCATAATAACTGTCTGGAGGTCATTATTATTCGTGGCAAGGCAGCAGAAGTCCAGAAGCTGGCTGACAACCTCATTGCCCTGCGGGGAGTTCGCTCTGGCAAGCTGGCCATGAGTTCCACGGGTGAACACCTGCACTGAATAAAGACTGCCCAGGGGGGATACGCTGCACGGCTTTTTTTAACTTTCATCTTCCACGCATATTTCAAAGGCATTCTTTCCGGGCTAGTGCTTCTTGGTGGTGGGGCCTTGATCATTTTGGGCACGACAATCGGTTTTATAAAACTGCAGCATGAACGGAGCATGCTTGCTTGCAGCTTACCTGTTGCCGGCCGGCCTCGTTCTCAGACATTTGCTGGTCGTGATTCTGTTCACTCTTTTTCTGTGGGTGACCTTTTTTCTTACCTCTGGCGGCAACACTCTGATCGCCATAAGTTCACTGGCATCCGTCTCTGCCTAATCACCCTGAAGATAAATGCCATCATCCTTACCCTCATGGTTCTGCCCATCTTGTGCTCCGCCCTTGCTGACTTGAATCTGATTTGATTCACGCTCCGCTCCTCAGCAATCGTGCACCTTGCTTCTGAAGTCGCTTCCGCCTTTAAACTTCCATCTTTTTGTTGAATAATTACAATATGGATAGGAAAAATTATTATTTGTATTTGTCTGTTTTTAGACTTACTTATTAATAATACTCTGAAACAGAGATCGAACAATTCATACTACATTTATAATATGTTTTGAAGGTGAAGATTATGCAGATCGCAGGCCAGAAAATAGAAGAACACCTCATTCATGAAAGGCCCTTTTATCTGCCGCAGAAAAATGAGATTATAATAGCAGAGGCGGCCTATAAGAACGGGATTCCTCTTCTTCTCAAAGGTCCAACCGGCAGTGGCAAAAGCCGTTTTATGCAGTTTCTTGCATGGAAGCTTAAAAGACCGCTTATAACCGTCTCCTGCCATGATGATCTGTCAACCAGTGATCTTGTCGGTCGTTACCTGATCCGCGGCGGCGAAACATTGTGGATGGACGGCCCTATGACGCTTGCTGTACGGCATGGAGCCATCTGTTATCTTGATGAGGTGGTTGAGGCGAGAAAAGATACAACGGTGGTGATTCATCCCTTGGCTGATGATAGACGTGAACTGGCCATTGAAAAGCGAGGCGAGCTGCTCACAGCGCCTCCTGAATTCATGCTGGCGGTGTCATACAATCCAGGGTATCAGTCGATTTTAAAAGATATGAAACAATCAACCAGGCAGCGGTTTATAGCCCTTGAGCTTGGTTATCCCCCTGCAGATCTGGAGACAGAGATTGTCAGCCATGAATCAGGCATAGAAAAACAGCTGGCCCGTCTGCTTGTCCGGATAGCAGAGATGACGAGGGGGCTCAAAGATTCAGGCCTGCAGGAGGGCGCAAGCACACGGCTTCTGGTTCACGCCGGGCTGCTGATAAAGGATGGCATTGAACCAAGGGAGGCTTGTCGGGTGACCATCACCCAGGCCTTAACGGATGACCGGAAACTGCTCTATGCGATTGATGAGATGATCAGCTCTGTTCTCTAAAGGGATCTTATGAAGAATGGCTTGATTGAAAGACTGCAGAAGGTCATCCCTGTTGAGTGGCTGAATGACTGGGAACGGGATGAAATCTTCTCTCATCTAACCTACCATGAACCTCTGGTCGAGAAAGCAGTCATAGAACAGCTTGGCATTATCTGGCCGATAAGTTCGGCGCTCTGTTTTTATTTTCTTGATCATCTCAAGAACGGCCTAGCCTGCCTGAGCACGGAGCAGCTGCCCGACTGGGTAAAAGGGATACTTGATGTTTATGAGGCTGATGGCCTGCAGGCGGCCCGTCGGTACATGGATGATGTGGAGGGCAATTTCCTGTGCAGAATCAGAGGAGAAAAAGGGCTTACCCTGGCTGAAATCATCCCCAAACTTCTGCCTTATATCCGAGGCCTTTCGCGGAAGACACTGGATCTTCAGCCATCAGCATCTTTGCATACGGATACAAATACTCTTTTTCTGCCCCGGGAAATTACTTCCCCTGCCAATCTGAGTCACAATTTTTATATCTATAAACTGCTGGCCTCTTTCCTGTGGGCAGGCATTGAGCAAGATATTTACTGCCAACAGCAGACGGATCCAGAAACCCTGGAGAATTTTATTCTCTCCTTTGAGGATCAGAAACTGGCAATGGCATGCTACCATCTACTGCAGACTGTGCGCGTAGCTGATTTCCTGAAAGCATACTTGCCGGGACTGATACGGGACGGGCAGACCTTTTTCCGACGTTTGCGCAAGGAGGCTGATTTGACGGATATTTCACCAGAAACAGGGGACGGGTTTGCCGCAGTGCGCTCATGGCTTCTGGCCCATTGCGCCAATGATCCCTTGCCGGAACTTTCCGGGGAGACAGAATCCATTATCCGGAAAGTTGTAGCCTCAGACACCCACCATAAGGAGGTGTTTGCCGCCACAACAAACTTCTATGAGAGAGTGCGTTGTCACCAGGAAGATTTCACCCTGCCATGCCCGCTGTTCTTTCAGGGAGAACTCCGCCCCCAGGAAGCCAGGATGGCCCGTTTATCAAGAAGAGAAGAGCACAAACAGCAGTTTATTAAGGCCCTGGCCGCTGTCATCCCTTCTCGGTCGGCCGCGACACAAACAGAAGCGGAGCCGGCAGAAAAAAATCAGGCACATGAGGTCAGTGAAAGCGGGGCCAGCGTTTCACCAATGCATCAAGATGGCAAAAAAGAAAAACCGGAGGAGGACAGACAAGATGATCCCCGTTATATCTGCCTTGATGATGAGCATCTGGAGCTACCGGAGGAGCTACGCCATGTTGCCAGGGAAATAGAAGATGATCTGGGAGCAGTGCCTTCATTTTATATTGCCAGCGCCAGCCAGATGGCTGGGGGGAGAGGCAGAGCCTCGGGTATAAATCTTCAGCCGGAAGAAGGGCTGCCATTGCACGGAGGTCTGCTCTATGATGAATGGGATTTCCGGCGCTGCGGTTTTCGTAAAAACTGGTGCTCGCTCATTGAAAAACGAATCGTCCCTGCCAAAGGGACCTTTGTCAGCCATACCATGGAAAAATACCGGGGCCAGATCCTGCAGCTGAAACGACAGTTTGAGATGATGCGCACCCAGCAGCGTTTCGTTAAACGCCAGAAAGATGGGGACGACATCGATCTTGATGCCCTGACGGAAGCATACGCCGACGTCCGGGCCGGTCTCGTTCCCTCGGAGAGGCTTTTTGTCCGGCTGCAGAGAGATGAGCGTGATATCGCCGCGCTTTTTCTCGTGGATATGTCCTCTTCCACCGAGGGGTGGGTGGGCACGGCCCTGAAAGAATCACTGGTTCTGCTCAGCGAAGCCCTGCATTCTCTGGGGGACCGCTATGCCATCTACGGTTTTTCAGGAATGCGCCGGAGCCGAAGCGAGATCTTTCATGTAAAGGATTTTACCGAACCCTATTCGGAGGAGATCAAAGGACGTATTGCCGCTATCTCTCCTATGGATTATACGCGCATGGGGCCTCCCATCCGCCATTTTACCATGGTTCTCAAGGATGTTGATGCCCGGGTCCGGCTTTTGATTATTCTGACTGACGGCAAACCGGAGGATTATGATGACTATAAAGGGGAATATGCCATCGAAGATACTCGCCATGCCCTGATAGAGGCCAAGGCTGCCGGCATCCATCCATTCTGCATCTCCATTGACAAGGAGGCCCAGGATTACCTGGGCCATATCTTTGGCGAGATCAATTATACGTTTATCAATGATGTGAAGAAGCTGCCGCTGCGGGTGCCGGAAATTTACCGTACCCTCACCAGTTGAATCTACCCTGCTCTACGCCCCGAGCCTCAGCAAGGGTTCAAGTTACTGAAGTCGCTTTCACTTTCTCTCTTCGATAATCCCTGATCTTCTGTTGCCAGAGTGCTGGGCCTGTCTTGTGTATGGAGTCACCCCGGCTGTCCACGGCAACCGTCACCGGCATATCCTCCACCTCAAACTCGTAAATGGCCTCCATGCCCAGATCGGCAAAGGCCACCACCCGTGCTTTTTTGATCGTCTTGGAGACCAGGTAGGCCGCGCCGCCAACGGCCATCAGATAGACCGCGCCATGCTTTTTGATGGATTCAATGGCGCTATTCCCCCGTTCTGATTTGCCGATCATGCCTAGCAGGCCGGTCTGGGACAGCATCATCTCGGTATATTTATCCATGCGGGTAGCAGTAGTTGGGCCAGCGGGACCGACGACCTCAGCCCCAACCGGATCAACCGGGCCGACGTAATAGATAAATTTGCCGTTAAAATCCACGCCTTCAGGCAGTGGTTCACCTTGGGCCAGCAGCTTCTGGATGCGGCTATGGGCGGCATCCCGTCCCGTGAGGATGGTACCATTCAGAAGCAGGGTCTCGCCGATTTTCCAGTTGGCGATCTCGTCGCGGCTGATGCCATTAAGCTGCACCCGCTTTACCCCGGTACCCATTTCCCATTTGATCTGCGGCCAGTCTTCCATGTGTGGCGGCTCAAAATGTGCGGGGCCACTGCCATTGAGGGTAAAATGGATATGACGGGTGGCGGCACAGTTGGGGATCATGGCCACCGGCAGGGAGGCTGCATGCGTTGGGCAATCCTTGATCTTGACATCAAGTGCCGTGGTCAGGCCGCCTAAGCCCTGCGCGCCGATCCCTAAATTATTAACGGCCTCATATATCTCCAGGCGTAGCTCTTCAATTTGATTGGCTGGCCCACGGTCGATCAGGTCCTGGATGTCGATGGGTTCCATCAGTGATTCCTTGGCCAGTACCATGGCCCGATCAACCGTCCCGCCAATGCCAATCCCCAGTATCCCAGGAGGGCACCAGCCCGCTCCCATAGTGGGCACGGTCTGTACCACCCAGTCAACAATAGAGTCGCCGGGATTCAGGGCCACGAACTTACTCTTGTTCTCAGAACCACCGCCTTTGGCCGCAATGCGGATGTCGATGGCACTGCCGGGGACAAGTTCGGTATAGATCACCGCCGGGGTGTTGTCCCCGGTATTTTTACGAGAACCAGCGGGGTCGGCGAGTACTGAGGCGCGCAGGGGATTTTCCGGGTTGAGCCAGGCCCGGCGCACCCCGGCATCCACCAGTTCCTGGATACTTAGATCCGTATCAAATCGGCACTGCATGCCAACTTTCAAGAAAACGGTGACAATACCGGTATCCTGACAGATTGGGCGCTGTCCCATGGCTGCCATCCGGGAATTAATCAGAATCTGGGCCATGGCATCTTTGGCCGCCCGGTTCTGCTCTTTTTCATAGGCGCGGGCCATTGCCTGGATAAAATCACGGGGATGGGCGTAGGAGATGGCCTGCAGGCTGTCGGCAATCGAGGTGATAAGGTCTTCTGGGTTGATTATAGTCATGGCAGGAAAGAGAGAAGAGGGTAGCGATAGGTGGCGATCGGTTAATGAGGTTCTGATATGTAATTGTTATTACAGTATAGCGAGTGAATATGCATTTCACAATATCGGACAGGATCAGTTTGACAGTTTTTCTTGTGGCGTGCTATAGTTATGCGGTTTATGATGCGCAATCAGGAAGCGTAAACTGTGAAGAGAAATCTATAGGGAAATCGTGAAGGAGTTGAAAAATGAATACAAGTATATCTGCACGGATGTTTCAACAGGCCAGAAAGGTTATTCCCGGCGGCGTAAACAGTCCGGTGCGGGCCTGTCGATCAGTTGGCTGCGACCCGGTTTTTATTGAACGGGCTCAGGGGGCAACTGTTTATGATGTGGATGGTAACGAGTATATAGATTTTGTCTGTTCCTGGGGGCCAATGATCCTTGGGCATGCCCATCCTGAGATCTTGGCCGCCATTGGCGAGACAATGCAGCATGGAACGAGCTTTGGGGCGCCGACTCCGAAAGAAATAGAGCTTGCCTCTATGGTGGTGGACGCCCTGCCATCGGTGGAAAAGGTCCGTTTCGTCAGCTCCGGTACCGAGGCAACCATGAGTGCGGTTCGTCTGGCGCGAGGCTATACCGGGAAAAAGGTGATTGTGAAATTTGATGGTTGTTATCACGGTCATGCCGATTCTTTTCTGGTCAAGGCCGGGTCGGGGGTGATTACCCTTGGTATCCCAGGCAGTCCAGGGGTGCCCGATGAGATTGTGAAAAATACCGTCTCTATCCCTTATAATAATGAAGAAATTCTTGAGAAGACCTTGCGTGATGCCTCGCTTGATATCGCCTGTGTGATTGTCGAGCCCGTGGCTGGCAATATGGGTTGTGTCGCCCCGGCCCCTGGTTTTTTGCAGAAATTGCGGGCGCTCACCGCCGAGCTCGGCATCCTCCTTATCTTTGATGAAGTGATTACCGGGTTCCGTCTGGCTTATGGCGGGGCACAGGAGTATTTTGGGGTCGTGCCTGATCTGACCTGTCTTGGCAAGATTATTGGCGGTGGCTTGCCCGTTGGGGCTTATGGTGGTCGGGCCGATATCATGGATCAGGTTGCTCCTGACGGGCCAGTCTATCAGGCCGGAACCTTGTCTGGTAATCCTCTGGCCATGGCCGCTGGTATTGCCACCCTGAAACTGCTTAAAAAAGAAGGATTTTACAAGCAGTTAAATGATAAGGCGGCCAGGTTTGCCGACCGTCTCAGAGAGATCAGTGACCAGACGAATATTCCTGTCCAGTTGAATCGGGTGGGATCGTTGATGACCGGATTTTTTACCACTGAAAAGGTGATTGATTTTGAATCTGCCATGACGGCTGATGCCGATCGTTATGGCCAGCATTATCGCCAAATGCTATCTCAGGGGATTTATCTGGCCCCATCGCAGTTTGAGGTGGCATTTATCTCTGCGGCCCAGACTGAGAAACAACTGGAAAAGGCCCTTGAAATGACTGAATGGTCATTCAAAAAATTAGAAAAAAATTAAAAAATCGTTGACTTTGACAGGTGGGCATGCTAACAGATTCGATTGTTTGTAAAAGAGTCGTTCTATGAACGAAGGTGGAGGCGAAGATGTCGAAAATGAGCAAAGAGATGATCCACCTGCTAGGCAACTATGGTCATATCGGATTTACCTTTGTTGCTGCCATTTTTGTCGGTATGGGGGGCGGGATCTATCTTGACCGGAAGGTGTTTGATGATCGAACGACCCCATGGTTTACTTTTATCGGGCTTGCATTTGGTATAGCCGCCGGGTTTAAAAGTCTGTTTGATATTCTCAAACAGCAAGATAAAGACTAAGGTCTGGGCGGTTGCAACAGAGTGTCGGATGAATTATTATCCCTGCGCAAGATGCAGGTGTTGAGTTGGGTTTGTCTTTTGGTTCTCTGTGCCGGGTCTTGGGTTTTTTTGTCCTGGGATTTTGCCTGGGCGGTAGCGGTCGGTGGGGTTATCTCCATTGTCAGTTTCATGTTGACCCACCAGGATGTGGCTCGCTTTATGGAGTCCCTCAATTCTTCAGAGGAAGGGCAGGGGGAAAAGAAGGCGCTTAAGATCGGGAAATCACAATATATTATTAAATTTTGGCTCCGGTTGGCAGTCATTGGGCTTGTCTTGCTGATACTCATAAAGAGCGGTAAGGTGAATATCTTTGGTTTGTTAGTGGGGCTGTCAACGGTAGTGTTTAGCATTACACTGACGACAGTCAGTGCAGCGAGACACTATATTATCAGCAGCAGGAGGTAAGAGGGATTATGGAACATCCAATACTGTTTATATCAATCATCCTGGAAAAACTAGGACTGCCCATTCCCCATGGCCCTGTTGGTCATGGTCTGGTTGAGCAACTGTGCGCCCCGTATATGACTTATACCTGGTTTACCATGATTTTTCTTGTTGTGATTGGTAAATTGACCCTTGGAAATCTGGAGATGGTACCAGGAAAAGGGCAGAATGTCTGGGAAATCCTCATTGGTGGCATGGATGACTTCTTTGCGGAAAACATGGGAAGGGACTTGGCTGATAAGCTGTTTCCCATGATAGCCACCTTTGCCCTTTATATTGCCGTGGCCAATCTGATCGGGCTGATTCCAGGATTCATGTCTCCTACCTCAAGTATCAATACCACCCTTGCCTTGACCATTATTGTCTGGATAACCCATCATATCATTGGTTTTCGCGCCAACGGTATTGCGTATTTGAAGCATTTTCTCGGACCTATGCCCGTGCTGATTCCACTGATGCTTCCTATTGAGATTATCGCTAACGTGGCTCGTCTGTTGTCGCTCTCTATCCGTCTTTTTGGAAATATCATGGCGAAAGAAACACTTTTGGGCATCTTGTTTCTGCTGGCTGGCGCCTATTTTGCCCCCCTGCCAATCATGATTCTGGGTGTCCTGGTTTCTCTGGTGCAGGCTATGGTCTTTGTGTTGCTGACCGTTGTTTATTTTACCCAGGCCAATGAGCATGCGCATTGATGCCGTAAGCTTGAATTGTTCAGGGTTGTAACTGAATTTTAGATTTTACAAAGGAAGAAGGCCAAAAAACTTTAATTTTACAAGGAGAACATTATGGAAAGTAATTTGATGATTGGTTTGGTTTGTATTGGCGCGGCGCTCTCTATCGGTATTGCCGGTCTGGGAGCAGGTATTGGTATTGGTAATATTGGTAACGGCGCGACCCAGGGCCTTGCCCGTAATCCTGAAGTACAGCCAAAGATGATGACCTTCATGATCCTCGGTATGGCCTTGGCTGAGTCTGTTGCAATTTATGGTCTTGTTATCTCTCTGATCCTTTTGTTTGCAAATCCATTGATAAAATAGTATTCAGAGTCTGATCGTAACTGATCGTGCAAAAAGGCCACAGAGTAATCTGTGGCCTTTTTGCATTTGTATTTTAATGTATTATTATCTTTTAGATTATAATTATACAAGGTTGCCTTATGCATGACTGTAACAGGGAAGATGTGGTTATGCATCCGGTACGGGCCAAAAAGGAAAAAGGGCTTCCCGAGGCAGGGCTATTTTTTGTGAATCCAACTGAGGCTTCCTTTGCTGTTAACAAGATGGTCACAGAGGGCGGTAAAAAAAGATTTCTTTTTAACAGTACGCTTTGTGTGAATGATGAAGAGACCTTTTTTGTGGCTGGGCCGGCGGTTGGGGCACCCATGGCGGTCTTGTGCATGGAGAAATTGATTGTCCTCGGGGCTATGCGTATTATCCTTGTCGGGTGGTGTGGCGCCTTGCAGCAGGTTTTAGAAGTCGGTAATGTCTTACTACCGGGTCAGGCATTATGTGGAGAGGGGACGTCCTGGTATTATAGTAGTGATCAAGAACCGAGACCCTCCGTGGACTTGCTTGCCTGGTTACGCGAAACACTGGATCAGAGTGGGATTGTATGGCAGGAAGGAAGGGTCTGGTCAACAGATGCCCCTTACCGTGAATCGCGGGAACTGCTTGAGCGTTTGCGTCAGGAACAGGATGTCGCTGCCATTGATATGGAGTATTCAGCCCTTTGTACAGTTGCCTACTTTCGGGGGATTGAATTTGCCGCCTGTATGCTTGTCTCTGATGAGTTATGGCAGAAACAGTGGAAACCTGGATTTGCAACGCCTGCATTTTGCCTGCGGAGTCAGAAGTTGTCGGAGTTGTTACTGCGGGCCATGGGAAACAGGAAATAGGAAATAGGAAAAATAAATATGGCAAGTTTTCACTTAATTAGTCTTGGTTGCCCTAAAAATCTGGTGGATTCAGAGCTGATGTTCGGGCTTCTGGAGCAAGCAGGCTGGGTGTTTGAAGAAGACCCGGCACGGGCGTCGGTGCTGCTTGTCAATACCTGTGGATTTATCCAGTCGGCAGTGGAAGAGGCTATTGATGAAATCCTGGAGCTATCTCTTTATAAAAAGGAAGATCCAGATAAATTACTGGTGGTTACAGGTTGTATGGTGCAACGATACCAAGAGGATCTTCTTGCTGAACTCTCAGAGGTTGATCTTTTTATTGGGACTGATGGCTTTCATCAAATAGTGCCACTGGTGGCAGCTGTGATGGCGGGAACGTTGAAGAGCAAGGTGCAGCATGTCCCTGAACGATTTCTGATGGATAGCACCATGCCCCGGCGCATTTCCACCCCTTTTTATCGATCCTGGTTGAAGATCACCGAGGGGTGTAATAACCGCTGTTCCTATTGTATGATTCCATCAATCAGGGGTGAGTTGCGGAGCAGAACCCCGGCTGATCTTGTCAAGGAGGCTGCATACCTGGAGCAGCAGGGTGTACGGGAGCTCTCACTTATCGCCCAGGATCTTACGGCCTACGGAGATGATCTGGGGGAATCCATTCATCTCGTTGCCTTGCTTAAGGCCCTGCTGGCCGGGAGCACCATCCCATGGATACGGCTTATGTATCTGTATCCTTCAGGGATTGACGAGGCGTTGCTTTCCTTGATGGCCGAGCAGCCGCGAATTGTTCCCTATATGGATATCCCGTTTCAGCATGTCAGTGATACGGTTCTCAGGCGTATGAACCGTCACTATGCAAGTGATGACCTGTATCAAGTGATTGCGCGCGTCCGGTCGTATCTCCCCAATGTGGCCTTACGTTCTACCCTGATGGTCGGTTTTCCCGGTGAAACCGATGATGACGTGAGACAACTTGAACAATTTTTAGGGGAGGCTCGACTTGATCATGTAGGTGTCTTTGCCTATGCCAATGAAGCTGGGAGTCCATCGGAACATTTTGCGCACCAATGTTCTGAGACAGAAAAGAATGATCGTCTTGATTTTATTCTTGGGGTGCAGGCAGAGGTGTCAGAGAAAATTTTACAGAAATATGTGGGGCGAGTGGAAGCAGTGTTGGTGGAGGGGGTGAGCCGGGAAACTGATCTGCTGCTGGAGGGACGTACCCGCTTTCAGGCACCTGACATTGATGGCTGTGTTTATATCACTGATGGCAACGCCAATCCTGGAGATATCGTTCAAGTTCGCATGAACGAAGCTCAAACCTATGATCTGGTCGGAGAAATTGTCTATTGATGGGTCTTTGAGGAAGGGGGGCAGTCTCCCTTGTTTGGCCCCTTATTATTTTTTGCCGTGCGAGTTGACCTGTTCCCGTAACTCTTTCCCTACCTTGAAAAAAGGGAGCTTTTTAGGGGCAACTTCTATTTTTTTGCCACTTTTCGGATTGCGTCCTTCATACGAGCGGTAATGCTTGATCACAAAACTGCCGAAGCCGCGAATCTCAATATTATCTCCTTTCGCCAAGGCCGCAATCATCGTTTCGATAATAGTATTGGTGACTGCTGCCGCCTCGCGATGAGGAAGATCAACTTCTTGGGCCAGGGTTTCAATAAGTTCTGATTTGTTCATGTTTTACTCCTGTGAATGCGGTTGTTGTCGTGTTGTGAAAAAGTTTGGAGTGAAAGGTTGATAGCCGCACAAAAATACTGTCTTTTCAGGGTTGTTTGCAGCATATTTCACCTTGAAAAGATGAGTGAGAAAACTTTATTTTATCCCTGCAAGATGGTTTAGCTGTTGTTTAGTAATCGTGATCGGCATAAAGAGGTGTAACGAAAAGGTTAGATCGCTCTTCATCTCTCAAGGGCATTCGGGACATCCATCCATGGCCTGCGAAAGGTAATGGTTATTTCGTAACGACTCCTGAATCTTTAACTGTTTAAGTTTAATCAACTATTTGTTGCTTTGTAAAGGAATTTTCTTGATAAAGATTTTTTTAAGATCTTCCGGGGTGAGAATACGATATTTCCCTGTTAAGAGTCCCTGGAGAAAGAGGTGACCATAGGCAATGCGTTTCAGGTGGAAAACAGGATGGCCAATGGCCTGGAACATCTTTCTTACCTGGCGTTTTCTCCCTTCATGGATGGTGATCCTGAGAGTGGTTGTCCCGGTTTGTCTGGTGATAATCATAACCTTGGCCGGGGCCGTCTTTTTTCCTTCCAGGAGGATGCCTTGCTCCAGTTTCTGGAGTATTTTTTCTGATGGTAGGCCTAATACCTGCGCCTCATAAGTTTTTGTGACCTCATGACTGGGGTGTTGAATTTTCTGGGCCAGATCCCCATCGTTGGTGAGGATCAGGGCTCCTTCGGTATCCAGGTCCAGTCGTCCAACCGGGAACAGACGAGTGTTGATGCCATGGAGCAGGGAGGTGACAATGGGACGGCCCTGGGGATCTGACAGGGTGGTCACATAGCCCTGCGGCTTGTTGAGCAGGACATAGAGAAGATCGTCATGGGGGGTGACAACCTTGCCGTCCAGACATATCTTCTGCCTGTCCGGGTTGATCTGCACTCCCATGGCGGTGACTACCTCGCCATCCACCGTTATTCTTCCCTGAGTTATTATCTCTTCTGCCTTTCGTCTGGAGGCAATGCCACACCCGGCAAGATACTTCTGTAAACGGACTGTTTCGCTCATCGGAGGTTTGGGGGCAGCAGGCTGTGGATGCGTTGGTCGACCAGTGTTTTGGTGGCCTCATCGACTTCGAGAACGTCGGTGTACCAGGGTTTCAGCCGGCAGTCAAAGACGATGGGCGGGGTCAGACCAACATGGAATCGCTGCAAAGTGGTGGCCGCGCCATGGATATCGGCGGCCGGTTCAAAACGGGTGAACAGGGTCCAGAGGAATTCCTGCATGGAGCAGGTGGCATCTGTGCTGTTATCAACCAGTATGATGACTGGCCATCTTGCCAATCCTTCCCATTGGCAAAGCTGTGCCGCCAGTTCTGGTGTTTCCTGGTACGTACTCCCCTGGAGAACCAGAGTTCCGGGCATGAAGACTACTGGTCGTGCACAGGAAGGGGGCAGCGTGCCTGAAAATGAGCCAGGCAATTCCCGTTTTTTTTCTTTTCCCAGTCCCATCATCATCGCCTTGGATCCCTTGTTGACCGATGGTCCGGTGTAATCAAGGGTATCCTGGGAGACATTGGCAAAGACAAAAAGGTCATGGTCCCACTCGATTCGTTCCAGGACATGGAGCCACAGTTTACGGAAATCAGTGATATCAATATCGCCATCGGTGATGATGAGAAATTTGGTCAGGGAGAGCTGACCCTCTCCGAGGATCCTCAGGCCGCAGGCAAAGGCCTCGCGTGGATAGCGGTCTTGGACCCGGGCTGCGGCCAGACAGTGAAATCCGGTCTCACCAAAGGTCTTCAGCTCTTTTACTCCCTTCATGACCAAGGGAAAGAGCGGGGAGAGCAGTTCCTGCAGGAAGTCACCAATAAAAAAGTCCTCCTGCTTGGGGCGGCCGACGATGGTCGCCGGATAAATGGCCTTGTGGCGATGATAGAGGTGGCTGACCTGGAAAATGGGATAGTCATGCTGCAGGGAATTATATCCATAATGATCGCCAAAGGGGCCTTCCGGACGCCGGATATGGGGCGGGACTTTGCCTTTGATGGCAAATTCGGCGTTGGCCACCAGCCGATGTCCACCTTTGGGGTCAGCGACCATCTCCAGCTTTTTGCCCATGAGCAGGGAAGTGAACATCAGTTCGGGGATATCTTCCGGCAGGGGGGCAATGGCTGCGAGCATGAGGGCCGGTGGCCCGCCGATGTATAGGGTAAGGGGCAGGACTTGATTTAATTTCTCGGCTTCATGGTAGTGGTAGCCGCCCCCTTTATGGATCTGCCAGTGGATGCCTGTGGTGGTGTCATCGTGACGCTGGATGCGATACATGCCAAGGTTATGGCCCCTGCCGTCCGGGTGTTCGGTATAAACAAGGGGCAGGGTGACAAAGGGGCCGCCGTCGCTCTTCCAGGAGGTGAGCATGGGCAGGCTGCTCAAACGAGCAGGGCTTTGACAGTTTTCCAGGATTACGCCTTTGCGGGTCTCTTTCAGGCCGATTTTTAATCCTTCCGTGAACAGGTGCCGATTGTCCCATAGCTTCTTCATCTTCAGGGGCATGATGGTTTCGGTAAGCTGCACCAGGTCGCGGACAAATTGTTGTGGCCTGCGGCCAAAGGCAAGCTCAAGACGTTTAGCCGTGCCAAAGAGATTGGTCACCACGGGAAAAACACTGCCCTTGACCTTGGTGAAGAGTAAGGCTGGCCCCTGTCTGGCAATAACACGGCGATGAATCTCGGCGATCTCCAGATACGGATCAACCTCTTGATCGATAACGAGCAGATCCCCTTCTTGCTTGAGCAGGTTGAGAAAACTGCGCAGGTCATACAGGGTCGCATCGGTCATGATTTATGCTTTTCCTTGTGGATGATGCGGGTGGCAGTGCTCGTCCTGGAGGAACAGACGATGGTATTCCTCTTCGCTGAGATTACGCTTGAGAAGGCCCGTGAAAAAGTTGACAAAGGCATGGATCTCCTGTTCGGAGAGACGTTGGCTCAGAAGATCAGCAAATTCCTGTCTGCCTGCAAGTTGCAGAAAACAGGAGAGTGATTGCTGATCCAGTTGCTGGTTCAGGCCAAAACAAATCTGATTAGAGTCAAGGGTCATAATGGGACAACGTGATCGGTGATGTCAATGAGCTGCATGGAGCAGGAGATAGTAATTGTGATGTTTTCCGGTGACGTGGAACCCTCAGCATAAAAAAAAGCAGACACGGTTGGTGTCTGCTTTTTTTATACTTTTTAAGCCCTTTCGGGGACGATTATTGGTTCTGTAACTGCCAGTGACCATTGTCGTCCCGGCAGGCTGTAGAGTAGGTTCTTTCGGTCTTTCCATCAATAACAGCGATGATCTCTGCCTGTCTACATGGTCTGCGTGTCGCAGGATCAGAGTAGGCTGGCTGGGGCCTTACTTCATAGCTGTTGCCGCTGTCAGGATTGCGCCAGGAAGTGGTTTGCCCGGAGGTCCCTCGTTCATAGGCATGATTGAGCTGCTCCCGGTCATATTTGTCCATCTCGTTGCCTACCATGTAACCAAGCGCGCCGCCGACCGCCGCGCCAATAAGAGTGGCCTCGGTGTTATGGCCAATAGCCTGTCCGACAAGCGCGCCGCCAATAGCGCCAGCGCCAGCGCCAGTTTGACCTTTGGTGGCACAGGAGGATGCGAAGATAGAGCAAAGGAGCAATATACTGAGAAACATTTTATTCATCACGGGCACCTCCTAAGGTGTATGGGCTGAGATTGGAGAAAATAGTTTTATAAATAACGGTGTTGTAAAGAGTGAACCTACAAGAAAGAGCTGAATATTTATTATTGATTAGTCTAAAAATAATCATCCATGGTGAGGGTTGTCAATGTTTATTTATACAGCCATTGGTACATTTATTTGCTTCTCAAGTAACAAGAGGGTATTATTTTCTTAAAAGCCGTTACGAAAGAACTTGTCTCTTTCTTACTATTTCGTTACGGCTTCTTGTGTCGTTTCGGCCACTCAGAAGGCCATGTTATTTGTTTACAACGAGTGAGCTGTTGTCCTGTCAATCCATATGAAAAATGTATGCAATATCAGAGGAGATTGTGATGGATAATAAAATTGCCAAATTTTATATGCCGTGTCTTTTTTTCTTTACTTTTTTGTTTCATTGCTCGTTTGTTTCCGCTTTGACCCTCGACGCTTCATTTGGCAAAAATGGTCTTGTCACAACACGAGTGGGACATTATGTGGACAAGGCGCAATCCGTTGTTGTTCAGCCGGATGGCAAGATCCTGGTTGCTGGTTCTTCGTCGAATAACTCAAATCTTGATTTTGCCTTAGTGCGTTACCTGCCAGATGGCAGTCTCGACACCTCTTTTCATGGAAATGGTCAAGTTGTGACCGTGGTCGGCAGTGGTGATGATGCGGCCCTTGGTATTGCGCTTCAGAATGATGGCAAGATCGTTACCTGCGGCTATACCTTTAATGGTCAGGATCGTGATTTTGCTCTGTTGCGCTTTACCGGAAATGGTGACCTGGATACTGATTTCGGGGTGAACGGGATCGTCACTTTGCCTGTTGGCAGCGGTAATGATACTGCCGCTGCGGTTACCATTCAGGCTGATGGCACAATTTTGGTAGCAGGATCGGTTGAGGAATCTGCCGGTAAAGTTGGGGCCTTGGTGCGTTTTTTCCCCAATGGATCTTTAGACTATTCTTTTGGCAAGGCAGGTGTGGTGTTTGTTGATGTCGGGAGTAATGCTGAAATTGCCGCCATGGCAATCCAGAAAGACAAGAGCATTGTTCTGACGGGTTCCTATGAAGAAAAGGAGCAGCGAAAGGTCTTGCTGGTACGCCTTCTTCCTGACGGTTTGCCTGATACCGGATTTGGTGTTGATGGAGTCGCGGAGACCCTGGAGGGCACAAGAGCTAGCACGGGCAATGGTTTGTGGCTGCAGGGAGATGGGGCTATTCTGGTTGCCGGTTCTGTTGGCCCGGAAAAAAAACAGGATATTGCCCTGTTTCAATTTACCAAAGAGGGCAGGCTCAACCGCGATTTTGGCGGGGGAACCGGTATGCTCAGCTATGATAAAAATGGCGAGGATGATGTTGGTTACGGTGTGTTTGCCAATTCAACCACTCTTTTTGTTACCGGTTATACAACAGTGAATGGTCTGCGTGATCTGATCCTTCTTCAATACCCCTTGACACAAAATTCTCAGTCAGAATTCTCCGTTGTGACTACCGGAGTAAGCCAGTTTGATGGTGTTGCGTATGCATTGGCCTCCCAGGATAGTGATAAACTCATTAGTGTCGGGTTCAGTGAAGAGAGTGGCATCAGCAGTTTTGTTCTGGCCCGCTATACGGGAAAAGAAGTGATTGAGAGCAAAGCAGGGAATTCAGAATCAGGAGCTCCATTTATTCTCACAACAGCTATTACAGAAATCACCAGAGTTGGTTGTTTTACTGGCGGGGAGATTAAAAAGGTCACCGGGCTGACGTTTGCCAGCAGGGGAGTTGTCTATTCCATTGCTCCTTATCCGGTATTGACATCCGGTGGCACCGATGGCACTAATGATACTACAGCGCCTACACTATCAAACCCTGTGCCAGCCCTTGGCGCCGTACTCAATGCTGGCACGTCAGAAATGACAATATCTCTCAGTACAGACGAGAATGCGCAATGTCGATATTCTGCCGTAACTGGAACCGCATATCTTTCCATGATTCCATTTGAGACTACAGGAGGAATAACACATTCAACACTGATCACTGGTTTGCAAAACGGAACATCTTACAGTTATTCTGTAAAATGTGAAGATCAGTCAGGCAATATCAACACCTCGGATTATGTAATGAACTTCTCTGTTGCGCAAACAGGAGCCAAGGCAATTTCTTCTTCGGCAAAGACTACAAGTACATCAGAAAGTATACTAAGCAGCAGTAAATCTGCAGTCACAACAGTTGGAGCCACAACTGCTGCGACAGAGGGATCAACCAGTAACGGAGCCGGTACCGGTCATTATTCCAGTATTCTTAGTGGGTTGACCCCGGGAACACACTATTATGTCAGGGCCTATGGGGTTACTTCGGACAATATTGTTTATTATGGCAATCAACTTGATTTTGAGACCAAAGATGCCTGCTTTATCGCAACGGCTGCTTATGGTTCTCTTCTCGATCCCCATGTTCAAATCCTACGTCTTTTCAGGGATAAATACCTGTCGAATAATGAGTCAGGCAGAATGTTTGTACGTCTCTATTATCACTATTCGCCGCAGGTTGCTGAGTTTATTGCGGCGCAACCTGCCCTGCGTTTGATCGTTCGTATCTTTCTCTTTCCTCTAATTATATGCGGTTATATAGCTGTCCATGCAGGGATAACAGTCATGTGTATGGCAATGCTTGCAGTATTGGGAACAGTGGTGGTAGGTCGCAAGATGATTTATCTGAAAAAATAGCCTTATCCACACTCTCTGGCTTGAAAGAAGAAAAGTGTTGAGAATAGAAGAAGGGAAAGGGTGTAAGGGAAAACAGGTTCAGGAGGCCGCTTTTTTCCCCTGCTCCTTGGAGTAGGCCCCAAGGGCTTGGTCCATCCCAAGGACATGACTTTTATCCAGAAGGCTCAGTTCATTCTGGATAGCGCGAACAATACCTGGTTGCATGCCATTTTTTGTGGACTCTCTCTGAAGTTCTGTAAGGAGTTTTGCGAAATAGCGATGGGTTTCGATTTGTTCAGGATGGGCTGGACAGGATGAGGCCTTCCTGTATTGCTTGTCCATGGTAAAATGTCTGGTAACGTAAAATCCCAGTTACGTCAAAATGTTATCAATATCTGAATGTTTCAGGCCCTTGGCAAGGGCCTCGCTGAGTTTGTTGTCGTAGAGGAGGAGTTGCTTGTGCCGGGTATCGATTACGGGGATACCAATCTTGAATTCATCTTTCCACTGCAGGGGGTTCATCCTTTCATATTTAGGGGCCGTTTACGACATTCCACTGTTGCAGTCAGTTGAGAACAACAGTTCAGGGTCGTTTATTGGAGATGAGGCCCTGTAATTCTGCCAGTTCTTCAAGGAGATCAAGGGCTAGGGCGGCGCCGGGGAGATTGACCCTCAGATCCTGTTGCAGGCGCAAAGTGATCTGGATCCGTTTAATTTCAATGGCCCCAAAGCACCAGTTCCGTGGGTTGTCACCCATGGGGGAGATGACCCCTTCGTCTATCATCTCGTAGATCATCTGGGCATTGACCCGGCACAGGGTACAGCATTGGTGCAGGGAATAAGCGGTTGTTTCGTCAAGCACTGTGCATGGAAGTATGGTGTTGGTCATGATTATACTCCTAAACCACTGCGTGGATTTGTCGGCATGAGCTCGGCCATCTGTTCGTAGATTTTTTTCTGGGCGTCAGTTACTGGTTCCGGGGTGACAATGGCCAGGGTGACATATTGATGACCACTCTGAGTGGTGGAGGAGAGTCCGCGTCCTTTCAGGCGAAGCTTCTTTCCAGTCTGGGAGCCGGGTGGGATTTTCAGATCCACTATCCCTCCCAGGGTCGGCACCGAGACGGTCGCGCCCAGCGCTGCCTCCCAGGGCGTGACTGGCAGGGAGAGCAGGATGTCGCGTTTGTCCATGGTGAAGATCCGGTGCGGTGCAAAGGCTATTTCCAGGAAGAGATCACCATTACCTGCCTGACCGGCACCATGACCACCCTGGCCTTCAAGTCTGATCTGCTGTCCTTCTATGATTCCTTTGGGGATTGAGAGGTTTATGGTGTGCGGGGAAGTGGACGCACGACCGTTTTGATCGACAACCGGTCTGTTGAGGGTGATGGTCTTCTGGGCGCCCAGATAACTGTCTTCCAGATTGATTACGATCTTGGCATGGACATCCTGACCTCGGGCATGAAAGGCCCCGTGGGGGTGAAACCCAGGTCTGGCATGGGAGAAGCCGCTGCTTTTGCCAAAGAGCGATTCGAAAAAGTCACTGAACTGTGAGGCGTCAGCCTGGGTAAAGCCGCCACCGCTGAATTCAAAACCGGCATCCCAATTGGGCGGCGGCTCAAAGTCCTGGCCCGCCTGCCAGTTGCTGCCGAATTTATCATAGGCCGCCCTTTTTTCAGGGTCCTGGAGGACTTCATAGGCTTCGCCCAGTTCCTTGAACTTCTCTTCCGCGTCATGGCTTTTATTGACATCGGGATGGAGCTTTCTGGCCAGCTTGCGGTATGCCCGTTTGATCTCGTCCTGGGAGGCATCTTTTTTCAGATCGAGGGTCTGGTAATAATCCTTGAATTTCATTATGATTATCCTTGCCTGGTTCCAAAGGGGTGGTGGCGAATAAGAGGGCGGGGAACCTTTTATCCTCAAGGCACCCTCAACTGTATCTTAACTTGACACAACTTTATGTTACCGCATACTATACTGTAAATTAAAGGGAAAAAAACAAGATGAAAGAGATAATTTTTCTTATCGGTTTTCGGGCCGTGGGAAAAACAACGGTCGGCAGGCAACTGGCCGATCGTCTCGGTTTTTCCTTTCTGGATACGGATATCCTTATCTGTGAGAAGAAAGGCGCCACGGTGAATGATATCGTCAAGGCTGAGGGCTGGAACGGGTTTCGTCATTGTGAGCAGGAGGTTTTGCAGGGACTTGGCAAGCAGAGGCGATGCGTGATTGCCACCGGCGGCGGCGCTATCCTGCATCGGCATCTGTGGCCGCTTTTAAAGGAGCATGGCCCTGTAGTCTGGTTGACTGCGGATCCTGATATTCTTTGTCAGCGGATACTGGCTGACAGCGCCAGTGATGGCCTCCGTCCTTCCTTGTCCGGAAAAGGGGTGTGTGTGGAGGTGCGGGAGATCCTTGCGATCAGGGAACCTTTGTACCGTGAAATAGCCGATATCATTGTTGATACTGGTAAGTTTAGCGTGCCAGAGGTTTTGGAATTTATTGTTACAGCAGTCAGTACTTGATGAGAGGGAAAAATGGCAGGAAATACCTTTGGTAAATTATTCCGGGTGACCACCTGGGGGGAGTCGCATGGCACAGCCGTGGGGGCGGTGATAGACGGATGTCCGCCAGGGATAATCCTTGATCCCAGGGAGTTGCAAAAGGAGATGGATCGCCGGCGGCCAGGACAGGGAGGAGCTTCCAGCCCGCGCAAGGAGCCGGATCAGGTGGAAATCCTCTCCGGGGTCTTTATCCCTGCTGGTGAGGATCTGCCGCGAAGCACCGGCACTCCCATCTCGCTTGTTATCTATAATAAGGACGCCCATTCCAAGTCTTATGACGGACTGCGGGATATCTTCAGGCCAGGGCATGGCGATGTGACCTATCTTGCCAAATATGGCATTCGCGATCATCGCGGGGGTGGTCGGGCCTCGGCCCGGGAGACGGCGGCCCGCGTCGCGGCAGGGGCAGTTGCCAAGCAGCTCTTGCTGCTGCACAATATCGAGGTGTGCGCCTATACCGTGGCCTTGGGGGGGATTCAGGTACGGCAGCGGGATCTGTCTCTGATCGAGAGCAACAGCTACTTCTGTCCGGACGCAGAGGCGGCCGAGATGATGGAGCAGCGGGTGCAGGAGGTACGCAGCCAGGGGGACACCCTGGGCGGGATCGTGGAGATCGTGGCCTCCTGTCCGGCAGGCCTTGGCGAGCCGGTGTTTGACAAGCTTGAGGCCGAGCTGGCCCATGGGCTCATGTCCATTGGTGCGGTCAAGGGGGTAGAGATTGGCGCCGGATTTGCCGCAGCCGGGATGCTTGGTTCGGAGAATAATGATCCTATCGGCCCCTTGGGGTTTCTTTCGAATAATGCCGGGGGGATTCTGGCCGGCATTTCCAACGGGGCCCCCCTGGTGATCAGGGTGGCCGTCAAACCGATCCCCTCCATCGCCAGGGAGCAGCAGACCGTCAACTTGGCCAATGAGCCGGTGACGATCAAGGTCGGGGGCCGTCATGATATCGCCGCCATCCCCAGGATCATCCCGGTCTGTGAGGCCATGGTTCGATTGACCCTGGCTGACCATCTGCTACGGCAGATGGCCGTCGATTGCCGGGAGGGGTGAGATTCCATGGGCAAAAAAGGTGAAGTCGCTCCTGTTTCGTCCTTGGCGCCCGAGATACTGGGCCATGGGCAGGACGCCATTCACACCATCTGGATGCTGACCCGTGAGTATGGCCATCTGGCCGGGGCGGGTGGGGTCAGGGACGTGGTTCAGCAATTGAGCAGGGCCCTTGCCGGGAGGGATGAACGCTCGGTGAGTGTGGTCATGCCGTGTTATGGCTTTATGGACCCATCTTCTCTGGGTTTTCTCCCTCTTGCTGATCCTCTTTTTCCTGAACGTGAGCTTGCATATGAGGTGGATCTTGATTATGCCCATGTGGAGCGCCGGGAAAAGGTGCGGGTCTGGACGGCCAGGATAGACAGGGTGACCCTCTATCTCCTTGAGGCCGATCGTTTTGCCGAAAAGGTAGCAGTTTATACCTATACGGCGGAGGACGAGGCTGTAGATCCCGCCCATATAGCAGGAGAGGGCCATATCGATTATTTTGCCATGAATATCCTGCTCCAGAAGGGGGCGCTGGATCTCATGCTTCTTTTGGGCGCTTGTCCTGATATCATCCACTGCCATGATGGTCATAGCGCGGTACTGCCTGCCATGATCCGTGAAAACAGCGGGCTGCGCCATTTTTTTCGCGTGACTGGTGTTGTCGTGACCATCCATAATGCGGGCAAAGGCTATCATCAGGAAGTGGCGGATCTTTCCTTTGCTCATGCCATTACCGGTCTGCCCTGGAAGGTTATTATGGGCAGCCGTCTTGCCGATTGCTTTGATCCCTTGCTGGCGGCGGCCCAGTATGCGGTGATGAATACGGTCAGTGAACAGTATGCCCGTGAGCTGCAGGAGAGTAATGATGACCTGCTGACCGGCTGGCTTGGCCATACCCTGCTGGAGCGGGGGGTGATCCTGAAAGGGGTGACCAATGGCATTGACCCTGCGGAGTTTGATCCGGCAGAACCAGGGAAGAGCGGGGTTGATGTTCCTTTCAATCCTCTAGCAGACGGCGCTCTGAAAGGAAAGCGGACCTGTAAGGAGATCCTGTTACGGGAGCTTGCCGGCGATCGGACTGTTGGGGGGATTCTGCCCATCGGCTCCCTTGAGTTCAGGCCTGATCTGCCGCTTTTTACCTTTATTGGCCGTCTTAATGAACAAAAAGGGGTTGATGTCCTGCTGGCTGCCTTGCGGGGGCTTCTGCAAAATGAAGCCGCTCCCGTCACTTCTGGCTCTCAAGCCAAGGGCTCGTCCCGGGACGTCACCGCTTTTCAGTTTCTGTTGTTGGGCACTGGTGGCCAGGATGAAGAACTGGACTTGGCCAGTCTGGCGGAAAAGGAAGAGAATCGAGGCCGGGTCTGTATTCTGAAGGGTTTTAATCCGGCCCTGGCTAACCGGATCTATGCTGCTGGAGATTTTTTTCTGATCCCTTCCCGCTATGAACCCTGCGGTCTGACTGATTTTATTGCCCAGCTTTTTGGAAATCTGCCCATCGTTCATCATGTGGGTGGTCTGGTTAAAGTCCTGGATGGCGAAACCGGTTTCTCCTACATCCCGCATACCCCGGCGGCGCTGAGTGAGGCGATGCAGAGGGCCATGGCCCTGTATCAAGAATATCCTGCCAGGATCAGGAAGATGCAGCGGCAAGCCGCCAAGCGAATTCATGAGAGGCATACCTGGCAGAGGGTGATGAAACAGTATCTGCAACTGTATAACGAAGCGAAGTGACGGCCATGGACGGGCTTAATGCCGCGAGAGCCAGGGATGGCGGTAGTTGGCCGATATAAACCAGGTTCATGGATAACTGATCGTTGAAGCAAGGGGATTGGATATGACGATAAAAATCGGGATAAATGGTTTTGGGCGTATTGGCAGAAATATCTTTCGGGCGATCAGTAAAGATCCGGCTTTTGCTGATATTGAGGTGGTGGCCATCAATGATCTTACTGATAATGCTACCCTCGGTCATCTGCTCCAGTATGATTCGATCATGGGGATCTATGAAAAGAAGGTGGAGAGTGACGAGAGTGGAATCACTGTTGACGGCCGTCATATTGCAGTTACCAGTCATCGTAATCCGGTTGATATCCCCTGGGGAAAAATGGGAGCGGAGTATGTTGCTGAATGCACGGGGATCTTCCGCGACAGTGATTCGCTGAAGACCCATATTGATGCCGGAGCCCGGAAGGTGATTCTGTCCGCTCCTGCCAAGGGGGACGTCAAGACCTTTGTCATGGGGGTCAATGAGGATGAATATGATCCGACCCTGCATCATGTGGTGTCCAATGCCTCCTGTACCACCAACTGCCTGGCCCCTCTGGCCCAGGTCATCCTTGATAACTTCGGCATTAAGCGGGGGCTGATGACCACGATCCATTCCTATACCGGTGATCAGCGCCTCCTTGACTTCCCGCACTCTGATCTGCGTCGGGCCCGGGCTGCCGGTCTGTCAATGATCCCCACCAAGACCGGGGCCGCCGCCGCCGTGGCTCTCGTTATCCCGGCGTTGAAGGGCAAGTTTGACGGCCTGGCAGTGCGGGTGCCCACCCCTAACGTCTCGCTTGTCGATGTCGTGATGGAGGTGGAAAGGGAGACCACGGTTATTGAGGTGAATCAGGCTTTTCAGAAGGCGGCCAATAAGTATCTGGGATACACGGAACTACCGCTGGTCTCTATTGATTTTCAGGGAGATTCCCATTCGTCCATCATTGATGCCCAGTCAACCAAAGTGATTGGTACTTCGGTCAAGGTGATGAGCTGGTATGACAATGAGTGGGGCTATTCCAACCGGATGCTTGATCTGATCCTTCATATGGAGGCCAATAAGCCTATGTAGGCAGGGAGTCCTTCAGTGATCGTAAATTCAGCATGAAGGACTATTTCGCGCCGAGGCGCGGAGGCGCAAAGGATAGCCTGAATCCTGGTTTCCATGCGCCGCATCCAGACGTTCATGCCGATGTCGTTCATCACTCCAAAGGGCACTGACTGTTTTCGGTGCAAGCAGTTGTCTGGCTTTTGCCATGTTCAATGATTATTTTTACCAATCAGAGTATGGTGCGAATTATTCTCAATACTCGATTTTGTCGGCAATTATAATCGGGATGCAACGCGCATTCACAATGAGGTTCGCATGCGGCGCATGGGAACCAGGTAAAGTATGAACAAAATGCCAACAGCAGCAGAGATAGAGTCTGATGCCCTGAAGGCCAATCTGGCGGAGACGGCAGGTGAGGTGGTCATCGATCCCAAGCTCCGACTGCTGCTCGATATTGTCTCGGGGTATAAGGGGATTTATTCATCCCTAGAACATTTACTCTACGAGATCTGCCATCCCTATCGGAACTGGGGTCTGCTCATCCCCCAGCTCCGCAGCTTTTGCCTGAAAAACAGCAGTTATTATCAGCGCCACGCGCAGGGGCCAGCGGCTTTTACCCTGCTCACGGACTTGTTTCTTCAGGCCCTGAACGATTCGGCGAAAAAGGGAACCCTGCTCATCCAGATTATCGAAGCGCAACTGGCCTGGGTGGAGAAGTTGCTCTCGCTCTTTAGTACCGAGGATCTGCAACGCTTCGGGCCGGCCCTGAATGGCTATTTCCATCGACTCTCTACCTTTGATCAGAGTGACCCGGCCATCATGATGTATATTGTTCAGGGTCAGCATCCCATGAAAAAACTGGCCCTTCGTCTCCTCGCCTTTTCTCAGGATAAATCGCTGATCTTCGATTATCGGCCTGTCTCCGCGCTCATGCGTATCATCCTTGACCGGAATTATAATTACTGGTTGCAGGAAGATGATCCTCTGCCCTGGTTCCTTGGCCGTTGTGGGGCCCTGTGTGAGGACTTCCATTCCGGGCAGCTTTTTGCCGCAATCTCTCATGACACCATGCGCCGGCATCAGGAGAAGCTTGCGGCCATTGATATTGAGACTGATCCCTTCAAGGGGCTGGAGGAGATTCTTACCTTGCCGGCCCATGTCGATATTGTCCGGCTGTATAAGGAGATCCCTGCCCGCCTGGCCACGGTTGAGGTTGGTGGAGAGGACAAGGAGGTGGCTGGTTCCGATCATATCCCGTCGGGAAACCGCTTTGCCGAAAATCAGAAGCTGTTGTTTCTCTTTCGGATCATGGACACCAGGGGACTCTATCTGATCCATGAAGAAACCCTGCGTGAGATCAATCGCAGCCTGGTGCAGCTGATCCGGCAGCAGAGCTTTGAAGAGATTGAGCAGTTTCTGCTCACTACCTTTCAGCTTCTGCGGGCCAATGTCCGTAAATATCCGCATACCTCTCTGCAGTGTATTCAGGTGCTGGGCGGCGAGGTCTTTGATCGGGGCAAGAGCCGGATGGTGGAGGCCTTTCTCTGGGAGGTGGTTCGTTTCGGTTTTCAGTATGCCAATGTCATGGGTGTGGATGAAGACTGGCAGCCCCTGACCAATCCGGCCCATCTGACCAATATCCGGGTCTGGCTCAACCTTATCATGCAGGAACCGAAATGGTGTTCCACCCTTTTTTCGGCGCTGATTATCAATCTGAAATTGACCGGAACCTGCGTCAAGGACACAGATCTTTTTCAGCGGGATATCACCCAGCTACTCAATCATCCCATCGAGCCCATTTATAATCTGGCCAAACAGTTCACCAAGCTGATGCCGGTTTTTTTCAATGAGATCGGGGCGGAAGGCGAACTGCGTGATGTCTCCACCGAGCTTGACGAGATCCACAAGCGGCGTGATGTGCTGATCCATTTTCTGCGCAAGCAGAGTCATGTGGAGAGCTCCAATCTCATCGTCGGCTTTCTCAAGGCCATTTTCCTCTTCTGGAAGACAAAGAATAAAGAGCCGCTGCTGCCGTTCCTGCCTTCGGAGGTGTATGCGGAGGTCGCCGGCTCCGGCCCCTTTGTTGATGACCAGAATATCCTGTCCCAGCGGATCTGTCAGCAGCTGCAGTTTCAGGGCATGAATGATCTCCTCTCCTGGAAGCGCGAGGAGAGACAGCAGTATCTGGAGGCGCAGACCGACCTGCCGGTGGCGGAGAGGCGACGTTTTGATCTGCTGGTGCAGATGTTTCAACTGCTGCATCAGAAATATAATCTTGGGTTTCAGGAACTTCGTTCGGAGCTGCAGCAGGCTGTTCAGGAAGGATTCCCCGAGATGGAGAACCTGCTGGCTGATCTGGAAAGCTGCGACACGGAAGGGTGTCTATCGGCGCTTTTGAATACCCTGGAAGGGTTGAAGGAAACCATTCTGTCCAAGGAGCATTTTGAGGCCAGGGAAGATATCTATTACAAGCGTCATATCGCCGTTGATATTCCTTCGGTCTATGGCCGGTACGCGGAACGGAAATTTGACAGTCTGAGCCTGACCTTCCGTCTGGAGAATCTGGCCACTATCTATCTGGAGAAACTGCCGGAAACCGTCAATCTCTCCTTTATCACCGAGGTCACCTTTTACCGCATCGTCAAATGTCTCAAGCTGTACATGCAGGCCCTGCGGATTGACGGCATCTCTTCCCGGCGTCTGGACACCTATATGCTGCTGCTGCGTAGTTCTTTGCGGCTCAAACGTTTTTCCTATACTCAGTATCTTGATATCTTCCGGGGACTTTCCGAAGGGGTCAAGGATGTTATTTATTCTTTTTATACCAATATCCATCAGAATAATCTTTCCATCATCATCCCCCAGATCGGTGAGAAGAATCTGCTCACCAAGTATCGTTCCCAGTGGGATGACAAGGAGATGGTGAACACGGTGCATCGCCTGTCCGAATCCTTTCTCCGGGATCTGATTGCTTCCACCTTTGGTCTGCAGCATCTGGATAATTTTATTACCCGGATCATCGGGACCCTGGAGATTCAGAAAAATATGCTTGATCAGCGGATGCTTGATCTGCTCATGACCTATAATCCGGAAAAGGCGATCTCCCTGCTCCATCGGGTGACCCCCTATACCCATGACCTGATCCATCTGGGCAACAAGGGTTTTAATCTGGTGACTCTCCATGAAGACAATATGCCGGTGCCGCCTGCCTTTATTATTACCACCGAGGTCTTTCGCTGCCGGGAGGTGATCTATGGTTTTGCCAAGGCCAGGGACGAGTTCATGCAGCGCATCCGCACGGCCCTTGATGAGATTGAGCGGGAGACCGGCAAGGTTTTTGGCTCGTCCGAGCGGCCGTTGCTCCTCTCCATCCGCAGCGGGGCCGCGGTCTCCATGCCGGGGATGATGGCTACGATCCATAATGTGGGGCTCAATGAGGAGATAATTGAGGAGTATGTCCGGGCCCATGGTGAGGGGTATCTAGCCTGGGACAACTATCGGCGTTTTCTCCAGTCCTGGGCCATGACCTCCGGGATGCAGCGTGAGGATTTTCAGGAGCTGATGAACCGGGCCAAGGCCAAGCATGGGGTGAACCTGAAGCGGGAGTTTACGCCCGAACAGATGCGGGGGCTGGCCCTTGAGTATCGCCAGCTGGTGCGCCGGCAGGGCCTGGGGATCCCTGAAGATCCCTGGCTGCAACTGGTGAATGCCGTGGCCATGATCCTTGATTCATGGCAGACGGTCAAGGCCGCTGATTATCGCCGGATCATGGATGTCTCTGATGCCTGGGGAACGGCGGTTATCGTCCAAGCTATGGTCTTTGGCAATCGCAGTGATACCGCAGGGTCCGGGGTGTTGTTCACCTCACACCCGTATCGTAAGGTACAGCGGGTGGCCTTGTGGGGCGATTATGCCTATGGTGATCAGGGAGAGGATATTGTCTCCGGTCTGGTTACCAGCCTTCCGGTATCAGTGGAGCAGGCCGAGCTTGATGGCCGGTCTGTCGATGAGACCCTGGAGAGGCGTTTCCCCAAGATCTATGATCGTCTGCTCGCTATCTCCCGGGATCTGGTCTATGAGAAGCGTTGGGATCCGCAGGAGATTGAATTTACCTTTGAGGGGCCGGAGCCCGAGCAGCTTTATCTGTTGCAGACCCGTGACATGATCACCATCAAGAAGAAGGAACATCTCAACGTCTTTGAAGAGACGCCGGAGCTTGAGAGTTCTTTCCTCGGTAAAGGGATCGGGGTTTCAGGATCTGCCCTGTCCGGGCGCGCGGTATTTAGCGAGGAGAATATCCTGGAGTTGCGGGTCACTGATCCGCAGACGCCTCTGATCCTGATCCGTCAGGATACGGTGCCCGAGGATATCAAGGTCATCGATATGGCGGAGGGATTGCTGACCTCCAGGGGCGGGCAGACCTCGCATGCCTCGGTGGTGGCCGTCCGCCTGGAGAAGACCTGTGTCGTCGGCTGCAAGCATCTGAAGGTCTATGAGGCCGGGGAGTATTGTGAGATTGGCAGCCAGGTGATTCGTTTTGGCGATCCCGTCTCCATTGATGGCCGTAAAGGCCTGCTTCTTTCTGGGATGCATCCCATTCAGGAAGAGATGCATATCCTGCCGCTGTAGTCCCTCATATCCAGAAGGAGAGAGTATGTTATTCAAGGTTTTTCCGGCGGGCGAGCTGATCCGTCTCTTTGAGATCCTGGCAGCAGACAGGATTGTCGGGCCGGTGAAGAAGGGAGAAGATCAGCACGGCCGTTCCCTTTATGACTTTGATGTAGTCCATGATTTTACGGAATTGCGGCTTGACTACGGACAGACCATCCATTCGGCCAAGAATTGGTTTCTTCCCTATCAGGAGGACCTCTGCACCTTTACCTTCGAAGACGGCGGGAGCGGCGACTGGCACAAGGAGGTGGATTACGGGGTCTATGCACCACTGGTACTTTTTGGCCTGCATCCCTGTGATATCAATGCCCTGAACAAGCTGGACAAGGTCCTGCTCGGAGGCCAATATCCCAACCCCTTTTACGGGGAGAAGAGGGCCAACATGTTTATTGTCGGCCATTCCTGCAGCCCACAGCCTTTCTGTTTCTGCAAGTCGATGGGGACTGACTCGGCCATACGAGGGTTTGATCTCTTTCTTACGCGGATGGATGATCTCTATTTTGCCGAGATCCTTTCGCCCCGCGCCTTTCATCTGCTGGAGCAGATCGATTGTCACGATCCGGACAGCAGGGAGCATCATCGTTATATGGAGATAATGGAGGCGAAAGAATCTCTTTATGTCGCCCATGTGGATACCTCAGATCTGACCAAGATCCTGGACCTGGAGTTTCAGGCCTCAGTGTGGCAGGAGTGGGGGCGAAGATGTTTCTCCTGCGGGACCTGCGCCCAGGTCTGTCCCACCTGTTACTGTTATGGAGTGGCAGAGCAGGTGGATATGGATTTTACCCATGCGCGCAAGGAGAAAATGCTCTATTCCTGCAATCTCCTCGATTTTGCCTCGGTTGCAGGCGGTCATAATTTTCGGCCTGAGAGTCATACCCGGCTGAAGTATCGTTATTACCATAAACACCGGGGTTTTGTGGAGGCATTTGAAGAGTCGTTGTGTGTGGGCTGTGGCCGGTGCGGGCAGGCCTGTCTGGCGCATATCACGGTGCCGGAGGTGATCGCCAGTGTCCGGGCCAGCAAGGAGTAAAACCATGAATACTAACTTTGATTTTATCCAGCCTGTTGCCGGAGAGCAGTTCGAGTATTCCTACAAGGCTGAGATTACCAATGTCTATCCCTTGACCCCGATGGAAAAACTCTATCAGATCCAGCTTGTTGATCCGGTTGAGCGTGAGCGGTTCACCTTCCTGCCGGGTCAGTTTATCATGCTGGAGCTGCCGGGCATAGGCGAGGCCCCTTTTTCCATCTCCTCATCTCCTGTCCGCCACGGTGATATCGAACTGTGCATCCGGACGGTCGGCAATATGACCAGATTCCTCGATCGGATGGGACGGGGAACCAGGGTCGGGATCAGCGGCCCCTTTGGTACCCATTTCCCGGTGGAGAAGATGGAGGGTGAGGATATCCTGCTCATTGCCGGCGGCCTGGGGATTGCGCCGCTACGTTCTCCCATCCTGACGGTTCTGGAAAAACGGAGTCGTTATGGTCAGGTGGATATCATCTACGGGGCTCGCCGGCCTTCTGAATTGCTTTTTGGCTATGAGTATGCCATGTGGCGGCAGTTTGATGTGGGGCTCGATATCATTGTTGATCAGACGGAACCGGGCTGGCAGGGGCCGGTAGGGTTGATCACCGAGATCCTGAAGCAGCGTATTGCCGGCAGCGACCCTGATCGTTTTCGGGAGCGCACCAGCGCCATTGTCTGCGGGCCGCCAATCATGTTCCGTTTTGTCTGTGACTTGCTGATAGCCGCCCAGTTGCCGGTGGAAAAGATCTTTGTTTCACTGGAGCGGCGGATGCACTGCGGTCGGGGCAAGTGTTGCCGTTGCAATATCGGCTCCACCTATACCTGCCTGGATGGCCCTGTTTTTGATTACTGGTCGGTGCTGAACCTGAAGGAGGCTATTTAGGTGCCGTTATGAAATAAGCAGTGTTTTTTTGCTTATTTTATTACGGCACCTTATGCCGCTTCCCAGAAACAGCCAGTTTTTTTTGGCTGTTTCTGGGAGAGGCGTCTGGCGGATAACAACAAGTCTTGAAAAACAAAGAACCTGGACATTACTGCATTGAACCATATGAATTATTCTTGAATAGGGCCTGAGATGACGACGAAAAAGACATTTCTGGGAGTCCCGGTGGCCAAGCCGAAGGTGGCTTTTTTTGAGCTGAGCTCCTGTGAGGGCTGCCAGCTGCAACTGCTCAATAACGAGGCGACCCTGCTTGATTTTCTCTCCCTGGTCGAGATTGTCCGTTTTCGGGAGGGGAGGAAGGAGGCGGGCGATGATTATGAGATCGCCTTTGTCGAGGGCTCGATTACCCGGGATGATGAGGAAGAGCTGCTCAGGGAGATCCGCAGGCGGGCCAAGATTTTGGTGGCACTCGGCAGTTGTGCCTGCTTTGGCGGGGTCAACCAGTTGAAAAATCGTTTCAACGATCTGGAGTGGGTGAAAAAAGAGGTCTATGGCTCCTTTCCTATCGAAAGCCAGGAGGTAAAACCTCTTTCCGCAGTCATTAAGGTGGATCTGGAGATCTATGGCTGTCCGATTAAGAAGGAGGAGGTGGAACGTATTGTCACCGCCCTGGTGCTCGGCGAGCAGGTCCATCATCCGCAATACCCGGTATGCATGGAGTGCAAGGCCCGCGAGAATATCTGTCTCTTTGAGCTGGGTGAGCCCTGTCTTGGACCGGTGACACGAGCCGGCTGCGATGCCTGGTGTCCTTCCAACCGCCTGGGCTGCTGGGGCTGCCGGGGGCCGGCGCCAGAGGCGAATCTTGCCCTGTTGCAGATCATCATGGCGGAAAGGGGGATTTCCCAGGAGCGGATGATCGATCGGCTGGAATGTTTTGGCGGCTTTGGTGCCTTTGTCGCCGAGGTCAAGGGAAAGAAGGAGGAGCCAAGATGAAGATCTCCTGTGATATTGATATCAAACACCTGACCAGGGTGGAAGGGCACGGCAACATCCGCATTGTCATTGAGAACGGGCAGGTACAGGAGGCCCGTTGGGAGGTGGTGGAGACCCCGCGTTTTTTTGAGGCCATACTGGTGGGGAAAAATTTTGAGAACGCGCCCTATCTCTGCGGGCGGATCTGTGGAATCTGCTCCATTGGCCATACCCTGGCCTCGATCCGGGCCGTGGAAAACGGCTTTGGGATCACTCCTACCTTGCAGACCGGGCGGTTGCGGCTGCTGCTCAAACACATGGAGACCCTGCAGAGTCATATCCTCCATATCTATTTTCTGGCGGCCCCTGATTACCTGGGAGTCGGCAGTGTCCTGCCCTTGGTTAAGAGCCATCCGGCGGTGGTGCAGCAGGCCCTCCGTCTCAAGCTCCTGGCCAACGATATCTGTGACGAGGTAGGTGGCCGCAGGATGCACCCCACCCGGACGGTCGTCGGCGGTTTTACCATGTTGCCGGACAGATATCGGCTGGGCCAGTTCAGGCAGCGCCTGCAGGCATCCCTTGCGGATCTTGGGGCCAGCGTTGATCTGTTCAGGTCTTTTTCCATCCCTGATTTCCAGCGGGAGACTGAGTTTGTGTCCTTGAAGGGCGAGGGTGATTATCCCTTTATCGGCGGCGACCTCATCTCCACAGACGGGGTGGTGAAGCAGGAGCAGGAATACGCGGCCATGACCAATGAATATATGGCGGACTATTCCACTTCAAAACTGAGTCGTCTCTCCCGGACATCTCTGGCCGTGGGCGCCCTGGCCCGGATAAACAATAATTTCGCCGGGCTGCTACCGAAGGCCAGGGCTATTGCCGAGGAGTTTGGGCTTGTACCGGTGGTACATAATCCCTTTATGAATGTGGTGGCCCAACTGGTGGAATGTGTGCAGGTCGTGCTGGAATCAATGCAGTTGATTGATAATCTGCTGGCCGAGCCTTGGCAGGAGCCACGGCAGACGGTTGAGGTCAGGGAAGGGATTGGGGTGGCGGCAGTGGAGGTTCCCCGGGGAATCCTTTATCACAGTCTGCGCCTTGACGCTGCGGGCAGGATTGTCAAGGCTGATTGTGTGATTCCCACCAGCCAGAACCACGCCAATATCCGTCATGATATTGAGGCGCTCGCCTTATTTTGTGCCCATCAGGGCAAGACTGACAAAGAGATTGAACTGCTGGCGGAGATGCTGGTGCGGGCCTATGATCCGTGTATCTCCTGTTCAGTGCACTGAGCATGCGGGATGTTCGTGTGGAGCAAATAAGGTTCCACACGAACATTGTTTGTTGAGATTATTTTGCAGAGCTGCAGCAGCGTGTCTCAGCCACTCCCATGGCCTTCAGGATCATGCCCAGGGGACAGAACTTGGTGAATCCGAACTGGAAGAGATTGGCCCCCACAAAAGCGGTGACAAAGAGCCAGTATGGATGGTGAAAGAGGGGGCTGGCCTCAACCCCCAAGGCTAATGAGAGGAGGATGAAAAATCCGGCGATGGTATGAATCCAGTCGGTGATGATCATGGTTGCTTCCTTTATGGGTATTTGGTTAAAAAAGAGGTAACTGTCTTGTGTTGTAAGTGATTTGGTCCAGGCACCATTTATAATTATACAATAATATGGTCATGATGGTTGCTTGTCCAGTGGATATTTTTAACAACGCCACCTCTTCTCTGTGAAGTCGGCCACTCATGTTCGGCTTCTTTTCACTAAATCGTCGTCAATAAATAAGGTCAGAGACAGGAAAACAGGCTGCGGCAGGTTGCCAAACAGGTCATTGTTTAAGATTCCTGGCTCCGAAACTCCCAGCACTGATGAATCCGGCTGTGTCGCTCAAAGTCAAGAGGAATGGTCTCACGGCTGATATCACGGATGGCAAAATGCTGTCCCAGGGATTCATCAAGGACAAACTTCCGGAAATTAGTGGAAAAGATCAGGAGACCGCCGGGGGCCAGATGGCGCATGGCAAGCTCCAGCAGCTGCGTGTGATCCCGCTGCACATCAAAGACCCTATTTTCTTTTTTGGTATTGGAAAAGGTGGGAGGATCAACAAAGATCAGGTCATACTGACCACGGGGATCTTCCAGCCATCGCAGACAATCCTCCTGGATCGTGAGGTGGGCCGGACCGCCATAGCCGTTCAAGGCCAGATTCATCCTGGCCCAGCTGAGATAGGTGGCTGACAGGTCAACGGTAGTGGTCGATTCCGCCCCGCCTCTTGCCGCGTGGATGGTCGCCGTTCCGGTATAACCAAACAGGTTGAGAAATCGCTTGCCGGCAGCAAGCTGGCCAATACGGTCTCTGGTGATCCGATGATCGAGAAAGAGGCCGGTATCCAGGTAATCGGTGAAATTGACCAGAAAAAAGCAGTTCCCCTCTCGCACCTCATACATCTTGTTGCGGCTGCCCTGTTTCTGGTACTGCTCCTTGCCTTTCTGCTTCTTGCGGGTCTTGATGAAAATGCGGTCCCGGCGCACCCCCAGGACCTCACGAATCATGGCCAGGGCCAGACTGAAGCGCGTCGCGGCCAGCTCCGGGTCAATGGTGGCCGGAGGGGCATACTCCTGCACATGAATCCACTTGCCATAGAGATCAATGGTTACATTGTACTCTGGGAGATCGCGATCATAGACGCGGAGGCAGGTAATCCCTTCCCGTTCCGCCCATTTGAGCATCTTCTTCAGATTCTTGCTCAGGCGGTTGGCAAACTCTGACCCCTCCCCCTGAAACGTCTCTGTTGCAACCTGCCACCGGAACTCCGGTTCCGGATCCTGTTCCGCCACCTCAGCACAAAACAGGCGACAGGCGAGCGGTCCGTTAAAGAGACGATGGCTGGCCTGCCACGACAGACCGATCCGATCCGAAAAATCAGGGTTGGAGATGAAGATCCCCACCTGCCAGCCGACAAATTCCTGCCGCGCGACACGGCCAAGGGCTCGATAGAGCTGGACCGCCTCGTCCACCTCATTGAGACGTTCGCCATAGGGCGGATTGCAGACCAGAAATCCCTTGGCTGCCGGGCGTTTCAGGTTGGCAAGCTGGCCCTGCCTGACCCGGATCTTCTCCGCCAGCCCCGCCTTTTCAATATTCTTGCGGGCCGCCGCCACCACCACCGGATCGGCATCATAGCCAAGAATCATGGGCCAGGCCCGATCCATCCCGGCCTCTTCCCGCGCTACCGCCTCGTCAACAAGCCGGGACCAGAGCCCCTCATCATGACCCTTCCAGCCCATAAAACCAAAATAGCTGCGCCAGAGGCCGGGCGCGGAATCACCATAGAGCAGGGCCGCTTCAATGAGCAGGGTACCGGAGCCGCACATGGGATCAAGAAACATGTTATCAATTGTCACATCCCTGTTCCAACCCGCCAGGGCCACAATCCCGGCGGCCAGGCTTTCCTTCAACGGGGCAATAGCACCCTCCACCCGGTAGCCCCGACGGTGCAGGCTCTCTCCGGAAAGATCAAGGGCAAGGCTTGCCACATCATTATGGATGTGCAGCCGGATCTGTAGATCCGGCCGTACAACCTGGACCGAGGGGCGTTCGCCGCTCCGCTCCCGAAACTGATCAACCAGTGCGTCTTTGACCCGGAGCGCGGCATACTGGCTGTGGGTGATGGCGGAATTGCTCAGGGCGCAGTCAATGGCAAAGGTAGAGCTGTTTTCCATGTGCTCCTGCCAGTTGATGGTGCCGCAATGGTCGTAGAGCTCCGTGTCGTTCGCCGCCGGAAACTCGGCCAGCTGCAGGAGGACGCGCGAGGCGAAACGGGACCAGAGACAGGCCCGATAGCCGCTGGCCAGATCCCCCTGCCAGGTGAGAACCCCCCTGGCCTGGACAATTTCCCTGCCGTCAAAGGACGCAATCTCCTCATGAACCAGCTCTTCCAGACCGGCGGCACAGGTGGCAACCAGGGTATACTGCTGTTGGGATTTCATAAGGACACCCTGAAAAATTCTCTTCCGTTCAAACATGCACCTTCTGTTTATTTTTCAGCATAAAATAGAGTACCGGCACCGCCATGCGGCTGATTAGCAGGGAAGCGATCTCGCCAAACATCAGGGAGATGGCAAGACCCTGGAAGATCGGATCGGCCAGGATCACCGAGGCGCCAACCACCACCGCCAGGGCAGTAAGCAGCATGGGCCGGAAGCGGATGGCCCCGGCCTCAACCACCGCCTCAGCCAGGGGCAGGCCATGACTGATCCGCAGCTCGATAAAATCCACCAGGATGATGGAGTTACGAACCACAATGCCTGCCCCGGCCATAAAGCCGATCATGGAGGTGGCGGTGAAAAAGGCGCCGAAACCCCAGTGGGCCGGCAGGATGCCGATCAAAGAAAAGGGGATGGCCGCCATGACTACCAGAGGAGTGAAATAATCCTTGAACCAGCCAACCATCAGCATATAGATCAGGATCATGACCACGCAGAAGGCCAGACCCAGGTCACGAAAGACCTCAAGGGTAATATGCCACTCTCCGTCCCATTTCATGGCGGGTTCAACCTCGGAAAAGGGCTGCTGCAGATTATAGATTTGCACCTTGTCCTGCCGTCCGCCATAATCGCCGCCCTTGAGCGCCGCCAGTTTCTTGTTCATATCGAGAATGGCATAGACCGGACTCTCGACGGTGCCGGCCACATCTCCGGTGACATAGATCACCGGTTTGAGATTTTTTCGGTAGATCGGTTGATCAACTGGCGCCTCGGTCACCCGTACCAGTTCCCGGAGCGGCACCAGCGGCGCCTGCGGATTCGTGGATGAGCGCAGGGAAATATTCAGGAGTCCATCGACGCGCGCCCTGAGTTCACGGGGCAGCTCCAGCACCATATTGATTTCTTCCTTATCACTTGGCTGATGAAAGAGATCAATAGACATCCCCTGCATGGCCAGATGCACGGTGCGGGTGATCTCACCCTCGGAGATGCCATTCAAGGCCGCCTTTTCCTTGTCGACGGTCAGCACCATCCGCTTGCGCTCGGTCTCCCGGTACCAGTCTACATCGACCACACCCTCGGAGCTCTCAAATATTCCCTTGACTGACTTTGCTAACCGTACCCGGTCAGCCTCCGTGGGGCCGTAGATCTCCGCCACTAAAGTCTGGAGCACAGGCGGGCCGGGCGGTACTTCAGCCACCGCCACTGCTGCTCCATATTTTTTGGCAATGAGGGCAACCTCAGGACGCACCCGCACGGCAATGGCATGGCTCTGCACATCCCGCTCATCTTTGGGCCGCAGGTTCACCTGGATATCGGCCACCGTCGGGCCACTGCGCATGAAATAGTGGCGGACCAGGCCATTGAAATTATACGGCGAGGCCGTTCCGGTGTAGACCTGATAATTAACCACGGCCGGATCCTTCTTGATCACCTCAGCCATCTCTAGTGCAACCCGGCTGGTCTGCTCCAGGGTCGAGCCTTCAGGCATATTGAGAATCACCTGAAATTCACTCTTGTTGTCAAAGGGCAGCATCTTCACCTTGACTATACCAAAATAGACCATGGAACAGGTCCCGAGCAGCAGGGAAATAATGACCACAAAAAAGAGCAGGCGCCAGGAACCGCTCGCCAGCAAAGGATCCATGATGCGACGATAGAACCTGGTAAAAAAATCATCGGGGGCATGATCTTCGGTATGACCATCATCGGCGGCACATTCATTGGGCCCGCATTTTTGTTTCAGGATATGGGTAGCGGCCCAGGGGGTCACGGTAAAGGCAATGATCAGCGAAAAGATCATTGCCGCCGACGATCCAATGGGAATAGGGCGCATATAGGGGCCCATGAGCCCGCCGACAAAGGCCATGGGCAGGATGGCGGCAATAACCGCCCAAGTGGCAAGAATCGTGGGATTTCCCACCTCAATCACCGCCTCCACCGCCACATCAACGAGTGATCGGTCACGGCTGGCAGGCAGACGCAGGTGGCGGACAATATTCTCTACCACCACAATGGCGTCATCCACGAGGATGCCGATCGAAAAAATCAGGGCAAAGAGGGTGATGCGGTTCAAGGTATAGCCGTAGAGATAAAAAACCAGCAGGGTCAGGCCCAGAGTGGAGGGGATGGCCAGCATGACGATCATCGATTCCCGCCACCCCAGAAAAAAGAGGATGAGCACGGCCACGCCAAAAACCGCGATCCCCATATGGAGCAGCAACTCATTGGACTTTTCCGCAGCCGTGGCCCCGTAATTACGGGTCACCGTTACCTTCAGATCAGCGGGAATCAAGGTACCTTTCAGGCTCTCTACCTTGCTCAACACCTCGTTCACTACGCTCACGGCATTGGCTCCTGGGCGCTTGGCAACGGAGAGGGTCACCGCAGCCTCCTGGCCATGTTCACCAGCCTCACCGAAAAGGACATAATTGTCGGGTTCTTCAGGGCCGTCAAGGATCTGGGCCACTTCATCAAGATAGACGGGGCCGCCGTCATAGATCCCCACCACCAGTCGGCCAACCTCCTTGGCGCTGTTTAAGAATTCCCCGGTCTGTAGCAGGATCTCCTGATTTTGCGTCTCCAATCGGCCGGAATAATCCTGACGGTTGGCTTGCTGGATCTTCGGCACCAGCTCGGCCACCGTCAGATTACGCGCGGCCAGGAGCAGAGGGTCAAAAAGGATCCTGACCTGACGCTTTGTCCCACCAATCAAGGTGGTCTCCGCCACCTTCTGGACGCTCTTGATCGCATCGTTCACCTGGGCCGCAATCCGGCGCAGGGTGTAATGGTCATAGGTGTTACTATGAAAGGTCAGGGCCAGGATGGGTACATCATCAATGATATGGGGTTTGACAAGCGGCGGAGATACTCCGTGCGGGATACGATCAAAATTGGTGGCCAGTTTCTGGTTCAAGCGGACAATGGAGGTCTCCAGATCCTCACCCACATAAAAACGTACCACCAGCATAGACTGACCGGACTGGGAAGTGGAGTAGATATATTCCACCCCGGGCAGCTCATAGAGCAGCTTTTCCATGGGGATGGAAAGGCGCTCCTCCACCTCTTTGGGGGTGGCCCCTGGCATGGACACCATAACATCAATCATGGGGACCTTGATCTGCGGTTCTTCCTCTCTGGGCAGCATGACAATGGCGATCAGGCCCAATAGCAATGAAGCGAGGATACCAACCGGGGTTAACCGGGAATTGACAAAGATTGCCGCTATCCGGCCGGCAAAACCAGGTTTTTCAAGATTCAGGTCGCTCATGGCCGCTCTTCCTTCTTCCCTGGAGCGAGCGGCACTGGGCCATCCACGGCCTGCAGCTTCACATCCAGAGGCTGCCCGTCCTGCAGCTTGTCTGCTCCATTGACAACAATCCGATCGCCAGGTGCCAGACCCGCCAGGATCTCAATCTGACCGTCGTAGCGCACACCTGTCCGCACCAGACGCAGCCGGGCAATATTGTCTTCAACCAGAAACACCCTCTCCATCTGGCCAAAAGACAATACCGCCTTCTCGCTGATCGTCAGAGATTTCTCTCCTGATCCGGTCAGAGTCACCCTGGCAAACTGACCAGGTCTGAGATCAGCAGCAGTAGCAGCTATATTAATCTTCACCGATGCGGTACGAGAGGAAGGGTCTGCCGCCGGGGACACCTCGGCGACCTCTCCGCTCAAGGTCACCCCGGCGGCCGGGACAGAGACCGGCAGGATATCACCCTTGCGCACCTTGAGAATCAACCTCTCAGGCACCTGGGCCACCACCTGCAACGCCTTTTCATTTTCCAGTTCCAGCAAGGCAACACCAGGCGACGCAAGATCACCAATACTTGCGATCTTGCGGGTTACGATCCCGGCAAAAGGGGCGGTGATTGTCGCATACTCCAGCCTGGTTTTTACCTCTTCATGGGCGGCCTCAGCGATCCTGGCCTGCTCCTGCAGAGACTTTACGGTTTCAAGGGTGGAGGCCCCTTGTTTCTGCAACCTCTCCTCCCTGGCAAGATTCCGTCTGGCCTGTTCAACCCGGGCCTGGGCCTGGAGGAGCTGGGCCGAGATTTCACCGGCACTTATCTTAACCAGCAGATCCCCTTTGTGCACCCGTGAACCGAGATCCACCGGCATCGCGATAATCTGGCCGCTCACCTTGGGAGCAATGGAGGCGTGCTCAACAGCATGTACCGTTCCCACCACCTCAATCTGTGATATGACGGTCTCCGCCACCACCTCCTGTACATCCACCTGCGCCACCGGCAGCTTGGAAGCGGGCTTACCTTCATGCCCCCCTTTGCAACTTGCAAGCGCAAGAATTCCTGCCACCAATAGATATCCAATCAATTGCTTCCCTAGTCTCATCGCTTATCGTCCCTTATCTATTTATTAAAATAAAAAATATGTAATTTTATCATGTTAGCGTTCATGGTGCGCACCCGGAAAGATGTCTTGTGAAGATACACGGCGCACCATTGTATCTTGAGCTGATGGCTGAAAGCGTAACTGTTAACCTTGGATGATACCCTTAAAACTGCGGCAGACCAGTGGCCCGACGTAAATCGGCAACAGCCACCCGGATGGCCGCCCTGGCAACAGTCTGCCGCACTTGGGCCTCGGTCAGCCGTGTTTCAATATTCATAAGATCGGAAGCGAGAATCACTCCCTCCTTGAAACGAATCCGGCTCAGACGGGCGCTTTCCTGTGCCTGTTCAAACATCTTTTCAGTAACCTGCAGACGCTGTTCCGCCTGTTTATAGGCAAGATCCGCCTGCTGCACCTCAAAATCCATGGCCAGCTCGAGTTTTTGCTTTTCCGCCGCTAATCTGGCAACCTTAGCCCGGGCACTCGCGATGTCCGCCTCTGTTTTTCCCCCTGTAAACAGAGGATAATTAACCCGTACCCCACCCATCCAGGAGTCTCCCGAACCATTCAGGACAAAACCGCGATCATACTGATAGTGGGCCAGACCATCGATGGTAGGATACCGTCCTCCCTCGGCCACCCGCAATTCTGCCTCTGCCGCCACAATCTGCTCCTCAATGCCCTTGAGCTCCGGACGTTTTACATAACTGCGATCTTCCGGCAGTTCCTGCGCACTCTCCTGGATGGTATCAATTAAAACCTGTCCCTCGCGCAGACCGAGAAGATTGAGAAAGGCTTTACGGGAAAGCTCCAGACTATGTTCTGCCAGGATCATATTCTCCTTGGCCATGGACTCCTGTACCTCGATATTCAGCAGATCAGCCTTGAGCAGATCGCCTGCCTCAAAACGTGCCCTGGCAACGACCAGAGAGGAGTCTATCGCCTTGATTGATGCCTGATGAGCCTCCAGCATGTCCATGGCCTGGGCAATGGTATGAAAAGTGCGTACCACCTCAAAACCAAGCTGGGCGGATACCGCGACTTGCTGCATCTCCGATACCGCAACCCCGGCCTCCGCCGCCTTTACTCCGGCCTGATCACGGCCGCCATTATAAAGCCGATATTGTAGGCCTGCCCGCATATTCAGATCATCGGTACGGCCTGGGTTGTTAAAATCAATGGACTGATCAAATTGCCCCTGATTGAGGATATTCCCAAAGGAATACATGGGATTATTGGTCTGAGCATATTCAGCACTGAGGCCAATTTGCGGATAATAGCTGGCCTTGACCTGATTAACCATGGCCTTAGCCGCCTCGATCCTCTGGGTTGCCACCTGACTGTCCGGACTATGGGTCAGTGCAAAATGCACAGCCTGACGGGCTGTCCAAATGGCCGGCTGGGCTTCCGCCGGGGCGATCCCTGTCGCGAGCGGCGCTCGGAGTCTTGCTGCCGGCTCGATTACCTTTGCGTCCATGCCTGGCGGTTGGGCTGATTGAGAATCTCCTTCAACTGCAAAAGCAGAAGAAGTACAACTGATCAGAAAAAAAGCTAAAACAAGATATACTCTGTGCATAATTATTATTTTTCCTATAAAAAACCGTATATTTTTTGTAATTATTCAGGTTGGTAGACTGAAGACTGTTGAAAAAACCGTACACGACCACCAAACTCAAGATATTTGACCTGAGTGAAAAAACAGCGCGATTATTTTATTGAATAACCTTTAGCCTTCAACCTTAATATCTGAGTAGTTACCATCCATTTTTGTTTTCAGATGGAAGGCAGGCAATGGCAACTTTTCTTATTTTACCATATTTTATCTGACATGGAACAGAAAACTATTATCACCTTTTATTTGGAGCTCCGCCACGAACAAGCAATTCAGGGAGTATGGAGTGATATTGAGGGGTTGCGTGTCGCACAGTTTGCTATTCCCTGCCTGGTTTTTAACTGCCATGTGTCGGTATGTGGGTGAAAAATTATTCCGGATCGATAAAAATAATTAGTTGGAACAGGAGTGGCAAAACTATGTGTAGCCCGATATCGCACAGACTTGAGGGGGTTGGCTGCTGAGCCTTGATTGCTGCCAAGATAACCTCCGATTTTAACTCTTTGCTGTATCCTTTTTGTTCCATTGTTTTCCACCTGGTTGTAAAGAGTGTATTTACTCCCTTAATTTGTTGTCTCAGAATTGGGGACCACCGTATAATGCTGTTCATTTTTTTATTTGAAAAACGAGTACGGTGTAAGGTATATTAAAATCATTTTTAAACTGTTGATCCTGCCTGAATACTTTGTATTTATTGAGTATTGTATTATATCTTGAGGGCAGTCCTGTGAAGTTGAGGGGGCGAATTTTATTTTAAGGAATCGTTCATTTTCTGGTAAGTTCAATCTGTCTTTCTGGGTTGCCATACGTTTTTTAACAAGAGTGGAGAGGAGAACGCAATGAGTGTTGATGAAGATAAGATTACCAGTCTCTTGAGTGAAGGCCGTACCTTTGAGCCCCCGCAGGAAGGACGGGACGTCGCCCATGTGGGAAGTATGGAGGCCTACAAGGCAGCCTATCAACGTTCCATAGAGGATCCTGAAGGGTTCTGGGCGGAACGTGCCGGAGAGCTGGTCACCTGGGACAAGAAATGGGACAAGGTTCTTGAATATGATTTCAACAAGCCAGAGATTAAATGGTTTCAAGGCGGCAAGCTGAATATCTCCTCTAACTGTCTTGATCGCCATCTGACGAACGGACGGCGCAATAAGGCCGCCATTATCTGGCAGGGCGAGCCGGAAGAGGATGTCCGGGTTTATACCTATCAGATGCTCTATACCGAGGTCTGCCGGATGGCCAATGTCCTGAAGAAAAAGGGGGTGAAAAAGGGCGACCGGGTTGCCATCTATCTACCCATGATCCCGGAGCTGGCTATCTCCCTCTTGGCCTGTGCCCGCATTGGCGCCATCCACTCGGTGGTCTTTGCCGGTTTCTCGGCAGTTGCCCTCAAAAGCCGGGTTCAGGACTGTGAGGCCAAGGTGCTGATTACCGCCGATGCCGTGCTGCGCGCGGGCAAGACGATCCCCTTGAAGCCCAATGCTGACACGGCGCTGGAAGAGTGTGACAGCGTCAAGGATGTCATTGTGGTCAGACGGGCCGGCAATGAGATCACGATGCAGGATGGCCGCGACACCTGGTGGCATGATGAGGTGACGGGTGCTGATATTTCCAGTACCTGCACACCTGAGTCCATGGATGCCGAGGATGTCCTCTTTATCCTCTACACCTCTGGCTCCACCGGTAAACCCAAGGGTGTGGTCCACACCACCGGCGGCTATCTCACCTATGTGATGCACACCTGTCAGTGGGTATTTGACCTGAAGGATAATGACGTCTACTGGTGTACCGCCGATATCGGCTGGGTTACCGGCCATTCCTATATCCTTTATGGCCCCCTGGGGATGGGCGCCACATCCCTGATGTTCGAGGGCGTGCCTTCCTATCCTGGGCCGGACCGTTTCTGGAAGATTGTCGAGAAGTTCCAGGTCAACATCTTCTATACCGCCCCCACGGTGATCAGGGCCCTGATGCGGGATGGCGAGGAGCCCACCCGGCGCTATGACCTTTCCAGTCTGCGGATTCTTGGCTCCGTAGGCGAGCCGATCAATCCCGAGGCCTGGATGTGGTATCATGTCAATATCGGCAAAGGGAAACTGCCCATCGTTGATACCTGGTGGCAGACCGAGACCGGTGGAATCATGATCTCTCCGCTCCCGTATGCCACGCCCTTAAAGCCTGGTTCCGCTACCCTTCCTCTGCCGGGTATTGATGCGGCCATCTATACGGAAGATGGCCATGAAGCCGGCCCCAATGAGGGTGGCCATCTGGTTATCCGCAAACCTTGGCCTGGTATGCTGCGCGGGGTGTTTGGTGATCCCGAGCGATTCAAGAAGGCTTATTTCACTCGGTATGAGAATATCTACGACCCTGAAGACGGGGCTCGCCGCGATGAGGACGGCTATTTCTGGATCATGGGGCGTCTCGATGATGTCATTAACGTCTCCGGTCACCGGTTGGGCACCGCCGAGATCGAGTCGGCCCTGGTGGCCCATCATTCGATTGCTGAGGCCGCAGTGGTCGGGATGCCGCATCCGATCAAGGGGCAGGCCATTTATGCCTTTGTCACGGTGAAATCGAATGTCGAGCAGACCCCTGAGTTGCTGGTTGAATTGCGGGCCCATGTGCGCACCGAGATCGGCCCGATTGCCTCACCGGATGCCATCCAGTATGCGCCAGGATTGCCTAAGACCCGCAGTGGCAAGATCATGCGTCGCGTCTTGCGAAAGATTGCGGCCAATGATTTTGAAAACTTTGGCGACACCTCGACCCTGGCAGATCCGTCAGTGGTTGAGGATCTGATCAATGGCAAGAAGGCCACCATGGCCAAAAAGTAGCCTGCTTGTTTGTGAGCGATGAGGCAAGGCGGAGTTTTCTGGAGAGGAAGCTCCGCCTTGTTGTTTTGCAGGTATTAAAGGGCCGGGAGAATGAATGAATGGCAATCTTCAAAGGGAATGATGTCCATGCGGTTGCCCCGGATGTGGCGGTCGCATTTTTTCAGGGGATTATGCCCTTTAACACCCTGGACGCAGAAACTCTGGGTGATCTTGCCCGCCACTGCCGCATTGATTTTTTTCCCAAAGGAACCAGGATCCTCACCGCTGACACCACCGAACTGACCCATCTCTATTTGATCCAGCGCGGCGGGGTCAAGGCCTTTCTCGAAGATGACAACGGTGAGGTGACCCTCAAGGATTTCCGGGGGGAAGGGGCATCTGTCGGGGCCCTGGCCATCATCCGCGGCACCCCTGCCAATCTCAATATCGAGACCGTGGAGGATACCTTCTGTTTCCTTCTGCCCCGCGAGATATTTCTTGACCTTATTGAAAAACAGGCAGGTTTTGCCCATTATTATCTGAAGAGTTTTTCCGAAAAGATTGTCACCACCGCCTATAATGAACTCCGTCATCATAAGGTGGCGCCGCGCCGCAATGAGGATCTCTATCTTTTTTCGATCAGGGTTGGCGATCTGGTGAAAACCTTGCGCAAGGTGGCGGCCACGGCCACTATTCAGGAGGCCGCTGCTTTCATGTCTGAGTATCGGGTGGGGTGCCTGCTGGTTCATGACACGATTGATGAGGACAAGATTGTCGGCATTGTCACCGACTGTGATCTCAGAAGCAAGGTGGTGGCGGCCGGGCTGGATTATAAAGAACCGGTTGCGACCATTATGAACAGCCCGGTGCAGACTGTGCTGTCCCAGTCTCTCTGTTTTGATGTGCTGTTGAAGATGATGGCCACCGGGATTCATCATCTGGCAGTGGAGCGTGGCGGCCGGATCATCGGGGTGATTACCTCCCATGATATCATGCTCCTGCAGGGACACTCACCCTACTATCTGTTTCGGGAGATCCGGGCCCAGCAGCAGATTACGGGGTTGTATCCCCTGGCCCGGAAGATCCCGGAGGTGATTCGGGGGCTGATCGGGGAAGGGGCCAAGGCCGGAAATATCACCCAGATGATCGCCATCCTCAACGATCATATCCTGGGACGGATATTGACCCTGCTCGAACAAGAGATGGGGGCGCCGCCGGTGCCCTACTGCTGGCTGCTCCTTGGCAGTGAGGGGCGCCGCGAGCAGACCTTCAAGACCGATCAGGATAATGCCATCATCTATGGTGATCCGGTGGACGAGGCCGAAAAACAGGCGGCGAAGACGTACTTTGAGGCCTTTGCCGCCAAGGCCATTGACCATCTGGTCAACTGTGGCTATCCGCTCTGTCCCGGTGAGATTATGGCCACCAATCCGCTCTGGTGTCAGCCTTTTTCGGTATGGAAACACTATTTTGACCATTGGATTGCCGCCCCTGAACCGCAGGAACTGCTCAATTCCATTATCTTTTTTGATTTTCGCGCCGGATTCGGCGAGACAATTCTTGCTGAGAACCTGCGTGCCCATTTAAACAGGGAGATAGCGGGGATGGATCTTTTTTTCTTCCATCTGGCCCGTCACTGTATGGAGACCCGCGTGCCGCTTTCTTTTTTCAAGAATTTTATTGTCGAAAAAGATGGGGAGCATAGGAACCGGTTGGATATTAAACGGCAGGGGCTGACCCCTTTTGTTAATTTTGCCCGGGTGCTGGCCTTGAAATTCGGGGTGAAAGAGACCAATACCCTGGCCCGTCTGAAGGCCCTGATGGAAGGAGAACAGATTCAGGGGGAGTTGTGGTCAGCGGCGAGCGAGGCCTATGAGCTGCAGATGCAGCAGCGTCTTGTGCATCAACTGCGGCAGATTGAAACCGGGATCCTTCCTGATAACCATATCGATCCGGCGGATCTCTCTGATCTGGAACGGAGGATGCTCAAGGATGCCTTCACGGTCATTGACAGGCTCTATGGTGTGCTGGAGCGGATGTATCCGGTGGTGTGATGTTTAATATCCTGAAACCAGGCACCTGGTTTGCCCCGCCGCATCCGCTCATTGGCCAGAATCGGGAGGCATTCGCCAGATTTGATCAGTCGAGGCCGCTTACCGACTACACCTTTGTCGTCTGTGACACCGAGCTGACCGGTTTTGACCGGAAACGAGATGAGATCATCTCCATTGGCGCGGTTCTGATCAGGGATCTGCAGATCGATCTTGGCGCCACGTTTCATCAGTATATCAGACCAAGGAATATCGAGCACACCCAGGCCACCTTGATCCACCGGATTACACCGCAACAGTTGATGGAGGCGCCTCCCCAGGAGGAGGTGCTGCCTGCCTTTGTGGAGTTTATGGGGAACAGCCTTATGGTGGGCCATTTTCTAGCCCTTGACATGGATTTTTTGAACAGGGCTGCCCGTAAGGTTCTTGGTGGCACCCTGTCCAACCCAGGGATTGACACCATGCGTATGGCCCAGGGGTATCAACGCGTGCTCACGGGGCATTTTCAGGAAGAGGAAGACCGCTCATGCAGTTATGCCCTGGAAGATCTGGCCAAAGAGTATCATCTCCCCATGTTCAAGCCCCATGATGCCTTCGAGGATGCGATGCAGACGGCCTATCTTTTTCTCTTTCTCCTCAAGAAATTTAGGAAAGGCGGGCTGCTGACCTTACAGGATATCTATCAGGCCGGAAGGGTGGGGAACATGTGGTATTGATGCTTATGAGATGGTCCTGTTTTACGTGGAACCGGCGATAACTCACTTGACGCCATGTAAAATAAGACTATGCTATAAAGTTCTTTACCTTTTTAAGGTGTCTGGTATGTTTTTAAGGGTCGTTTAAAAAATAAATAAATTAATCTTTATAAAGAGAAGGGGAAAATAATGGGACAAAATTATTTCAACAGTCTGCCGTTGCGCCTGCAGCTCCAGGAACTTGGTCAGTGTCGGTTTATGGATTCTTCCGAGTTTGACGGGGTCGAGGCCTTGCATGGTAAGAAGATCGTGATTGTCGGTTGCGGTGCTCAGGGGCTGCATCAGGGGCTGAACCTCCGGGACAGCGGCCTTGATATTTCTTATGCCCTGCGCGAGGCGGCCATCAGTGAGAAGCGGCAGTCTTTCAAGAATGCCAGTACCAATGGCTTTACCGTGGGCACCTTTGAAAAACTCATTCCCAAGGCTGATCTGGTCATCAATCTGACCCCGGATAAACAACATACCAAGGTGGTTGCGGCCATCATGCCGATGATGAAGAAAGGCGCCTGTCTTTCCTATTCGCACGGTTTTAATATTGTGGAAGAGGGGATGCAGATCCGTGAGGATCTCACCGTTATCATGGTGGCCCCCAAGTCTCCTGGCACCGAGGTGCGGGAAGAGTACAAGCGTGGTTTTGGGGTGCCAACCCTGATCGCGGTTCATCGCGAAAATGACCCGCAGGGGAAAGGCTGGGAGATGGCCAAGGCCTATGCCTGCGGCACGGGGGCGGATCGTGCCGGTGTCCTCCAGTCCTCTTTTGTGGCCGAGGTGAAATCTGATCTCATGGGCGAGCAGACCATCCTCTGTGGTATGCTCCAGGCCGGTTCTCTCCTCTGTTTCGACAAGATGATCGAAAAAGGGATCGAGGCTGGTTATGCCTCCAAGTTGATCCAGCATGGCTGGGAGACCATCACTGAGGCCCTGAAGCATGGCGGGATCACCAATATGATGGATCGCCTGACAAATCCGGCCAAGATCATGGCCTTTACCCTTTCAGAGGAGTTGAAGGATATCCTGCGGTCTCTCTTTGAAAAACACATGGATGACATCATGTCCGGTTCCTTTTCCAAGACCATGATGAAGGATTGGGCCAAAGATGATGCCAACCTTCTGAAATGGCGGGCACAAACAGCCAAGTCCGCTTTTGAAAAGGCAGTTTCTACCACGGCGATCATCCCCGAGCAGGAGTATTTTGATCACGGCATCCTGATGATTGCCATGGTCAAGGCCGGAGTGGAACTGGCCTTTGACACCATGGTCGCCGCCGGCATCAAGGAGGAATCCGCCTATTATGAGTCTCTGCATGAGGTGCCGCTTATTGCCAATACCATTGCCCGTAAGAAGTTGTATGAGATGAATGTGGTTATCTCTGATACCGCCGAATATGGTTGCTACCTTTTTGCCCATGCGGCGGTGCCCATGCTGGCTGATTTCATGAAAAATATTGACACTGATGTGATCGGCAAGGGACTTGCCGTGCAGGATAACGGTGTTGATAATGTCAAGCTCATTGCCGTCAACGAGGCGATTCGTTTCACCGGGGTTGAGATGATCGGTGAGGAGCTGCGCTCGTATATGGGGGCGATGAAATCCATTCTGTAAGGTTTTTAAGTGAGCTATTGTTTGCTGAGAGAATAAGAAGAAAAAGGAGAAGATTTATTCGGGTGTGAGTCAACAGGATGGCTGTTTCTCAATTCATGGGAGGAGATGGAATGTCAAAACGCGAAATAAACTGGGCTGCTATTGATACGGATCCCCGTTTTCAGGAGTTGCACCGGAAAAAGACTTCTTTCTTGTGGGGGTTAATGCTCCTGTCGACGGTTTATTATTTCATGCTGCCCATTGGCGCCGCATATTTCCAGGATTTGTTTAAGATCAAGGTCTGGGGTGTTGTCAATGTGGGTATCTTGTTTGCGCTGTCAGAGTTCGTCGTGGCGTGGACAATTGCCTTTGTCTATTCGCGGAAAGCGAACACCGAATTTGACATCATGGCACAGGCAATCATCGCTGATGCGCATAAACTGGGAGTTTGAAATAATGAGAATCCTTAATACTGTTGCATTCTTTGCTGCGGCATTCTTGTCCAGCAGTTCGGCGTTTGCCGCTGGCGGCGCTGTTGCCGATGAATTTAAATGGATGACCTTTGCGGTATTCGGCGTCATTATCGCCATCACTATGGCCATTACCTTCTGGGCGGCACGAACGACCCATACCACTTCTGAGTTTTACGCTGCCGGTCGTTCGGTAAGCGGGATGCAGAATGGTTGGGCGATTGCCGGTGATTACCTGTCTGCGGCGTCCTTTCTCGGCATTGCCGGTTTGATTTCGCTCTATGGGTTTGACGGATTCATGTATTCGGTGGGTTGGCTGGTGGCCTATATTACCGTGTTGCTGGTAATTGCTGAACCGTGCCGTAACATTGGTAAATATACCATGGGCGATATCCTGGCGTTCCGTAACGATCCCAAGAAGACCAAGGTCGTGGCAGCGTTGTCCACCATTACCGTGTCCACCTTCTATCTGACGGCTCAGATGGTCGGCGGTGGTGTCTTGATCAAAACCCTTATTGGTATTGATTATGAAATTTCGGTGATTGGTGTGGGGATCTTGATGTTGGCCTACGTGGTGTTCGGTGGGATGAAGGCCACCACCTGGGTCCAGATTACCAAGGCCGTGTTGTTGGTGATGGCATCCCTCCTGCTGGTGTTTTTGGTGTGGTCACCGTATGGTTTCAGCCTGCCGGCGTATTTGAAGGCTGTGATTGCTGATGATAAGGTTATTGCCCAGGTTGCCAAGTTGATGGGTAGTGCGGCCGCCACCATGAGCAAGGAAGAACTGGGGCAACGTTTCCTTGAACCTGGTCTTTTCCTGAAAAATCCGATTGATCAGATCTCACTCGGTATGGCCTTGGTGCTTGGCACTGCCGGGATGCCCCATATCCTGATGCGTTTTTTTACCGTCCCTTCCGCCCAAGCCGCGCGGACCTCGGTGATCTGGGCGATGGGGATTATCGGTGGATTTTATGTATTGACCCTGTTTCTCGGCACCGGCGCCGCGATGCTGGTGGGACCGGCCAAGATTGCCGGTATTGATCCAGGTGGTAATATGGCTGGCCCATTGCTGGCCCAATATCTTGGCGGCGGCGCCGACTCCTTGCTGGGTAATTTTTTCCTGGCCTTTGTGGCAGCCGTGGCCTTTGCCACGATTGTTGCGGTGGTTGCCGGTCTGGTGCTGGCCTCTGCTTCTGCCATGGCGCATGACATCTATGTCGGTGTTATCAAAGGTGATCGTGCTTCGCAGAAGGAGCAGGTTGTGGCGGCACGCGTTTCCTCACTGATCGTCGGACTTATGGCCATCACTGTTGGTATTCTGGCAAAAGGTCAGAATGTTGCCCATCTGGTAGCGCTGGCCTTTGCTGTTGCTGCCTCGTCCAACCTGCCGGCGGTATTCCTGACGCTCTATTGGAAAAAGTGCAATACAACAGGTATTATTGCTGGGATGCTGATTGGTTCCATCGCTGCTATCGGGCTGGTAATGATCTCCCCCAACATGACCTATCCAAAGGCCGTATTGAGTGCGGCCAAGAAGGTAATGGACGGTGAGCCTGCTGTTGAGGCCAAGGCTGCCATTCCTGGAGCAGGTTTGAAGTGTGAGTTGTTTGCTGTTTGTCAGAAGGCTGAACCAGCTATACCTGCTCAGGCGGCCAAGCCTGGTGCTCTCGAGAAGAAGGCCGGACTCCAAGCAAAGCTGGCGATTGCCACTGATGCCGCCGAGAAGGCGAAGATCGAAAAGGATGTTGCCGGACTGGATAAGGTGATCACCAAGGCTGAAGGTGATCTGAAGAAGTTTGCAGGCCAGGCCACAAGCATGATGGGTCTTGAAAAACCTTTCTTCTTGTTGAAAAATCCAGGTCTGCTTTCAATTCCACTTGGTTTTTTGTGTGTAATCCTGTTCTCTCTGGTGACCCGTGACAAGCGTGCGGAAGAGATGTGGGATGAACTTTATGTGCGTCAGAATACCGGTATTAATGCCGAAGGTGCGAATGTGCATTGATAGGTGATCTTGTTTTATCAAAAGCCCCTTGGCGTGAGTCAAGGGGCTTTTTTTTTGACATTTTACGAAAAGAGCAAAGAGGGTGCCGCCGTTGTTTAAAAATAATTGTATATTGAAATAGAAATGGTCAGAAGTGTAATTGTTATTTCGTAATGGCTCCCAACAAGAAAAAAGGGTAGCGAGAGCGTTATAAAGTTTATACTATTCTGTTTTGTTTGAATGAAATTTACACTTCTTATTTTTTTGGGTTGATAAAAAAAATATGACTAGCTCTCTTTTACGACCTGACCAGTGTTGTCTTCATATTATCGATCCACAGCAGAGCCTGATGGCCCATATTCATGAGGCTGATCGGGTCATTGCCAACATGGTCCGGCTGATTGCATGCGCTAGAATCTTGAAGATGCCCATCCTCGCCAATACTCAATATAAAAAAGGATTGGGGCCGTATATGCCTGAACTCGAAGAGATGATGGAGGGTATTCCTCGTCCCGATAAAACCGAGTTTAATTCTTTGGCCAATATGGAGACACGGGCGCTTGTCAATAAATTGCCGGATTCGGTGACCACGTTGATTCTGGCCGGGGTGGAGACCCATATCTGTATCTATCAGACGGCCATGGGCGTGCTTGAACAGGGACTGACCCCTTGGGTGGTGGCGGATGCGGTCTCTTCACGTACCAGGGCTAATTATGAATTGGGTCTTGCCCGTTTGACGGCGACCGGGGCGATTGTCGGCCCTGTCGAGATGATCATCTATGAGTTGCTGGGCCGTGCTGGAACCCCAGAATTCAAGGCCATGCTCCCTTATGTCGTGTAGTTCATTCACTTTAACACTTTACCTCTCTTTTTTATTATGAACGGAAATACAATTCGTCAGAAATTTTTAGACTATTTCGCCAGGCATGGCCATACCGTGGTGGAAAGTTCTTCTCTCGTGCCCAAGGATGATCCAACCCTGCTCTTTACCAATGCCGGCATGGTCCAGTTTAAGACGGTCTTCATGGGTGAAGACCGACGTGAGTATGTGCGTGCCACCACCAGTCAGCGCTGTGTGCGGGCCGGCGGCAAACACAATGATCTTGAAAATGTCGGGTATACGGCGCGGCACCATACGTTTTTTGAGATGCTGGGGAATTTTTCTTTTGGAGATTATTTCAAGGAAGACGCCATCCGTTATGCCTGGGAGTTTCTCACAAGCGAGCTTGGCGTGCCTCCTGAACAGCTCTGGGTCTCAGTCTATGAAGAGGATGACGAGGCGTTTGCGTTGTGGGAAAAGGTTGAGGGATTGCTGCCTGGGCGCATTGTCCGTATGGGGGAGAAGGATAACTTCTGGGCCATGGGTGATACAGGTCCATGCGGCCCCTGTTCGGAGATTCATATTGATCAAGGAGTTGCGGCGGGCTGTGGTCGCCCGGATTGCGCCCTGGGCTGTGATTGTGATCGTTTCCTGGAGTTATGGAATCTGGTCTTCATGCAGTTTAACCGCACGGCAGATGGCATTATGACTCGCCTGCCCAAACCCAGTATCGATACCGGGATGGGACTGGAACGGGTAGCGGCGGTGCTCCAGGGAAAGATCAACAACTATGACTCCGATCTTTTTCATCCGATTATTAACCGGCTGGAAGGGCTCGCGGGGCGTGTTTATGGGAAGGATCCGGCTGATACTACCGCCATGCGGGTTATTGCCGATCATGCCCGGGCCACCGCCTTTCTGGTGGCAGATGGGGTGCTCCCTGCCAATGAGGGGCGGGGATATGTCCTGCGCCGGATAATGCGCCGTGCCGTGCGCTTTGGTCGAAACCTTGGGCTCGACAAGCCCTTTATGGATGAGGTGACGGCAACCGTTGTTGTCACTATGGCCCATGCCTATCCGCATCTGCTTGATGCTGTCGAATTATTGAAAAAAGTGGTTGTCAATGAAGAGGAGCGTTTCCGTGAGACCCTGGAAAATGGTCTTCTCCTTTTGGATGAAGAGATCGAGCGGATAGGCGAGGACAGTGATCCGGTGATTGCTGGTGATTTTATCTTCCGGTTGTATGATACCTATGGGTTTCCCATGGATATCGTTCGCGATATCTCGCTGGAGAAAAAAATCGGGTTTGATGAGGCGGGATTTCATGTGGCCATGGAACGGCAGCGTGCCAAGTCCCGGGCCTCGTGGAAGGGAGAAGGTGTTAAACTCCGGGAGCAGGGGGTGAAAGATCTGGTTGAATCTGGGGCGAAGGCGGAATTTGTCGGTTATGAACAGATGGATGTCAAGGTCCGGGTCCAGGCTCTGCTGGGTGCAGATGGCCTGGAGGTCTCGGAGATTGCCTGCGGCGCTGAAGGACGAATTTTTGTCCCGAAGACGCCTTTTTACGCGGAATCGGGCGGGCAGGCAGGTGATGTCGGTCTTGTACGATGGCCGGGCGGTCATGGATGTATCCTTGGCACTGTTGCCGGGGCTGACGGAATTATCCTTCATCATCTGCGGGTGGAAGAAGGGGTGTTGCGTATCGGACAGGAGATAGAGCTTGCAGTGGCTCCCGGTGAGCGTGGTGATACCGCGGCCAATCATACAAGCACCCATCTGCTTCAGGCGGCCATGCGTGAAATCCTGGGAGAACATATCAAGCAGTCTGGATCATTGGTTACTCCCGAGAAATTACGCTTTGATTTTACCCATTTCACGCCGCTCAGCCAGGAAGAGATCAAGAGGATTGAGCAGCGCGTCAATGAGAAGATCCGTGAGAATCTTCCCGTTGATACGCAGGTTCTGTTGCGGGATGAGGCCATTCAGCAGGGGGCTACTGCCCTTTTTGGTGAAAAATATGGTGACCAGGTTCGGGTGGTTTCGGCTGGAGATTTCAGCAGGGAGCTTTGTGGCGGAACCCATGTGGCAGCAACCGGGGCTATTGGTCTGTTCAAGATTCTGTCGGAAAATGGTATCGCTTCAGGGGTCAGGCGTATTGAAGCCCTGACCGGACGGGCGGCCTTAGCCTATGTCCAGGGGATGGGCCAGCGTGAGCAGGAACTTTGTCAGGCCCTCAATGTCAGACCCGAAGGAATTCATGATAAATTTAAATCTCTGGTCATGACCCAGAAACAGTTGGAAAAACAGGTGGCTGATCTTGCTGCCAGGCTTGCCTCCACTGATCTTGGAGACCTGTTTCGTTCGCCAGTCGAGGTGAATGGGATCAAGGTGATTTCAGCAAAGATTGCCCTGGAGAGTCCGCAGACCTTGCGGGAAGTAGGCGATCGGGTACGGGATCAGATGGGGTCTGGAGTGGCAGTGCTTGGCGGTGTGATCAAGGATAAGGTTGCGCTTTTGGCCATTGTTTCCCATGATCTTACCGATAAAATCTCGGCGGGGGTATTGGTAGGCAAGGTTGCAGCCATGGTTGGTGGCAAGGGCGGAGGAAGGGCGGATATGGCTCAGGCCGGTGGACCAATGACCGATAAATTAAGTGGGGCGATTGCTGCTGTTCCTGAATGTGTGCGGGAAATTGTGGCAGAATAAGGGATTGTTTGAGATTTATTTTGGGTAGAAGAAAAAGGAAAAAGAACTAAAAGAGCTGATTATTGTTGAGAAATAAGGCGTCAATATACACCATAAAAAAAGTTGACATGCCTTATTTTATGATGTACAACCGATTTCCGTATTGATGAATCATCATTCATTTTGAATGAAATTTTCAGGTATCTTAGCTGAACGGGAGCGTATAAAAATGATTACAATGGATATCACCCTCGTGATTCAGATAGTAAACATGTTTGTTTTGATGTTTCTGCTGAATGCAATTATTTATAAGCCGGTGCGTAAAATATTACGTAATCGTGCCGCGAAGATGCAGGGCATGCATGATGATGTGGCCAAGTTGCAGGAAAATGCTCGACGCCGGCAGGAAGAAGTGAATAAGAAAATGGCAGTGGCATCCGGAAGGGCAAAGGCGGCATTGGATTCGGCCAGAGCCGGAGCTCAGGCTGCTGGTGATGAAAAGCTTGCAGCGATCAAGGCTGAGGCCGGTGCTGCAAAAGATATGCAGTTGGCAGAGGTGAAGGTGCAGATTGTGACTGCTGGCAAAGAGCTTCAAGCTAATCTGGATGGTTTTGCAACTGCCATGGCGAGTAAAATTCTGCGAAGGAGTTTCTGAGATGAAAAGGGTGAAGCAAATAGCCAAAAAAAGTGCTCTGGTCACAGCAGCGCTTTGGCTCACCTTGGCTGTGGGCAGTGTCTGGGCCTCTGAGGCTGTTCAGGGCGCTGAGGGTGACGCGGGTGCGCAGGCCGTAACAGGTCATGCTGCCGCAGTTGTTGAGCATGGCACAGATGCAGGAGCAGTTGCGGGTCATGGAGAAATAGCTCCTGACGCGCATGGGGCCACTGCGGGGCATGCGGCGGCCCATCACGATAGTCTTTCGCCTGCCAAGTTGAAAGACCTGGGGCTCAGGGTGATGAACTTTATTGCCTTGATGATCATCCTGATCAAGTTTGGTGCCAAGCCTGTTGGGGCCGCCCTGTCTGGGCGGCGCAGACAGGTAAAGGAGGATCTGGATGCCCTTGAGTCTAAAAAAGACGAAGCGGAACGTTCATACAAGGAATTTTCGGCAAAACTTGCTTCTGTTGAGAAAGATGTCGATTTAATCGTGGAGAAGGCGATAGCCCAGGCCGAGATTGAAAAGGTCAAGATTATTGAGCGGGCTGAAAAAGCGGCGGAAGATATTAAACGTCAGGCGCAGATGACAGTTGCCAATGAGGTGATTGCTGCCCGACGGATGCTGAAGAATGAAATCGCGGACAAGGCGGCGATCATGGCTGAGGCGTTAATCCTGAAGAATCTGACCGAAGAAGATCAGGTCAAGATTGTGGAAGATTACTTAGACAAGGTAGGGGCCATCCAGTGAAACAGACAATCTTAGCACGAAGATATGCCAAGGCGCTTTTTGCTGTTGGCAAGGAAGAAGGAAAGTTTGAGGAGTATAATGAAGCGCTTCAGGGAGTCGCCGGGCTGTATGTCTCGCATCCAGAAGTGGTTGATGCCCTGATCAATCCGCTCTATCCCTTGGACATCCGTCAGAAGGTAATGGCCGGCATGGTTGCTTCCATGGGTGTTGAAAAGATCATGGCCAATTTTCTGAACCTGCTGGTGGAGAAAAAACGAGCCGGTATTCTTTCTGAGATAGCGGAAGAATACCAGGCCATGGTTGATAATGAAAAGAATGTCAGTCACGGCAGTGTCGTCTCAGCTATTGAATTAAGTGAAGCATTGCAGGTCAAGGTTCGGGCAACATTAGAAAAGCTTACTGGCAAGAAGGTGGAGCTGACCACTAGTGTCGATCCTTCTATTATAGGTGGCATCATTGCCAAGGTCGGGGATTTGGAACTGGATGGCAGTATCAGGACACAACTTGCAAGTTTAAAAGATTCCATAAAGGGGAGAGAGTAGAAATGCAAATCAGAGCAGAAGAAATCAGTCAAATTATTAAAGATCAGATTGGTGAATATGAGACCAGTATTGATTTGAATGAGACCGGAACTGTTATCTCCGTTGGTGACGGTATTGCCCGTGTTTACGGTGTTCAGAACTGTATGGCCATGGAGCTTCTTGAGTTCCCCGGTGGCATTATGGGACTGGCCTTGAACCTTGAGGAAGACAATGTCGGTTGCGCCGTCCTTGGCAGTGTCAGGGGGATCAAGGAGGGCGATCTTGTCAAGCGTACCGGCAAGATTGCTGAGGTTCCTGTAGGCCCGGCCATGGAAGGACGTGTTGTTGATGGTATTGGTTTTCCTATTGATGGTCAGGGACCAATTAATACCACCGAGACCTCCAAAATTGAGGTTATTGCCCCAGGCGTTATCGCCCGTAAGGGTGTACATCAACCCTGCTACACCGGTGCCAAGGCCGTCGATGCCATGACCCCGGTTGGTAAGGGACAGCGTGAGCTGGTGATCGGTGATCGTCAGATTGGTAAAACTGCTCTCTGTGTTGATGCCATCATTGCCCAGAAAGAGACCGGTGTTCATTGTATCTATGTTGCCGTTGGCCAGAAAAAATCAACGGTAGCTCTCGTTGTTGAGGCCTTGAGAAAACATGGCGCCATGTCTTATACCACCGTGGTTGCCGCCTGTGCCTCTGATCCTGCGCCAATGCAGTATGTTGCCCCCTTTGCCGGCACCTCCATGGGTGAGTATTATCGGGATAAAGGTGAGCACGCGCTGATTATTTATGATGATCTCTCAAAACAGGCTGTTGCCTATCGTGAACTTTCCCTGTTGCTCAGACGTCCACCAGGACGTGAGGCGTATCCTGGCGATATCTTCTTTAACCATTCTCGTTTGCTTGAGCGCTCAGCCAAACTCAGTGATGAACTTGGTGCCGGCTCTTTGACCGCCCTGCCAATCATTGAGACCCAGGCCGGTGATGTTTCCGCCTTTATTCCTACCAACGTTATCTCCATTACCGATGGACAGGTTTACCTGCAGCCGGATCTCTTTTTTGCCGGCGTTCGTCCCGCAATCAATGTTGGACTGTCAGTTTCCCGCGTTGGTGGTTCTGCCCAGGTGAAGGCCATGAAGCAGGTAGCGGGTACCCTGCGTCTTGATCTTGCCCAGTATCGCGAGCTCGCCGCCTTTGCCGCCTTTGGTTCTGATCTTGATGCCGCCACCCAGGCCCAGTTGACCCGTGGTGAGCGTCTGGTTGAGATCCTTAAGCAGCCCCAGTATCAGCCGCTGCCTATGCAGAAGCAGGTGACCATCCTCTATGCCGGCGCCAATGGATACCTTGATACCCTGCCAGTCAATACCCTCAAGGATTATGAAGCCGAGTTGTTTAACTATATTGAGTCCAATGATCCTTCAATCTTTGCCGATTTGAAGGCTCAGGAAGTCTTTACTGACGAGATCAAAGCCAAGCTTAATAAGGCTCTGACCAGTTTCGGTGCGACCTTCAAAGCAACCAAGGGTATCAATTAATGGTATCAACCAAGAGAGGATAGAGTTCTGCCATGGCGAGCTTAAAAGACATTAAGAACAAGATTGCAGGCGTTAAGAAGACGGCGCAGATAACAAAGGCCATGAATATGGTCGCCTCTGCCAGGCTTCGCGGCGCCCAGACAAAGATGGAGGCCTTCCGGCCCTACACTTCCAAGTTTGATGAGGCGATGTCCAACCTGTCCGGGGGGGCCAATACAACAGCCTTTCCCTTGATGGAGGTCAGAAATGTTGCCACTGTGGAATTAGTGATTGTGACCTCGGATCGTGGCCTGTGTGGCTCTTTCAATGCAAATATTAATAAACTTGCAGAGAAGAAGATGAAGGCCTACGAAGCGGAAGGAAAAAAAGTCAGCATCGTCTGTGTGGGCAAGAAGGCCAACCAGTATTTTAAAAAGACCGGCAAGGTACGCAAGGCCTATACCAATATTATGGCATCTTTTCAGATGTTCCATGCTCGTGAAATTGCCCAGGATGTTGCTGACAATTTCGTAAAGGGCGGGTCCGATAGGGTTGAGGTGCTGTATGGTCATTTCAAGTCAGTGGCAGTACAGCAACCGGCCGTTCAGGAAATGCTGCCGGTGCAACCAGTCGCTGCGGCCCCAGGTTCGAGCAAGAAAGCGATGAGTGGTGACTATATCTACGAGCCCTCCACTGAGGAGATCATGGATGTAATGCAGCCATTGTATCTGAATGTTATTTTGTATCACGCCATGCTCGAGGTTGGTGCCAGTGAGCATGCCGCGCGGATGACGGCCATGGAGAATGCGACATCCGCCTGTCGTGATATAGTAAATAACCTGACCCTGATTTATAACAAGGCGCGTCAGGCTGCAGTTACCGGTGAGTTGATGGATATCGTTGGTGGCGCTGAAGCCCTTAAGGGATAATAGACCATTACCAATTTTAAGACTTTGAGGAGGGGTGAATCCCTATGAGTGAACAAAACGTAGGAAAAATTATTAAAGTAATTGGCCCGGTAGTTGACGTTGAATTTCAACCCGGTAAGCTTCCAAGTATCATGAATGCGCTCTTTATCAACAATCCTGGCATCTCTGATGTGGCTGACAATCTGGTCGTTGAGGTTGCCCAGCATCTTGGTGATAATGCCTGTCGTTGTATTGCCATGGATACCACTGACGGTCTGGTGCGAGGCATGGAGGCAAGGGACAGCGGCAAGCCGATCACTATTCCTGTAGGTCCCGCTGCCCTTGGCCGGATTATGAATGTTGTGGGGCGTCCGGTTGATGGACTGGGTCCCATTAATTCAGACAAGACCATGTCCATTCACCGCGAGGCCCCTCTCTTTACCGAGCAGGATACCGAGGTGCGGGTTCTTGCAACCGGTATTAAGGTTATTGATCTTCTGGTTCCATTCCCAATGGGTGGAAAGATGGGTCTGTTCGGTGGCGCCGGTTGCGGTAAGACTGTTATCATGATGGAGATGGTTAATAACATTGCCCAGCATCATGGTGGTATTTCCGTATTCTGCGGTGTTGGTGAGCGTACCCGTGAAGGAAACGATCTGTACCAGGAGATGAAGGCCTCGGGCGTCCTCCCAAAAGCTGCTCTGGTGTATGGCCAGATGACCGAGCCTCCAGGAGCGCGTTCACGTGTGGCCCTGACCGGTTTGACCGCCGCTGAGTATTTCCGTGATGAAGAGGGCCAGGACGTGCTCTTCTTCGTTGATAATATCTTCCGTTTTACCCAGGCTGGTTCCGAGGTATCTGCTCTGCTTGGTCGTATTCCTTCCGCCGTTGGTTATCAACCAACCCTTGCCACTGACCTTGGCGCCCTGCAGGAGCGTATTACCTCTACCACCAAGGGTTCCATTACCGCTGTTCAGTGTGTGTATGTTCCTGCCGATGACTTGACCGATCCAGCCCCTGCGACCACCTTTGCCCATCTTGACGGTACGGTTGTTTTGTCCCGGCAGATTGCCGAGCTGGGGATCTATCCCGCAGTTGATCCCCTGGATTCCACATCCCGTATTCTTGACCCGAACGTAGTGGGTCAAGAACATTATGATGTTGCACGCGGGGTCCAGATCACCTTGCAGAAGTATAAAGACCTGCAGGATATTATTGCGATTCTTGGTATGGATGAGTTGTCTGAGGAAGATCAGCTTCTTGTTGGTCGGGCCCGTAAGGTTCAGCGTTTTCTGTCCCAACCTTTCACCGTTGCCGAGGTCTTTACCGGCATGGATGGGAAGTTTGTAAAGGTCGCTGATACTGTCCAGGGATTTAAAGAGATTCTGGAAGGGAAGTATGATCATATGGGCGAGAATGCCTTCTATATGGTTGGCCCCATCGAAGAGGCTGTTGCCAAAGAAGCAGCCAAATAGAAGACATGATCCTATCCTGATAAGAGCTATAACGAAAGATAACCATTACTTTAACCTTTCGTTACAGCTCCTTACGCAGAGCATGCATGCTCCAGTGGTGGACATTCGAAGGAAGTCCTTTGGGGTGTGAAGAGCGACCGCCGGTCTCGGCATCAAATTGTTACAGTTATTTTAGAACAACGGCTTAAGAGGTCAAATCAATGGCTCAACAAATACGACTTGAAGTGGTTACCCCTAATGGCGCTGTCGTCAGTGAAGATGTCGATATCGTCAATGCACCTGGATATGGTGGCGATTTTGGTGTTCTCGCCAACCATGCCCCCTTTCTTGCCACAATCAGGACTGGTTTACTGACCTATGAGCAGGGGAAAAAACGTGAGAATCTCATGATCAGTGGCGGATTCTGTGAGTGTTCCAATAACAAGATTACGTTTCTGGTGGAAAGTGCTGAGTTTGGGCGTCAGATTGACGTGGACAGGGCTATGAAGGCTAAAGAGCGCGCCGAGCAACGTCTTGCCAAGGCGACTCAGCATGATGACTTAATCAATAGAACGCGAGCTGAGGCGGCATTACAGCGAGCACTTGCGCGGATGAAGGTCTCTAAAATGTCTTGATTCCTCACAAGATAAGTGATAAAAAAGGTCGTTCCTTCCGGGAACGACCTTTTTTTTATGCAGCTATTACCAAACCTAATATTCAAAATGCCAAGGGGAGAGATGAAACCACAAGAGCGTATGGCGATTGCCCGACAGATGCCTGTAGAGTTGTCCGTATCTGAGCGTATTCGCAATTTTGATGAAATAGTGGCCGGTTACTCCACGAAAACGGCAATTCTGGAAGCCAATCGATGTCTTCAATGTAAAAAACCAGCATGTCGGGATGGATGTCCCATTCATAATGATATCCCAGGTTTTATAGCTCTTCTGCGCGAGGGTGAGTTTGAGAAGGCTTATTGGAAGATCAGGGAAACTTCTTCCATGCCTGCAGTTTGTTCGCGTGTCTGTCCCCATGAATTTCAGTGTGAAGGTTCGTGTATCCGCGGTAAAGGGAAAGGTCAGGCCGTGGCTATCGGGATGCTCGAACGCTTTGTTGTCGACTGGATGGTCACTAATAAAAAGAATATGTCCACTCCCTGCGCCCTGCCGGTTGGCAAGAAAGTTGCCATTGTCGGTTCTGGCCCTGCCGGTATGTCCGTTGCCTATTATCTGTCCCATAAGGGAGTCGACTGCACGGTCTTTGAGAGCCTCTCTGAATTTGGAGGAATGTTGAGCGTTGGCATTCCTGCCTTCCGGCTGCCTCGTGATATTATTGATGCCGAATTTGCCGCCCTGAAAAGTTGTGGTGTGACCATTGTTAAAGGAGTTACTATCGGCAAGGATAAGTGCCTGGCTGATCTGATGAAGGATGGCTTCGATGCGGTCTTTATCGGCGTTGGGGCCCATGCCAGCCGAAAACTGGGTCTGGAAAACGAGGAGGATAGCGAAGGGGTAATGCATGGTGTTGATTATCTGCGTCGCATCAATCTTGGGGAGAAAATAGATCTTGGTAAAAAAGTGGTGGTGGTTGGCGGCGGCAATGTGGCCATCGATGTGGCCCGTACCGCACTGCGGCTTGGCTCGACCGATGTCTTTATCCTTTATCGCCGGTCCAAGGATGAGATGCCGGCATCACGGGCTGAGGTACACCATCTTGAGGAAGAAGGGGTGCGCATTGAGATGTTGGCCGCGCCGGTGAAGATTCTTTCCGAGAACGGAAGGCTTGTTGGTGTCGAGTGTGTACGCATGGAGCTGGGCGAACCTGATTCTTCCGGCAGAAGAAGGCCGGTGGTCCAGGAGGAGTCCAATTTTATCATCAAGGCCGATTCCCTTATCCCAGCCATCAGTCAGAATGTTGATCATACGGCTGACCAGGGGCTGGAATTTAAATTGACTGGCTGGGGCACTTATGATACCGATCCCTTGACCTTGCAGACCTCTGTTGATTGGGCTTTTGCCGGTGGTGATAACGTGCTTGGTCCGCAGACAGCGGCAAAAGCTGTGTATCAGGGCAAGGTCGCTGCGGAATCCATTGAACGTTTTTTAAATGGTCAGGATCTGATGACCGATCGGCAGTTTCTCTGTCAGTTGGATGTGTAAAACAAAACGCCCCCAGATTTTTTTAAAAATCTGGGGGCGTTTTGACATTTTTGAGTGCTGTACTGGTGGGCCGTCCCGGGATCGAACCGGGGACCTGTTGATTAAGAGTCAAATGCTCTACCAATTGAGCTAACGGCCCATCACACAACAAAGAGAACACTATGTAGCATAAAGGAGTGCTTCCGTCAAGACTCAGGGCCAAGAAAATGTAAGAATATGTGTTTGTCTCGAGCGTTTCCAGTTTTTTGGGGCTGTTACGAAATTACCAGTGCATTTCACAGGCTATGGGTGGATTCACATGGTCTTACCTCGCTTAGGCCCCGTGTTGTGCTCGCGGAGTGGACGCCAGAAGCAGGTACTCTTTGGGGAAGGATGAAGAGCGATCTGGCTCTTTCGTTATGGCTTTTTCTGCCGTTTTGCCATCAAGATGATGATAAAATTTTGTCAAACGGCTTAGAGGCTGGCAAATTTTTCACCACTCATCTGGGCGAAATTCTCACATTCCCTTCTGTTGATAAAGGGACAGACCTCCAGGATAAACCACTTCTTTTTAGGACACCAGTACCGCTCTTTGAAAGGCTCGTTACAGCCTTTGGCGGTTAAGAGCCTGCGATTACGGGCTCCGTAAGAGACGTCCTTGTCATTTACCGTAAATTGCCAGATTGCCATTACGCACCTCCTCAGTCTCCTTGAGAATAACGTACGTTGTACAGCCTCTATATTATTTAACTATAGATCGGCACAAAAGGCAAAAAATTGATCCTTTTTTATCGGTAGTAGAGATGAGGGCTGCCCATGGTCAAGAGGGATTTGTACAGGTTGCGCCGGAACTCCCGACGATCCCATATCCCCTGAATGTGGCCGCGTTTAAGGGCATTCCTGGCGGAATGATAATCAGGGGGAATATCAATCCCCGTGGTCTCGCGGATGACTCGGTGACCGGCAAAGCCTATACGGCTGGAGCGGATCGCAAACTGATAGGGTGAGCACCCGAGAAAACTGGCAACGGGGCCGGCATAGGAATTATTGTCATAAACGACAATGTAGAGTCCACCTGCATCAATATATTCACGGACGGCCATGGTGCATTTGGGCATCTGGGTGACCCCCAGTGTTCCCTCCTGGATACGAATGCCACCCGTGGTATGGACATAGGAGATCAGTGGTCGTTTTTTGCGCTTGGCCACGGCGCAGGCCTGAATGAATTTTTCCCCTTCTGCTGAGCCGACCGTTCCGTTCCTGAAATCGGAGTAGAGCATGCTGACCACCACCTGAATATCCATAATCCGGGCATGAAAGGTCATGTTGCCGGCATTACGTCCGGTCTTCTTTTTTGATGATTGTAGCCGATCATCAAAACCGGGGTATTCCAGAGGATTGCCGGCAGTAATTTCAGTGTTGAAGGTCCGGATAGAGTCAGGATCAAAGATGTTTTTCAGATACCACTTATGCTCCAGGGGGAAGTGGTGGCCGCAGGTCTCGCAGACCCCTGCAAATTCGCCGAAAAGGTCTGGCACCCACAAATCCTTGCACCCATATTTTTCGCTATTGGGACAGGTAATGGTGCGATCCACATTGGCCAGAGGGCTGGTATAGGTGTCTGTCAGCTCTAGTGGATCCTGCATATTGCCTGTAGCCGGGGTCCCCTCAGAGTGAGTAAGCAGGGGGCGGATGAATTTTTTGTCTTTTTGCTGGGAAAAAAAATCAATGGCGCTGGTAATGGGGGATGTGACCCGTTTGAGGATTACAGTTCCTTCTCCAGAGACATCTTTGAAGACCTTTTGCACCTGTTTCTGGTGATTTTTCAGGATATCGTACCGCATGGTATAATAAACTTTTTCGGTCCCTACCTGAAGCTGTCGGAGAAATTTCCCCGTAGGAGAGGGCAGGCCGCTGAAACCCTGGGTTGCCATTTCCCGATATTTTTTTGAACGTCCGGCCAGCAGACGTGTGATCTCGTCCTGGCTGAGATCCCAGGAAACGTCAACCTGGAGCTCCTGAGCCTCGGTTTCCGCTTTTTTTCGTTTGATTTCATAGGAGCGGAAGGCCCTGAAGCTCTTGGTGCTAAGAACGACCTTGTCAGTGGCTCGCATAACCTCGGCGCGAAGCTGGGCAAAAAAGGCAAAATCATCTCTTCTGGCACCAAGGGGCGGTTCCTGGATGATATGATCGATGGTGCCAAAGGCAAGGTTGTCTGTTGCCGTCAACTTGAGCCGCTCGGCGCAGAGCTCAATGAGCTCTTTGGGTACCTTGTTGCCTTCTTTCACCTTTCCCTCAATAGCAGCGGCACCTTCTGGTGAGATAACTGAATAATAGCCGTGCGAACACATCATCCGATAATCAGAAAGCCCGATGGCCTCGGCTCCCCCTGAACCACCCTCGGAGATCATGGAGACCATGGGAACCCTCAGTTTGGCCATGGCGTAAATATTACGGGCGATCTGCTGCGCGGCTCCCGGGTACTCTTCCACTGGAAAGGAGCCAGGGGTAAAAACGTAGAAGTGGATAGGGATGCCTTCGGTTTCTGCGACCTTCATATAGCGAAGGGCCTTTTCGTTGCCTTCGGGTTTGCAGGAGCCACCATTCCGGAATTCTTCACCATGGCCCGTTTCCTGGCCAATGACCATGACCGAGGCCGTGTAGGGCTTATTCTTGATGCGTCTGACGATGGTGGCCTTGGCGCAGACCATGGCAGGATCAATATTGGCATCACCCTCACCGCCCAGCTCTGTATAATCCTCATAGACATTTTCCAGGATGTCTTTGAGACTGAAACGCTGGATGCTGCGGACGATCCGTACCCGTTCCATGGGGGTAAGCTGCTCTTCGGCCCGTTGTTCGAGAAAGCAGATGGATTCGTGCAGTTTGTGGATCTCGCTGGCAAATTGGTTTTCGCTATGATCATAAACCGTCAGCTTCAGCTTGTCGCAAGTCTCTTTAAATCCGTCCAGGTTGCCCCAGTTGGAATAGTCCTTAAGCTGAATCAGGTAGTTGATACGTTCTTCGATTTTATGGAGCTGTTTAAGTAATGCGTTCATAAAGAGATTGCTGTTCCAGGTTGCAGGTGATTGATGCGTTCAGGGGTACAGAGTTTTTTCGCTTTTTCAGGAGAAAAAGAGTTCCAGGCCATTAGAATGTCAGCAGGCGGTCCAGGTTGTTTTTTAAATATTCCAGGTTGGTGACAATGGGGCCTCCGTGCGAGTCTTGGCCGCGAATGACAACCTCATCAATAAACTGTCCGGCCCGGAGTTTTGTTTCTTCCATGGAATCTCCCCATACCAGGGCCAGGGCCAGGTTGGGGTCATATTCACTGGGGATCCGGTATTCCCGGTCAGAAGGGACATGGGAATAGACGGTTGACCATTCGTGCTCGGGGAAACGGAAGTCGGTGATAGTGCCAATCCAGGGTGCAAAACCGCGTCGGGTGTCTTCGGCGACAATGCGCAGTTCAATGGATGCCCCTTTAAATTCAATGGATTTCTGCTTGTAGCCAATCTTTTCACCCAAGCCCAGTCTGATCTGTTCACGAATCAGGTTGGGATGCTGATTGTCAAGATAGCTGATGCGGGCGGAGACATCATTCTCCACCTGGATCCTGGTGTTGACCTCCAGCAGATAGGGCTGGCCGGATCTGCTGACAATCCATTCCCAGGTGCCAACGTTGTCATAACGGACATGGGCGGCCAGTTTCAATGAATAGTCAACGATCTGTTCCAGTACCTTCTGTTCGTCGAAATCGTAAGTGAAGCAGGAGCGATGAAACCCTGGCGCTGCTTCCACCCGTTTCTGACGGCCTGTTGACTGGATGGTGCAATTCCTGGAACCGAAGTGGATTCGCTCGCCATGGCGGGAGCAGACCAGTTGCACTTCGAGATGGTTATAGTCACGCAGGCATTGTTCGATAAGCACGCCACCGTCGCCGAACTGGCGTTTGGCATAGTTCTGAACCTGGCGGTAGATGCGCCGGAACTGCTCGATTTCAGTAACTTCTTCAATGCCCATGCCGCCGCCGCCAGCCGCTGCCTTGACCAGAATCGAAGGGCCTTTGATGTCCTGGGCCAGTTGATCGTCCATGAGTCTTTGGGCAATCTCTTCCGCTTCCATTTCGTTGTAGATAGGGCTGTCTGTGCCAGGAATGGTTGGAATTCCCAGTTTGTTGGCAACCCGTTTGGTATTGATTTTGTCACCAAGGCTTTTGATGACCTCCCAGCTTGGCCCGATAAAGGTGAGAGACCGCTCCCGGAGTGTTGCCCGCCTGGCAAAACGATAGTCTTCAGAGAAAAAGCCATATCCTGGGTGGATGGCAGTGCAATTGGTGTGGTCGGCAACCGCAAAGATATCATTGGGCTCGGTATAGCTTGTAATCCGCCATGCGTTCTGATCGATGCCGCTGGTCCTGTTGCGCCGGACGTGCTCGGAGTCCTTGTCGGCGTCAGTGTAGACCACAGCGTATTCCAAACCCAGATCCTTGCAGCCATTCATGATGCGGATTGCGATTTCACCCCGATTGGCTATGAGAACTTTTCCTTGCAAACTGTTACGCATATTGTCTTAATGTCTTATTGATGCCCATTTGGAATCGTTGATGGACATAGATTGAGTCAGGGAAAATGACGATAACTGTTCAGCCGCTATTTTTTTCTTTTTGCAAAAGAACAAACAGAGCTTACTATAGTCATATCATGGCAATTAGAAAAGAAAAAATGTGTTTTTCCCTGCGACCTTTTGCCACCATTGAAAATGGTGGTGATAATAAGAGTTGATGACAAAACGGTTTCTCTTTGATATCTCATTGAAATATGTAAGAGGTTTTGAGAAAAAGGGCAAAAGAACTATTAATTGGAGAATGACGATAGAAAAAATATGAATAAGGAAAAATCATCTGAACCGCCTGAAGCTACAGAATATAAAGGTGTCTTTCAACGGCTGGCTGCCCTGTTGCCTGGGCGAACCCCGGATACCACCGAGTCCTTGGAGCAGGAGATTCAGGAATTGCTTGAGGATGGAGAAGAACAAGGGCTGATTACCAGCCTGGAAGAGAAAATGATCAACTCCATCTTCGATTTTCGTGATACCATGGCCGGTGAGATCATGACCCCGGCCGTGGAGATCGAGGCTGCGGAAGAGTCCACCTCTCTTGCTGATCTGGTGGAACTCTTCATTGAAAAGGGATTTACCAGGGTGCCGGTGTATAGGGATACCTTGGACCGCATTGTTGGCATCCTCCATGTCAAGAATCTGTTAAAGATCTTTTCTCCGGCTTCAAAGGATATTCCACTCTCAGAGCTTTTGAATCCACCCTATTTTATTGATGAAAAAAAACTGATTGTCGATCTGCTGGTGGAGTTTCAGAAACGGAAGATCCATATGGCCTTGGTAACCGATGAGTTTGGATCCATTCGCGGTCTTGTCACCATTGAGGATGTCTTGGAAGAAATCGTCGGTGAGATTGATGATGAATATGATGTCGATGATCGCAATGAGATTCAGGAGCTCGGTCAGGAAATTATTCTGGTGCAGGCCAGGGTGGATATAGAAGAGGTTGAAGAGCGGTTTGGCGTGGAGATGCCAGAGGGACCCTACGAATCTGTGGGAGGGTTGGTGGTGCATGTCCTTGGCCGGTTGGCTGTGCCCGGAGATCAGGTGGATGTGGGAGGGCTGCGTTTTCTGGTGCAGACGGCGAGCAGGCGGCATATCAAGGTGGTGCGTATTACCCGGTTGACCGATGCAGAGGCGTGATCCCGGTGTGGTGATGACAACAGGCGCCGCCTTTGGGGTGCAATGCTGACGGCTCTTATGACTGCGGGCCTGCTCTGGCTGGCCTTTCCTGGTGGCGGCGGGATCTGGCCTCTGCTGTTTATAGCCCTTGTCCCTCTTTTATTGGCTGTTATTAAAACGAGAACGGTGCGGCAGGCGGGTATTTGCGGGGTACTGACCGGTCTGTTCCATTTCCTGGTGCTGCTTTATTGGCTTGTCACTGTTCTGGGCCGTTATGGTGGCCTGCCACCTTTCTTGTCTATTCCGGCCCTTGTGCTCCTTGCCCTGTATATGAGTCTGTATATGGGTATTTTTGCGCTGATTGCCCGCTTGTTTTTCGTCAGGGTCCCTTGGCAGATTGCCCTGTGGGTCATTCCCGCTGTCTGGGTCGCCCTCGATTGGTGCCGCTCTTTTCTGTTTAGTGGTTTTCCGTGGATGGATCCCGGCTATGCGCTGGCCAATGTGCCATGGCTGATCCAGTCGGCTGACCTGTGGGGTCATTATGGTCTGAGCTATTGCCTGGTTTTGATCAATACCCTGGTGGCCATGTTGTTTCTGTCGGGTACTCGCAAGAGAGGGCAGCTTGCCTGGTTTGTCCCTGTCCTTCTGCTCTGCTGCGCTGTTGCATTGTATTCATCCCTGCGCTGGCAGCAGATAGGGCGACAGATGCTGGTCAGTGAAACCATGCGTATCGGTGTGGTCCAAGGCAATATCTCGCAAGACCTGAAATGGTCTCCTGAATTGCAGAAGGAGACCCTGGCGAATTATATTGGTCAGAGTCGGGGACTTATTGAGCGGAGCCATCCCTTGCTTGTAGTCTGGCCTGAAACAGCCCTGCCGTTTTATCCTGTTGTCCATCCTTTATTGCAGTCCGTGCGAGATCTGGCGGTTCAGGGACAAATATCCCTGCTCACAGGTGCTCCTTGGTATGAACAGGATGGCGGGAGCGGTGACGGCCAGGGGCTGAGACGCTATTATAACAGCGCTCTTCTCTTTGATGCCAGTGGCCAGATTACGGACAAGTACTCCAAGAGCCATCTGGTACCGTTTGGTGAATATGTGCCCTTGAAAAAATTTCTGCCATTTCTGGCCCCAGTGGTGGAGTCAGTGGGTGACTTCAGGCCGGGTGTGATTCAGCACCCCTTGGCTTGTCAGAATGCCAGGATCGGGGTATTGATCTGTTTTGAATCCATTTTTCCGGATATTGCCCGCAAATGGGTGGGAGTCAAGGCTAATATCCTGGTGAATCTGACCAATGATGCCTGGTATGGCAGATCCAGCGCCCCGTATCACAGCCTGGCCATGACGGTGTTGCGAGCGGTTGAAACCCGGCGCAGTCTGGTGCGGGCGGCAAATACCGGTTTCTCTGGATTTGTTGATCCTCTGGGCCGGATGCGGATGGTATCTCCGCTATTTGAACCCTGGGCTGAGAGTGCTGATGTCGTTCTTATGGATGAAGAGACCTCGTTTGTGCGTTGGGGGTATCTGTTTGCGCCTTTATGTCTGGGGGTGGTCATAGTCTTCTTGATCTGGATTGTCCTTCGCAATCCCCGGTCGAGACATTTTTCTGAATGGCGTCTTGATACGAGAAATAATTAAACTTTTTAAATACTTATAATATTTTTACAGGGAGTTGGTATGTCAACAGAAACAGGCGCCGCAATATCCAGACAAAGGCTGCAGGAACTCAAAGGGCGAATGCTGGCCTTGAAGGAGCATCTTTGACTTAGATCATAAAAAAGATGACCTGGAACGGCTGGAACAGCAGACCTTGGCCCCCAATTTCTGGAACGATGCCGATATTGCCAGAAAGGTGCATAAAGAGCATGGTCAGCTTCAGGAAATTGTCAAGGGCTGGGAAGGCAAATGGGAAGAGTTGGACGAGCTGGAGATGCTTCTGGAGCTGGCCACGGAAGATAATGATGCCGCCATGGAGCATGAGGTGGCCGCCAGTCTTGATCCGTTGCAGGAGCGTATTGTCCTTGCCGAAGTCGAGTGTATGCTCAGTGGAGAACATGATGCCAATAATGCGATCATGGATATCCATGCCGGCGCCGGCGGCACCGAGGCCCAGGATTGGGTAAGTATCCTTCTGCGCATGTATCTGCGCTGGGCCGAGATAAAAGGCTTTAAGGCGGATATCCTCGATTATCTGCCCGGTGATGAGGCCGGGGTTAAGAGCGTGACCATCATGGTCACAGGACATAATGCCTATGGGTATCTGCGCTCAGAGGTGGGGATTCACCGCCTGGTACGCATCTCACCCTTTGATGCCAGTGGCCGGCGTCACACCTCGTTTTCTTCGGTCATGGTCATGCCTGAGCTTGATGATACCATTGAGGTGGACATCATTGATAAAGACCTGCGTATTGATACCTATCGGGCCAGCGGCTCCGGTGGGCAGCATATCAATAAAACCGATTCGGCCATTCGGATTACCCATCTGCCCACCGGCATTGTGGTGCAGTGTCAGAACGAGCGCTCCCAGCATCGGAACAAGGATACGGCCATGAAGATGCTGACCTCCCGTCTCTATGAACTGGGCCGGCAAAAACAGGCCGAGGCCAATGAGGATCTGCACGGCGACAAAAAAGGGATCTCGTGGGGCAGTCAGATCCGCTCGTATGTCCTGCAACCCTACCGTTTGATCAAGGATCATCGTACTGATATGGAGGTTGGTAATGTGGATGCGGTGCTTGATGGAAACCTCGATCCTTTTATCAAGGCCTACCTACTGTGGGAAAAATGATGGCGTTGCGAAAAGGTCCAAATACTTCGTTGCACTGCATCCTTCGTCACTGCGGCGTACCCAACAGTACGCCTCGCTCCTCAGGATTGGTGCGCCTCGTCTTTGGGCCTTTTCGCTTAGCCAGCTTCTTGATTGTTTCTGAGACCATCGAAAATAAAAAATTGTGAATTCCTGCGCTAAATGCGGGGCCTGTTCCGTGGTCTGCCCGGTCTATCGGGTTACTGGTCAAGAGGCCCATACCGCCCGGGGCAAGATTCATCTGGCCCACATTCCTGAACTGCATGGCAAAGGAGTTATGTTTGAGGATATCTTTTCCAAATGTCTTCTTTGCGGGGCCTGTTCTGCTGTCTGTCCGCGGGGTATCGATGTGTGCCGGGAGGTGGTGGATGCCCGAGCCGCCTTTCCTTCCATTTATGGTGCCCATGGCTACGAGAAGTTTCTGGCCCGCAAGGCGCTTGCCCACCCTGAGACTCTTTCTGCCTTGCGGGTGCTGGGCCGGGTTGGGGCCGAGTTTGTGTCAAGATATCTGCCGGCAGAGAGCGGGCTCAGATTGCGCCTGGCCCTGTTTCAGCAGGAAGTGGGGGCAATACCGGTTCTGCCGGTTCAAAAAAATGCATTCCCTGATGACTCTCGGCCGAAAGAGGCGCTGACATATTTTCCCGGATGTGCTGCTCACTATCTTTTCCCTGACATTGCCACATCCTGTCATTCTCTCGCCGCCGATCTTGGATATGCCCTGCATGTTCCTGAAGGGTTGTCCTGTTGTGGTCTGGCTGCCCTGTCGGCAGGGGACAGACGGGAGGCCCAGAGGCACGCCCGGAAAAATATTATCGCGCTGGAACAGGGCACTGGGCCAATTCTGGTTTCCTGCGCCTCCTGTTATGCGCATCTGCGCAGATACGGGGACCTTTTTGCAGATGACCAGCTCTGGCGGAGCAAGGCTGAGGCTCTGTCCGCACGTCTGCTGGAGCTCAGTTGTTTTCTCGACCAGCATCTGCCGCCAGGACTCGCGAAACAGGCAGCTGGGGGGAAAAAGGTGCGTGTTTATTATCATGATCCCTGTCATTTCCGCTATGGACTGAGGATCATCGAAGAGCCGTGCCATGCACTTGGCCGCAACCCTGATCTGGAGTTGCTTGAACTCCCTGATGGCCCCGAGTGCTGCGGGCAGGGCGGGCTTTTCCATATCGGTGCGCCCGATATCGCCGCGGTGATTCGTGACACCCTGGCGGCAAAGGTGTTGGCCCTGGCCCCTGATGTGATCACCAGCACCTGCTCCGGTTGTCTCATGCAGTGGCGTCTGGCGGTAGAGGTTGCAGGAAGCCGGGTGCCGGTGCTGCATCTGGCTGAATTGTTGAGTACTGTTACGAAATAACCATTTCATTTTGTAGGTCATGACCGGAGTCTTGGTTACACCTCGCGTACCTGGGTCTGTGTCTTTTGCACGACGGCCGAGGTGGTTTATCGTTGCCGCCAGTATTTCTCAAAGAAGAATGGAGGAGATGTTTTTTCTGATCCCTTTCTCCCTTGCAGGAACAGGGCGGGCTGTGTAAAAAGAAAAATGAAAAAAGGTCGCCTCCATCCATACTCCAAGGGTACTTCCTTCGGGGCGTCCACTCGCGCGAGCGACACTGGGGTATCCATGCCCTGCGGTTGCGTTTCCATCTCGATATACCCTTGATTGAGAAATGGAATGAGTTGTTTCCTTGTGTTCAAAGAGATACGCCATGGCATATACACCAGTTGTAGGAATCTCGATTCGGTATCAGTTGGAGGACCGGGAAGAGGAAATTTTATCCCCCTTTGCGACCTTAAATAAAAACTCGTTGGGCCGCAGGGCTCTGGAAGAGGACGATGGGTGTGATATCCGGATGCCTTTTCAGCGGGATCGGGATCGTATTACCCATTCCAAGACGTTTCGGCGGTTGAAACATAAGACCCAGGTCTTTCTGGCGCCGGCTGGCGACCATTATCGTACCCGGTTGACCCATGTTCTTGAGGTCTCGCAGATTGCGCGGACCATTGCCGCCGCCCTCTGTCTTAACGAGGCCTTGACCGAGGCCATTGCCCTTGGCCATGATCTGGGGCATACCCCTTTTGGTCATGCTGGTGAAGCGACTTTGAACGAACTGCATCCAGGCGGGTTCCGCCATTATGTGCACAGTCTGCGGGTGGTTGATTTTCTGGAGAATCGAGGTAAGGGGTTGAATCTCACCTTTGAGGTTAGAAACGGGATTGTCAAGCACTCCAAAGGCCGCAATGATATCCTGCCGGATAACACCTCGGAACTTCCGGCAACCATGGAAGGGCAGGTGGTGCGGGTGGCAGATATCATTGCCTATGTCAATCATGATATGGACGATGCCCTGCGGGCCGGAATTATACAAGAAAGCGATCTGCCGGCGGATATCAAGGCGGTGGTGGGAGATCGTCATTCCAAGAGAACCGGGGCCATGGTCCGGGATCTGATTGTCGAGACCCTGGCTGCCGGTGACGGCAGGCTGCATCTCAGTCATAAAATGCTCAAGGCGATTACCGATCTGCGGATCTTTCTCTATGAAAATGTGTATCGATTTTACAAGGTCCATAACGAATTTGAGAAGGCCCAGCGGGTAATCCGTGATCTCTATCATTATTTTCTTGAAAACGGTCTGATGGAGCGTAACGGGATCTCATGGCAACCCAAGACTTCAAAAAATGTCTGGGCCAGCGACAAGATAGCGCATAGAAGGGTCTGTGATTTTATTGCCGGGATGACCGACCGCTATGCCCTGAGTCTTTATGAACATATTTTTTTACCTCAGCCTTGGAATGTGCGATAAAGGATCGCTGAGTCACGAAGTGGTCTTGTCAGAATCTTAAATCTTAAATTTTGAAACGTATGAACAATATATTGAGTAAGGGATATGAGTTTGCCAGTGTCGAAGAAAAGTGGCTTCAACGCTGGACCGAGGAAAAATGTTTTCAGGCCACCATGGTAGAGGGCCGGCCCTCCTTCTCTATTGTCATTCCCCCGCCCAATGTGACCGGGGTCCTGCATGTGGGCCATGCCCTGAACAATACCATGCAGGATGTGCTGGTGCGCTATCACCGGATGCGGGGTGACAATACGGTGTGGGTGCCGGGTACCGATCATGCCGGTATTGCCACCCAGAATGTGGTGGAGCGGCAGTTGGCGACCGAGGGCAAGACCCGGCATGACCTTGGCCGCGAGGAATTTATCAAAAAGGTCTGGACCTGGCGGGCGGAGAAGGGCGGGACGATTATCCGCCAGCTCAAGCGTCTGGGCGCCTCCTGTGACTGGGACCGGGAACGGTTCACCATGGATGAAGGGTTGTCCACGGCCGTCCGCGAGGTCTTTGTCCGCCTCTATCACGAGGGGCTGATTTATAAGGGGGATTATATTGTCAACTGGTGCCCCCGCTGTCAGACGGCCCTGGCTGATGATGAGGTGGAGCACGAGGATAAGAAAGGCAAGTTGTATCATCTCCGCTATCCCTTTGCCGACGGCAGCGACCATGTGGTGGTGGCCACCACCCGGCCGGAGACCATGCTTGGCGATACGGCGGTGGCGGTCCATCCTGATGATGAGCGCTATGCCCATCTGGCAGGGGTTGGCATCAAGCTGCCCTTGAGCGACCGGATCATCCCCATTGTCTTTGACCATCATGTGCAGAAGGATTTCGGGACCGGCGCCCTGAAGGTCACGCCGGCCCATGACCGGGATGACTATGAGATCGGCCGGCGTCATGACCTGGAGATCCTCAAGGTCATGGACAGCAGCGGTCATATGAATGAAAGTGCCGGCGTCTATGCCGGGCTTGATCGTTTTGCCTGCCGGAAGAGAATTGTCGAGGATCTGGAGCGCCTGGGGTTTCTCGATCGGATCGAGGACTATGATCACGCAGTCGGTCAGTGCTATCGCTGCAAGACCGTGGTCGAAGCCACAACCTCCCTGCAGTGGTTTGTTTCCGTAAAACCCCTGGCGGCAAAGGCGGTGGCGGCAGTGCGCGACGGACGGATCAATATCTATCCCAAGACCTGGTATAACACCTTTTACTCGTGGATGGATAATATCCGGGACTGGTGTATCTCGCGGCAGATCTGGTGGGGGCATCGGGTTCCGGCCTGGACCTGTCAGGCGTGCGGAGAGATGATTGTCGCCTCGGTGGATCCGACCAGTTGTCCGCAATGTGGCTCTGCTGATTTGAACCAGGAAACAGATGTGCTGGATACCTGGTTTTCTTCAGCCCTCTGGCCCTTTTCCACGCTCGGCTGGCCGGAGCAGACCAAAGAACTTGCCATGTTTTATCCCACATCCGTGCTGATCACCAGTTTTGATATCCTCTTTTTCTGGGTGGCGCGGATGATGATGATGGGGCTGCACATCATGGATGAAGTGCCGTTTCGGGATGTCTATCTCCATGCCTTGGTGCGTGACAAGCATGGCAAGAAGATGTCCAAGTCCACCGGCAATGTGATTGATCCATTGGAGGTGATCGCGAAATATGGGACGGACGCCCTCCGTTTTACCCTGACCGCCTTTGCCGCCCAGGGACGGGAGATCAAACTGGATGAGGAGCGTATTGATGGTTATCGTTTTTTTATCAACAAGATCTGGAATGCGGCCCGTTTTGCCCTGATGCATGTCGGAGAGGCTGACGCGATGCGATGCGGGGAAGTTGGCAATCCACAGGATCTGCCTTTGATCCATCAGTGGATCCTCAGCCGTACCGCTGCCACCACCACTGAGGTGCGGGCAGCCCTTGACGGCTATCGTTTTAATGATGCGGCCTCTGTCCTCTATCAGTTTATCTGGTATGAGTTCTGTGACTGGTATCTGGAGTGGATCAAGCCGGATCTGTTCAGCAAGGATGAGGATGTCAAGGATCAGGCCCGGAGTGTGCTGTTACTGGTTCTTGAAACCGTTCTCAAGCTGATTCATCCCATTATCCCCTTTGTTACCGAGGAGATCTGGAGTGTCCTGCCGGGTGAGCGCAAGACCTTGATGACCAGTGCCTATCCCGAGGTCAACAAGATCTGGCTCAACAGCGGGGCCGAAGGAGAGGTGGAACTGCTCATGGGGGTTATCACCGGTATCCGTAATATCCGGGCGGAGGCCGATGTCCATCCCTCCATGCAGATCGAGGCCTTTATCCTCTGTCCTTCCCCGGAGCGTATTGCTTTCTTGAAGTCCTTTGCCGCCACCATTGCCGATCTGACCCGGCTCAGCTCCCTGGTGGTCATCAGCGATGGAGAAAAACCGGACGATGCCGCTACCTATCTCTATAAGGATATGGAGATTTATGTTCCCCTCAAGGGGCTGGTGGATGTGGAGAAAGAGATGGCCAAGCTTGCCCGTGAGCGGCAGAAGGTCGAGGCCAAGCTTGCCCAGATCAATGCTAAATTGGTCAGTGAAAAATTCCTGAACAATGCCCCAGCCGATGTGGTGATGAAGGAAAAAGAGAAAAAAGAGGAGCTGGATGCGACCCTGGCTAAAATCGCGGAATCTGAACAACGGTTGAGAAATCTTGGATAAGGCGGCCCTCCATATCCTGATCCGTTCCTTTCTGGCCGAGGATATCGGGCGTGGCGATTTGACCAGTGAATCGATTTTTAGCCAGGACGAGATGGGGATGGCTCGAATTGTGGCCAGGGAGTCTTTTGTCATGGCTGGCGGTGAAGCGGTGGCCGCCGAGGTCTTTTGGGTGCAGAATCCTGCCATTATGGTGGCAGGGATGGTGGCAGATGGTACCAGGGTTGCGGCGGGTGATATTCTGTTCACGGTGGCCGGTCCGGTTGTCGATCTGTTAAAGGCCGAACGGGTGGCCCTGAATCTGTTGCAGCGACTTTCGGGTATTGCCACCCTCACCGCCCGGTTTGTGGAGCAGGTTCAGTCATATCCGGTCCGGATCACGGATACCCGCAAAACCACACCTGGCCTGCGTATGTTCGAAAAATATGCGGTTCAGGTTGGCGGCGGCTATAATCACCGTTTTAACCTTGCCGACGGAATCCTCATCAAGGACAATCACATCGCCGCATGTGGATCGATTGCACACGCGGTGTCCCTGCTGCGGCGGAAAATTCCTCATACCCTGCGCATCGAGGTGGAAACCGATACCCTGGAGCAGGTGCGGGAGTGTCTGGCCTGCGGGGTGGATATCATTATGCTTGATAACATGGATACTGCCATGATGGAGGAGGCGGTTCGCCTCATCGCCACCCGAGCCCTTGTTGAGGCTTCGGGCGGCATTACCCTGGAGTCGGTGCTGGCCGTGGCCCGATGCGGGGTGGATATTGTTTCCATTGGCGCGCTTACCCATTCGGCCCCCTCTTGTGATATCGGTATGGACTGGGTTGTTTGAATTATTTCTTGATTCTTGAGGCGTGAATGTGCAATACTGAATCGAATTAATGGAAGACCTAGGATATGCTCCCGGCTTGAATGTTGAAGCCGTTGTAATGAAATAATGTCGTCGTCTGGATGGTTAGATGGTATAAGGAGTTGGCGCTCTTTCTCCATTCATGGAGCGAGCGACACTGGGCCATCCATGGCCTGCGTAACGAAATGGTCAGAAAGGTAATAGTTATTTCGTAACGGCTCCTAACAAGCAGATCTCTCTTGGAAAAGGAAAAGCGATTATGCGTTGCCCTAAATGTGGATATATCTCGTTTGATCATTTGGATAGTTGTCGAAAGTGTCATAAACCAACAGCTCAGAGTGAATTCAAGGGGACAACGTATCCTGTTCTAGTCCCGAGTTTTCTTCAATCATCTCAAGAAATTCCTGACAGTGGGTTCGATGAGGATATGGTTGTTGATGAGGATATGGTGGATGTTCTTGATCCTGATCTAGATCTGCTTGCTGTCGGGAATAATGATAATGTTGTGGGGCAATCGGCGGAGAGAGAGATTTCTATCGGTGATGATTTTGAGATTGCCTTTAACGCTGATCAAAAAGAGGATAATCTGTCTTTAGATGAAGACGATTTGGCGATAGATACCAGCCGTTTTGCAGATGTGCCAATCAATATGCAGGCGGTACAGGAGACGCAACCTGTGCAGTTTGCAATTCCGGAAGGATTGGCTGATATTTCCGACTTGGCCCGTCCGGCTGCTGGAGCAGAATCGAAGAGTGAGCTTGCTGTTCATCTTGGAGATGATGATCTGAACCTGGACGACCTGAATCTGTCCCTTGGCGGTGAGAAAGCAAGTATTGCAGTGTCATCTGCCGTTGATGATGAACTTGCTCTTCTCTCTCTTGACGATATTGACCTTTCTGGTGGTTTGGAAGTTGCTCCTTTGTCTCCGCCTGCGCCATTGCCTTCTCGTCCGGTGGATGACGATCTGAATTTTGATCTTGATCTAGGGACACTTGGAGAGGAAAAGGACCGACCGCAGAAGAAGGAGTTGGATGATCTGCCCGAATTGACGCTCTCTCTTGAGTGATGGTCTCGATAAAAGCCGTCAATATCGCGTTAGGAGAGAAATTGATTGACAAGAAAAAAGATGTCGGGTAATTAAGCTCCGTTGTAAATGATGTGCCGGGATAGCTCAGTCGGTAGAGCAACGGACTGAAAATCCGTGTGTCCCTGGTTCGATTCCTGGTCCCGGCACCATTTGTTTGTTAAGATTGTGATAGAATATGTTAATATTGTTAACATATTCTATTTTTTTAGTAAAATGTACATTTTCTGTATATTCCTTTATCTTGAACCCTCGTTGAATATAGTATTCGACGAGGGTTTTTTTTATGTCTGCCCGTTTTCCTCATTGTTTTTATGAGGTCGGTCGTTGATGGTTGGACTCGCAAATGAGTTATGCCGCTTTTTTTATATTACCCAACCGGCGCTTGAAGGTCACCGGAGAAAAATAGTCAATCCTTCTGTCTCCTTTGGTGGTTACAGAAGATTCCCATGTATTGTGTGATCTTCTGAATTCTTTTCTCATGGTTTGATAACCGCAGTTTCAGTTAATCCAGAGTGGCGTTGATGTCTTGTATGCTGAAAACTTGCCCGCAGTTACCAATCTCACGGCTGTTTCCCAGAATTTTTCTGGTGAAGTGGTCATTCTGTTTTTATATGTTGTCCAGTCGGTTGTATCTTCCTTCATTTAGTATCCATTCCTTCCCGCCTACCTCATATCACTTATTGTCTGCCTCTATAATATCAAGGAAATATAGAAAAGGGTTATATCTGGCCATTGGTCAAATATGATCCTTTTCTATGATGGTTTTTGATGATCCTATAGATGTTATTTAAGCTAATTGTTACTGAAAATCAAGATGATAGGTAAGGTAACATTAAGTGTTTAGAGCCTGGTACAAATATTGCTTATTATATGTTGAATGGCATACGGTGACGTGTGGAGACAGACCGTGCAATAACCCATAAGGGGAACATAACACAGAAAGGAGAATGTCATGACAAGTAAAAACTACTGCAGAATTATGGACATGGAACTGACTGGTTGGAAGGCAAAGCTCTATGATGTCATCAGCAAAATAGACAAATTGCCTACCGGCGATAAACAGAAAATGTATGAGGATGTAAATGCCCTTCATATTATCATGGCAGAGCTGGATGAGAAGATTGATCAATTGAGAACCAATTGTCCCATTGACTGGAAGCCGGAAAAGGAGAAGATAGCCTCTAAACTGGCCGATCTCGGTAGCAAGTATGGTCGTACAGCCAATCAGCTCTTTGATTATGACATCGGCGGATAAAGGGGCCGTTTATAATTGAGTTGAAAAAATTGTTGGCATGCAATTGAATGCTTACCAACCGTGGTGAATATCAGAAAAATATTAAGCATTCAAAGGAAGAAGACTCTTCCTCTTCTCTCGGAAGCCATATCCCAAAAGGGGTACCTTTACAAAAGCCTCTATGATCCGAAACCTCTCAATGAGGCCTATAATCTTTTGCAGGATATATCTTCAACCAGTTAATGAACGAAGCGAGTATGTCCGTATTGCGATTTATTTATTGGGTAGTCTTGCAATTTAACACGACAACAAGGAGGTAAACCTAAACCATGCCAACTATTGAAAGTGGTGGAAAACAGATTGCCATTGATAACAAGGGGTTTCTGGTCAACCTTGATGATTGGACTGAAGGTGTTGCTCAGACTATAGCCCAACAGGAAGGCTTGACTCCTTTAACTGATGAGCAGATGATAATAATCAAATTTCTGCGCGAATATTATAAGACCTTCGCCTCTTTTCCTATCTTAAACTATGTATGCAAAAATATTCATCAACCGAAAGAATGTGTCAATGAGCAATTCGTCAATCCGGAAAAGGCCTGGAAGATTGCCGGCCTTCCTTTATTAGACGGTATTCATTTTGTATCGCTGGATGGAGGTAAGCATTATTTGATGGAAGAGTGTTGCTAAACATCCAATCTGAAATCCGAGAAGGTAATACATACCTGAATCTCTGTTTGGCGGAGGTGCTGACCGCCATCAGTTAGTAGATCTGAACTTTTGCGAACCCATTAACTCCCAACCTCAGCAGGAGGAACCACCATGCTCAAGCAGAAAGATATGGAAGATTCTATGCTTTATGCCCACAAGAATTTTATGGATAATCTTGAAAAAAGTCTCGATATTTTGGCAGTGGAACTTAAACAGGCCAAGGAGATGACCTCCATATGCAATGACGAGTGGTGCAACGCCACTGAGTCCTATATCGATGATATGCACAAGAACCTCTATGCTATCAGTGAGCCTCGCTGGCTACCTGATCAAGACTCCCGCAGACTCAAACAATTGCGGACAAGAATCCGCGACCTCTACAGAGATTTTGCCAATGTTAAAGGAAGTCATTCCTAACCTGCGTTACTGACAGGGGTCGTTACGGAAAGTAATACGCACCAAGGTTGTTGTTGTCGCTGCGCAGACTGTTTTGCTGACTGCTGTCTGCGCAGACTCACTCTTTGGCTGATCTTGTTGGCCTGTTTGTGACTATGCATATAACTATCAGCGATGGAGGTACAATGGATATCAGGACATGGGAAGGAGATAAGGTGAAGATCATGGTGGACTATGATAAGTGCAACGGCAATGGCGCTTGTGCGGAAATCTGTCCGACCAGTGTCTACGAGATTCAACAAGGGAAGACGGTTCCCGTTGCCATTGATGAGTGTATTGAATGCTGTGCCTGCGTTGAAAATTGTCCGATGGAGGCGATTGTGCATTCATCCTGTTAGCATTCCATGCCTGGCCTACTAGTTAAGGGTGGAGAATCGAGCAAAAAGAGAAGAGCCGAGGGTATCTGTTCCGGCAAGACCACCGGAGGCGACCAGACGTCTTTTTAAAATCAGAGAGGAACACAGTCATGACAGAAAAATTACAAATCTATAAGTGTGAAATCTGTGGGAATATTGTGGAAATGCTTCACGCGGGAGAAGGTGAGCTTGTCTGTTGCGGAGCGCCGATGAAGCTGTTTAAGGAAAACACCGTTGACGCGGCAAAAGAAAAGCATATCCCCGTGATCGAAAAGATCGAGGGTGGTTTCAGGGTAAAGGTCGGTAGTGTGGCCCATCCCATGGAAGATAAACATTATATCGAGTGGATTGAAGCGATTACTGAAGACGGTAAGGTATACCGGCAGTTTCTCCATCCCGGAGAAAAACCGGAGGCCGTTTTCAAAATCGATGCAAGCAAGATAACCGCTCGGGAATATTGTAATTTACATGGCCTGTGGAAGGGATGAGCATGTTCTAATTATTCATTACATATAAAGAGGGAGCGCTATGAATATTTATGAATATGCCATGCAGATGGAGAAAGATGGCGAAAAGTTTTACCTTCTACTTGCCAGTAATTGTCAAGTGAAAGGTATTACTGCTATTTTTACCATGCTGGCGAACGAAGAGGTGAAGCACTACAACACCATTGCCCAATTACAGAACCTTGCTGGGAATTCTTCGCTGGTGAAAACAACAGTCCTGGAGAATGTGAAAAACATTTTTATCAGAATGAAGGAGGAAAAGGCGGATGTGCGCTTTGATTCTTCTGAGCTCGAATCATACCGAAAAGCAATGGCCATTGAGGAGATGAGTTGGAAGTTTTATCTGGACAAGGCTGCCGATGCTGGTGAGGAAGATGTGAAACAGATATTCTTGCGTCTTGCCGGCGAAGAAGAAAAGCATTTGCGGATAATGGAAAATATCGTCGAATTGGTTGCAAGACCGGAACCGGGAAACTGGCTTGAAAATGCTGAATGGCACCATCTCGATGAGTATTAAGGGTATCCGGCGGTCATGGTGAATATCTGCAAATACATAAACTGATAATATTGGGAGGTCGGTATGAAGAAGGCATTTATTCTGGTAGCGGCGTTGATGATGACAGGAAGTTTGGCCTTGGCCTATGCCGCGAGCGTAGATAAAGGGAAAGCCCTTTTTGAAAGCCCGAGCCTTGGCGGTGGTACTACCGGCAAAAGCTGCAGTACCTGTCACGAGGGTGGAAAGAATCTGGGCAGTGACTTGTTCGAACGCAAGCAATTCACCATCATGAAGATGGACAAGAAAAGTCTGGCTGAAGTCATCAATATCTGCATCGAAAAGCCCTTGGGCGGTGCCGCCATTGACCCTCAGGGCCAGGACATGAAGGATCTGATCGCCTACATGAAAACTTTGGTAACCAAGCCGGTAACGAAGAAAACGCCGAAAAAAATTGAAGGTTGCTGAGTTTTGAGCATGGCCCCACATGTTTTATTGAGTCTTGAAGAGAAAATGGATGTTGCTCTGTGCTACTGGCATCAACATCCTGCTGGTGAGATGAAGTTTAAGAAAATAACAGGAGGCTTGCCATGTATTCAAAAGAAATATTGTGTGAAAAAATTATCGCCCTTTACCCTGATATCGGCGAATGTGGCATGGATATCACTGTTGAGTTTGATCCGAAAAAGAATGTATGGCTGGTTGACCTGAAAAAAGGCAAACACGAACTCAAGCATCATTTGGAAATACCGGATGCCGATGCCTGTATGGAAAACAAGCAATGTGTATCCCTGGGCCTTGAGATCGATCAGCTCAAGAAGAATATCGAGGGGCAGCAGTACTAGCGATTTTCGTCATCTGAAAGAGGACATTATGGCTATGGATTACTCCATCAAGATTGGAGGTGAAGCGGGGCAGGGTATCCAGACCATTGGCGATGCCCTGGGACGTGTATTCACCCGCTCCGGATATTACGTCTTTTCCCATCAGGATTATGAATCACGCATCCGTGGTGGACACAACTTTTACCAGATACGACTTTCGGATCAGCCCCTTGCCGCTTCCAAGAACAAGATCGATATCCTCGTGGCCCTTGATCAAGAAAGTATCACCAGTCATGAGCACGAACTGACGAGCAATGGCAGGATCATTTATGATGCTTCGACGCTCAAGTTTAAGAACGAAGGCCCTGTTTTTCTTGAAATTGCCTTTGAGAAGCTGGCACTGGAGCAGGGCGGCGATAAGATCATGGCCAACATGGTCGCTACCGGCGCAGTGCTTGGTATGCTCGGGATGGGACTGGATATTTTTCTGGAACTCATCACCGACACGTTCAAGAACAAGGGTGATCAGATTGTTCTTGCCAACAAGAACGCCGCGCAGGCAGGTTATCAGTATGCCAGACAGCATTGCGACAAATGTACCTTTGCCGTTGCCACTGATGAAATAAAACAACGGATGCTGATCGGGGGAATCGAGTCTATTGCGCTCGGAGCGCTTGCCTCGGGATGCAAGTTTTATTCGGCCTACCCCATGACACCGTCCACGGGCATCATGAACTATCTTGCGTCCAAAGAGGACGAGTACGGCGTTATAGTCGAACAGGCCGAGGATGAGATTGCCGCGATCAATATGGCTCTCGGCGCATCTTATGCAGGGGTGCGTGCCATGACCGGTACCTCGGGCGGCGGTTTTGCATTGATGGTGGAAGGACTTTCGCTTGCCGGTATGACCGAGACGCCGATTGTAATCGCTATGGGACAACGGCCCGGCCCGGCGACTGGCTTTCCGACGCGGACCGAGCAAGGAGATCTCGAGTTCCTCCTGTCTGCGGGGCACGGCGAATTTCCTCGCGTCATTTTTACGCCCGGAACTCCTCATCAGGCATTTTATCTCACGAACAAGGCTTTTGATATTGCCGAAAAATATCAGATTCCCGTCTTCATCCTTTTCGACACCTATCTTGCCGATTCCCAGTGGACCTTCGACAGCTTCGATCTGAGCCAGTTGCGATACCGTGATTACCGCTTGCGGGGAGATGCCTTCAAGGTTCAGCACGACTATAAGCGCTATGCATTTACCGATTCGGGGATCTCTCCCCTTGCCGTGCCGGGAGACGCCAGTCATGTCGTGGTTGTTGACAGCGACGAGCATGATGAGGAAGGGCATATTGTCGAGGATGCCGCCACCAGGATCAGGATGGTCGGAAAGCGCCTCTTCAAGAAACTTCCGCTCATCAAGAGCGAGATCGCGCCACCCGACCTTTACGGAGACCACGAGGCGCGTATAGTCCTTACAGGATGGGGTTCAACCTATGGCGTTATGAAAGAAGTTGTTGATGAACTGGCAAAATCAATGAGTATCGCCATGCTTCATTTCAGTGAGGTTTACCCTCTGCCTGACTTCACGCATTTTGATTATGTTGCATTCCTGCAAAAGGCAAAACTCCCCCTATGCATCGAGCACAACGCCACCGGCCAGTTCAGTCGGATCCTGCGTGCTGAAACCGGTTTTATATTCAAGGCCCGGATCCACAAGTATGATGGCAGGCCGTTTACGGTTGAAGAACTGATAGGAGAGGTTCATGGTCACCTTGGAAACGTATAGAGGCCAGATTCCGGCATGGTGCCCGGGGTGCGGCAATTTTGCGATCTTGAAAGCGTTTAAAGATATGTTGGTGGAGCTTCAACTGGAACCCCACCAGATCACCGTGGTCTCGGGGATCGGCCAGGCGGCAAAGCTGCCGCACTATACTAGGTGTAACACCTTCAATGGTCTGCACGGCAGGGCCTTGCCGGTGGCAACGGGGATCAGGCTCGCGAACCATGCCATGCCGGTGATCGTCACGACCGGTGACGGCGACTGCTATGGTGAGGGCGGCAATCATCTTATGGCCGCGATTCGCAGAAACATCAATGTAAAGCTCTTTGTCCACAATAATCAGATCTACGGGTTGACCAAGGGACAGCCCTCTCCCACAACCAGCGAAGGAACCAAGGCCAAGAATGTCCCATTTGGCGTGATCTCTGAACAGTTCAATCCCATGGCCCTCGCCGTGGCGCTCGACTGCGGTTTCGCGGCCCGTGCCTTTGCCGCCGACACGGAGCACCTCAAGAGCCTCATGAAGGCAGCTATGAACCACAAAGGATTTGCGCTCATCGACATCCTCCAACCTTGTGTCACCTTCAACAAGGTTAATACCTACGAGTGGTATCGTGAGCGCGTGTATCACCTTGAGCCGGAGTATAATCCCGAAGACCGCATGGCGGCATTTTCGAAGTCACTTGAATGGGGCGACCGCATCCCGATCGGTGTCATCTATCGGAATACTCGTCCAGCCTTTGAGGAGCGTGTCCCGATGATAGCAGCCGGGCCGCTTGTGTATCAAGGTTTCGACCCATCAAGGATCGAGGAGACGCTTAAGGAGTTTTATTGAGAGGTAAAGTGGACTCCCAAAAATGAAACAGTCTGCTTTCTGTCTTAACTCATTCTGATCCTCCTGTTTTTTCAACATAACGAGGAAATGAAAACTCCATAATATCGGAAGAGAATCACTTGTCCTTTGTTATCCAATAACGCCAAAGAGACTGGAAAAAGGGTCACATATAACCACCGGTTAAGTATGACCCTTTTTATATGGCAGTTAATGACAGTTCCATAAATGTCTTTCCAGCTAATTATTTTTAAAAATCAAAACGATGGGTGACATGATGCTGAGGGTTTGGAACCTGGCACAAAGATTGCTTTAAGAAAGAGAAGTAAAGAATGGCACTGTTTGGCGCCTCATTGCCGCCATCCTTACCAAGGCCCATGAGAACGAATAAAGAGGGATTTAAAGTTTTAATCCCGCCAATGTCTATAAACGAGATCATGGGATGAGACATGACACTCACAACAGCGAAAGGAAGGACATGAACAAAAACAATTCTATCGTGGCGATCTATCCATCTCACACAGTTGCTGAAGCGGCTATCAAGGAACTACAGCAATCTGGTTTTGATATGAAGAAACTGTCGATTGTTGGCCGCGATTATCACACAGACGAGCATGTGGTCGGTTATTACAATACCGGCGACCGGATGAAGGTTTGGGGTAAAACAGGTGCATTCTGGGGCGGTTTGTGGGGATTTTTGTTCGGTTCAGCGTTTTTTTGGATTCCCGGTTTGGGGCCGCTTCTGGTGGCGGGGCCGTTGGTCAGTTGGATCATCGGGGCACTGGAAGGCGCCATTGTGGTAGGCGGTTTGAGTGCGATTGGGGCCGGCTTGTACAGTCTGGGCATCCCCAAGGACAGCATATTGCAGTACGAGACGGCTCTCAAGACCGGCAAGTTTGTCCTGATTGCCCATGGTTCCATGGATGACATAACTCATGCCAAGGAAATCCTTAACCGTACCAATCCGGAGACATTGGAACATCATCAGTGAACGCAACAGCGATGAGCCGCTGACGGGACGCATGAGAACGCGCTGATGACGCTAAAGGTTGCCCGCGCTCTTGTAAACATCTTTTTTAGCTCAAAGATAAACAACTGGGATGAGGGGGGATATCGAGCGAAATCTTGTTCTGTCTGTTGTCTGAAAAAAAATAAATCACCCGGAACAAGTATTCCGGAAACTACAAAAAAATACCATAAAAAGGAATAAAAGAACCATGAAAAAAACAACGTATCGCTTAGCACTGATGGTAACAGTAGCCTCTTTATTTTTAACCAACGTTCCTCTGTTTGCATCCGCTACGGATGATCGCATTGAGTCAGCTGCCAAACAATCTTATGTGTTCAAGACCTACCTTAAGGGCGATGACATTAAAATCCAGGCCAAGGACGGCGTTGCCACCTTGACCGGAACTGTTTCCGAGGAATCCCACAAAGCATTGGCCAAGGAGACTGTTGCGAGCCTGCCCGGAGTTACAAGTGTGGACAACAAGCTGGAAGAAAAAGGTGAAGTCCATGCTGTGAATAAGGATGCGTGGCTCAGTAGCAAAGTGAAAGCCACCCTTTTGTTCCATCGGAACGTGAATGCCATTGGAACTGAGGTTATCGCCAAGGATGGCGCCGTCACCTTGCGCGGCGAAGCTACCAGCTCGGCCCAAAAGGATTTGACGACCGAATACGCCAAGGATGTGGAAGGCGTCAAAAACGTTAAAAATGAGATGGTTGTATCAACTGCTGCAACAAAACCTGGCGCAAAAACGATGGGCGCAAAGATGGATACGATGGGCGAAAAGATGGGTGAAACGATGGGCGCTATGGGCGAAACGATTGATGACGCGTCCATCACCGCCCTGGTCAAGACAACCTTGTTGTATCATCGCTCGACCAGCGCCCTTAACACTACTGTTGAGACAAAAGAAGGCGTGGTCAATTTAGGGGGCAAGGCCAAGAACGAAGCTGAAAAGACCCTGGCCACCAAACTTGTGAGTGACGTTCACGGCGTAAAAATGGTGATCAACAACATGACCGTCGGGGGCGTTGAATCCAAGAAGGGAGTTGAAACCAAGAAAGGAGTTGAATCCAAGAAGAAGGGTGCTATCGAAGGTTGTTAATTGACAGTCAACAACATGACCGTCGAGGGAGTTGAATCCAGGATCAATTAAGACTGCCGGCTCGCTGCCGACTGTTCCGGTGGCGAGCCTGTCATGTTTCATGACAAAAAGGAGAAATTTTGAATAAAGCAAGTTTTGTCAGACGTTTTTTTATAGGACTTTTTTTGGTTGCATTCCTTGCTGGTTGTGCGGGGACCCAAAAACGGGAAAGCACCGGAGAATATTTCGATGATTCTGCCATTACCTCCAGGGTCAAGACAGAAATATTTAATGACCCGATGCTCAAGGTGCTCCAGATCAATGTTGAATCTTTCAAGGGCGTGGTGCAGTTGAGCGGTTTCGTGGATTCCGCACAGGCCTCTGCTAAGGCTGTGGAAATAGCGCGCTCAGTGAAGGGTGTCAATGCTGTTAAAAATAGTCTTGTCGTGAAATGAGCCGGCTGAAGCCAAGCTCTTCTGGATTGCATATCATTTTTAACAGGAGGATAAATCATGTCAATTGGAACAATTTTGCTCATAATTCTGGTACTGGCGCTTTTTGGAATGATCCCCGTCTGGCCGCATAGCCGGTCGTGGGGGTATGGCCCCAGCGGCGGGGTCGGGTTGATAGTGCTTATTCTTGTGATCCTGCTTTTATTGGGCAGGCTCTAATCAACTCTTAAAAAGCTATTATCAGTCGCCGGTTAAATGCCACGTCTTGTAACGAACCATTCCATGAAAGGGTTAGAACCCCTATGAGTGAAAGAGACTGGAGTTTAGAGTTTCATAATGATTCCCATCGTCACAATGGGGGGCGGGCAATTTCCCGCTACATTGTTCTCTGATATAGGATATGTCTGATATCCTGAGGCAAATTGCTTGTCTGGCGGCAACTCGGGCTCAATTG
>JAPLJF010000013.1 GCA_026388715.1 Deltaproteobacteria bacterium
TCTTCGGTACCAAATCGACGTTGCCATTCTATAAGAGAGAGTTCTGGCATCTTCATAACGAAACCTCCTTTATTTGCTTGGTTTCTTGGTCTTGTTAAGAAGATAATCACTCAACTGAAAATAGGGCAGAGCCATAAAAAACAATGGTTATTTTGTAACGGTTCCTACGCCATCGTTCAACAATAAACGTAACATTGGGATATCGTAACCGGCATAAGAAGCCGTAACGAAATGATTAGAAAGAAAATGGTTATTTCGTAACGGCTTCTAAAAAGAACGGGCACTTTCCCGATAACCATTTATAGTATAATCGATGTTCTTCGTCATGAACGAAAAAATGATACCATTTTTACATACAATCAGAACAATCACAAGATAGATCCAAAGATATGGAAACAAAAGGCACTGTCGAGGCAGAAAATAAAGGATCTGGCCTTTGCCTGTATTTTAAGGGATCATGGACAATCGGCAGCACATTTCCGTCTTTTACTGAAATCAAGGCGCTTTTTCCCGATTCAATCGACTCTCTCTGTTTTGACACCGAAGAACTGCAAGACTGGGACAGTCGTTTTCTGATTATTTTGAGCAATATCAAGGAGCATGCCTCCCTGAACACTGTCCTGTTTGTGGCAGATGGACTGCCCTCCGGGGTGCAACGTCTCCTGACTCTGGCCTCTGCATCTCCGGGAAAGGCTCCTTTCAAATCAGAGGACAGAAGTCAATCCTTTCTTGAGACTGTCGGCAGCAAAACTTCCCATCTAATCGTGGACAGCAGTGAGATCCTCGCCTTTACCGGCTCGATCACCTTGAGTTATTTCCGGCTCTTTTCTGGAAAGGCCCAGTTTCTCAAGTCAGATTTCTTTTACTTCCTTGAAGAGTGTGGTCCGGCGGCGCTGCCCATCGTTTCGCTTATTGCGGTACTCGTTGGCGTCATCCTGGCCTTTGTGGGAGCGGTGCAGTTGCAGTTATTCGGGGCAGAGATCTATGTCGCCAATCTGGTTGGGCTGGGTATGACCAGGGAGATGGGGGCGATGATGGCTGCCATCATTATGGCCGGCAGAACCGGCGCCGCCTTTGCCGCCCAGCTTGGCACCATGCAGGTCAATGAAGAGATTGATGCCCTCCAGACCATGGGGATTGATCCGACAGACTTTCTGGTCCTGCCTCGTCTGTCAGCACTGCTGCTCATGATGCCCTTGCTTGCCCTCTGGGCTGATCTGCTTGGCATAGGAGGTGGCTTTCTGATTGCCTGGTCCACCCTGGATATCAGCATGGTTGAATATTATAACCAGACCATCGGTTCTGTTACTCTCAAACATTTTGGGGTCGGCCTGTTCAAGGCGATCATTTTTGGCTATCTGGTTGCCTTCTCTGGTTGCCTCAGAGGGATGCAGTGCGGACGCAGCGCTTCAGCCGTGGGGACAGCGGCCACGTCAGCGGTGGTCACGGCCATTGTCATGATCGTGGTCTCCGATGCGATTATGACGGTTATCTTTAATATCCTTGGCATCTAACGGTTCAAAACATGCAGCCACAACCGTTAATAACGGTCACAAACCTGACTATGGCTTACGGCTCATTTGTCCTCCAGCGGGATCTGAATTTCACCATCCGAAAAGGGGATATCTTTGTGATCATGGGCGAATCAGGGTGTGGCAAGTCCACCCTGCTCAGGCATATGATCGGCCTGAAAGAACCGGCAGCCGGAACAATTCATTTTCATGACACCGACTTCTGGGCCGCATCCGAACACCAACGCAGTCAGATCATGCGTCGATGCGGCATCCTCTATCAAAGCAGCGCCCTGCTCAGTTCAATGACCTTGGCCGAGAATGTCGCCCTCCCCTTGCGCCAGCATACGACCCTGGCCCAGGATGAGATTGCCGATCTGGTCTCACTGAAACTGCGTCTGGTCGGCCTTGCCGGATTTGATGGCTTCTACCCTTCCGAGATCAGCGGCGGCATGAAAAAACGGGCGGGATTGGCAAGGGCCATTGCTCTCGATCCGGATATTCTTTTTTTTGATGAACCCTCGGCAGGTCTTGATCCCATCAGTGCCAGGCTGCTCGATGATCTGATTCTTGAATTACGCGACAGCCTGGGGGCGACAGTTGTGATTGTCACCCACGAACTGGCCTCAATATTTGCCATTGGCAGCGATTCAATCTTTCTCGACACTGATTCACGCACCATGATTGCCCAGGGGGCTCCGAAAACCCTGCTTGCATCGACAACGAATCAAAAAGTCAAACAATTCCTGACCCGAGGCGGTAGTGTAGAGGGGGCTGAGCTCAGCCCCCATTCTCCTTGAAAAGAATATGATAAGGATACACCCATTTCATGAGTAAAAAAGCAAATTCCACCCGTATCGGCGCCTTTGTCGTCCTGTCCTTTGCGCTCCTGGTAACCGGGATCGTTGTCTTTGGTGGAGGCCATCTGTTCAGCAACAAGGATACCGCCATCATTTACTTTGAAGGATCTTTGCAGGGCCTGAATGTCGGCGCCCCTGTTGCCTATCGGGGGATCACCATTGGCGAGATCAAGGAAATCCAGATAGATGTTGATGCTGCCACCTACCAGATCACGGTACCGGTGCTGATCAGTCTTATCCCTGACAAGGTTATGAAGGTTGAAGGAAAAAACAACACACAACAAACCCACGACATCAACACCTTTTTAAAAACAATGTGTGACCGGGGTCTGAGGGCCACCCTGAAGACACAAAGCCTGCTCACCGGCAAGCTTTATATCGATCTGGCCATCCACGAGAACACTGAGGCGATCTACCATGATAAAAATGGAAAATATCTGGAAATCCCGGCGATCCCTTCACAGATGCAACAGATGACGCAGGCCATGCAATCACTTGATTTTCCAGAACTTGCTGCCAAATTTTCAAACACCATGGCCGCCCTGGAAAAGATGAGTATCACCCTGGAACAGGCCTTGAATTCCGAGGACTCCAAGAAAAATCTTGCCGTTTTTTTTGCCAGCCTTGACCGTTTTCATTCCATCCTGTCCAAGTTTGACGAAAATCTGTTGCCGCTGACGAATAAACTCGATACAAGCCTGGACAAGGTTTCTCAACTTTCCGACACCACCAATAAGATGATCGGACATATTGACGGTCAGGTTGAACCTTTTTTCGTGACAATGAACGCCACCATGCACGATATGGGCGTGGCCATGCGGACCACCGAGGCACTTATGGCTGACCTGAAACAAACCACGGCAACCGATTCTCCGCTTTATTATCATCTCACCGAGAGTATCGGTGAACTGGGCAAGGCGGCAAAATCGATGCGCGCCTTTACTGAATCTCTCGACCGCAACCCGCAAAGGCTCATCTTTGGAACAGAACAACAGGGAGAACCTGCCAAATGAACACAAAAACAACCGCCTTTTTGTCCATTATTCTGGCCTGTGGCCTCATCTGCACCCTTGTCGGCTGTTTTCAAGCAAAACCGGTGCGACTATACACCCTGACAACAGAGCCTCCTCTGCAAGCTCTACCCCAGAAGGCTGCGTCCACGACCATTCTCATAGGTCCGGTAAAACTGGCCAGTTATCTTGATCAACCACGGATGGTCAGGCGTCATAGCATCACTCAGATCGATTCTATTGCCGGCCATCAATGGGCCGGCAACCTGGCGGAGATGATCAGCGATAAACTGGTGGCGGAAATGGGCGCTCTGCTCCAACCCTCACCGGTCTTTGCCTATCCCGCCACAACCGTCTTTACCAGGGGAAGAAGAGTCGCTCTCGATATCCTCCGGTTTGAAGGAACAGAGGACAAGACCGCCACCATTGAGGCCCGCTGGACCCTCTTTGACCTGACGGATAAATCAATTCTCAAGACGCAATCCTCTCTGATTCATACTCCCCTCACCGATGACAGCTACGAGGCCTTGGCCACCGCCTTAAGTCAGGGCCTGACCACGATCAGCCGGGAGATTGCGGAAGCGATCAGGTCTGAAAAGAGCGAATAGAGAAGAAAGCGCCATGAACCTCCTCAAAAAAATCACGGAAAGATGCTTTGTCAATGCCCCCTGGCAGGCACTGAAGACAGACTATCTGGATCTCTTTCTTGAACACGGGATTCAGCCGGAAATCGGCCTGGAAGGTACCTGCCTTTACGATGAAGACCCGGCGGAATTTCAGCGCGTTGCCGCCATCCTCCACAGCCACAAACTGGCCTGCACCCTGCATGCCCCTTTTTTTGACCTGGCGCCAGGCGCCCTTGACCCCTATGTCCTGGCAGCCAGTCGCGATAAGTTGCGGCGCGCCTTTGATCTTCTTGCAATCTTCAGGCCGCGCTCCATCGTCTGCCACCTCCAGTTTGAGGAGAACAAACAGGGCTACAAACTGGGGGAATGGACAGCCGCAGCCCTGGCCACCTGGCAGCAACTCCTGCTAACGGCCGCCAGGCTGAAGGTGCCGATTATGCTGGAAAACACCTATGAACGGTCCGCCGCCACCCATCAGAACATCCTGACCCAGCTCAATTCCCCCTATGCCGGTTTCTGTCTCGATGTGGGCCATCTGTTAAGTTTCGCCCAGTCTCCCTGGCAGGATTGGCTGCCAACGCTGTCACCCTGGCTGGGTCAGTTACACCTGCACGACAATCATGGCGAGCAGGACGAGCATCTGGCGCCGGGACGGGGTAATTTTGATTTTCCCGGTCTTTTCCAGTTTCTGCGTCATAATAATCTCCACCCCCTCATTACCCTGGAACCCCACAGCCCTGAGGATTTGTGGCAGGCCTTTGCCTATCTGGAAGAAACGGAACTGTTCGCCGGGGTCTGAAACTGGAGCAATGGATAAACTTTTTTAAACTGCGGCGTGAGGATTCAGAATGCACCCTGCATACCATTACCTATTTTCTCCCCATTGCTGCCAATCTGTGGGAACGAACCATCATGACTGAGATAAAAAATCCTCTGGAAATATACAAGGTCCTGCCTCAGACAAACTGCGGCCACTGTGGAGTCCCTTCCTGTATGGCCTTTGCCGCCTCAGTACTGCAAGGCCTGAAGACGTTAAACGGCTGCCCCTATCTGGACAAGATCATCATTGAGCAGTTAAGCCCCAGGATTATGCAGCGACGATCCATGGATGATGAGCACAGGGAAGTGATCAGCCAGCTGCAACAAAAGGTGTCATGTCTTGATTTTGCAAGCGTTGCCCCCCGGATTGGGGCCACGCTTGCCCAGGGTAAATTGGCAATCTCCTGCTTGGGTAAAGATTTTTTCATTGACCAGGCAGGAGAGATGACCTCTACCTGCCATGTCAATCACTGGCTCTATGTTCCCCTCCTGCATTATATTATAGAATGCCAAGGTGTACAGCCGCGTAACGATTGGGTTCCTTTTGGGGAGCTGCCGGGTGCTGCCGAATGGAGCCAGTATTTTTCCCATCGCTGCGAAGAAGCGCTGCGGCAACTGGCAGACGCCCACAGGGAGCTGGTCTTTGAGATGTTCTTTCTTTTCGGGGCGCAACCGGTGACTGCAACTGGCGGCGCCGATCATTCCCTGGTTATCATGCCCCTGCCCAAAGTGCCGTTTCTGATCAATTACTGGCAGCCGGATGAGGGTTTCCGCTCGGAACTGAACATTCTTCTGGACCGATCTGCCGGGCAGAATATCAATGCCCGCTCCATCACCTTGCTGGCCCGCGGCATTGTCGAGATGTTCCGCCAGCTTATCGTCTCCCACAGCAGAGAGGGGAAGTTGTTTTAAGGAGTTATCTGACCACTGCGGTGGCAGATACTCTTCAAACTGCTTTGAAGCGGTTTAAATTTTCAGCCGCAGACCTGTTGGGTGTTGGGTTTTTCCATGCTTGAACCAGACAGGACAATCCGAACCTTTTCGACCAGATGATCCGGGAAGTACGTTTCTTTTGCCCGGCGCAGGCCGGGAATACCCAGGTCCTGTTCCCGGTTGACGTAGGTGAAACCGGCGAGGTTATTTCTGGCAAACCACTGGTTGATCAACTGGCCCAAACCTTGAAACTGGGGCATGGCCTTTTCAAAATGGCAGACTGCGGTTGCAGGAGTGAGCGCCTCGCCAATGGCAAAGGCCTCGATGGTCCCCTCAATGCGGATGGCGCCGCCAGTCAGGCCAAATTCCGTGTAGTGGTGCAGGGTTTCTTTTATTGCCCGGTATTCCCCGCACAACCCTGGTTCGTTGTTGCAATCCCTAACGGCGCACCAGCGGTCCTGCATGGCCAGACATTCGGGAACTGTTTCCAGGGTGATGATTTCGTACTGACAGTTGTATGTGGCCAGACACTGGTTGATGTGGTTCCGTTTCTTGGTGAAATTCCTGCCGGTGAGAGTGGCAAGGTCTTCTCGACGGTAAACATAGTCGGCATTGTCCCGGTCCTCGATAATCATGATGCCGGGCAGCATGGCGAGATCCGCGAGTTTTTCCTTCGGAAAACGATCCACTCCCATTATGCGGCTGCCGTATTCCCTGAAAACCTCGGACAGGGATACCGGACCGACTGGATTTCCCAGGACAACCATGCCCATTCTGGTCTCGGCAAAAATTATAAGCGATTTTTTAAACGTGTCTATCCAGATCGGCCGAGTCTGCCGCCAGGCATAAAGATTAGTGAAGGTCAGCTCCGAGATCTCAGGGGGGAAGCGCCTGAGATATTCCGTAACGGACAGCCTGTCATCAAGGGAAAGTGGGCGCAGGTTCATAGAATTTCAATAGATGTGTGGGTTAGCACCGGATAAAGACGATGGGGAATTCTTGCAAGCCCATTATAAAAAAGGATACATGAAGCAAGGTTACGATGCAACAGACGGGTGTTTTTTTTCTTTACCTGAGAGAGTGTGCCCTCCAGCCATTACACCACTCACCGTGCTCCGCTGGTTAGAGCCTGGTAAAGTCCGCACTCCAGCCGATAGTTGAGGAAGGAGAAATCCAAGCGGACAGTTGCCATAATTTGACAGGAGCCTGAGAGCGGGCTATTGTTGATTAGGCGTTTAGGAAGTGAAATGTAACTATAATTTGCCAATTCTCCAATATGCCATGTGTAAAATAAGAACATGGAGCATACGGCAGTATTACTGTGTCACTGCATCACAATGGAGATCAGTATGAGAGACGGGCACACCGGAAAATCCACCGCATTCCTCGGGGTAAGCCTGTATTCACTGACCATCTGGCTTGCCTTCTTTTCACTCCCATTTTTTGTTCTCGCCTGTGACTCCCAGAAGAAAGAAAGTTATGCTCCAGTTTATGCAAGTATGCCGACCGGCAAACGGGCCGTCCTGAACTTCGGGGTTCTTCCGTTTCACAACCCCCAGCGTCTTTATGAGACCTTTGGTCCCCTGGTCGAGTATCTGAGCCGGAAGCTTCCCGGCATCACCTTTACCCTGGAGGCCTCGCGCTCTTATGAGGAGTTTGAGAAAAAGCTGGACAGCCGTCACTTCGCCTTCGCCCTGCCCAATCCTTACCAGACCATCAACTCTCTGCAGCACGGTTACCACGTCTTTGCCAAGATGGGCGAGGATGACAAATTCCGCGGTCTCATCATCGTCAGAAAGGATAGCGGCATCAAAACGGTTGCCGATCTGAAGGGAAAGATCGTCAGCTTCCCCGCCCCCACTGGCCTGGCCGCCACCATGATGCCCCTCTACTACCTCCACACTCATGGTCTCGATGTGAACCAGGATATCAAACGCCTCTTCTCCGGCTCCCTGGAATCATCCATCATGAATGTCTATCTGGGGAAGAGTGCTGCCGGAGGCACCTGGTTGCCTGCCTGGCAGACCTTTGTGGAACGTAATCCCCTGATTGCCGCCGAGCTTGAGGTGAAGTGGGAGACTCCATCCTTGCTCAACAATGGCCTGGTGGCCCGGGATGATGTCCCGCCGGAGATGGTGGACAAGGTGCAATCGCTCCTCCTGGCCCTGCCCACCCATGAGGAGGGACGCCGGCTCCTGGCCGCCCTCCCCCTGGCGCGTTTCGAGAGTGCGACAGATGTGACCTATCAACCGGTCCGTGACTTTATGAAAAGGTATTCCGAGGCGGTTCACTGAGATGAGAAACAGAATGGCATCACTGCCCAACATCATAAAAGGGCTCTGGCCCTCGAAGATACGAACCCAGCTGATCTGCGGGGTGGCCCTTGTTCATCTGCTGCTGATGAGCTTCTTTGTCTTTGATCTGGTCGGGCGACAACGGGATTTTCTGGGACAACAGAGTCTGGAACAGTCCACAAGCCTGGCCGAGACCCTGGCCCTTAACAGCAGTTCCTGGGTTCTGACCAATGATGTGGTGGGGCTGGAGGAAATTGTTCTTGCCGTCGGCAAGTATCCCGGCCTGCGCTATGCCATGGTTATAACCACTGACGGCGAGGTACTGGCCCACACCGATAAATCCCACGTCGGTCAACGCATCACTGACGAGAAAAGCCGCATACTCCTCAACGCCGAGCCCCACAACCAGATCCTCCATGCCGATCAGAATATCCTCGACGTTGCCGCCCCCATCCTGACTAACAGCGGAAATATTATCGGCTGGGCCAGGATAGCTCAAGGCCAGGAGAAGATAGCGGATAATCTGGTGATCATTTCCCGCAACGGCATCCTCTACACCCTGATAGCTATTGTCGCCGGCTCGCTTTTTGCCGTACTCCTCGGCAACCGTTTGACCGCAGGTCTCAACAGACTGCTCATTGTTGCCAATCAGGTCAGGGATGGCCGCCGGGACCTGCGGATGGCAATCTCCCGCCATGACGAAGTCGCTCTCCTCGGGGAGGGATTCAACAAGATGCTCGATGCGATCGTTGCCAACGAAAATCTCATTCTCCTCAACCAGCTGCGCCTGGAAAGCCTCGCCAACATCTTCCAGTTCCAGGCCGCAAACCAACAGGAGCTGCTGGATTATGCCCTGGAACAGGCAATCAACCTCACTGACAGCAGGTTCGGCTATATCTCTTACTACGATGAGGAAAAGCAGGAGTTTACCCTCAACAGCTGGTCAAGGGAAGTGATGCAGGAGTGCACCCTTATCGAGCCGATAACCTGTTATCAGCTCGATAAAACCGGGCTGTGGGGGGAAGCGGTGCGGCAACGGAAACCAATCCTCGTCAATGATTTCCAGGCCGAAAATCCCTTGAAAAAGGGATATCCCCAAGGTCATGCTGAACTCTACAACTACCTGACCATTCCGGTTTTCCAGAAGAAGCGAATCGTTGCCGTAGTCGCCGTGGCCAACACGGCGCAAGGCTATGACCATGGGGATATCACCCGGCTCACCCTGCTGATGGAAGCGGTGTGGAAGCTTGTCGAGCGCAGGCAAGCCGAGGAATCACTACGGGCAAGTGAATCTCTTATAAAATCTTTCAGTAAGAATTTTACTGCCGGAATGATTTATCAGGTTGTTATTACGCGCGATGGTACAAGAAGATTTACCTATGTAAGCGATTCTGTGAAGCAATTATATGGAGTTTCACCTGAAGAAGCTATTGCCGATGCAACTCTCATCTACAGCAGAGCACATAAAGACGATATCCAATCATTGATAGAAGCTGAAAATGAGGCAGCAAGAACATGTTCTACATTTACGGCTGAAGTTCGGATAATTGAGCCATCAGGAAAAACAAGGTGGTCTTCCATGGTGTCAACTCCTACAAAAATGGAAGATGGTTCAATATACTGGAATGGGATTGAACTTATTATCACCGAGCGTAAAGAGGTGGAGCAGGCCCTGGAGCAGGCGGCCAGGGAGTGGTCTGCTGCTATGGACGCTTCCGATGATATTATCTATCTATTGAACCTCGAGCGCCATATCGTCCGGGCAAACAAGACCTTTTATCTGGCCACCGGCACCACCCCGGAAACCGCCATCGGCAGACATATTGTCGAGGTCATCCATCCCCAGGGAGAGGCCGTACCCTGCCCTGTATGCTGTGCGCAGGAAGAGAAACGTGATCTGCAGATTGTCATGGAGGCAGAGCATCCTGACAACCCTGTTGCCCGTCCGCTCGAAATCACCGTAAAAATAATACGCAACCATGAAGAGCATCCCATAAGCATTTTCATGACCCTCCATGATCTCAGCGCATCCCGCAAAGAAATGGAGGAGAAGATATCACTGGAAAGACAGCTGCAGCAGGCCCAGAAAATGGAGTCAGTGGGGCGCTTGGCGGGTGGAGTGGCGCACGACTTCAATAACATGCTGGGCGTGATCATCGGTCATGCCGAAATTGCCATGAACCAGGTGGACCCAGACCAGCCACTCCATGCCTCCCTTGCCGAAATCCACATGGCGGCCCAGCGTTCTGCCGACCTTACCCGCCAACTGCTGGCCTTTGCCCGCAAGCAGACGGTCGCGCCTAAAGTCCTGGACCTGAACGAGACCGTGGCAGGGATGCTCAATATGCTCCGTCGGCTCATCGGTGAAAACATCGTTCTCAACTGGCAGCCGGCAGCGAATCTGTGGTTGATCAAGATGGACCCCTCCCAGATCGATCAGATCCTTGCCAATCTGTGCATCAACGCCCGGGATTCCATTACCGGTATCGGCGAGCTCATTATCGAAACAGGAAACCGCACCCTCGACGATGCCTACTGCGCTACTCACCTAGACTGTATGCCCGGAGAGTATGTGTTGCTCACTGTGAGCGACACCGGTTGCGGTATGGATAAGGCAACACTGGCCCAGATATTCGAACCGTTTTTTACAACCAAAGATCTCAGTAAAGGAACCGGCCTTGGCCTGTCCACGGTGTACGGCGCTATCAAGCAGAATAACGGCTTCATCAACACCTATAGCGAGCCGGGACAGGGAACAACGTTCACGATCTATCTGCCCCGGCATATGGGGCAAGCCGAGCAGACGCGGACAGAAGGCGTGGCGGAACCGTCTATGGGCGGCCAGGAGACCATCCTGCTGGTGGAGGACGAGCCGACCATCCTGCACATGACCACGATAATGCTTGAAGGGCTGGGCTACACCGTGCTGGCGGCAAGCACCCCGGACATGGCCATCCGCCTGGCCCGTGAGCACATCGGGGAGATCAGTCTGCTCATGACCGACGTGGTTATGCCCGAGATAAACGGCCGGGACTTGGCCGAAAAGCTGCTGTCCCTTGATCCGCACCTCAAAAGCCTGTTCATGTCGGGATATACGGCCGACATCATCGCCCACCATGGCATATTGGACGAAAGGGCCCACTTCCTCCAAAAGCCTTTTTCAACGAATGACCTGGCCATCAAGGTGCGGGAAGCGCTGACTGAATAGTGAATAGAAAGAAGGAAAGCGAAGTCGGGACATCAGACTTGATTATCCATGCGGGAATGATAGACTGCGCAACAAAATTTTACCAAAGGAGCAGGTTCCTCTCTCCTGTTCATGCCTCTGTGAGATGATCACGACCGGCCAGGAAAACGTCGTATGTTTATCATTTCAACCTTGACCATAAAGGAATCATTACCATCTTGCTTAGAGCTTGTCCGTAAATAAGCTTTTCAGGGAGCGCGCCGGATTTTGAGACGAATTTGGCCGAGACGATTGAGTAAAACCGCAGCCGTAGCAGCGCTACGGCGAGGATTTTGCGATTGAGGAGCGATCAAAGACGGCCAAAAGCCGGATGCGAGCACCAAAAATTTATTTACGGCTCTCCAGTATCTGAATTTGTCAAACAGCAGCTTGCTGCCGGCAAACAGGCAAACGGCCTTATTCATGAAAAAAGCCCTTACCTCCTGCAGCACGCCTTTAATCCTGTCCACTGGCTGCCTTGGGGCGATGAGGCCTTCAACCGGGCCGAGCGGGAAGACAAACCCATCTTCCTCTCCATCGGCTACTCCACCTGTCACTGGTGCCATGTCATGGCCCATGAGTCCTTTGAAGATGAAAATGTGGCCGCCTTTTTAAACGAGAATTTTATCGCCATCAAGGTGGACCGGGAAGAACGGCCGGATATTGACCAGATCTACATGGCTGCCACTCAGGCTCTTTCCGGCAGCGGCGGCTGGCCCATGTCCGTTTTTCTCCTGCCTGATCGCCGCCCCTTTTACGCCGGCACCTATTTCCCACCCCAGTCGGGCTATGGCCGGCCCGGCTTTCTTGATCTTCTCCGCCAGATCCATGCCATCTGGCGGGAGGATCAGTCCAGACTGACGGATAACGCCGAGGTGATCACTGACAGGCTGCGCAGCATGGCCGCGGCCACGGAGACAGAAAAACCGCTCTCCGATGAACTCCTGCATCTTGGCCTTCACCAGGCGGCCCAAGACTTTGACCGCGAATTCGGCGGTTTTGGCAGCGCCCCGAAATTTCCACGGCCCGCCATTTTTGATCTGCTCCTGCGCTATGACGCCTGGCACAAAAATGACCAGGCCAGAGAGATGGTGCTGGTAAGCCTGAAAAAGATGGCCCAGGGCGGCATGTACGATCAGCTTGGCGGCGGCTTTCATCGCTACAGCGTTGACGGCCAGTGGCGGGTGCCCCATTTTGAAAAGATGCTCTATGACCAGGGGCAGCTTGCCGGCCTCTATTTCGATGCCTTTCAGGTGAGCCGTGACTCCTTCTATCTTCAGATCGGCACCGAAATTCTCGACTACATCCTGCGCGACATGACAGATGCCCAGGGCGGTTTCTACTCGGCTGAGGACGCTGACAGCGTTGACGGGCATGATCGCAGCCGGCATGGCGAGGGCCTGTTTTATCTCTGGCAACAGGCGGAAATCTTCAATCTCCTCGGTGCCGGGCACGGCGAAATCTTCTGCTTCTTCCACGGGGTGCAGGCTGCTGGCAATGCCCTGGCTGATCCCATGGCGGAGTTCCGTGGTAAAAATATTCTTTATATTTCCCACACCCTGGCCGCCACCGCCCAGAAATTCGGCTGGGACGAGCAGGAAATCCAAAAGGTCCTTGTCGATGCCAGAGAGCGCCTTTTTGCTGCCCGCCTAAAAAGGCCGCGGCCCCATCTTGACGATAAGATTGTCACCGCCTGGAATGGCCTGATGATTTCCGCCATGGCCAAAGGCTTCCGGGTTACCGGGAACAGCAGATATCTGCAGGCCGCCACCGGATCCGCTTCATTTCTTGAAAAAAATCTTTTTAACACCAATGACAAAATCCTGTTTCGCCGCTATCGGGAAGGCGAGGCCCATTTTCAGGGCCAGCTCAATGATTACGCCTTTTTTGTCCAGGGACTGATCGATCTCTACGGGGCGGGCTTTGACAACCACTGGCTGGAGCTGGCGGTGGAGCTTACCACGCGGCAGATAGCGCTGTTCAGCGACGATACCCATGGCGCCTTTTTTGACAGCCCGGCAACTGCCGAGGATATCCTGGTCAGGATGAAAAACGATTATGACGGGGCAGAACCTGCCGGCAATTCCATAGCTGCCATGAACCTGCTGCGCCTGGCCCAGATAACTGAGAATCAGGAGTGGTTCAAGAAGGCTGAGGCCATCCTTTCCTTCTTTGCCGATTGTCTGCTGACCCAGCCCTTTGGCCGGCCCGCCATGGCCGCGGCCTATGATCTGTATCGGCAGAAACCAAGACAGATCATCATCGTCGGTGACCCGGATGCCGCCGACACCAAACAGCTCGTCAATCTTATCAACACCTTCTACCTTCCCACCACCATGGTCCTGCTCGCCGACAATGGCCCGGGACAACGCTATCTTGAACAGAATATGCCCTTCATGAAGGCTATGTCGACCATTGACAACAAGGCCACAGCCTATGTCTGCGAAAATTTCACCTGTAAAAAGCCGGTCAACTCCGCGCAAGAGCTTGCCTCGCTCATTGCCCCTGCCAGGGAATAAGCATTTTCCCCTTCTCGCTTTTCTTTTGCGTTCCCCTCCGGCTTTGTATATAAATAGGCACTGTTCCTTTTTTTTTAAAAAAAACACCCATCATACCAAGGCCTCGAAGGCATCCCTCATGCTCATATTCTACAACCTTATCCAGCTCACCTTCCTGATCCTCAGCCTGCCCTTCCTGCTGGCCCTGGTTCTGCTGACGCCCAGGTATCGCCTGCGGACCTGGCAACGTCTTGGATTTGGACTCAGGGCACTGGTAGAGAGCAAGAGAAAGGGAGCGCGCAAGACTATCTGGGTCCATGGACTCTCTGTAGGGGAAGTAACCTCGGCCCTGCCGCTCGTCTCCGGCATCCGTAACCGGTTTCCTGACGCCTTCCTGGTTTTTTCCGCAGCTACCCGTTCCGGGGCCCAGGTCGCTGGACAGCTCATGGCCGACCACATTGATCTCTTCATCCCCTTTCCTCTCGATATCCTGCCCGTAACCGCCTCTTTTATCAGGCTCATCAGGCCTGATCTTTTTATCCTGGTGGAAACTGACTTCTGGCCCAATTTCCTGACCTGCCTGCAACGCCACAACATCCCGGCCATGCTGGTCAATGGCCGGATTTCTCACCAATCCATGGCCTCATATCGACGTTTTTCCTTTTTTTTCAAGCCGATCTTTTGTACCTTTCGCCACCTCTGCATGCAGACCGAGACCGACCGGGTCAACATGATTGATCTGGGAGTACCGGACGGACGGGTCCACACCTTGGGAAACCTCAAACTCGACACCCCGCTTATCACAGGCAACACTCAACCGCAAGCGGCACACGAAACACCAATTGCCTTGCCCGACAACAGTCTGTTGTTGGTCGCCGGTTCGACCCACAAAGGCGAAGAGGAGATCATCCTCGCAGTCTATGTCCGGCTCAGAGCAACATACCCTCATCTTTTTCTCATTATCGCCCCCAGAGATATCAGTAGGGGCAAAGAGATTCAAAGGCTGGCTGCGGCCAAGGGCATCACCGGCATCTGCCGATCTGAAGGGAACAAGCGCTACCAGAAACTCCTCATCCTTGACACTATTGGCGAACTGGCCAACTGTTACCGTTTTGCCGATATTGCCTTTATTGGCGGCAGTCTGCCGCCCCTGGGAGGACATAATCCCATTGAACCCGCGGTCATGGGCGCCCCGGTACTCTTTGGCCCGCACATGGAGGACTTTGCTGAGATCAGCCAGGATCTCTTGACCGCTGGCGGGGCCAAAAGGGTAGGCGGCGAAGAGTCCCTGTTTCAGGCCGCCGGCATCTGGCTTGCCGATGCCAGGCTGCGGCAGGATGCTGGACTGGCGGCACTGAGATGTATAGAAAAACAGCAAGGTGTCATTGAGCGCCATCTGCAACTGATCCACACACTGCTGTGAACAGGCTCGCCACTTTCCTTTCCACCCACCTCCTGCTGGTTGTCACCTTTTTTTTCGCCCTGGGCATCGGTTGCGCCCTGCCTTTTCACTTCATGCCAGGCCGGCTCCTTCTCCTGCCGCTGTTTATTGGCGGCTGCGTCCTGTGCACTCACCTGCGCAGACAACCCCGGGCAACGCTGGTTCTGCTCCTGCCCTTTATCGCCAGCCTCGGTTTTATCCACGGCATCCTTGCCAGCAGGGAACCGCCATCACCTGATCATATCTTGCATCTGATTAAGCAGAAACAGGAGGCTGTCCTGCTCTGCACCCTGGACCGGCTGCCGGGTTTTAATGGCGAGAATAGCACCCTTGTTGTTGCAGCTCACTCCCTGCGGCTGAAAGAAAGTGCGGAGTTTGTTGCCGCCTGCGGTCTGGTGCAACTCAAACTCAAGGCCCCGTGGCCAAAAGAATTGATGCCGGGCGATCAGCTTGTCATCCGCGCCAGACTTGACCGCCCGCACACCTTTCACAATCCCGGCAGTTTTGACTACCCCGCCTTTCTGGCCAGGCAGAATATCTGGATAACGGGCAGGATCAGCTCACCCCTGCACATCTACCGCCTGGAACAAAAGCCCACCTTCCTGCATCAGGCCCGTTACCTGCCGGAGCAGCTTCGTACCCGAATCAGTTCCTTTATTGAACAGACGGTGACACCCGAGATCAGCAGTGTCTATAAGGCGCTGCTGATCGGCGATGCCTCGGGGATCAGCCAGGAGATTCTGGAGGCGTTTAAGGGCTCGGGAGCCATGCATATCCTTTCCATCTCCGGGGCCCATCTGTCGATCCTGGCCACCTTTCTTTTCTTTACCTTGTACTGGCTGCTGCGCAGGTCTGAATATCTTATCCTCCGGTATCCGATAAAGAAAATCGCCGCCGGACTCTGCCTGCTGCCCCTGGCCATTTACACCTTACTGGCCGGGGCCAATACCCCGGTCGTCCGGTCGCTCATCATGGTGACCGTGTTTATGGCCGCCCTCTGCGCCGACAAAAGAAAGTCCCTGTTTGTCTCCCTGGCTCTTGCCGCTTTGCTTATTCTCATCTGGGACCCAAACAGTCTTTTTACCGCCTCTTTTCAACTCTCCTTTATGGCAGTCGCCTCCATCGCGGTGGTCGCCCCGCTTATCGCCAGACAGGCGGTAACAGAAAAAAAAGAGGAACCTCTTGGCAAAAGGCTAAAAAGTCGCCTTCTCCATTTCACTCTGGCGGCCCTGATCGTATCCATGGCCGCCACCATTGGCACCGCCCCTATGCTTCTTGCTTATTTTAACCGGATCTCCGTGGTGGCCCCTGCGGCCAATCTGCTGGTGGAACCCCTGATCTGCTTGTGGAGCCTGACTCTCGGCTTTATTGCCTGCCCGCTTATCTTTATCATGCCCGCAGCCGCCGCCCTGCTCCTGCACCTTGGCGCCATCGGCCTGATCTTCGCCCTGAAAATGGCAGTTTTTTTTAACAATCTCCCCTTCTCCACCCTCTGGCTGCCAACGCCGTCGCCAGCCCTCATTGTTCTTTATTATGCCGCCATTCTTATCGGCCTATCCGGGATTCTCGTCAGCAAGACCGCCAGGATTCTCGGCGCCGGTTTCTGGGCCCTGATTCTCTTGCTCTTTATCTTCCCGCCGGCTGAACTGCTGAAAGGCCGGATCACGACCAGTGAGATCACCTTTCTCGATGTGGGGCAAGGCAGCGCCACCTTTCTTCAGTTCCCATCCGGCAAACGAATGCTCATCGATGGCGGAGGCGGCGCGGCATCTCCCGGCTTTAATGTGGGCGAAGACATCATCGCCCCTTTCCTCTGGCAGAGAGGAATAAAACAACTGGATGCCATTATTGTCACCCATGGCGATTCGGATCATTATAACGGCATCCCCTTTCTGCTGCAGCGATTCCGGCCAAAAACCCTCTGGGTCAACGACCGCGCCGGACATGAAAACGCCTGGCGGCAGATGCTGGCGCTGGCCGGCAGACTCCATATCGAGATCAAGATACCGCGACAAGGGGAACAACTGATCAGGGGTGGGGCGGCAGAGATAGTCCACCTGGGAATCCCAGGGGAATCAGGTGGGGCGCGATCAAACGACCAAAGCCTTGTTCTCCGATTTGCCCATAATACCCTTTCCTGCCTCTTTGCCGGGGACATTAGTTCCCATATGGAATCGCAACTGGTTGAGGAAAAGACCCCGCTCCAATCGACCCTCCTGCTCTCCCCGCACCATGGCTCATCGACATCCAACTCCGAACTCTTTCTCAAGGCCGTCAGCCCGCAGACCATCGTGGTCTCGGCAGGACGCTTCCGCCCGGACAATTTCCCCGCGCCTGAGGTGCGGCAACGGTGCAATGAACTGGGGATTAAGATGCTGATCACCGCCGAACAGGGGGCAATCACCGTCACAAATGAGGAGGTCATTTTCCCCGGCAAGGGTAAATTCTATTGACCAAGTCACCGTTTTCCATTTAGATAGCTCGCAATCTCGAAATTTCACTACCCATTCAACATTATTCAACATTGGAAAAGATCATGGCCTCAAAGACAAAGAAAGCAAAAGTAAGTGCGGCGCTGGTGGCAGAGAAATCAGAAGAAGCAATGATTGCGGGGATTCTGGAAGGCAGTCCGGATGGTATCGGCGTGGTTGTGGTCCGGCTCGAATGCGGTTGCCGGAAGATGGCGGCAGTGGCCAAAGACGGAGAGCCAGCCTCCAAGGTTATTATCTATCGGGATCAGGCTGAAACCATCTGTGACAAATGCAAGGAGGATAATGGCGATTTTATGCGGGTAACCGAGACATTTATCCACTGGGTGCAACCCGAGCCAACGGAAGAAGAAAAACAGATGATCACGACCAAGGTACTGGGCACCACTCCCAGCGCCAATTGATGACGAACTATTGCCTGCCACAACGCGCGCCATGGACGGCCTGCGGACTCTTGCTGCTCTTACTGCTTCTTGCCGGGTGCGCCGCCCCCAACGAACAACAGCCAGAGACCCAGATCAGCCAGAAACCGGTGCAGGGTGCTGAATGCGAAGATGCGTCAAGTAACAGGCCCAAGCCCTCAGAGGTTCAGTCGGAAGAAGAGCCTCTGGATACCAGCTCCCTGCCGATCCCTGTTGCCGCAACCCCTGCCGGAAAATGCCGTTCGACACAGGAGTGTTATCACTTGCAGCCAACAGCTTCTCAGAAAAAAAAGATAAAAGGCAGCAGGCGCTGTGAACCCCAGAGTCTTCCCTTTGCCCGTTGCCGAAGCGGCATCAACAGTTGCTGCCTGGGATGGAACAATGGGCCCTTGACCTGGTTTGCCTGTGAACAGCAGCACAACAACACCTCTCTTGTCCCCAGAGGCAACAGTGTTCTTATCCTTGCCGCCAACAAGCGCAATCACATGCCCACTGGCCATGTAGCCTATGTTGAAGAGGTTATCGCCGAAAAGGCTCCGCATTACCGAATCATTTTCAGCCACACCAATTATGATCGCAGGTGCAGCCTGGAGACAGGTATCGAGGCCGAGTACAACAGCTCTACCAAAACCCTGGACATCCTCACCGGCGCCTGGAAAGGTTGGGGAAAAAGACTGCCTGTTTCCGGATTTATCATGAGGTGATAAAGGCCCGTCTCACTGTTTTCATCACCCAACAATCATCCCTTTCTGCCGCCGGCACCTGGCCATGAACCCCTCGGCCCATTGCGGGGTGCCATCGGCATGGACATGGGTGTACAAGGCCAGGACATTGTTCATGGTCAGGCCGTCACGACCGGACATGAACCCCTGGCCCCGGGTCATCTTCAGAGCAAGCTGTTCCGGTCGGCCCTGCCACGCCAGGATGGTGGAATAGCGGAATTCATGGCCCTTGATCTCGGTCCCCTGCGCATAAAAGGGATTTTCCCCTTCCACTTCAAAGACAGAGTAACCGTGAGCCTGCGGCCTTTTGGACATCCCGAAACGAATGGGGAATACTCCGGCCAGGGGGTATTCCTGACCCTCCAGGACGATTGATTCTCCCAGATAGATCAGCCCTCCACACTCGGCATAGATGGGCAGACCACTCTCGGCAGCCTGCTTGACTGACTGGCGGAATTCCTTGTTGGCGGCAAGCTCCGCAGCGCTGGTCTCGGGAAAGCCACCGCCGATATACAAGCCGTCAAGTGCCGGAAGGGCGCTGGCGGTCAGGGCATTGATCATGACCAGTTCCGCGCCCAGCCGTTCGAGTGCCTCAAGATTTTCCGAATAATAAAACTGGAAGGCGGCATCCATCAGGATCCCGATCCGCAGCCGTGCAGACCCCGGCGTCAGAATCTCCTGCCCCAGGGACAAAGGCTTACCCACCGGGGCCATGATGGCCTCAATCCGCTCCAGATCAAGATGCTCGGTGATGGTTGCCACCAGGAAATCCATGGCCGCAGCGCTGCCCTCATACTCCTGGTGCGGCGTGACCCCCAGATGGCGCATGGGGAAGATATCGCATTTCATCCGGGGGACGGACCCCAGCACCGGCAGGCCGGTATATGTTTCCACCGCCTGGGTGACAATGGCGCGATGCCGCTCCGTACCGATCTGGTTCAGCACCACCCCCCGGATATCCACCCGTTCATCGAGCTTCTGGCAGCCGAGTACCATGGCCGCCACCGTGCGGGTGGTCTTGGTGCAGTTGACCACCAGCAGGATTGGCATGTTCAGGGATAGGGCCAGTTCGGCGGTGGAATAACCCCCTTCCGGATTGACACCGTCATATAACCCCCTGTTGCCTTCCACAATCACCCGGTCCGCACCCTGAGAATGGGTAAGGAATGAGTGCCGGATCACCTCTTCATCCATCAGGTACGGATCAAGATTATAGCAATTGCCACCGGCCGCCAGCTTCAACCAGCCGGCGTCGATATAATCAGGCCCCTTCTTGAAAGGCACCACCCTCTTGCCCTGCCGGGCCAGGGCCGCGGTCAGGCCAACCGAGACCACACTCTTGCCCGATCCTCCGGCAAGGCCGGCTATTACAATTCCTTTTGTCGGCATCTTTTCTTCCACGTCTTTTTTCACTCTGTCCCCGGCGGTCTTAACCGCCATGGTGATTATCTGCACTTAAGCCGGATCAATGAACAACTGTAAGGTCAGTCGGGCCTCAACCCGACAACGTCCACGGTCACGCCATCCGCCGGTACTGGATGGCCTCGGCAACATGCCCCAGTTGCAGGGACTCACTGCGATCCATGTCGGCAACGGTCCGGGCAATTTTTAAGATCCGGTGATACCCCCTGGCCGAGAGACCAAGCTGTTCCACGCTTTTCTCTAAAAGACGGGTTGTGGGCGCATCAATAACACAATATTTCCTGATATCCTTGGGCCCCATCTGGCCATTGCAGAAGACTGAAAGATTGTGCGCGTACCGCTTCTTCTGCACCTCGCGGGTCTGATCCACCCGCGCCTTGATGGCCGCTGACGATTCGCCCTGGCGCTCGGCGCTCATCTCCTTGAACGGCAGGGCCGCCACCTCCAGGTGGAGATCAATACGGTCAAGCAAGGGGCCGGAGACCCGGCTGGTGTAGTTATGGATTTGTACGGGATTGCAGACACACTCATGGCGCGCATCCCCATGAAATCCGCATGGGCATGGATTCATGGCCACCGCCAGCACCACTCGCGCCGGAAACTTCAGCGAAAGATTGGCCCTGGCAATGGTCACGGTTCCGTCTTCAAGCGGCTGGCGCAGGACCTCGAGGACATGCTTCTTGAATTCCGGGAGTTCGTCGAGAAAAAGGACCCCGTTATGGGCCAGCGACACCTCGCCCGGACGCGGAATCTGGCCGCCGCCGATCAGTCCGGCATCGGAGATGGTATGGTGCGGCGACCGGAAAGGGCGGGTGGCAATCAGGGGCATATCCTCTGGCAGCAGGCCGATGATGGAATAGATCTTGGAGGTCTCCAAGGCCTCGGCAAAAGTGAGATCAGGAAGGATGGTGGGAAGACGACGGGCCAGCATGGTCTTGCCTGACCCTGGCGGGCCTTTGAGCAGGATGTTATGGCCACCGGAGGCGGCAATCTCGAGGGCCCGTTTCACATGATCCTGACCCTTGACCTCATCAAAATCAACCTCATGGCTTCTGGCCCTGGCAAAGGAGGTGGCCGGGTCCAGATGAAAAGGGGCGCATTCGATAATACCGGCCAGAAACTCCACGGCCTGATGCAGGGTCGTGACCGCAATCACATCAATCCCATCGACCACTGCCGCCTCCATCTTGTTGGCATCGGGGACAATAATTCCCTTCATCCCCAGATCCCGGGCCGCAAGCGTTATCGGCAGGACACCCCGCACCGGACGGACGGCGCCATCAAGGGACAGTTCGCCAAGGACCCAGTACTGATCCAGCTTGACACTCTTCAGGGTCTCCGTGGCCGCCAGGATGCCGAGGGCCATGGGCAGATCAAAGCCGGCCCCGCCTTTTTTCATATCCGCCGGGGCCAGATTGACCGTTATCCGCCGGTTAGGGAACTCATAGCCACAATTTCTGATCGCCGCCTTGACCCGGTCCTTGCTCTCGCGCACACTCCCATCCGGCAGACCAACAGTGGTGAAAATCGGCAGGCCGAGGGCTATATCCACCTCCACCTCAACCGCCAGGCCATCCACCCCTACCACTGCCCCACTCTGTACCTTTGCCAGCATGAGATCGTATCCTCTTTAGAACGTATCCGAACGCATCATTTCATATCACTAGGCAAGTTTGATGCCAGTGGAGTCGATAGTGATAAGCCTTTTTTTGTAGAGGGCGCCGATGGCCTTTTTAAAGGTTTTTTTACTCACCCCGAACAGGGAGTAGATCTCTTCCGGCTGGCTCTTGTCAGTAACTGCCATCCTGCCGCCATGCTCTTTTATGGTCTCAAGAATAGCCCAGGAAACATCGTCAACTCCTTGGTAGCCTGGCGGTTGCAGGCTCAAGTCAATCTTGAGGTCTTCACGTATTTTTTTTATGTAGCCTTTCAGCTGCTGGCCCAGATAAAGCGTCTGAAACACCTCATTCTCATAGACCATGCCCTCATGATAAAGGTTGACAACCGCCTTATATCCCAGATCTGTTCTCTCATAGATAATAAGATCCACCTCTTCGCCCTCTTTATAGTCCGGGGGCTGCAGACCAAGAAATTTATCGATCTTGGTAGAGGCGGTGATACGGCTGGTTTTTTCATCAAGAAAGACAAAAACAACATATGATCTGCCTTCCTCCATTTTGTGCTGTTGTTCACTCCTGGGCACAAACAGATCTAGGTCCAGCCCCCAGTCCAGGTAGGCGCCCGATGCCGAGTTTGAGACCACCGGCAACGTGGCAAACTGACCGACTGTTACCGTGGGCCTTTGGGTGGTTGCCCGCAGCTGATCTTCCCGGTCAACATAAACAAAGACCTCAACCTCATCGCCTGGCCGGCAATTATCCGGGACATGCCGTGCCGGCAGGAGGATATCCCCTGACTCACCACCATCAAGGTGGACGCCGTAGTCCTGCATGCTTTTTACTGTAAGCCTGTTTATCCTGCCGATCTGTGCCATTTTTTTTCCTGTATTTTGTTACTTGATACGCGTGGTCCGCCCCCGCCTTGGCCACCCTCTGACCCGCTCTTAAACTCCGGTTCATAGCCCACCGTGAACGGGCTTGATGGGTTATTGCGGATGCTTAAGAAATGGGCATTCTTTTTATCAAAGGGGCAAAGAGGCTGGGCGCAAGGTGCAAATCCAAACTTCTGATAAAAACCGGGTGCCCCTAAAACAAAAATTGTGCTGTCTTTGATGACATCCTGCCGCAAGGCAAAACGAAGCAACTCAGAACCTGTCCCCTGTTTTTGAAACTCCGGCTTCACCGCCAGCGGCGCCAGATGCAGGCCACATACAGCAGTGCCGTTGTAGGCATTCGAAAAGGCGATATAGGCGATGACCGTATTGATATGAATACACACCCACTCATGGACCGCCCTGCCGTTTTTGTGGAGATTCTCGACTAACTGCACTTCATGGGTGCTGCCGGGGAATGCCTGCTGCAACAAGGCGGAGACTTTGGCGTAATTTTCCGGGGTGAGTTTGCGTATCTTCATGGCTTTACCGCTCAATGGTCATTTGTATCCGTTGCCGAAGGTCATCCTTAACGGCAGATATGGGCGACAAGCCGTTTCAGACGGACTTGGGCTGCATCGATATCGGCGAGGCAGGCAAAGGCCTTGACGTCCTCGGCCTTGACGGGATCAAAACCGCTGCGCAAGGGGTGACGGCCGAGCAGCGCGGTCACAAAGGCGCGCTCCAGCCGATCGCCTGACTCATCCGACTGGTTCGCCTCAGTCAGGTCATACCAGGCACGAAACCGGGGCTCAGACAAGGCCTGCCGAGCCTCCTGCTGGAGACCGAGGGTCGCGGCAAAGCCGTGCCGGAACAGATCGGTTATGCACCAGACCTCCAGCAAGTCGGCCGCTCTGGCTGCGGCGGCTGCGCTGTCCGGCGGGCCGCCTTCTTCCTGTTTGGCTAACAGCGATTCCAGACCCAGAGAGACGGTGTCCCGCACCCGCTCGGCAATGTCCGTGATCTGTTTGATATCCTGTGTTTTCTCGCCATAGGCAATGATCGCGCTATTGATGGCCCAGACGATTTCCTGTTCCAGACTGGACAACCGTTCCTGGTCAGTAATCAGGGACAGGGCCTGCTGCAACAGGGTGGTTTCTCTTAAAGGGCCGGCATAGACGGACGGCAGCCGGGTAAGGGCACTGTCTATCGGCCTCTGGGGCCGGGGCAAGGGCTGACGAACGGCTGGCCGGGAGAAGAGAACGGCGGCCTCCTCCGGCGGCACAAAGCCGATATCCTGCATGCGGCCGTTGCGGAAGCGCAGGGCCTCTTCTTCGATCTGGGTCGGCAGATCGACACGGACATCGCTCAGGAGTCGGTGGGCTGCGAGAGGATCATATTGGTACAGGGCATCCAGCAGGTTAAAGGGATGGGTCTTCAGCGCCAGATCGGTCTTCAAATCGAGGAGATAGAAGCCGTCCGGGGTCGTGGCCCGGGGCGTTTCATTTCCCTCGTCCTCTGGCGGGACCTGATCGGTATCAGGATCATACACCGTGACGGTCTGGGCCAGGAAGAGGAGCTGCACCACATAGTCGAGGGAGAAAAAGGCCCTGGCCAGGGTTTCGGGGTCGGCAAGCGCAAAGGCAGTCAGCCATTCATCAAGGCTGTCGACGGCAAAGTCGGAACGGCTCCAGCAGTCCAGATCAACACAGGCCTCCAATTGTTCCGGACTGAGCTCGATGAGGATGGGCAGGGCCTGATCCAGGCCGATCTCCCTGACGATATAGTAGGCCTCCAGGGGCTCGAGGGCTGCGACCGCAGCGGCGAGGTCGGCGGAGGCCAGAAGTCGCTCGCCCCGCCGGGTCAGGGTACGGGTCAAGTCGGCGCGGAACGGGGTTAATTCTATGATATTGTTGTCGGTCATGTTCTCTTTTCAATCGGAGGTGATCGAAGTTCCTCACAGCAAAGCGCGAGGAATATTCGCTTGTAACGGTTTTTCGTCCTTTTTAGCAGACGGCCGTCCAGGAAAGGTCCAGCGTTTTGACAGTTACATTCAGGGTGCGGCGCCGAGTGTAGACAGTGAGGACTGCATCCTTCCTCATGCTCTCTCCTTCTTAACAGAAGAGGATAAAGATCGCAAAAAAATCGTACACTGAAAGTTGTTCTTGCCGATGAGAGCCGGTCAATGAAAACAGCAGGCCGGCATCCATTGGCCTGCTCCTGTTTCAACGGTGCCGCACCTATCGGCACCAGGCGTTCAGCCCTGAATGAGCCTCCCGCTGCAGCATAGCCAGCCTATCAGGTGAGTTGAACAACTTTTCGCACAGTTCGCATTTTCGGTATTGAATGATTTCTCTTGCCTTAAAACCGGCAAAAGATGCTATAGCTGTTATACCGATGGTCCGGATGTGATTATACAAGCTGTTCGTTTCACTTTTCTGGAGAAGCTGCTCAACGGTACTGTCTTTTAAATTGCCAAGGTGGAAGAAGTTGGTGCGGGTGAAATGGCTGCCGGCATCGCAGCAGGCATACATGTCAAGGCTGGGAGCAAGGTAAGGGTTCATCGGACAGCAGTTTGCCTGGTAATCGGTGCAGAGCGGGAGGCGCTCAAATGATTGTGCCCGGCCGGCAAAGATGACCGCTTCCGGGAAAAATCTGAGACCATGATCCCGCAGATAGTGTTCGCAGGCATCATCCTGTTCTGAAAAATCGGTTACAAATGAGATGAAATAATCCAGTCCGTTTTTCTGGCAGCCCTGAGCGGCGTTCACGATATTCCGGCGGGCGATATTTTTCTGGTGCCACCGGCTGTAGCTCAGGCGCAGTTGTGACAGCCCGTTTTCCTTGAGCTGGACAATGTAGCTGTCGGCAAGGGCCGGGGTCTTGGCCCATAGGCAGTTGGTAACGACCCGGGTGTATATTCCATATTTCTGATGACAGAGGCTGACCAGTTCGGTAATTTCATCCAGGTAGATAAGCGGTTCGCCGGCGGTGAAACTTATGCCCTGGATTTGAGCATCGGCCATTTCGGTGATTATTTCTTTTGCCTGGGCCAGCTCCATCTTTAAATTTTCAGGGATGGCGTCGGCGGCGACACAATGTTCGCATTTGACATTACACCGTGTTGAGTATCCAAAAGCTATTTTTCTCATAATTCTGTTCACTGGTGGCAGAGAATTGTTGACCATGACCCGTATTTATGGCCCTTCATTGACAAGTATTCGGGGTTGTGTCAGTCATTCATGGTAGGCCCTACATAATCGAAGAAAATAAAGATCGCGAGAAATTTTACGATGAAAGTTGTTATTGCCGAAAAGCCGTCCGTAGCCCGCGATATTGCAGAAGTTCTCAATATTACGACCAAAAAAAAAGGGTACATCGAGGGCCGTGGTTGCACGGTCACCTGGGCCTTCGGCCATCTGGTGACGCTTCAGGAACCGGGCGAATATGATCCGGCGCTCAAGCGCTGGTCGCTCGACACCCTCCCCTTCGTGCCGGACGAATTCAAGCTCGCCCTGATCAAAAACCCCGGTGGGGAAGAGCAGTTCCGGGTTATCAAGCTCTTGTGCGAACAGGCCGAGGAAATTGTCTGCGCCACTGATGCCGGCCGGGAAGGAGAGCTGATCTTCCGCTACATCCTGGCGCTGTGTCATTGCGAGGACAAGCCGATCCGCCGCCTCTGGCTCAATTCGCTGACCCCTGACGCCATCCAGGCGGCCTTCAAGGATCTCAAGGACGGCCACGACTACGACGCCCTTTATGCCGCCGCCCGCTGCCGCAGCGAATCCGACTGGATTGTCGGCCTCAACGCCACCCGCTACTACACCGTCCGCCACGGTCAGATCGGCGGCGGCAGTGATCGCGTCCTCTGGAGTATCGGCCGGGTGCAGACGCCGGTGCTGGCGATGATCGTCGAACGTGACGACACCATCCTCCAGTTCTGGCCGCAGCCGTTCTGGGAGCTCACCACCCGCTATCGCGAGGTGGTGTTCAGGTACACCGGCCAGCGTTTCGAACAACCGGAGAAGGCGCAGGCCCTGCTCGAAAAAATGAGCGGCCAGCCCTTTGTCATCACCGGCAGTGCCGGGAAAGAAAGCAAAGAGCAGCCGCCGCAGCTCTTCGATCTCACCACCCTGCAGCGCGAGATCAACAAGCAGCACGGGCTCTCGGCGGCTGACACCCTCGCCGCCACCCAGAATCTTTACGAGGCCAAGCTCGTCACCTATCCGCGTACCGATTCACGCTACCTCAGCCACGACCTGAAACCGCGCATTCCCAAGATCATGGAACAGCTCAAGGCCATCCGGGCCGAGCAGATCGCACCGCTCAACCTCGCCAAACTGCCGTTCACGACAAGGATCATCGACGACACCAAAGTGACCGACCATCACGCCATCATCCCCACCGGCGTCAGGCCGCGAAGCTTAAGCGCAAATGAACAGCTCGTGTACGAGGCGATTACCACCCAGTTCATCGCTGCCTTTTATCCCGTCTGCATCAAAAATATCACCACGGTCGACGGCATCAGCGCCAAGGTGAAATTTCAGGCCAAAGGGACGCAGATTGTCGAGCCCGGCTGGACCGCCCTCTTCCCGAAAAAGAAAATTTCCCAGGACGCTACCGACGACCAGGCCCTGCCTGCCTTTACCAAAGGCGAAACCGGGACGCATGAGCCGTCCCTGCGCGAAGGCAAGACCAAACCGCCCAGTCACTTTACCGAAAACACGCTGCTGGGCGCCATGGAGGCGGCCGGAAAACTGGTCGAAGACGACACCCTGCGCGAGGCGCTCAAGGAACGCGGCATCGGCACGCCCGCCACCCGCGCCGCCATCATCGAGACCCTGTTGCGCCGCAACTATATCCAGCGCGAAAAAAAACAGCTGCGCGGCACCGATATGGGGCGCTGCCTGATTGCCCTTATCCAGGACCCCTTACTCAAATCGCCGGAAATGACCGGTGAATGGGAGGAAAAACTGAAACAGATTGAACGCAGTCAGCTCGACCCCGATGCCTTTATGGACGGGATCAGCGGCTATATCCGCACCCTGATCCACAACGGCTCCGCCCGACGGCTTGACCCTGCGCGCTGGGGCAGCTGTCCGCTCTGCGGCAAAGAGGTCATCAAAGGGAAAAGGGCCTACGGCTGTTCCGCCTGGCAAGATGGTTGTCCCTTTGTTTTGGAGCCGGAGTGTAAAGGGATAGCGCTGACGGCCAGGCAGATTCAGACCCTGCTGCAACTGCGCATCCTGCCGCAGCCGGTCCGAATCGATGACGAGCCGCGCATACTCATCCTCTCCACCCAGGGTCTGCCCATGGACCTGCACCTGCCCTCAGCCGAGCGGCAGAAAAAAATTGAAAAAGGGGATCGTCCGGCCAAGACGCCGGCCAAAAAGAACGAATAGCCGGCGGCCATCGCCTCCATTCAAATTCTCCGGTGCCAGGCTATCGAGACGGGGCAAGGTTCTGTCTTCGTTGATCTCCATCATACTGATGTCATGGCCTCTCTTGTCTGGATTGTGGCGCCGCCTATTGATCGCCTGGCACCTTGACATTCCTCTGTGGCCTGCCAATATTATTGTCAAAATTATTAAAAATTAACTATGAAGGATTTCATGAATATCACTATTAAAGAAAAAGCAGAAGCGATACTGAACAGCAAGCTGGCGGCAGGCCAGTTCCTGCGGGTCGTCGTCAAGGAAGGTGGATGTGCCGGTCTGACCTACGGCGCAAAAATTGCCAGCGAGATGAAGGATGGCGAGAGTGTGGTCCATACGGCCGGGGCGATCCGTATTGTTACGGATGCCGCGAGTGTCCGATTTCTGGACGGTCTGGTCATCGACTACTCCAACGAGCTGATCAATGGCGGCCTGCAGTTCACGAATTCCAATACCAAAACCACCTGCGGTTGCGGCCAGAGCTTCAACCTGAGCGGTTTCCCGAAGATCGACAGCGGCAAGTGCAAGATCTGAGCGAGGGTTGTCCCTTTATTCTTGAACCGGACGGCGAAGGGGTGACGCTCACGGCCAGGAGTCAAGGATCGGCTTGATCCCTTTGCTTGGTTTCGGATCGGTTCCTGGTTCTGATTTTCAACCTTCAATCTCTTTGACCCGCCCCACTGCCCCGCTCTCCAGGCGGACTTTAATGCCGTGGGGATGGGTCGGGGATTTTGTCAGAATATCTTTTACGATTCCTGCGGTGAGGTTACCGGATCGCTGGTCCTCTTTTAAGACGATGCAAACCCGAAGGCCGGCTTTTATATCTTTCCGGTTCATGCCATTCATGATTGTTATCTCTTTGATTTCTTGATTAAAATTGGCTCAATATTAACCTGTCAGACAGGTGCAGGCACATACTCTGGTAAGTTACTCTTTTTTCTGAAAACGAACCGCAATCTGCACATCTTCTGCTCCGGAGTATAAAAAAGGACCTGCCCTTATGGCTGAAACAATCCCTGAAGATGTTCAAACAGACCTGGAGAAGGCATGCACCTTGCACCAGCGTGCCTCTTCCGATTACAAAAAGTGCATGGAATTTAACAAGCTGATGTCCGATCTCCTGGGGAGGCTGGAAGACGCCAACTGCTACCGGGCCGCCGACAGGGTGATGGGCATCCTCCTCGACTGCAACCCCCGCGAAGGCGCCCACTGTGACAAGGCCTTGATGATCAGCGAAAAAATTAAAAAATTTGAGAAAAGTTAACCGGTTATACTGATAGCTGAATCAACCATGCAATCCGCTCATCCCTGAAATTCAAAACAGGCAGGAATCATCGACGATTTCCGGCCAACTGTTCCAGTTTCTGCCGGAGCTGCGGTTCGGGGGGAGCGCCCACCACTTGATCAATCATCTGGCCGTTCTGAAAAAAGAGAAGAGTGGGCACCCCACGGATCTGGTAGTGGCCGGCCGTACCGGGATGCCGGGAAGTGTCAAGGGTCGCGATATGGACCCGGCCCAGGTATTCCCGGTTAAGCCGGTGGATCAGAGGGGCCAGGGACTTGCAGGGACCGCAGGTCGGGGAGTAAAAGTCAACCATCACCGGCAGGGTGGCCCGGCCGAGAAAATTCTGAAATTCATGATCCGTCAATTCGATGGGCTGGGCATTTTGCCGAAGATCCAAAGGGGCCCCGCATTTACCGCACTTGGGATGCAGGTGCTGGCGATCACCTGGAATCCGGTTCTTACCGGAGCAGGATGGGCAGGTGACGATAAAGGTATTCATGGCTCTGTTCCTCATGCAAGGGATTTTCAGAATGGGTACACTGATGATATAAGGAAAAATGTGTCGTTATGCGCTCCCTGTCAAGGTGCAAAGGTTAGGCGGCATTAAACAAGCTGATGTCCGATTTCCTGGCAAGTCTGAAAGACGCCGACTGCTACAAATTTAATTAAGAGCTTGTTCGTAAAAATAAGTCTTTGGTGCTCGCATCCGGATTTTGGCCGTCTTTGACCGCTCCTCAATCGCAAAATACTCGCTGTAGCGCTGCTACGGCTGAGGTTTCACTCAATCGTCCCGGCCAAATTCGTCTCAAAATCCGGCTCCCACTTCTTGACTTTAAGATTCTGTGCCTTTAATCTGAGACAGAAGGTTCAACAGACTCACTTTCCGCCTCCACTTTCCTGTCACCAAGGTGTCGCCTATGCTTCATCGTCTGCTTCTGCTTCTCACCCTGCTCCTCGCGGCATCAACCGCACAGTCAAAATCGCTCTACTGGCCTGCAATAGCGGTAGAGGCCCAACTCGACGGCAACGGGCTTCTGCATGTCTCCGAAACCCAAACCTATATCTTTGATGGCGACTGGAACGGGGGCGAACGGCAGTTCAATATTCGCGCCGGCCAGTCACTGCACCTCGAAGGGGCCGACCGTATTGACGGCACGCGAATCATTCCGCTCACCCGCGGAAACATTACTGCTGTCGATCATTATGATCTGCTCGACAACTCGACACTCCGCTGGCGCAGCCGTCTGCCTGAAGATCCCGAGTTTGCGAACACGGAACTCACCTACCGTATCCGCTACACCCTCAGCGGCGTTCTGCGCGGTCGCAACAACCATTTCAAGCTGGCCCACGATTTCGCGTTTCCCGACCGGCAAGGCAATATCAACCACTTCACGCTGCATTTCACCATTGACCCCCTGTGGAGCGGGATCGACTCGCCTCTGACCATCAACCAGGACAATCTTGAACCGGGCAAAAGTGTTATCGTTCGCGGCGAGTTGGAATATCACGGGACGGCAGCCCCGGCCAGTGTCATCGTTCCGATTTCTCCCTGGATAGGACAGGTACTGCTCGTGCTGCTGGCAGCCGGACTGGGGGCGCTCCTTCTTCGTTTTCTTGCCCTGGAACGCAAGGCAGGACGTATCGGCAATCTCGTTCCCCTTGCAACAGTTGATGAGCCATGGCTGGAAAAAACTGTCTTTTCATTGCCGCCGGAAGTCATCGGCGCTGCGTGGGACGGGAAAGTCGGCGCTGCGGAAATCGCCGCTATCCTTGCCACGCTGGAGCATGACAAAAAGATCAAAACCGGTATCCAGCCCCGTTTCCTGCGCAAACCGATAATGACAATGGAGCTGCTGGCAGATCGCAGCAGTATAACCGGCTATCACGGCAGTGTGATCAACAAGCTGTTCTTTAATCGCCGGGTCAACACCGATACGAATGCCATCAAGGAGCACTACAAGAGCAGCGGGCTTGATCTTGCGGCAATCATCCAAAAACCGGTTGAACAACAGCTTAACAATTTGCCCAAATGGACCGAAAAGACCAAACCGGTCAACTGGCAGTTTGACCTGATCGCCCTGCCTGCCGCATTCGCGCTGCTGGTAGTGACCGGTGTGTGGGGCGGCAGCAACGATGGCGGACTTGCCGCCAGTGAAGGATTCCTCGGGTTCTGTTCTTTAGCCCTGGCCACGGTTGCGGCCCGTTTCAACTCGCGCGCAATCAACGATATGACCCTGCGATTTGCCCTTGTCATCGCATTTGTTCTTCCGCCTATTGTCATGACATCCTACTATCTCCTGGAGGCTCCGACATTTCTCTTCCGCGCCCCGGTGCTCATGGCGGCGGTCATCTGGAATCTTGCGATATTCAACCTGATCCTGAACGCGCTTCGCATTGACGAGGCGCCGGAAAAAATTGCGGTACGCAAAAAACTGCTCTCGGCCCGCGCCTACTTCATGAAACAACTTCGTTCCCCCACCCCCCATCTGGACGACGACTGGTTTCCCTACATCCTTGCCTTCGGCCTTGGCGCCAATGTCGATTCCTGGTTCCGTTCACACGGGAAGACAATCACCAGCATGGATACAGGAAGCCATTCATCGTCGTCCGCATCCTTTTCAGGCAGCAGCAGCGGGGGACCAGCCTGGACCGGCGGGGGAGGATCGTTTGGCGGAGCTGGAGCCAGCGGGGCATGGGCGGCGGCAGCGGCTGCAGTCGGAGCCGGTGTCTCCGCACCAGGCAGTTCGAGCGGCGGCAGTTCTTCCGGTGGCGGTGGAGGCGGCAGCAGCGGAGGGGGTGGCGGTGGCGGATGGTAAAAATTGCCGTAACTGGAACTCAAAAAACAACAGCAGAGGACACCTCAACCACAGAGAACTTCCTCTCCCCTCATCCAGTCGGGAGCATAAAGCCTCTGCATGCCTGGGCTGTATGCGCCCATACGCCGTTCGTAGATATAAAACGGGGCCATGATCTGCATGCCCTCGCCGCCATTCTTGACGGCCTCGACCAGGACAAGCCGGGCGGGAGCAGCGGCATCCGGATAACTGTAAATGGTCTGCAGGCGCTTGGGAACGAGATGGTGCTGATGGAGGGCGACAAGCAAGGAGTTCAGCCCGGTGGCGGGATAGACAAAGACCGCCTTGCCGCGATTCCTGACCACAGCCGCGGCAGCGGCCACCACCTCCTGCAGGGTGCAGTGCGCCTGATGGCGGGCGATGAAGGATTCCTGATCCTGAGAGGGCCTGCCGGAATTTTTTTTATAAAAAGGCGGGTTGCAGATCACCTGGGAAAAGGTCTCGGCCGGAAAAAAATCGAGGATATGGCGCAGATCTCCCTGCACCACCTCCATCTGGCCCGCATATCCATTCATGGCCATGTTGCGGGAGGCAAGTCCCGCCAGCCCCGGCTGCAACTCAAGGCAGGAGACAGAGGCAATTTGCTGTTGCCAGCGATAGAGACAGATCAGGGCGATGGCCCCGCAGCCGCTGCCGAGATCAAGGACGGTGGCCCCTGGCAACGGCGGCGAAAAATGGGCGGCCAGGATCGCATCAACGGAAAACCGGTAGCCGGATCGATGTTGCAGGCAGTGCACCCTCCCCTCAAACAGGGTGTCACAACTTATCGTGTCATCTTGGCCAGCCTGGTCATTGTCCATTCAGGAGTGCCTGGCTATGAAAGCCTGTCTATCTTCTCACCATCGACCAACTGATTGAAGAGCAGACCGGTCATGATCTTGGGATAAAAATAGGTGGATTTATGGGGCATGATCAGATTGTGGTCGGCCACATCCCGGACCTGCCCGACCCGCGTCGGGTTCATGACAAAGAGCAGAGGGGTGAACTTGTCATCGGCGAGAGACTCCTTAACCGCCGCCTCCAGGGCCTCGTCAGGATTACTGTAATAACCGATCAGGTTTTCCTGCTCGCAGCGATGGTGATCAAGCCCCAGGGCCTTGTCCATGATGATGTCGGTAAGGACAACCACATCAAGATCCCGCAGCGGTTCCGGACGTCCGGCCAGGACATCGCGGGCCTCCTGTTTCAGGCTGAGCAGAAAGCATCGGTCATCGGTCGGATGATAGACCCCGAAGGTGGAGGAACTTTTGTCGGGTGACAGACGCTCGAGCTCACCCATCCGCGCCAGCACCCCTCTGATCAGCGCCTCCCGAGTGCCGCCATTGATCTCCTCACAGTGAAAATATTGATCAAGACAGTTCAGCAGCCCCGCCATCTCCAACCTGCCTGGCCACCGCAACAGCCTGTGGGTGGGCAATACGGAGAGGCCGGGATCTTCCATGGGGCAGAGATACATGATGATATGATTGGCGGGATCATTTGCCGCCAGCTCGCCCTTGGTCTCACGCACCATCTTGCGATAGGCCAGGGCCGTGGTGTAGCGATGATGGCCATCGGCAATATAGAGGGACTTGTCCAGGAATTGCCGCTGCACATCCTTGATGGTCTGCGGATCCGTCACCCGCCACAGGCTGTGGATACAGCCGTCGCCATCGGTCACGGAACCGACCGGCTCACGTTCCTGCTGTTCAAGCAGGGTCAGCACGTCATTGTCCGGATCGGAATAGAGGGAAAAGATCTGACTGAACTGGGCCTTGCAGGTGGCGGTCAGGCGCAGACGATCCGCAATAACCGTATCAAAGGTCTGTTCATGGGGCTTGACCACGCCTTCCGCAAACTCGGCCAGACCGACCAGACAGACAAAACCCTTGCGGGTCAGCCTTTTTCCGGAGGGGTGTGAATACTCGGTATGATAGAGATAAATCCCGGGAACCGGGTCACGCACCAGCACCTTTTCATCCAGCCACTGTTTGAACAGGTCGGCCGCTTCCTGGTAGCGCGCAGCACTGGCATCGCCTGCGCCCGGATTCTTGACAATATCCAGACGGATCATGCTATAGGGATTTTTGGCCCGATACGCATCAACACCACTGGCGTTGATGACATCGTACGGCGGGGTCACGACCTCATCAAGTTTTCCAACCTTCTGCGGATTAAAATGTACTCCCTTAAGAGGGGCAATAAAGGCCATGCTCTTTCACTCCTTTTCTGCTACAATATGTGTGTTTGGTCACTTTGACCTTGAGTTTCTGGCACACCCTACCATTTCAGTCATGAATTTTCCAAGGTTTTCAGCCGTGTCCTGTTGAATAATAAACAGCCGCCATCACCCTGGAAAAATAGCCACGGAGGAACACCCATGTTTGACATCTTTATCAAGACCCATTTCGCCGGAGCCCACCACCTGCGGGAGTATCCCGGCAATTGCGAACACCCGCACGGCCACAACTGGAACGTTCAGGTCACGGTCCGGGCCACCGAACTCGATGAACTGGGCATGGGCATCGATTTCAAGATCCTCAAACAGAAGGTCAACGTCGTGGTCGATGAACTCGATCACCGCGACCTCAATGAGCATCCCGCCTTTCTCAGCCAGAACCCGTCATCTGAGCATATCGCGGTTTATTTATTTGACCAGCTCAAGGAGAGCCTGCAGCATGACCGCTACCGTCTCTACAGCATAGAGGTACGGGAAACCGAGAACTCAGGATTGACTTATTATGGCCCAAGCGCTAACGCTTGACCGTTATAAGAAAATAATGATGTCATCGGAATGGCAAGAACGGCATAAGGAGCCGTAACGAAATGGTTAAGGATACACAGGAAATTTCGCAACGGCTCCTAAATATCTCCGAGCTTTTTTATTCCATTCAGGGCGAGTCCACCTATGCCGGACTGCCCTGCGTCTTCATCAGGCTGTCCGGATGCAACCTGCGCTGTCATTACTGTGACGCCCGGTACACCTACGAAGAGGCCCATGCAGCCATGGCCCTTGACGTCATCCTCTCTTTTGTTGACGGCTATCCGGGGGCTCTGGTCGAGATCACCGGCGGCGAACCCCTGCTCCAGGAAAATGTCTTCCCGCTGATGGCGGAGCTTGTGGCCAGGAACCGGACCGTGCTGCTTGAGACCAACGGCTCGCTGCCGATCGCCACGGTTGCCCCGGAGGTGATTGTGGTCATGGATATCAAGACCCCGGACAGCGGGTCGGCAGACTCCCTGGCCGGCGGCAATATTGCCGCTGCAAGGGCCAGAAACAAAAACATCCCGGGCAGCTGTGAGATCAAATTCGTTCTGACCGGCAGAGATGATTATACCTGGGCGCGGGATCTGGTGAACCAACACGCCCTGAACGCAAGCGGCCCCGTCCTTTTCTCTCCGGCAAAAGGCCAACTCAGCCCGGCAGATCTGGCGGCCTGGATCCTCCAGGATCAACTGGCTGTCCGCCTGCAACTGCAATTGCACACCCTGATCTGGCCGCATCTGTCACGAGGGGTATAACACTCTCATTAACTTATCAAAAACACACCTTCAGGAACCATAATGAAAAAAACAATCGCCGTGGAAGAGGCTGTGGGCATGGTCTTGCCCCATGATGTCACCGAGATCGTCAAAGACGGATTCAAGGGCCGCGCCTTCAAGAAAGGCCATATCATCAGGGCCGAAGATATTGACCACCTCAAACGTCTGGGCAAGGACAATATCTATGTCCTGCAACTGGGACCGGAAGAGATCCATGAGAATGAGGCCGCGGAAAAACTGGCCGCCGCCCTGATTGGTGACGGGGTCACCCGCTCGTCGGAACCGGTGGAGGGCAAGATTACCATCATCGCCGACCGCGACGGCCTGCTGAAGATCAACGTCGACGCCCTCTACCGTTTCAACATGCTGGGCGAGGTGATGTGCTCCACCCTCCACACCAACACCCCGGTGAAAAAGGGCGAGACCATTGCCGGCACCCGCCTGATCCCCCTGATCTCCTCGCGGGCCCTGGTCGATGAGGCCGTGGCCATTGCCAGGGCCGGTGCCCCGGTGATTGAGGTCAAACCCCTGCGCCAGGCCAGGGCCGGTCTGATTATTACCGGCAATGAGGTCTTCCACGGACGGATCCAGGACAGGTTTGAGGCGGTTCTGCGCACCAAGCTCACGGCCCTGGGTTCGGAGGTGATCAAGGTCGTCTTTGCCCCGGACGACATCAGCAAGATCAGTGAGGCCATTCATAGCTGCATCGATGCGGGCGCCGACCTGATCATCACCAGCGGCGGCATGTCAGTTGACCCCGACGATGTGACCCGCATGGGCATCAAAGAGGCCGGGGCCACCGATACGGTCTATGGCTCGCCGGTGCTGCCGGGCGCCATGTTTCTCAGCGGCCGGATCGGAGATATCCCCGTCCTGGGCCTGCCTGCCTGCGGCATGTTTCACAAGATCACGATCTTTGATCTCATCCTGCCCCGCATTTTGACCGGTGAGCGCATCGGCCGGGAGGAATTTGCCCGCATGGGCCATGGCGGACTCTGCCGCAATTGCAAAAATTGCCAGTACCCTATCTGCAATTTCGGTAAATAAAATTTAAGGGAACCTTGAGATAAGGTTCCCTTAAATTACGAATAAATAAATAAATGCTAATGACACCTTTAACAAAGTTTGCGGGAATAACTCCCCAACTGTGAACTCAACGTTGGTCACTCCCACATTAAACAGAATTTTCGTTCAATTTTTGAACTAAAAGATGAACGTTAGTTGATGGGTTATCATTTGAGGGGTTATGAATGGCGTAGGAATTGAGCAGATTAATAGCGTTATTTATTGCTGTATCTTGCAAATGGAGAAGATGATCATACATATTAGAATCATTCTTTTTGTACGGGAATCCAAGTCGATCTGTTAACATTTTCTTATATTGTTTTCTGCTTGTTGCCGCATCATGAAAATAAAAATGCAACAAGTACCAAATCTCAAAAGCTTCATTTGAGTATGCAACATGTATATTGTTGTTTCTTGCTAATAATAAAGCATTGTTGAAATTATGGACCGGGAAAGAATCGCGGTCAAAAACACACCATACCTCATCGTAAGATATTCTCTCGTTATCTCTTAATTCAATAGCTTTTTTTACAAGACTTTCTGTGTTAGCTCCAAAGCCAATAACATCGAAAACCTTCTTTAATACCCGAAAGCCGCTAAAATAATTTGGTTCTGTTTTTTCGCCTTCACAGACAATAAGAAAATTCTTACGGACAAGTTTGAAGTTTTTCCTTCGTTTGAGATTGCTAAAACTTTTTTGACGCATGTTTCAATCTCCCAAACGTTGCAGACCACCCAAAAAAGGAATAGCCCCATATTTTCCAGCAATGTAATCTTTCTCAAAAGAAGCATCGTTTCTGACTTTAAAATCTACCAATGAATATAAGTCAGTGGCTCCATATTTGTTTTTTTCCATAAACCACACTTGGTCTCTGCGAAAAAATTTATTATCGAGAAGATTTGTATCATGAGTTGCAAATATCAACTGAGCATTTTTGGGGTTTAGGCGCTTATCATGAAACATTTGCACAATTGTTTGAGTAATTATTGGGTGAAACCTGGCATCTAATTCATCAACGAACAAAACCAAACCGTTCGTTAGAACATCTAATAATGGGCCAGAAAAAGAAAATGCTTTTTGAGTGCCATCAGATTCGTTACTATCTAAATCAAACAGTACATCGTCAATGTGCTCATTGTTATCATTAAACTTTTTGTGGGTAGTAAATACAGTAGTTCTATCCCCCCCTTGCTCCAATAATAATTTTTGTAAAGGTTCGGGGAAGCCTTTAGGTAATGAATCTGCGGTGATCGAAGTATGTTTTACATTTAAACCTGAAATACCAAAATCAAATTCACGGATAAAATCCAAAATTTTGTTTTTTGTCTCAGGGTTTTCTAGCTGTTTTTCTGTATAATGCCTATAACCTAAATCACTAAGTCCGGATATTACTCCACAATCTTTGAACCATTTAAGTATTTCTGTCGATATTTTCCCATTCCATTGGGCACAAGCAGATAAAAATAGGGCATTTTGTCTTGTTTTTAATTCTAAGCCTTTACCTTCAGAAAATGTACCTTTAGGTGATATCTCTTCTTTCGTTCTATAAAAAAGATTGGTTTCCCTATCTTTCGCACGATATAGCCATTCTGAATGGATTATATTTTTGTCAATTTCAAACCCATATCTATATCTTGTATCATTAATAACAAAAATAATTTCAAAGAATGATGGCAGTTTTTCTGTAGAGGTACTTAGTTTGTAGTTCTCGACTCTAATTTCTTCCGTAGCCTGAGTTTCTTTAGAAGAATTGATTACAAAATCACGCATAAAGACTATTGCTTTGATAAAGTTGCTTTTCCCGCTAGCATTTGAGCCATATAACGCCGCTGCCTTCACCAAATTTATGGATTTTTTATAATTAAAAATATTGGATTCATCTAACTCTTTATTTTTAGATATTAAATTAGCTGCCACCATGCTAAAAGTAACAATATCTTTAAAAGATTTATAATTACCTACGCTAAATTCTATCAACATAGCAATCACCATTTTAAGTTGCATAATTTGTGAAAAAGTCACACAAAATTAGAATAGCAGGCAAAACATCCCTTTGCAAATAAAAAAATGGCCAACCAAGCACTTGAGTGGACGCGGTGAACTTTAGAGTATATCAAGGGTCAGAGTGAAATTAAACCCAACGCTGACAGCGGTAACAACCCCGCTGCAGGTTAGCGCCCCGTTAAGCCCAAGCGAGAAAAGGAGGAATTAGTGCCAACATTCATTGGACATGCGGTGGCAGGAATAACTTTGGGTTTGACAATTTCTCAGAAACAGCAATGGCTAAGGATTGGAATCCTGTCCATCCTCTGCTCAGTTGCCCCGGATATCGACGCAATCGGATTTAAGCTTGGCATACCGTATCAACACTGGCTTGGTCATCGCGGGTTTTCTCACAGCATTGTCTTTGCTGCCGCTCTTGGCTTGATAGCCTCTTTGTTCGTTCAGGAGAAGTCAACAAAGAGAAGGTGCCTTCTTTTCGGATTGTTATTCGCAAGTGGGCTTGTACATGACGTCCTCGATGCCATGACCAACGGAGGTCTCGGAATTGCGTTCTTTTCTCCATTCAGCAACAGCAGGTACTTTCTCCCGTGGCGGCCGATTGAGGTATCACCACTCAGCCTGAGACGATTCCTCACGCCCAGAGGCATTAGTGTCATGAAAAGTGAATTCGTTTGGGTTATGGTGCCGTCACTCTGTTTCATGGCGCTAACGGCATGGTACAGAATGGAAAAATGGTATAGAAAGGATAGAGAGGCTTAACTATGCGCTGCAGTGGATCGCTGAAAAAGCCGGCTCCCACTGAGCTCGGCGTTAGGCCCATAGAGGACCAATAATGATTATATCAGAAAAACTCTGGCAAGAATATCATGTAAAGCTTCGAGCATTTGTTCGGAGCAAAGTTTCTGATGATGCTACGAGCGATGACATTCTTCAGAATGTGTTTTTGAAAATGCATTCCGGTTTGGCTTCCTTAAAGGACAAGACAAAGCTGAAAAGTTGGCTCTACCAAATTGCACGTAATGCTATCATCGATTATTTCAGGTCGCAGAATCCTACCGTAGATATTCCTGAGTGGTTTTCACAACCCGAAATTGATGCCAGAGAAAAGGCCATACAAGAGTTGTCGGAATGCCTGCAACCCATGATACAACAGTTGCCCGATAATTATCGGGAGGCAGTCATTCTTTCTGAATTAAAAGGATTGACGCAGAAGGAAGTTGCCAAAATGCAGGGCACTTCGCTTTCTGGCGCCAAATCCCGAGTACAAAGAGGGCGTACCCTTTTGAAAAATATGCTGGAAGAATGCTGCCGGCTTGAGTTCGACCATAGTGGCCGGCTCTCTAATTACGAACGAAAGGGCGGAGCTTGTGAAAAATGTTGACCACCGGATACCGATTGTTTGCGTCTTTTTTGGTTTTTTTCCGTCTATAAGGTGAGCGTTGCTCATAAACCCTTAAACCCTATAGAGGAGATTCAAATGGACAAACAAAAAAATGACAAAATTCGCAGTGCGGTTCGGGAAAATTACGGAAAAGTTGCAACATCAGGGATGGCCGGTTGTGGTTGTTCACCCTCATCCTGTTGTGGAACACCCAATAATGTAACGGCAGCGGATATTTCGCTTGGCTTGGGTTATTCCGGCAAGGATATGACTGCTGTGCCGGAAGGAGCGAACATGGGGCTTGGGTGCGGCAATCCGCAGGCCATCGCCTCCTTGCAACCCGGCGAAACAGTGCTCGATCTCGGTAGCGGCGGTGGATTCGACTGTTTCCTGGCAGCACAGGCCGTCGGAGACAAGGGACATGTCATCGGCGTTGACATGACGCCGGAAATGATCACCAAGTCCCGCCGGAACGCGGAGAATACCGGTTTCGGGAACGTCGATTTTCGACTGGGAGAGCTGGAAAACCTTCCGATTGCCGATGGGATTGTTGATGTCATCATTTCGAATTGTGTGATCAACCTTTCTCCTGAAAAAGAAAGGGTTTTCAGCGAGGCTTTTCGCGTTTTGAAGCCGGGTGGACGGCTGGCGATTTCCGATGTTGTTGCCACCGCTGAACTGCCCGATAACCTTAAGAAAGATATGAGGTTCCACACCGGATGTATAGCGGGTGCATCCCCTGTCCGGGAGCTCGAGTCTATGTTGCATCAAACTGGATTTGAGAACATACAGATCAAACCAAAAGCTGAAAGTCGCACATTTATCCGAGACTGGATGCCGGGAAGCAAGATTGAGGACTATGTGGTTTCGGCAACTATTGAGGCCGTAAAACCATTGACCTAACATCTATATAGCCTCCGGTTGTCAAGAAATAAAAGCTAACGGGGTCAGGCTTTCAAGTTGACAAGTTTAAGCTTGACCCAGGCCGGTGAACTCAACGTTAGGAATTTAAGCGCCAATCCTAAGATTGGCAAAAATCAATGCAGGTCGGAGGGAGAGTGGCGCGTAAAGAATCGGCAATAAATTCTTTCTGTGCCTGGGATGGTGAAACGTTGGTGCTCAATATTCTCGGTAAACCCAGCGCCAAAAAGGATGCTATCGGCAAGGCCAAAGGTGATCAGCTCAAAGTGAGTGTCACTGCCTCGCCAGTGGCAGGCAAAGCAACCGATCATATGGTCCGATTCCTGGCCAAAGAATTCGGGGTGACAGCCAAGGATATTGAAGTTGTGTTTGGCAGATTCAATGTCAATAAACAACTGCGCATTCAATCGCCGAAGAAACTGCCCTCTGTAATCAGCAAACATTTATTCCCGGAAGTAAAAAAGGCCTGACAATTCGTTCCAGCCGAAGCCGATTCGCGCTGTTCGGCTGAGCTCAAACGTTACCAAGATCAATATACCTCCTATAAATACTGACTTAACCGGCATCACCTAGCCGCTTTTCTTTCGAGGAAGGCGTTGTCAGTAATGCCGCGATCATTGCCGACCTTTACGCCCTGTTCAAAAAGCACGGGTTAAATCCCGGCGATTTCAAGAAATAGCCCTCCTCTGCCAGACACTTTCCTCTAACATGAAGGGAAATCCATACACGCCGTACACCTTACTTAATTACCACAGTTGTCTTCTGTTTATGTACTGTGGGCAGGGTTTTTCCTGAAAGGATAACCCTGCCTACACTGGCATCCTGAGATCGGCAGCAGCTCGACTTTCTATATGAAGGAAAATCCATACATTCCACATAACCTGCTTAATTAGCGCAGTTGTCTCCCCGTTTGCGAGCCGTGAGCGGGCTCCCCTTGAAGGAAAAACCATACACTTATCATGTTTTCAGAAATCGGTAGCAGCTCAATCATTTGTTTTTTCACACAAAATCAATGTGTTGCCTATTTGATGAGGATGTGGCATCCATTTTGCTTAGTTGTTGGCATCACTGGTTATTTCAGTAGGACATCATCTTTGCCTGGCTATCCATTAACAAAGACAAAAGGAGGCTCGCTCGCACACGTTTGCACAAATAAAAATCATATCATGCCATTTTATAATACAATTGTAACAAAATTTAATGAGGACTTTGGAATGAAGAAAAAATTAATATTTATCGGAGGAGCCGTTTTGCAGTTGTCGCTTGTCGGCCTCATCGCCGGGACGGCGATGGCGGGGAAGCCCGACTCCACGACCGGGGGGAAACCCGGCAAGGCGACCACCTATAAGGTTATCGCCTATAATGATCTGGGCATGCATTGCGCTTGTCCCACTTCTTCAAGCTTTTTGCTTCTGCCGCCGTTCAATACTATTCGCGCCCAGGTGCTCCAGATCGGCGCCAATGATCCGGTCCTGCCGACCTCCGGCATTACCGTTACCTACCAGATGGTCGAAAATACCGATGCTGGTTTGATTAACGATGCGTACTTTTCTACCTGGATTGCCTATGCACCGAAGATTTTCCCCGGTTACCAGCCGCTGGTAGGTGGCAAGGTCGTGGGTCTGACCGGTAATGGCCTGTCCGGTACCATGAAGTATGATGCCCTTTCGAAGTCCTGGATTGCCACCGGTATTCCGGCCTTCCCGCCGGTGACCGGCACCTCCACCGACGTGATGACCGACCCGCTGGGCGGGCCAAACCGGACGCCGTATCTGACCGCCAATGTCACGGTCAAGAACACTGCCGGCGCTACCCTGGCCACCACGGCAACCACGGTTCCCGTCGCCTTTGGCGGCTGCTGCAATTGCCATCTGGACGTAGCGGTGGCCAATGGTTTCCCGAGAACCCCGGATGGCTCTTTCCAGGCCATGGGTAAACTGCATGGGCAGAATTCTTCCGGGGTCAATATTGCCCTTCTTGATCCGGATGGAGACGGCGGAGGCGGCCCGATCCGTTGTTCGGAGTGCCATCTTGATCCGGCCATGGGTGAAACGGTTGCTCCGGGATTTGCCAACGTGCATCCAAACTTCCAGATTCTGCCGGGCGCCACCTTTACCAAGGCTGACGTGAAGGTTTCCACCTTGACCTTTTCCCAGGTTCTCCATAACTTCCACAGTGGTAATGCCAAGGTGGTTGCCATGGATCCCAACATCGACACCCATTGTTATGCCTGTCATCCAGGCAACGGCATTGAGTGCTATCGCGGTTCAATGAAGATTGATGGCGCAACCTGTGTCACCTGCCACGGCACCCTGTCAGTGAGGGCTTCTTCCGGACAGACGGCACAGCCATGGAACGCCGCCACCCTGCCGAGCTGTAATAAACCGGCCATGGGCGTCACGGGTAGCTGTCATTCCTCTACCACGTATCCTGACGGTGGTGGTTGGGCCTCAAGCTTTGAGGGTAAGTACATCAACAACCGGGGCCACAAGGGCAGCATTCTGTGCACCACCTGTCACGGTTCGCCACATGCCGATGCCCCGGCCGAGACCGCCAAGGATAACGTGCAGAACCTGGCCCTGCAGGGTTCAGCCCGAGCTTTGGGCAAGTGCTCGGTTTGTCATCCCCATAAGTCTACCACTTGGGGTACGCCGCCGCATATCTCTGGCGGTACTGTTCTTCCCTAACAAGGCACTTCACAACGCCCTTGTTGGGGTGTGAAATAAAAGGGGCACCTTATCCGCTGGATAAGGTGCCCCTTTTTTGTTGCTCAGCGTCAGGCCGGAGGAATGGTGACCATTAGGCCAAGGCGCAGCCGGCGTCGGTGCGGTGGGACGAGGATGACGGCGTTCAGCGGTTCATTAAAGATAAATATGGCTCTGCCCTATTTTCAGTTAAGTGATTATCTTCTTAACAAGACCAAGAAACCAAGCAAATAAAGGAGGTTTCGTTATGAAGATGCCAGAACTCTCTCTTATAGAATGGCAGCGTCGATTTGGTAACGAAGAATCTT